>JBEBJR010000003.1:0-221872 GCA_040079845.1 Casimicrobium sp. | reverse complement strand
CACAGCGAGCGCGGGCTCATCCATCACGGCGCGTTGCAGAAGCGCGAGCCAATCCGGCGGCACGTTGATGCCATCGCTCAAGCGCGCGAGCGTCGGGTCGCTTGCCTGCGCAAGGAGAGCGCACAGGCGCGGCAGTGCGGCGAGCGTGGTGCGCAGTCCCGCGAGTTCGCGCGGGCGGACGCTCGCCATCGCGATGCGGCTGGCGATGCGTTCGATGTCGGAGAGCCCGCGTAGAAAATCTTGCACCGCTGGGAAGTTCACGGCTTGGTCGCGTGCGAGTGTCGCGACTGCGTCGTGTCTCGCGCGCGCTAAGGCTTGGTCGCGCGGCGGTTCGCAGAGCAGGGCGCGCAAGAGGCGCGAACCGGCTGCCGTTTCGCAACGGTCGAGGAGCGAGAGCAACGTCGGTTCGGTCGCGCCGGACAGCGTTTGTGCGATTTCGAGATTCCGGAGCGTAGCGGCGTCCATCTCCAAGGCTTCGCTTGCGCGTTCGACGTGCACCGTGGAGACAGGCAGCCGCGTGCCGCCGTTGACGAGGCGTACGAACGCGAGGCCTGCGCCGACGGCGTTGATAGCGAGCGGAACGCGTTCGATGTCGAGATGCGCGATGGTCGTCGTGCCGAGCGCCTGCGTGAGCTCGTCGCTACTGCGCACGCTGGTGAATTCGTAGTCGGGGCGTGCGCGCAACATGACGGCCTCGCCAATCAAGCCACGCAACGCGTTGCCCGTAGTTTCGGCGTGCACGATTTCGGCGGGGGCTTTGCGCGCGATGTAGGCGGCGAGCTCGCTTGTTTGCACGTCGCGCAGTACGAGCGTGCCGCTGGAGGCGTTAATGAGCGCAATGCCCGCGCGCGCGCCGTCGAGCGTGACCGCAGCGAGGATTGTTTCTTTGCGTGGATCGACGAGCGTAGAGTCGGTAACGGTGCCCGGCGTGACGATGCGCGCTACTTTGCGTTCGACCGGGCCTTTGGTGAGGCCCGGCACGCCGACTTGTTCGACGATAGCAACAGTTTCGCCTGCACGCACGAGGCGCGCGAGGTAGCCGTCAAGCGAATGAAACGGCACGCCCGCCATCGGGATCGGCGCCCCGGCCGATTCGCCGCGCGCGGTGAGCGTGATGTCAAGGAGCTTGGCAGCGCGCTTGGCGTCGTCAAAAAAGACCTCGTAAAAATCCCCCATGCGATAAAGCACCAGCTTGTCCGGGTGCTCAGCCTTGAGCGCCAGGTACTGCTGCATCATCGGGGTGTGGGGTTTTTGCATGAGGCGCGGAGGCGTTTGGCGGTGTGTAGCCCGGATGCTCGCATCCGGGTTTCGGTTGTTCGCTAGGTCAGATTGATCGCTTCGCGATGTTGCACGGGAACCCGGATGCGAGCATCCGGGCTACGACATTCCTAGTTTTTTAATGGCTTTTCGCGGCTAACGACCAATGGGCGGTGGTTGTGGATACGATTACAGACTAGTTGACTTCATAGAAAATATTGCTGTAACGACCGTATAGCAGTCGTTAGAGCATAAAAGCCATACTGCTACTCACCACTCACTTGAGCTGAAGCGTTTTCAGAAGCTCCGGGAATATCTTCGGCGTGCCCGCGACGATGGAGCCTGAGTCCATGTACGTGTCTTCGCCGTCGATGCCGGTGACCAAGCCGCCAGCTTCCATGATGAGAAGCGCGCCTGCGGCCATGTCCCATTGATTGAGCTTCATTTCCCAGAAACCGTCAAGGAAGCCAGCCGCGACGTACGCGAGATCAAGCGCGGCGGAGCCGGGGCGGCGCAGGCCAGCCGTTTTCGGCATGAGGTTCTTGAATTGGGTGACGTAGGCGTCAAAGTCCGAGCCGTCGCGGAACGGAAAACCCGTGCCGATGAGGCATTCGCGCAGTTTCAGCGCTTTGGAGACGCGCACGCGACGGTTATTCATGAACGCGCCCGCTCCGCGCGATGCAGTGAACAGATCGTTGCGGTTCGGGTCGTAAATTACGGCTTGTGTGAGCTTGCCTTCGACTTGCAACGCAATCGACACACAGTAGGTCGGAAAGCCGTGCAGGAAGTTGGTCGTGCCATCGAGCGGATCAATGATCCAGATGTGGCTTGCGTTAGGATTGCCGCGCGTCTCACCGGAGCCTTCTTCCGCGATGATGCCGTGATTGGGGTACGCGCCGAGCAGCGTATCTACAATCGCGGCTTCCGCATTGCGATCAATCTCGGAGACAAAGTCGCCCGGCGCTTTGGACTCGACAGTGAGGCGATCAAGGTTGCGGGCGCCGTATTGAATGATTTCAGCGGCGTCGCGTGCGGCTTTGACAGCCGTATTTAGCATCGGATGCATGGAGAAGACTTCGAAAATGTGGAAAGAGCGGGTGGGCGATGAACGCGATCAAACGTAGAAACCAGCGTCACGTATGAGCGAAACAACGACCGAATCCCCTGATTTTAATCCGCTTAGTCAGATTGCGGTGGTGTTGTCGCACACGTCGCACCCCGGGAACATCGGCGCAGCCGCGCGCGCGATGAAAACAATGGGGTTGTCCGACTTGCGGTTGGTGAATCCGGATGTGTTTCCGAGCGACATTGCGAATGCGCGTGCTTCAGGCGCAACAGACGTGCTCGACGCAGCACGCGTCTACACCTCGCTCGCCGACGCGCTCGCGGATTGCGTGTACGTGGTGGGCAGCTCTGCGCGGGGGCGAGATTTTGTGGGCGAGGTGGCTGATGCGCGAACGGCGTCGACCGAAATGGTGGCGCGTTCCGTACGAGGAAAAGTGGCGATCGTGTTCGGTTGTGAATCGAGTGGACTCACTAACGCCGAAGTGCTGAGCTGCCAAACGCTCGCGTTCGTACCGACCAATCCCGAATATTCCTCGCTAAATTTAGGCAGCGCGGTTCAAGTGTTTGCGTATGAACTGCGCATGGCGGCCGGAATGACGGCAGGCCACAGCGCGCCGCAATTTCAATTGGCCACGCACGCAGAAATCGACGCGATGTTCGTGCACATGCAACAGGCGCTGACCGACGTCGGGTTCTTTAATCCGAACAATCCAAAGCGCCTGTTTCCGCGACTACAAAGACTCTTCAACCGCACGCGCTTGGAGCGCGAAGAGGTTGATATTTTTCGCGGAATATTCCGTGCGATTACCGAGCCCGCAAACCGTCCACCGTCGCGCGACTAGTCGTCACCAGCGAAACCGCTGCGGCAAGCTACGCGGTTTGTTCGATGGACCGCGAATGCACGCGTTTGCGTCTGCGGTGACTATCCGTCACCGGGTTTGCGCTTGCGTCCATTTGCAAGTCCGGACGCGTCGCCGCGACGGCGAGCAACGTGACGATCCACGCAATCGATGGAATGTGCGCAGGAAAGTCGAACCACGCGTGAAAACTAAACGCTAACACGCCCAAAAAACACGCCGATTGCATCGTGGCCGCTCGGCCCGAAACGCGCCATGTGCGAAGGCAATCACGCGCAACAAGCATCGCTGCGGCGGCGAGCAGAGCGAGCACGACCAGACCGGCCGCGCCCAGCTCAAACAACAGTTGCAGATAGTCGTTGTGGGCGTGCTCGACATATCCCGGTGTCTCGGCGGTTTGGAATCGTTGGAAGGCGATGCTGTAGCTGCCGAGCCCGGCCCCGACAGGAAAGAACTCGCGCGCCGCGGCGAACGTCAACCGATTCAATGTGGCACGACCTGCGGCCCCTTGCGTCAACGCGTCGCCTTCGATTGACTTAAAGAGCATGCTCAAGCCCGTTGGAACGACGATGACGAGTACAGTCACCGCCAGTATTGCCATCGCGATCCGCGTTCGCGATGCGCGGCGACTGCCAGACGTGCACGCCATCAGGGCCAAAAGCCCCGCTAGCGCGCCTGCGCTCGTGCCAGCACGGGAAACGCTCGACACAAGCGCCGCGACCACGACAGCGGTTGCGATGCTCCACCAAACATCTCGCACTAACGAGCTCGCTGTTGACGAGCCGAAGCGAATGCGTCCAGCGCTTCGCATAATCAGCAGCGGCAGGGCCATCGCCAAGAGCGTTGCGAAGTGGTTTTTGTTGACGAACGTTCCGGCCGCGCGATTTCCACCGATTGCTTCGCCGAAAGCAAGAAATGAGGGCGAACCCAACGCTAGCTGCAACAACCCTAAGAGCGCCTCGCCGATGGCGAGTCCACAAAATACTCCGAGCAGCAGCCGAAGCCGTTGCTCAGAGAGGCGTGACGTGCCAATTGCGATCGCGATGCACGGCAGCGCAATCATGAGCGCGAGCGTTGTGCCCGGTGGGTCAATCGAAAGCGCGAAGGATCGAACAGAAAACGGCGCTGCTGACAGCGTCTGTAGTACTTCCGCGTAAAACGCCCGCCCAGCGATGCGTAACCACGTCGGCTCAGTAAGCGGCACCAAGCCAAGCGCGCCGTACACGCAGATGAGCGCTAGGGCGGCGACGAGGAGTGGCAGCGAATAGGTGCTCGGCATCGTCTGCGACTTTTGCGCTGATTGCCACGCGAGTGCGAGAAACATTACAGCGGCGAGCGCGACGGCCATGTCGACGACCACGTCGGCATTTCCGCCACGAAAGAGCGCCGACAAAATAAAAAGCCCCAGCGATATCGCTAGGGCTTTTTCGACCGAGTCGAGAGGCTTAGTCAAGCGTCAGTTCGGGCTCACGTTCCGGTTGTTCCGGTAAATCAAATAGCCGCCCACGCCAACGGCTCCGACGACTAGCGGTGTCGAGAGGCCACCGGAGGCACCGCCCACAGCGGCAGACCCAAGTGCGACATTGGTGGCAACGGGGCTGACGCCGGCGAGGAGCGCCGGGCAAGCCTGACCCGCAACGACATCAAGACGCTCATTGGCTTTCAACGGTACGTTGCAACCACAGTCGAAAGCGACTACT
This sequence comes from Casimicrobium sp., assembly GCA_040079845.1. Classification (GTDB taxonomy): domain Bacteria; phylum Pseudomonadota; class Gammaproteobacteria; order Burkholderiales; family Casimicrobiaceae; genus Casimicrobium. Next base: position 216,993 of record JBEBJR010000003.1, on the reverse strand, counting down.
ACACCTGCTTGTGAAGTGGTGGTGATGCGCACATTGTTAGCGACCCGTTGTTTGTCGACCGCGGAGCCCATGCCAGCTTTATCGCTTACGAGCACGTTTCCAACCACATCGCGAAGTTGCGCGATGGTCTCGCGTTTTGCGTAGGCCGGGTCATCGCACGCTTGTTGCGCATTCGCAAGAGGTGCCGCTGAAGCCAACAAGGCGGCAGTGATTACGAGAAATGTTTTACGGATCATGACGAGCCTTTGAACGGTGTCGTGCTGAGTGCGCCCGAGTTTAACCCCATTTATTGCGCTGCGCAAATTTCGCGGCTGGCGCATGCGCTTCGCTACCGGACGGTCTCCGCGCTGATCACCACATCGTCTGTGGCCAACGTCCCGCGAATGCCTTCCAGCGCGGATAGTCGCGTTTGCGCCTCAAGTCGCAATGATTGGCCAGGACAGCGCTCCGGGACTGAAAAGATCGTCGTTCTAGTAGTCCAGTCCAGCGTTGCTTCTCCCGTTTCCCAAGGTTCGACGGTCAGCAAGTCTGGAGTAGGCAGGCATCGCACCGCCCACATTGGAGGTTTCGATCCAGCAAGGCCAACGGAACGCTCACGGTACGACAATCGGTATCGGCCTGATGCCAGCGCCAGCGTTTGCGTCGCAACGGGACCTCGGATCGGTTGCCCCGTAAAGCGCACTTGGAGAATGTTGCTTAGATTTCCGAATTCGACGCCGTTGCGAATTGTTGCGACAAAACCGTCGCGATATTCACCTCCCGCGTTGATCGTCCAGTCAAACGCGCTGCCGCTTGGAGCGGACTCGAATCCGCCGTTGTAGACATGATCCACTCTACGACCGAGATTTCTCGACACACCCAACCGCAGGCGGTATGCCGACGTGATTTGGCCCGCCTCGATGAGTCGCCTTTCGACACAGAGTAACGCCTGCGGTGAGAGGGGGGCTCGCTTGCCAATTTCCCACGCCAGATGATGCGAGACGGCGAGTAGCGGGCTTACATCCGTGGCGCACACGTGCTGGAGAAACGAATCCGAAAGCGGCCATTTTTCATCCAACTTTCGCGCGAAAAATGTGCTCCACTCCGCGGCCCCCACTTGCCCTCGCAGTAACTCAAATGCGGCAGGTTGATCAGCAGGCGATGCGCTTGCGAGCGAAGCCGCGAGCTCAAGCCCACGAGCTTTAGACCCGACGGTAAGCTCGTGGCGTACCGCTGCTTTCAAGACGCCGGGCTCGGCGGGAGCTAGCTTCAGTGCGGCTACGAGCGCTGGCTCGCCGCTCAGTGTGGTCAATGGACCTAGAGCTGCAACTGAGTCGAAAAACGCTAAAAAGCCAACCGCATCGAATGGTCGCTGCCGGATATATGTGGCACTTTGGGTATCCGTCGCCGTGACTGCTGGTGCTCGTGCGAGTCTCGTCGGTGTTACGCCAAAAAAGAACAACGCAGCAGCCGCAGCGCAACACATCAAACACGCCGTCGCCCAGACGAAACTGCGGCCTTCGCCGACAGGGTTTCGGGCGGTGTTGCTAGCGTTGTGCATAGTTCGCGAGTCGAGTGATACGCAGCGAGTTAACCTCCAGCGCCGTTTCGATCTCAACGAACGCATTCTGTCGGTTCGGTTGGCCATCTTGCCCAACCATCGTGAGCGCGACTAAGCCCGACGTCGTCACGCGTTCGCCCGCCCACCTGTGCTTCACCTGACTAAAGCGAATTGTTCGTTGCCGAGTGTCGCGGAAAACTTGCTCATATTCGCTAAGCACAACGCGTCGATTGGGAAGTCCTTGGGCAAACAATGCTGATAGAGCAGGTGGCGAACCCGCCTCATACGCACTGGCAAACCGAGCTAACAATTCGTCCACGTCGACGGAGCGGATGCGTGACACGGGTTCGGTCGGTGACGCCATTGCGGCTACGTTGATCGTTGTCGCGGGAACGGCGCTAGCGGCCTGAGGCGTGGCGGGCGACGATGTTGGGCCGGCGATGGGCTCGATGCTGGGTTCTGCCTTACTTCTGTCGGTCGCCGTGGCAGCGTAGGCGCTGGGCGTGGCCGCAAGGCTGTTCGGGGCGCCCGACTTAACCGCAACGGATGGCCGTGCCGGTGCAGGCGGTTTTGCGCTCGGCGTCGGCACTGCCGCGGCTGCCACTTGCGGTGTTACCGACTCGGACCCGACCGATGGCGTCGACGCAGCGTCGAGCATTCGTCGGCTTGCGGCGGAAAGGTCGTTACTGAGGCGCGGAGAAGGTGAGATCGCATCCGTGGCCGCAGCGACGGATGTGGATGCGCTCAATGCGACTTCCGGTGGCACGACCGGCGATGTGGGGGGCGCAACTTCCGCGCTCATCTCAAGGGCTGGTCGCGCCTCAACGAGGCGAACGCCGGGTTCGCTCTCCGCGCTCATCAGATAAACGATCGCGATTGCCGGTACGACCAGCGCGGCCGCGAGCCAGAGCAGGCTCCGCCTTGATGCACGGATGCCGAATCGCTTAAGTAAGCCTACGCGTGACACTGCCGACTTCTGAGAGCGCCTGTCCGTCGTGGGCGCACGATCACGTTCGCTTTTGGTCTCAACAGATTTCCCAAGGTTCGCAGAGCTTTGACCTAGCGATTGGTCGTACGCGAATCGCTTCGCGGTGTCAGAAAGTAAGCCGTAGGCGCGATTGACGCGTGTTGCGGCATCAAGTGGAAAGCCCACCGGTTGAGCGTCTGGATGCACGAGCGCGATCATGCGACGGTAGTTGTCGCGCAGGCTCGCGGTCGACGCGTCGGAGCGTGCTGCTAGTAGTGCATAGTGCGTTGACGACGGGTGGAACAGCACAGTCGAGAGATAACGTTCTGCTGCGACGCGGCGACGTTCCGCGTTTTGCTGAGCATCTAGATCGGCTAGATCCGACCAGATGTGTTTGCCGCTAGCCGCAGCGATCAGCGCTGGGCCGATTTCTTCGTCGGCCGGATCCCACGCCACCGTCGGCAGTGCCTCGCCCACGGAAATCGCGTCTAGGTCTCTTTCGAGTTGTCCGATCCGGCTGAGCATGAATTTTCGTTAGCTCTTGGCAAGTTTAGGTGCGTCGGCGTCGTTGCCATAGTAGTAATACTCTGCGCCATATCCATAAATTGACGCGCTTCCTGGAAGCTTGGTCAATATCGCGCCGAGGGGATGTGCGCCAGCCTGATGGAGGCGTTTCAGCGCATTCCGAATGCTCGCTTTTCGTGTGCGCGAGCTCTCAATAACGAAGAGACTCGCGTCCACTTGCTTGCACAAAATGATGGCGTCGGCAATACCGAGCACGGGAGGCGCATCTATCACGACGTGATCGAAGCTTGATGACGTCGGGCTAAGCAATTTGGCCAGGTTTGCACCCGACAGAAGCTCGGCCGGGTTAGGTGGCAGGGGTCCCGCGCTGATGTAGAAGAGATTCTTGTGCGCTGTTTTTCGAGTGACCGAAATGGGGTCTACATCGCTCGACAACAGATTGGAAAGCCCAGCCGTGTGATCCGATCCGAACAGCTTGTGCAGCGATGGATTGCGCATGTCGCCATCAACCAGTAGAACCCGCTTACCGAGCTGCGACAACGTGAGCGCCACGGAAAACGCGGTCGTGCTCTTGCCCTCATTTTTGGTGCAACTGGTTACTGCAAGCGTCCGCGGAGCCCCCTGCGACGTCGAAAACTGGAGGGCGGTTCTTAGTGAGCGATATGACTCGGCCATCGCTGATCGCGGGTCCTTAGTGATCAGGTCGGTGGGGGAACCCTCGCGAGTGTTTACTTTTGGAATTACACCCAAGAGCGTCAGACCGGTGTAGCGTTCCACCTCGTCCGGGAACTTGATCGAATCGTCGAGATATTCGAGCAAGAACGCTAGGCCTAGCCCGACCATCAAACCTAAAAGCAAACCGACAAGACCATTGCGCATCAGATCCGGCTTGTACGGAAACAGCGGCACGTCAGCCTTGTCGACGACCGAAATGTTATTGGTGCCAACGCCAGCCGCGACCCCTACCTCTTTTACGCGCTGAAGTAGGCCGTTGTAGAGCTCGCGGTTCGTGTCTACTTCACGCTTCAGAATGTTGTAGCGTATTCCTTGATCCTGAAGTTCAAGAACCGAGCGTCTCGCTGCATCGGCGCGAGCGCGCAGCTGACTCTCTTGAGTTCGTGCCGCCTCAAACGTAGCGCGAGCGGAGCCCTCGATCGAGTCGGTCACCGTTTTGCTTTCGACTTTGATGCGCTTCTCGAGCTCGTCTATCTGGCTCTGAATCTGCTGCATCTTCGGAAAGCCCGGCTTGTAAATCTTGAGCTGGTCTTGATACTCGGCTTCGAGCTTAGCCTTCGCTTCACGGAAAGACGTGAGCGACTTGCTTTCCAGCAGTTCGCGCGAATTTTGCAAATTGCGTTTGGTTTCCGCAAAGTTTGCTTCGGCCTTGATGCGCTCTTGTTCTGCCTTGGCAACAGCGCCCGTGAACTCCTGTAAGTTTTGAGCAACGAGGTTCGTCTTCTCGTCGACGTTAATGATCTGCTTTTGCCGCGTGTACTGATTGAACTGCAGTTCAGATTCTTCGAGCTTCTCTTTGGTCTTTGCGAGTTGTTGTTCAAGAAACGTCTTCGCGTAGGACGAGGCTTCGAAGCGACGCTCAAGGTTCGTAGAAATGAAGGTTTGTGCCCAGGTGTTGGCGACGCGAGAGGCCAAGGCTGGATCGCTGCCGTCCGTGTGGATGCGCACGAGCCTCGCGTTTCTGACCGGCTCAATGGACACCGACCCCCGGAGCGAGGCCACAATCGACTCGCGATCAAGCAGCTGATCGTCTTTAAGGGACGGCTCGCGGCGCTTGCGAAGTGTCGTCAGTATTTTTCCGACAAAGTCTGATCGCTCGGCGGCATCAGGCGTCGAATCGGTGCCCCCTTTTGTCGCTGGGCGCTTGCGATCGAGGTCAAGACGGAGGGTTTCCATGACTCGCTCGGCCAAGGCTTTGCTGCGTAAAAGTTCGTACTGAGTAGCCAGAAACTCGCGCTCGTCGTAGGAAAACTGTTCGCCGCTGGTGCCGCTGTCCTTGAAATCGATCACCCGCGCTGCCATCCGGTCAATCTGAATCGTTGCGGTCGCGCGATAGATTGGCGTTTGTAAAAGCGTCCACAGCAATGCCAGACCGAACAACAAAATGGCCGCCGAAAGTATCCACCACTTGCGCTTCAAGACAATGCGTAACAAGTCTCGAAGGTGCAGTGAATCGTCCAACTCAGGACTCGCTGGCGCAGCCACGTACGTGGATAGTGCGGTCTCTTGGCGGATGGCGAGCGCGGTACGGGTATCCCTGGCGCGATCTGATGGAACAGTCAAATTAACTCCAAATAGTGCGAGTCCGTGCACCGCTTTCGGCTCTGGGATTCGCGTCTCGTGCAGCGTATTGTGAACGCGCTACTACAGGGGGCCCCATGCGCATTGGCGAGTGCAATCGTGGGTTACTTCACTAGGGCGAACGGATTGAGCGTTTGCAAAATGTCTCCAAACAACGAGTCCTTGAGTGCGGTTCTTGACTTACTACGTTTCACAACGATCAAGTCGTCGTTCTGCACGATCGGATCAAGCACGTCGCCGGCGCGAATTTTTTCAACGTCATACGTAACCGTCGCGCGTTCACCACTGCTAGCAATGCGAAACAACATAACTTCGCTCAGATCACTCAAGGCACCTTGTCCGCCTGCGACCGCCAGAGCCCTGAGAAGCGTCATCTGCCCAACCAGCGGATAAACGCCGGGCTTGTTGACCGCGCCCTCAACCGTGAATCGCAGCGTCGTGAACTCTTTGATGAACACCGTCACCTGTGGGTCCTGTAGATACTTCTCGCTGAGCCGCTCCGCGATTCGCTGCTCCAAAGCTTGTGCCGTCAGACCAACCGCCTCGATGTGGCCCACTAGCGGCATGCTGATCATGCCTTTGGTGTTGACACGCACGGTCCGACCTAGATCCGGTTGTCCGAAAACCAAGATATCGATCAAGTCCTGAGGCCCAATTTTGTAGTCGGCCTCTGTGCCTCGCGCTCCGTCGCGCGCGGCTGGTAAGGCGACCACTGCGGTGGACCCGGCTGCAGGTGCTACCGGCGCCGATGGTTGTGCGGTTATTGTCGGAGGCAACGCTAGTAGACCCCAACCCGCAACTAGTGCCGCGTACGGCTTGATGCGAGTGAGCCAGCGTAGACGTCGCGCGAAAATATTTCTAGCAGTTTGAAGTTTCAAAGCTTTGGCCTCCATGAGAACCATCGCACAAAGCGGTTGTCCATTATGCCCGCCTTCGGGCGGTTCGTCCCTATCAACGCGAGCGGCAAACGAGCGTCACTTGGCGCGCCGTTCGACGCGACAACCAGTGGTCGCTCCCAAACCATCCGTCGGGCTTCCGCGGCGCCTACCAATTGACTCGCACGCTCAACAGCAGCGCTGAGTAGCGGCGCGCGCCGGTTCGTGGTGTGAGCGTCACTGGCAAGTACCGCCGTCCAGCCATCTCCGACGAACTCTTCGGACAGGCGTTGCGCGTTCGCTCCAAACGTACCCATCAACGCGCCTGCGGTGACCTGCAGCCACGCTCCGCTCCGCGCTAGGGCAAAGAAGTCTTGCATATGCTCCCGCGCCCAGGTCAGCCGCTCTGGGTGAGTTATGACCGGGGTGTAACCCGCACCAATCAGCTCGAACACCGATTCGCAAAAACGTGGTGGGCAGACATGGTGAGAAGGTTCGAGAAGGAGGTAACGGCTGTCTCCGAGCGTCGGCACTTTGCCGCTGCGAATACCGTCCAGAAGGCCCGGCACGAGGTGCACATCGGCTCCGAAACTCAGTTCAAGCGGAATACTCTGATTTTTGAGAATGAGTTGCAGACTCCCGACACGTTTACGAATGTCATTGGCTGTGTTCTCGTAGAGTCCAGGGTAAATATGCGGCGTACAGAATGTCTTCGTGATGCCGTCCGCGACCGCAATTCGTGCCATCTCCAACGACGTCGCAAGGTCCTTCGGGCCGTCGTCTATGCCTGGCAGCAGATGGCAATGCAGGTCGATCATACGGGGGTCGACTCGCGCACAAAGTTAAAGTGATAGCCTCGCGCGGCAGATGCGTTTTCGAGTTTCTTGGCGATGCCCGAAACTGTTATTACCGATGAAGCGGAGCGAACTGCAAGGCGAGCGTAGGCGCGACGCCAAGCGATGCAGGGCACGGTTTGGACTGCCGTTGCGAACTTACTTAACAAAATGACAAATAGCTTCACAAAGTTCTTAGCGCTTGAATGGGGGCACAAAGCGGTCGCGCTGCGTGCGCTCATCGAATTGCCGGTCGTTGCGTTGTTTGTTGATCGTCTCTCGGCCGAGTGGTTGTCGGGAGAAACCAGAGAGCGCCCATTTCGAGGTGACGAACAGGCGTCACCACACGAACCGCGAAGTACGGCGCTTGCTCTGGCGCGCGTGGTGAACAGTGTAGCGGCGATACTGCCTCTTGATGCCCGCTGCCTCGTTCGATCAGTTTATCTTTGTCGCCTCCTTGATAAACGTCAAATTAGTTGTCGCTTGGTCCTCGGAGCCAAGACTGACGCAAACGGGCAACTAGCGGCGCACGCATGGGTCGAGCACGCCGGCGAGCCGATCAACGACGTAGCCGACATCGCGCAACAGTTTGCGCCATTGGCCAAACGCAGTACCCCGGAGTCGCGCGCGGATACAACCCCATGAGCGCCATCGTCGGCATCATCTACTTCGACGGTCGACACGCCGCATTGACTGACCTCGCACGTATGACGGCCTCCATGGCGGCGCGCGGCCCAGATGGCATCGCGCACTTTGTGAGCGGCTCGGTCGGGCTTGGACAGTGCTCATTCCGGACGACACCTGAATCTCTGGAGGAGTCACTCCCGTTGACGAACGAGGACGAATCAATCGTGCTCGTGATGGACGGTCGTGTCGATAACTACAAAGAGATGCGGCGCGAGCTATTGCGCCACGGCGCAATCCTTAGAACGCACGGTGACGCCGAACTCGTGCTGCGCGCGTATGAACTTTGGGGAGAAGCCTGTGCGAACCGAATCGTAGGCGAATGCGTGTTTGTAGTGTTCGATGCGAAGCAGCGCAAGCTGTTTGGATGTCGCGACGCAGCCGGAACGCGTCATTTCTACACACACGCCGGTCAAGGGTGGTTCGCTTTCGCCTCCGAGATCGGAGCGCTGCTTTCCATCTCGTCGATAGATCGATCGCTTAACGAGCATCGAATGCTTGACTACGTCGTCAATGCCTATGATCGCGATGATCAGGTCGGGACGTTCTACAAGAACATCGAGCGGCTCCCGGCGGGGCATACGCTGCGAGTGACGACCACTGGAGTCAAGATTCAAAGGTATTGGGACCCACGCAATCTGCCGATGTTGCAATATGCCTCCACCGCTGAGTGTGCCGAGGCGTTTCGCGAGCAGCTGAAAATAGCGGTCGAATGTCGTGTGCGCAGCCTTGGGCCGATCGCTGCAATGCTCAGCGGCGGTTTGGACTCTTCCAGCATTGTTGCGCTTCTGCATCAAGACTTTTCTGATCGGTTGAATGGAGCGTTGCGCACGGTCACCCTAATTGGCGAGGCGCGCGAGGCTTGCGCGGAGTGGCGTCACGCCCAGCGCCTGTTGCATGGAACAAATCTTGTGCCAACCGTAATCGAGCCAACAGCAGTGGATGCGCAGTGGCTGACTTTGCTTCGAGAGGCGACTGAGGCCGACGAGCCGCACGAGCTCCTTCCGGGATTGACCAATGCGCTGGCCTACCGCGCCGCCAAACGTAGCGGTGCGTCGGTCGTGTTCGACGGCATTGCCGGAGATATGCTTTTCTGGAGTGCTGACCGCTCACTTGTTTGGGCGATGTCGCATTGGCGCATCAAGGATGCCCTCGCGGTGGTGGTCGGTGCGCATCGCTATCAAGGCATTGGCGCGATCCTGGAGGCATCCAAACCCCTCGCTCGCTTCGTCGTGCCCTCGGCGTTGCTTGAACTTCGACGCACTCGCCTACGCAAACAACGATTTAGCACGGGAGACTTGCGCATCATTGAGCCTGCGATCGCACGCGATTACGAATCTGAACGCGAGCGCGCGAGACGTGTCGAAAGTGAGACTGATCGAACGGGCTTGAACCCTCATGGCGAGCTCTTTGTCACCGGCAGTTTGTCCTTCGCGCATGAGGTCTACGGCGCTGCCGCGCAACGAGCTGGCGTCGATCCGCGCAGTCCGTTTTCTGACCGACGGATGATTGAGTTCGCTGTTCAAATGCCACCGTTCGCCAAGGCTGCTCTATGGCGTTACAAACAAACATTGCGCACAGCGATGGCGTCCTATCTGCCGGAGGAAATTCTCATGCGCGACGGACAGACGGGACATCCAGGCTCGTTTTACTGGGGCCGCCTCGGACGAATCCTAGTCGCTGATGCGGCGGGAGACCGCGATACAAAATTGATCTCGTGGCTTCGTGAGCCTCTGCATGAAGAGGGACGCCAGAGACTGCTCCGTGGAACAGCCACAGAGGAGGCGGGCTATCAATGGCTGGTTGCTGAAGTTTTGCTGCGCTGGCGCAAGACTCATGCAGATTTGACCTAATCGTTCTTCACGCGGCTTGTTACCCATTCAATGTCCGCGTACCATTCGGGGTGCTGTCGACAAATTCGGATTTTGCGAATCTGTCCATCGGACGCGTCGAGTTACCGATGTGAGCACGCAAGGATAGAAAATGAATAGACCTGAACCTTTTGACGTAAATGATCCCGCCCCCGCTAAACGCGTTTATGAACGACCTACGCTAAGCGTGTTTGGGCCGCTCGCGCAGTTGACGCAAGCCGGCTCGACCGGCGTGCTGGAGGGCGCAGGGATGATGAGCTTGATGCGCATGGCCTGATTGAGCGGGGCTCGCGCGTTATCGTCGCCGTCGGTTTGCGGCCGCTTCAGGCTTCAGCTTTGACTTTCGCCTTCCTCTCGACAGTTCGAGGAAATTTCTCGCTAGAAGTCCGTCCGTCGCGGCGCTCAGCGCGGTGCGCCGCACTGTCCAATGCTCGAAACCGTGCCGCGATGCTGCTTGCGTCGCGACTTGTCTCTCATTCGGCGCCCGTGTACCATCTCGAATGAGTTGACTGAGCGGCGCGTGAAGCTCGGTGCAGCTGATCGCAAACGCTACTAGTTTTAGTGCGCAGGGGTGAGAAATATGAATCGACCGAAATCGCTGGGGCCACAAGTTTCAGCAGGCAACAAACGTGAGTATGAGAGGCCGACACTGACGACATTCGGGCCTCTCGCCCAGTTGACGCAGGCCGGGCCTAGCGGCGTCATGGAAGGGATATTCATGCTCCTTATGTCTCGCAAGGCCTGACTTCCGGGTACACGCAGGTTGTCGCCGTGCAATTGCGGCCGACGTTTTTTCCGTAACCTTTGACTTTCGTCGCGATTCTCAATTATTTCTGCTGCAGTTTTCCGACAGACGTATTTCCCCGACGGTGCACTTTGCGCTACGTATTCACGGGATGAGAGCGGCGTATACGTTGAGTTCGCTGGCCTTGCCCGGTTTCACATCGCTTCCGACTGCGAGCGGATTTCCGTACAGACCCTAGGGGCGACTCCACAGGACACGGTTGATTTTTTGCTTGTGCATCAAGTGACGCCACTTGTTGAGAGCAAGCGCGGTCGTCTCGTAATTCATGGAAGTGCGATAGCTCACGCTGGCAGCGCCGTCGCGCTTGTCGGACCATCGGGTACGGGCAAATCGACACTAGCAGCGAGTTTTGCTGTCTCCGGCTCGCCGTTTTTGACAGACGACGCGCTCTACCTGCGGCGGGAAGCGGGGCGCTACCTCGTCGAACCCAGCCGCGCGACTTTGCGCCTTTGGTCAGACAGTCGCCAGCGCTTGTTCGGTAGCGCTGTTTCTGTCGCGCCGCCGCTGGCTTACACCGACAAAGAGCAGCTTTTTGCGTGTCCTGAGGTGCCGCATTGTGCTGACGCGTTGCCGTTGCCCGTCATCTACTTCCTGCAAGAAGCTCGCGGCAACGACATCTCCTTCGCGCGCCTCTCGCAACGCGAGGCCGCCTTGGCGTTGATGCGCAATTCTTTTTTGCTCGATATCGAATCTCGCCAAGAAATTGGGGCGCACTTCAGTGGTTTCGCGGACGTCGCAGAATCTGTGCCGTGCTTCAGCCTCGTGTACCCCAGGCAATACAAAAAATTACCCGAAGTGCGCGCCGCCATCGCCGCGCACCTCGCAGAGCTTAACGACGTCGCGCGCACCTGAACTATGTGTGGTGTTCGATCAATTGTTCGAATGCGCCTCGTCGGCGTGATCGACGTCCACACGAACTAATCCAGCGCGGCTCAATTCGGCGACCAGCGCCTCCAAGTCTGTGAGCAGCGTCGTCTCATCGACATCAAATTCGCTCAGCAACGCGGTGACCGCGGCAGGAAAGGACGGGTTCTCTGACACTAAGCCCCAGAATCTCGCGCCCACTGGATTAAGGCCGAAATACGTCGCTGAGGCCAAATCCAAAATCACCGCCTCGTCGTCGAGCAGCCGAAACATTGCGTCACTTGAGGGGACAACGCGGGTGGTTTTCACGGGATAACTGATCTAAAAAAATTTGCTGATCGACGAGCACGCTTAAGTGCTCGTGCGCCTGTTACGCCGATTGTGCCATGCCATGCGGCGCGCTCGTTTTCAAAAGCACGCCCTATCATTGTGTCGCCGCCGAAGCGCTCTGAACTACTTCGTCCATCGCCTCGTCCATTCTTGCCACCGCCACCGCCACTGATCGGTCCACCCATGCACCTGCCCTCCGCAGATTTCGACAATGCCTACGACGACTTGCCGTACGGAAGCAATTGGCGCTCTGCGCTTTCCCCCAGCGTGTTCGCCGCAAACCCCGACCGTGCAGCATGGAACGAAGGAAACGGCAAGCATCTCCCGCGTGTCGTGTGTGACCTCGCGTGTGGCTCCGGACGTCAGGTGTTGCAGGGGGCGCTGCTGCACCCTGACATCGAATTTGTCGGTGTAGACGGCTCGCACGGCCACATCCGCGAGGCAAACAGGCTCAAGGATTCGTTGGCGTTCACAAACGTCGAATTTATCTGCGCTGATCTCATGGATTGGTCGCCGGAGGCTGCCCGCTACGACCTGATGACATGCTCCGGAACCTACCCGTGGGTGCCCGACGTAGTTCGCGAGCGGATATTGCAAACGTTCGAGCGCGGCCTCGCGGCAGACGGTTTGGCGATTCTGCACATACTTTCGCTACCTGCCTGCGTCGGTGTGGTCGACGCGCAACGTCGCCTACTCGACGCGGTGGGAAGCGCGGGCACCATTACACAACGTCTAGAAGCCGCGAAGGCGTACGTCGCCGCGTTGCCGCCGGATGCGCCGAAGACGCCAGATGCTTCGCCCGATTCCGGTCGCAACGTAATCAACAACATCGTCCGTTCGCAGCTGCGCCAAATCCTAGAGCGCAACGATCCGGGCGTCGCGCACGAGTTCTTGGGCGGTCCGGTTCGGGCTGATTACTTTCGTGATTTCGCGGCAACCGCAAAACGGTTCGGTCTTCACGCGGTCGGCGACGCAAACCCGACGGTGGCCTGTGATCGACTGATTCCTGCCGGGCCGCTTCGCGAACTCTTCGAACGCACTCGGTCTTGGCACGCACGTCAGGAGCTTCTCGACATGTTTGCTGGCACGAGTGGCGGCCGCGATGTCGTACTCGCCCGCGGTCCACGATTAGCCGTGCGCAGCTGGCCTGGGGATGGGCGTCCGAGCCTCCTTCACGCGCGCTCCAGCGGCGCATTCGACGAGGCCAGTTGTGGCCCGAGCGAATTGCACTGGCATCGCGGAGACGTTTTGGCGGTCAGTCGCTCGCAAGCGGCCGTATGGAACCGAATTCATGCCGCCGCACCTGAAAGCGTTTGCATAGAGCCGCGCGAACGCGACGACGCAGATTTCTTGGCGGTGCATGGCTACGCAGAACTCGCCGTTGTGCCGACCGCAATCGCAGCGCTACACGGCGCTGCACCCACGACCACACCGCTGGCTCGCGCTGAAGTTTCATTGCATTTGCGCGAACTGAGCAGCCCGCTTGGGTATCACTTGCCCAATGTGCCGGCAGTTGCGCTGGTTCTGCAATTAGCCGACGGCTCGATCGATTCCGCAGCACTCGCCGAGGCTAGTCGCAGCCAGTGGGCGGCTCGTGCGCCGGCGGATCAGCCCTTGGTTGTCGATCGCGCCGCCGAACAGGCCTGGGCTCAATGGTGGCCTTCGGAGCGATCGGGAAAAGCCGCGACGCCGCCGCCCATGGACAACGTCGACTTCACGCGCCTCATCGGCCGGCTCGCTCACCTCGGGTACTTCAACTGACCGAAACGCTACTGCGCTAACCGATCTTCACCTGTCGCTGCGCGAGCGCGAGCGCTGCGGGTCGGTGCGTAATGAGCAGCACCGTTTTTGAGGCGAGAGCGGTCGCGCAATCGCTGATAAACGCCGTCTCGCCATGGTCATCAAACATCGACGTTGCCTCATCCAACACGAGGATCAGCGGGTTCACGAGCAGCGCTCGTGCGAGCGCCACGCGCTGGCGCTGGCCGCCGGAGAGACGCACGCCTTGATCGCCGATGATGGTGTTGTAGCCGTCGGGCAACGATTCGATGAATGCGTGCGCTTGGCCCGCTTTTGCCGCGGCGGTGATTTCGTCGTCGGTCGCGTCTGGGCGGCCGTAAGCGATGTTGTCGCGGATGCTGCCGTTCAGAAGCTGCACATGTTGCGGCACAAATCCTACCCGCGCGCGTAGGGCTTGCAGCTGCATATGTTGTATGTCCACATCATTGACCAGAATCCGTCCCGACTGTGGCGTGATGAATCGCAGCAACAGGTGCACGAGCGTCGTTTTGCCCGCGCCGTTCTCGCCGGTGAGCGCGATGGTTTCGCCCGCCTCGATGCGCAGGTTAAAGTCCGAGAGCACCGGCGCGCGGCCGGGGTACGCGAACGTTACGTTTTGAAACTCGATGGAGCAGGGGGCTTTTGTATGTTCCGGTTGCCCCATTCGCGTGACCGAGCGTTCGAGAGCCTCCGGCGCTTCGGCCAACGTCGCCTCGACCCGCGCGAGCGCCGCACGCACGGATTGCGTCTGGCCGTACAAATCCGCCAACGCGCTCACCGGCTGCGTCATGAGCGATGCGTACAGCAGAAACGTCACCAACGCGCCGGGGCCGAGCGTTTGCCCCGCGACGCGATCGGCCGCGAGCCACAACACCGTTAACACCGCCAAGCCCGCCAACCAGCGCACAGCGGGCGCAAGCCCGCCCGAGTGCCACAGCTCACGGTCTTCGAGATCGCGAATCGTCTCGTTCATCTGCGCGTATCGTGCCGCTTCCAGAGGCTGCCGGTTAAACGCCTTGATGATCGTCATCAATCCCAGGTTTTCTTCGGCGCGCGCGAACGCCTGCCAGTGCGCCTCGTTGAGCGCGGTGGCGAGCGGCCGCACCTTGCGCCCCAAAATTTTGATCACGAGATAGAACAGCGGAATCGCCGCAATCGCCAACGCGGCCAACGTCGCGTCGATGCGCCACATGAAGTAAATCGACCCGAGCAGCGTCAGCACCATGCTCACCACGCCCGCGAGCGTTGACGAAACGTAGGTGCCGATGCGCCACGTATCCGTCGCCAACACCGAGAGCACATCGCCGCGCCGCCGCTCGTTGAAATACGCCATCGGCAACGCCTGCAGGTGCGCGTACAAGCGCGCGCGCAGGTCCGCGAGAAACCGGTGCGACGTGCGTCCCAACAAGTACACATTCGCAAACCGCAGCAGCGCCTGCGCCGTAATCACCGCGAATAGCGCCGCCAACGTCGCACCCACGACAACGTCTTGCCGCCGCAAAAATTCCTCAGCGACGCGCCCGCCAAAGTACGGCAGCGCCAACGCAAACCCACTCTCGGCCGCCATCAACAGCGCGCCCCAACCCAGCGCCGCGCGGTGCGGTCGAATGATGGCGAGCAGGGCGCGGTGATTAGTGAACATGCCGCAAGTTTATGGGCGAGGCTGGTTTTGCCGAGAGTCGCGACCGGCGCGCTGCACCAGCGACGAACTCGATTTACAGCTTTTACGATCAAACGACAGCTGGGCGGTCGTTTGAGGTACAAAAAGCAACTTGTTGACTTAATGGAAAAAATGCCTGAAACGACCGCCAGGCTGTCGTTGCAGCCAAAAAGCCATAAATCACCCGCTTGCAGTCTAGCCGCGATACGAGCGCCAACGTCTCGCGGCCATCTCGAGTGCCGCTCCCGCTGTCGTTCGCTTCTCCCCGTGCGCGTCGATCACGTCGTCTAGCGCCGGCGTGGTTAACCGCGTGGTCATCGCGCGGGCGCGCGCCAGCGCCGACTCGCGGCTGATCGCCGTGCCCCGGAGCAAACCGATCGCACTTTGCTCCGAGGCGGAGCCGTTCGCTTCATCTTCACCAAGCAGGTGCCGCGCTGCCGCCGCCGCAACGGCTTCCACGCGGCGCGCAACGTTCGCGCGCAAAACCGGTGTCGCAATCTGCGCAGGAACGCTTCGCGCGAACACCGCGTGCAAAACCCGCGCCGCAACCGCCGCGACGGCCGGCGCACCGAACGCCGCGTGCGTGTCCAATCGCGCAGCCACCGCCGCCCAATCGTCCACGCCAAGACGATCGCTCGCCCACGCCAAATCCACCCAAGCCTTCAGCCCGCGCCAGTCTGACGTCACCACATGCGAAAGCTGAACACACCACACGTCCGCCGCCGCGAACCACGGCAGCGCGCGCCCCGCGACCATGACTGTCTCCGCGCTCGGCGACAACAACGCTGCCTCGTCCACGACGCGCTCGTTCCAGTCACTCGTAAGCCGCCAATGCAAATCCAACGAAAACGTCCCGCCAAAATTACTCAACGGAACCTCGCGATACCGTCGTAGCAACGCCGCGTCAAAGTGTTCCGCGCGCAAATTAAACGGCAAGCTCCACCCGTCCGCCATCAACACACTGATCGCGCGCTGCACGTCCGCCGGTCGCAGCAACACATCAATGTCGCAAGAATTTCGCACCGTCGCGTCGCCGTGCAGCCACGCCGCCAACGGCGCGCCCTTGAACACGCGCGCCACGATGTCCGCGTTCGTGAGGCGCTGCAAAACTTCCACCGTCAGCGACGCCTGCCAACCCGAGAGCACGCGCGTCGGTTGCGCTGCTGCGTCCGCAGCGTTCGCCACCCGTGCGAGCCCGCTCGCCGCGTCCGCGCGCGAGGCAACGTGCGTGAGCCGCTCGATCTCACTCGCCTGCAACGCCTCGGCCACGACAGCATCGATCAACGCTGGCGACCACGCAGCGGCATCCAACGAACGCGCGGTGAGCGCGTCGAGCAGGGCGCGGCGAGAAGAGGTGGTGGTCGTCGTCATCGGGCGTCAATAATAGGTCGAACGATTGCGTGGTCGTGCTCGCCCGTGCATCTACGCGGGCAAGCGAATGAGTGCACATGCCTCAAGACGCGGCGCAGATTGCGATGCAATTGATAAAACGCAATCGGCGTGCTCGAACATAGCTGCGAAAGCGGCTAGGCAGATTCGTGACTTAATGCAAAAATGACAATGTGATATTCGTGGCTGCGTAGGTACTGCCTGCCGTCGCGCACATCGGTTCGATAGATAAAACGGGGAGTCAGAGTTTGCAGGTGTCGGTGCGGAAGCAAATTGCAGTCATTGGGCTCGGATACGTCGGCCTTCCACTCGCCGTCGAATTCGGAAAAAAACGCAGTGTCCTCGGGTTTGACATTGACGAAAACCGAATCAAAGAGCTGCAATCCGGGCACGACCGCACGCTCGAAACCTCCCGCGAAGAACTCGCCGCCGCCGCGCACCTCACGCTCAGTTGTGACCGCGCAGCGCTCGCCGCGTGCGACACGTTCATCGTCACCGTCCCGACGCCGATCGACGAATTCAAGCGGCCGGACCTCACGCCGCTCATCAAAGCCAGCGAAACCGTCGGCAAGGCGCTCAAGCGCGGCGACATCGTCATCTACGAATCCACCGTGTACCCCGGCGCGACCGAAGAAGACTGCGTCCCTGTCCTCGAGCGCGTCTCGGGCCTGAAATTCAACGTGGACTTCTTCGCGGGCTACAGCCCCGAGCGCATCAACCCCGGCGACAAAACGCACCGCGTCACCACGATCAAAAAAGTGACCTCCGGCTCCACGCCCGACGTCGCCGAGGCCGTCGACGCGCTCTACCGCGAGATCGTCACTGCCGGCACGCACAAAGCCCCATGCATTCGCGTCGCCGAAGCCGCGAAGGTCATCGAAAACACACAGCGCGACGTCAACATCGCGCTCATCAACGAGCTCGCCCTCATTTTCAACCGCATGGGCATCGACACCGAAGCCGTCCTCCAAGCGGCGGGCACCAAGTGGAACTTCCTGCCGTTTCGCCCCGGTCTCGTCGGCGGCCACTGCATCGGCGTTGACCCGTATTACCTCACGCACAAAGCGCAGGCCATCGGCTATCACCCCGAAGTCATCCTCGCGGGGCGACGCCTCAACGACGGCATGGGCGCGTACGCCGCGTCACAGCTCATCAAAGCCATGACCCGCAAGCGCATCCAAGTCGACGGCGCGCGCGTGCTCATCATGGGCCTCGCCTTCAAAGAAAACTGTCCTGACCTCCGGAATACCCGCGTCGTCGACATCGTGCGTGAGCTCGCCGACTTCGGGGTCTGTGTTGACGTCTACGACCCGTGGGTCAGCGCCGCCGAAGCCGTGCACGAATACGGCATCACGCCCGTCGAGCAGCCCGCCGCAGGCACCTACGACGCCATCGTCATCGCCGTCGCGCACCGCGAGTTCAAAGCCATGGGCATCGACGCGATCCGTGCGCTCGGCAAAGAATCGCACCAAATCTTCGACCTCAAGTACGTCTTCACCGCAGACGAAACCGACCTTCGACTGTGAACGCCAACATGAACCCCACCCCCACCGCGTACGAGCGCGCACAAGAGCGATCGCGCGCCGAGCCAAAAACGTGGCTCGTCACAGGCGTCGCCGGATTCATCGGGTCGAACTTGCTCGAAGCGCTCCTTAAGCTCGACCAACACGTCGTCGGTCTAGACAATTTCGCCACCGGATTCCAGCGCAACCTCGACGAAGTGCAGACCCTCGTCTCGCCGGAGCAATGGGCACGATTCAAATTCATCGAGGGCGACATTCGCGAACTCGCCGACTGTCAACGGGCGTGTGCGGGCGTCGACTACGTCTTGCACCAAGCCGCGCTCGGCAGCGTTCCGCGGAGCCTCGCCGACCCGATCACCACCAACGCGGCGAATATCACCGGCTTTTTGAACATGCTCGTCGCCGCGCGCGACGCCAAGGTCGCGAGCTTCACCTACGCCGCGAGCAGCAGCACCTACGGCGACCACCCGGCTCTTCCGAAGGTCGAACACACCATCGGCAAACCGCTCAGCCCGTACGCCGTCACCAAATACGTCAACGAGCTCTACGCCGACACCTTCGCGAGGAACTATGGGTTCGAAACCATCGGCCTTCGCTACTTCAACGTGTTCGGCCCACGGCAAAACCCGAACGGCGCGTACGCCGCCGTCATCCCGAAGTGGACCGCATCGCTCCTCAACGGCGAAACCGTATTCATCAACGGCGACGGCGAAACGAGCCGCGACTTCTCCTTCGTCGCCAACGCAGTCCAGGCCAACATCCTCGCCGCAACGACGACCAACCCCGAAGCGCGCAACCAGGTCTACAACATGGCCCTCGGCGACCGCACCACGCTCAACGAACTTTTCAACCTCATTCGCGACAACCTCGTCCCCCACGGCGTAGACCCCAACGCCAAACCCGAGTACCGAGATTTCCGGGCGGGGGATGTTCGGCATAGTCTTGCCGACGTGAGCAAGGCCGTGACGTTACTCGGCTACGAGCCTACGCACCGAATTGGGCGGGGTTTGGATTTGGCAACGCCTTGGTATCTTCAACAACAATCATGAGTACCAGTCACACAGTTTCGCTGGGAATGTGTCGTGCAAATCTGCGTCAGCCACGGACGCATGCGCTCAGTAATTTTCAGAGTCTCGCTGCGGTAATTGCCGAGATATCGCGGCATGCTGCCGAAGTTGGAGAAAATGCACAATGACGAATCCGTTCATACATTCCACGGCAGACGTTCAGTCCCGCACAATCGGGGCGGGTACGCGAATATGGCAGTTCGTTGTTGTCCTGCCGTCTGCGCAGATCGGCAGCGATTGCAACATTTGCTCTCACTGCTTTGTCGAAAATGATGTCGTAGTCGGGGATCGCGTGACCATCAAGAGCGGAGTGCAATTGTGGGACGGATTGCGAGTTGGCGATGATGCGTTCATTGGGCCTAACGTAACTTTCACTAACGATGTGCTTCCTAAAAGCGGCAATCGAGCGTTTCGCCCACTGGGCACTTGGATTGAATCCGGGGCGTCCATTGGCGGAGGAGCGACTGTTCTGCCAGGCGTGCGAATAGGGGCCAATGCTATGGTAGGCGCGGGCGCGGTCGTCGTTTCCGACGTCGCGCCGAATACTACGGTGGTGGGGAATCCCGCTCGCGCCACCATTGACCGGAGTATCAGATGATTGCAGACATGCCGCAGTTCAGCATCGCCATGTGTCGTTCGATTGCTTTGCCCAAAATTTCCGACCCGCGCGGCAACCTGACCTTCATTGAAGGCGGGACGCACGTCCCGTTTGATATTAGGCGCGTCTACTACCTTTACGACGTGCCGGGCGGCGCGGAAAGGGGGGGGCATGCCCACAAGGGGTTGCATCAGTTGATCATAGCGATGTCCGGTAGTTTTGACGTCGTACTAGACGATGGCAACACTAAAGCTAGACATCACCTAAATCGATCATATTCGGGGTTGTATGTTTGCCCAATGATCTGGCGAGAACTTGATAATTTTTCGTCTGGCTCGGTTTGTATGGTGCTTGCATCTAACAAGTACGACGAAGACGACTACTTCCGAACTTATGTGGACTTTCTAGCGGCGAAACACGTATCCCTATGAATGTGCCATTCCTTGATTTGAAGGCCGCATATTTGGAAATTCAGACCGAAGTGGACGCAGCAGTCTCGCGGGTGCTTCGCAGCGGACAATACATCGGCGGAGACGAAGTGGCCGCGTTCGAGGATGAGTATGCGAGCTTCTGCGGTGCTCAGCGATGCATCGGCGTGGCAAACGGTCTCGACGCTCTTCATCTAACGTTGCGAGCGCTGGGCGTTGGTGTTGGAGATGAGGTTATCGTGCCCAGCAACACATTCATCGCGACGTGGTTAGCCGTGACTCATTGTGGCGCGACTCCGGTCCCGGTGGAGCCGGACCCGCGAACATTTAACATCGACCCTAGTCGGATCGAGACTGCGATCACGCCGCGAACAAAGGTGATTTTGCCTGTCCACTTGTATGGGCAACCGGCGGATATCGATGCCATACTGCTGATAGCTAGATCGCGTGGGTTACGTGTGGTTGAGGACGCCGCACAAGCGCACGGAGCGCGCTATAAGGGCCGTCGAATTGGTGCGCACGCTGATGCCGTTGCGTGGAGTTTCTATCCGGGGAAGAACCTCGGGGGAATGGGCGACGGAGGCGCGGTAACCACCAACGACGAGGAACTTGCGCAAAGAATTCGCGTGCTTCGCAACTATGGCTCGAACATTAAGTACGTAAATGAAGTCCCCGGTTACAACAGCCGACTCGATCCGCTCCAAGCCGCAATCCTGCGAGTGAAATTAACGCACCTTGATTCATGGAACATGCGCCGGCGCGCTCTCGCAGCTTCATACGAAAGCGCGCTGCAGGGGCTGCAGGTGGCACTGCCGTGGACACCAATCTGGGCCGAGTCGGCATGGCATTTGTATGTTGTGCGTCATTCGCGTCGCGACAGTTTGCAAGCGCGACTAAATGACTCGGGCGTGGCTTCCATGATTCATTACCCGATCCCACCTCACGCGCAGAGTGCTTACGCTTCGGGCCGTTTCCGTGGCGATGCATACCCAATTGCAAATCAAATGGCGGCAGAAGTTTTGAGTCTTCCAATTGGACCGCATCTGCCTGTGACCCAAATGGAACGCTTAATTGCAGTCGTCGCTCAAGTAGTGGCAGCAACCTAGCAGGTGTCGTGCATTGATAGCTAGAACTCTACGAGCATTCGCACACACGCTACGGACTTACTCTGGGTACGCCGCGATCGTCCGATTTTGGTTTCAGTCTTGGCGTTTCGAGGCATCGGGATATCGATGTGCAATGGAGTCACGCGTGAGAGTTTTAGGCCGCTGTAGAGTGTACCTCGGGCGTCGCGTGATGTTGCGTCGGGGCGTAATGTTGGCTGGCGACGGCGACATTCGCATTGGTGACGGGTGTGTCCTGAATGAACAAGTGATAGTCACCTCGTCGTTGCGAGTCACGATTGGGGCGAACTGCATGCTGGCGCCGCGCGTCTATATCTTGGATGTTGATCATGAATTTTGCAGCCGGGAAATTCCAATCGTCTTGCAAGGCTATTCCAGTTCGGAGGTCATTATCGATGACGACGTGTGGATTGGCACGCAAGTCGTCATTACCAAGGGAGTGAAAGTTGGACGGGGCGCGATCATCGCAGCCAATAGTGTTGTCACAAGGGATGTGCTACCGTTCCAGATCGTTGGCGGCGCTCCTGCACGTGTACTTAAGGACCGCCCAAAATGAGCAAGTTTGCGCGGGCGCTCGCGGCCTTTGGTGCTGGGTCGGTGGTCGGCACGTTGACGCAGGTAGTGAAAGGCAAAGTTGGAGCTGTGGCGTTAGGAGTCGAGGGCGTGGGGGTTTTCACGCAACTTACCAATGCGTGGAGCTTGCTTTACACGGTTTCAGGACTGGGTTACTACAATGGCATTGTGCGCCAAATGTCGCGTTCCAACGTTGGTGCGGACGATATTGAGTTGAACCGACACCTCGTCACAGCGCTCGTTTTTTTGACGTCGTTTTCGGTGCTAATGACCTCGGCTGCGGGTTTGCTTTCGTCGCACCTGTCTCAACTTCTGTTTAATGATGGCGGTGCCCGCGCATCGCTTGTCGCGATGGCACTTTGTAGCGTGCCCGTAGCGATCGCTACCCAAACTTACGCAGGCTTAGCGAGCGCGAAACAGTTGGTCAAGCAGATTGTCACTGTGCAGGTGGTGAGCGATCTTGCGTCCCTCGCTCTATTTGTTGTCCTTGTTCAGTACTCTGGTCTTAGTGGCGCAGTGCTGTCGTTTGGCTTATCAAATTTACTGAAGCTCGTCGTGCAGATATGGTTCGTGAGCAAGAAAGTAACGATTGCGCCTGTTCGGTTGTGGTACACGCACTTTCGCTTGGCGAGTATTCGCGAGAACTTCGCCTTCGGCATGAGTGGTCTACTTCTTGTCACCCTAAGCCTACTGTCCACTATTGCGGTTTCACGGTGGATCGTGCTTGAACTCGGCGTCTATTCCAGTGGCCTGTACGCGGTAGCTTGGAGAGTCAGCAGCCTGTACTTTGGAGTTCTTTATGCTTCCGCTTCTGGCTATTATTTTCCGTTGCTAGCCGCAAAGACATCTAGCGAGCAAATCACGGCACTTATAAATGAAGCCTGTTCGGCCTATATGTACGCGCTGGCACCGATAGCTATTTGCCTAATAGTTGGAGCGCAGGAGCTGCTTGTTGCGTTGTTTAGCGCCGAATTTGCTGCTGCAGCGGCGTTGCTGATTCTGTTTGTTTGCGGCGACATTTTTAGAGTGAGCGCGGAGACGATAGGATTGTCGCTTCTCGCGCAAGAGCGAGTTCGCGCGTACAGTGTTACTTACGTCTTGTGGTTGCTAGTGTTTCTAGGCGCTGGTTGGATGTGCGTATCGCGGTTTGGTTTGGTTGGCTTGGGTTACGCGTACGTTGGTTCACATTGCTTGAACTTTCTTGTTGTCCTAGCGACGGTAAACCGAATGCTGTCGGTTGGTTTGTCGACTCCGACACTGCGCGCTATAAGCGTGTCCGTGTTTTTGTCTCTTGCGTCGGCGTTAGTCTCGAGTCACTCAGAGGTCGCAGTGCGGTATCTGTTTGGCGCCGTTGCATTGATGTGCTGGTTCTCCGTCGCATGGTTGGATCCTACATTTCAGAATCTCGTACGAAGGGTGGCTGGCCGATCTAAATGAGCAATAACCCCTTAGTCACGGTCATCATTCCCTCGTTCAATCACGCCACGTACATCGTTGCCGCCGTTGACAGCGTACTTTCGCAAGACTACGACAACTTCGAGCTAATTGTCATTGACGACGGCTCTAGCGATCAAACGGCGAGGGTGATGGCCACTCTACCCGCTGACCCTCGACTTCGAATCGTCTTGAACGAATCTAATCGCGGGCAGAGCGCCGTAGTCAACCAAGCGCTGGCCATGTCCAAAGGCGTGTACGTTTGTATTCTCCCGTCCGATGACTGGTATCTGCCATCAAAGCTTTCGGTTCAAGTGAGGAAATTTCTTGAGTGCGACAATGAGACCGGCGTAGTCTATGGTCGCGGCCTCAGGTACTTTAGTGATACGGGGCGGACCGTTCCAGTCGACCTCCCACTAATTCGAGGGCAAGTGCTACGGCGCCTTATAACTCACGGGAATTTCGTGTATCCGGCGACACCCATGTTTCGCCGCGAGTGCTTTGATTTCGCAATACCTGATGAGTCGTACAGGGCTGAAGGCGAAGCGATCTATCTCAAGATCGCGTTAAAGTACAAATTTGACTTTGTGGAGGATATTGTTGCTGTTATGCGCGACCATGAGTTCAATACTGGTCGACAGTCTGCGATGATGTATGTCGACAATTTGCGTTATTGGAACGAGTTCTTCGATCGCACTGATCTTCCCGCGGATATTCGCGGTCTCCGCCGAATTCCGTTAGCGCGCCTGCACCGTTTGAAGGGACTGGAGGCCATCATGCTTGAGCAAGCGTCCTCGAAGGCGAGGGTAGCGTTGCTGGCGGCGATTAAACTGCGGCCATCGTACTTGGGCGACTTCACGGTGATCCTCGGTTTGTTGCTCTCTCTGCTTCCGCGCAAGTTACTGGCAACGCTGCTTGCTCTTCGAAAATGATGTGCCGAAAATGCCGGGACCGTCGAGTGGCGATCCTTCACGTTATACCTGCACTTGCCTTCCAGATCCGAGCCACGTCCGACTCGAAAGTTTGGCCGAGGGCCGCATACGAATTGCCCGCGTTCTGCTGTGACTTGGATTGGTAGTGCGAAATCCAATTGCATCAACGTTTATGAGGAAGGTTGGGTCGTCGTTCCAACTCGTCGCGGGACGGGTTCGTACTGCTAGAACGCGTTTCGCGGCCTTTTTCAACTCCCATATCCACATAGGCGCCGAATGTCATTTTGGGCGGGCGGTCCGACTGAAAGCAACGGATGACGGGCGCATCGATCTGGGGCAAAGAGTCCATTTGAGCGATGGTGTCCAGATTGTTGTGCAATCTGGAACTCTAACAATCGGCGACGATGTGTTTATCGGCCATGGATGTGTCATCGTTTGCCGCGATCGTATCGAAATTCTGAGCGATACGCTCATCGCGGAGTACGTCGTTATCCGTGACCAAGATCATCGAATTGCGAAGCGGCCGATAAGGATCGCGGGATTTCAGAGTAGCCCCATACGAATTGGCTGCGACGTATGGATCGGCGCAAAAGCCTCTGTCTTGCGCGGAGGATCGGTTGGCGATCGAAGCGTAGTTGGTGCGCACGCGTTGGTGCGGACGCCCATTCCCTGCGATGTACTCGCGGCTGGCGTGCCAGCCAAAGTCATTCGGTCCTTGGACAGCGACGAGTCATGTCGGCAAGAGTAGCGATCCTGATCACAAATCTCGCTGGGGGCGGCGCCGAGCGAGTTTGCGTGAATGTCGCCAATACGCTTGTACGGCGTGGCGTAGCCGTTGACATGGTACTGCTGCGATCAGTTGGAGCTTTTCTCAAGCTGCTCGATCCGCGGGTGAACGTGGTGGAGCTTTCTGCGTCGCGGATACGTCACTCGTTTCTGCCGTTGGTCAAGTACCTTCGAAGTGCGAAACCCAACGCGATGATGGCGAACATCTGGCCACTTACGGCTATGGCTGTCGCTGCGCGAATAGTTTCCCGTGTCAGCTGCAACGTGGTGGCTGTGGAGCATTCAACCTGGTCGAAGTCAGAGCTCTTGTCGCGCAGATTTGTGGAATGGCTTGCGCGCACATCCATGCGCTCTCTTTTTTTGCGGGCCGGTGCCGTGGTCACGGTGTCGCGCGGCGCCGCCGACGATCTTGCCATTTTCGCACGCATTCCGCGCGATCGAATCGCGGTGATTTACAACCCTATCGTCGGCGATCGCGTCCTCGCCGCCGACTCGCATCCGATCGCGCCACGGGAGTGGAGCGAGGGTGAGCATCACAAGCTGTTAGCCGTCGGTACGCTCAAGTCGATAAAAGATTACTCGACTCTTCTGCGCAGCGTCGCTGTGCTGCGGCGAACGACTGATACAAAGCTGCTGATCCTCGGCGAGGGCGATCTCCGGTCATCGCTAGTTGCGGAAGCCTCGAACTTAGGTATTGCTGAGAGCGTTTTTCTGCCCGGGTTTGTGGATCGTCTTGGTCCGTACTATGAGGCGGCAGACGTTCATGTGTTGTCGTCGATCGCGGAGGGCTTTGGCAATGTGATCGTTGAGGCCCTAAACGCCGGGACGCCCGTGGTCAGCACGGATTGCCCATCTGGTCCACGCGAGATTCTGGCGGATGGGCGCTATGGGCGATTGGTCCCCGTGGGTGATGCCGACGCGCTCGCGAAGGCTATTTCGGAGTCGCTGCACGCGTCGCATGACGTCGCTGCTCTCAAGGCGCGTGCGCAGGATTTTTCCATCGACGAAGCGGTTGATCAGTATGTCGAGTTGCTGCTGCCTGTCGAATCGAGAAAGGCTAAGTAATGATCGTTGCGATGTCGACCAAGCGGCCATCTCACGGTCCACTTAGGATCAGCGGGATGAAGTTCCTATGATTGTCGGCAACGGCATGCTTGCCAACGCGTTTCGAGAGGCTGGCTATGGCGCGGCGCTTGATGTCATCTTCGCCTCGGGCGTTTCTAATTCCCAATGTACGAACACCGCACTATTTGAACGCGAACGAGCATTGCTCGAGAAAACTCTTTTGGCGGCGGCAGCCGACTCTCGGGTTGTGTACTTTGGTACGTGCAGTGTTCAAGACCCGGCGCAACAGCACTCGCCTTACGTTGCGCACAAATTAAACATGGAGTCGCTGGCGCTTTCGCATCCGCGGGGTATCGTTTTTCGCCTGCCGCAAGTTGCTGGCCCTAACGCGCCCGGGAATACTTTGCTTACAGTGTTGTGCAATTCCATCCGCAGTAACGAACCGATCACGGCTTGGCGAAACGCCAGCCGCAACATTGTCGACTTGGCCGATGTCGTGCAGGTAATTAGTTTTCTACTCCGATCAGGCGCGGCTGTACCGAAAATCGTAAACGTAGCGAACCCGCGTTCGAGCAGCGTTGCCGAAATCATTGCCAGCGCCGAGAAGGCGCTAAACGCAAGCGCCTTGGTTATTTGGGTGTCGGAAGGCGCGAGCTACGAAATCGATGTTTCGTATGTTCAACCGGTTTTCGATTCGTTGGGTATCGATTTTGACTACGAATACTTGGTCCGCGTCATTCGTCGTTACTACTTATGAGCAATATCGCGCTTCTGATTCCGTCGCTACGTCACGCAGGGGGCGCCGAAAAGCTTGTCGATAGCTTGACGCGATTGTTGAGCGCCGGTCACCACGTTGTGCAGATTTCTTTTGATGAGCCGGGAGCGGCGCGATACTTTGCCTCTGAGGCGGAGCATGTTGCCTTGGGGCCGGTGCCGCGCCTGCCCTTGGCGCTGCGCTGGATCACGTACGTGGTGCTTGCTTGGCGTCTTCGTCGGGCGAAACAGGCGCGTGAGATTCACTTGACGATAAGTTGCTTGTGGGGTGCTGATCTGATCAGTGCGCTGTCCGGAGGTCGAGACAAAAAGTTTGCACTGGGACTCATCAACGTGGTTGGCAACCCGACGAATCGATTGATGATTCAACTGCGTGCGGTCGTCGCCTTCGTGTACCGCCGGTTTGACCGGACGCTTTGCATCAGCCGTTCGCTGGCCGATGAGCTCGCGGAGCTATACGAGCTGCCCTCGAGTCGCATCGGAGTTTTTCGTAATTTTCTAGAGGTTGCAAGTCCGACGTACGCGTTTCCGAACGACGGTGTTCGACGCTACGTATTCTGCGGCCGGATGGTGCATGAGAAGAATGTGGATGGCTTATTGACGGTGTGGGCGGCTTTCTCGTGCAAGCGAGAGCAACGGCAGCTCGTGGTGATCGGTGACGGACCACTGTTGTCCGAAATGAAGACCTTGGCGGCAGTCCTTGGCCTGAGTGTGGGCAGCCACGCTGGGGACTCAACGTCGCAAGTTCTGTTCTTGGGCTCGCTTCCGCAGCCGCAGGACTTTATGGTCAATGCGTACGCGTTCCTACTGCCATCTCGCCACGAAGGGGTGCCGACTGTTCTAATTCTTGCGTTGTCTCTCGGACTGCCCATTTTGGCGGCAGACTGTCATGCTGGCGGTGTTCGTGAGACGCTGGAGCTCGACCCCACCGCCGTCGCCGGTCGGCTGTTGCCGATCCCTGAAAAAAACGATCCCCACACCGTGAACGAGTGGGTGGCGGCGCTCGCTGACTTTGACGATGACAACGCGCAAAGAGACGGTTACTCGTCAGGCGCGTTGAAGCTCGCGCAGGCGTTCGACATAACGAACGTCCGTGAATTTTGGATGATGGAAATTGAAATGGTTTTGCGACGATGAGCGTGCTCTACATAACGCAGAATGGTTTGACTGATCACATAGGACAGTCGCAGGTAGTGCCGTACCTCGTAGGTCTCGCCGCCATGGGCTATCGAATCCATGTTTTGAGCGCGGAAAAAAAGGGCAAGGACGAAGCAGTTGCGCGTTGTAGGACGCAGCTCGACCAAGCGGGTATCGAGTGGACGCATGTCCGTTATCACAATAGTCCGCCGCTGATCGGCACAGTTTTTGACTTTGTTCGAATGACGTGGATCGCTCGACGAATTGTCAAATCGAAACCGATCAATTTTTTGCACTGTAGGAGTTTTCCACCCGCGGTGATTGGGTATCAGATATTCAAGAAATTCAGAGTTCCGTACGTATTTGATTTCCGCGACTTTTATGCCGATGGCGGCCTACACAATAAGCGTTTCAAATTTGTCTACCGTTACTTGAAACGCCTTGAGGGGCCAATGATCGTGAACGCCGCGAAGGTGGTTTGCCTTACGCAGCGAGCCCGAGAGGTGCTGTCGGATTGGTACTGCGCAAACTCCGGTGACACGACGCATTTCTCCGTGATCCCGTGTTGTGCGGACTTCGACCACTTCGATCCCACCCTTGTGGGGGCTGAGCAACGTCAGGCGCTGCGGGCACGGCTGGGCATTGCGTCGACGAGCACCGTTTTGCTGTACTTAGGTAGCCTTGGCCCCGATTACCTGCTGGCGGACATGATTCGACTTTTCAATTGCGTATTGCATCAGGACCCCACGGCCGTTTTTCTCTTTTTGTCGAACAACGGGAAGTCTCTCGTTGAGCAAGAATGCGCAGCCCAAGGCGTGGCGGCCGCATCGATCCGGTTCACCTCTGCGGAACGGGCGGAAGTTCCCAGTTACATTTCCATCGCGACGTTGTCCGTGGTTTTCATTCGCGCGGATATTTCGAAGGCAGGTTGTTCGCCGACAAAACTGGCCGAGCTTTTTGCGTGTAATGTGCCCGTGGTGGCGAACGCGGGGGTAGGCGATCTAGATCAGATCGTAGACCCGGAGCAGAACGGTTCGATTCTCGTGTCCGATTTTTCCGAACGATCGCTATCCGAAGCGGTGGTTCGTATCTTGGAGATCCAGCGCGGTAGCGCGGTCAACATTCGCCGGAACAGCACTGAGTTCGCGCTGTCGACCGGTGTGGCCAAATACGCTGCGGTGTACGCCGATTTGCGGGCCGAACGGAATTAGGAGATTTGCATGCTTAATGTTGTGGTTCTGAATGGCGGGCGTGGCGCCGCTGCGCTCATACCGGCGTTGCTGGCGCGGCAAGGCTTGCAGGTGACGTCGATCGTGAACGCATACGATGATGGCAAGTCCACTGGACTGATTCGTCGCTTCTTCGGAATGCTCGGTCCGTCCGACATTCGCAAAGTGCAGGAGTTGATGCTTCCCGCGGACGATGTCGACTATCTTGCGAACTTGCAGGTATTTTGCGCCCGCTTCGCGGTCGATTGCCCACGCGGGGAAGCGCTTTCGTTACTTAGAAGCTTCGCGAATGGCTCGCGAGATGACTTGGTTGGTGCGCGGTTTGAAAGTCAAAAGGTGCGCCTTGCGCTGCGGCGTTTTGTGAACGAGTTTTTAGACGGCCTCAACGTAATCGAACGCGTCAACGGCGAGGAGTTCAGCTTCTACGATTGTTCCGTTATGAACTGTATCTACGCGGGTGCGTTCTTAGTGTTCAAACGCAACATTGAAGATGCGACGATATTCATCGATAAGCTTTTCAAGTTGCGAGGTACCGTTCTACCAACGAGCATCGAGGACAAGAAGCTGGTTGCGCTGCGCGAGAACGGTGAAATGCTTTATAGCGAAGCAGAAATTGTGGAGTTGCGTTCTAACGTACGTGTAGAGCGAATCTATTTGCTTGATCAGCTGCTTGATCCGACTCGGTTCGCGTCGCTCAACGTCGACGAAAAACGAACGTATCTGGCGCAGCATCATTGCTTTGTGCCGGCTTCCCAAGGCGTTAGACGCGCCTTGCAGCAAGCGGACATCATCATTTACTCCGCTGGCACGCAGCACTCGTCCCTGTATCCGACGTATTTGTCGGCAGGAGTGGCCGAGGCCATCGCGGACAATAAGTCGGCCTTTAAGGTTTTCGTAACAAACATAGGCGCGGACTACGAAACTCCGACCTACAAGGCGTCGGACTATATCTGTGGCGCGCATCGATACCTGAATATGTCCGACGCGCGCTCCTATTCGATGGAGGAATTGTTCGATGCAGATCTGATCAATAGAAGCCGACTCAAGGCCGATGAAACCTACGTTGAGTTTGATCTGGATGGCTTCGACAAGGTTCCAACTAGGCGGATAGTCGACGCGTTTGAGTCGGCTTCGTCGCCAGGTAAGCACGATGGTTCGAAAGTCGTGGAAACGGTATTGAGTTTGTACGAATCCATCACATCGCGTGGACCACGCTCGTGAAATCAGAGCAATCACTCGAGCAGCTTCTTGTCGGCAAGCGGCTTCTAATCTTCGATTTCGACGGAACGATCGCGGATACATCCCCGTTGCATGCGTCTGCGTTTACGCAGGTGTTGGCACCTCTGGGCGTGCCGGTGGATTACTCGTCGATTGCCGGTATGAGCACTGGAGACGCGCTGCGAATGCTTTTTTCTCAGAACGGACGAGAGCTTCCTCCTGCGTTACTGGCGGAGCTGGTATCGAGAAAGCAGTCGATGGTGAGGGACATGATTTCAAGCCATTTGTTACCCATGCCTCATGTGGATGATTTTCTTCGCTGGGCGCGATCACGGTATCGCCTTAGCGTGGCGACCTCGGGCTCGCGTGGTACCGTGCGACTCGCGTTGGCAGCCCTCGGATACGAAGATTGGTTTGACCCGGTAGTCTGCGCTGATGACGTGCTTCGATCTAAACCGCACCCTGATGTGTTTCTGGCTGTGCTAAGGCTGACGCAGACAGCGGCAGTGGAAGCATTGGTGTTCGAGGACTCGGACACTGGAATCGCAGCGGCGGCCGCAGCGTCACTCAGAGCATGCGACGTACGGTTGGGAGCTTTTGCGCAGCGGGCTTGGAACGAACACAACGACGATAGGCGTGAGTGATGCGTGAGCGAATGAAGTTTAGGATGGAGGCAGTTACGTGAGCCGCGCACTCAGAGCCCTAACAGGAGCGCGCTGCTTTCTTTGTGGTTCGCTTGACGTCGCTTCCAGGCCGTACTTGAGCCTCAATTCAGATAGTTTTGCGCGTAATGCCGCTTATTTGCTGCCCGCTTGGGTCGCTCGCGCCTTAGCTCATTTCAGCCGTCGTTTTGGCAACGCATACCATCCCGTGGCTATCAACAAGCGGTACTTTAATCGGTCAGTTTGCTATTGCAATAACTGCCTGACTGGGGCTTGCTTGCCATTCTTCGAGAAAACGGAGTTGGCGGACTACTACGAAAGGTTCTATTGGCGCAATAGGGACGCCGTAGACGGAAACCATTTGCCATTGTCGAATCGTCCGAACGATCATCAAGTGCGCTGGACTGCTGAACGAATTGCTTGGTTAGAGAAATCCCTGGGCGAGTTTGGTACCGTGTTAGATTTTGGAGCCGGCGATTGCGCCGCCGGATTCGCGTTGACTGAGTCCGGAAAAGCGTTGTCCGTGCATGTTGTTGATCCGTCCATGCGGTCGCGTGATTTAGCCAACGCGTACGGATTTGGGTATTCACCAGAACTTGCCCAAGCTCCGCAGGTTGACTTTATTTACTCGGCACATTCGATAGAGCATGTTCACGATCTCCTTGATACCGTTCTAAGGCTGACCGAAAAAGTTCGTGACGGTGGACACATTTTCTTTGAGACTCCAAACATCGGCGATCTGGATGTCTTTGCCGGGCTTGCTCACACGCCTCACACCTTCATGCTGTCTCGTCAGACTTTCATGCATTTCGAAACGCTATTTCCTTTGAAAATTGTTGCCATTGAGGCGACAGGTCCGCGCTGGCAAAGAAGTCGACCGCGCATTGAGTCATTTGAAAACACCGATCTTCGAGTACTACTGCGCAAGGTATCTAAAGTATGAAGCGTAACGCCTGAAATGAAAGTGCTCGCTGCCGTCGTGACTCACAATCGTTGTGCATTGCTTTCGCGGTGCATAGACGGTATTGAAGCGCAAACAAGAGTCGCTCACGATATTGTGGTGATTGACAACGCATGTACCGATGGCACGGTGCAAATGTTGCAGCGTCGGGGAGTTCGATTTATCACGCAAGAAAACGTGGGTTCTGCAGGCGGGTGGCATCGCAGTATCAAGTACGCATTGGACAATGGATATGACGCCGTGTGGCTTATGGACGACGACGGATACCCGGATGCCCACGCACTCGGATCACTTGTCTCCGCACTTCACGATGGCCTTTCGTGCGTCTCGTCCATCGTCGTGCGAGAGGACGAGCCATCTCGCTTCGTCTTCCCTTTCCCAGTCCTTAATGCCAAGCGGATGCCCGTAATTTTTGGATGGCCGCGTCGTTACCGAACCCTCGTTGAGCTTGCTGCGGTTTCACCAGGTGGAACATATGCATTCGCGCATCTTTTCAATGGCGCGCTGATAAGCCTTCGGGCCGTGCGTACCGTCGGAAACGTTAACACGGATTATTTTATTTATGGTGATGAAGTCGACTACTTCTTCCGGCTACGTCAGTTTGGACCTGTGATCTCCGTGCTCGACGCCGTTCACTACCACCCGGATGTTAGCCAGCGGTCGTACAGTCCAATGAAGGTTTACTACTACGTGAAGAACTCGCTTGTGCTTAACGCGCGCTACTTCAACATTCCATGGATTCGCCACGTTTTGTTGCTGGGCATTGTCCTAGTGCGCATGACCGCTCGAAGCGGCTTGGCGTTCTCTGCGTCGCTTGTTGCGGGACGGAACGCGCCGATTTTCTATCGCGCGATTCTGCGAGGTTTGCGCGGAAAAATTGGAAAGGATTTTGATGTCTAAGCTTCGAGTGCTAGTTGCAGCTGCCGGGCGCGGCACGCGGGCTGGTCTTCCGTATCCGAAGACGCTTTTCCCCATCCAAGGCAAAGCGATCCTGATCCGAATCGCAGAGTTGATGGCACCGTACGACGCGCAGATGACCATCATCGTAAGCCCGGAAGGCGAGGCGCAGATTCGTCGAGCGCTGGCGGACGCTGGGTTGGTTGCGCATTTGGTCGTGCAACCTGCACCAAGCGGGATGGGCGACGCCGTCTTGCAGTTCGAGCAGTCGCCCGCTTTTGACTCGGCGGAGCACGTGTTGTTGGTTTGGGGCGACATTCCTTTCATTCAGCCATCGACAGTCGAGGCGGTAGTCAACGCGCATCTCGCGCATGGGAATGATTTCACCTTTGCTACGAGGATGGTTGACTCAGCGTACACATTAGTCGCGCGAGACGTGAATGGCGTAGTGGCTGGAGTTGTTGAGTCACGCGAATTGGGGATTAAGGATCCGAAAGCCGGCGAGCGAGAAATTGGCCTGTTCGCATACAGGCCGAAGATCGTGCATGAGGCGCTGCGAGCGGAGCACGCCGACAAACTTGGAAAGACTACGGGGGAACACGGTTTCCTTTATGTGATTGGCCATCTGGCCAGTGCGGGACGCAAAGTTGAGGCGCTGCCAGTTGCAACTGAATTGGACCTTGTATCCCTCAACAGTCTCGCCGACGTTGCAGACTTTGTCTAGATCTCCGGTACGGTTAACGAGCATATGACGAACATTGATCACGATACCGTTGCGAGTTTTGGTGACGAGTGGCAGCGATTCGATCAGTCGGGCATGACCGAGGATGAGTCGCGGAAAGTGTTTGGCGAGTACTTCGCGCTTTTCCCGTGGGACGCTTTGCCTAAGGACGCCGAGGGTTTCGATATGGGCTGCGGAACAGGCCGTTGGGCGCGTTGGGTGGCTCCGCGCGTTGGGAAGCTTCACTGCGTTGATCCATCCGCAGCAATCGAGGTCGCGCGCGTGAACTTGACGGAGTTGTCCAACGTCGTGTTTCACCATGCCGGTGTCGATGACGTCGAATTGAAAAATGGCAGTCAGGACTTCGGCTACTCGCTGGGAGTACTTCATCACGTGCCCGACACTGCCGCCGCTGTTCGCTCCTGCGTTGATCTGCTGAAGCCAGGCGCGCCGCTTTTACTTTATCTCTATTACGCGCTCGATAACAGACCTTGGTGGTTTCGCTTGGTGTGGCGACTTTCGGATTTGATGCGCCAGGCAATTTGTCGCATGCCTCCGTGGTTAAAGCACGTCACCACCGACGCGATCGGTGTCATCATCTACTGGCCGCTGGCGCGGCTCAGTTTGATCGCTGATCGAGTGCGCATGAACGCTAGTTTCATGCCGCTCTACTACTATCGTAACCACAGTTTCTACACGATGCGTACCGATGCGCGAGATCGATTTGGTACGCCACTTGAGCAACGATTCAGCAAGCAGCAAGTTGCGGAAATGATGACGCGCGCAGGCTTGGTTGACATTAGTTTTGGCGAGCACGCGCCTTTCTGGTGTGCGTTAGGCACCAAGAAGTTGGAGGGGCGCTGATCGTGTGCGGGATTGTCGGATTTATCCGGTCGAAAGCAGCGGGCGGCGGTGCGCTGGAGCTGACCGTTGCACAAATGGCGAATGCTATCGCGCGTAGGGGCCCCGACGATTCGGGGGAGTGGTCACGCCTCGACGCTGGAATCGCATTCGGCCATCGCCGTTTATCAATCGTCGACTTGTCGCCCGCCGGGCATCAGCCAATGCATTCGGCGACGAGCCGTTTTGTGATCGTGTTCAACGGTGAGATATACAACCACGAACAGATGCGTGCAGAACTCGTCGCCGCTGGCGTCGCGCCGCAGTGGCGCGGGCACTCGGACACGGAGACGTTGCTTGCCGCGTTCGAGCATTGGGGCATCGAACCAACGTTGCAAAAGACGATTGGCATGTTTGCGATTGCGCTTTGGGATCAACGCGACCGTCGCCTGTACCTCGCGCGAGATCGCTTCGGTGAAAAGCCGCTCTACTACGGTTGGGTGGGGCGAGGGGACGACCGCGCGTTCGTATTCGGGTCTGAGCTTAAGGCGCTCCGCGCTTACCCCGGTTTTGATAACGCGGTGTGCCGACAAGCCTTGGCGCAATACATGCGCTTTGTGTACGTGCCCGCCCCGAGAAGTATCTATCAGGGTATCTACAAGTTAGAGCCCGGCTGCCTACTCACGGTTGTAGAGCGCGCTTCGGGCGCCCCGCCGAGCGAGCCGCTGCGCGCAGGCTCGACGCACGAAGGCGTCTCCGTTACGCGCTGGTGGTCGCTGGGGGACGCGGTGGTGGCCGGCGCGGCGAACCAGATAACAGATGAGCGCGAGGCGGTTGATTCGCTCGAGGCTACGCTCTCGGACGCAGTGCGGCTTCAGTCGCTCGCTGACGTGCCGCTAGGCGCATTCTTGTCGGGTGGCGTCGATTCGTCGGCGATTGTGGCGTTGATGCAGCGACAGGCAACACAGCCGGTCAAGACGTTCACGATTGGTTTCGAGGAAAAGGCCTACGACGAGTCGGACTACGCGCGTGCCGTTGCGCATCACTTGGGTACGTTGCACTCGGAGCTCTACGTCACGGCTGACGAGGCCCGCGACGTCATAAAGTGTCTTCCAACGATGTACGACGAGCCGTTTGCTGATTCGTCGCAGATCCCGACGCATCTCGTCTGTCGTGCCGCACGCCAACACGTGACCGTGGCGCTCTCCGGCGATGCCGGAGACGAGCTTTTTGGCGGCTACAACCGATATTTTTGGGGGCCAAGAATCTGGGAGCGATTGGCGTGGTTGCCGTATCCCGCGCGACGCGCGCTCGGGGCGGCTATCACCGCCGTGCCAACGCGCGGGTGGGACGCGCTCGGTGCGCCTCTCAACGCCCTGTTGCCGGGCTCTAGTGGCATTGCTCGTGTCGGAGACAAGGCGCACAAATTGGCCGCACGTCTACGCGGTGTCCAAAGCATCGACGACCTGTACCGTAGCCTGGTTTCCGAATGGCAAGACCCGGCCTCGGTTGTGCTGGATGAAAACGGCGGCAACGTCATCGAGCCACACAGTGTGTTGGATGACGCGCTGCCCTCCGTCGGGCTCGACGACGGTCAACTTCGAATGATGTACCGCGACAGTTTGTCGTATTTGCCCGATGACATTTTGTGTAAGGTTGATCGCGCTGCGATGGCTACAAGCCTTGAGACACGCGTGCCGTTCCTCGATCACCGCGTGGCGGAACTTGCGTGGCGCATGCCACTCAACATGAAAATTCGCGGCAACCAGGGCAAATGGGCGCTGCGTCAAGTGCTCTACCGCCACGTGCCGCGCGAACTGATTGAGCGGCCCAAGGCGGGCTTTGGCATTCCGGTGGGGGAGTGGCTGCGTGGTCCACTTCGAGAATGGGCGGAGAGCTTGCTTGCCGAACCGAGATTGCGCGCGGAAGGTTACTTTCGGCCGGAAGTGGTTACGCGCCGATGGCGCGAGCACGTATCTGGCGCGAGGGATCACACGCTTAGTATTTGGTCGGTTTTGATGTTTCAGGCTTGGCTGTCGAGCGTCCAAACGGAGCGAGTGTCTTGATTCGGCCACTGGGACTACCCGCGGCACGCCTCGCTCAAGGGACAAAGGTGAAATCTGTTGTCGGCATCTTTTGGAGTGTTGCACAACGTGAGACGATGCACCAACACTGCCATCGGTCGCCCGTCACGGGCCATCAGGCAAGAGCGAGTCAGCCATGACTACCTATTGGGTAATGTTCTTTCTTGTTGCTCTAGCGGCTGTACTAACAACAACACCCGGTACAAATTACAGTCGGCGCGCAATCCCTTGGTTCTTTGTGTTCGTCACACTTTCAGTTCTCGTCGGTCTTCGTCATGAAGTTGGCGGCGATTGGGGGAACTACCAAGAGAACTTCTTCAATGACGAGGGCTTGTCGCTTGTAGAGGCTTTGCAAGGGAAGGACGCAGGGTTTCAGTTCTTGTCCTGGCTGGCGATGCAGCTGGGGGGAGACGTTCACCTTCTCAACCTTTTCTGCGGCATACTTTTCTCGGCCGGGCTCGTCGTCTTCTGTCGCGCGCAGCCGCGTCCTTGGCTCGCGCTGACTGTTGCAGTTCCCTACCTGGTCATTGTCGTGGCGATGGGCTATACACGACAGGGCGTGGCAATCGGTTTGACGATGCTTGGCATGGTGGCGTTGTCACGCAAGCACAATTGGCTGTTCGTGGCAGCCGTCGTTGCCGCCGCCACGATGCACAAGTCGGCGATTGTCTTGCTTCCGCTCGCGATCTTGGCGACTCCCAGACGGAGAATTTGGACGGCCCTTTGGGCAGGCGTGACGATATTGGTGATGTACAACGTACTAATTGCCGACAGCATCGATGCGTTTGTCACGAATTACATCGAGGCCGAATACACATCGGAGGGGGCAACGGTTCGGATCGCAATGAACGTGCTGCCAGCAGTCATCTTGTTGGCGGCGCGACGTCGATTGCTGCTCATGCCGGCCGAGCGGAATTTGTGGTTACTGATGGCGGCGCTGGCGATTGCTTGCGCGCTCTGGCTTCCGGTTGCTGCGTCGAGCACGGCGGTTGATCGTCTTGCGTTGTATTTGATTCCGTTGCAACTTTTCACGCTCTCGCGGTTGCCTGAACTCATGACTAAGAGAGCAGGGGCGCGCGGCGACACGATCTGGGTATACGTGGTCGTCTTGTACTACGGCGTGGTGCAGTTTGTGTGGCTCAACTTCGCGATTCACGCGTCTGGTTGGCTTCCGTACAAGTCATGGATTTTCTCGTAATGAAGCGTCTTAGCGGATCTCGACAGAGACGAAATTTCTACGGGGCGGTCAGTAGGTGACGCACGCACCGCATCGTAATCGCGCCCTCATCGCCCTAAACACCGCCTGGAACCTAGCCAATTTCCGCGTGGGGTTGATTCGTTCGTTGCAGGACGCGGGGCATGAGGTTGTGGCGGCTGCGCCTTCGGATGGGCATGAGCTTCGTCTGCCTTGTCGGTTCGTTGATTTGCCGATGGACAACGGTGGTACGAACCCTGTGCGTGACTTTGCGTTGTTTGTGCGGTTCGTGGGTTTGCTGCGTCGCGAGCGACCGTCGGTGCTGCTCGCGTTCACGGCGAAGCCGAACATTTACGGCAGCCTCGCCGCGCGTGTGTGCGGCGTGCCGGTGATCAACAATATCGCGGGTCTGGGCAGCGCGGTGATCCGCGGCGGTTGGGTTGCGCGGGTGTTGCGTGTTTTGTATCGCGTCGCGTTGGCGCGTTCGGCGATGGTGTTTTTTCAGAATCCGGACGACCGCGATTTGTTCGTGCGTGAGGGGATCGTGCGGCATGACCGCGTGGGGTTGCTGCCCGGTTCGGGGGTTGATTTAGCGCGGTTTGCTCCGGTGTCTGCTGCGGCTGGAGAGGCTCGCCCGCTGCAGTTTTTGTTGATGGCGCGGCTGCTGTGGGACAAGGGGCTGGCGGAATACGTGGAGGCGGCGCGGATTGTTCGGGCGGCGTGCGCGGCGCGTGGCGTGGCGGTTGAGTTTTGTGTGGCGGGGCAGGGCGACATCGGGAACCCAAGCGCGGTGCCGCGCGAAGCGTTAGATCGGTGGGTCGCGGAGGGTGTGGTGCGCTACCTTGGGTTTGTGGAGGACGTGCGCCCGTTGATCGCGGCGGCGGACGTGGTGGTGTTGCCTTCGTATCGCGAGGGCACGCCGCGCGCGCTGCTGGAGGCGGCGGCGATGGGCAAGCCGCTGGTGGCGACCGATGTGCCGGGGTGTCGCGAGGCGGTGCGTGACGGCGAGACGGGCGTGCTCTGCGCGGCGCGCGACGCGCGGGGGCTCGCCGAGGCGATGCTGCGGATGATCGAGGCAGGAGCCGACGGACGTGCACGCATGGGCCGCGCGGGGCGCGCGTACGTGGAGGCGAAGTTTGATGAACGCCTCGTGTACGCGGCGTACGCGGACGCGATCGCGACTGCGCTGGCGCGCGGGTGAGCGGTGGCGGTTGGCGCGTTGCGCTCGCGCGTGTATGTCCAAGAACGTCTATACACCTTTTTAGCGCTAACGACATCTGGGCGGTCGTTACAGGCTGATTTTTGTGTTTATCGACAAATAGGAAAATATGGCTGAAAGCGCCGTCAGGATGTCGATAAAGCCAAAAAGCTATAGTGCGCACCGTTGCGAGCTGCGCGCAGCGCTGGCACCTGTAGGCGCGGACTCGGCCGCGCTTCCCCGTGGCACGCAGCGACGCCGAGTCGTCGCCTACCCGTTAACCGAACAGTATTAGGTGAGGGCTTTGTTTTCAGCGCTTGGTCGGACCAGGGTAACGGCCGCGCTTCAAGGCGGACAGGTGATGTTCAGCTTGAGATTACCTGTGCAGCTGGCGTCGCGGGCGCACGCGTCGGCGGCGTAGCGGACGCGGTAGAACATGTTTTTCTTGAGCTCGCTGTGTAGGTTCGCGGTGGCGGGGCTGCTGCGCGACGGCGCGGGTGTGGTGCGAAACGTGAGGTCGGTCGCGGCAAATGTTTGGCGCCACGTCCATGCGACGCGCCGCGTGTGCACGGCGTCGCTGACTACAAGCGCGGTGCGCCACCCGCATTGCCGCATCCACGCGCGCGCGGCGATGCTCTCCTCGCGGGTGGTTTGCGGTGCGATTTCGTAGCGTATCGCTTGGGGCGGAACGCCGGCCGCGACCAGTCCTTTGCCGCGAAGGTCCGGAAACGGCGATGGGTCTTCGTTACCCGAACCGTCTTGCGTCATGAAGAGAATGCGTGGCGCGAACCCGGCTTTGTAGAGATCGAGCGCGTGCGCGGCGCGTTGGCCGGGATCACCGCCGAGCGAGATGATGACGTCCGCCTTAGCGGGCGGGTCGGCCGGGGCCGAGAGCCACGCTTCCACGTCCACGGCAATCGTGGCCACCGCAGCGACCAGTGCGATCACGCTCGCGCCCGCAAGCAACGCGACGGTGCGCACGACACGGCCGAATGCGCCGATACGTGGCTGGTCGCGGGGTGAGAGGAGGGGCGCGGTGGGCACACGTGAATTATGATGCTCGCCATGCATTTCATCGCTCAATGTGTCACGGCGCTATCTCAGCCGCTCGCGCTCGTTCTGATTCTCTCGTTGCTCGCGCTTGTCGTGTGGCGTCGCCGACCTCGCTTGGCGCGGCTGAGCGTCGCAACGGGCGCGTTACTGCTCGCGCTTACGGGGTGGTTGCCGCTGTCCGACGCGGCGTTACGGCCCCTGGAGGACTTGCATGCGGTGCCGAAAGGAGATTTGTCGAAGTTCGCGGGCGTCGTGGTGCTCGGAGGCGCTATCCGTGCGGAAGACGGTCGCGGTCACGGCCAACTGCCGCTGGGTGAGTCGGGCGAGCGGATTGTGGAGGCGCTGAAGCTCCTGCACCAGTACCCAAGTTTTCGGTTGGTGTTCACCGGCGGGGACGCTTCAGTGACCGACGATGGTTCCGTCGAGGCCGATCAGGCGCGGGCGTTTTTTGAGGCGATGGGCGTGAGCGCACGGCGCGCAACGTTTGAGCGGAAGTCGCGCAACACGCGCGAGAACGCGACCATGACACGCGAAATGTTGGGCGCGGATTCGATGTTGCCGTGGTTGCTGGTGACGTCGGCGTCGCACATGCGGCGCGCGCACGAGACGTTTCGCAACGCGGGCCTGAACGTCACGCCCTACCCGGTGGACTTCCAGAGCCACGCAAGCTCCGACTGGGCGGACTATTCTATTAACCGCGGCGCGGAGGCGTGGCGGACATGGGCGCGAGAAGTAGTGGGCTACGCGGTGTACAAAGCGGCGGGGCGGATATGAGCGTGATTGCGATAGTTCGCGGTTGATGTTGCAAAAAATTACCGGTTCGGGCACTGGGTGCCGGGCCAAGTTAGAACGTATGAACATGAAACGAATTTTGTTGACAGGTGCGAGCGGCTTTGTGGGGCAGAGTTTCCTTCGCAAACTCGCGGCGAGCGGCCAAGGCTCGGGGGTGACGCTATTGCCTCTCGCTGACGCGGTGGATATTCGCGATATCGCGGGCCTCGCCGACGCTATTGCGGCACATGCGCCGGATGCGGTCCTGCACCTTGCGGCTATTTCGCATGTGCCCACGGCGGAGGCCGATCCGCAGACGGCATTTGATGTCAATGTACGCGGCACATTGGCGCTGATGCAGGCGCTGCGGCAGATCAAGTTTGCCGGGCGCGTGCTGCATGTGAGCAGCGCAGACGTGTACGGGCGGGTGCTGCCGGCGCAACTTCCGCTGACGGAGCTTACGCCGGCCGCGCCGGTGAGCATTTACGGGTCGTCGAAGCTGGCGAGCGAGGTCGTCGTGCAGCAGGCCGCGCGCCGATATGGCACCGATGTGGTCATCGCCCGATCTTTCAACCACGTCGGTGCGGGCCAAAGTGCGGACTTCGTGTTGCCCGCCGTGGCGCGGCAAATCGCGCGCGTGAAACTGGGCCTGCAGGCGCCGGAGCTTTTGCTTGGTGATGTGGATGTTGAACGAGATTTTTTGGATGTCGGCGACGTGCTCGACGCGTATCTCGCAATAATGGAGTCGGGCCGCACGGGCGAGGTCTACAACGTCTGCTCCGGCGAGCCGCGTAACATTCGCGCTACGGTTGAGGCGATGTTGGACATCGCACAGGTGCGCGCGACGATTACGCATGACGTGGCGCTGTATCGTCCGGCCGAACAAAAAGCGGTGACGGCCTGTCACGAAAAGCTCACTGCGCACACGGGTTGGCGGCCGCGGATTGCGTGGCGCGACACGTTGGCCAGTCTGATCTCGGATTGGAGCGCACGCGTGCCGAACGAGTCGGCGGCCGGACGCTAAGAATTTTTATGGAGAAGAAGTAGATGACACGGAAAGCGCTAATCACGGGCATATCGGGGCAGGACGGGGCGTATCTCGCGCAACTCTTGCTTGAAAAGGGGTATCGCGTGATCGGTCTCGCGCCACGCCGTGGGACGGATGCATTTTGGCGTCTGCGCGAGCTGCGCGTGGCGGATGATGTGGCGATCGAATACGCGGACATGAATGACGCGGGTTCGTTGCAGCGTTTAATTAAACGCGAACAAGCGGACGAATTTTTCAATTTGGCCGCGCAAAGCTTTGTGGGAACGTCGTGGGACCAACCCGTTCATACCGCGATGGTGGGAGCGCTCGGCGTGACGCATTGCCTGGAGGCGCTGCGGCAAAGCTCGCCGCACACGCGCTTTTATCAGGCGTCCACGAGCGAAATGTTTGGCAAAGTTCAACATGCGCGTCAGAGTGAAGTCACGCCGTTCTACCCGCGAAGTCCTTACGGTGTAGCGAAGCTCTACGGTCACTGGATCACGATCAATTACCGCGAGAGCTTTGGGTTGCATGCCTCATCCGGTATTTTGTTTAACCACGAATCTCCGCTGCGCGGGGAAGAGTTTGTGACACGAAAAATTACGCTCGCTGCGACGCGAATTAAGCTCGGGCTGCAGAAAGAACTGGTGCTGGGCAACCTTGAAGCGAAGCGTGACTGGGGTTTCGCCGGGGACTACGTCGACGCGATGTGGCGAATGCTGCAGCAAGAAAAGCCAGACGATTACGTGGTGGCGACCGGTCAGACGACGACAGTGCGCGAATTTTGTCGACTTGCGTTTGCGGCGTTGGACTTGAACTATTTGGATTACGTGCGCACCAGTGACGCATTCTTGCGGCCCGCGGAAGTTGATGTGTTAGTCGGTGAACCTGCGAAGGCGCGCGAACGCTTGGGCTGGACGGCTACTACGCCGCTTGAATCGCTAGTGACGATGATGGTAACGGCCGACCTAAGACGCGAAAGCAGA
This sequence comes from Casimicrobium sp., assembly GCA_040079845.1. Lineage (GTDB taxonomy): Bacteria > Pseudomonadota > Gammaproteobacteria > Burkholderiales > Casimicrobiaceae > Casimicrobium. The sequence continues at coordinate 174,272 of JBEBJR010000003.1, read as the reverse complement.
TCGCGCGCCTAGCTCAGAAAAACCGCTGCGGCATTCGAATGCGATGTCGCGGTGTGAGACCTCTACTGCGCGTCAGTCCGAGCCCGTTGTGGTGACCATAGTGAGCGACTCTGCGCGCTCAGCGCCGACCACGGCACGGTAGAGGTTTAGGTAGACGATGGCGTAAACGCAAAAGTACATCGCTGCGAGGGCCACGAGCGCTGGCGTACTCGTCGCGATTGATGTTGCGACCAGCGCGAACGCTAAAGTGACGGCGACGATGACGAACGACGCGATGTTGCGACCGGTGCGCGGGAAACGCCGCAAAAGCCATCGCGCGAGCAACGAGTGCAAGTGTTCGGCGTCGGGTTGGCTCACGGGACGGCGTTGAGCGATGCGGCGCAGGATCGCACAGCCGGTGTCGGTGAATGGGTAGAGCGCCATTGCCAGCGCGGACCAAGGGCTGATGCTGGGGTTGCGTGCGACTAGCATGACGCAGAGGAGCGCCACTGCGGTGCCGCAAAAATAAGCACCGCCATCGCCCGCGAATATGCGCGCGCTTGGGTAATTCAATATTAGAAAACCGGCCGCGGCGCTACCCAGTGCAAGCGCCGAAAACAGCACCTGTTGATCGCCAACCCGCCAAGCAATCAGCGCCAGCCCGAGCGTGGCGGTGCAGACGAGCCCGCCCAACAAGCCGTTAAGTCCGTCCGAAAGGTTAAAAGCGTGGGCGATGCCGCCGGCGCAGAAGAGTGTCACCGCGAGTTGAACCAGCGGATTTAGCGCCACCACCGCGTCAACGCCGGGGATGTCGAAGCGCGTGAGCGTGGCGCCGCACCACGAAAACGCGATCGCCGCGCCGATGAATGTAGCCACTAAACGAATCGCTGGTCGAACTCGCTTTGTTACGTCCTCAAACAGACCGGCCGCAAACGGGATAAACAGCGCCAAAATAAGCCACACGGGTGCCGCGATGTCGCGCGCCGCAGGCACCAAAGTTTTGGCATAAAGCAAGGCGACACAAAAGCCGAGAAAGATTCCGATGCCGCCGATACGCGGAACGCTGCCGTCGTGTATTTTTTGTGGGCCAGAGTTGTGCGCGTCGCCGGTAAAGTGGCCATGGTGCTTCTCGGAAGCGACCAAAATGTAGGTCACCGCAACACTGACTACGAAGCCTAGTAGCAAGGTCATCAGCATGCCGCTGTACTCACGATTACGATTCGTGCACGCGCGAAGTGCCCGCGTGGGTGCGGCAAGCGCACGGATGCCGAATCGCGCTGGGGCAAATGCTGGAGGTTTGTTTTGACTGTCATTGTGTCCGAAGTATCTGCGCGGACGTCGCGACCTCATGCCGCTGGCTGAGTTCGACGCAATCGTATTCGCGCTGCTCCCTCTCAACGAAGGAAGAGCTTGGATTGTCTCTAATGCGCCTCCAATAAACAAGCGTGGCGGTTTGTCCTAGCGCAAGCCGTTGTCAGGTCGCGACAGTGCGCGGCGCCGGGTAATGGGGGCCGAAGCTACAACTGGTACAGAGAGGGAGCGGCAGTTTCTACGCTTGACGCGAAACTGTGTCAGTCGCTCGCACCGACTCTGAACCGAGCGAATGTCAATTGTCGCCCAGTACAACCAGCGCCGTGTAACCGCCAGCGCGCGTTGGGTCCAACGCGAAATTGCAGACTTGACCCAGACGTTGATCCGGCAATTCAACGTCGGCACCAGGGGTTGGAGGCTCAGTTAGCGTCAGCTTGACGATGGCAAGATGGCGCTTTACCGCGCCTCGGTAATGCGCTCTGGCCACAATTTCTTGGCCCGGATAGCAGCCTTTGCTAAAGCTCACGCCGCCACGAGGTGCCACGGTATCCCAGCCGATCATTTGCGGGACGAACATTTCCGTGGTCGCGGCGGTGACTTCGGGAATAAGGGCGGTGATGCTGGCGAGTTGCCATGCGTTCAAAATTGATTGGTCTGCCACGGGGAGCGCATCGGCGGCGACCGCGGTCGCGACGTGCAGGCAACGGCCGTCGGGCAGCGCAATCTGCGCCGAGATATCGGCGGCAGGAGCGGCACCGGTCATCGGGTCGCCGGTCGTGGCGAGCAGAACGACTTTGTCGGACGGGATTTCGATGGTGAGTTTGCTGCGCAACCGAAACATCATGAGACGCTTGCAGAGTGCCTCGACGGTGCTCACCGGGACGATAGCCTCAAAACGGTCGGCACCGATACGGGCGAGGGCGAAGGTCGCTAGCAAGCGTCCTTTTGCGCTGCAATAGCCCTGCCATTGCCAGCCGCCGACGTCGAGCGCGGCGACATCGTTGGTGAGCTGCGACTGCAAAAAGGCGAGGGCGTCGATACCCGAGAAGGCTAGAACGCGGTATTGATCAGTGCGGAAAATCATGTGTGAGGTGGCGCTGGGGCTCGAAAAATGAGGCGGTGCTTGCCTGAAAGCAAGGCGGACTGGGCGTTACGCGCGCTCTGGCGGGTGCAACGCAAGTGGTTTCGGGCTATAATAGCGGGCTGATCTAAATCCTTTTGGCACCTGTGGGCTTTCTTAACTTTGCGTTGAGGGCCTTGTAAGCCAAGCGGCGCTAGATCAAATTCACACACTCGCATGGCTACGACGAATTGTTTCAAAAACGTTGAAGACTGCTGGGTGCAGCTCTTGATGCAACTTGTAGGTTAAACCGCAAGAAATCAAGCGCTGCGACAAGCGAGTGGAGGTCAAACCCACAGTATCTGCAGGAGACACTTTTATGTCAGCAACTATGCGCCAGATGTTGGAGGCCGGAGTTCATTTCGGTCACCAAACACGTTTCTGGAATCCAAAAATGGCACCGTATATCTTCGGTGCTCGCAACAAGATTCACATCGTCAACCTTGAGAAGACGATGGAAAAGTACAACGAGGCAATGACCTACGTTCGTCGTCTTGCTGCAAACCGCGGTACGATTTTGTTCGTTGCGACGAAGCGTCAAGCACGCGAAATCGTTGCAGCTGAAGCCAAGCGCGCCGGCATGCCTTTTGTTGACCATCGTTGGCTCGGCGGCATGATGTCGAACTTCAAAACCGTCAAGGGCTCGATCAAGCGCTTGAAGGAACTCGAAGCCATGGTGCTCGACGGCACGCTCGACCGTATGGCCAAGCGCGAAGCGCTGACCATGCGTCGCGAATACGACAAATTGATGACCTCCATCGGTGGCATCAAGGATATGGTTGCGCTGCCAGACGCGATGTTCATCATCGACGTGGGCTACCAAAAAATCGCTGTGCTCGAAGCCGTGAAACTGGGCGTTCCAGTTATCGGCGTGGTTGATACGAACCACTCGCCCGAAGGCGTGGACTACATCATTCCAGGCAATGATGACTCCAGCAAAGCGATTCAGCTGTACGCCCGCGGTGTCGCCGACGCGATCCTCGAAGGCAAATCGCAAGCGGTTCGCGAAATCACGCAGACCCAGACTCAGACGGAAGAATTCGTCGAAGTCGACCCAGCTGACCTCGAAGCCAAGCAGTAATCGAGTTCCGGCTGAAGTGGGGCTCAACGTGTTTGCGTGAGCCCCATTTTTTATTGAGTCCATCTAAGTAACACTAACGAATTCGCGCTGGATCGGCTGCACGGCAGGCGGTCAGCCTACAGGAGAAAAACATGGCAGAAATCTCTGCATCGCTCGTTAAAGAGCTTCGTGAAATGACCGGCCTCGGCATGATGGAGTGCAAGCGTGCGCTCGTCGACACTGATGGCGACATCAAGAAAGCCGAAGAACTTCTTCGCATTAAATCGGGCTCGAAGGCCACCAAAGCCGCCGCGCGTCAAGCCGCTGAAGGCACCATTGGCGTTTATGTTTCGGCCGATGCGTCGAATGGCGCATTGGTTGAGTTCAACTGCGAAACCGATTTCACGGCTCGCAACGTGGATTTCTTGGCGATGGCTGCTGCACTCGCGAAGAACGTGGGCACAGACAATCCGGCTGATGCTGCTGCGTTGTTGAACAACACCAAAATTGATGGCGAATCTGCGGAGTCAAAGCGCGCCGCACTCGTGCAAAAAATTGGCGAGAACATGACCGCGCGTCGCATCGCTCGTATCGGCACCAACAAGGTGGCTAGCTACATTCACGGTGGCGGTCGTATCGGCGTGTTGGTTGAGTACGAAGGCAATGGCGATATCGCTCGTGACGTCGCGATGCACTTGGCCGCTTCGGTCGCTTCGACGCGCGCAGTTTGCGTATCGAAAGACGAGGTTCCAGCCGAATTGATCGAAAACGAGCGCAAGATTTTCGCCGCGCAAGCAGCGGAATCCGGCAAGCCGATGGAAATCGTTGCCAAAATGGTGGATGGCCGTATCAACAAGTACCTCGCCGAAGTGACGCTGCTTGGACAGCCTTTCGTGAAGGATCCAGAGCAAACCGTTGAGAAGGTTCTCAAGGCCGCCAACACGACGGTTAAGAGCTTCCAGATGTTCGTCGTCGGCGAAGGCATCGAAAAAAAGGCGGTGGACTACGCGGCCGAAGTGGCAGCGGCGGCTCAGGGCCTCTAGACCCTTTCCCGCACGTTCCGCACAAAGGCCCTTCGGGGCCTTTGTTGTCTGGAGCGGCTGCGCTGACGTAGTCCGGCGTGTGCTAGCGCTGAATGCCTCGACTGGTATTTTTAGGTGGTAGGCGACGACTTGGCGTCGCTCGGTCGCGCGCCAAGGAGAGCGGCAACGTCCGCGTCTCCGAACAGCTTTTTAAGCGCAACGACAGCTGTACGGTATTTTCAGCCGATTTTTATTACTTATCGACTTTAAAAAAATATGCCTTTTAACGACCAGCTGGCGGTCACTGGAGCGTAAAAGTTGTTTGCCCAGTCATTGCATCAGACGACCCCGCTGTGCTTGCGTGCGCCGCGCTACGCGAGCACGGCGTTTGACATAGCAAACGAACGCATGAAAACCATCGCTTCGCGATAAAATTCAGGGTTATGCCTAGCCCAACCCCTGCCTTCAAAAGAATCCTCCTCAAACTCTCCGGCGAAGCCCTGATGGGCGACGATGCGTACGGCATCAACCCCGGCGTGATCGATCGTATCGTCAGCGAGATCAAAGAAGTCTCGGACATGGGCGTGCAGATCGGTGTGGTCATTGGAGGCGGCAATATTTTCCGCGGCATTGCGCCTAGTGCAACTGGTATGGATCGCGCAACGGCCGACTACATGGGCATGATGGCTACGCTTATGAATGCCTTGGCGCTGGCTGATGCGATGCGCCGTGCGGGCGTTGTGGCGCGTGTGCAATCCGCGCTCACGATTAACCAAGTGGCCGAGCCCTACGTGCGCGGCAAAGCCCTGCGCTACTTGGAAGAGGGCAAGATTGTCATTTTCGGTGCCGGCACCGGCAATCCGTTCTTCACGACCGACACCGCTGCGGCGCTACGGGGGCGTGAGATTAACGCCGATTTGGTGCTTAAGGCAACGAAGGTCGATGGCGTCTACACCGCCGACCCGATGAAAGATCCCACGGCGACGCGCTACACGAAACTCACGTTTGACGAAGCGATCGTCAACAACCTCAAAGTGATGGACGCAACCGCGCTCGCCCTGTGTCGCGATCAACAGTTGCGCCTCAATGTTTTCAGTATCTTCAAAGCTGGCGCGCTCAAACGCGTCGTTTGCGGCGAGGACGAAGGCACCACGGTAGTTTGCTGAGCCTCAGCGCAACTTTTGCTACGAACGCATCGAACGCAACCCACATTCAGACTAGATCATGATTGCTGACACCAAAAAATCCGCCGAACAAAAAATGGCGAAGACCCTAGAGTCGCTCAAGAACAATTTCACCAAAGTGCGCACGGGCCGCGCGCATTCGGGCATGCTCGATTCGGTGAACGTTGAGTATTACGGCTCGATGACGCCGGTAAACGGTGTGGCCAATATCACGTTGCTCGACGCGCGAACCATCGGCGTACAGCCCTACGAAAAGAAGATGATTCAGGCCATCGAGAAAGCGATTCGCGAGGCCGATCTTGGATTGAATCCTTCGGTCAACAGCGACATCATCCGCGTGCCCATGCCGATGATGAGTGAAGAGCGCCGTCGCGATTTGGTGAAACTCGTTAAAGGCGAGGCAGAGGATGCACGCGTTGCCATTCGCAATGTGCGTCGCGACGCGAATCAAGCGTTTAAGGACGCGTTGAAAGCGAAGACGATTTCGGAAGACGAAGAGCGTCGTGCACAAGATGAAATCCAAAAGCTCACGGACAAAACAATCGCTGAGGTGGACAAGCAATTCGCCGCCAAAGAAGCGGAACTGATGGCGGTCTAGGCGCGCGAACGTTCGCTCACGCCTTCGGCCACTCAGCCCACGTAGCATGCCTAATTCGCTAGTGCCTCAACACATCGCTGTCGTAATGGACGGCAACGGGCGTTGGGCGCAGAAACGCTTCTTGCCGCGCGTCGCCGGGCATAAGCAGGGCGTAGAGGCGGTTCGCACGCTGATTCGCTGCGTTAACGATCACGGGGTGGGCTCGCTCACCGTGTTTGCGTTTAGCAGCGAAAATTGGCAACGCCCGGCCGAAGAAGTCAGTTTTTTGATGGATCTGTTCTTGCGTGCATTGCGCAACGAGGCTCAGAAGCTGCATGAAAACGGCATTCGGTTTCGTGCGATTGGTGACGTCACTGCTCTGCCCGAAGCCACGCGCGCCATGATCGTTGAGGCCGAAGAAAAGACCCGTGACAACACGCGCCTGAACTTCAACGTGGCAGTGAATTACGGCGGTCGTTGGGATATCGAGCAGGCGGTTGCCAAGGCTGCGGCAGCAGGTTCGCCTTCAGATTTTGCGAAATACTTGTCGTTTGCGGGACAGCCCGACCCTGACCTTTTCATCCGCACCGGCGGTGAACGTCGTATCAGTAATTTCATGATGTGGCAGCTCGCCTACACCGAGCTCTTTTTTACCGATACGTTGTGGCCTGATTTCGGCGAGCCGGAGTTCGTCGAGGCCATCGAGTGGTTTGCGGCGCGTGAGCGTCGTTTCGGAAAAACCGGCGAGCAGGCGCGCTCGATGCCTGCTGTGACGGCGGCCGCCATTTAATTGATGACCGCCACGCCACGCTCAAACTTGCAACAGCGCGTGATTACGGCGGTCGTCATGGCCTTGGTCGTGATCGGTACGCTTGCGACAGGCTCGGCACCGCTTTGGGCCGCTCTTGTTGCAATGCTGTGCTTGGGCGCGATGTGGGAGGGCGTTCGCCTCTCTCAGGTGACGACGACGGCCGCGAAGGCATTTCAGTGGATTTGCTTTTGTGCGCTGCTCATAGCGCTGTGTTGGTTGTATTTTTTCGCCTCTACGCCGCAGCCGATTTTGCTGCGTACTTTTTTGCTCATCGTTGCAATATTTTGGCTCGCCGTCGCACCACGACAGCTGTCGCTTCGCGCTATTGGGATTTCGACGTTTCCAGGGCTCGTGACTTTGCCTTTACTGATTGCAGGCGCATGGATTTCTGCCGTCGCGCTACAGCGCTTAGGTGTTGCCTACCTGATTGCGGTGATCGTGCTCACGGTGTTGGCGGATGTGGCCGGCTATTTTGTCGGACGCAAATTCGGCCGCGTGAAGCTTGCACCAGCAATTAGCCCCGGCAAAACGCGTGAAGGCGCGGTCGGTGGATTGGTTGCGGCGGCCGCTTGGGCGGCTGCATCCTCTACTTACTTGGGCTTGGCGACCAACCCATTGCAAATCCTGATCGCCGCGTTCCTAGGCGCAGGCCTCGGCGCGCTTGCTGTGACTGGCGATTTGTGGGAGTCGCAGCTCAAGCGACAGGCGGGAATGAAAGATTCAAGCCAGTTGTTGCCCGGGCATGGCGGCGTACTTGATCGAATTGATGCGCAATTGGCGGTGTTGCCCGTTGCAACTTTATTGATTTCGCTGGTCAAACCATTACTGTGACCACTATTCTCTTCAAGGCATGCCGATGATCGGCGTGTCGCTTCTCGGAGCCACCGGCTCAATCGGCGCGAGCACACTTGCCGTGCTTCGCCAACATCGCGATACTTTTCGACTGGTTGCGGTGGCGTCGCGCACTGATTGGCAAGGTTTGCTGCCGATCATTGCCGAGTTTGAGCCTGAAGTATGCGCGCTCGAGGATGCCGCCGCCGCAACAGCGTTGCGCGAGGCGCTTTCGCGTCACCATGCGCATGTGCGCATTGAGGTTGGCGCGGATGCGGTGACCGCCGTGGCTTCAATGTCGTCTACACAAATTGTCGTGGCGGGGATTTCTGGGTTCGCCGGGTTGCCGTCTACATGGGCGGCCGTGGCGGCCGGCAAGCAAGTCTTGTTGGCCAACAAAGAAGCGCTTGTGGCGTCTGGTACGTTGTTGTTGGCGCAGGCCAAGCGAACCGGCGCGAATGTGTTGCCAATCGACAGTGAGCACAACGCTGTTTACCAATGCGCAAACGGCATGCACTGCGACCGTTCACGAATTCGGGGAATCACGTTGACGGCGTCTGGCGGGCCGTTTCGCAATCGCCCGTTGGATACTTTCGAGAGCATTTCGCCAGATGAGGCTTGCAAGCACCCCACCTGGTCGATGGGCAGAAAAATTTCGGTCGATTCAGCCACGTTGATGAACAAGGGCCTTGAGGTAATTGAGGCGGCATTGCTGTTCAATCGACCCGCCGCCGACATTCATGTGCTCATCCACCCCACGAGCACCGTGCATGCGATGGTGGAATACGTTGATGGATCGATACTCGCGCACTTAGGACCAGCGGACATGCAAGTGCCGATCGCGCACGCGTTGGCCGAAGCCGCGACGGCCTTGGGCGTCGCTGTCGAGCGGCTGCCGCTTGACCTGCCGTCGCTGTCGCTCGCGGCTTTGGGTGGTTTGAACTTTCACGATGTTGACCTGCTGCGCTTTCCGGCGTTGGGATTGGCCTATGACGCGTTGAACGCGGGGCAGGGCGCTTGTCTCGCGCTAAATGCTGCTAATGAAGTCGCAGTTGCCGCGTTCCTTTCGAGTCAGGCGCGCTACACCGACATTGTGCCGACGGTGGAGAAGGTTTTGGCAATGGCCGACGCATCCGCGCCGACGTCGATGGTTGACGTGTTCGAGCGCGACGCCGAAATGCGTCGATTGGCGCGTGAAGCTCTGCCTGAAAGCGAGCGGGTTTGATGGCGTTATTCGGCAGCTCTGTGCTAGGTTTTTTGTTGGCAATTGCCATCCTCGTCACCATCCACGAATTCGGGCATTATCTTGCGGCACGTTGGCTTGGCGTGACCGTGGTGCGCTTCTCCGTGGGATTTGGCCCTGTGCTTTTTCGCTGGATGGGAAAGCGCAGTATCTTCAGGGGGACGGAGTTTGCGATTTCCGTGTTGCCGTTGGGCGGCTATGTGCGCATGGTAGACACGCGCGATCCCGATTTCGCAAATGCAACTGGCTATGCGCGTCATCAAGCCTTCAACCTTCAAGCGCTCTGGAAGCGCTCGGTGATTGTGTTCGCGGGACCCTTGGCCAATTTTCTTCTGGCTATCGTGTTGTACACCGCCGCGTTTGCAATGCCGGAACGCGACTTAAAGGCCGTTCTGGCGACGCCAGAACCTGATACGCCTGCCGCCGCGGCAGGCGTGCGTGGCGGCGAGCGCATTGTCCGCATTGACGGGCACGAAGTCGCCCATTGGAGCGGTGTGCGCTGGGAATTGTTGACGCATCTGTTTAGCGATGAAATGCGCGTTGACGCTGATGACCGAGGCGTCACTCGGACGTTCACTTTGGCGCGCGGCGAGCTCCGGAAGGATGCGGGCGACAGCGTTGGTGCGCGCCTCGGTGGATGGGGGCTTAACTTCGATCAGCCCGCGCGCATTGGTCGTGTTGTCGAGGGCGGCCCAGCTAGTCGAGCCGGTCTTCAGAGCGGCGATGAAATCGCGGCCATTGACGGAAAATCCATCCGGCAGTGGAATCAGTTGACCAAAGCCGTTGCGCAGAACCCGAACACGCCTTTGTCGCTCACAGTTCGACGTGCGGGTTCGCTTGTTGAGGTTGCCGTAACGCCGCGCGCCGAACCGGTACCGGCGTCAGTCCGTTATATTGGGCGAATTGACGTGTCGGCTGCGCCTGCGACTACGTTGTGCGCTGACTGGATCGTCGACCGGCAGCGCGACGTCTTCGACGCCGTTTCGGAAGGTCTGAGGCGAACAAAAGACGCGACGTTACTGACCGCACGGGTGCTCTGGGGAATGGTTACAGGCGAAATATCGCTGCGCCAAATTTCGGGGCCCGTCACTATGGCTGAAGGCGCTGGGGCTACGTTGAATCAAGGACTTGTGCCATTCACGTTGTTTCTCGCGATTGTCAGCATCTCCATTGGTGTCCTGAACCTGCTACCCGTGCCTATGCTCGATGGTGGACAGTTGCTATATCATCTCTTTGAAGCCATCAAGGGAGCGCCCCTCTCAGAACGTGCAGAAGCACTCGGACAGCGCATCGGCATCGGTTTTGTGACCGCCCTCACCGCGCTCGCTCTCTACAACGACTTTTTGCGAATTCTCTCGTGACCCGTATTCCTCAACGTAATCTTTTTTCTTTGCGCCGCGTAGCCCTCGGTCTCTTGTCGGCAGGTTTGCTCGGTGTATCCGTGGCGGCTAACGCCATCGACCCCATTACTGTGCGAGATATTCGCGTTGAGGGGTTGCAGCGGACTGACGCTGGCACGATATTCAATTATCTTGGCGTCAAAGTCGGTGATCGTTTTGATGATGCCACCGCCTCAAGTGCGATTAAAGCCTTGTTCGCCACGGGATTTTTTCGCGACGTGCGCATTGAAGTTCAAGACAACGTGGTTATCGTTTCTGTGGTCGAGCGCCCAACGATTGCGTCGATTGATATTACCGGTTCCAAAGAGTTTGAAAAAGACACACTTAAGAAGGCACTTCGCGACGCAGGACTCGCTGAGGGCCGTATTTTTGATCGTGCGATCCTCGACAAAGCCGAGCAAGAGATTAAGAAGCAGTATTTGTCGCGCGGCCGATACGACGTCGAAGTCGTCACCACATTGACGCCACTTGAGCGCAACCGTACTGGCGTTTCAATCTCTGTGCGGGAAGGCGAAATCGCCAAAATCGAAGCGATCAATATTATCGGTGCCGAGGCCATTTCCGAGAAAACGCTGCTCGGGCAAATTCAGCTCGCCACCGGCGGCTACTTCTCTTGGTACACCAAGGACGATCAGTATTCCAAACAGAAGCTTCAAGCGGATTTGGAGTCGATTCGCAGCTATTACACCAATCGCGGCTATCTCGAATTCAACGTCGACTCCACGCAAGTCTCGTTGTCGTCTGACAAGACAAAGGTCTTCGTCACGATGAACGTAACGGAGGGCGCGCAGTTCAACGTCTCTAATGTGTCGTTGAGCGGTGATCTTCTGGTCCCCGAGGCGGAACTGCGCGCTTTGATTCGCGTTCAACCGGGTGAGGTCTTTTCACGTACTCGTCTCGCCGACAGCGCCAAAGCGATTAGTGATCGATTGGGCCGCGAAGGCTACGCGTTCGCCTCCGTAAATGCGGTGCCAGAGATTGATCGCGAAAAGCGCACCGTAGCATTTAATTTCGTCGTTGACCCTGGTCGCCGCGTATACGTTCGCAGAATCAACGTGTCAGGCAATGCGCAGACGCGTGACGAGGTGGTGCGTCGCGAAATGCGGCAGCTGGAAGCCTCGTGGTATGACCAATCGAAGATTCAGCGCTCGAAGGTACGACTTGACCGCCTCGGCTATTTTTCTGAAGTCACGATGGACAATCAGCCCGTGCCAGGGGCGAGTGATCAAGTCGATATCGATGTTGTGATTACCGAAAAGAACACGGGTAGTTTGAACGCTGGTGCCGGCTACTCCAGCGCGGAGAAATTAGTACTAACGGCGTCTATCGCCCAAAACAACGTCTTGGGCACGGGTAACTCGCTCGCGCTTCAAGTCAACACCAGCGTTTCGTCGAAGACCGCTGTCGTGCAGTACACCAATCCGTACTGGACAGCCGATGGCGTGAGTCGCGGAATCGACGTTTATCGTCGAACGTACGATCCTACCTCTACGGGCGTGGGCAGCTACAAGCTGGCGACCTACGGCGCGGGTGTGCGCTTTGGCGTTCCTATCAGCGAAACCGACAGCATTAGCTTAGGCGTGACCGGCGAGAACCAAAATCTCACGCTCTATCCTGGTATCAGTCCGCAGCGTTTCTACGACTACGCTAACGAGTTCGGTTACAACACGAATACGTTCAAGGTGGCGTCGGGTTGGGCTCGCGATACACGTGACAGTCTTGTGTACCCGACGCGTGGCTGGTTGCAGAGTATCGGCGTCGAAGCGACGGTACCACTCACAAACGTCAAGTTCTTCAAAATCAACTATCAGGGGCAGGCATTCATTCCGTTGGTCGCTGATTTCGTTTACGGGTTGAACGTCGAAATCGGATTTGGTAATGGTTACGGTGGTCGTTCGCTACCTTTCTTCCAGAACTACTACGGCGGCGGCGTTGGATCGGTGCGCGGCTACGAAACCAATTCGCTCGGGCCGCGCGAGGCGGTTACCTCGGCAATCACCACCAACCCGGACGGAACAACGTCGTCCACGACTTCGTACACCGGAAACGCGATTGGTGGTCGCCGGAAATTCACGATGAACAACGAAATTTTGTTCCCGTTCCCCGGTACGAAGAACGACAAGTCTGTGCGCGGCAGTTTCTTCTTCGACGCCGGACAGATTTACGACAAGGGTGATCCTTTGCAGAAGGACAACGAGCGCATTCACTTGTCGACGGGCGTCGCAATCGCTTGGCAGTCACCAATTGGCGCGCTGAAATTTAGTTACGCGATCCCAATTGGCGGCAAGCCGACAGATAAGCAGCAACGATTCCAATTCCAAGTCGGCAACACGTTTTAGAAAACGAGGCGATGGTGTTTACTTCTTCGATCAAAGTTGTTTCCGTGTTTGCGCTGATGGTGGCGTCTGTAGGCGCGCACGCTCAATCGTCTGCGGGCGCGGCACTGCGCTCTGGCGACCTGAAAATTGGTTTGGTGAACACCGAAAAATTGCTTCGCGAATCAGCTCCTGCGCAGCGAGCGTTTAAAAAACTCGAACGCGAATTCGCCACGCGTCAATCCGACGTGGATCGGGTGGCCAAACGCTTCCGTGACATGTCGGCCGCGTTTGAAAAAGAACAACTCAGTCTCAACGAAGCTGATCGGCGCAATAAGCAGCGCGAGCTCGAAGTGCTCAATCGTGACATGCTTCGCGCACAGCGCGAGCTTCGTGAAGATGAAAATCTTCGTCGAAATGAAGAGCTCGCTGGGTTGCAAGAGCGACTTCAGAAAGCCATTCAAGTAATCGCCGAGGCGGAAAAGTTCGATTTGATCTTGCAAGAGGCGGTTTACGTGAGTCCTCGAATCGACATCACCGAGCGCGTGTTGAAAGCGTTGGCCGACAAGTAGTCGGTCTCGCTGCCATCGCCCTCTCGCGCCGAGTCCTTCGATTACAACCTGCTCATCGTATGGGCCGTAAAGTTGAACATCCCATCCGCGTCGATGCGCTAGCACAGACGCTAGGTGCGACCGTACATGGCGACGGCGCATTAATGATTGAGTCGGTCGCGTCGCTAGAGCATGCGGACGACAAAGATTTGGCCTTTTATTCCGATGGGAAGCACCGCGCCCGTGCTGCACAGAGCGGTGCGGCAATACTTATCGTTCGCCAAGCGGACGTGGACATTAACGGCGCGACCAAGATCATTCATCAGGCACCGCACGCTGCGTTTGCTCTTGCGCTTGACGTTCTTTTTCCGGCTGCGCCGATTGTCCCTGGTGTGTCGCCCCTGGCTAGCGTTGACCCGACGGCCATAATCGCGTCAACAGCTCGTGTTGAGGCGTTTGCGACGGTTGGTCCTCGTGCACGCGTGGGGGCCTCAACGGTCATCCGATCGCAGGCTAGCGTTGGGGCGGACTGCGTTATCGGCGAGCAGGGCTTGGTTCACTCTGGCGCGCACATTTACCACGGCGTCAATCTCGGTGACCGCGCGATTATCCATTCGGGAGCCATCATCGGCGCGGACGGGTTCGGCTTTCAGCCCTCAAAAACGGGTTGGCAGAAGGTCGCGCAAGTCGGTGGAGTTGTCATTGGTGACGACGTTGAAATCGGTGCGAATACCACCATCGATCGCGGGGCCATCGAGGACACTGTTATCGGTGACGGCGTGAAAATAGACAATCTCGTGCAAATTGCGCACAACTGTCGTGTTGGCGACCACACCGCAATCGCAGGTTGCGCCGGTATGGCCGGCAGCTCAGTCGTCGGCGCGCGCTGCATGATTGGGGGCGCGGCGATGATTGTCGGACACATCTCAATTTGCGACGACGTGATCATTTCCGGGGGCACACTAGTGTCTAGCTCTATCGACCAGCCCGGCCGCTACACCAGCGTTTTTCCGCACACCGAACACCGGATGTGGCTAAAAATTGCCGCCAACTTGCGAAGATCAGGCAAATAACTCGCGCATTTGCGAGAATTCAGGGTATGACTGAATCCGCTAGCCCAAAATCCTCTACCCCAGTGTTCGACATCGGCAAAATTCTTGAATTACTGCCGCATCGGTATCCGTTCTTGTTGATTGATCGAGTGCTTGAACTCGAGATTGGCAAGAGCATCCGCGCGCTGAAAAACGTCACGATAAACGAACCATTTTTCCCCGGACATTTTCCGGTGAAACCCGTGATGCCCGGTGTCTTAATGATTGAAGCGATGGCGCAAGCCGCCGCTGTACTGGCGTATACGGCCAAGCCGTTGGTGCCGGGCGCGGAGCAGCAAATTGTTTACCTCGCAGGTGTTGACAACGCGCGTTTCAAAAAGATGGTGATTCCTGGCGATCAACTCATCCTCGAAGTTCAGGTGGATCGTATCGTTCGTAACATCGGCAAGTTCAAGTGCCGTGCCACTGTCGATGGTCAGCTCGCTGCGGAAGCGATGCTCATCGCAGCCATCGGAGGCGCTTAATGGCGCAAGTGCATCCGCAATCGATTGTGCATCCGAATGCAACCCTCGCTTCTGACGTAGAAATCGGACCGTTCTGCACAGTGGGCGAAGGCGTCACGCTAGGCGGCGGAACGCGACTGATTTCGCATGTTGTGATTGACGGCGACACGCGTGTTGGTCGCGGCAACACGTTCTATCCTTTCTGCTCCATTGGCCTCGCTTCGCAAGACAAAAAATACGCTAACGAGCCCACGTGCGTTGTGATTGGCGACGACAACACCTTCCGCGAAAGCTGCACCGTCCACCGTGGCACTGTGCAGGACGAAGGCGTTACCAAGCTGGGCTCACGCGGGCTCTACATGGCGTACGCGCATGTCGCGCACGATTGCGTAATCGGCGACGACGTGATCCTCGCCAATGCCGCAACTCTCGGCGGGCACGTGAAGGTCGGTAACTTCGCTATCCTGGGTGGTCTGGCGGGTGTGCATCAGTTTTGCCGTATTGGTGAGCACGCGATGGTGGGCGGTGCATCCTGCGTGCTGCAAGACGTTGCGCCTTACGTGCTTGGGCAAGGCAATCCATTCACCGTGAGCGCCGTGAACTCCGAAGGCCTTAAGCGACGGGGTTTCTCGGTTGAGGCGATTACTGCCGTGCGTAGCGCTTACAAAACCGTGTTTCGCAACGGACTCATTCTTAAGGAGGCCATCGTGGCGCTTGAGGACGAAAGCGCTGCGGCGACACCAGAGGTGCAAGCGGCGCTTTCACCGCTCATTGAGTTTCTCAAGTCCCCCGGTCGAGGCCTCGCGCGATAGTTTCCACGATGTCTGATGTTGTCATTGTTGCCGGTGAAACCTCCGGCGATCAGCTTGCGGCTGATTTGGTTGAGCGCGTTCATGCTGTTGATCGGTCGGTGCGTTTTCAAGGCATCGCGGGGCCGCGTATGCGCGCTGCTGGTGTGGAAACGTGGATCGATTCAGAAACGCTAGCGGTTCGAGGCTACGCGGAGGTCCTCTCTGCGTTGCCGCGAATTTTGCGTGCCAAACGCGAGCTGGTTGCTCGCACTCAAGCGCTAAAACCGAGCCTCTATATTGGCGTCGATGCGCCTGACTTTAATCTGCGCGTCGAACGTGAGTTGAAAGCGCGGGGCGTTTCGACGCTGCATTATGTTTGCCCCTCGTTTTGGGCGTGGCGGCCCGAGCGTGCGGCGAAATTCAAGAATTCGGCCGATCATGTGCTGTGCTTGTTTCCGTTTGAGCCGAAGCTCTTGGCTGAGCACGAGGTGGGCGCGACATTCGTGGGCCATCCCTTAGCCACTGCGCCTTTGTGTCACGCGGATCGAGGTCGTTTGCGGCGCAAGTTAGATCACTTTGGCGCGCCGCCCGAAGCACCGCTGATTGCCGTTTTGCCCGGTTCGCGCATCGACGAAATTGAGCGCCACGCGGAGCTTTTCATCACGGTGATGGTTCGTTTGCTCAAACGCTATCCAGAGGCGCGTTTTGTGGTGCCGCTGGTGACACGCCAAACGCGAGATCGTTTTCAAGCAGAGTTGTGGCGTGTCGCAGAAGCCATTGTTCCACGCGTGCAATTGTTGTTCGGCCACGCCGATTTCGCGCTGCGTGCGGCCGATGTGGCGCTCGTTGCGTCGGGCACCGCTACGCTTGAAGCAGCGATGCTCGGATGCCCGCAAGTCGTGAGTTACCGCGTGAGCAAAACGACAGCGTTCATCGTGATGCGCAAGCTCACCAGCCCATACGTTTCATTGCCGAACATTCTGGCGAACGATTGGTGTGTGCCGGAATTGCTGCAAGACGCGGCAACACCCGAAGCTTTGGAAAGCGCGTTGTGCGGACTCATTGATCAGCCGCGCTTGCGCGCGAAAACCCAAGAAGCCTACACACAAATGGCAGACGCGCTCAAGCCGCCGATCAGCGCCGCGGGTGGTCCGCTGGCGTTGGCGGTGCTCGCGCAAATGCGTCGCCAAGCGTGAACGTGGCGACGCTCTGCTGCGGCGTTGACGAAGCCGGGCGCGGGCCGTTGGCCGGGCCGGTTTATGCCTCCGCGGTGGTGTTGGGCGACGGTGCTTCGCGGATCAATGGCATCAACGATTCGAAGAAACTTACGGCGGCCAAGCGTGAAGCGTTGGCTCCGTTGATTCAGGCGCATGCGAGTGCGTGGGCGATCGCCTCTGCATCGGCGGAGGAGGTCGATCGCATCAATATCTTGCAAGCAACGATGCTAGCGATGTTTCGCGCCATTTCGCAGTTGCCAGCGAGATCGTTTACGCGCATCGTGATTGACGGAACTCAGATTCCGCG
Organism: Casimicrobium sp.; assembly: GCA_040079845.1. Taxonomy (GTDB): domain Bacteria; phylum Pseudomonadota; class Gammaproteobacteria; order Burkholderiales; family Casimicrobiaceae; genus Casimicrobium. The sequence goes on along the minus strand of JBEBJR010000003.1, from coordinate 156,998 downwards.
TGACTTGCGTCCGTGGGCTGCCGAGCGTGGCATCGAGGTCGTGGCGCAGCCACGAGCCGATGCTGATGTGTTGGACGTGGGGGCCGCGTCAATACTGGCCAAGACCGCGCGAGACACGTACATGATGGATGTGCATTACCGCCATCCGCAGTACGGCTTCGACGCGCACAAAGGCTACGGAACGGCGCAGCACATGGCCGCACTCACCGCGCACGGCCCATGCCCAGAGCATCGCAAATCTTTCGCGCCGGTCGCGCAATGGTCGTTGCTTTGATCGTCTTTCGTACGTTGGGCAATCTATAGCTTTTGCGCGCTATCGGCTAGCCCTTGGTCGTTTGGGCCACTTTTTATCGTAAGTCGATAATGCGATAAAAACGGATGAAATGGCCGCCAGCTAGTCGCTGAACCAGAAAAGCTGTAACGCCAAGAATTATTGCGTTGCGAGCGGAGGGCGGGCGCCGCTCTCCCTACGGATTCATTGAAGCCGCAGGCCGACATGCGTCGAGTCAGTCGCTCTTGAGTACCGTGAATTTGCTGCCGTGAAATAGCAACGGCGAACCGTCGTGGGCCTTGGCGCGCAGCACTTCGCCGACGAAGAGCTCGTGGTCGCCCACGCGAAAGTCGTTGACTTTTTTGCACACAAAATGCGCGAGCGCTCCGCGCACCAGCGGCGGCTCGCCTGGCGTGTCGATCATGTCCATGCCAGCGAAACGATCCGGGCTGCGGCTCGCGAATTGCCGTGCTACGGCTTCTTGGTCAGCCGCGAGTACGCTCACAGCAAACGTCGTCGCTTCAACGAAGCTGCGATGCAATCCCGAGTTAACGCGAAGGCACCATTGCACCAGAGGCGGCTCCAGCGAGACCGAGCCAAACGAATTGGCTGTCATGCCGACGGCAAGACCGTGCGCGTCGAGCGCAGTGATAACGGTGACGCCCGTGGCAAAGCTCGCGAAGGCATGCCGAAGCGCGAGCGGGTCAAGGTCGGGGTGGTGGGAATGAGATTTGGAGTGAGGCATTCGAGGCGCAGAACAGGGCGGGCTCAAATACACTAAGGCCGATGACCCCGCGTCGCAAACCACAGGCCTAATTATGAAGCTTTCCAAATCCCTACTCTTTGCAATGTCTGCAATGTCGCTTTCGACCGTGCTGGCGGCTGGTGCTGCGCATGCACAGATCAAAATCGGCGCGATGGTCTCGGCCACCGGCCCGACGTCTGCCATCGGCATTCCACAGCGAAACACCGTCGCGCTGCTGCCGTCCACCGTCGGCGGTCACACCATTGAATACATCACGCTTGACGACGGTGGAGACACCACGCGTGCCGTGCAAAACGCCAAGCAGTTGATTCAGCAGCACAAGGTCGACGCCATCATTGGCCCATCCACGACGCCCGCGGCGCTCGCGATTTTGCCGATCATCGCCGAGGCCAAAGTGCCGCTGGTGAGCACGGTCGGCTCGCAAGCCGTCGTCGAGCCGCAAGACGCGACCAAACGTTGGGTGTTTAAGACCACGCAGAATGACGACTTGATTGCTGAAGCGCTGGTGTCACACATGGTGCGCAGCAAAGTCAAGCGCTTGGGTTACGTCGGCTTTAACGATCCGTTCGGCGAAGGTTTTTTGAAAATCCTACCGGCGATGCTCGCTAAAAACAAGATTGAACTCGTTGCGACCGAAAAGTATTCGCGTACAGACCAATCGGTCACCGGGCAAGCGTTGAAACTCATCGCCGCGAAGCCCGATGCCGTGTTCGTTGCGGCTGTCGGCGGCCCTGCCGTGTTGCCGCAAGCCACGCTGCGCGATCAAGGCTTCAAAGGCACGATTTATCAAACGCACGCGATTGCGACGCAAGATTTCATCAAGATCGGTGGAGCGAAAGTCGAAGGCACCGTGCTCGCTGCGGGCGGCATGTTGGTGTTTGATGAAATAAGCGATGCCAATCCCGTGAAGTACGTGGCCGCGCGCTTCATCCGCGCTTACGAAAAAATTTATGGTAGCCGTCCAGCGACGTTTGGTGCCAATACGTATGACTCGGGCATCTTGTTGCAATACGCGATTCCCGATGCGCTCAAAAAAGGCCAACCCGGCAGCGAAGCTTTCCGCAGCGCGCTGCGCGATGCGCTCGAAGGACAAAAGGAAATCGTGGGCTGCCAAGGCGTGTTCAATGTCACCACCGCAAACCACAACGGCCTCGACAAACGCGCGCGCGAACTCATCACGATCAAAGACGGCAAGTTCCGATTGTTGGGTGACACGAAGGTCGCGCTGTAGTCGCGCCAACCACAATCTAATGCCGCGCCTCCGGCTCGCCCGCCAAACCACTTAGCAGCACGAGAACCCATGCAATACCGCCGCCTCGGAAAATCTAATCTTCGCGTCTCCGCACTGTGCCTCGGCACGATGATGTTCGGCGACCAAACCGACGCGGCGGAATCGCAACGCATCGTCGATCATGCGCGCCATCAAGGCATGAATTTCATAGACACCGCCGACGTTTACTCGCTCGGCAAGAGCGAAGAAATCACCGGCAACGCGATTCGCGCCGAGCGCGATCACTGGGTGCTCGCCACCAAAATCGGTAACAAGATGTCGCCGGACAGCACGTTCCCGAACCATGAGCGCTATTCGCGCAAATGGGTCATGCAGGAGTGCGACGCGTCGCTCAAACGCCTCGGCACCGATTACATCGACATCTACTATCTGCATCGTGACTTTGAGGAAGATGCGCTCGACGAAGTGGTTGCAGCACTTGGCGATTTGATTCGCGCGGGGAAGATTCGCTACTTCGGTGTGTCGAATTTTCGCGCGTGGCGCATTGCCGAAATCGTCAGCGAATGTAAGCGTCAAGGCGTCCCGTTGCCCGCGATTTGCCAGCCGTATTACAACCTACTGAATCGTTTGCCCGAGGTCGAAATTCTCCCGGCTTGTGGCTTTCACGGTCTCGGCGTTTCGCCGTACAGCCCGATCGCGCGTGGCGTGCTCACCGGCAAATACAAGCCGGGCGACGCACCGCCCGAAGGCTCGCGCGCGGCGCGCGCGGACAAGCGGTTCATGCAGTCCGAATGGCGACCTGAGTCGCTGGTCATTGCACAAAAACTCGAAGCGCACGCTAAGGCGAAGGGCTTCTCGTTGCTGCAATTCGCCACCGCTTGGGTGCTGGCGAACCGCTTCGTGTCGAGCGTGATTGCAGGCCCAAAATCGCTGGCCCAATTCGAGCCGTATTTCGGCGCGCTTGATTATCCGTGGGGCGCGGACGATGAGGCGATTGTGGATTCACTGGTGCCAAAAGGGCATCCGTCAACGCCGGGCTACCACGATCCGGCCTATCCTTTCATCGGGCGCTAGCACTACAGCTTTTTGGCCCCAGCGACCGGCCAGCGGTTGTTTAAGGTGCAAATTGTTGATTGTTGACTAACTGAAAAATATGCCGCAATCGACCGCCCATCGGTCGTTTGGCGGTAAAAGCTGTAGCGCAATTCGTTAGTCTAAATTTTCTGGATTTCTTCCCATGATCGAAAAACTCAACGAACTCACCGAGAGCCACGGCGCGCTGAAACCGGGGCACGGTTTGGTGTCTGGCGTGATCGCGCTCTCGCTCGCCATTTTGTGTTTTCTCGGCGTGCTCGCTTTTCACTTTCCCGAATACCTGACGACGCCGCAGCTGCGCAAAAGCTACAACGTTGACGTGATCCGCATCATCATGCTCGCCGCGCTCGCGATCTCGGGTGGCATCAGTTTGGTGAACGTGATTTTTGGTCGCGCGCGCTGGCTCTCGGCGTTTGCGTTCTTGCTCGTCGCGCTCACGCTCCTGCTCGGTGGCCACAAAGTGCCGGTGAACGATTTCGCGGACAACACGCCCTACATCGGCCTCGATTGGTTCATTCTTGATTTGCTCGGTTCGTCGCTGATTTTTATCTTCATTGAAAAGCTTTTCGCGCATCGCAAAGACCAACCGGTATTCCGCGCCGAATGGCAAACGGATTTTCACCACTTCATCGTTAACCACATGATCGTGGGCTTCGTGCTGCTCGCGACGAACTTGATGGTGCACAAATTTTTCGGCTGGGCAGCGAGCGACGGCATTCGTGGCTGGGTGCAGGGCTTGCCGTTTTGGGCCGGCGTGTTGCTCATCGTATTGGTCGCGGATTTTGTGCAGTACTGGACGCACCGCGCGTATCACGAAGTGCCGCTGCTGTGGCGTTTGCACGCTATACACCACAGCGCAAAAAGCATGGATTGGCTCGCCGGTTCGCGTCAACACATTGTTGAACTCATCATCACGCGCACGCTGGTGCTCGCGCCGATCTACGTGATGGGTTTCTCGAAAGAGGTGATCGACACCTACATCGTGATCGTCGGATTTCAGGCGGTGTTTAATCACGCCAACGTCAGCGTGCGTTTGGGGCCGCTGCGCTACCTCATCGTCACACCGAATTTTCACCACTGGCACCACAGCCAAGACCAGGCGGCACTTGATCGTAACTACGCCGCGCACTTCGCGTTTCTCGATTACATCTTCGGCACCGCCGTGAAGAGCGACCAACTCTGGCCAGAGAAATACGGCGTGCTCGGCGACTACGTGCCCAACGGATTCGTGAAGCAATTCAAGTTTCCGTTCACGTGGAAGGGGTAGCGCGTTATTCCCAACGTAGGCGGGGACTTGGCCGCGCTTGGTGACGGGAGATTTAGCGCAACCGAGCGACGCCAAGTCGTCGCCTACATCGCGCCCATAACCGCACTATGCTTGTGTCGCTGCCGCATTCGGCGGCACCGCAAGCGTGCCGCCCTACGCCCTATACGGTGCGGTTTACTTCAACGGCGAAACAGCGGTTGCCATCGCAATGGTCGATGTCATGTTCGTAGTCAACCACGCGGGGCCGCCTTTGGGAGGCCAAATGCCCTGCGCTACGGCGTCTGCGCGGGCTTTAGAGCGCGCGTCGATACTCGGGTAGGCCCAAATGTTGGTGAAGCGCAGCGGGCCGTCTAACGCGACCATCGCGACGACGCAGGGCGAAAGTTTGTCGCGCGCAGGAACGTACTGCTCCCACAAATCAATCGTGGGTTGCACGCCGCCGGTCTTGATGCCGTAGGTGCGGATTTCGTAGACCGGGCCGCTGATGCCGGACTCCGCCGATGGGCGCACCGGTTTCATCCAGCCGAAACCTTCGTAGCTCTGCTGCTCCAACGCTTGATAACTCGCACCGCAACCGAACGGGTCGGCGCTCTTTTGGGTGCGAGTGCGTTCGGCGTTGAGTGATGCAAGGTCTGCGAAACCGCGCATCACAATCATTTGGTTCAGCGTGCCGATGTCGGTGAACCAACAGCCGAGGAGTTCGCCTTTGGCCTCAGCGCTACTGCAATAGGCCTGAACGTTGGTGGCGGCTTGGCCTGCGGTACCGAACGGTAACGTCATCGTGGCGAGTTCGTAAAACATGGGGCTGTTTGCTTTCGTGGAGGAAGAGGGAATGGCTAGGCCCGCCGCGTGGTGCGCTGCGACATAACCGAAGGTCATTGCGGGGCCGAGTGTGATGCCGCCGCTGGGGTATCGGCCACCCATCATCGACGACATGTCGTTGCCGTTGGCGTAGAGGCCGTCGATGGCGTTGCCGTTGCCGTCGAGTACCTGCGCGTTCTGATTGGTGCGCAGACCCGCAAAAGTGCCGAGGCTGCCGGGTACAACTTTGACGGCATAAAACGGATCCCTGTCGAGCGGGGCCATGCACGGGTTCGGGCCGGCGTGCGTTGCGTCGCCTTGGACACGGTTGTAGGGCGTTTCGCCTTTGTTGAAATCTTCGTCTTTGCCAGTCAGTGCCATTGCGTTGTAACGCGTGATCGTTGCGTTCAATGTCGTCGCGTCAATGCCGCATTCGGTCGCAAGCTCTGCGAGGGTCCTGCCCGTTTTGAGATAACCGCTTCGCAGCATCGCGCCCATAGGCATTGGAGCAGGTTTTACTGCGCCTAAACCCCAATGTCTGATGAACGCATGCGTGCAGATTAGCCACGCCGCTTTGGGTTGCTCGCCAGGCACTGCAGCGAGCAAATCGGTGATGAAGTCGTAGTACGAATTGGCTTCATTGGTGAAGCGTTTGCCGTTGGCGGTAACGGCGATGATGCCGGGTTTCGCGCGCTCCAGCAGGTGCGGAAAATGCGCGAAGGTTCCGTCAGCGCGCGGCACGAGTGACACCGGCGCGAGCGCAGCAGCGGAAATTAAATCGTCCGACACAACGCCGCCGACCGCTTCGCCCAAACGCAGCCCGTCGCCGGTGTTTCCGCGCGCCGCCGCAGACCAATGCTCGACACCGCTAGGAGCGTGCGGCAGCAATTGCGCCTTGCGCGCAACGTCATGCGGAAACCCACCGCATGCCAACACGACGCCACGCGTCGCGCGAATTTCAACCTCTCCGTGTAGCCCCGAAATGACGGCACCGGCCACGCGATTGCCGTCCTTCAAAAGACGATTCGCAGACGTCGATACGCGAATCTCAACGCCCGCATCAAACGCAGATTTGGCAAGCGCCGCGACGAGCGCATTGCCGTTCACCAAATGCATGCCACGACCGTGTAGCGCCACGTCCTTCGCGTGCCGCAGCACGCGTTTGGTCACGTACGCGAACGCGCGCCATGACCGCATCGCGTTGAAAAATTGTCGAAGGTCGGCGCCCGACGCAATGCCCATTCCCCACAGTGTTGTCTCCGCAAGTGGCGGTTTCAATTGCTTGATATCCGCGCCAAGTTTGCGGCCGTCGAATGGCGCGGCGCAAAGGGATCGACCACCCGTGGCGGCGTGTGGTGTGTTGCCATGAAAATCGGGAATTGCGTTGCCGTCGACGAATTGCAGTGCGGTTTGCGTGCGAAAAAACTCCACCATGCGCGGTGCGGCTTCGAGAAATTTACGCGCGCGGTCCTCGTCAAACTGCGTACCTAGCTCGTGGCGCAAATAGGCCAATGGCGCGTCGATGGGCTCGAAAATGCCAGCTTCTACCGCCAACGGATTGCGCGGCACCCACATCCATCCGCCGGACCACGCAGTAGTGCCGCCGAACTGCGCGTCTTTTTCTATGACGATTACTTTCAGCCCAAGGCGGGCCGCTGTTACCGCCGTCGACAAGCCGCCCGCACCCGAGCCGATGATGAGCAGATCGCACGACTCCGCTGGGCGCGAATTCGTGTGGTCACGCCGCATAAATCGGCTTCAATTTTCCGGTAGTGGTGTTGGATGTACCCGCTTTCGCAAAGAACGGCGACGCGCCACTGGCCGCAGCGAGCTGCGAAGCAAACGAAATCAACTCAGGCCCCAGCGCGTTCATGCGCTCCGCCGTGAAACGCACCGTCGGGCCCGCGATGCTGATGACGCCAATCGGCGGTTGGTTCGCTAGTTTGATCGGCGCAGCCATCGCGTTGAGCCCCGCGGTGAATGTTTCGCAAGTGACGCTGTAGCCGCGCTTACGCGTGTCCTGTACGACCTTGAGCATCGCCTTGAGCGTTGCAGGCGCATTAGGGCCGTAGTCTGCGGGTAAGCCGAGGCCCTGCGCGGCGACGAGCGAGAGGGCTTGCTCGTCGGATAGCGCCGACATCCATGCCAGCCCAGACGACGAGCACGACAAGCGTGCATCGCTGCCCATGTCGGGGTCGTAGCGCAGTCCTTGTCTCGCGCCTTGTGCGCGTGCGACCCAGGTCAATCGCGTGTCGTCCACCACCGAGAGCCGCACTAACTCGCCAGAGATTTCCGCGAGACGATCAAGCAACGGTTGCGCGATGTCGACGATGCCCGTGTTGCTCAGAAACGAGAGCCCCATCGACACGAGTTTTGTGGTCAGCATGTAATCACCGCGATCGCGCGATTGTCGAACGTAACCGCACACAACTAGATCGGTGAGGAGGCGATGTACCGCGCTGCGCGGAATGTCGAGTTGGTCTGCAATCGCGGCCAACTCCAATCCGTCGCCATGCTGTGCCAGCAGCTCGAGGATGCCAAGTGTGCGTTCAAGAATGCCAGTCATCGATCTGATGCTTTCTGCCATGCGGCTTGCGTACACGGCAAGAATAGAACAAATTTCATAACTGGAATTATATTCCAGTTTGGCAAGAATCTGCGTAGAATCGACGTATTGCCAACATTGGCGTGCGAAAAACGCTCGTACCGCCGCAAAAGAAAATGCTCGAACAACTCAATGGTGCAACACGTGTGCACTACATCGTGGGCGATCCGATCGCTCAGGTAAAGTCCCCAGCGGGTGTCACGCAGGCCTACGCAGAGCGCGGACACAACGCGATTGTTGTGCCAGCGCATGTGTCGCCCCCGAATCTTGCGGCATGGCTGACCGGCGTTTCGCTGATGCAAAACGTGGACGGCATTATTGTGACCGTGCCACATAAGTTCGCGAGTTTTGACTTATGCGCCACTGCGTCCGAGCGTGCTGCGTTTTTAAAGACTGCAAACACGATGCGCCGCAATGCGGATGGCTCATGGCATGGTGACATGTTCGACGGTTTAGGTTTCGTAGAAGCAATGCGCGATCACGGCCGCGAACCAAAAGGCAAGCGTGCGCTGTTGGTGGGCGCGGGTGGCGCAGGGTCCGCTATTGCGCATGCGCTGGTGCTCTCAGAGGTTGCAACGCTCGCGATTTATGACGAGAGCGAGGCGCGTCGCACGACGTTAATTGATCGACTCAACGGACTGAACATTGCGAACATCATTCACGGCTCGAACGACCCGACGGGCTATGACATCGTGGTTAACGCTACGCCGATGGGAATGAAAGAGGGCGATCAATTGCCGGTCGATCCCGCGAAATTGACGGCAGACATGTTTGTCGGGTGCGTGATTACCGCGCCTGCGATTTCGCCGCTCATCGCGGCTGCTCGCACTCAGGGATGCGCCACTTCTACCGGCACTGACATGTTTGGCCGCGTGCGTGATTTGATGGTTGATTTTTTATTGAGTCACTGAGATGCACATCCAATTGAACCAACTTGCTGACAACGAATCGTTCGACGTTGTTGTCATCGGCGCGGGTGGCGCGGGCATGTCCGCTGCATTGTTTGCGGCGATTGACGGCGCAAAAGTATTGCTCGTCGAACGCACAGAATATCTTGGAGGAACGACCGCGCTTTCCGCAGCAACAAGCTGGGTGCCGCTCACCGAAAAGGGCCTCGCAATTGATGCGAGCGACACGTTAGAAAAGGCGGCTGGGTTTCTTGATCGTTCCGTAGGCGATCGCGCACCGCGAGACATGCGCATGGCGTTTTTGCAAAACGGGAACAAGGCTGTTGCTAAGCTCGAAGCGAATTCGCATGTGCAGTATCAAGTTCGCCCCGTGCACCCTGATTACCTCTCAGAGCTTGAAGGCTCCGTGCGCGGCGGTCGTGCGATTGAACCCAAACCTTTCGACGGACGTTTGCTCGGCGAGAATCTAAAACTGGTGCGACCACCGATTCCCGAGTTTACGGTTTTGAACGGCATGATGGTGGACCGTGACGATATTGGGCATTTGCTGGGGCTTACGAAGTCGTTCACGTCGTTCAAATACTCAGTCAAAATCATTCTGCGCCACCTCGTGGATCGTATGCGTTACGGTCGCGGCACGCGTCTGGTGATGGGCAACGCGCTGATCTCGCGATTGCTGCTTTCGCTCACAGATCGCAAGGTGCAAATCCTCACGCAAACGACGCTTGAATCGTTACAACGCAGTGAGCACGGTATCAATGGAGTGGTGCTCACGCAAAACGGTGTGCGTCGCAAGCTGAACGTGCGCGGCGGCGTTGTGCTCGCCAGCGGTGGTTTCAACCGCCATCCGGAAAAGCGTGCGCAAATGTTGCCCGGCGCAAGCGTGGAATGGTGTCCTGCCGGACCCGGACATTCCGGTACGGCGCTTGATCTGGCGTTGGCGGTCGGTGCTCGATTCGGCGCGACATCGCTCGATGCGCCTGCTGAGCGCGTAACGCAACCCGTATTGAGCCATGCGTTTTGGGCTCCCGTATCGACCCGAAAACGCGCCGACGGCACCACGGCAGTCTTCCCCCACTTCATCATGGATCGCGGCAAGCCGGGGATGATGACGTTGAACCAGCAAGGCGAGCGCTTTCTGAATGAATCCACGTCGTATCACCTGTTTGGCCTCGCCATGCAAGCTGCGAATGCGGTGAAGCCTTGCATTCCGGCGTGGTTGGTGTGCGACGCCGCTGCGCTCAAGCGTTATGGTCTGGGCATGATCCGGCCGGGCGCAACGCCGGGAAAATCAATCGCGCCGTTTCTTGCCGACGGTTACCTCATTCAGGCTCAGAGCATCGCGGAACTAGCAGGAAAACTGGGCGTTGATGCGCAAGTGTTGTCGCGCACTTTTTCCGCATTCAACGTGAGTGCGAAGCAGGGCGAAGATGCTGCATTCAACAGAGGGACGACTGCATATCAACGTAACAACGGCGACGCGACGCAAGGTGGCAAAAATCCCTGTTTGGGGCCGCTAGAAACCGCGCCGTTTTTTGCGATTCGGCTCTACCCCGGAGACATCGGCGCGTCGACCGGTTTGCTAACCGATACCCACGCGCGCGTGCTTGACGCAAACGATGCGCCGATTCCCGGCTTGTATGCGGTCGGTAACGACATGCAATCGATTATGGGCGGCACGTATCCGGGGCCAGGAATCACGATTGGTCCTGGATTGACGTTCGCCTACCTCGCGGCAGGAGACGCAGTGTTGCGCTGTGCGCGGTAGCAGTTTTTTCGATACAGCTTTTCGCGCCTAGCGACAGCTAGGTGGAGCACAGCGGTATTTTTATTGATATGTCGACTAGTGCTAAAAATTACCTGTAAGCACTACGTGGCTGTCGTTTAACGCAAAAAGCTGTTAGGGTTTAGACCTGCGGATGATAGGCGTGACCTGTCCGTTGCGTGCGCTAAATTGACACGAGTTTGCGTGCGCCGTCGCGCTCCATATCCGCACCGCGACCGCGTTGAATCACTTCACCGCGTTCCATCACGATGTATTGATCTGCGAGTTCTGCCGCGAAGTCGTAATACTGCTCGACCAGCACGATGGCCATCGTTTTGCGATCTGCGAGTAGGCGCAGCACGCGACCGATGTCTTTGATGACGCTCGGTTGAATGCCTTCAGTGGGTTCGTCAAGGATCAATAGTTTTGGGCCAGCGGCGAGGGCACGCGCAATGGCGAGCTGCTGCTGCTGTCCGCCGGACAAATCGCCGCCGCGACGGTTAAGCATTTGCTTGAGAACGGGAAATAGCTCGAACAATTCGGAGGGAATCTGCGTGCTAGCAGACTTGTAGGCGAGCCCCATTTTCAGATTGTCCTCGACCGTGAGCCGCCCAAATATTTCGCGACCCTGTGGCACGAAACCGATGCCATGGCGCACGCGCTCGTAGGAGGTATCCTTGTGAATGGCCTGGCCGTCCAACGCGATTTCACCGCCTTTGATGGGAACCACGCCCATGATACTTTTGAGCATCGTTGTCTTGCCGACGCCGTTGCGACCCAGTACGACTGTTACTTCTCCGATTTTTGCGTCGAACGAAACATTGCGCAGGATGTGTGAGCCACCGTAGTATTGGTTGACGTTTTTTAGTTCAAGCATGATGCCGCACCCACACAGTTATCGTCCAAGATAAACCTCCACCACGCGCTCGTTCGCTTGCACATCCGCTAATGCCCCCTCAGCGAGCACGCTACCTTCGTGCAGCACCGTGACGATTTTTTTCTTTTCGCGTTGACCACCATTGACCAGTTCGCCGATGAACTTCATATCGTGTTCCACAACGACTAAAGAATGCGTGCCTTCAAGCGAGAGGAAGAGTTCCGCAGTTCGCTCCGTTTCTTCATCGGTCATGCCAGCGACGGGCTCATCGAGCAACAAAAGCTTCGGATCTTGCATGAGCAGCATGCCGATTTCTAGCCACTGTTTTTGACCGTGCGATAGGTCACCCGCGGTGCGCGAACCGCTATCTTTCAGGTGAATGAGTTTGAGCATTTCAGCGATGCGGTCGCTGTCAGCGGAGGTGAGTTTGTGCATCAGCGACGCTCGTACCCGTCGGTCCATTTTGAGCGCGAGTTCAAGGTTTTCGAAAACGCTGAGTTGCTCAAAGACCGTTGGCTTCTGAAACTTGCGACCAATGCCGCGACCTGCGATTTCGCTTTCACGCAATCGTAGAAGATCAATGTTGGAGCCGAAAAACGCGCGTCCACTATCGGGCTTCGTTTTGCCGGTGATGACATCCATCATCGTAGTTTTGCCCGCGCCGTTCGGGCCGATAATGCAACGCAATTCACCTACAGCGATATTGAGTGTGAGTTTATTTAGCGCACGAAAGCCGTCGAACGACACCGTAATGTCGTCCACATAGAGAATGCCGCCATGCGCCGTATCTACTTCGCCAGTTGAAGAAACGACGCGACCAAAGCTTGCTGCTTGTCCACCCGATTCACCAACGGTTAAAGCGGAGGCCTGCCTAGCGAGGTAGGCCTCGCGGCGCTTTGTGCCTTCTTCAAGCAGATCGGGGGTCATGGTGCGCCTCGCTTAGTTGGGTTGGCGTATTTCGCGGAGAGCTTTCGTACCAACCCGACGATTCCTTGTGGCAGAAATAGAGTGACGGCGATGAACATCGCACCGAGAAAGTACAACCAATATTCCGGAAACGTTACCGTGAACCAGCTCTTCGCGCCGTTGACGAAAAACGCGCCGACGATGGGGCCAATCAAGGTTGCACGACCCCCGACGGCCGTCCAAATGGCAATCTCGATGCTGGCGGCTGGGCTCATCTCGCCCGGATTGATGATGCCTACCTGCGGTACGTAGAGCGCGCCTGCCACGCCACACATCATCGCCGAAAGCGTCCAAATCGAGAGCTTGTACCAAAGCGTGTTGTAGCCGGTGAACAGGACGCGCGATTCGGCGTCGCGGATGGCTTGCAGCACGCGACCGTACTTACTCGCGATGATGGCTTTCGACATTACATAAAACACAACAAGAATGAGTCCCGTCAGCACGCACAATGTGACGCGCATCGAGGATGTGGCGGTGGGAATGCCCAGCAAACGCTTGAAATCTGTGAAGCCGTTGTTGCCACCAAAGCCTGTTTCGTTACGGAAGAACAAGAGCATCGACGCGTAGGTAAGCGCCTGCGTGATGATCGAGAAATAAACACCCTTGATGCGCGAGCGAAACGCGAAGTAGCCGAATACAAACGCGAGCACACCGGGCACCGCGACCACGAGAAACATCTGCACGACAAACGATTGACTTCCCAACCAATGCCACGGCACCTCCTTCCAGTCTAGGAAGACCATGAAGTCTGGCAAATCGCTCTTGTACACGCCCTCGCGACCAATTTGACGCATCAGGTACATACCCATTGCGTAGCCGCCCAACGCGAAGAAGAGGCCGTGCCCCAGCGAAAGAATGCCGGTGTAGCCCCAGATCAAATCCATCGCTAGCGCGCAGATGGCGTAGCACATGATTTTGCCCAGAAGAGACACCGCGTAATCCGATAGGTGGAACACGCTGTCCGCAGGTACGACTAAATTGAAGATCGGAATGACCAACACTAGGATCGCGATCACCGCTGCGAGCGCCATGCGCGCCCGCGTCCCGAGGAGAGTGGCGGTCGATTGATTGACAGTGCTGGACATGATTGATGTGTTCATCTCATGCCTCCGCGCTGCGGCCCTTGAGGGCGAAGATGCCTTGCGGGCGACGTTGAATGAAGATCACGATGAACGCAAGCACGATGATTTTGGCAAGCACCGCACCAGTCCAGCCCTCAAGCAATTTGTTCAACACGCCAAGCCCGAGTCCCGCGTATACCGTTCCCGCGAGTTGTCCAACGCCGCCGAGTACTACGACCATGAACGAGTCGACGATGTAGCCTTGTCCGAGATCGGGGCCGACGTTGCCCACTTGCGAGAGCGCACAGCCAGCAAGACCTGCGATACCCGCGCCAAGAGCGAATGCGTAGGTGTCAATCTTTGCGGTGTTAACGCCCATGCAAGCCGCCATGCTGCGATTTTGCGTGACACCACGAACGAAGAGGCCGAGGCGGGTCTTGCTGATGAGCAACCAAACGGTAGCAAGCACAAAAAATGAGAAGAACAAGATCGCAATTCGGTTGTACGGCAGGATCAAGTTCGACATAACTTGCACACCGCCCGAAAGCCAAGACGGATTTTCAACGGGTACGTTTTGTGCGCCAAAAAATGTGCGCATGGTTTGAATCAACACCAGCGAAATCCCCCACGTTGCCAGAAGCGTTTCCAGTGGTCGGCCATACAACCAGCGAATCACCGTGCGCTCCAGCGCAGCGCCGACCAGCGCCGCCGCGAAGAACGACATAGGAATCGCTGCAATGATGTAGAAGTCAAAGGCGTTCGGTAGATGCTGTCTGAATGCGTTTTGTACGAGGTAAGTTGCATACGCACCGATCATCATGAGTTCGCCGTGCGCCATGTTGATGACGCCCATGAGCCCATACGTGATGGCTAAGCCGAGCGCGACAAGAAACAGGATTGAACCTAAGCTCAGGCCACTAAAGATAACTCCCAGGCGCTCGCCCCACACCAGTCGGCCCTCAATGGCTTTCACTGCAGTGCTCAATGCGGCACGAACGTCAGGATCGGTTTCACCGCCTGCGTTCAAGCGCTCTTGGAGCAGCGAACGCACACTGGGCTGACTGCTGCTTGCTAGCGCTGCGACAGCATCAAGGCGCTTTTGTTTGTCGCTTGAAGCGACAAGCATCGCCGCGCGAAGTTGTTCAAGTTTTGCTTTCAAGCCAGCGTCGGTTTCTTTGGCCAAAGCTCGATCAATCAATGGCAACTTGCCTTCGTCGGCCGAATCTTTTAACTGAACGATAGCGTTGTTACGCTTGGTCAAGCTCTCGGAAAATAAGCCGAGTGCGGCCTTCGCACCTTCGAGTTCGTTGCGCATACGATTGTTGTTCACCACGTCCTCCGCGGTGGCGGGTAACGTCGTCGCTGCGCCCGTGGCCGCGTGGATTGCTTTTCCGTTGTTCACCAATAAGACGGCGTCGCCAGCGACTTTTGCGCTGTCGTCGAGTAGCGCGTCGATGAGTCGCGCTAGCGCTTCGTCGGGGTTAGTCAGCGCGTCGGACAACGCCTTGATGCGGTCATCGTTCTCACCCACGGCGATGCGTTTAGCGGTGTCTGACGTGAGCGCGATCGCGCTACCCGAAACGAAGCTAGCGGCGCTCACGGCTGCCACGAGAACGGAATTCAATAGGTGACGTAACAAGATGTTCTCCCGAAGCGCGATACGTCTTCGCTTCACAATAAAAAATGCCGGGGTCACTGGAGGAGCAGTAACGCCCGGCACACGGAGGGATCGTCTATATCAGTAACTCAGTAACAGAACTCGGGAACTAGATTTTGGTTTTGCCGTCCGGCTCGTCTTTCTTCTTGTCGTTGCCGGTGATGAACGGACTCCACGGATTAGCGCGAACAGGACCTTTGGTTTTCCACACTACGTTGAACTGACCGTCAGCCTTGATTTCGCCAATGAATACTGGCTTGTGCAGGTGATGATTTTTCATGTCCATCGTCGAGGTGAAGCCACCTGGCGCTTTGAACGTTTGACCAGCCATCGCCGCGATCACTTTGTCGGTATCGGTCGACTTAGCTTTTTCTACGGCTTGTTTCCACATGTAGATGCCGATGTAGGTGGCTTCCATTGGATCGTTGGTCAACGGCTTGTCCTTGTGACCCGCGATGCCCTTAGCTTTTGCGTAGGCAGCCCACTTCTTCGTGAATTCATCATTGGCCGGATTCTTCAGGCTCATGAAGTAGTTCCACGCTGCCAAGTGACCGACGAGTGGCTTGGTGTCAACGCCGCGCAACTCTTCTTCACCAACGGAGAATGCAACGACGGGAACGTCGGTCGCTTTCAAGCCCTGATTGCCGAGTTCCTTATAGAACGGTACGTTAGAGTCACCGTTGATGGTCGACACCACGGCGGTCTTCTTGCCAGCAGAAGCGAACTTCTTGATGTTGGCGATGATCGTTTGGTAATCGCTGTGACCGAACGGTGTGTACTCTTCCATGATGTCGGCTTCGGCGACACCTTTGGATTTCAGGAACGAGCGAAGAATTTTGTTCGTCGTGCGCGGGTACACGTAGTCCGTGCCGAGCAGGACCCAGCGCTTGGCGGAGCCGCCGTCTTTACTCATCAAATATTCAACAGCAGGAATCGCTTGCTGGTTAGGGGCCGCACCCGTGTAGAACACGTTTTTCGAAAGCTCTTCACCTTCGTATTGCACGGGATAGAAGAGGAGGCTATTGAGCTCTTCGTAAACCGGCAACACCGATTTGCGCGACACGGACGTCCAGCAACCAAACGTCACCGCGACTTTGTCTTGCGAGATCAGTTGACGACCTTTTTCGGCGAACAGAGGCCAGTTTGATGCTGGGTCAACGACCACTGGCTCAAGCTTGCGGCCCATCACGCCACCTTTGGCGTTGATCTCTTCAATCGCCATTAGCGCCACGTCTTTCAGTACCGTTTCCGAAATCGCCATCGTGCCGGAGAGCGAGTGCAACACACCCACTTTAATCGGATCTTTCGATTGGGCGAACGACAATGGGGCAAGGCTTGCAGTAATGATGGCTGCGGTCAGCGTCTTGATTGCACCGCGGCGCGTAACTTGAGACATGTTGAATTCTCCCGAGAGGTTTTGTGTGATGCCCACGAGGTGGGATGCCTGTCTATTGCAATCAACGTGCCACGACTTCAAATCGCTGGGATCGGGGAGTTCTTAGCGCAAGTTTGGCGCTCAGATTCAACTGATACGGTTCAATTCGGTGCGTTGTCGGCTTTGGAGCGCGTCAATTTGTCGCTTCGCACAAAAATATGGCGCTCAATATTGTTGAGTCAAAGATGGTGCGTCGCACTCGCACCAAGGCACAATCGCATCATGTTGAAACGAAAAGATCATCTGGACAGTGTTGCGATCACCATACTCCTCGCGTGTTGCATCTTCTGGGGGTTCCAGCAGGTCCTGGTGAAAGCGACGATTCAAGAAGTGCCGCCAGTCGTGCAGGCCTTCGTGCGTTTCGCCGGGGCAACGATCTTGCTTTGCGTGTGGTGCCGTCTGCGAGGGATCGCACTATTTGCTCGTGACGGGACACTTTGGCCGGGTTTGGCGGCAGGGCTGCTGTTCGCTGCCGAATTTGCAGCGCTTTTCGTGGGGCTGAAGTACACCAGCGCGTCGCGTCTCACCGTATTCGTATACACGTCACCGCTTTGGGTAGCCGCTTTGTTGCCGTTGTTCGTCAAGTCGGAGCGCTTGCGGCCGATGCAGTGGCTCGGTGTTGCCTTTGCGTTTGCCGCAGTGATTTTTGCGCTGCGTGAGGGCCTTGTGACCGGCTCGGGATTGACAGACGTTTGGCTGGGCGACTCGCTGGCGCTCCTCGCCGGCATGTTGTGGGGCCTCACCACTGTCGTCATCCGATCAACGGCGTTAGCTCGGGTTTCGGCGGAAAAATTGCTCCTCTATCAGGTGGGTGTCAGCGCGATTACGTTGCCCTTCGTCTCGTTGACGCTGCGCGAGGACTGGCACTTTCAATACAGCATGTTTGGTTGGGTTTCACTTGGTGTGCAAACGGTGCTAGGGGCGTTTGTGAGTTACCTCGCGTGGATGTGGCTCCTTGGCCGATATCCAGCAACGCGAATTTCAGTGTTCGTATTCCTGACGCCTGTATTTGCGCTGCTATTCGGTGCCGTTTGGCTGAACGAATTGGTGACGCCAACGCTCGTTATTGCGCTCGCCCTAGTTGCAGTGGGGATTGTGCTCGTAAACCGCAAACCGTGAAATTTGCTAGCGCGCCTCGCCTTGGGCCAGTGGCCAAGTAAGCTGCACCGCTAATCCTCCTAAGGAAGGTGACGTTTCCACAGCAATCTCCAATTCAAGCAGCTTCGCGATACGGGTGACTATCGACCAGCCGAGCCCGCTGCCGTCTTCGCCGCTACCTAGGCCACGCACAAAGCGCTTTCCGAGCTGCGCTTGCAGTTGGGTAGCTATGCCCGCGCCGCTGTCCTCAATCCGTAAAAACACTTGCTGCGAGCCGGTGCGAGCAATCGTCACGCAAACCGCAGCCTGAACCGGGCTGTAGCGAATGGCGTTATCGATAAGATTTCTAGTCAAGGCGCTCAGCAGAACCGCGTCGCCTAGAACGTGGCAGTGGTCCGGTGAAACGAGCTCGACGCGTTGGTGCTTGAATGATGCTGCCGGGGTCAAGTTTGCGAGCACGCCGCGAGCGACGTCCACTAGGTCGCTAGTCGTGCGAGCGCCGCTACTTGCGGTGACCTCAGCGGCATCAAGCCGTGCCAGTTGCAAAAGCTGCTCGACCAAATGCACCGCACGATCACAGCCTTGGATGGTGTTGCCCAACGCTAGGGCGCGATCCTGATTGTCAGTCGCCCCGAGCGCCACTTGGGCTTGCGCGCGGATTGCAGCGATTGGAGTGCGCAGCTCGTGCGCAGCATCTTGTGTAAAGCGTCGCTCGTTTTCCAGCAATTGATTGATGCGCGCAAACAGCCCATTGAGCGTATCTTGGAGCGCGTGGACCTCGCGCGGTGCCGCGTCAAGCGTGACCGGGTCAAGCGAGGCCGCTTTGCGGTTTGCCAAGACTGCGTCCAATGCACGAAGCGGTGAGAGACCGCGTCGCACCGCCCACCAACCCGCGAGCACCAGCAGCGGCAATGCAATCGCAAGCGGCGTAAACATGCCACGCAACATCGCCATCAGTATGTCGTTGCGCGCGTCAATCCGCTCGCCTACAAAGAGACTCACATCGTGCTCCGCACCCTCGGTTGCGAAGACGCGCCATGCCTTACCGTCGATTGTGCGAGTCTCGAACCCTTTCGTTTTGGTCGACAGTGGCGTCAGAGGGGCGTTAGTTGAACGCCAGCGCAAGCTTCCCTCATGCCACATTTGAAATGCCACATACGAGGCATATCGATACGACGTCTCGCTCTGTTGCATGTCTAGGGCTTCTCCTTCGTGCGACGCTTGCGCGACTAAGAGCGCAGCAGCTTGGGCGAGATGCGTATCGAGAAGTTCATCAAGCTCGTGACTGGCTTCAATCCACGCATACGCAGCGGTTGCGATCCAAAGCGCACTCACTGTCGTCGCAACGAAGAGGACGATACGCGCCTGAAGTGAGCGTCGCGGAACCATCATTTGGCAGCAACTGATTGATTCGGACTGCGGCGTGCAATCATGTAACCCACGCCACGAATCGTTTCGATCAGTTCGGTCGAGAGCTTTTTACGCAGATTGTGGATGTGATATTCGACTGCGTTACTTTCTACTTCTTGTCCCCATCCATAAATCCGCTGTTCGAGTTGGGCGCGTGTCAGAACCCGACCTGCGCTGCTCATGAGGGCGTGGAGTAAGTCGAATTCGCGCGACGAGAGCGAGACGGCGCGTCCCTGAAATGCGACGGAGCGCGCCGCCACCGTCAGAGTCACGCCCTCAACGACTAACTGATCGTCGATGTGTCCGTGTGCACGACGAATGAGGGAGCGCAGGCGCGCGCCGAGCTCGAACAGATCCACCGGCTTAACGACGTAATCGTCAGCACCGGAATCGAGGCCTCTGATGCGCGCATCAATGTCGTCGCGCGCCGTCAGCACGAGGATGGGGGTTTTCCGTCCGCTCTTTCGCGCTGCAGCGAGCACCTCCATGCCGTCTTTGCCGGGTAAGCCCAAATCCAGCACCACGGCTTGATAGGCATCGGTCGCGAGCTCGCGCTCGGCGCATGGACCATCGCGTACCCAATCCACGAGAAATCCTTGTTGCCGCAAACCTGCGCGCAGCCCGTCACCGAGCAGGGCGTCGTCTTCGGCTAACAGGATTCTCATGTGTACTAGTTTTGCTTTTCAGTTGAGTTTGTGTGCACGGTATCCGCGTTCGTCGTCGACGCTACTGAGCTTTGCCATTGCCATGCCCAGAAACCCAAAACCACGGCGACTATCACTGCGCCAAGAATGGCTCCGCTGCCGCGTCGGGCCGTTGCCGCGCGTTGGAGAACAGTCACGTTCGCGTCTTCTGCATCCGACACCGGGTGCTTGCGTCCGGTCAGCATACTGCGAATGAGATTTTCGCGGTGCACCACGCTACTGACGATGACTCCGACGACATGCACGATGACCAGCATTAGCAATGCATTGGAGCTAACTTCGTGCGCCTCTTCAACCCAGTTCCCGCCGATGTCGTTCATCGCAGCCCAGCCTGACGCGGCGACGAGAGCAATCAGTACCAGCAAGCCAACAATCGCTAATGCGCCAGCAGGATTGTGACCAATGTAGTGCTGTGGTTTGCCGTTCGGCAAGCTCTTAACGTAGGCCCATACGGCCGACGAACCGCGCAGGAAGTTTTTGAATCGCGCGAACGGTGTGCCAACGACACCCCAAATTAATCGAAAGGCGATCAATCCGGCCATCGTGTAGCCCAGCGTGACGTGAATTTGACGCCAACGCTCGCTCTCCGCCGTCAGCCATGCCCCCGCGAAGCACAACACGAGCAGCCAATGAAATACCCGAACCGGAACATCCCAGACGATTATTTTTGTGGTGGGGCGACTGGAGGGTATGTTATCGAACGACATGTTTTGGGCAACTATTTAGGTATGACGATTTCGCGTTCGCTATACGAGCCCTCGGCCGCGCGCGTATGACACGCTGTGCAGTTGACTTGGCTTTTCACGGCCGGACGCGCCCACACCGCAGCGCTAATCTCACTGTGCTTGCGCGCGAAATAGGTGCTCTTGGTGATGCGATCTTCGGGCGGGCGTGTTGTGACTTTTCTAGAGGGATTTGCCACCAACCATTGCGTTAACGCTTTAGTCGTTGGTGCGTCCATCGAGGCGTCGGAGCCGAAATGTTTGTCGAGGGAGCTCATCACTGCACGCCACGACGCCACTGGCAGCATTTTTGCGCCGAACGGTGCGTGGCAGGAGCCGCATTCCTGAAGGTAGGCTGCGGGTGGCGGGGCTCCGTTGCTGTCCGCACTGGCAGCGCCAATCCACGCCGAGCATGCAAGTGTGAGTGCGCCGATCCACGGTATCGCGAGGCGTTTGTTGCTACTTTTCATGTTGAATTTTCCGGTGGCGTGGGTCATTTGACGGTAACGAGCCAAGCAAGCAGGTTGGCTTTTTCGCTCGCTGAGCATTCGCGACCAAGAACGTCGTTGCAATTGCGCTTGAACCACTTTTCAGTTTTTGCGACATCGGTGAAACGCGTGGCGTCCCCGGCGGGAGCCAGCGCGGTGATCGCCTTCCCGGTGGTCGCATGCTTGCCTGTGGCTGCGGGATTTACGCTGTGGCACGTGGCGCAACTCCAGTCTTTGCCGTGCTTTTCCGTGAAAAACTGTTGTCCAGCCGCTGGATTGGCCGGTACCCCTGCTGCCTTGGCATAGGCGGCGAGCTGCTCGTGAGGCGTTACGGCGTGCGCTAACACGGGCGAGAGAATTAATCCCAGGTACGATAAAAAGTGGAGGATTTTCCGATCCATCATGACTCCAAGTGTTCTGCTAACGTGAGTGATCGTACGGTCGTTGCCTTAGCGCATGCTTAGCCGGTGACGTCTGGCGGTTTACGTTTGCGAGATGTTCCCGGCAGCTACGCGGTTGAGAGCGCGATCCCGCGTCCACTATTGGCAAGAATTGCGTCGGCACGCTGGCTAATCGTTCGTCGCAGCGCGCGCCCACACGACGCAATCAAGCATGCGGCGCTCGGAGCCGCAGGTTCACAGGATGGCAACGCGGCGACAGAACGACAGTAGCCAGTGGCATACTTCTTCGCTATCCGTTTTCACCACTCAACACATCCAACTGTGAACATGTCTCTAGCACTCTCCCGCCGCGCCCAATCTCTCGGAACTGAAAACGCCTTTGTGGTGCTCGCCGAGGTCAACAAGCTCATCGCGGAGGGCTATGACATCACCAGTTTCTGTATTGGTCAGCCCGATTTCCCTGCGCCCACGCATGTGCAAGAGGCGGGTCACGAAGCCATTCGCGCTGGTAAGCACGGCTACACGCCAAGCGCCGGCATTCCTGAGCTTCGCGAGGCGGTGGCGAAATATATGGGTGACATGCGTGGCATCGAGATTTCACCGGACGACGTTGTGATTGGCGCAGGCGCGAAGCCCTTTATCGCGTACACGATTCTGTCGACCACCGATTTTGGTGCGGGTGATGAGGTGATTTACCCGGTGCCGGGATTCCCGATTTACGAATCTCAGATCACTATTAACGGTGCTGTGCCGGTGCCGCTTTACTTGCGCGAGAGCCGCAATTTCGCGTTTGACCCGGCCGAGCTTGAGTCAAAAATCACGTCGAAAACGAAGCTTCTTATTCTCAACAGCCCACAAAATCCGACGGGCGGAATTCTTACGCAGACGGATCTCGAAGCGATCGCCGCGATCCTTCGCAAACATCCGCAAATCTGGGTGTTCTGTGACGAAATTTATGGCCGTCTGACCTATGAGGGCGGTTTCAAATCACTCGCCAGCTTGCCTGATATGCAGGAGCGCTGCATCATCAGCGACGGCGCATCGAAAACGTGGGCAATGACGGGGTGGCGCATCGGCTTCACGGCCAACAAAGCGCTCGCGCCTGCGTTTACCAAATGGGTGACCAATACCGACAGTTGCGCGAGTCACATTTCGCAATGGGCCGCTGTCGCTGCCGTCGCTGGGCCGCAGCATGAAGCCGAGGCGATGCGCGAGAAGTTTTTGGAGCGCCGCAATCTGATCGTCGGTTTGCTCAACGAGATTCCGGGCATCAAATGTCAAGCCAGCGGCGGCGCGTTTTACGCGTGGCCGAATGTGACGGAGCTGTGCGAAATGACGGGCCTGAAAGACAGCGAGGAGCTGCGCAAGCGTTTGCTGTATGAAGCTGGCGTTGCGGTGCTCGCCGACATCCATTTCGGCCACCGCGTGCCTGGCGACGGGCAACACATTCGCTTCAGCTACGCGACGCAAAACGAAAACATTGTCAAAGGCGTGCAGCGAATCGCGGACTGGGTGAAGCGCAGCCGGAAGTAGCACGCAGGTTGTGACCGCGTGGGCAGAATGCGAATTGATATGGCTTTTTAGCGCGAGCGACTGACGCGTATAGCTTTCGGCCGCTTTTTAGCGATAGTCGACTATTAGATAAAAGCGGCTGTGGACTAGGCGTAGCAGTGGTTCCGCACATAAAGCTGCAGCTCTGATTTGCGGGAACTCAATAGCTGGCGGGATCGCGCGTTTAGGTTCGCGATTGAAGCGAGCCGCTACGCAACGACGTCAATGCCGCCATCGACGTTCGCGCTCAATTGCGACGTCGTGGCAACGAGATCCGACAGCCGAACGGGCTTATGAATCGCATAGCCTTGTCCATAATCGACGCCCAACTCGATGAGCTTTTCGAGTACTGCCGTGGACTCGACCCACTCAGCAACCACCTTCATGCCCAATGTATGGGCGATGTCGGTCATCGATTTGACGATGGCCATGTCGCTCGCATTGTTTAGCAGGTCTTTGACGTAACTGCCGTCAATTTTTAAGGTGTCGGTCGATAGATTTCTCAGGTGCCCATACGAGGTGAAACCGCTGCCGAAATCATCCAACGCCAAGCGTGCGCCATATCGATGCAGCTCCCGTATGAAGCGCTCCGAACCCTCGTAGTCGCGGATTGCGGCGGTTTCGGTGATCTCGAAAATAATCTTACTGGCCGGAAATGCGCCGCGCGTCAGTTCTTGCCGTAAAAACTCAATGATCTCGGGATGCCGTAACGAACCCGCCGACAAATTGATGGCGATACCCGCAATGGATTCGAGGATCATCCAGTTCTCTGTGACCCAACGAAATGACTCGCGCATCACCCACAAGTCAAGCTCGTGGGCGCGACCCATTCGCTCAAGCGCGACAATGAAGTTGTAAGGCCCCGTGACTACGCCGCCTGTAGGACGAATGCCGAGCAATATTTCGTAGTACGGCAGATCTTGTGAGTCGGGCGCAATCGGCAACACGAGCTGTGCGCGAAGGTACAGCTCGTCACTCCCAAGTAGCGCGTCCGCGCGGCCAGCCCACGCCATGAGGGCTTCCTCATCGCGCAGCTCAGTTTTGGTGGGGATGTACTCCTGCACACGATTTCGACCTGCTGCCTTCGCGGTTAAGCAAGCTGCATCTGCATGCCGTATCACCTCGAGAAACCCCACTTCGCCGGACCCGAAGGCTGTTACGCCTGCACTCAGGCCAAGGCGGAAACTGTGTTGAGCGTGGGAGAAGTGGTAGTCCGCCAATTTTTCCGCGAACTCGGTAATCGTGCGCAGCCCAGCCGCGCGGGTGTAGTTCGGCAACACCAACGCAAACGTGTCCTCGCGGTGGAGTGCCGCCGAGCAACCTTGCGGCAGGCGTTTGAGGAACTCTGCCGTTAACTCGGACGAAAGCCTTTCGACCGCCTCAAAGCCGCAGGTTGACGATATCGTGCGGAATTCATCAAACTCCACCAATCCGAACACATGATGATTACCGCCGGTTGACTGTGCCGCGAGGTCCGTCAAGCAGCGCTGTAGACCGCGCCGCGTCAACATGCCGCTAATCGCGTCAACATCGTTTCGTTTGATCGATCCGGAGTACGCCTCATTGAGCAACGAAAACTCGCTGCGATCAAGTAGCGGCACGTCAAGGCTGACGCGGCTCCGGGCGGTGGCCTTGCCCAACTGTTTATTGAAATCGTCAACCGTAAGCTCTAAGCGATTGGTGGCTGATCGATTGACAAATCCCGCAAATCCATTCCGAGCGCTCACCCAAACGAGCTGCACGGACACCCACACGCCCTGCACCTGCATCTCGTACCAATCGCCCAAGCGAAGGGTCTCCATCCGGCGGTCACGACTAGCACCCACCTTGCCGTCTGTGGCAGTTGCTCCGGTGCTCGTCGCCCCCGGCGCGACAAAAGGCGGTGCCTCGACCACATCAGCCATCTGTTTCGGATCGGCTTGCACCATCAGCGCCTGAAGCTGCGTTAACAACTGATCGCGCAACGGTCGATCGCTGACCAACTCGCCTAAAACAGCCGAGAGTTCGAGAAAGACGTCTCGCCGCAAGGCGAGCGCATCCGTGTCGTCCACGGTGTCAATGGAGAGCGACAGCGCACGCTCGATAAGCAACAAATTGTCGCGCCACTCAGACGAACTGAGACCGTGCCGCAATCCAATAATCACGCTGTGTTGGCGCCAGACATCATCGAGCAGGCGCAGCAACACGCGTGGCACGCGCCGCGACGCAAGCCGCAACATAAAGGCGGCGTCAACTTCGTCGCGCACGGTGCGCACGGCGTCGCGGCTCTCCAGTGCCTCGACAATTCGGTTCACGCGATCGCGTCGCTCGCGGCGGAGTCCGTCGAGATCCTGCTCAAGGCTGTGCTGCACCACGTCGAAGACCGTGGCGTCTAAATCCGCTTGCTCACAGATACGCTTGACGAGCGAGTCAAGGTTTACGCGTAAGCGCTTGTCACTAATGTGGCCCTTGTCGTCGGCGGCGTAGTGATACTGATCGATGAGATTGACGACCTTGCGCGCGGGATGCTCTGGCGACGAAGGAAATTCCCCGTCGCGAAGCGAAAGCTTCAGCAGCGTCTGCTCCAGTCGTTTCATCATCTGCTCAACGTCACCGTTGGGCACAAAATCACGACTCGCCTGCCTAAACAGCCTCGCGCTCGTGTCGAGTACGCCTTGATGCTGGGCGGACAACACGGGCAGGCCTGCGCCATTGGACCGTGAAGCACCGCCTTGCATCGCTGCTAAGACTTCCTCGGGCCCGGCTTGCGCGAACGCGCCCCCGGTTGATGGTGGTAACTGACCAATAGTCGCCAGCAGCTCGTCGAGCGAAACCTCGCGTCCTCCCGATTCGCCGTCTTGCAGCGCAAGCCCTGCGTTGCTGCTGCCGCCCGAACTATCGCCGCGAACCATGTCGTTGATGACATTGAGCACACGACTCGGCGATTGCGCGTGACCGACGCTGTGCTTTTGCTGCATCGACGAAATCAGCGCCTGCGTATCGGCCTCTGGGATCGCCTGCGGCAGCAAGTTTGCACCGAAGCTAGCGGGCGTTTTCGGTGTTTGGGTGGGCGTGGCGCGGCGAATACGCTCTGCTCGCGGGGCCGAAGCGAGCATCTGGTTTAAGTCTTGCAGCAGCGCCGGGAACCGCGTCAGTGCGACCTGTTCGAGTTCCGCAATCAATACCCTTGCACTCGGTGGTGAGAGCTTCAGCTCGCCGAGTGATTCGCGGAAACCTCGGATGGTCTTCTCCGGGCCCATCGGACTCTTCTTCGGAACCACCGAATTGCCAGTGAGCCGGGTGTAGCGCTCCTCAAACTGGTTGAGTGCAATCACAACCGTCTCGTCAACGCGTTTGATGGTCTTAGACAGCGAAAGGTAATCGTCGAGTTCGTTGGCTTCCATCAATCGAAGATGGTTTACCGACACTGGGCGTTCGACCGGCTCTTCGGGTTCCGACGCCGCAGTCGCGCGAACGCGGCAATTGGCCGTGAATCGCTTCACGACCACCTCGCGTTGCGCGGCGATTTCCGTGCGCGCGGAGCTGAAACCGGACTTGGCCGCCGCAAACGGATCACTGCCTTCAAGTGCGCCCAATCGATCAACGGTACGCGCCAAGGTCTCATCGCCAAGTTGCTGGGCAAAGGCACAATACACCTCGACGCAACGCTCGATGAGCGCGGCAAACTCCCGACCATCAGTGGCAACGGGCAGAGTTTTCTTTTTCGCGGCCCAATCCAACACGGTGACCCAACCACTGGGCAGGGATTCGACAAAAACTCCGAGACCGCCCCGAACCGCGTGCACTACGCGAACGGCGATGGGGTCTACGGAGGCGATTGCACCTTCCCCACGCGGCGCGAGCTCGGCGATGGCGGACTGTGCTGCATCGACCACAGCCGAAACGCCTATCCAACCCTTAACCCGATCAGCCGGTGGTGGCGCTTTATCAAACGCCAAGAACATCCCATTGGCCGAGTAATCAGTAATCGTGACTGGAAACGACTCGGCACCCAGCACAAAGTAAGCCGCCAGCTGCGTATTTACCCTGTGAACTTGGCGACGTTCACGTCCCGTCGCGATTTCCGGGAAATCCATCAATGCGCACCAAAGCTGTGCGGTCGCGCCGAATCCGCCATGCAAGCGAGCCGCGTAGCGCGGCGAACGTGGACTCCGACGAGCCAACAGCGTGGCACGCAGCGAGCGAAGGATGTCGGTGCAGGGAAGAGGGACATGAATATTTGTAGCGGAGCCGGTGGCAGCACAGAGCCGCGAATCGATTTCAAGACCTACCGGCAATCATAAGGGAAATTCTTACGGACAAAGCGCCAATCTCTGCTTGTTTGACCTGACTGCGCGTCCGCAGAAACTAATTCCAAAGAAAGTCAATTTTCTTGGCATTTCGCCTTGATGTCCGCAGGCACCTCAATCGCCTTCATCCGATCCCCGTCGCGGATGCAAAACGCGCGCACTTCGGTGCCTTCGCACAGGAGGGTTTCATCGCGTAACACCAAGTGCTTCATGATGAACACTTTGTTGCGCCATTCTGAAATTTCGGTGTGAATCTCGACCGTTTCGCCGTAAGTCGCGGGTTTAATGAAGCGAGTGTTGATTTCCAACAACGGCGTTCCTATGATGCCCGTGGTTTTCACCAACTCACGCCACGGCGGGACGCCGTGGGAAACAAAGAAATTGAGCGATGCCGCATCCATCCACTTTGAAAAATTTGGAAAAAAGACGATGCCCGCGGGGTCGCAGTCGCCAAACATGACGGGAACTTTGAAAACGGTTTTCATAAATGCTCTTTCTGGCGCAACTGTAAACGAACGCGCTGGCGCGTTCCTGACGCAACACTCTGCCGGTGTTTGGAGGAAGCACTCCAAAGCCAGTCATCTAGAGGAGTTGCAGTTGCCGCCGACGTAAACTCCTAGGTTGAATGGCTGGCTGCCTTTTTGGGCCACTGGCGCGCGAAAGAAAATTACCTTCAGGAGGTTTGACACCCTATGAGTACCCGCTACGAAGTTCGCGATGGCGTTGCCATCCTCACACTCGACAATCCGCCGGTCAACGGTCTCTCGTACGCGCTGCGCGTAGCCTTCGCGGAAGGTCTTGAAAAAGCCAACGCCGACGCCTCAGTTAACGCCGTGGTCGTTACCGGCGCTGGCAAGGCGTTCTCTGGTGGCGCTGACATCACCGAATTCGGCTCCCCTAAGGCGGTTGCTGAACCTAATCTCCTCTCGCTTATTCGCGCGTGCGAACTTTCCAACAAACCCGTTGTTGCCGCGATTCATTCTGTGGCGATGGGCGGCGGTCTTGAGCTTGCGCTGGGGTGCCACTACCGCGTAACCGCGCCGGGCGCGAGCATCGCGCTGCCAGAAGTCAAGTTAGGGTTGATTCCTGGCGCCGGTGGTACGCAGCGCTTGCCGCGCGTGCTGGGCGTTGAAGCTGCGTTGAACATCATCGTTTCGGGCGAACCCGTCAAGAGCGAATTTATCGCGAGCTTCCCCGGCCAAAAGCTCTTCGACAAAGTGATCGAAGGCGATCTCATGGCCGGCGCGATTGCGTTTGCCAAAGAAAAAGCGGAAGTGCGTCCACTGCCGATGGTGCGCGACTTGCGTACGGGCCACCCAGAAGGCGATGCGTACTTCCAATTCGCGCGCAACACCGTTAAGGCGATGGCGAAGAACTTCCCAGCGCCCGCTAAGTGCGTTGACGCGGTCGAAAACGCGACCAAGATGAAGTTCGAAGACGGCATGAAAGCCGAACGCGAAATCTTCACGAACTTGATGTTCACGCCGGAGTGCAAATCGCTGCGCCATTTGTTCCTCGCTGAACGCGCGGCATCGAAGATTCCCGACGTGCCGTCCGACACGCCACTGCGTGACATCAAGAAGGTCGGTGTTATCGGCGCGGGCACGATGGGCGGCGGCATCGCCATGAATTTCCTGAACGCTGGCGTACCCGTCATCGTTCTCGAAATGAAGCAAGAGGCCATTGACAAAGGTTTTGGCGTGATTCGCAAGAATTACGAAGCACAAGTCACCAAGAAAAAGCTCAAGCAAGACAAGCTCGACGAGCGCATGGGCATGCTCTCCAGCACGCTTGATTACGCAGATCTAAAAGACTGCGACTTGATCATCGAAGCCGTGTTTGAAGACATCAGCGTGAAAGAAAAAGTGTTCGGTGCGCTAGACGCAGTGGCCAAGCCCGGCGCGATCCTCGCGTCGAACACGTCCACGCTCGACGTGAACAAAATCGCGAGCTTCACGAAGCGCCCACAAGACGTAGTCGGCATGCACTTCTTCTCGCCTGCGAACGTAATGAAGCTCCTCGAAGTGGTGCGTGGCGAAAAGACCGCGAAAGACGTGCTCGCGACGGTCATGGCGATCTCGAAGAAGATCAAGAAAACAGCAGTCGTTTCCGGAGTGTGCGATGGCTTCATCGGCAATCGCATGATCGAGCAATACGGTCGTCAAGGCGGCTTCTTGCTGGAAGAGGGTTGCACACCGCAACAGGTCGACAAAGCCATCGAGAAATTTGGTTTCGCCATGGGCCCGTTCCGCATGGGCGACTTGGCCGGTAACGACATTGGCTACGCAATTCGCAAGCGTCGCTACGTCGAAAAGCCAAATCTTCGCTACAGCAAGACCGCTGATCTGCTTTGCGAAATGGGGCGTTTTGGTCAGAAGGTGGGCAAAGGATGGTACGACTATCTGCCGGGCAAGCGCGACGCGATTCCAAACGCCGAAGTTGAAGCGATGGTGGCCAAACACCGTGAAACGCTGGGCATTACGCCACGCAAAATTTCCGACGACGAAATCGTGCATCGCCTCGTGCTCTCGCTCGTGAACGAAGCCGCGCACATCCTTGAAGAAGGCATCGCCAACAAGGCCAGCGACATCGACATCGTCTACATCTACGGCTACGGCTTCCCACCCTTCCGCGGTGGCCCGATGAACTACGCTGATCAACTCGGCTTGTTCAACGTCGTGCAAATGATGAAGAAATTCCAACAGAACCCGGCCGACGATGCCAAGTTCTGGGAGCCCGCACCGCTGATCAAAAAGCTGGTCGCCGAAGGCAAATCGTTTAACTAATTTTTGGTGGCGCAGCACGCGCCACGCGAGGAGACTCACTATGACCGATGCAGTAATCGTAAGTACCGCCCGCACCCCGCTTTGCAAGAGCTGGAAAGGTGCGATGAACATGACCCACGGCGCAACGCTCGGCGGCCACGCCATTGAGCACGCTGTGAAGCGCGCGGGCATCGACCCGGCCGAGGTGTACGACGTGATCATGGGCTGCGCCAACCCCGAAGGCGCGACGGGCTGGAATATCGCTCGCCAAGCGGCGCTGCGCGGCGGCTTGCCAGATAGCGTTTCGGCGATGACGGTGAATCGCTTTTGTTCGTCTGGCTTGCAAACCATCGCGATGGCTTCGCAGCGCGTGATCGCGGGCGAAGCCGATGTGTTCGTGGCCGGTGGCGTTGAATCGATTTCGTGCGTGCAGCAAGAAATGAATCTGCACATGTTCCAAGACTCGTGGCTCGCCAAAAACAAGCCCACGATCTACTGGAACATGATGCAAACGGCCGAGAACGTAGCCAAGCGCTACAACATGAGCAAAGAGCGAATGGACCGCTTCGGTGCCGAGAGCCAGCAAAAGGCCGCCGCCGCTCGCGCCGCAGGCAAGTTCGTTGACGAAATCGCCCCGATCACCGTGACCGCAGGTGTCGCCGATCCAAAGACCGGTATGACCACGAAACAAGTCACGGTTGAGCACGACGAAGGCATCCGCGAAGGCACCACGTACGAAGCCGTCGCCGGTATCCGCACGGTCGTTCCCGGTGGCTCAGTTTCGGCCGGTAACGCATCGCAGTTTAGCGATGGCGCCGGCGCAGTTGTCGTCATGAACGGCAAGCTCGCTGAGCAACGCGGCATGAAGCCTCTGGGTATCTTCCGCGGCTTCGCGGTCGCTGGCTGCAACCCCGACGAAATGGGCATCGGCCCCGTGTTCGCCATCCCGAAAGTGCTGAAGCAATTGGGCCTCACGGTCGCCGACATCGACCTCTGGGAACTCAACGAAGCCTTCGCTGTGCAAGTGCTTTACTGCGCTGACACGCTCGGCATTCCGCTGGAAAAGCTCAACGTCAACGGCGGCGCAATTGCGGTGGGTCACCCCTACGGCATGAGCGGCCAACGCCTCGTCGGTCACGCGCTTATCGAAGGTAAGCGCCGCGGCGCGAAACTTGTGTGCGCCACGATGTGTATCGGTGGTGGGATGGGGGCTGCTGGGGTGTTTGAGGTGGCGTGATGACCGACCTAGTAGGCGGTGCGCTGATCGCGCTTAGCGGTGCGATAGCCGGTGTGCTGGTCACCGCGACGGTCACTTGGTTGAACACGAGTCGTGTAAATGTGACCGCCAGAGAAAACGCGCGACTCGCCGACACGACTTCGCGCGAAAACGCGAGTCGTGCAGATGGCACGACGAGGGCACTGAAGCTGACTGATCATCGCGTAGCATGGCTTCAGAAACTCCGCGATGAAATGGCGACATTTTTGTCGTGGGCCGTTACTCCATTTGAGGATCACCTTACCAACCGACCACTCATGGAAAGCGGCACTCGTATCTTGTTGCTGATGAATTCGGCGGATTCTGATTACGCTAAGTTGGCTGGCATGATTCAGCGCTTACAGTCTGCAGTTCCAATGTCGGAAAAGCGTATGCGCGTCGATGAATATGTCGTGACGTGCCAACAAATATTGAAGCGAGAGTGGGAAGTCGCCAAAAGCGAACTGATTGCCGGAGGCGTTGCGAATGTGGATGAAATCCGCTTTAGTCGACTAGCCGGGTAGGGTGGGCAACTTGTTGCCCACGCGTGGGGGTCCGGGCAAATGACGCGTGGGCAAACAAGTTGCCCACCCTACTGTTTACTTGCATACACAGCTTTACGTCATCAACGACAGCCTGATGGACTTTACAGACGAATAATCCAACTTGTCGACACAATAGAAAAACAAGCCAAAACGACCACCTGCCGGTCGTTAGCGCATAAAAGCTGATGCAAAAACCAAACTACGGTGAACGGAGACTTCGTGTGAGAGCCACTCTGGATTTTTTGTTGAATGATTGGTTGCGTACGGGCGAGCTTTGCGCGCGGTCGCGCTTTGCGGACCACAGCGTGGAGACGTTCGCGGCGGTGCTCGATACGGCCGAAAAAATCGCGAAGACGAAGTACGCGGCGTTTAACCGTTTGGTGGACACTCAAGAGCCGCGCACCGAGACGGACGCGGACGGCGCGCTGCGCGTCGTCTTGCCGCAGGCGACGCATGATGCCTGGGCTGCGTATTCTGGCTCGGGCATGCTCTCAGCCGCGCAGGACTACGACATGGGCGGCATGCAGTTGCCGTACACGGTTGAAGCCTCTGCCAACGCGATTTTCAGCATGGCGTCGGTGAGTATCAGCTGGGCGATGCTGACGACGGGCAACGCCAATTTGCTCATGGCGCACGGCACCGAGATGCAGAAGCAAGTCTTCGCTGCGAACGAATTCGCAGGGCGCTGGATGGGCACGATGTGTCTGTCGGAGCCGCAAGCGGGCTCGTCGTTGTCGGACGTTGCGACACGCGCTGTGCTTGAGGACGAGGCAGACGCGCTCGGGCCACGGTACCGCCTCACTGGCAACAAGATGTGGATTTCCGGCGGCGAACACGAAATCACCGAAAACATCGTGCATCTCGTGCTTGCGAAAATTCCGGGGCCGGACGGCAAATTGGTGCCGGGCACGCGCGGGATTTCGCTGTTCATTGTTCCGAAGCAGTTGGTGAACACGGCAGGTGAATTGATCGGCGAAAGAAACGACGTTTCGCTCGCTGGCCTCAACCACAAATGCGGCTGGCGCGGCACGACCAATACGCTCCTGAATTTCGGTGAAGGCAAGTTCAAGCCGGGCGGCAAGGCCGGTGCGGTGGGTTATCTTGTCGGCAAGCCGGGCGATGGACTTCGTTGCATGTTTCACATGATGAACGAGGCGCGCATCGGCGTGGGACTCGCTGCGACGATGTTGGGTATGGCGGGCTACGAGGCTTCGCTTGATTACGCCAAAAATCGCACGCAAGGCAGACCCATCACAGGCGCCGGAAAAGACGCTGCGCAAGCGCCCATTCCGATCATCGAACACGCCGACATCAAACGCATGCTGCTCGCGCAAAAGGCGTATTGCGAAGGCGCGCTGGCGCTGGAGCTCTACTGCGCGCGGCTCGTCGACGAAACCCATACCGGCGAAGGCGAGGCGCTGGCCGAGGCCAAACTGCTGCTCGAAGTCCTCACGCCAATTGCGAAAAGCTGGCCGAGCGAATGGTGCTTGGAAGCCAATTCTCTGGCGATCCAAATTCACGGCGGTTACGGCTACACGCGCGATTTTCCGGTGGAGCAATACTGGCGCGACAACCGCCTGAACATGATTCACGAGGGCACCCACGGCATTCAAGCGCTCGATTTGCTCGGGCGCAAAGTGATCATGGACGGTGGCAAAGGGCTCACGTTGCTCGCCACCAAAATGAACGACACCATCATGCGCGCGATGCATGTGCCGGCGCTCGCCGATCACGCGCAGGCGCTCGCGCGTGCGCTGCAACGCGTCGGCGCGGCGACTAAATCGGCGTGGTCTACTGGCAACCCGACTGACGCGCTAGCCAACGCTACGCCGTATTTGCAAGCATTCGGCCACACGGTGCTGGCGTGGATTTGGTTGAACGTGGTGCAGTCGCTCGGCTCGGATGAGGGTAATTTCAACACCGGAAAACGTGCCGCAATGCGATACTTCTTCCACTATGAATTGCCGAAGATCGATGCGTGGCTGGCGGTTGTCAGCGCGCGCGACCTGACGTGTGCCAATGTTCCAGTGGAGGCCTTTTAATGAAACGTGACGATATTTTGCGCGGCGTCGGTGCCGTATTGATGTTTGCGGGTGGTTTTGCGGGTGCGCAGAGCATGGCGTGGGGCTGGACGACGGCGATTATTGGCTGCGGGCTCATGCTTCTCGTGATCTGGTTGCAGAATCGCAAAAAGTAACGCCGCATCGAATTCGTAGGGCGGGCACGGCCCGCCTTGTGCACGACGGCGGGCAGTGCTCGCCCTACCGATAGATTCAGGAGGACAAATGGCCACTCGTAACGTAAAAAATTTATTCGATCTGACCGGCAAACGCGCACTCATTACCGGCGGCTCGCGCGGCTTGGGCCTGCAAATCGCACACGCGCTGGGCGAAGCGGGCGCGACGGTGCTCGTGTCCGCGCGCAAACAAGACGAGCTTGACGCCGCAGTTGCCGAGCTCACCGCGGCGGGCATCAAGGCCACGGCCATCGCGGCCGATTGCGGCACCGCCGAGGGCGCACAAACGCTCGCAGTGACGGCCTTGAAGCAATTGGGCGAGGTGGACATTTTGGTGAACAACGCGGGCGCAAGCTGGGGCGCCCCGGCCGAAGACTATCCCATCGAGGCGTGGGACAAGGTGATGAACTTGAACATTCGCGGCATCTTTGTGCTCACCCAAGCCATCGGCAAAGCAAGCATGATTCCGCGCAAAACCGGCAGCATCATTAGCGTGGCGTCCATCGCGGGCCTTGGCGGTAATCCGCCGTTCATGAAGACCATCGCGTACAACACATCGAAAGCGGCTGTCATCAATTTCACGAAGACGCTCGCGGCCGAATGGGGCCACTACGGCATTCGCGTGAACGCGCTCGCGCCGGGATTTTTCCCAAGCAAAATGACCAAAGGTTTGTTGACGCAAGCCGGCGGTGCTGACGTGATCGCGAAACACGCGCCGCTGCAACGCATCGGTGACGACGAAGATTTGAAAGGCGCGGCGCTCCTTTTCGCGTCTGATGCGGGCAAGCACATCACCGGGCAAACGCTCGCGGTTGATGGGGGCGTTTCGATCATCGCGGGCGG
Organism: Casimicrobium sp.; assembly: GCA_040079845.1. Taxonomy (GTDB): domain Bacteria; phylum Pseudomonadota; class Gammaproteobacteria; order Burkholderiales; family Casimicrobiaceae; genus Casimicrobium. The sequence continues at coordinate 121,986 of JBEBJR010000003.1, read as the reverse complement.
CTAGTTTTTTGCGTAGGGCGGGCACTGCCCGCCTTGTTCACGACGGCGGGTAGTGCCCGCCCTACGACTAAAAATTCAATCGAGCATTTCATGAACAACCAACGTATCGTCCTCGCCTCAAGGCCTGCTGCAGAGCCCACAACCGCAAATTTTCGGCTCGAAGAAGTAGCCCTTGCGCCGCTCGACGACGGGCAAGTTCGCGTTAAACATCATTACCTATCGCTCGATCCGTACATGCGCGGCCGCATGAACGACGCGAAAAGTTACGCGCAGCCGCAGCCGTTGAACGAAACGATGATTGGCGGCACGGTTGGCGAGGTCGTTGAATCGCGCAACGCGAAGTTTGCCGTTGGCGACAAAGTTGTCGGCATGGGTGGCTGGCAACAATACTCGACCGCTTCCGGCAAGGGTGATATCAGCAAGGTCGATACCACGCACATTCCACTCTCGGCTTATCTCGGGAGCGTCGGTATGCCCGGTATGACCGCTTGGTACGGCCTGATGAAAATCTGCGAACCAGAGACCGGCGAAACGGTTTGTGTGGACGCTGCCTCCGGCGCGGTGGGCTCGGTCGTAGGGCAGCTCGCAAAACTCAAAGGCATGCACGTTGTGGGCATCGCCGGTGGCGTCGAAAAATGTGCGTATGTGAAAAACGAATTAGGTTTTGACGACTGTATTGACTACAAAGCCTTTCCCGATCCGAAGGCGTTTTATCAAGCGCTAAAAGCCGTCACGCCGCGCGGCATTGATTGCCATTTTGAAAATGTTGGCGGCACGATTATGGATGCCGTGATGTTGCGCATGAACGCGTTCGGGCGCGTGGCAATGTGCGGCATGATTTCGGGCTACAACGGCGCGCCGATTCCGATGATGGCGCCGCAGCTGATTCTGCAATCACGCTTGAAATTTCAGGGCTTCATCGTGAGCGAACACATGAATCTATGGCCCGAAGGTTTGACCGAGTTGGGCGGCTACGTTGCCTCCGGGAAAATCAAATTCCGCGAGTCGATTGCGGACGGATTGGCGAATGCGCCTCAGTCGTTCCTCGACTTGCTCAAGGGCAAAAACTTTGGGAAGCAGTTGGTGAAATTGGTATGAGCGGCGACGTGAAAACATTAGTCATCACCGGCGCGGCCTCGGGCTTCGGTTTGGAATTTGCGCGTCTCGGCGCATCACGCGGCTACAACATCGTTATGGCGGACGTGGAGCAGGTCGCGCTCGACGCGGCTGCCGCCGAAATTGCAGCAACCGGCGTGCAAGTATTGGCGCAACGTGTGGATGTGTCGAAGCACGAGCAAATTGATGCGTTGGCCGCAGCGACGCTCGCGCGTTTTGGCGCACCGCATTGGGTGTTTAACAACGCAGGCGTTGGATCGGGCGGTCTGATTTGGGAGAACACACTCAAGGACTGGGATTGGGTGATGGGCGTGAACGTGATGGGCGTCGTTTACGGCGTGAAAGCCTTCACGCCGATGATGCTCGCGCGGGCAAAGGCTGAGCCGGACTATCGCGGTTGTATCGTGAACACGGCGTCTATGGCGGGCATTTTGAATGCGCCAACGATGGGCATCTACAACGTTTCGAAGCACGCCGTGGTGTCGCTTTCGGAAACGTTGTATCAAGACTTAAAGTTGGTGAGCGATCAGGTCACGGCGTCGGTATTGTGTCCGTATTTTGTATCGACCGGTATTGCGAATTCGCATCGCAACCGTCCAGCAGAAATGAAAAACGACGAAGGTCCGACCCTGTCACAGCTCGTGGCTCAGGCGCAATCGACCAAAGCCGTAAGTTCCGGCAAGCTCACCGCAGAGATGATCGCTGAGCGCGTGTTCGCGGCGATTGAGGCGAACCAGTTCTACATTTTCAGCCACCCGCACGCATTGAGCGGCGCAGGTACGCGCATGGAAGACATCATCAACGTGCGCAATCCAACGGATCCATTCGCCGAGCGGCCAGACATCAGCGCGCTCCTAAAAGCCAAGCTGCGCGGTACGGAGTAGCGCTGCGTGGCGTCGCCGACGTGTCCCTGCGGTTCGGGCGCGGCGTACGACGCCTGCTGTGGCCGTTATCACGCGGGAGCGCTGCATTTGGCCGCGCCAACGCCCGAGGCGCTCATGCGCTCGCGCTACAGCGCTTATGTATTGGAATTGCGGCAGTATTTGCTCGATACGTGGCACGAGCGCACGCGCCCAGCGGAAATGGAGCGTTTCGACTCTGGCGTGAAATGGCTCGGCCTCACGGTGAAACGCGCGTGGACGACGAGTGACGCGGAAGGCTTTGTTGAGTTCGTCGCCCGCAATCGCCCGCCGGGTGGCGGCGCGGCTCAGCGACTGCATGAGCTGAGTCGATTCCAGCGCGACGAAGGCACGCAATACAGATGGCAGTATGTGGATGCAGACGGCGGAACAGGTACAACCGAGTCGGACTCGTGAGTCGTGCTGAGTTTTTTTTTGCATCTTTATGTACGGAACGACCGCCGAACGGTCGTTTCAGGCATATTTATCGATAAGTCGACAAGCCGATAAAAATGCGCAAAACGACCGTCTGGCTGTCGTTAAACACTAAAAGCTGTTACTCACCCGGCGCGTACTTGAGCATCCATTTCCGGTCGATGGAATCTTTCCATCGCCACGCCCATTCGCCACCTAGGGCCAAACCGTTGCGCACGGCGATCGCGCGCTTCTCGCCCAGCGAAATCAGCCGTAGCGCCTGCGCCTGGTGAGCGTAGGATTGCAAGGACTCCCCTCGCGCTACCGCGAGCAGGTTGTGCGCGAGCACGGGGCCTTGGCGCACGGCGAACACGCCAGCCTTGGGCACGCTCACACCGTCAATCGCAGCGCAATCTCCCGCCGCGAAAATGTTCGGATGAGTGTTGCATTGCAAATGTTTGTTCACCGACACACTGGCGGCCGGAATGCCCGTAATCACGGTTTTATTGAGGAGAGGTGCGGGTGCGTAGCCGGTCGCGAGAATGGTGAGCTGCGTTTCGATCTGCTCACCCGAGTGCAGTCGTAGCCGCGTCGGGTCAATGTGATGAACCGGAGAGTTTTCACGCAGCGTCACGTTAAAGCGCTTGCATGCATGTCGCGCCGTGCGCCGCGCGCGTGACGGTAATCCTTTTAGGAGTGATGTCGCCGACACGATCGACACGCGGCGATTCTTCGCGTCACGCCAACGATACGCTAAAGCCAGCGCAACCTCCACGGCCGTCGCGCCGCCGCCAATCACGCGCACGGTCAGCGCGCCCGTGCGCACGCTCTCAAACTCGGTGATCGCCGCGAGCATCGGATCAATCGGTTTTGCCGCCACGACATACGCACCCGGCGCGGTGGGGAGTTCGCGCGCGACGCTGCCAACATCAATCGAGAGCATGTCAAAGCGATGGCGCTCGCCTAGGCCCGTTTCGATACGCTGCGTCTCGGCGTTTATCGACAGCACCGAGGTTTGAAAAAAACGAACCCGCGCCCGCTGACACAGTGCCCACAAATTGACTTTCGCATCGCTGGGTTCGTAGTGACCCGCAATTACACCGGGCAACATGCTCGGATACCACACGCTCGGGCTCGGGTCGAACAGGGCGACGTCAACATCGGGTGGCGGGTCAAGCGCGAACTGGCGCAACACCTCGATGTGGGCATGACCACCACCCACGAGCACTAACGTTCGCTTCACGCAAGGTCCTCAGCGCGCAACAAAAATACTCCTCCATCGCTGGCTTCGGTGGCGAGCCAAATGAATGGCAATGTCGGGAACGCAGCTTCCACAAGGTCTCTGTTGTGGCCCATATCCACGACCAAATAGCCGCCGGGATTGAGGTGTTGTTTGGCTTCTTTCAACAGCCGCCGCAACACGTCATTGCCGTCCTCGCCCGCCGCCAACGCGAGCACCGGCTCGTGTCTAAACTCATCGGGCAACAAGGTCATACTTTCGGTCGTCACGTACGGCGGATTGCTCATAATCAAATCGAACGTTTGATCGCCAACGCCCGCAAACAAATCCCCTTGCACCAACTCGATATCGTCGTCCAATCCGTGCTGCGCGATGTTGCCGCGTGCGACGGTTAACGCATCGGCGGAAATGTCGCTTGCCGTGATTTCCGCATTCGGAAACGCATGCGCAGCGAGGACGGCGAGGCAGCCAGAGCCGGTGCACAAATCGAGGACACTCTCAATCGCGTCGGCATCTTCGATCCAGTCGCCCAGACTGTTTTCGAGCAATTCGCCGATGAACGAACGCGGAATCAGCACGCGTTCATCTACGTTAAATCGCATGCCCATTTGCTCGACGAATCCAAGCACGTAGGCCGTCGGCACATGCTCCACCACCCGTTTGCGTAGCGCGTTAAATACATGCTTTCGCTCGTAGCCCGTCAGCGAAAAGTCTTTCATTTGCTCGAAACTATCGAGCGGCAGATCAAGCGCGCCGAGCACCAGAAACACCGCATCCTCACCAGCGTCGAGCGTGCCTTGTCCGAAGCGTGACTCGCCGCGCGCGAGCGAGCTCACGGTGAAACGCCACCAGTCGCCAATCGTGGCTAACTCCTGTGGAATCGCGTTCGGAAAAATAAGAGGTTGCAATGCGGTCATGAAGCAAGGGCCGGTGGAGGAAGAGGGGACTTGGGTAAAAAAGTAGTCGTTCAGTTAAACGGCAGGAACATTTAGCGCGCACGCTCTGGCAAGCGACTGCCAATTTCAAAATCGTCAAAATTTGCAGCCGCATGCGCGCGATTACGCGTGCTACTTGACTGGATGGTCTGTTGGGATTGATTGATGAGCCAGGCAAGATTGGTCGGCGAGTCGGCGGAGGCGAGCGCCTGTTCATAATCAATCGTTCCCGCAAGATACATTTTTGAGAGCGCTTGCTCGAAGGTGCACGAACCTTGCGTCAAGCTCTGCTCCATTGCCTCTTTTATCTTGTGCATCTCGCCGCCCGCGATCAATTCCGACACAAGCTTAGTGTTGAGCAAAATCTCAACGGCGGGTTGCAGCGTACCGTTCTTGGTGCGCACCAAACGCTGACCGATAATCGCTTTCAAGCCGTACGACAAGTCGGCGAGCAAGCCAGAACGGGCGTCTTGCGGGTACATGTTGATGATGCGTGACAGTGCATGGTAGCTGTTGGTGGCGTGTAGCGTTGTGAGGCACAGGTTACCCGTCAGTGCGTGCGTGAGCGCGTGTTGCATCGTCGCGCGGTCACGTACTTCGCCAATGAGCAACAAGTCCGGAGCTTCGCGCAGTGCGTTGGAGAGCGCATTTTCGTAATTGCGGGTGTCATGACCAATTTCACGTTGATTAACAACACATCGTTTGTGCCGCACCAAGTATTCAATCGGGTCTTCGACGGTGAGAATGTGGCCGGTCGTGTTCGTGTTTCGATGGTCAATCATCGACGCAAGCGTGGTTGACTTACCGGAGCCGGTCGAGCCCACAACCAAGATCAACCCACGTCGCTCCAGCGCGAGATCCAGCAAAACGGGCGGCAGATTCAATGACTCAAACGACGGCACACTGCTGCGGATATAGCGCACCACCATCGATACGTTGCCACGTTGGCGCATCACGTTGACGCGAAAGTTGCCGAACTCCGGTTCAACGTGCGAAAGATTCATTTCCCAATCGCGCTCGAAGCGCGCGATTTCTTCTTCGCTCATCACTTCGTACGCGATTTTCTTCGATGTTTCAGCATCGATAATCTGTGTGCTCACCGGCAGCGTATCGTTGTTGATCTTTAGGTGAATGGGCGCACCGGGCGAAATGAATAGATCCGATGCTTCGCGCTCGGACATCAATTGCAACAATCGGGTGAGATACATGAAAGCGGGCAATCCGTGCGTCACAAGACGCGAGTGTCAATACTGCGAGAATAGCGGTTTAACGATAGTGTCTCAAGCGGACTTTTTTATGCTGGCAGTTATTGGTGGAAGTGGTCTGGCCGGTCTAGGCCAAATGAAGGTGATCCGTCGCCAGATTATGCGTACGCCGTTTGGCGATCCGTCGGGGCCATTGGTGTTCGGCGAAATCAATGGCGTACCTGCGCTTTTCTTGCCACGTCACGGGCCGGGCCACATTCTCGCGCCGCATCGGGTGAATTATCGCGCCAACATTTGGGCACTCAAAGAAGCGGGCGCAACGGACATCATCGCGGTGGCGGCGGTGGGCGGCATTGCGAACAACGTTGGCCCGGGCACCGTGGCGATGCCCGATCAAATCATCGACTACACCTACAGTCGTGAACATACGTATTGCGACGGCAGCGACCGCAGCGTCGTTCACATTGATTTCACTCAACCGTACAGCGGTGAATTGCGCGACGTGATTCTTCAGGCCGCTGCCCGAAGCAATGAGGCCGTGGTCGCTACTGGCGTGTACGGCGCAACGCAGGGCCCGCGCCTTGAGACGGCTGCAGAGATCACGCGTATGGCGCGTGACGGCGCAACGCTCGTCGGCATGACCGGCATGCCCGAAGCGGCACTCGCACGCGAACTCTCACTGCGTTACGCGCATCTGTGTGTTGTTTCAAACTGGGCCGCTGGCTGCGGCGATAGTGCTACCGCCATTTCTCACGACAATATCAATGCCACGTTAGACAAAAGTATCGAACGTGTGCAAACCATCATTGCCGCGTCGGCGTCGCATTGGAAGGCGGCATAGCGATGCCGGTGCGCGAAATTTTGCGGATGGGCGACGTGCGGTTGCTGCGCGTTGCGCCCGAAGTGCCGGAGGTGATGTTCGGCAGCGCCGAACTGTTGGCGCTAATCGTTGACCTGCGCGAAACGATGGCCGCTGCAAGCGGTGCGGGTATCGCCGCGCCGCAAATCGGCGTTAATCTGCGCGCCGTGATTTTTGGCGGCACCGGCAAAAACCCGCGCTATCCCGACGCGCCGGAGATTCCCTTTACGGTGCTCTGCAACCCGGAAATTATTCCGATTGGGCGCGAAAAATCAGCAGGTTGGGAGGGCTGTTTGTCCGTACCCGGCTTACGAGGCGAAGTGCCGCGCTTTGAGCATTTGATCTACCGCGGTCGCGACGCCCACGGGATTGAATTCGAGTGCGAGGTGGACGGTTTTCATGCGCGTGTGGTGCAGCATGAATGCGATCACTTGGACGGCGTGCTCTATCCGCGCCGTGTCGAAGACATGACGCGGTTCGGGTTTACGGATGTTTTGTTTCCGGCGGTCGTGGCATAGCTATAACCCGTCGAAATGAGGCTACGCAATCGCCTCAGCTAGTTCCGTTTCTAACTCGATCCGCGTGGATTCTTCCGCGAGCCGTCCGCCGGACACCACGAATACGTCTTCGGCGCGTGCGCCGAGTGTATTGATGCGTGCCGTCTGAATCGATACACCGCGTGCCGACAAAATTTCTGAGATGCGCGCGAGTAGTCCTGTGCGGTCGGCAGCGACGATATCTAGCACGAAGCGTTGGCCTTGCTCGTCGCCAGAAATCTCGATGACGGGATTGATCGGGAAGTGGCGTTGTTGGCGCGAGGCTTTTCCCAGCGCCGGCGCTTTGAGCGGTTTGGCTTCGGTGAGCGCTTCGACCAGTGCGTGTTCGAGGAGCTGGGTGACGTCGCGATACGCCACACCGGCGGAATCGGGATTGATGACGGTCAGCGTGTCGAGCGCGTAGCCGGTTTTCGAGGTGTGAACGCGAGCGTCGAGCACCGAAAAATTGAGCCGCGCGAAGACGCTCATGGTGCGCGCGAAAAGCTCAGCCCGGTCCTTCAGGTAAAGCATGATTTGTAGGCCCTCGCCATTGGGCATCAGGCGCGTGCGCACGACGGGCTGCTCGGTGTCGGCGCGGAAGAACAGGTTTCGCGCGTGCCACGCGATTTCGTCGGCGCTGTGGCGTTGTAGGTACACCGAGTCCAACGTGCGCCAAAAGCCTTCTGCGCGCTCCACATCCACCGCGTAGAGCGCGAGCAAACGCCGCGCCTCGACCAAGCGATCCGCCAACACGTCAAACACGCTGGTGTCGCCGGCCGCGTTTAACACGGAGCGCGTGGCGCGGAAAAGTTGCTCCAGCAGTCTCGCCTTCCAGTTGTTCCAAACCTTCGGGCTGGTGCCGCGAATGTCGGCAACCGTGAGCAGATACAGCGCAAGCAATCGCTTTTCAGTGCCGACGATTCGCGCAAATTCACGAACTTCCGATGGGTCGGCGATATCGCGTTTTTGTGCGAACGACGACATGCCGAGATGATGCTCGACGAGCCACGCAACGAGCTCAACGTCCTCGGTCGATAGGCCGAGTTTGGAGCAGAAGAAGCGCGCGTCGTCCATGCCGAGCGTGGAATGGTCGCCGCCACGCCCCTTCGCGATGTCATGAAACACACAGGCGAGGTAGAGCAATTCGCGGTTGGGGAATTCCTGCATGAGCTGGCTGCACAGCGGATACTCGTGCGAGTGCACCGGGTCAGCGAAGCGGCGCATGTTTCTGAGCACCATGAGGATGTGTTGATCCACTGTGTAGACGTGAAACAAATCGTGCTGCATTTGCCCGACGATGCGTTGCCACGGCGGAATCAATTTGCCGAGCACGCCCAGCTCGCTCATAGACTTCAACGCGTGGTAGACACCGTGACCTTCGCGCAGAAAGTTGATGCACAGTTCGAGGCATTCAGGCGAGTCGTAGGCATCGTCGGGTAGCAACGCGACCGCACGCAAAATCGCGCGACGTAGCTCGGAGCTAAAGCTCGTGTAGGTGCGATCCTGATGCAACAGCCGAAAGGCTTGTAGCGTCGCGAGTGCAGTCAGATTCGAGCCGCGCGTGGTGAGATCTAACTTGCCTTCGCACATTGAAAACGGCGTGCCCGCAATCGCGGTCTTCGGAGCGTTTCGATTGCTGGTAAGCGCGTCAATCAAGATGTCGTTAAACAAGCGCAATTGTCGCGCGGATTGGTAGTAGCGCTTCATGAGCACTTCGCTGACGCGCAGGCCGCTTGCCGCTGTGATCGACAAGCGCTCCGCTAATGCGTTTTGCAATTCAAAGACGAGGCGATCTTCGCGACGCTTCGCGAGCAAATGCAGATGCGCGCGCAGGAACTTAATCTGCGCATAGGCACCGCTCAAAATGGCGCATTCAGTACGATTGATGAACCCTTGCGTGACCAGCGCATCGAGCGAATCCGCACCGTTGATCGCGCGACCGAGCCAGAGCACCATCTGCACATCGCGAAGGCCACCGGGGCTTTCTTTGATGTTGGGTTCGAGGTTGTAGGCGGTGTCCTCAAAGCGCGCATAGCGTTGCTGTTGCTCAAAGCGCTTGGCCTTGACGAAATGGTCCACGTCGAACGCTTGCTGCCAACGTTGATCCAACGCGAGCGGATTGCCTGCGTCGCCGATGATCGTGCGACGCTCTAGGAGCGAAGTGGCGACGGTCACGTCCGCTGCGGCTTCGGTGATGCATTCTTCAACGCTTCGAACGCTGTGGCCCACGTCGAAACCTAAATCCCAAGCCTCGCTGAGAAAGGTTTCGATGCCAGCGATTGCCGCCACGTCCGCGCCATGGTGCAGCAGCAAAATGTCCACATCTGAATGCGGGAAAAGCTCGCACCGGGCATAGCCGCCGACGGCCATCAATGTCAGCGCATGCTGATTGAGCCCGTGCTTTACCCATTGCTGGATCAGCACATCGTCGACGGCGAACGCGTGGGCCTTGAGCGCCGCTTCCACTTGCTCGGGCGATTGCAGCGCATCAAAAATCAACGCACGATGCGCCTGATAGGTCTTGCGCAGTTCGGTCAACGGCTGCATGTGCGCTGCGGGGGAATGAGTCACTGTGTCGCGCGCCAACTATGCGAGCGATGGTTGTGGGCTACCGTCGGAGAGCGTGGTGACTTCATAGCCAGTTTCGGTAACGAGCACCGTGTGTTCCCATTGCGCAGAGAGGCTGTGGTCGGCCGTTACTGCGGTCCAACCGTCGGCCAGGATGCGCACGCCAAACTTACCGATGTTGATCATCGGCTCGATGGTGAACATCATGCCCGGCAACAAAATCATGCCGGTGCCCGGCTTGCCATAGTGCGTGACCTGCGGTTCGTCGTGATAGACCTTGCCAATTCCGTGGCCGCAAAAATCACGCACCACCGAAAAGCCCATTGGCTCTACGTAGCTTTGAATCGCGTGACCAATGTCGCCAAGACGTGCGCCCGGCTTCACGGCGCGAATTCCGCGCCACATGGCGGCGTAAGTCGCCTCAGTCAATCGCTTTCCTGCGATGCTCGGCTTGCCGATATAGAACATGCGGCTGGTGTCGCCGTGATAGCCGTTAATGACCATCGCGACATCGATATTGAGGATGTCGCCGTCCTTCAATTTTTTGTCGCTTGGAATGCCGTGGCAAACGACATGATTCACCGAGGTGCAAATCGTCTTAGGGAACGGGTTGTGCTTCGGACCGTAACCTACGTTGATCGCGATACCCTTTTGCGTATCAACGATGAACGAGTGGCACAACGCGTCAAGCTCAGCCGTGGTCACACCGGGAACGACGTGCGGCGTAATGAAATCAAGAATTTCTGCGGTTTTGCGGCCAACATGGCGCATGCCCTCAATGTCTTCTGGAGTTTTGATGGGAACGGACATGCGGTGGTACTTTCTTTAGTGGCGACTATGGACGACGAAAATTAGTCGCCGCGTAGCAGATCGTTGATGCTGGTTTTGGAGCGCGTTTGCGCGTCAACTCGCTTAACAATCACCGCGCAGTACAGGCTGTACTTGCCGTTAGCGGCGGGCAGATTGCCGGCCACAACCACTGAGCCCGAAGGCACGCGGCCGTAGGTGACTTCATCCGTCGCGCGGTTGTAAATCTTGGTGCTTTTGCCGATGTAGACACCCATGCCGAGCACGGAGTTTTCTTCGACGATGCAGCCTTCGACGACTTCCGAGCGGGCGCCGATAAAGCAGTTGTCTTCAATAATTGTTGGGTTCGCTTGCAGCGGCTCCAACACGCCGCCGATTCCGACGCCGCCAGAGAGATGTACGTTTTTACCGATCTGCGCGCAGGAGCCTACCGTGGCCCACGTATCAACCATCGTGCCTTCGTCCACATAGGCGCCGATGTTGACGTACGAGGGCATCAGCACGACGTTTTTGGCAAGATAGCTGCCACGGCGCGCTACGGCGGGCGGGACGATTCGCACGCCAGCCGCTGCAACTTGCTCGGGGCTCATGTGCGCAAATTTGGTCTGCACCTTGTCGAAGAACGCGAGGTCACCCGACTGGATGATTTCGTTGTCTTTGAGGCGGAACGAAAGCAGCACGGCTTTCTTGAGCCATTGGTGCGTGACCCAATCGCCATTGATTTTCTCGGCAACGCGCTTGCGGCCTTTGTTCAGATCAGAAATGACGGATTCGACCGCGTCGCGAATGTCCTTCGGAGCGTTCGCTGGCGAGAGTTTTGCGCGGTCTTCCCAAGCGCCGTCGATGATGGTTTGTAGTGCTTCAGACATGGTGTTCTTCTTTTGAAGTGGGTAGTGTGGGCGCGTGGTGCCCGCTCGGTTTAGAAACTAGTTCGATGGGCGATTTTTGCCCGTCTATCGCTATGCGCTCAAAAAATTACAAATGCGATTCACCGCCTCATGGCATTCGTCAAACTGCGAAACGAGTGCGATGCGGATGTAGCCGCTGCCCGGATTGACACCGCGTGCGTCTACGCGCGACAAGTACGACCCCGGAATTACGGTCACGCCGGTCGCGCTGTAAAGCGCTTGGGTGAATGCCGCGTCGTCGCCGTTGAAGCGCTCTGGAATCGGCACCCACCAGTAGAAAGCGGCTTCGGGCATGGTCACTGCCATGTGCTTGGCGAGTAGCGGCGTGAGTTCACGAAACTTCTTGGCGTATTCGGCGCGATTCGCGACAACATGCGCTTCGTCTTTCCACGCGGCGATGCTGGCAGCCGCGACAGGCCCTGCCATCGCAGAGCCGTTGAATGAACGAAGGTGCAAAAACTTGGCGATGATGTCGGCGTCGCCGGCGGCGAAGCCTGAACGTAGACCCGGCGCGTTTGAGCGCTTTGACAAACTGCCCATCGACACCAAGCGCTTGAAATCGGTGCGGCCCATATCGGCGGCGACTTGCAGCGCGCCGACGGGCGCTTTGCCTTCGTCGAAGTAAATCTCGCTGTAGCACTCGTCAGCAAGAATCACGAAACCGTAGCGATCACTTTGCTCGAACAACCACTGCCAGCGCTCGCGTGACGTAATGAAACCGGTCGGATTGTCGGGCGAGCAGACAAGCACGAGCTGTACGTCGCGCCACACTGATTCCGGAATTGCGTCCCACGCATATGTCCCGGTGGATGCGTCGAGATTTACGTAGTACGGATGAGCACCGCAGAGCATCGCCGCGCCTTCGTAGACCATGTAAAACGGATTGGGAACCAGTACAGTGGGGTTCGCTGCGCGCGGATTGATGACGGTCTGAGTGAACGAATAGATCGCCTCTTTGGTGCCGACGACCGGCAGCAGCTGCGTTTCTGGATTGAGCGCGGGCAGGTGGTAGCGCGCCTTCACCCAATCGGCGATGGTGCTGCGGAGTTCGAGCGAGCCTTTGGTGGGCGGATATTGCGCGAGACCACAAGTGTTTTGCGCGAACGTATCGCGAATAAACTGCGGCGTTGGGTGCTTTGGTTCACCAATCGAGAGATTGATGGGTTTCAGGTTCTGCGGCGGCTGCACCGTGGAGAGTAGGCGAGCTAGGCGCGTGAACGTGAATTCGTTGAGCTGGTCGAGATAAGGATTCAAGGCAAAATCGTCGCATGCACCTTAAAAAAATCAAGGGAAACAACGCAAAGTGAAGCATTTGGCAACCGGCAATTATAGGTGGGAGGCTGTCGCTATCCCCATGCTCGCAGGCTTTGCAGCGGCACTTTTTGGCTGGGCGCTGGCGTTGTTGCTGGGGGTGTGGGCCGATAGCAAAACGTCCCTACTGACGCCGTGGTCGCCGTTCGCGCTGTCACCGCCCAACATCGGTGTGGCACCGGTTGGCGCGAATGTCGCGGTCGGGAACTCGAAGCTCGTTGGCGTGGCCGGTGAACGGGCTTACTTTGTCAACGGCTCCGGCGCCGCGGCTAGAACGCTGTCGCTACAAGTGGGCGATGCCCTCCCGACGGGCGAAAAAGTTCGTCGTATTGAACGTGATGGCGTAACGATGACCGGTGCGTCCGGTGAGGTGCGATTGTCGGTGTTGCCGCCGCGTGCTGCGGTCGTGCCGAAGGTTGGCGCGCCTTCGGTCGTGTGCCGTTTGAGCGCTACTGAGCGGGCATCGGCGATATTTATTGAGCCAAGCGTAGTGAAAGCATTGGGCGCAGAGAAGGCCACGTTCGCGCGGATGTTTGATGTTCTGCCTGGCCCGAGCGGCGGCATTCGTGCCAAGGGCACGGGCGGCACGACGGCGATGTTTGCGATTGAGGACGGGGACGTGTGGACGCGCGTGGACGGCGCGGCATTGCGTTCGTCGGAGGCGATTGTGACGGACGTGCTGGCGCGGGTCGGGCAGGGCGCTTCGGTGGTGGTCGAGGGTGAGCGTAAAGGCGCGCCGCGGCGTTGGGTTTATGCGCCCGTGGGCTGCGGTCAAGCCGCCAGCCCCGTGCCGAGCGCTCAGCCGAGCAACGCGAGCAAGTCCAAAGGCTGATCGATTTCGTGGTGCGCGCCCCAAGTGCGGGCGTGCGCTAGGTCCGGCACGTAGCCATAGGTGGCGAGCACCGGCGTCATGCCGGCCGCGAGGCCTGCTTTGATGTCGTTCTCACCGTCGCCGACGTACCAGCAGGTCGCCACATCAATCTTCGCGTGATTCGCAGCCAGCAGCAGCGGCGCGGGGTGGGGCTTCGGCGTCGGTGTGGTGTCGCCGCAGACCACCGCAGCGGGAGCAAATGCGCGGTCGCGCAGCAGTTCGTGAATCATCGGCTCGGCCAGCCGCGTATTTTTGTTGGTGACGATGCCCCACGTAATCCGCTGCCTTTCCAGCGCGATCAAAAGCTCCAACACGCCGTCGTAGAGATTCGAGTGGCGCAATTTGCGTTCGTCGTAAATATCAAGAAAACGCACGCGGGTCGCGGCGTATTCGGCGTGCTCTGGCGTTAAATCAAGCCCGGCTTTGAGCAAGCTGCGCGCACCGTAAGTGGCGTACGGCCGCAGCGTCTCGAACGGCAACACGGACAGGCCGCGCTCAACGCGCAAATCGTTCACCGCGCCTGCAAGGTCCGGCGCGCTGTCAACGAGCGTGCCGTCGAAATCAAACAGCACGGCAGTGGGTAATGATGTAATAACTTTTTGCATGGAGCGACAGTCAGGTGGTGCTTTGAGCTATTTTTTGTTAATAGTCGACTTGTTATAAAAATGACTTGAAATCCATATGCAGCTGTCGTTAAGCGCAAAAAGCTGAACGTACGAGCAAGCGTGCTGCCAACGAACGTATCGCGTCAGAACGCAACGCGGCTGCATTTTTAGCATGCGGCGTCCGTTTCGTTACAGACGCGGCGGCGTACTTCGCGGATGCGGCGGGATGGGTGCCAGCAAAAAGCGCTAACGTCTGTCTAAACAGCCTTGCACTGAATCGAAAATGACTGCTCCGAACGTATTGAACTCTCAACGCACTCTCGCACGAAACCCGATCGCGCCGTACGCGCTGCCCGGTGCGGAATGTCTCGCTTACAACAAAATCACATGGGATTTGAACCCTGATCGCATGGTGCTCCTGGTGCACGATATGCAGAATTATTGGGTGGACTTATTTGTGGATCGCGCGCCGCTCGTGGCGAACGTTTCGTCATTGCTCACGGCATTTCGAGATGCGCGTTTACCGGTGTTTTTTTGTCGTGGCGAGCGCGCGAAGTCTCGCTTTGAGCGCGGCCTCGGCCTGACGGTTTGGGGCGATGGTTTAAATGCTGAGCATGTGCGCGAGAAAGACTGCGAAATCCTCGGGGCGCTCGCGCCACGCGACAACGAATACGTGATCCAAAAGCCGCGACACAGCGCATTCTTTCAGACCGAACTAGAGCCGACGCTACGCAAAATGAATCGCGATCAAGTGGTCGTGTGCGGCGTGTTCGCGCATCACGGTGTGATGGTGAGCTGCATCGACGGCTACATGCGAAATTTTCAGATGACGATGGTCGCCGACGCGCTAGGCGATTACAGCGAACCTGAGCACCGCATGGCGCTGCAATACGTGGCGCAAATGTGCGGGTCGGTGAGCACGCTTGCGCGGGTGGAGAGCCTGGTTCACCGAGCTTAGGCATCGTCCCAAAGTCAGAGAATGAGTTCGACGTTGACCGGATGGCTGGCGAGCCACACGCCGACTTCAACGAAGGCAAAAAGCGGTTGCGTCAACAACAAAAAAAGCGCGCTAGCCAATGGCTGAGCGCGCTTGCTTCGTCGAATCCTTTTACGCGCGACGCGCTCTCAGCCCCAACGCCATTGCGCCGATGAACAGTGCGAGGACGAGCAGCATCCACGCGTCAAGCGTTGGAACGGGCACTGACGGCGGCAACACGAACACCGCGAACTGCGCCGTCACTGTGCACGGTGCTGTCAGCGCCGCTGTCACCATCGGGCTTTGGCTGGAGCTTGCGCCACAACCGCTGATGCCGGTGAGAATGTAGCCAGAGTAGGCCGTGGCAGTACAGGTGGCGCTGTTTCCAAGCGTCACGGGATTGGGCGCACAGCTGACGCTGCCGCCGCCGGGTAAGTTGGCGACCGTCGTCACCGGGACGGTGTCGGGAAGAAAGGTTGCGGTGACGGTGCAATTTGCCGTAATCGCGTTGGTCACGAAGGGGCTAGTCGTGGAGGCCGCGCCGCAGCTGCTCGTGCTGAAGCCGCCTAAGTGGAAACCGCTGTTTGCGGTCGCGGTGCAAGTGGATGTAGAACCACCGGCGATGGGCGAATCGCACGAGATAGTGCCCGAGCCCACCGGACTGGCGACGCCGGTGACGGTAAACAACGGAATGAGCACGTTGGAGAACGCTGCATTGCGAGGTGGTGGCATGCCCGTGGAGAGCATGTTGGTGAACGCGACGTTGGCGGGGGCGGCGGCCCAGGCGTAACCTGAGGGGGCCGCAGGGCGGCTGAGCTGAGTCACTGTACAGGTGTTGCCAGAGGAAACGCTATTGCCGGCGTAAGTGGTGATGGTTCCGGTGGTGGGTGTGGCGGCGTTGACAACGATGTTGTTTGGCGTGCTTGGAAAGTTGAACGTGGCACCGGTGGTGGCGGTACAGCTAACGCCGTAGGCAAATGTGCCGGCGACGACAGGCTGCACCGGCGGTGTCGGCGCGGTGCTCACTGATAGATCAATTTGGATGTACGCCGTTGTGATGCCGGCGTGGGAAATCGCGCCGAACTGAGTCAGGGCTAGCAGCACGATGCTCGCTAATAGTCGTTGGAGGCGGTTCATGTTTTTCCTTGGTGTTGAGAATGAAATTTTTTCGGTTGCAATTTGTTATTGCGCCGCGCGGGCGCTACGGCTAAGACGCGCGCGGCCGGTGCCGCTGGCTTTGGGGTGAACGGCAGTAACAGCAGGTTCAGCAGGTTCGGGCGGGCGACATGTGGCGGCGATTCGAGGCCAAGCCTCAGCTCGTCTGGCGCGCGGCGGACTGTTGCGAACAAACGGTCCCACAGCGAGAAAATCGCGCCGTAGTTAGCGTCGTGAAAATGTCGGCGTTGGTCGTGGTGTGTCCGATGAACGCGTGGCGTTACGAGCAACCAGCTGAGATAGCGCTCTGCGCGTACGCTGCATCCGAGCACTGAGTGCTGCCAGAGTTGTGCGATCAGGCTAATCGTCGCGTAGAGTACCCAGCTCGCGCCGGAGATTCCCAGCAACCAAAGCGCAGGCAATTGCACCGACAACACCAGCAACATTTGCGCGGGATGCTGCCGAAAATGCGTACTTGCGTTCATGTCGGCGTCGTTGTGATGCACTTGATGAATGCGCCACAGCAACGGCACAGCGTGCATCGCGCGGTGCATCAAGTACGTGAGCAAATCAAGCAGAAAAATTCCGAGCACAATGTGAGCGGTGTCGTTTGGCCCACCGACACCAAGCGGCGCGAGGTGGACGAGCAGTCCGCTTTTCGCACTCAACGCTTGGCTAAAGAGCGGTGACAGCCACGGAGCCAATGTCCACGAGATGGCTAACGCAATGACGAGCAAGGCGGTGTTGATGCGCCACGCAATAAGCCAACGCGACGTAGTCGTCCTGACCTGCGGTTCATTGCGGCGCGTGTTCGTGAACCATTCTGCCGCGCAGGCCAGCGCCGCAGCGGCGACCATGATCCAAAGCGCGTACTCATTGAGCCATTGCGCGCCGTGCAGCAGTAGTTGCGAAATCGTCATGCGTCAGCAGTTGCGCTACCGAAGCTAACGCCGCTGCGGTTAAGCCAAATCGCAATCAGCGCGAAGACAGGTTTCATGGTTGTACGTCCTCTGCAACAGGGGAGAAGTTGACAACCGTGATTGTTTGATTAATGTGCCGCTGGGTCTATCGCTAGTTCTAGTGATGAGTCGCTATACGGCGCTAGGATTGATCGCGCCGTCTGGTGCGTAATCGGGTCAAAGCAGCCCGCGACGTGCGGCTTCGGTCGCGGCTTGCGCGCGTGTGCGAATGCTGAGTTTTCGGTACACCGATTTGATGTGATGATTGACGGTGAAGTATTTGATGCCCAGTTCGCTCGCGGTTTGCTTGATCGACAGCCCTTGTCCGATGCAAGAGAGCACTTCGAGCTCACGCTCGGTGAGCGCTTCGCTCGGTGTCGCTCCGGACGCGTCTGCGTTTGCGCCTGCGCCCGCACCAAACGCTTGCGGCGGCGATTCCGCGCGGAAGTGATGCAGCATCTTGCGCGCGATTCGGGGCGAAATCGCCGACTCACCGCGAACCAAACCCAGCAGCGCCTCGGCGATGGACTCCTCGGACTGTTCCTTCAACACGTAACCGTCTACACCCGCGCGCAGTGCGCCGAAGACCAAATCGTCGTCATCAAAAAGCGTAGCGATAACGACCCATCCGTCAGGGTGCAGAACCCGGTAGCGTTTGACCCAATCGATTCCTAGACCGTCGCCGAGTCGCAAATCAACGATGGCAAGGTCGTAGCGCTGAGCAAGCTTGGTGTTGGCTTCTGCCAACGAGTCCACGATGTCAATCTGGGCGTGACGAAATGCGCGACGAGCGGCGGCACGCAGAAACACTTGCCCGTCCGGTTGATCCTCGATGATTAAGAGGCGATCAAGTGGGCGAGTGGTGGCGGTTAGATCGGCGCTAGGTGTCGTCACTTTAATTTTCAATCATGTTTTCATTCGGCAATTTCGCCGTAAACACCGTGCTTGTCTCGCCGAACGCTCCGGTGCTCAGTGCGCCTTCTTCGTCGCCATCGTAGCTACGCCACTCGCAACTTCCACCCAGTTCGCTCACGCGACGGCGTATGCTGTTCATTCCAAAGCCAGCGCTCCAAGGCCGCGTGCTACCAGTGCTCGGGTGTTGAAATACGAGCTGCCAGTGGTTGTCTTTGAGCGTGATGCTAAAGCCAATTTCACGCGGGACTGAATGTTCTATCGCGTTTCTCAGTAGTTCCGAGCCGATCGCGCCGAGCGAAACGCTAGCCTCTGTTCTTGCTTTGCTGTCCAGTACCGTGCGCTCAACTTGCACTTGCCAGTTGAGCGTAGCGCCGCCGCTTCGCGCACGTTCGGTGAGGTCCCACCGCAGGTCGGCGAGACGCTCGCCCCACGTGAAGTTTTCGCCACCTAGCGCATGTGTCATGGTGCGTAGATCCGCAAGCGCGTCTCGCACATAGCGCGCCTCTTTAGGTGCGCTCAAGCGTTGCGAAAGACTTAGAAGGCGACCACCGATGTCGTCGTGCAGATCGGCTGCGATGCGCTTGCGCTCAGTGTGCGCGCCGCTACGAAACGCGTCGTTGGCCGCAATGGCCTGTTGCAGCAGCGTGTGCAAGAGCGTTACCGTGGCGGCGTCATTTGGCGTGAAAAGATCTACACCGTTGCGGGCCCCCGACAGTTCGAGGCTTGGTAGCGCATCGGCGGCGCCTGCCACCCGCAAGCTCGCGCCACTGTTGCGCACGGTGGCTATCTCTGCGGCGTCGGGCGGAGTCTGCGGCGCAGCTATGCCGTTGGGTGCCAACCCATCGCACACGAACGTGCGGCGCAGCAGCGCGAGCCACAGTTCCCCACGCGCGTCAGCGTTGGCTTGGGCTACGCGCAACAGATCGGGTAGCAGGGCGTGCGTATCAATCGGTGGGTGTCCACGGCCAAGCGACCGAAAGCCGCGCAAGATGGCCCACAGCGTTAGCACGGCAGCGAGCACCGCGCCGAGCACCAGCGGTATCGACACCGTGCGCCAACCGGCAAATCCAAGACCCATCACCAAAAACGCGACCATCACCGATAGCAACGCGGCCAACGCCGGGCGATACCAATCCTCGATCACGTACAACCGATGGCGAACGACCAATGCCGACATGCCAATCATCAACACACCATAGGCGGTTAACGCAAGATTGTTCCATCGCGGCAACGTGGTTTCGCTAACGAACCCAGTCCAAATCGTTATCGCCACGACAATGCCCGGCACCAAGGCAAACACGGACCAGCGCAGCGCCACGCGCGCCACGATGGCATCTGTACGACGACTGCGTTGCCATTGCACGACGAACAGTGCGATGAGTGCCACCAAGCTCATCCCAAGCACCCATCGATGCGGTGCCGCAGTGCCATGTAGCTCCACGGCTAGCTTGTCGCCCAAGGCAATGAGGACGCAGACGACCGCAGCGTAGACCGGATTGCCGATTTTCGTCGGTGCCACCCACAAGAGCGCCACGATGCACCATGTAGACAAACTAGAGCCCACCACGATGCCCCAGCGTGCAATACCCCACACGCTCTCGTCGCCGGCCCATGGGCGATCCGAGTGCCAACCGTGCAGCCCAATAGCCACGAAATATCCGGTGGCAGCGAGCCACAGGAAGAAGGCTTCCCACCGCGCCCCGCCCGTGCGGATAGCGAGTAATGCGAATCCATAGACCGTGAGACCGCTCAGAAACGGAATCCAAAATCGCGGCCCGACGTCGGCGATGCCGCGCTTTGCAAAGGTCAGTTTGACGCGTGTGCCGTCGGTTGCGACTGCACTCACCTCGGCAGCCTCGGGCGCGCCCTGCAAAATGGTCTCACCGACATACATCCGAATAAGCTGCGTGACGTCGCGGGCGTGGCCCGGAGACTCCAAGAGCCAGGCAGGATCGATGGGATGCACCACCTCATCAATTTTGAGGCGGTCGAAAATTCGATCGTTCTGACCCTCCAGTCGCCAACCGTCAGCGGCAAGTGTGACAGCGGGGTAGGGCCGTTGCTGAGTCGCGACAGCCGCTAACAACAAAGCGCAAAGTAGCCCGCCGGTCAAAAGTGCGCCGTACCATAACCAAGCATCGGCGCGGGTAGCCCGTCGCTGGGCCTCCGACGAACTAGCGTTTGACGCGTGCGCCGCCGCCAGCCCCGTTTGGGTGGGCTCGACGGATGCAGTAGCGGTTGAGGGTGTGGACGGATTCAACTGATGATTTCGCGCAATGTGTTGGTAAATAACTTTATTGCTTTAACGACCGCTTGGCGGTCATTACAGGGCATTTTTATCAATTATTGACTTTTCAATAAAAACAAGTAAGTTTCTATGAAAAGATAATTAATTCAATGGGTTATGGTTGAAAAAAAATCAATTTGTGCGCAAGCTGTTCGAAGTGGTTCACAACGTGGCGCGTTTCAAAGCGTAGATGTGACCACCTTTTAGCGGGGCCGCAGCGGCGCATCGATGAGCTTTTCGTAAAACGCGAGCGTGGAGAGCGGCGCAAAACCAACGCGCTCAAGAATCGGTCGGCTCGCGGCGCTGGCTTCCACGGCCAGATACCGTGCCCCGCGCTCGAGGGCGGCGCGTGTTCGCGCGGCGAGCATCGCGGTGTAGGCGTGCTGCCTGCGCCATTTCGCCTTCGTCGTGCCGCCGCACAGCAGTGCGAACGGCGCACCGGGATGATGAAACATGTAGCCCGAGGTCATGGGCTCCGCCTCGACGCCTTCCCCGGCGAACCCCGCAAAGAATGCGATGCCCGGATCCCGTCGCAGCAGCCGATCACGGTAATCGTCAACGTATCGTTTGTTCGGCGCGCCGGGCCACACGTCATCCCAAATTTCTTGGTAGGCGTCGAGCGACTGTGCGGTGGTGAGTTCGCGCACATCGAGCGGGGATGCCGTGCTATCAACGCCAACGGCGCGCAATGCGCCCAATCGTTCCGAAAGCGCGCCGACCGTGCACGCCATCAAAGTGCACTGGTCGTTCTCGCTGAAGTCGCGTGCGAGGAGTGCCGCGCGCAATGCGTCGTGCGACACGTCATGCGCGTAAAGTTTCCACATCAACACTTTGGCGTTCCCTGCGACGTCGGCGAGCTCAGTTTCGACGACGCGTGCGGCACTGTCAGGGGCAAAATCGTGCCACATGAGGTAGCGCTGGCTGCCGGTTGAGGTCGTGTAGCGAGAAACGTGCCCCGTCTGTTCTCGCGCGCAGCCCGCAACGTTGCCGTTACGACGCATGGTGTCGTCATATAGTGCGAGCAGTGCGTGCGGTGACTTGTCAACTTCGGTCATAAACACGTTTTGCGGCGCGGTACATGAACACCGAGCAAACTAGGCACGCAAGATCAAAGACGATGATCATAGCCGTGACCAATGCCCGCACAATTTGCTGTTGGTGAGGTGGGTCGGTGGAGAAAAAATAGCTCAGCGCTTGCAGCGCTGGGATAGCAGCTAAACACCCTGAAGCAACGAATCCTGCGCGGAAATCTTTCCACCAGTAAAGACGCGCAACACAAGCTCCGATAGCCACGATCAGTAGCGAAATCAGAGCGTCCAATTCTTCTAGCTCGTATCGGGCTACATCACGCTGTAAACCGGCCCGCCGCCACCCTCTGGCGTCACCCAATGGATGTTTTGTAGCGGGTCTTTGATGTCGCAGGTTTTGCAGTGCACACAGTTTTGCGCGTTTATCTGCAAGCGCTTTGCTCCGCCAGCTGCGGCTTCATCGTCAACGAATTCGTAGACGCCTGCGGGGCAGTAACGGCTCTCCGGGCCAGCATATCGTGCAAGGTTTACTTTCACGGGAATTGTGCTGTCCCGCAGCTGCAAATGCACGGGCTGATTTTCTTCGTGGTTGGTGTTGGACAGAAACACTGACGAAAGTTTGTCGAAGGTGATGACACCGTCAGGTTTCGGGTATTCGATTTTGGGCATTTGATCGGCGTTCTTAAGCGTTTCGTTGTCCGCTTTGCCGTGGCGTAGCGTCCAGCCGACTAGTTTTCCCAAGCCCAAATCATTGAGCCACATGTGAATGCCGCCATGCACCGAGCCGAGCAACATGCCCCACTTGAGGCCGGGTTTCACGTTGCGCACTTTGTACAGGTCGCTCCACACCCAGCTCTTTTTCCAGCCGTCGTTGTACGCGTGCAGTTCGTCGTGTTGACGCTCGGTTTTCACCGCGTCAAATGCAGTTTCGGCAGCCAACATGCCGGTTTTCATCGCGTTGTGCGTGCCTTTGATGCGTGGCAGATTCACAAAACCCGCGCTACAGCCGATCAACGCGCCGCCAGGAAACGAGAGCTTCGGCACGCTCTGCAGGCCACCCTCGTTGATGGCGCGCGCACCGTAGGCCAAGCGCTTGCCCCCTTCGAAGGTGGGCTTGATGTGTGGATGCGTCTTAAAGCGCTGAAACTCGTCGTAAGGCGAGAGCCACGGATTTTCGTAGTTCAGGTGAATCACGAATCCCACCGCAACCAATGCGTCTTTATTCTCGTTGGTGAGGTGATACAAAAACGAGCCGCCGCCGGTCTTTGAATCGAGCGGCCAGCCTTGTGAGTGCGTGACCAATCCAGGCTTGTGCTTTGACGGATCAATCTGCCACAACTCTTTAATTCCGATGCCGTATTTCTGCGGATCAACGCCGTCGCGCAGATTGAATTTCTTCATCAAATCTTGCGAGAGCGAGCCGCGCACACCTTCGCCAAAAAGCGTGTATTTCGCGTGCAATTCCATACCCGGCTGGAACTCGCCTTTCTTTTCACCATCTTTGCCAACACCCATGTCGCCCGTCGCTACGCCGATCACTGCGCCCGCGTCGTTGTAGAGCACTTCGGCCGCTGCAAATCCAGGATAAATTTCAACGCCTAACGCTTCCGCTTGCTCGCCCAACCACTTACACACACGGCCAAGGCTCACGATGTAGTTGCCGTGGTTGTTCATCAGTTTCGGCAACGTCCAGCCGGGGATCTTGGTCGCGCCGGTTTCGGTGAGTGTCCAAAACTCGTCGTCGGAAACCGGCGTATGGATCGGTGCGCCTTTTTCTTTCCAATCGGGAATCAATTCATTCAACGCCGTCGGATCAATCACCGCGCCCGAGAGAATGTGCGCGCCAACTTCGCCGCCTTTTTCGAGAATACAGACAGAAACTTCACGATTGTGTTCCGCTGCGAGTTGCTTTAGCCGAATGGCGGCCGACAAGCCCGCTGGGCCTGCGCCCACGATCACTACGTCGTATTCCATCGCGTCACGGTCGGCTCGAATGCTGGTCATGGTTGTTCTTCTAAGTGAAAGTCAGAGAAATTTTCTCATTCTGATTTTGTCGCCATCAAAATGAATGTGTTCGAACCCGTGGCGACGGTAAAGTGCTGCCGCGGGATTGTCATGAAAAACGTTTAGCGTGATGTTGGTGCAGCCGCTGCGGCGCGCTTCATTCGCTACCCATTGAATCGCTGCGCTTCCGATGCCGACGTTTCTCGCATGCGGCGCGAGTTGCAAATCGCCAATGTGCAGCGATGGTGTCGAGTAGCGATTGTTTACCGTGCTGACGAAACCGACGCGATTCTGCGCGTGTTCAATGACGTAAAAATTCGCGCTCGTCGAATTTTCGAACCATTGCGCCGCGTCGTGTGAGCGGCCGCGAGCTGCGAGGTAGTGCGCCATGTTTTCACGCGCCAGAACGTGGCAATAGCGCAGCACTGCATCACGATCAACGAACGCGCTCAACGCAACGCATTGCGTGTTTTGCGTGGCTCGCGCCTCGGTCAGCGATGGAGCTTCAAGCGTGTTGGGCATCAGCCGATTATAGTTAGCACCTCAACCGCAAACGGGCCTTTACCTAGGCGATTTACCGATGGATCACTCCAAACAGCTCGCGCCGCTTGCCCCTGCGAACGGCGTTTCAATTGCAAACCTCGCCGACGTGGTGATGCACGAGGTCGATATGCCCGTGCGCTGGGGCGATATGGATTCGTACAACCACGTCAACAACACCGTCTACTTTCGGTTCATGGAGCAATGTCGATTGGAATGGTTCGCAAAGCTCGGATTTCCAACGGTTGACGTGGATATCGTGCCGATTTTGGTGGAGGCGAACTGTCGCTTCATTCGTGCGGTGACACACCCGTCAACGGTTCGGGTAACGATTCGTGTGACCGGTATTGGCCCCAAAATTGTGGAGACCACGCATGACATTTTTGTGGGTGACGTGCTCTACGCGACGGGCGTGTGCAAATTACTGTGGATGAGCCGCAGCGCGAACAAAGGGGTTGCACTCCCCGATGAAGTGCGCACGCGTTTGCTTGCCCGCTAAATGCCGCCAAATCTCATGAACGAACAGCCTCTCTGGTCTCCGTCATCTGCGCGCATCGACAGCGCTCGCATCACCGCGTGTACGCAGCTTCTGCGCGACAAATATCAGCAGCAATTTCCTGACTACTGGAGCTTGTGGCGTTGGTCGGTTGCGAACAAAGAAACCTTCTGGCGCGAGGTGTGGGATTTTTGTGGCGTAGTGGGCGAGCAGGGCGAGCGCGTGCTCGTGGACGGGCATTTGATGCCTGGCGCGCAGTGGTTTCCTGATGCTAGGCTCAATTACGCCGAGAATTTGTTGCAGAAGCGTGGTGGCGGCGATGCGTTGGTGTTTTGGAATGAGCAGGGCGATCGCAGGCGCGTGAGCCATGATGCGCTCTACGCGTTTGTCGCGCAAGCGCAAACCGCACTGCGCGAAGCGGGTGTTGTCGCCGAAGATCGCGTGGCGAGCTTGCTGCCGAATATTCCCGAAGCGGCCATCGCGATGCTGGGCGCAACCAGTTTGGGGGCGGTGTGGTCGTCGTCGTCACCTGACTTTGGTGTGCAAGGCGTGTTGGATCGTTTCACGCAAATTGCGCCGAAGATTTTGTTCGCAGTGAATGGGTATTTCTATAACGGCAAGGTGGTGGATGTTCGCGCGAAGGTGCTTGAAATCGTTGCGAACTTGCCGAGCGTTAAGCGCGTGGTTTGGGTGGAGTACGTAGACGATTTGCCGGTGCCATCTCTCGATCGGAAAGGTAGTGTGGGCACGGGCTTGCCCGCGATGAACACGGTGGAAATCGCGGGCAAGCCCGCTCCCACAGAACGTGCGGCTCACGATGCGGCGTATGTGGGTTGGACGAAATTTCTAGCCAACGCTGCAAGCGAAATCACCTTCGAACGCTTCCCGTTTAATCATCCGCTGGTCGTCGTGTATTCGAGCGGAACGACGGGCATGCCCAAGTGCATGGTGCATGGCGTGGGTGGTACCTTGTTGCAGCATTTGAAAGAGCATGTATTGCACTCGGACGTGCATGACGGCGATCGTGTTTTCTACTTTTCCACGACCGGTTGGGTGATGTGGAATTGGCTCATCTCGGGGTTGGCGACGGGGGCAACGTGCATGCTCTACGATGGTTCGCCGTTTGCGGAACGTGGCCGCATACTGTGGGACTACGCCGAGGCGGAACGTTTCACGCTTTTCGGCACCAGTGCGAAGTACATCGATGCGATCAAGAAAGCGGGCGTCGTGCCGCGGCGCTCGCACGTTTTGCCTGCGCTACGTGCGGTGCTCTCCACCGGCTCGCCGTTGTTGCCCGAGAGCTTCGATTACGTGTACGAATGCGTGAAGCCGGATGTTCATCTAGCAAGCATTTCCGGCGGCACCGACATCATGGCCTGCTTTGCTGCGGGCAATCCCGTGTTGCCGGTTTATCGCGGGGAATTGCAATGTCGCGGACTGGGCATGGCGACCGACGTGTTTGATGACGACGGGCATTCGCTGGTGGGCGAGATGGGCGAGCTGGTGTGCACCCAGACTTTCCCGTCGATTCCGCTTTACTTCATGAACGACCCGGATGGCAGCAGACTGCGATCATCGTATTTCGAGCGCTTTCCGGGGCTCTGGTGCCATGGCGATTGGTGCGAAATCACGGCACACGACGGGATGGTGATTACCGGACGCTCGGACGCAACGCTCAATCCCGGCGGTGTACGCATTGGCACGGCGGAAATTTATCGACAGGTAGAGACGTTGCCCGAGGTCGTCGAATCCATCGTGATCGGACAAAACTTTCAAGGCGACGCCCGCGTGGTGCTGTTTGTGAAGCTCGCGGACGGCTTGATGATCGATGACCTACTGCGCGAAAAGATCAAACAACGCATACGAGAGAACACCACGCCGCGTCACGTTCCCGCAAAGATCGTGCAGGTTGCCGATATTCCGCGCACTAAGAGCAACAAGATCGTGGAGCTCGCGGTGCGCGACGTAGTGCACGGCCGCATGGTGAAAAACCTCGAAGCGCTGGCGAACCCCGAGGCGCTGGAGCTTTTCCGGAATCGTGTGGAACTTACTGAACCGTAGCGAGCAATAGCTTTTTGGCTTGACCGACAGCCAGGTAGTCATTTGAGCAGATTTTTAATGACAGTCGACTAGTTAGTAATAATCGTCTAAAGTCCCGCCCGGCGGTCGCTACGGCTAAAAAGCTGTAACGCGTCCCCGCGTATTGTGCATCGCACCAAAGCGAGGCGGCCAAATTCGTACAATCGATAGGTAACTCGGGCTGACCGAGTCAACCTTTGCGGGCCGCTGCGGCCTCTGGAGCAAACTGTGAACAAAGTGTTTCCGAGTGCCGACGCGGCGCTCAAGGGCATCATCAAGGACGGGCAATTGCTCGGCGTCGGTGGTTTTGGTCTGTGTGGCATTCCCGAAGCGTTGATCGACGCGCTCGTGGCTACCGGCGCGAAAAACCTCACCGCGATTTCGAATAACGCAGGCGTCGACGGCTTCGGCCTTGGCAAACTGCTCGCCACTCGGCAGATCAAGAAAATGATCTCGAGCTACGTCGGCGAAAACAAAGAATTTGAGCGCCAATATTTGGCTGGTGAGCTCGAACTCGATTTCACACCGCAAGGCACGCTCGCAGAAAAACTGCGCGCAGGCGGTGCTGGTATCCCGGCGTTTTTCACGAAAACAGGCGTGGGCACCATCGTCGCGGACGGTAAGGAAATTCGCGAATTCGACGGCGTGAAATATGTGATGGAACGCTCGCTCGTTCCGGACGTTTCGCTGGTGAAAGCCTACATGGCGGACAAATCGGGCAACCTCGTTTTCCGCAAAACCGCGCGCAACTTCAACCCGAACGTTGCGATGGCCGGCAAGATCACTGTCGTCGAAGTCGAGAAGATTGTCGAGACTGGCACCTTCGACCCGGATCAAGTGCACCTCGCGGGCATCTACGTTCACCGCATCGTGTTGAACGCGACGCCGGAAAAGCGCATCGAACAACGCACAGTCACGAAGGTAGGAGCTTAATCATGCCGTGGAATCGCGATGAAATGGCAGCGCGCGCTGCGAAAGAACTGCAAGACGGCTTCTACGTGAACCTCGGCATCGGCATGCCGACGCTCGTGGCGAACCACGTGCCGGCTGGCATGGAAGTGTGGCTCCAGTCTGAAAACGGTCTGCTCGGTATCGGCCCGT
Source organism: Casimicrobium sp. (assembly GCA_040079845.1). GTDB lineage: Bacteria > Pseudomonadota > Gammaproteobacteria > Burkholderiales > Casimicrobiaceae > Casimicrobium. The sequence continues at coordinate 94,172 of JBEBJR010000003.1, read as the reverse complement.
TCCCGACCGAAGAAAACGTTGATCCGGACATGATTAACGCCGGCAAACAAACGGTCACCACGTTGCCTGGTTCGTCGATCTTTTCGTCGGCTGATAGCTTCGCGATGATTCGCGGCGGCAAGATCAATCTGGCGATCCTCGGCGCGATGCAGGTCAGCGAGAAGGGTGATCTGGCCAACTGGATGATCCCAGGCAAGATGGTCAAAGGCATGGGCGGCGCGATGGATCTCGTCGCTGGTGTTGGCCGCGTGGTGGTGCTCATGGAACACATCGCCAAGAAAAAAGACGGGTCGACCGACCTGAAGATTTTGCGCGAATGCAATCTCCCGCTCACCGGTGTAGGTGTTGTCGACATGATCATCACCGACATGGGCGTGATGGAAATTACGCCAGCGGGCTTGAAGCTGGTTGAGCTGGCACCGGGCGTGTCGCGCGAAGAAATCGTGGCGGCCACGGGCTGCGCGCTCGTTTAGGCTTGATAAGGCACCGCGATATGAAGCTAAACCCCTCTCGCCCCGAGAGGGTGTTTTCGCGGTTACTGTCGCATTCAATTCGTTGCATCGCAGCTCTTGCGTTGATCGCAATTCAAGCGCTGCCTGCGATCAGCGCCGCAGCTGAAACCGCACCGCTCCCCGCGCCGTCGCCGACCGGTCAGCGCCTGTTTGATAGCGCGCGCGACAAGCTGGTGCAAGTTCGCATTCTGACCCGTGCCGGTAGTTCGCAGTCCACCGTTGGCTCTGGTTTTTTGATTGCGCCAGACGGCACGGCACTCACCAACTACCACGTCATTTCGCTGCTTGTTTTGGAACCGCAGCGCTATCGCGCTGAGTACGTGCGTGTGGACGGAAGGCGTGGCGAAGTGTCGCTGTTGGGCTTTGATGTGATTCACGATTTGGCAGTTGTGAAGCTTGATCAAATTAGCGACGCGCCACACTTTCGCCTTCGCCCAGAGAACGCGCCGTTGCAACAAGGCGAAAAGATTTTTTCGCTCGGCAATCCGCTCGATCTGGGCTTCGCGATTTCCGAGGGCACGTACAACGGCCTTGTAGAGCGCCGTTTGTACGACACCATTCACTTTACCGGCGCGCTCAATCCCGGCATGAGCGGTGGGCCTGCGCTGGATGAGTCGGGCCGCGTGATTGGCGTGAACGTTGCCGGTACCGGCGGAGAACTAGCGAATTTGCTGGTGCCGCTGCGCTACGTCAGCGCGCTGATTGCCGCGCCGCGTGTCAAATCGTTGGACAAAGCCGTTATCGCCGCACAGCTCACGCAACATCAAGACGAAATGGTCAAAGCGTTGCTCGCAAAACCATTTCCCACGCAAGCGCTCGGCCCAACGACGGTCGCTGTGGGCAACGACAAATTGTTACGGTGCTGGGGCCAATCCAACGCGAAACCGGACAAACCGTATCGCACCGAATCGATCAGTTGCAACCTGCAAAGTAGTCTCTATATCGACCAGTCTTTCACCACCGGTTGGGTGAGCTGGAATCACACCTACCGCAACGCCGACAAACTCGGTGCGTTGCGCTTTTCGGGCTGGCACGCGCGTTCTCTCGCCGCTGCGAGCGTGTTGGGCGCAGGGAACCAAAAACCGACGCGTTACCTTTCGCGGCCGCATTGTCATGAGGATTTCGTAACCCGGCCAGCCAACGCGGTCGCGGGTGCCACTACGCTTCGGGTGAATCTGTGTGTGCGTGCGCACCGCGAATTTGTGGGTCTGTTCGATATGACACTCAATGCGGCCACGGTGGATCGTTCGACTGAGGGTGTAACTAGCAACATGGACGTGCGCGGTGTGTCCTTTGAAAACGGAAACCGATTGGTTCGCGCCTTTATGGAAGGCACGTCATGGACGAAGTAATAACGGATTCAGCGCTTGCGGCCGTTCCAGTGGTTGACGACACGGTATTTGTCGAAGTGCTCGACAAACATGCAACCCTCATCGAGCGACATCGATTCGCGCAGCTCCCGCTGTCGTTAGGCACTAGCTATCGCAGTGATCACATCATCGAGGCGGAGACCGATAGCGCAGCGCAAGTGACGGTGTTGCGCGGTGACGATGGTGCGCTGTGGGTAACCGCTCCTGAGAGTGCCCCGGAGTTTTGGGCGCCCGGCGGTAAAACGCGGCGGTGGCGGGTTGATGCATCGCGAAGCTTGATCGTGGCGGGTCAACGCATTCGTATCCGCACGCGGGACTACGCGCCAGTAGCAAGTGGTTCGCGCGCGGCGCGGCCGAACAGTCTGCGTGGCTTGGGAGTGCGCGCTTGGCTCTGGGCCGTTCCGCTCGCGCTAGCAACCTACGCGTTGGAGACGTGGCTGAGCGACACTGATGGCGAGCGCACCTCGATGTACGTGACTGGCTCGATCACTGTCATCGTGATTTTGGCGCTATGGTCCGGTGCCTGGGCCCTAGTTTCTCGGCTCACCGGACGAGCCAGCCATTTCCTGTCGCATGTTGCCGCTGCTGCGCTCGCCATCGCCGCGGTGTTTGTGCTCGATTATTTTCTCGATACGCTCGCGTTTTCGTTCAACTTGCCGATCATTCAACGCTACGACTGGTCGCTGGTAAGTATTGCAGTCGCGATGTTGGTGTGGTGCCATAGTTTTCTGATCGCAAGAACGCAGGCGCGTACGGCAGCACTCGCGGCGGTGTTGATCGGCGGTGCGCTCTTCGCGTTTCAAGGGCTGACGTTCTATAACCAGCGCGGCGACTTGGCCAGCACACTTACGCTCAGTGTCTTGCGACCACCGGCATTACGAGTCGCTAGCGGAACTGATGTCGAAGGCTTTTTCAAGGAGGCTGGCGCGCTAAAAGATCGCGCCGAAAAATCGCGCCCAGAAAAGCCGGATGGACTTGATTTTGGTGGATTAGGCGAGGATTAATCGCGGTCCTCGGGTAGCTTTGAGCTGCGGCGAAAGCTCGCAATGGCGGGTGCTTGTGGCTTTTGCCGCTGAGACAGCGCCACCATTGCCGACGCGCTAGACAAGCTCAGGCTTAGCACGTACGCTCGCCAGACCATCTATTTCGAGCGCGCGCTATGTCCGATCAGGTTTCCAAAAATTCCAATGCGCCAAGCATCCCCGTCACGAAACGGGAGGTCTGGTCTTGGGCAATGTATGACTTCGCGAATTCCGGCTATACGACGGTCGTAATCACTGCGATTTTCAATGCATTTTTCGTTGGTGTTGTCGCAGGCGGTGCCGATTGGGCGACGCTATTGTGGACAACGATTGTTGCAATTTCGTATGTGATTGTGATGATTGTCGGCCCGCTGCTGGGCGCGTGGGCGGATCGCCGTGCGGCGAAGAAGCGGGTGCTGTTGTGGTCAACACTGGGATGCGTGGTTACGACGCTGCTCCTTGCGCCCGCAGCAGCGCAGGGCGGGGCGATGATCTGGTTGGTGTGCGTTTTGTTCGTGGCGAGTAACGTTTTCTATGCGCTCGGAGAAAATTTCACCGCCGCGTTTCTGCCCGAGCTTGCCGATAGCACACAGCTGGCGAAAGTCTCCGCTTGGGGGTGGAGCTTGGGCTACATCGGTGGGCTCGTGACCCTGGGCGTTTGTTTGTGGTGGGTACTGTCGCAGCAGGCCACTGGTGCGAAAGCGATTGAGTACGTTCCATGGACGCTCGTGATTACGGCAGTGATTTACGCGCTCGCCAGCGTACCGACATTTCTATTTTTGCGTGAACGCGCAACGCCTTCAAATCGTCCGGCTGGGTCGGCGGGCAGCATAGTCGTTAAGTTGAAGCGCTCGTTCGCGCAACTCGCGAGATACCCCAACTTGCGTCGCTTCTTTTGGGCTGGACTCGCCTATCAGGCGGGGCTTTCTGTCGTGATTACGCTGGCGTCCGTGTACGCGGAGCAGGCGCTCGGCTTCAAGATGGCGGACACGATCAAATTGCTTCTTGTGGTCAACGTCTCAGCGGCGATTGGCGCGTTTGTATTTGGCTACGTTCAGGATCGCATCGGTCACAAGGCGACACTCGCCATCACGCTCGTCATGTGGATTGCTACGGTGATCATCGCTTATGTCTGGCACACGCAATTTGGGTTTTGGATTGCGGCGAACTGCGCGGGCCTTTGCCTTGGTGCGTCGCAGTCGGGTGGACGCGCGTTGGTGGGTTTGTTGAGCCCAAAAGGGCACATGGCTGAGTTTTATGGACTTTGGGGGCTCGTTGTTCGCCTTGCGGGCGTGGTTGGCCCCATGCTTTACGGCTTAGTCACATGGATTACGTCCGGAAATCATCGGCTCGCGTTGCTCATTACGGGAAGTATGTTCGTCATTGGACTGGCGTTGCTTGCTAAGGTGAATGTTGTTGTCGGAAAGCAAGAGGCGCATGCTGCGGGGCCGTCAGCGTTGTGATGCGTAATTCCTGCGCAGTCGACACCTGTTTACCGCGCTCAATCGCGTGCATTGATTTCAATATGCGGCTATAATTCAAAGCTTCGGGGCGTAGCGCAGCCCGGTAGCGCGCCTGGTTTGGGACCAGGATGTCGAAGGTTCGAATCCTTTCGCCCCGACCAATGCATATGGTGCTCCCCATTGCTTGAACCACCTGTCTCCGTTCAGTCTGACAGAGCACTTTTTAATGTGCCCGTAGCTCATCTGGATAGAGCACCGGCCTTCTAAGCCGGGGGTAACAGGTTCGAGTCCTGTCGGGCGCGCCAGTTTTTGAGTTGTTTGAATCGTTTTCAAATGGCGGCCGTAGCTCAGCGGTAGAGTCCTGGATTGTGATTCCAGTTGTCGCGGGTTCGAACCCCGTCGGCCGCCCCAAAAATTAGTTAGGCTCCGCAGCGCGGGGCCTTTTTTGCTTTTAGCGCCGCCGATGCAGATGTCTTCGTGGAATTAGCCTGTGCATCGGCTTTTTCGCTTAAGCGACAACTGAGTGGTGCTTGTGGCGCGATTTTTCAGAACTCGATATATCTGTTTTTAAGGCCAGAACGACCACCCGCCGGTCGTTTGCGCAAAAAAGTTGTAGCTGAATGTTGATGCGTGATCGTGTTCTGTAAATGAACCACAGGCCGTTGACTACGCGTGGCTGTGCTATCAATCGACACTGTCCCGCGGACGCTCGTCGCAGCGTAAGACGCTCGACAAACTACCGCTCTTCATTTTTTCGGTGTGCCCCTATGAACGAACCCATCAACATGCAGCTCGACCCCGCCGTCGTTGCTACGCTCTCCCAAGTTACCACCGCGACGCTGACGACCATTCTTTTGAAGAAGGGCTTGCGTAACGTGTATCTACGCGGCACCAAGCCGTTGCGCACCGGACAGCCGCGCCTGGTGGGGCGCGCGTTCACGCTGCGCTTCGTGCCAGCACGTGAAGACTTAGCCACACCTGCCTCTTGGGGCTCGCCCATCTCGACGCGTGCCGCGATTGAGGACATGCCTGCGGGTTGCCTTGCAGTCGTGGACGCGATGGGCGTGCAGGACGCCGGAATTTTTGGCGACATCTTGTGCGCCCGCATGCAAAAGCGCGGCGTGACGGCGTTGGTGACGGACGGCGTAATGCGCGATGTGGCTGGCGTGTTGGGAACGCATTTGCCGGTGTGGTGTGACGGTGTCGCCGCGCCGCCTTCGGTCGCGGGGCTCACCTTTGTGGGATGGCAGCAGCCAATCGCCTGCGGTGGTGTGGCGGTATTTCCAGGCGACGTTATCGTGGCTGATGATGACGGCGCTGTTTTAATTCCCGCTGATTTGCTCGATGAAATTTTGGCGCTTGCACCCGAGCAAGAGCGTTTCGAAGGCTGGATCATGAAGCAAGTTGAGCTGGGTGTGCCGCTCCCCGGTTTGTATCCACCCAACGCTGAAAACAAGGCGCGGTATGAGGCGGAAATGAAGATAGCCTCGAATCCCGCATAGCACGCGAATGAGCGAGGATTTAGGCGCACCCGCTTGCGCCGCCCCTGACTTTGCGCTTCGACCGCCGAAACTTGTGTTTCCGGAAAATGCGTGCGACTGCCATGCGCACATTCTTGGCCCAGTGTCGCAATTTGCGTACGCACGAGATCGTGTGTACACGCCGCCCGATTGTTTGCTTCCTGCCTACACGCACCTGTTAAAAACTCTGAGTCTGAGTCGTGCTGTGCTGGTTCAGCCGAGCGTGTACGGCACGGACAACCGCGTCATGTTGCGCGCCTTGGCTGACGCAGGCTCGTCAATGCGCGGTGTCGCCGTTATTGATCCCAGCGTCAGCGACGCCACGCTCGAATCGATGCATGCAGCAGGCGTTCGGGGCGTGCGCGTGAATATCGTGGACGTGAAAGACGGAGCAGGCGCACTGCCGATCGACGCATTGCGCGCGCTCGCAAAACGCGTTGCGCCGCTGGGTTGGCATATGGAGTTTTTGCTGCACGTAGACCAGTTCCCGAACCTAGATATGGATTTGGCGAATTTCCCAGTGAATGTCGTATTTGGCCACCTTGGCTATATGCGAACTGATCGCGGCATCGACGCCAGCGGCTTTCAAGCATTGCTGCGCTTGCTTGCCGACGGCACGGCGTGGGTCAAGCTCACAGGACCGTACCGCATCTCAACGCTTACGATGCCACATGCGGATGTGGACGCGTTCGCGCACGCGCTTGTGGCGGCGGCCCCTGATCGGATTGTGTGGGGTACAGACTGGCCACATGTGATGGTGAAAGGCGCGATGCCCAATGACGCGGACATTGTGGATCTACTGTCAAATTGGCTGCCCGACGAGGCCACACGTCACCGCGTGTTGGTTGAGAACCCGGCTCGGTTGTATGGGTTCGACGGTTGATTTGCTAGCGCCACACTGCTCGTGATCCGTTCTGAGCTTGCACGCTTGCTAGCGTGCAAAGCCTTTCAGACTCAGAGCGGCTGAATATTCGCGTCTTTCACAATCTTTTGATAGTTGGCGATTTCCTTGCGTACGAAGCGGCCGAATTCGTCCGGCTTCATGGGGGCCGGCGTGATGCCAAGCTTCGCGAATTGTTCGCGCACTTCGGGCTTTTGCAAGATCGCATCAATCTGCGTATTGAGTTTCGTGACGATGGCTGCGGGCGTGCCCGCTGGAGCCCAGACTCCAAACCACAGTGAAATGTCAAAGTCAGGCACGCCAGATTCTGCAAGCGTCGGAACGTCGGGCATCACGTCTGCACGTTTGCGCGTCGAAACGCCGAGCGCGGCGAGCTTGCCGTCCTTCATCTGTCCGACGACGGTGTTGATCGGTGCCATGTAAAACGCGGTACGCCCCACCATCGAATCCTGAATCGCCTCGGGCGAGCCTTTGTAGGGAATGTGCAGCATTTTGAGTCCAGCCGCCTGGGCGAAATATTCTGCGGCGAGGTGCGTTGAGCTGCCGATGCCCGCAGACGCAAAAGGCACCGCGCCCGGTTTGCTTTTTGCCGAATCGATCAACGTTTTAAGGGTGGGAAATTCGCCGCCTTTCGCTGTCACCATGACGTACGGCGTGACGCCGAGAATCGACACGTCGATCAGATCCTTCAGCGGGTCGTATGGAAGGGTTTTGTAGATAGCCGAATTGGCCGCATGCGAAGCCGACTGCACCAGCACCGTGTAGCCGTCAGCGTCCGCTTTCACCACCGCTTGGGTGCCAATTTGGCCACCGGCACCGGGACGGTTCTCTACGATCACCGGCTGCTTCCACGCTTCGCTCAGGTGCCGCGCAACGATCCGTCCGGCGATATCGGCACCACTGCCGGCCGTGAGAGGCACGACAAATTTGATCGGCTTCGCGGGGTAGTCCTGCGCGGTCGCGATGCCCGGGGCGCTGAGCGTCATCATTACGGTCATCGCGGTGGCTATCTTGGCGAACGAGTGCATGTGTGGCTCCGAATCGGTGGGTGGTGGAAAAATGAAATAGGCGTCGAGGCCTGTACTGGGCTAACGCTTGAGCGGTGTATCTTCGACACTGTCGATAAAGGAGCGCAGCGCTGCGTTAAACGCTTGCGGCTGCTCTATGTTTGACAGATGTGCGGCGTCCTCAAGAATGAGCATTTGCGACCCGTCGATCATTCGATGCAAAACCGTGGCTTGATCGACGGTGCACGCCGGGTCTTGTCGTCCCGTCATCACCAGTGTGGGCGCTTTAATTTTTAGCAACATGGTGGTTTGCGCCATATCGCGCACGGCCGATGCACACGCGACGTAGCCTTCGGTGCCAGTACCAAGAATGAATGCGCGAACTTTTGCGATGTCTGCGGGTGCGCGTTCAATAAATGGCGCGGTGAACCATCGCTTCACGGTGCCGTCCACCAACCCAGGAATGCCCGCGGTCGCCGCAACGGCAAGCCGCTCTTCCCACAGGCGCCGTGGTGGCATTTCACTGGCGCTATCGCACAACGAGAGCGAAAGCACCTTGCCGGGGTAGCGCGCGCCCAACTGTTGCGCAATCATGCCGCCCATCGACAAGCCCACGATGTGCGCCGCGTCAATCTTCAGCGCAGCGAGTAGGGCGGCCGCATCGTCGCCCAACATCGGAATCGAATACGGGCCGGTGGTGGTCTCCGATCGACCGTGACCGCGCGTGTCGTAGCGCAACACGCGGTAACGATCCGACAGCGCGGAGACGTTCCAGTCCCACATGTCGTAGTTCGACATCAGGCTATTGCTGAGCAGCACCACCGTGCCGTCAGCGGGGCCATCGAAGCGATAGGCGACGTTGTGACCGTTTACGTTAATTTGGTTTGTCATGAAATAGCGGCGCAGGAAAGAATTGGCGCAAGATTACGGCAGGCGGGCTTGAGAGGCTCGCTGTCGATTCATTTCATGGAGTTCACGGAGTAAGCGTTTTGCCAGAGGAGGGCGAATCACCTGCGTATTGCTACTGGGTGGGACGCCCAGCGCCAATGTCCACATACTCCCAAGCATCATGGCCAATCGGGTGCTTTTTGAATCCGTTCATCCAAGGCTGTTGTACGTAATACTGAACCTCATGCCACGGGGCGATCCACGGGGCGTAGATTTGGATGATGTCTTGCATTTCGTTGATGAGCTTTTGTCGCTCGGGGCCTTGCGGCAGTAGACGCATTTTTTCGTACCGCTCGTCGAACGGTTTGTGCTGAAAGCGTGCGTAGTTTTCGCCGCCGGGTTGGGCGGTAGCGGTGGTGAGTAGTTGCAGAAAATTTTCGGCGTCTGGGTAATCCGCGTTCCAGCCTTCGCGTGTCATCTTGGCTTTGCCTTCGCGCGCGGCCTTGCGCATGTCTGGCGTTTTCATAATTTCGATGACTAGTTTGATGCCGATGGCGTCCATCGATTTTTTCCAGAGTTCGGAGAGCTCGCGTGCGATGAGTGTCGTGCGCGAAACGTAGGGAATCACGAGCGGCGAGCCATCGGGCATTTCGCGGTAACCGTCACCATCGCGATCTTTGTAGCCAAAGCGATCTAGGAGGGCGCGGGCGAGCACCGGGTCGTACTGATGCGCACGCGGCCGCGTTGTTTGATATCCGGTCACGTTCGGCGGCACGATCCCGTTGCCTGCTACGCCGTCACCGCGAAACACGATGCGAATCTGTTCGTCGAGCGAATAGCCCAACGAAATCGCGCGACGCAACGCGATCTTTTCAGGCGAGTAGCCGCCGGTGGTCGGATCGGTCATGTTGAACATCGTGTACCAAAGATTCGGCGTTTCTTGCTTCATGAGCCGAATGCCTTTTTGCGCGAATTCCGGCTTCAAAACATCTCCGGTTTTGGCGACGTTAATCATCGTTTCTGGCAAGTCGGGCAGGTAGTCAAGCTGGCCCGTGATGAACGCGAGCCACGCGGCTTGACCTTCTTCGATGACGTTGATTTCGACGCGCCCGACGGAGGGCACGGGTTTGCCTCTCATTGCGGTAATCATCGCTTGATCCTGCGGCGCTGCAGACGTCCAATCCCATGTGTGTTTTCGGTAGGTTGGGTTCGCGACGAGTACGATTTTGCTGCCACGTTTGTATTCGTCACGCGCGAGTTTGAACGGGCCGGTGCCGACGGGATGGCTGCCGATGTCGAGTCCATAAAAATCAACGACTTCGCGTGCGGAAGCGCCCGTGCTCGGCATTGCGAGGATGTACGCGAAGTTATAGTCGGTGGCCCTGAGGCGAATCCGAAGCGTGTAGCGGTCCACCACGTCGAGACCCGCAAAAGGTGCGTCGTAGTCGAACCTACCGGATTTGACGGCGGCGGCACGCGCCTCGTCGCCGCCGACCAGTTTTCCGTCGATCAAAAACTGCCACGGCGACTTCACTTTTGGATCGAGTAGACGCTTCAGCGAATACGCGTAATCCGCCGCGATGAGTTCGCGTTTATTTCCTTTGAACGCGGCATCGTCAGCGAAAAAAATGCCCTTGCGAATTTGCAGGACGAACGTTTTCCCGGCATCGCTGACGACAGGCATCGATTCGAGCGTGCGCGGCACCAGTTTCACCGGGCGCGCGAAGTAGTCGTATTCGAGCATGGGTTCGAGAATGCGCTCGCCGATGCTCTGCGACACGGCGTCGGAAGCGAAGGCATTGTCGAAACTGGTTTCGCCCATTTTGAATGACAGACGAAGTGTCTTTGTTGGATCGGCCGCGTGCGCGCCAAACGAAGGCAGCAGGGCCAATGCAGTGAATGCGCAGGTCAGCGAAACCGACCAAAGCGCGTGTGTATTCCGCAAATCGCGAACAGAGAGGAAGAACGCGAATGCGCGAAAAAACATCATGGTTGTGACCGAGGAGATGGCTATTCGTGCGAGCGTACAGGAATGTGGCGTTGCTTCCGCGTGGCAATTTAGCTTGGCAAATCGTACCTACAGCTTTTTAGCGCTAACGACAGCCTGGCGGTTGTTTGGGCTAATAAAATATGTAAATCGACATAAGGTAAAAACATGCTGTAACGACCGCCAGGCTGTCGTTCGAACAAAAAAGTTGTTTCCGAAAGGCGAACGTCAGCGGATCTGCGCGTGTCGCATCGCTAGGCAGACCCGAGCGGTGGCTGCGCCGTTGCTCAGAGTTTCGTTAGTGGCTATCAGACGCGATGCGAGCTAGGTTTCGATGAACTGCCGCACGGCGGAGATCACCGCGTCTGGCTGATCGCGGTGTGGCGAGTGACCGCAGGACGCAAGTTTGACGAGAGTAGTTGCGGGCAGTGCAGCCGCAATGTTGTCGATCTGCGCCATCGTTCCGTATTCGTCGTCCACGCCTTGAATCGCCAGAACCGGGCAGGCAATTTGCGGCAGCAGTGTGTTGATGTCCCACGCGAGAAACGCGGGATCGAGCCAAATATCGTTCCATCCCCAAAACGCGGAATCGGGATCGCGGTGATGACGCGCGAGTTTGGGTCTCAGGTCCGTAGTGAGGTAGACGTCGCGTGTCTTGGCGATGCTATCGACGGAGAGTTTTTCGACGAACGTGTGTGGCGCGGCAACGATGTTGCCCGCAACATTTTTCGGAAATGTCGCTGCATGAATCAACGCGATTGACCCACCGTCGCTGTGGCCGAATAGGTACGGCGGATTTTTGGTTGCATCGATTTGGAGCGCGTTGAGCAGAGCGGGCAGCACCTCGCGCGCCTGAAGGTGCATGAAGTCCACGCCCCACTTTTCGGTCGATGCGCGCGGCGTGGATTGCCCGTAACCCGGCCGTGAATAGACGAGGCCGCGACACCCCACGGCGTTACAAAGCTTCGCGGGAAAGTCGCGCCACATCGATACCGAGCCTAGACCCTCGTGCAGGAAGACCAAGAGCGGCGCGTCCGGACGGGTTGTGCCGACGAATTGGTATTCAATTTCGAGGCGGCCAGATGCGATAGTGATGTTGGCGATGTTGTTTGAATTCATCCAAGTTTCCGTTTCAGGAACGGCGCAGCTTCGCTCGCAGTTTGGCACCTCACGATGTAGGCGACGACTTGGCATCGACCAACGGCTAGACCTTGCGCGCCTTCTCCTGATCGCGCAACTTAAAGCGCTGGATTTTCCCGGTGGCTGTCTTCGGCAGTTCGGTCAAAAATTCAAGTTGACGCGGATATTTGTAGGGCGCGAGTTTCGCCTTCACGAACGTCTTCAATTCTTCGGCAAGTGCATCGCTCGCGCCGTTGGCATCCTTCAACACAACGAACGCTTTCGCGCGCGTCAAGCCCGATTCGTCGTCTACGCCAATCACGGCAGATTCAAGCACCGCTGGGTGCTGCATGAGCGTTGATTCCACTTCAAACGGCGACACGTATTGGCCGCTGACTTTCAGCATGTCGTCGCCGCGTCCAGCGTAGACGTAATAACCGTCCGCGTCGCGGAAGTATTTGTCACCGCTTTTCGTCCAAGCGCCGCGAAAGGTTTCGTCGGACTTCGTGCGGTTTTGCCAATACATCAATGCCGCAGACGGGCCGGAAATGTAGAGGTCGCCCACCTCATCGTTGCCAGTGAGTGCGTGGCCCATTTCGTCGCGAAGCTCAACCGCGTAGCCGGGCACTGGCTTGCCCGTGGTGCCGTAGCGCACGTCACCTGGGCGGTTTGACAAGAAGATGTGCAGCATCTCGGTCGAACCAATGCCGTCGATGATTTCACAGCCGAATTGCGCGGTCCACTTTTCACCGATTTCGCGTGGCAGCGCTTCGCCTGCGGACGAGCACATGCGAAGCTTCACTGCTTCGCGCGAAGGTAGATTGACGGACGCGAGCATCCCCGCGTAGCCCGTGGGTGCGCCGAAAAATACTGTGGGCTTCAGGTCAGTAAACCGCTTGAAGCAGGCGTCGGGCGTTGGCCGCTCGGCCATCAAAACTGTCGTTGCGCCCACAGACAGTGGGAACGAAAGCCCGTTACCCAGACCGTACGCGAAGAAAAGTTTTGCCGCAGAGAAACACACATCATGTTCAGACAAGCCGAGCACAGGTTTAGCGTAGAGCGCGGCGGTCCAGAAGAGATTTTCGTGCGTGTGCGCGGTGCCTTTGGGTCTGCCCGTCGAGCCCGAGGAATACAGCCAAAAACCGATTTCGTCGGAGCCGGTATTGACGGCTGCTTTTGCGACGGGCGCAGACGCAACCCATGACTCGAAATCTAGCGTTTCAGTGGCAGTCCCATTGCCACGCGACACGATGATTTTTTTAACCTCGTGCTGGCTTTTTTGCATCGCGGCTTGAAGCGTTGGCAACAGCGCCGCAGAAACCACCGCGACCTGCGCACGACTGTGTTCGAGCATGTAAGCGTAGTCGTCAGCCGTAAGGAGCGTGTTCACCGCAACCGGAACGACTCCCGCATGCAGCGCCCCAAGAAACGTGACAGGCCAGTCGTTGCAGTCCTGCATCAGGAGCAGAACACGCTCCTCACGACGCACACCGAGCGCGGTAAGCCCACCCGATACTCGCGCCACGCGATCCGCTAATTGGGCGTAGGTCAACGTGCCTAGGTCGTCTATATACGCCGCCTTCGTGCCGCGCGATTGATTCAAATCGATCAAATATTGCGCAAAGTTAAAGCGCTCTGGCGGCGGCGTGATCGATGCGATCGTGGCTGTAGTCATGGTGGCCTCCTAAATTTAGTCTATTGTGAAGCGGCTCAGTACGGGCCAGCGGCCAGCGCATCCAGCACTGCAGCATCCGCCTGCACCGCAGCGCGACGATGGTAGAAATTGATTGCACGCAAGCCGCCCAACTCTTCGCCGCCACCCGCACGTCCGGGGCCGCCGTGCAACGATTGCGGCATCACGTTGCCGTGGCCGGTTTGCGTCGCCGCAACTGCCGGCGAAATCACATGTACGCGGCCATGGCTATCGGCAAGTTCGGTAGCCGTCGACGCGAGGGTTGCTGCGTCCGCGCCATAAAGCGACGCCACGAGCGAGCCTTCGCCGCGACGGATGAGCGCGAGTGCGTGATCTAGCGAACGATATGGCATGAGCGTTGCGACCGGGCCGAACACCTCCATGCGATGGACGATGTCCGCGCCATCGGCGTCCTGCGTGCCAAGCAACATCGGCGCAACACACGCGGCGATGGCCGGGTCAGCGTCGATGAACCCTTGCTTTGAACCATCATGCAGGACGCTGGTTTGCGTGCGAAGCAGGGCGATGCCGTCCACCACTGATTGATATTGTTCGCGACTTACAAGCGAGCCCATACGCACGCTCTCGTTACGCGGATTGCCGACGGTCGTTTTGGCGAGGCGCGCGCTGATGGCGGCTGCGGTCGCATCGTAGAGCGCTTCGGGCACGAGAATGCGACGAATCGCTGTGCATTTTTGACCCGATTTCACAGTCATTTCGCGCGCCACTTCTTTCACCAACAACGCAAAGGCTTCGCTGTCGGCGGTTGCGTCTGGCAAGAGCAGTGCAGAGTTCAAGCTATCCGCTTCAATGTTCACGCGAACCGAGCGCTCAGCGACGGCGCGATGCGAGCGAATTTTGTGTGCGGTTTCTGCCGATCCCGTGAACGAGAGAACGTCGAACGGTTGCAATGCGTCAAGCAAGCCCGCTGAGCTGCCGCAAATCACCGATAGCGCGCCGGGCGGCAGGATGCCCGCTGCGACCACATCAGCGACCATACGCTGAGTGAGCCACGCGGTTGCGGTGGCTGGTTTCACGATCACGGGCACACCGGAAAGCAGCGCCGGGGCGGCCTTTTCCCACAAGCCCCACGACGGAAAATTGAATGCGTTGATGAACAGCGCTATGCCGTGTGTGGGCACCAAAACATGCTGGCTGCCAAACGTGCTGTCTTTGCCAAATTTCGCGCGAGCGCCATCAAGCAGCGCACGCGTCTCGCCGAGCGCCGCGCCCCAGCGTGCATATTGGCCGACTGTAAAAATCGCGCCGTCGATGTCTACGGCAGAGTCGTTTTTTACGGTGCCCGAGTTTGCCGTTGCAATGTCGTAATACGCATCGCGATTGGCTTGCAGCACTTTCACGATCTCAGCGAGCTTCGCTGCGCGCTGCGCATAGGTCATAGCGCGTAATGCTTTGCCGCCCACTTCACGCGAAAACTCAAACGCGGCGTTGACGTCCATGCCGTCACGTGACACGCGCACCAGCGCCTCGCCGGTAACAGGGTCAGTCAGTAGCGCGCCAGGGTCGTTGCCAGCAAGCCATTGTCCGGCGACGTAGTTTTTGAGCAGTTCGGTCATGTGTTTGGCTTTCGAAGTCCTTGCGCTGGCGCCGCGCGATTTAGTTCGCATCGACGCAGCGCAAAGAAACGGTGAATTTCGGTTGTGTATGTGTCAGATATGCGCGAAAATGCTGAATACCGCATACGGGAAAACGCAATATAATGCATTTTCTGATGAAAAACACAACTCGAACTCCAATTTCTTGCGCCATGAGGTGCTGTTGATGCGCCGCGCCGAGTCTGAAATTGACGCCGCCGCAGCGGCGCATGATGAACGCGATCCGTTTCTAGTAGCGCTTGGTGAGCGGGTGCGCGCGCTGCGCTCGCGTCGAGGCTTGACGCGGCGAGACCTAGCGACAGCGTCGACCGTCTCCGAGCGCCATCTCGCCAGCCTAGAGGGCGGCGTCGGCAACGCATCGGTGCTTATTCTTCGGCAGGTGGCGCATTCACTTGATTGCGAACTGGCTGAATTGCTGGGCGATGAGACGACGACTTCGCCCGAGTGGTTGCTGATTCGTGATTTGCTGCGCCATCGCAACGACGACGAATTGCGTCGTGGCCGTGTGGCGCTTTCTGAGCTTTACGGTGAAGCAGGGAGCCAGTCGGCGCGCGCCCGCCGCATTGCCTTGATCGGGTTGCGTGGCGCAGGCAAATCGTCTCTCGGGTTGCGCCTGTCGGAGGCGCTGGACGCGCCGTTTGTGGAACTCAATCGCGAGATCGAGCGCGTGTCTGGCTGCGGCTTGGCGGAGATTCACAATCTTCTGGGGCCGACGGCGTATCGCCGCTACGAACGCCGTGCGCTAGAGGAAACGATTCAGCTCTACCCAGATGCCGTGATCGCGACGCCCGGCGGCATTGTGTCCGACGCTTCGACTTTTAATTTGTTGCTGTCCAATTGCTTCACGGTATGGCTCAAAGCCTCGCCCGAAGAGCACATGAGTCGCGTCGTGGCGCAGGGCGATCTGCGGCCAATGGGCGGCGCTGCGGCAGGCATGCACAGCGAGGCAATGGAAGATTTGAAGCGCATTCTGAGCGGCCGTGCTGCCTTTTACGGCAAAGCAGACGTCGCGTTCGACACCACGGGAAAAACATCCGACGTGTGTTTCGATGCACTGCTTGCCATCATTAAGTCAGAAACACAAAAAGCGCAATAAAATGCATTTATGTGTTGACGCGCGTCAAAAACTGCAATATATTGCGTTTAACGGGTGTCGGCCAAAGTGAATTAGGTCGGCACGCAGTATGCGCCACGCGGCGCCAACGCCTTAACCCTTAAATGTGCTGAGAAGCGCTGAAAAGAGATCGCATATGAACGCCACTGTCGCCGACGCTGCCGTCGCCAAAATTGACTACCGCACCGAGCCCTCGCGCTATCACCACTGGTCGATCGCGTTTGACGGGCCGGTCGCCACACTTTCCATGAACGTGGATGAAAACGCTGGCCTCAAGCCGGGCTACAAATTGAAGCTCAACAGCTACGACCTGGGCGTCGACATTGAGCTGCACGACGCGATTAACCGCATTCGTTTTGAGCATCCCGAAGTGCGTACCGTCGTGATGACGAGTTCGCGTGACCGCATTTTCTGCTCCGGTGCAAACATCTTCATGCTCGGCGTGTCGAGCCACGCTTGGAAGGTGAATTTCTGCAAATTCACCAACGAAACACGTAACGGCCTTGAAGATTCGAGCAGTCATTCGGGTTTGAAATTTTTAGCCGCCGTGAACGGTGCATGCGCCGGCGGTGGCTACGAGTTGGCGCTTGCGTGTGATGAGATTTTGTTGGTTGACGACCGTTCGTCTTCGGTGTCTCTGCCAGAAGTGCCATTGCTCGGCGTGTTGCCCGGAACCGGCGGTTTGACGCGGGTGACCGACAAGCGCCATGTGCGCCATGACCTGGCCGATATTTTCTGCACAACGACCGAAGGCGTGCGTGGTCAGAAAGCCAAAGATTGGCGCTTGGTAGACGAAATCGCCAAGCCCGCGGTGTTTGCACAAAAGGTGCGTGAGCGTGCGCTTGAGTTGGCCGCAAAAAGCGATCGACCGGCCGACGGAAAAGGAGTTGCGTTCGTTCGTGTTGAGCGCACGGAGACGCCGGACGCATTGCACTACGCCAACGTGACCGTTGAGATTGATCGCGCTAAACGTAACGCTACGTTTACCGTGAAAGCGCCGGTGGGCAAACAAGCTGAAACTATTGCTGAGATTGAAGCCGCTGGTGCCGCTTGGTGGCCGTTGGCGATGACGCGTGAACTAGACGACGCGATTTTGTCGATGCGTACTAACGAGCTAGACATCGGTACATGGATCATCAAAACCGAAGGCGATGCCGCGGCTGTGCTCGCAAGCGACGCGACGCTAATGAAACACAAAGATCATTGGTTGGTTCGCGAAACGATTGGCCTGATGCGCCGAACGTTCTCGCGCATTGATGTGTCGTCGCGCAGCTTGTTTGCGCTCATCGAATCGGGATCGTGCTTTGCGGGTTCGTTCCTCGAACTCGCGCTGGCGTGTGATCGCAGCTACATGCTCGCGCTGCCAGACGATGCCGCGAAGGCGCCGACGATTACCGTGTCGGATGTGAACTTTGGCTTGTTGCCTATGGCGACGGGCCAGTCGCGACTCGCGCGCCGCTTCTATGAAGAAGTGCCGGCGATTGAAGCCGTTCGTGCAAAAGCCGGCACCGCGTTGGACGCGGACACGGCGCTCGCGCTGGGTCTCGTCACTTCCGCGCCCGACGACATTGACTGGACCGACGAAGTGCGTATCGCGCTTGAAGAGCGCGCGGCTATGTCGCCCGACGCATTGACCGGAATGGAAGCAAACCTGCGCTTCAACGGCACCGAAAACATGGTGACGCGCGTATTTGGTCGTCTCACCGCATGGCAAAACTGGATTTTCCAGCGACCTAACGCGGTCGGTGAAAAAGGCGCGCTGAAGCTTTACGGCAAAGGCGAAAAAACGCAGTTTGATTTCAATCGGGTGTAATTCGAACACCCAACCAGTAGGGTGGGCAGTCCTCTGCCCACCAAACGATCGCGTTGGCAGCAGCTGGTGGGCACGGGGTGCCCACCCTACGTTGGCTAGGCCTTAAATTTTGTTGTGCGACGCGGTTCTCGGTGGAGCGCGGCGCAACCGAACCCTCGCTCCCCGAAGCCGCTCTTAAACGGAGATTTGTGATGCAATCCGGTATCAATTACAGCGAAAAAATTCCTAACAACGTGAATTTGTCTGAGGACAAAACGTTGCAACGTGCGCTCGAGCATTGGCAGCCGAACTACCTTTCGTGGTGGAACGACATGGGCCCCGAAGGCGCGATGAATCATGATGTTTATCTGCGCACCGCGGTGAGCGTTGATCCGTCCGGTTGGGCGCAATTTGGCCACGTGAAAATGCCCGATTACCGTTGGGGCATTTTCATGAACCCGAAGGAAGAAGGCCGCACGATTGGCTTTGGCGAGCACAAGGGTGAAGCCGCGTGGCAGGACGTACCGGGCGAGCACCGGGCAAACCTGCGCCGCATCATCGTGACACAGGGCGACACCGAGCCGGCGTCCGTTGAACAGCAGCGTCACCTTGGCCTCACCGCGCCTTCAATGTACGACTTGAGAAATCTCTTTCAGATCAACGTCGAAGAGGGCCGTCACCTTTGGGCGATGGTTTATCTGTTGCACAAACACTTCGGTCGCGATGGTCGTGAAGAGGCTGATGCGTTGCTGGGACGCAATTCCGGCGATGCCGACAATCCACGCATCCTTGGCGCATTTAACGAGAAGACGCCGGACTGGCTGGCGTTTTTCATGTTCACCTATTTCACTGATCGCGACGGCAAGTTTCAGCTCTGCGCGCTGGCTGAAAGCGCGTTTGATCCGCTCGCACGCACGACGAAATTCATGCTCACTGAAGAGGCGCATCACATGTTTGTCGGCGAGAGCGGAATCTCGCGCGTCGTTGCCCGCACGGCGGCGGTGATGAATGAATTAAAGACCGACGACCCTGCAAAAATTCGCGCGGCCGGTGTGATTGATCTGGAGACGGTTCAGCGGTATTTGAACTTCCACTACAGCGTGACCATTGATTTGTTCGGAGCAGACGAATCAAGCAACGCCGCGATCTTCTACAACTCGGGTTTAAAGGGACGCTTCGAAGAGACGAAGCGCGCCGATGACCACCAATTGCAGGGCCAGACGTACGGCGTTCTGGCAGTGCAAAACGATACGCTGATCGAACGGCAAGTTCCGATGCTGAATGGCCTAAACGAAGTGCTGCGCGACGATTACATCAAGGATTCCGTGGGTGGTGTCGGACGGTGGAACAAAGTACTGGAAAAGGCAGGCATTGCGTTCCGCCTGAGCGTGCCGCACAAGGCGTTCAATCGCAAGATTGGAATGCTCGCTGGATTGAAGATCAGCCCCGAGGGACGTGTGCTGTCTGAGGTCGAGTTTGCCGCCAACGAGAAGCACTGGCTGCCTTCCTCTGAAGATCGCGCATTTGTTGCGTCCCTCATGCATCGCGTCGTCGAACCCGGTAAGTTCGCAAACTGGATTGCGCCGCCCGTGATGGGCATCAATCGCCAGCCGGTGGATTTTGACTACGTGCGGTTTAACTAATCAGCGATCCATCGCGTCGGCGAACGGGCGGGCGAAGTAGCTCGACGTAGCGCGGGCACTGCCCGCCAAGCGTGTACAAAACGAGCGATGCCTGCCCTACCTTTGTTGACGCAGTGCCATCGCGTGATTTTCGTAGCGTGGGCAACATGTTGCCCACGCAGATCGCAGCCAAGACCAGAGCATCGGGAGGACGCAGAGGCTCTATGTGCGCGTACAGCTTTATGCGTTTAGCGACTGCTGTGTGAAGGTTACAGCGCGTAAAACCATGTAGTCGACTAATCGAAAAAAATAACGATAAGCGCCACTGGGCAGTCGTTGAAACCATAAAGCTGATAGCGGGCACATTCAAACCGGAACGCGAAATCAACACTCACGCCCGGACGCGTGACACTGCCAGCAACCACGCAGCCGCTTGCGGTAAAAAGGCACAAAACCGAGGAATTTCCATGACCGAAATCGTTGCGTCTGTTGCGCTCAAACAGCACCTGATCGACCCCGAAATTTGCATTCGCTGCAACACCTGCGAAGAAGCCTGTCCGGTCGACGCCATCACCCACGATTCGCGCAACTACGTGGTCGACGCGGAAAAATGCAATTTCTGCATGGCCTGCATTTCGCCATGCCCGACTGGTTCAATCGACAACTGGCGTACCGTGCTGAAAGTCTCTGCGTACACAACTGCCGAGCAGTTGACGTGGGACGAACTGCCGCCAGAAAAACCGCTGCCCGAGGGTGCGACGACGGCGGCAAGCAGCCCAGCTGAAGCGGGCACACAACCGGTAGCGGAAACTGAGAATTTGTCGCAAGCGAATTCTGCGATTTCCGTGGTGTCGGGATCGACGGTTCCGCCTTGGTCCGCCGCACATCCGTATGTAAATTTGTACGGACACAAAGCGCCTATCACCGCAACCGTCAGTGGCAATTTTCGCGTCACCGAACTCGGTACCGAGAGCGATACGCATCACATAGTGTTGGACTTTGGCGGTACGCCGTTTCCGGTACTCGAAGGCCAATCCATCGGCATCATCGCGCCGGGTGTTGATGCGCATGGCCGCGCGCATCATGCGCGCCAATATTCGATCGCCAGTCCTCGTGACGGCGAGCGTCCGAATTACAACAATCTCTCGCTCACCGTGAAACGCGTGACCGAAGATTACGACGGAAAACCCGTGCGCGGCGTGGCGTCGAACTACGTGTGTGATTTGCAGAAGGGGGACAAGGTTCAGGTCATCGGCCCGTTCGGCACCAGCTTCTTGATGCCAAATCACGCCAACAGCAATTTGCTGATGATTTGCACCGGCACCGGCAGCGCACCGATGCGTGCGATGACCGAACGCCGTCGCCGCCGTGTCGGTAAAAACGAAGGTGGCAAACTCATGCTGTTCTTCGGTGCGCGATCGCAAAAAGAGCTGCCGTATTTCGGCCCGCTCATGAGCTTGTCGAAAGACTTCATCGATATTAATTTCGCGTTTTCACGCACGCCGAATCAGCCCAAGCGCTACGTTCAAGATTTGATGCGTGAACGCGCTGCGGACATCGCGGCATTGCTCAAAGACGCCAACACGTACATCTACGTTTGCGGCCTAAAGGGCATGGAAACCGGCGTGCTCGAAGTGCTGCGCGACGCGGCGATTGCGCACGGTATGGATTGGCAAACGCTACATGCTGATCTCAAGCGCGATGGGCGATTGCATTTGGAAACGTATTAACTTTGACGCATTGGGCGAGGGGTGAATCACGCTTCCAACTGGTTCTTTCAAAGCCGTGCATCCGACAGGTAGTCGAATACGACGGGTGCCGCTAGTGCCTATTCGGCATCAAGTTTGATCTTTTGCGCGATTTGTTGGTAGCGAACGGTTTCGCGCTGGTAGAACGCGGCTGCCTGCTCCAGCGTCATCACCGAGCCGGCTGAGTTACCCGAGGCGGTGAGCACCTTCTGGAACGCTGGTGACGTCGCCGCCTCATACGCCGCTTTGCCCATGCGTTCGGCTAGGTCAGTGGCGGTGCCCACGGGAACAAAGATACCGACCCAGGCGTCAAAATAGGTGTCTTTCAGCGTTGCAATTTCCCCGAAGGCCTGCACTTTGGGCTGCGACGGAAGACGCGCGGCGGTAGCTGAGCCAATTATTTTCATGCGACCAGTCTCGACCATCTGCAGATACTGTGGAATGACTGGGCCAAACAGGAGATCCACCGAGCCGCCCATCAGGTCTTGAATCGCTGGAGCCCCACCGCGGTACTGCACCTGAACAAGGTTCAGATTGAGTTTTTCGGAAAAAGTCTCCGAAAGAAGATGGTAGCTCGACCCCTTACCAGTGCTGGCGTGTGTGAAGGGCTTTGCCCCGGGGGCTTTTGACAGCTTCACCAGTTCATCAATGCTGTTGGCAGGGAAATCCGGTCTTGCGAACAACACGATGCCTGCGGTGGCGACGTGTGCGACCAGCCGGAAATCTTGCGGCTTGTACTTTATGACCTTAAGCGCTAGTGGCGCGAGGATGCACTCGTTTGGCGAGCCGACCAGCATACTTTGGCCAGGGACGGTAGCGCTGAGGACTTTTTGCGCGCCAATTGCGCCACTGACTCCGCTTATGTTCTCAACGACGATGGTCTTGCCCATCGCTTTGGCCATTGTCGGTTGAAGCGTGCGTGCCACGACGTCGGACGCGCCACCCGCCGGGTAGGGGGCGACCAGCGATAGCACTTCGGGAAGCGCGGTTTGGGCCCAAGCGGGGGGGCCGAGTGCCGCGCTTGCGAACAGGCTGAATGTGAATCGACGACGATATAGCTGAGGCTTGTTCATGAATAAGTCCTTTGTGGGGTTTAGTGGATGGAACGGGGCGTAAAAACTCGACTACGAGTCGGCGGAGCCTCTAAGGTTGAAATCCTGTGCACGTTAAGTTACCTTTTCATGCTCTGCTCCGACTGTTGAAGTAGCCTCTGTTTGTTTTGTGTGCGAGAGGCATCGATAGTCCTTCGATCGAGATTGATGCAGCTGACTTAGTCGTCGCTCGATTTCGGCCGATCAACAGGCCATACCGGTCACACACTGGTGAATGGCTTCCTGCCCTTGCGCTATAACTTGTTGCTTCCATAGATCTGTGTCCACAAAGAACACGTCGCGGAGCTGCTGGCGGATGCGGTGGGCCAGCGCGCTTGGGGTGTGCGGGTGATTGTGCAGCCAGTGATCGGCCCGTAACGCCTCGAGGACGGCTAACGGAGGTTGCGTGCCGAACTCGAGGACGATCTTGGTCGCTTCTGCGTTGGAACATTCCGTCGAAACCACAGTGTTGGTCGTGCCACTCAAAACGGTCGAAGCGCTCTCGCCTAGGTCGGCGCGGGTGACCGGAGTGTGCCCAGCGCCGGCCCACCAGCTCGCGGCCCGTTCGTACTCGGAATGCGCATTAGCGCATTGCGCAAAAATGCGCTCGCCGTGTCCGCTCGGCCCTAACCCGGTGTGGATATCAATCCAGCCCAATTTTCGAGTGTGACGCGTGTAATCACGTAGGATTTGCCGCAGTGTGAGGTTGCTCCATGTGGGGGCCACCCCTCCGAAAAACAGCCCGCCCGGGAATTCGTACTGCCCGCCTGATACGGCGGACTGCACTGCGGCATAGCCTCGTGCTTGTATCAGTGCGGCGATGGCCGCTTGGTTCTGCGCGTCAGGTGGCCATTGCGCGGGCAACACTAAGGAGTGAACCTCTCGATAGCCCTCATTGACCGGCAACGGTCGTGCGAAATCGTGAAAATTTCGATTGAGGTCAACGTTGTCTTCGGTCACTCTACGCCCAAACGAAAACCCATGCGGGTTCAGAGCATGCACGTATAGGATCGAAATGTCGGCGGCTAACGCTCGCTCATGAAGTTCACGGTCATGCAAACTATAGGTCTGAACGCCTGATCCGCAGTAGCCCTCAACGCCGTGGCAGCCGCTGCTGAGGATGAACAGCTTTTCGGAATCCGCCTTCCCCAGCAGCGCACAATCGACCGCCAGCGTTTCTCCGCTTAGCCCTTCGAGCGGATGGACGTAGCTTCGAACGCTCAGTCCAGCGCTACTGGCTGTCTGCGAAAATTTTGCGCGCGCTTCGTGGTAAGTGTTAGAGAAGTACGAGGCAAATGAGGTGGTCAGAGCCATGAATTACAGTGAAGAAGGTTGAATGCGCCCGACATCGTCATTTATTTCGATTGCGGTACCTAGTGGCGCAGAAAGTGCTGAGAGCCGTTTGAGAATTACTTGGGCGGTTTCGGGGTTCGCGAGCCGCGGAATGCCGCGTTCCGAGTCTCTACCCTTCCAATGCAGTTCTAAGGGGTAGAGATCTATCGCGGAAACCTTGCCGCCGCGGTAAGTGGAGATGGTCAGCACGCTCTCAAACCATTGGCTTTGCTCAAACACACCGACCACGCGGCGCCACTCGGCAAATTCGGCGGAAGTCATCTTGTGCGGGTCACGGCTGCCGGGAAAGAGTTTCCAGACGTCGCGCTCCCACTCATCGCGCACTTCTAGCTGCTGCGTGTTGTCCATGAACATGAAGTTGCCCAGCGAATGAAAGATGGGCTTGCCCTTGTAGATTTCGATGCCACGCAGCTGATGTGGGCCATGCCCACAGAATATGTCAGCACCGTTGTCAATCATGTCTTTGGCAAGCCCTGAGAGGTAGTTCGGGCTAAGCACACTCCAGTTGCCCGGTTCGTGCGTGTGCTGCGCCACGATCGCGAAGTCGGCTGATTGCTTGCCCTGACGGATGCCTTGAATAATCTCTGCACGGTCTTTCGGGTGCGGATCAAATCGAAACTCCACGCGGCTGCCGTCAAGCGACGGGTCTACCCCGTAGCGCTGTCCAAAGGGACTCATCAGCGTTACGCATTGCGTCGCGTTGTCGTGAGCAAGTAGCGCCGGGTGGGCCGAACCCGCAGGCTGCGCGTCACGAATTTGCACGAGTACGGCGAACTGTTCCGGTGACACCAACACACAACTCGGCGTGCGCAAATAACTCAACCCCGGACGCGGTCGCACCGAGCCTTCACCGTCGCCAGCGGCCGCATTGAGTTCAAACGTCGTGGCACAAGACAGAAATGCCACCCGCGCCTTTTTGCCGAACACGAATGCTGGTGCTCGCGCCGCGCTCAGAGAATCTCCCGTGCCCGCGTGCACGATGCCAGTTTGAGTGAGGGCCGAATTGGTTTGTTGCATGCCCTGCAAGCCCCAGTCCAACGCGTGGTTGTTGGCGCGCGAAAGCAGATCAAAGCCGAGTTTGGCCAAATCGGCGGGCACTTCTGGTGGACTATTGAGCCAACCAAACCCTGAAAGCGCCTCTGGATACCCGGTGTAGGTGGCGGGGTTGAGGACGGTGCCTTCGAAGTTACCGACCAGCACGTCCGCGGTGTCAAGCAGGTCGAGCAGCTTCGGGGAGTTGCGCCGGATGTGCTCGTAGACCGGCTGGGTGATGATGATGTCGCCCACTGCCGCGACGCGAAAGCCGTCGGGCACATGCGCGTTTACCCAATTTGGATGCAACTGTGTCATGGTCTGTGTTCCTGGCGTTTGACGTCTTTGCCGGCGCGTGGCGTCACGATTAGCAGCCGAGCCCCTGCTGCGATGCCCCACGACACCATTCTCGGTACGAGCGTTTTTCTGGCACCAGTGCGGGCCAGGAGCAAATTGCTCGGAACTTCAAGCAAGAAGTAGCCGATAAAGAAGATGCCTGCGCCAAGCCCGAAAAAAGCGTCGCTAAAGGCTAGCCTGTCTTTCATTTGCAGTTGCGCAAGCCCCACGTTGATCCGATCCATATAACCAACGACGTAGGAAAGCAGCGGGAGCGGAAGAATGCCCAATGCGATGGTTTTGAAGAGACCGTCGTCCAATGTAGGGCTGCCGATGCTCGTCGAACCGTGAATTGTTGAGTGGGCCACCGTACTCGCTTTCGCCGAGGTGATTGGATCTTCCGCCAGATTAAGTCGCATCAAGCAATTTGTCTAATGCATACTTCGGATTGATTCAATTCAAAATTCGCATGCCATGATCAAAAATTTCGCTCAGTTGCGACACTTGATTGCCTTGTCCGAGACGGGTTCGTTTACGCAGGCCGCGCGCGCAGTCAATCGGTCACAACCTGCCTTTAGTCGCAGCATTGCGGAACTAGAGAGCGACGTGGGCGCACCGCTCGTTGACCGGGTGGGCCACAGCAACGAATTGACGTTCATTGGTCGCGCGGTGGTGGAACACGCTCGACAGGTAGTCTTTGAGGCCGATGAATTGGCCCGATGTGTATCCGACCATTTGGGTGGCCGCGCCGGGCACTTTCGATTCGGGCTTGGGTCAACGCCCAGTGCTCTGCTCATGGGGCCGTTACTGACGTATGCCGCCATTAGTCAGCCAGCGCCAAAAATTACCCTGTCACGAGGCCCGATTGAACAACAGGTTACTGCATTGCGAGAGCGGAGGTTAGACGCGTTAGTGGTAGATATGCGCGCCGTTAACCCGACGCGGGACTTGACCATTGAACGCATCGCGTCGTTGAAAACAGGGATATTGACGCGGCCCAATCATCCGTTACAGGTTCGCTCGCAGAAGGCGTGTTTTGCCGACCTACGGCGCTATCCAGTGGCCAGCACGAGCATTAGTGATGAAGTGATTCGGCTGCTGGTGAGCACATTCGGACCAGAGGGGCATCCCAGCGAATTGGTCACGCTCTGTTGCGAGGACATAAACAGCCTTCTTGCAGCGTGCTGCGACAGCGACGCGCTTTTTATGGGTGTCATTGCAACAGGACGTCACCACATCGAAAATGGCACGCTAGTGGAGTTGCCGTTCGATACGCGCGGGCTTGACGCACATTTTGCTTTGGTGCGTCTGGCTCGTCAGGTTGTGCCACCGGCGTTCGCGCCCGTGCGTCAACTGATAATGGATTTTCTGCACGATCTCTTACCGGGCGTTGCCGAAACCATGCAGTCACCCGAAGTCGGGGCCGCATCACGCAAGAACTCTCACGTTCCTCCCTGATGTTGATGTGAGACTTTTCCCCGGACTGATAACAAGTAATGCGCGCTTTCATCCGCCAGCGCAGTGCGCTCCGCTCTTCCCCACCAAAATCGCGGTTACGGCCGTGCAGAAAATTGTGATTTGGCACGCGCGTGATACAAAATTACTATCGCTACTCTAGTTTAATTAGGACTTTGCCATGACCCAAGCCTTCATCTGTGACGCCATCCGCACCCCCATTGGTCGCTACGGTGGCGCACTGTCATCGGTGCGAACAGATGATCTTGGTGCGATTCCACTTCGTGCCTTGATGGCCCGCAATCCTGGCGTCGATTGGGCCGCTGTCACAGACGTGCTCTACGGCTGCGCCAACCAAGCGGGTGAGGACAACCGCAACGTTGCGCACATGTCATCGTTGCTTGCGGGGCTGCCGCTTGACGTGCCCGGCGCGACGATTAACCGTTTGTGCGGTTCCGGCATGGACGCGGTCGGTACGGCCGCGCGCGCGATTCGTAGCGGCGAGGCACAGTTGATGATCGCGGGTGGCGTGGAGAGCATGAGCCGTGCGCCGTTTGTGATGCCGAAAATGGACAGTGCGTTTAGTCGCACTAACGCCGTGTACGACACGACGATTGGTTGGCGTTTCGTTAACAAATTGATGAAAGAAAAATACGGCGTTGATTCGATGCCGGAGACGGCAGAAAACGTCGCTACTGATTTCAAAATTGATCGCGAGTCGCAAGATCGCATGGCGCTGCGCTCGCAGCAAAACGCCGTGAAAGCCCAGCTTGCTGGATTCTTCGATGCGGAAATCACGCCCGTTTCGATTGCACAGAAAAAAGGCGACGCGATTATCGTCTCGAAAGATGAGCATCCGCGCGACACGTCCCTCGAATCGCTCGCGAAACTCAAAGGCGTCGTTCGCCCGGACGGCACGGTGACGGCAGGTAACGCGTCGGGCGTGAATGATGGTTCGTGTGCGTTGCTCCTCGCCAGTGAATCCGCTGCGGCAAAAAATGGCCTCACGCCGCGCGCGCGCGTGGTGGGTATGGCCACGGCCGGCGTCGCGCCGCGCATCATGGGCTTCGGCCCGGCACCGGCGACGCGCAAAGTGCTCGCGCAGACGGGTCTTACGCTTGCGCAGATGGACGTCATCGAGCTTAACGAAGCGTTTGCGGCGCAAGGCCTCGCGGTACTGCGCGACCTCGGCGTAGCGGACGACGACGCACGCGTCAATCCCAATGGTGGCGCTATTGCTCTGGGTCATCCGCTAGGCGCGAGCGGCGCGCGTCTCGTGACCACTGCGATCAATCAGCTGCACCGCTCGGGTGGTCGCTACGCGCTATGCACCATGTGCATCGGCGTAGGGCAGGGCATCGCGATTGTTATTGAGCGGGTGTAGTTCGCTAGCCCTACGCGCAACTTTTGGCCGCTTAAAGCCGACGGTACGCGCGGATTTGTCCCAATGCTGCGCATCTCACAATTCGTAGGCGCGGACCTGGCCGCGCTTACTCGTGGCACGGAGCGACGCCAAGTCGTCGCCTACAAAAGCCGCCGGACACTAGATTCGCGCCTGTTGATGTCAAATTGTTCCAAAAAACAAGTTTTCGCAGGCTGCGCTTGGCGCGCGTCAAACCCAGCGCGAACAATTCTTGCTCTGCTGTCAGGACGCGACAGATTTTGAAGCCATAATACTTTTTCTACGCCCGCGTTTTAATTTGTATGAGTCGACCTAACCAAGACTCAACTTTTTTGCCGCGAACATCAATCAGGAGGAGAAGTTATGAAGTTTTCACGTCTGTTCGTTGCGTTTGCAATTGCTGGTCTGAGTACCGGCGCATTTGCGGCCAAGTACAACCTTAAATTTGGCCATGCGGTAAACAGCACCGACGGGCAACACGCCGCCGCCGTCAAAATGGCCGAACTGGTCAAGGCGCGCAGCAACGGCGACATCGAGATCACGATCTACCCGTCGAACCAACTCGGTAACGACGCGGCGATGATCAATGGTATGCGCGGTGGCACGATTGACATCGTCTCCAACGGCGCGTCGAACCACAACGGCATCGTATCCAACACTGCTGCGCTCGAATTGCCATTCGTATTCCGCAGCGCGCAACATGCCTACAACGTACTCGACGGCTCGATTGGTCAAGGCGTTCTCAACGAATTGGGTGCGCACGGAATTAAAGGTTTGGCCTATTGGGAAAACGGCTGGCGCGCATTCACCAACAACAAGCGCCCCGTGCGTACGCCGGACGATCTGAAGGGACTCAAGATCCGTTCAACACCGAACCCGTATCACATCCAGGCGTTCAAACTTCTGGGCATGAACCCCGCGCCGATGCCAATTTCCGAGCTCTACACCGCGCTCGAAACAGGTACGTTTGATGCTCAAGAACACCCAATCAACGTGACGTGGTCGTCGAAGTTCTACGAAGTGCAAAAGCACCTGACCGTGAGTAACCATATTTACTCACCGCTGATCGTTGCGATGAACAAAACCAAGTTCGAGAGCCTGCCCGCGAACTACCAAAAAATCATGATTGACTCCGCACGCGAAGCGGCGACTTACCAGCGCAATCTGAACGCTCAAAACGCTGGCAAAGTGATTGCTGATCTGAAGAAATCGGGCATGCAAGTCGTCGAGACCGTCGACATGGCACCGTTCCAGAAGATCGTGTCAGACTCGATTGCTAAATCGTTTGGCGAGAAGAACGGCGCGACGCTTTTGAAAGCGATTGAAGCGGTCAAATAGTTCGACGTCGTTCTCCATCAACGCGCATGCCTTTGTTGCGAAGTCATGCGCGTTTTTATTTGCTGCTCATGAAAAAAATTAACGATCTGCTTTTCAAGCTCGCCGAAGTCACGTTAGTGGTGATGCTCTCGACGATGGTGGTGATGGTCTTCGGCAATGTGGTGCTGCGCTACTGCTTTAACGACGGCATCATCGTTTCGGAAGAGTTGTCACGCTTTCTATTCATCTGGATCACGTTCCTAGGCGCGGTCATCGCCATGCGTGAAAACGCACACCTTGGCCTTGATTCCGTGGTGCGCATGCTGCCGCGTGTGGGCAAGAAAGCTTGCTTCGCGATCTCTAATTTGCTGATGCTCGTCTGTTGTATGTTGATGTTTTACGGAACGTGGCGACAGCACCACATCAACGCAACGACCATGTCCGCCGTACTAGAACTTCCGATGAGCTGGGTCTACGGCGTTGGCTACGTCGCGAGTATCTCGATGGGTTTAATGATTGTTGGAAAGCTGATTCGACTGGCTACCGGAAAAATCTCGGATGATGAGTTGATTCAGGTTCACGACTCGGAGGAAGACGCCAGTCCGCATATGCAGCACGATACCCGCAGCGCCGGAGCAACGAAATGACGATCATCGTTTTTGTTGGGTCGCTGCTTGCGGCGATGGCGCTGGGCATGCCGTTGGCGTTTTCGTTGATCGTCTCGGGCGTGGCGCTGATGCTGCATCTCAACACGTTTGACACGCAGATCATTTCGCAGAATTTAATCAGTGGCGCAGACAATTTTCCGCTGATGGCGGTGCCGTTTTTCATGCTCGCGGGAGAGCTGATGAACGCCGGAGGCCTGAGCCGCCGTATCGTGAACTCGGCCATGGTGTGGGTGGGTCACTTCAAAGGCGGCTTGGGCTATGTGGCAGTGTTCGCAGCGATTGTGATGGCGAGCTTGTCTGGCTCTGCGGTGGCCGACACGGCGGCGCTGGCCGCGGTATTGCTGCCGATGATGAAGAGCGCGGGTTACCGAATGGATCGCTCTGCGGGACTGATTGCGGCCGGCGGCATTATTGCGCCTGTGATTCCGCCGTCGATTGGGTTTATTTTATTTGGCGTGATCGGCGGTGTATCCATCTCCAAACTGTTTATGGCGGGAATTTTTCCGGGCCTAATGATGGGCATGGCGCTGGTCGTGACCTGGTGGATCGTCGCGCGCAAAGACGACGTTCAGGTCGCGCCCCGCGTGCCGATGCGCGAAAAACTGAAGGTGACTGCGAACGCATTTTGGGCGTACTTGTTGGCATTCGCCATCATCGGCGGCATGAAGGCGGGTGTATTTACTCCGACCGAGGCGGCCGTAGTTGCGGTTGTCTACTCGCTATTTGTTGGATTGTTCATTTACAAGGAATTGAAGTTCAAGGACTTGTATCAGCTCATTCTCAATGCCGGAAAAACGTCCGCCGTGGTGATGTTTCTCGTCGCTGCCGCGCTCGTGTCGGCTTGGCTCATTACGGTAGCCAACATTCCCGCTCAGATCGTGTCGCTGATGGAGCCATTTGTTGGTAACAAAATGCTTTTGATGGCGATGCTGATGCTGCTGGTGCTGATCGTCGGAACGGCGCTAGATTTCGCGCCCACGGTCCTGATTCTCACGCCCGTACTCATGCCACTGGTGCGCAGCGCCGGGATTGATCCCGTTTATTTCGGCGTGCTTTTTATCATCAATAACGCGATCGGCCTGCTCACGCCGCCCGTGGGAACGGTGCTAAACGTCGTGTGTGGCGTCGGAAAAATTCCGATGCACGAAGTTATTAAGGGCGTGTGGCCATTTCTGCTTTCACAGGTCGTTGTGATGGCGTTGCTAATCGTGTTCCCAGAGCTGGTGATGATTCCGCTTCGGTTTTTGTTGGGCACGTAAACAGCCCGCGTCTACGTGGCGATGTAGGCGACGACCTGGCGTCGCTCCGTGGCATTGAGCAAGCGCGGCCAGGTCCGTGCCTAAATCGCCACTACCGACACCGCACACCAAATCCCGGAGTGCTCGGGGAAGCAGCGCTCGCCCTCCGCGTCGACCATCACCCACCGCGAAGCGGTGTCGCTTGGCAGCTGCGGCGCACGAAACGTAACGCTGACTTTCACCGATTCACCGCTCGGCGTTCGCGGAATGGCGACCTCTCGCTTTTCGGGCTGCAACCCCGGTGCAATGTCTGGCACGAGCACGCGTTCGCCTTTACGCACCACCCATCGCGCCATAACGTACTCGCCGTCAACGCATTGCAATTTGCGGTCGCGCCACTCGACAACGCCTGTGTTTTGCAGCGCCCAAGTTTTCACGAAACGCTGTCCCGCCATCACTGTCGAACCGTCGGGGATCGTGAGATCCGAGAGGAACGAAATGTGATCACCGTCTTTGCGTACAGGCAGCAACGTAAGCGCACCACTGTCCAGATCGTTGTACATCAACCGCAGCAACACCACCGGCGCAATCCCCGCCGCCCGCGCGATCCCGCAAACGGTCTCAACGCTCGCACGGTTACCGTTACCGCGCATGATGCGATACAGCGTTTCGCGCGACACGCCGGCTCGGCTCGCGACTTCGGCGTGAGTTAACGCATTACGCTCGCATGCGGTATCAATCAACCGCTTGATTGGGTGGGATTTCATCGTGTTGCACGCGGGGGATCAGAAGTTTCTGTGTCTTACTCATGTGACACGAAAGCTGATAGTCTATGCCTACGAAAAATATCGCAAATGTGTGGCGCAGGAAGGTGTCGCGCGACTTGGAACAACATCGGGGTGAATGTATGCGAGGGCCGGTTTTGAATTTAGGTGCCACGAATTTAGGGCGCGTGGTCGTCGCGGTGCTATGGATTTGCTGCGGGGTGGCGAGTGCCCAAACCCGCCCGCTCAACGACACGGGCATCACGTTCTCTGGAAATGCAACCAGCGGCAACAGCGCGTCGTGCCTCGTCACGGACCCGGCTGGGCAAGATTGCCGCTATGGTCGCGACGGTGCGGCACTGGCGGGTACGCTCCCCCCTAAGGTAGGCGGCAGTAGCGGCACCAATGGCTTTGATTTCACCAAGGTGTGCAACTCGGGCCAGACAGCCGGTCAGGGCACCTGCCCCGCCAACCCAACGACGCCGGGTTACGGCACCAACGAATGGGGCTGCACCAAAGACAATGTCACCGGCCTCTTGTGGGAAGTCAAAACCACGAGCGGCCTCCGAAGCATGAGCAACATCTACACTTGGTACATGACCGCCAGCCCCGACGGCAATAACGGCACCGCCTCGGGCGGCATCTGCGCGACGGCTGGACGTTGCGACACAGAAAAATTCGTCGCTGATGTGAACTCAGCCACCGCCAACCCTACCGCCCTGTGCGGTTATCGTGATTGGCGCATGCCGACGGTTAAAGAGCTTGAAGGCATCGCTGATATGGGGCGCGTCAGTCCCTCGATTGATCCCACGTACTTTCCCAATACGCAGGATGCGGACCTTTTTTGGTCGGCT
Organism: Casimicrobium sp.; assembly: GCA_040079845.1. Classification (GTDB taxonomy): domain Bacteria; phylum Pseudomonadota; class Gammaproteobacteria; order Burkholderiales; family Casimicrobiaceae; genus Casimicrobium. The sequence continues at coordinate 61,288 of JBEBJR010000003.1, read as the reverse complement.
TCGCTCTACGCCCTCGGTCCGACCTCCGCCTGGACCGTTTGGCTCAACTACGGCCTGGTCGCCAACGGCAACAAGAGCCAGAGCATGCAGGTTCGCTTGGTGCGCGGCGGCCAGTGATTAGTTTTTTGCTCTGAGCGCTGAAACCACGTGAAAGACCTGAGTTCGTCCGGGCTCACCGTCGCAGCGCGCGCTACACCGCGTTGCCGCGGTGGCACGTCGGCCGACGAATGTTGGTGCTTGTCGAACTGGCGCGGGTTCGGTCGTACAGGGCGGGCACGCTGGCGCGGAGCAACCGCACTACTGCACTCGTCCGCCTGTGTCGGCGCGTGCTCAGTGCTGCGTACTTTTGGCTCAAGCCGCTGCCGCTGCCGTTGCTGCTGCGGATGCGGCGGCGCACGGGGCAGCCATCAATGCTTTTATAGAGGGAATTTTCATGTTTGAAATCATGCGCAAGCGCCTATTTGTGAGGGGCAGCGCAGTTGTCACCATCGTCGCTAGCATGGTCAGCAGCGCGGCGCTCGCCGTCACCTGCGTTTCCAACATTACGCCCAGCAACCCTGACAGCGCCTACACCGTCCACGGCGATGGCACTGCCACCGATACCCGAACCGGGCTGATGTGGAAAGTCTGCTCGGAGGGCCAGACGTGGAGCGCCGGAAGCTGCACAGGCGCGGCTGCTACCAAATCCTGGGCGGGCGCGCTCAGTGATGCCGAAGCGCACCTGTTTGCGGGGCAGAGCGATTGGCGTGTACCGAACGTGAAAGAGCTGCGTTCTCTGGTTGAGGAATGTGCCAAGAACCCATCAATAAACTCAACGGTGTTCCCGCAAACCCCTAGTTGGTTCTTTTGGTCGGGTTCGCCTTATGCCGACTCTTCGAGCCACGCGCGGGACGTTGACTTCGACCGCGGCGACGCCTTTATTTCCCCCCGCAGCGACAGAAGCAACGGCCAGAGCGTTCGCTTGGTGCGCGGCGGACAGTCTTTTGGGAATTTGGCAGGCCCAACCAGCGTGACGGCTGGTCGCTCGATGCTGCGCGTGGGGGCCACGACGACGTTGACGCCAACGCCTTCCACGGCGAGCCTAGCGGCCTGCACATCGAGCAATACCGCCGTGGCCACTGTGGCGGCGGGCACGGTCACCGCAGTCGCGCGCGGCGACGTGACCATCACCTGTGGTGGCGCCAGCACCACGCTGGCGGTGCGCAACCCACGGGTGTTTTCTGTTGTGCCGGAGGGCGGTCACGCCTATGCGGGGTATGCCACGACATTTGTCATCACCGGTCGTGATCTTGACGGGCCGCTGCGTTTCTCGATCACGGGGTGTGATGGGAACGGCATCGATATGCAACCGATTACAACGCCGCCACTGCTGGTGAATCCGCAAAGCAGTGCGGAACGACGGTTTGTTTGCGTTCCGCGCGCCGACAGCGTGGGCGCGCGCCAGGTCAGGGTACAAACTTGGGACAAGCCGGCGGTCAATTGGGCAGCAGGGTTTCCGCCTGGCAATGTGACAGAGCCGCCCGGTTGCGACCAAAGCTTTGTTGGGTGCACGGTGACACTTGAATCGGAGCTCGCGATGGCCGAGGCGCAGCAAGCTGCCAAGGACGCAGCGGTGCTTGCGCTGCGCAATCAGTATGCGTCGGCAACCGGGTTGATGCCCTGGAACTCGCTAACAAGTTCAGAACTTGCGGCGATGGGCACTGCGTTGCGCAACGCGGGCGTCAAGACTGATCTCTCGCCCGCCCTTTGGGCCGCGCGGCAGGCGGCGTGGGACGCGATTGATTCGCGGACGGTGGCCGACGTGGAGCGCATTGGCGGAACGCTCACTGCCTATTCGGCGGGTGATCTGGTTCCGGGGCGTGGGCTCTACACGGCGTGGTTTAACTACGCGACTAGCCCGGACGGCATGTCTGGCGCGGAATGGATTCGTTATCTCGGCGGCGTCAGCGCAAACGCCGCATTGGCGGTGAGTGACGTCGTCGCGGTTGGCAATGCCGCGAAAGCTGCACAAATCGCGAAAAGTAGCCGGACAGCATCCAGCGCGTTGAAGAAGTGGCTCAAATACCAGAACGCTACGCCACGTTTGCAGCAGATTGGACGGGTGATGGAGAAACTCGCGTTGCTCGCTGATGTGACCGTAGCGGCGAGCGATTACGGACAGCTCACTCCAGACGAGCGCGCGGATTGGAAGGCGGTTCTGGAGTTATTCAAGCCGCTCATCCGGTCGGGAACGCAGAAGATTGGCGTCATCGACGGTTGGGTTAACGCCGGCGGGCCGTCGGCGGGTTTGAATCCCACGCTGAAGGGCTATCTGCTCGATTTGAGTGTCGATTTCCTTTACGCGTTACCCTCGGCGTTGCTGAACGAGGGTATCAGCAAGGCCGCAATGACATCGTTGCTGACGGAGATGGGAGGCGCGGCGGTTGACGCGATTCCGGTGGTTGGGCGTTGGAAAAGCGTCTACGAGTCGTCGGTGCAGTTTTGGGATGGCCAGGGCAACAAGGTTTTTGGCAATGTGGCCGATATGCTGGACGCTGCTCGTGGCGCCAAGCAGGGCGTGACGCTGGACTTTGACCGCTTGCGCTACCGTCTGCTGTTTGATGAAGTTGATGAGAGGGCGGGGCAGAGCGCATTGATCCGCACGCCGCAAGTGAGAACACAAACCTTGCCCGCCGCTGGATTCAACGAACCGCCGGCGGATATCAAGCGAGTGGTTGTGGCGGCGCATGGCTGGAATTCAGATGCAAACACATGGTCTCGACCGTTGGTGGACGCGCTCTGCGCGCGGCGCGGTTTGCCGGTGACTACGGTGTTTTCTGATATGGCGCTCACTGGAGTGAATGCCTTTTGCAACGGCGGCGGCTGGCTCATTATGGGCTTCAACTGGGCTTTCGAGGCGAAGCTCCTAAGTTTGAGCGATACCGTGAGAACGCCGACCGAGGCGCTGGCGAACGCGCGCAAGCATGGAGAAGTGGTGGCGGCTGACCTGTACGGAATTGGCGTTCGCCCGGAACTGCTGCATGTCATTGGCCACTCGGCAGGCGCCGGGTTCGTTCAAGCGGTGACGGATCAGACGAAAATCGTTAACCCGGCGTTGGTGTCGCACAGCACATTTCTGGATGCCTATTGTCCCGACCCATACGCTTGCACGTACGGGCTCAACGCCAGCTGGGCGGAGCAGTACGTGGATCACCGCTTCTCGATCGACCCCGCGCTGTACAGTACGGCGAGTGGCGCACTGGAGCCGGTGACTAATTTGATGACTGATGTGACACTCAAGCAAGCGTACAGTTTTGACGTCACGAGTCTTGATCCGCAACAAACCGCATTCACACCCACTGACAATCAAGCATGGCCGTATCGCTTGTATGTCGCTACTGCGGGTGGGACGTTGGCCGGCTTGCCTTATCCGGTCGGGGTTTCCCTGCAGAACATCGGGCCGAAGTTGAGCGCGGTGTGGAGTGGTCAGACGACGGCAAGCACGTGGCTAAGCAGTGTTCCTGCGGCGTTGCGCGCCAAGGGTGTTCGTTGTGAAGTTGGGGCTGCCACAAGCACTGGCTACGGCGCTGACTGCGTGAGCGTTACGCTGGCACCAGCTGATCCGACCCCCACTCTGACGGGGGCCGGTCCGGTACAGCCAACATCGCCTGATCTGCGTTTCCAAAATTGCTTGTCCGCCGGGACAAACGGCTCGGGAAGGTATACGCCAGGCTGTCCGACGAGCGTGTTGTCTGCGGCCCTTCCGTCGTCAGCCGGTAAGGCTTTCAGTAACGCGACGGCAGCGGCTCTCGCTCCCGCGACGGCGCGCTTTACGGTGCGTCTTAGCAATGCTTCAAACCAGTTCTCGGCCGCCGTTACCTTCAGCGGTGCGGATACGGATGCCCATTTGTCTCTCTATATCGATGAGGTCAAGGTCTACACGGTGGCTGCCTCGGTGCGTGCGACGGTTGCTACGGGGTGGCTGCCGATGCCGATGCTTGCCCCAGGTGAACACGTTGCTCAGTGGGTATTTGCGGCTTCGAGTGGTTACGCGGAAGTGCAGGACTTGAGCTTCCGATTGATCTCCTCAGCTCCTTCAGCCGCCATCAACGGCGTTTGCGGTAGCGCTCACGCCCCGACGACATCGAGCCTGCAGGCTCCGACAGGCAACTTGTGCGCTACCGGCGCTGCGACCGGCCCAACCGCTTCTTCCGGAAAGTGGGCGTGGCAGTGCGTGGGTGCGGGAACCGCGGCGTCCGCGACGAGCAGTTGTGCCGTCGGCATGCTCGGGTGTGATCGTGATGTTGATGGCAACGGCGCTGCCGATGCCGCGATTGACGGTGTACTGCTCAACCGATATCTCCTCGGATATCGCGGGGCCGCGTTGACGCAGGGCTTGCAAATACCTGGCCCTCGCAACGCGGCTGAGCAGATTGAAGCGTTCTTGGGAAGCGCCTTGCAATACGACGTATTTGCGCGACCGGCGAATGCCCCCACCGCGCTCATCGATGGGTTGCTGCACAGTCGAATCATGAATGGCGTGGCAGATTCGGCACTGCTCACCGGTGTCACCGTTCCTGCTGGCGCGGGCGCGCAGACCCCAGCCGCTGTCCGTGCCAATGTGCTCGCCGGGTGCCTTGCTGCTTACCCAGCGGGCGTTTCCACGCCGTCACCCAGCATGACGGTCAACACTGATCAAACGTCACTCACGTCGCTGGGGGCGGTCTTTCCCGTCGCGACGGCGTACAGCTACGTGACTGGTGTGAACGGGCGAACCGCCGTGAAATTCAATGGCCCTGCGAACCCCGGAGCCATTCGAATTCCGAACACAGCGGCGATGCAATTTACGACGGGTGCGACATTCGATTTCTGGGCGAGGATTGATTCCGATATCGGGATGAATGGCTTCGGGCAGTCGGCCACCGGCGGCTGGGCAATGGCATTGGTGTCGAAATCGCATGACAGCGGTTCGGCATCCATAAACGCGTTTTCGCCCGACCTGAGCTATCCAGGCGGCGGATACGGATTCGGCGCCTGGGCGAGCAGTGTCGCTGGCTGGGGGACTGGCCCTTGCACGATTGCCGTACGCAATCCGGGTGACGCGCTGGGTCAATGGTTCCGCGTGACTGCCGTCGCGTCAGCCACGAATGGCACTCGCGTCTATCACAACAAACAGCTCGTCTATAGCTGCCCAAGCGCGGTACCGAGCTTCACCGGAATGAATGGCCAAGACCTCTACATCGGCAAGTATCGCGACACTTGGTACCCGCTTAATGGTGCGGTGCAGGACATCCGAATCTACCAGCAGGCTTTGACCGACGCGCAGGTGCAGGCTTTGCCCTAACAGCTGCGTGCCCTGCTGCCAGCCAACACGACGCGGCCCGGCCCACGCGTAGTCGAATGAACCGACGAACGCGGCAGCGGCCGCGCCCGCTGGCTCTGTTTGCGCACTTGCTTGCGCGCGCCGTTCTTTGTCACCGAGTTGGTCGACAAAGACCACGATCAAAAAACGATCACAATCGCCCAAGAAAACTCGACGGCGGCCGATGTTACAGTTGTGCGGTGACTTTTCGAATACGCGGCACTCTGTCCAAACAGCACTGGTGACAGGTTCGACTCCTGTCGGGCGGGCCAGTCGGATGCTCGGTACCTGCACCGCTGTCAATCGGAACCTAGGCTCGCCGCTGGGCGCGTGGTTCCGACTCATAGCGGTTGCCTCAACGACCACTGGCACGAGCATCTATCACAACAAGCAGTTGATCTACACCTGCCCGAGCGCGGTGCCGAACTTCACGGGTATGAATGGTCAGGACTTATACATCGGCAGATACAGCTCCGTGTGGTATCCGTTAGACGGCGCGGCGCAAGACATACGCATCTACCAGCAAGCGTTGACAGCGGCGCAGGTTCTCGCGTTGCCATGACACCGTCGGAAAGCCCGAGCGCTCCGGCCCGCGCCTACGACGACGCGAGGTAGGCGACGACCCGGCGTCGCTCGGTGGCGTTTAATCCGGCAAGGCAACACCCAGCGCGTCCGCGTAGCCCGCCAACGATTGCCAGACCACGTTCGGGTAGCTCATCCCGTCCTTGAGTGCTGCTTCTTGCAACGAGGCGGCTTGATCGCCCGGCATGCGCACGGGTTTGGCGGCATCAATTGGGCGGTTGGCTCGGCATTGTTCTGAGAGGAAATCGGTTTGTTCGATGAACGCCTCGCTACCCGCGAAAAACTCGGGATTGATGACTTGCAGGAACGTGTTTCCGCCCCAGCCCTTGGGCGCGTCCGCGCGGCCGTGGCCGGACAAGCCTTGCGACAGCGCCTCAATCATGAGCGCCATTCCGAAGCCTTTGTGACCATATTCTTGACCACCTAGAAGTTGCAGCGAACCGCGAGGGTCTGCGTTTTCGAGCACGGCAGGGTTGGTCGTCGGTGCGCCATCGGCGTCCAGCAGCCACGGGTGTTCGAACGATTCGCCCGCCGCAAATTTTTGCCGTGTCATCGACACCGTCGTGATCGAAGCGCAAATGTCGACGAGGACGGGATGCTCGGGGCCAGGGTAGCCGATGGCGTAAGGGTCCGGCGTGAACAGGGCTTCGGTGCCGCCGTAGGGGGCGACGCGCTTTCCGGCGGGGTCGGAGTTGGCGATGATCGCGACGAAGCCTCGGTCGGCCGCTTGTTTCGCGTGTGCTGCGAGACAGCCGATGTGATGCGACTTTTGGATCGCGAACGTCACGACGCCCATCGTTTTTGCGCGCTCCATCGCAATGTCTATCGCACGATTCATGAGCCACAAACCGGGCAAATAGCCACCATCCCAAACAACCGTCGCACCTAAGTCTTTGAGCACTTTCGGCTCCCCGCGCGTCTGCAACCCGCCGGATTTGATGTCGGCCAAGTACAGCGGCGAAATAGCCAGCCCATGCGTGCGGCGGCCCATCATGTCGGTGAGAATCAGCAAGCGCGCCACGCAGTCCGCCTTCTCGGCATCCATGCCGCCGGATTTAAATAGCGTGCTTGTGAACTCCGTAAGTTGCGGCACAGAAAATTTCTTAGGGGCGGTCATGCAGTCTCCAGTGGGGTTACCCGTATCACGTTCTTGGCTCGATTATTGACGACACGCCTGTCGCGTTGCGCTACGCTTGCGTTCTCACAACGTTGAATTCGCTAATCATGAAACTTCGCTCGCTCATTCTCGCGTTGACGGCTTCGTCCACCGCACTGATCGCTCCGCTTTCAATGGCCCAAGCCTGGCCCACCAAGACTGTGCGCATCGTGGTGCCTGCACCTGCCGGCTCGTCGCTTGATTTTGTGTCGCGCATCCTCAGCGAAAAACTCAAAGACAAATGGGGCCATGCTGTCGTTGTCGATCCGAAACCGGGCGCGGGCGGCATGATTGGCGTAGACATCGCGGCCAAATCGACCGACAACCATACGGTGGTGATCGGCTTTCCCGGCCCCACTGCATACGGCCCGTTCCTCTACAAAAAAATGCCGTACGACACGGTGAAAGACTTGGTGCCGATTGTCGTCACTTCGACGCAGCCCAACGTGCTCGCTGTGAATGCAGCGCTGCCGATCAAGAACGTCGCCGAACTCGTTGCCTACGCCAAAGCCAACCCCGGTAAGCTCTCGTACGCGAGCGTCGGCAACGGTTCTTCGTCGCACCTCGCGATGGAGCTTTTCAAGTCCGAAGCTGGCATTGACGCACAACACATCCCATTCAATGGTTCGCCTCCCGCGGCGCTCTCCACGGCGAACGGCGATACACAAATGCTGTTCGCGGTCGCGTCCGGCATCGCACCTCACGTTCAAAGCGGAAAGATTCGCCAGATCGCGGTGACCAGCAGCGGACGATTCGATTCGCTCAAAGATTTGCCGAGCATTACTGAAAGCGGTGTCAAAGGATTTGAGGCGGTCGCCTGGAACGGCCTGTTTGGCCCATCGTCCATGCCAGCCGATATCGTCAACAAAATCAATGCTGATGTAAGCGCTGTGCTCGCCGACCCAGAGATCAAAGAACGCCTAGTCAAAGCAGGCATGGCCCCAGGCGGCGGCAGCGCGGCGTCGTTCAAAGCCATGCTCGACGCCGACATGAAAAAGTGGGGAAGCATCATTAAGCGGTTAGGTGTACAGCTTGACTAGCCGAGCGACGGGCAGATGGCGCTTTTAGCTCCATTTTTAAACAAGTCGACTAATGCAAAATTGTGTGTGAAAACGCCATCTGGCTGTCGTTAGCGACGGAAAGTCAATTCGCATGAAAGTTGGGGAAATCCGCGACCTGAATCCGGGCGACTGCTCCACGGTGAAGGAGTTTCTGAAGAAGAATCGCGCCTCGTCGATGTTCTTGCTTTCGAACCTCGCGACCAGCGGAATCGTCGACGGCGATCAACCGTTTCAAGGTGCCTACGCCGGAGCGTTCGAGGACGGCTCACTGTGCGGTGTGCTTGCGCATTACTGGAACGGCAATCTCATGCCGCAAGCGCCGGTCGCTTATCTGCCCGAGCTACTGCGCGTTGTGCTCACGGCGTCGTCGCGGCCGGTCAAAGGCATGGTCGGTTTGCTGTCACAGTGCGAAGTGCTGATTGCCTCCTTAGGTATTCCGGCTGAAGGCTTCCAACTGTTCGAACGCGAGCGCCTTTATCGCCTGAGTGCGGATTCGTTGGCGATTCCGCGCGGCGCGGAGCGTGTCCGTCGGGCGCGACCGGAGGACGTGGAATCGCTGGTTTCTTTGTACGCCGCGTACAACGTCGAGGCGCTGAACGAATCGGTAGACAAGGCACTCGCTTCGGCCTCACGGGACATCGAGCGACGCCTATTGAGCGCTACGCAATGGGTGTTGCCGGACGAAGTCACCGGCGCAATTGTTTCGGCGTGCGCGTTCACCGCGACGTCGATGCCTGCGGTGCAAATCGGTGGCGTCTACACGCCGCCCGCGCTGCGTGGCAAAGGGTACGCACAAGCGTGCGTCGCGGGGGCGTTGATGCGGGCCTTTAAGGAAGGGTTCTCCGAGGCGGTTTTGTTTACCGGCAAAGAAAACGTGCCTGCGTGGCGAGCGTACGAGGCGATCGGGTTTCGCGCGATCGACGAATTTTGTGTTGCGCTGTTGGCGCAGCCTTGGCGGGCTGACAGCTAGCGCCCAAAAGAAAAAGCCCGCACGGCAAGCCGGGCGGGCTGGAGGGACTTCGTGATTGTCTCGGCTTTACTCAGCGCCTGGCGCTGGGTTTTCCGGGAGGAGGGCGGACAATCATCGAGTCATCGTCGGGGAGACGCGAGTAGCGTCTCACGACGAAGGGTGTCGCGGTCCCACCTGGTTAGGCGGGATCGGCACGATCCCGTATCGACAGCAATCTAGCGCGGCTGGTTACCAGCTCGCGCGAGTTGCCGCTTGGAATTACTTACGCTTAGGAGCGGCTTTAGCAGCAGCTTTAACTTGCGTACCAGCGTATTCAACGCCTTCTTTGGTTGCTTTAGCAACGGTTTCGAATGCAGCCATCGACGTTTCAACACCAGCTTTCATTGCCGAAACAGCGTACTCAGCACCAGGCATGCCTTGTGGGGCAGATTTGGCGAGTTTGTCTACGTTGGCAACGAAGCTCTTAGCAGCGTCAGCAGCTTGGGCTTCAGCGAATTGCATCGCTTCGGTTTGAGCAGCGGACAACAGGTCAAGCGCTTGACGGCCGGTCGTGGTGGCCCAGTCGGCTTTCTCTTCCATTTGCTTAGCGCGCAAAGGTACGAGGTCAGCTGGCGTCTTAACAGCGGCCAGAGCGTGCAGGTCAGCAGCGGTGGAAGCAGCGAAGTCGTTTGCAGCTTTTACGCCGAAAGCCGAAGCTTTGTTGCTGTAAGCAACAGCAGCGTCAACGCCTTTGAGGACGTTTGCAAAGTAAGCGCGGTTCATTTCTGCGATTTGTTCGAATGCTGGAATCATTGGGTATCTCCTGAGTGGTTTAGGGTTACGCAGCGGTTCCGAATCACTTATTTCATTCGATTGCTGCGGTGCACAAAATGAATGTTATGTGCATGCCTACCCCATGTCAAGCACATTTTGTTGCAATGCAACAATTTAGAGCTAGTGCTACAAAATCAGGGCGCACCGTAGGCAAAACGTCCGTCGTAGACCGACGGGTTTTTCGCTTGCAAGCAAGGCTACACAAGGGCTGCGCGCCTGCTCTACAATGGCGCACTGCACAAAAAAAGGACCATTCACATGGCCACCAAGGCTGGAACAGACTCCCCGAAATCGAGCACCCGTTCAACGGCAGGCTCGCGCGCTGCGATTCGCATCATCAAAAAATACCCGAATCGCCGGCTCTACGACACGGCCACGAGTGGCTACATCACGCTGACCGATGTGAAGCATATGGTCGTCGGCAACGTGCCTTTTGAAGTGCGCGACGCCAAGACCAACGACGAGATTACCCGCGCGATCCTGTTGCAGATCATTCTCGAAGAAGAGGCAGCGGGCGTGCCGATGTTCTCCAACGATATGTTGGCGCAAATGATCCGTTTCTACGGCGGCGCGATGCAAGGCGTGGTCGGCGGATTGTTCGAGCAGAACGTGCGCGCCTTCACCGACTTCCAGAAGAAGATGGCCGAGCAAGGCGGCCCGATGCTCGGTGGCGTAGGTAGCGATCCAACCAAAGTCGGCTCGGATGTTTGGCAGCAATTCATGACGCTGCAAGCACCGGCGATGCAGGGCGTAATGGGCAACTACCTTGAACAGTCGAGCAAGATGTTTCTCGACATGCAAGAAAAAATGAAGGAAAGCACCAAGCAGTTCTTTCCGGGCTTCACCTTCCCAGGTTTTCCGGGCGCTGATTCCAAAAAGTGAGCCGCTAACGCGGTGAACAATGAGCGGTAAGCAGTAAGCAGTCGTAGGGCGGGCACTGCCCGCCCTACAGAGGCTACCTAGGCTGTAATGACTGCAAAACATATTTCCACTTCCGCCCCGAAAGTCGGCTTCGTTTCACTCGGATGCCCGAAGGCGCTCGTCGATAGCGAACAAGTTCTCACGCGCCTGAAGGCCGAGGGTTACGCGACCGTGGGCGATTACAGCGACGCGGATCTCGTGGTGGTGAACACCTGCGGCTTCATCGATGACGCGGTCGCCGAATCGCTGGACGCAATTGGTGAGGCGATTGCGGAGAACGGCAAGGTCATCGTGACGGGGTGCTTGGGAGCGAAGCAAGACGGCGATTTCATTCGCAATATTCATCCGAAAGTGCTCGCGGTCACTGGCCCGCACGCGCCCAACGAAGTGATGGACGCGGTGCATTTGCACCTACCAAAACCGCACAACAAATTCATCGATCTCGTGCCTGATCACGGCGTGAAACTCACGCCGAAGCATTACGCGTACTTGAAAATATCCGAGGGCTGTAACCATCGTTGCAGCTTCTGCATTATTCCGTCGATGCGCGGCGATTTGGTCAGCCGTCCAATTGGCGAAGTGATGCGCGAAGCCGAATCGCTAGTGAAGTCCGGTGTGAAAGAACTATTGGTGATTTCGCAGGACACTTCGGCGTACGGCGTGGACGTGAAGTACCGCACGGATTTCGTCAACGGCAAACCGATGAAAACGCGCATGCTGGAGCTCGCCGAAGCGCTCGGTACGCTCGGCGTGTGGACGCGCATGCACTACGTGTATCCGTACCCAACGGTGGACAACGTGATTCCGTTGATGGCGCAGAGCACAGTGGCGTCAGGGGGCCGTGTGCTGCCATACCTTGACGTGCCGTTTCAGCATTCCAGCCAACGCATTCTGAAGCTCATGAAGCGTCCGGCAAGCGGCGAGAAGAACATTGAGCGCATCCGTGAATGGCGGAAAGCCTGCCCGGACCTAACGATCCGTTCAACGTTCATCGTCGGCTTCCCTGGCGAGACGGAATCGGAGTTCGAGGAGCTGCTGGATTTCCTTCAAGAGGCGCAGCTGGATCGCGTGGGTTGTTTCGCGTACTCGCCGGTCGACGGCGCGACGGCGAACGACTTGCCGGATCAACTTCCTGACGAGGTGAAAGAAGAGCGCCGCGAGCGCTTCATGGAAGTGCAGGCAGAGATTTCGGAAGCACGCCTGCGCGCAAAGATCGGCCGCGAAATCGAAGTGATTGTCGACGACGTGCAAGACAACATCGCCGTAGCGCGCTCGTGGGCCGACGCGCCGGAAATCGATGGCATGGTGCACGTGCAAAACGGTGAGAGCCTGAAGGTGGGCGACATCGCGCGCGTGACGGTCGTCGAAGCGACCGAGCATGACCTGATCGCTGTGTTGCCGGGATGGGATGCTGACCGTTGAGCGGTTGCAGGGGCAATACGTTGCCCACGCGTCGTCATAGGGGCTAACGACTTTTCGCCACTAACGACAGCCGGATGGCGGTTTGAGACCTGTTTTTTAGGTTATCGACTAACGTTAAAAAACGCCTGAAACGACCACCTAGAAGTCGCTAAGCTCAAAAAGCTGATATTTAGTCTCTGCGTGTACATTCCTCCGCGGCCCGCGCTTCACGCTCAAACGCGTTGTCCCAGTAATACGCCGTGAATCGTCGCGATTTGAACGCCGCATAAATCCCGGCTACGACGTAAGCCAACGGAAACAACGCGCCCCAACGCTCGCACTGGCGCACATGCGCATGCTCGTGCGCACGACAGGCTGTCATGCACGCAGAATTCCGAGCAATTACGACATGCCCAATCGTTGCCGCAGAAAAACCAGCGCCGCCGGAGAGTGCGCGAAACCACGGCGCGCGCAAAAACCAATTTAGCGCGGGGCTCGTAACCTCAATGACGCCGCCGTTGATACGCCAGTTGCTGTGCCACAACGCCAGCGGGAGCAGCGGCAGCGCACAAAACGTGACCGGCGCAGCCCACAGTCGCAAGGCCCAAAAATGCAAGGTGGATGACATGAACGCAAAGTTAACGTAGATTTGCGCCTGACGCTGCCGCTCAAGATCATGCCGTCGAAACAACCGTCCCGCCCGCCCTACCGATTCATGAAGGTCACTATGAGTTTCAACTGTTTGCCGTGTGTGTCCAGCCTGCGTGCGCTGATGGCAGCGGTGCTGCTTCTGGTGGCGCTGCCCGCCGCAGCCGGCACCATCGCCGTCCAGATAAAAGATCGCAGAGGAGAGCCCGTGCCCAACGCCGTGGTGTATGCGCTGCCCGTAGGCGTCAAAGCGCCGGCCATCAAAGCAGGTACGACCGCAATGGTTGAGCAGTCGTACTTCAAATTTGAGCCATTTGTGAGCGTCATGCAAGCGGGCACAAAACTGCGCCTTCCGAACCGCGATCGCACCGAACATCATGTGAAAGTGCTCTCCGGCCCGAGCGCGTTCGAGCACAAGGTGTACACGCGCCGCGAACCCGAACCCGTGTTGCTGGATAAATTGGGGCAAATCACGATTCAGTGCTTGCTACACGACTGGATGAACGCACACATTTACGTTGTCGACACGCCGTGGTTCAACAAAACGGGCAAAGGCGGCTCAGCCATTCTCGAGAACCTGCCCGCCGGCGAGTACGACGTGTTCGTAACGCATCCAAGCCTATTGATTCCGGGGCAAGTCAGTCCCTCGATGCCGCGCCGCGTGAAACTAGACGCCTCAAGCCTGACAACGGTTGAGGCGAAATTTGATCTTGTCCCGAAGGCTGAGCCTTCACGCCGTACGCCGCCGCCGGGTTACGACTGATTGCACTCGGTGTTTGTAGGGTGACAGGGTTCGGATGAACGTTATGTCCCGGAACCAATTTGATTTGTTCGGTGGTGCCTCGAACGACGCCGAACATGAGCAGTCCGCGCCGGATGCACCCGAGACGACAGTGGCGCACAAACCGGTGCGCGCCTCCGCTGCGCTCAAGATTGAGACCATCGTACCGGACGAAGCCCTCGCGTCTCTACCGCACCGGTTGCCCGCTGGCGCACATCTTGGCACGTCGTCTTGGAGTTTTCCGGGCTGGGCCGGGTTGGTATACGCCGGAACGCATACCGACCAAACGCTTGCGCGCAAGGGCTTGCCTGCGTACGCGGCGCATCCGCTGATGCGCACTGTGAGTCTTGACCGCACGTTTTATGCGCCGATTGCCGAATCGGACTACCGCTCGTATGCGGCGCAGGCACGCTCGACAAACGCCGCTTTTCGCTTTGTTGTCAAAGCGCCAATGCTTTTCACCGGCCCGCGCCTTCGCAGTGACGATGGGCGTTGGACGGATAACCCGGTCTTTCTTGATGCGGGTGCAGCCGCTGCTCAATTCGTTTTGCCCGCGACGCAAGGTTTGGCCGAAACCTGTGGGCCTTTGGTCTTTCAATTTCCGCCCGTCGGGCCACGTTTCACCAAATCGCCGCAACGTTTTGCCGATGCACTTGCAGAGTTTTTACTGGCGCTGCCCAAATTGTCAGGCCCAGGTTTTTATGCGGTGGAAGTGCGAGATCCTGAGCTTTTGACTGACGATTACCTTGCCGCATTGTGTGCGGGCGGTGCGACGCACTGCGTTGGCATCCACGCGCGCATGCCGCAAGCCGAAGTGCAGGGTAGGTTCTGGCGCGAGGCGGGCAACTTGCCATTGGTTATTCGGTGGAGCCTGCATTCGGGCTTTAAGTACGAAGAGGCGAAGGAGCGCTACGCGCCTTTCAATGCGCTGGTTGACGAAGATCCGCTGGGGCGTGCGCAACTCGCTGCCTTGGTGCTGGAAGCCGCCTCGTCACATCAACAATCGTTTGTCGTCGCCAACAACAAGGCGGAAGGCTCTGCACCACTCACTATTCGCAAGCTGTCAGAACTGATTGCGGAATATGGTGAAACTATCGTGCGAAAAGGCTAAAGTGGCGTCAGTTTGCTGAGGGCAGACTGCACTAGAATCGCGGCAGCATCGTCATAAAACAATCAAAAGGGAACGCGAATGTTTGGTCGCTTCATGCCTCAAGAAGGGCGTTTTTTCGAGCTCTTCAACCTCCATGCACATGAAATCGTCGAGGGGGGCAAAGAACTCGTTGCGCTCATGAACGCGTTGGGTGAAGGCGCAACCGATCTTCGCGACCACGCTGATGCAATCGATGCCATCGAAAAGCGCGGCGACACGTACACGCGTGAAACCATCCAGCTGCTTCACAAAACGTTCATCACGCCATTGGATCGCGAGGAAATTCATCAGCTCATATCGAATATGGACGATGTGCTTGATCTGATGCAAGACGCGGCGGAGTCGGTCTCGCTCTACGACATTAAGACGATCACGCCCGAGGCTAAACAGCTGGCCGAGATTTGCCTCCAATGCGGTGAACGCGTGAAATCTGCAGTCGCGATGTTGTCGAATATGGATAACGCGGCCGCAATCCTCAAGATTTGCGAAGAAATTGATCGCCTAGAGTCCGATGCGGACCGAGTGATGCGAAGCGCGATCTCAAAATTATTCCGCACGGAGAAGGACGCCGTGCAACTCATCAAGCTTAAAGCGATTTATGAGCTTCTGGAGACCATCACGGATCGGGCAGAAGACGTGGCCAATGTGATGCAGGGCATCGTGATCGAAAACGCGTAATCGGCGGGCGGGAAGCTTTATGGAACCCACCAATATCGCCCTTTGGGTGATCGTCATGCTGGTCTTACTCGCCCTCGGGTTCGACTTTATGAACGGCTTTCACGACGCGGCAAATGCTATCGCCACGATCGTTTCAACGGGCGTACTGCGGCCCGGTCAAGCCGTTATATGGGCCGCGTGCTTTAATTTTTTGGCGTACTTTATTTTTGGACTGCACGTCGCCGCGACCATCGGCAAAGGCATGGTCGAGCCGTCGATTGTCGATACGCACGTCATCTTCGGGGCGCTGATTGGCGCTATCGGCTGGAACATCGTGACGTGGTTTTACGGAATTCCGTCGTCCTCATCACACGCCTTGATCGGTGGAATGATCGGGGCGGGTGTAGCCAAAGCGGGCACAGCGGCGCTGGTGGGTGGCGGGATATTCGGCCCATTGGGAAAAACTGTTTTATTCATCGTGCTGGCGCCGTTTATGGGATTCGCGCTCGGAGCGCTGCTGATGCTCGCGACAGCATGGATTTTTCGGCGAGCGACGCCGGGCCGCATTGATAAGTGGTTTCGCCGCGGGCAATTGGTTTCATGTGGGCTCTACAGCCTCGGTCACGGCAGCAACGATGCGCAGAAAACGATGGGCATTATTTGGTTGCTGCTGATTATTGCGGGCTTGGCCACGAAAGACGTGAAAACACTGCCCTCTTGGGTAGTGATTAGCTGCTACATCGCAATTTCGGTCGGTACGCTATTTGGCGGATGGCGTATCGTCAAAACGATGGGGCAGAAAATTACCAAACTGAAGCCCGTAGGCGGCTTTTGCGCAGAAACAGGCGGTGCGATTACGCTGTTTGTTGCGTCGAGTTTCGGCATTCCTGTTTCCACTACCCACACCATCACCGGTGCCATCGTAGGTGTAGGAGCTGCGCGAAAAGTCTCTGCGGTGCGATGGGGAATTGCAGGCAATATCGTGTGGGCATGGGTGTTGACCATTCCGGCTTCGGCATTCATGGCCGCGTTGGCGTGGTGGCTTGGTAAATACCTCTTCTAACGTGGGTAGGGAGATCTCACCAGTGCCGTCGAGCGAACGCTCCGGCATGGTGGAGTTCAGCCGACATTGGCGCTGGCTGTTCGCAGCTGTGCCATTGGCGATCGTGCTCGCGACGTTAGCCGCATGGTGGGTGCCTGATATCGCCTTTTTTGAGGCGTGGCCAGCGCTGAACGTTTTGTTTTTTCTGTTGGGGCTGGCGATTCTTCCCGTGTTTTCGCCCAATGCCAGCCTTTCGCGAAAACTCATCCACATATCGGTGTTTGCGCCCATCGCGGCCGTATTTATCGCCGTGCTCATGGGTGCTGCACTTGATCGTTACTACGGCAATGATTTGCGGCAAACCTTCTACCTACGCTTTCAGGCTATGTTGGTGGCCGGTTTGTCTGCGGGCATGCTCTATGCGGCGGTTGTGGGGGCGATTGTGTACTTGCGTGCGCAGCGTGTAGCTGTGGCGAATAAACGACTCACGACAGAAGTCAAAGAAAGTGACATTCAACGCCAACTGACGGAGACGCGTTTACGAATGTTGCAGGCACAAATTGAGCCACATTTTCTATTCAACACGTTGGCTTCTGCGCAGCAACTCGCGCAAAAAGGCGCACCAGATGCGGCCAAACTTATCGGACATCTTGTGCGCTTTTTGCGTATGTCGATTCCGTCAATGCGTGACGACAAGGGAGCACTTAAACGCGAGTTCGAGCAAATCGGCGCGTATCTTGCCATTATGCAAACTCGAATGGGTGATCGCCTTGCGTTTTCGGTGTCGTCCGATGCTTCTGTCGAACAGTTTTCGCTACCGCCAGCGCTAGTGATGACACTCGCGGAAAACGCGATCAAGCACGGTATTGAGCCTGCTGCCGACGGTGGCCGCATTGACGTCACTGCGCGCACCGATGGCGAGTCGGTGGTCGTGACCGTGGCTGATACGGGCGTTGGCTTCGTTTCGACCAATAGCAAAGACGCTGGCGGTGGTTTGGGCTTGTCAAACATCGCGCAGCGACTGCAAGCCATCTACGGTGATGCGGCCAAGGTCAAATTGACGCAGAACTCGCCGCGCGGTTGCATTGCAACGCTGACGCTGCCGCTTGCTAGTACGCAAACCTCATCCCCTAACTCCTAATTCTCTTCCCGATCTATGGACAAGATTCGCTGCCTTTTCGCCGACGATGAGCCTTTGATGCGCGAGCGCATGCGCGACTTGCTTGCGTTGCACAGCGAGCATTTTGAGGTAGTTGCCGAGGCCGTCAACGGCGCGGACGCATTAGAAAAATTTGAGGCCACACGTCCTGATGTGTGCTTTCTTGATATTCGTATGCCTGTCAAGACGGGACTCGAAGTGGCTAGCGAAATTGGTGACCGCTCAAAAATTGTTTTCTGCACGGCGTACGACCAATTCGCGATCGAGGCCTTTGAGCGAGGCGCGGTGGACTACCTGCTCAAACCGATAGAAGAAGATCGGTTGGCGCTGACGCTTGCGCGGTTATTGGGTGACGTGGACACGCCCGCGGACGATGTCACGCCGGTCGTGCACCTTTTAAACTCTAAAACGCCAAGGACTACGGAGCGGCTCAAATGGATTAAGGCGCTTGTAGGTCAAGACGTCAAAATGTTCCCAGTCGACGATGTGATTTTTTTCCAGTCGGATACAAAGTACACACGCGTTGTGACTGAGACCGAGGACGTCTTGATCCGCACCTCGCTTCGAGAGTTGCTAGATGGACTGGACCCAGAAGTGTTTTGGCAGGTGCATCGTGGCTCCATCGTGAATGTGCATCGCATTGCGAAAATCACGCGTGAGGGCGTCGAAAAGCACTCATTGGTGCTCCGCGGTTGCAAAGAGTCCTTGCGCGTTAGCCGGCATTTCTTTCACCTGTTCAAGCAGATGTAGCGACGGGAACGAGGCAAAGTGCTCTTGATCGCAAAACTGAGCTGTGTGATCTCGTCACTCGTGGCGTGTATTCGTCGTTCGTCGCAAACTGGTTCAATCCCGCTTTGATATCAATGACACTCGCGTCATGAGTAGCTTGTGGCGAAATTTTTTTGCGTGCGCATTCGCGCTTATGTCTGCCCAATGGGTGCCCGCGCAAGTCGCTGCGCCCGGTGCGCCCAGCAGTATTCCTGTTCAGGACTTCTTTCGCTCCCCCGATGTTTGGCGTCCTACGCTTTCGCCCGACGGAAATTTTTTGGCGTTTCTTGCGCGTAGCGGCTCGCGGCTGGGGCTTGCGGTTATCGATATTGATCGCCGAACGTCTTCGGTGGTCGCTACTTTGCCAGATGCGGACGTCGTTGAGTTTCACTGGGTGAACTCGAAACGCCTAGTTTTTGTCAGTGGCAATGTTTACGATCCCGTAGGCAGCGCGAATTTTTGGCGAACCGGCGGTCTGTTTGCGGTTGATAAAGACGGTACAGCCGCGCGACGTTTGGCGCTACCGTTTGGCGATGGTAGTGCGGCCATTCTGCGTCCGCGCTTTACGCGGTTTGAGGCTTCGCTTGCGGACGGTTCGGACGACATCATCATCACCTCCAACGAACGAAATTTTGACGCTTCAGACGTTTACCGGATCAACACGCGAACCGCTCGGAAGACCCTGCTGAGCTTTGACAATCCGGGAGACGTCCAGCAATGGGCGCTTGATCGCGACGGTATGCCGCGCGGTGCGGTGTCGGTCAAAGGTTTGACGTCGCGGGTTTCGTTTCGTCGCGACGACAAATCACCGTGGGCGAAATGGAGCGAGGCTGATTTTCGCGAGCCACAAAATTGGGCGCATTCCGTGGGTTATGACGGCACGATTATCGGTTTTGGCTATCGTGAGCGTGGCGCGGTTTCCGCAGCGAAGTCACGATTGACGCTGGCGATGCTGCGCCTTGATGAGCGTGGCATAGCGCAGCAAGTGCTTTCGAGCCGCGACGACGCGGACATGTCCGCGCCGATATTCGACCCCGTCGCAAAAAAGCTGGTCGGGGCGAGGTTCTACGGTGACCGGGAGCAAGTGCATTGGATTGACGAGGGGTGGGCGAGTGTCCAGCGTCAAATCGATCAGGCGCAACCCGGCATGGTGAATCTGTTTGTTCCGCCCGAGCAAAGCAGGCGCATGATCGTTTTTTCGTACAGTGATCGCAATCCTGGCACCGTTTTTTTGTATGACTTCCGAACACGAAAACTGGAATATTTGATCGACTCACGTCCGTGGATTAAGCCTTCGCAAATGGCGGAATCCCGCTTGGTAAAGTTTTCCGCCCGAGATGAATTGCCGCTCACTGCGCTGCTCACTACACCGCGTGGTCTAGCCGCGAAAGGATTGCCGCTCATTGTCATTGTGCACGGCGGCCCTTGGGTGCCGGGCTACGCGTGGAGATGGGATGCCGAAGCGCAATTCTTTGCCTCTCGTGGCTATGCCGTTATCCAGCCGAATTTCCGCGGCACTACGGGGATGGGGGCTAAACATTTGTTGGCAAGCTTCAAGCAGTGGGGCTTATCGATGCAGGACGACATCACGGACACTGCACAATGGGCGGTCAAACAAGGTGTTGCCGATCCGAAACGTATGTGCATTTTCGGCGCAAGTTATGGCGGGTATGCGGCGATGCAGGCTCTAGTGAAAACGCCGGATTTATTTCAGTGCGCGGTGAATTACGTTGGTGTCACCGATCTGCAACTCTTTCACAGCGTTACCTGGTCGGACCTGAGTGACAGCGACTTTGCAAAGTTTCGAGCGCCCATCATGGTGGGGGATCCGGATCGGGATAAGGCGCAGCTACAGGCGACCTCGCCAGCGCAGAACGCGGATCGAATTACAAAACCCGTGTTCATGGCGTACGGTGGCGAGGATCGTCGAGTCCCCATCATTCACGGTGAACGGATGCGCGACGCCCTTGAAAAACAAGGTAAGCCCGCCGAGTGGATGGTCAAGACCGACGAAGGGCACGGGTTTGTGAAGCTTGAGAATCGCGTGGAATTCTATTCGCGTGTCGAAAGTTTTCTTCGGCGCTCCCTGCCTAAGCAGTAGCGCGTTCGGTCGCCCGGCTACACCACAACGCTCGCGTTAATCTCGCCTATACTGCCCGAAAATCGATTGAAGAAAGGGTGGTTCGCAATGTTCACGATTCTTGTGGCCAATCCGAAGGGCGGGGCAGGCAAGACCACCATTGCTACTAATTTGGCGGCCTATCTTGCTGGCAAACACCAACGTGTGGTGGTGCTGGATATGGATCGCCAGCGCTCGGCAGCGCGTTGGCTCGCTAGGCGTCCGCGCGGTTTCCCTGAAGTTCGAGGCGCGTTGCCTGAGACTAATCCGAAAATTATTTGGGATTTCAAGCCGCAGTGGCTCGTCGTAGATGCGCCTGCTGGAGTACACGGGACCGTGTTGGTCGACATGGTAAAGGCCGCAGACGCGGTGTTAGTGCCGGTCGCGCCATCAACTTTTGATTTCGAAGCGACCACCGATTTTTTGACCGAATTGAGCGCGTTGAAGCCCATAAAGGATGGCAAGCGCGCTGTCGCCATCGTGGGCTCGCGCGTTGACGGGCGTACCGTTGCGGCCTCCGACCTCGATGAATTTTTGGCACCGTTGTCACTCGATGTGGTGACACATATTCGTGACTCGCAGCTCTACGTACATGCTGCGCGCGAGGGGTTGTCGATATTTGATTTGCCGCGCTCGCGTGCCGAGGAGGCGTGGGCCGATTGGCCTCCGATGCTGAAATGGCTGCAAGGTCGTATCAATCTTGCCAATTCAGGTTAATCAGCGTTAAACACAACTCAGCGCTACACTCTGCTTTATGTACACCATTCTCGTGGCCAATCCAAAGGGCGGCGCCGGCAAGTCGACGCTGACGACCAATATCGCCGGCATGCTCGCTCAGAGCAAACAGCGCGTCGTGATCATGGACTTGGACAAACAGCAGTCCGCTACCAACTGGTTGTCGCGGCGTCCAGGGATGCTGCCTCGCATCATGGCGTGGAGCGAAGAGACCGACATGGAGGAACTCCGCGCGTTTGCGCCGCAGTGGATGGTGATTGACACGCATGCGCGACTGCGTCGCGCAGATAGAACGTATTTGCTGTCGCGCGCAAATCTCGTATTGGTGCCTGTCAATCCATCCGTGTTTGATATCGAGGCAACTGCGAAGTTTTTGATCAAACTGCACCAAGACGCAAACGTGCAATCCGGTAAAGTCAAGATTGGTTTAGTCGGTAGCCGTACTGACAGCCGCACACGCATGGCGCAGGAACTCAACAGCTTCTTTAAGCGCAGCGGATTGCCGGTGGTGATGTTTGTGCCAGACAGCGTCGTGTATCCGCAGTGTGCGCGCGACGGCGTGTCGATCTACGATTTGCCACGTAATCGCACTGAAAACCAGCTCGATGCATGGCAACCATTGGTCGATTGGATCAAGGAGGCGCTTGCTAAGTCGCGCGCTGATGCGGCCGATGCCGCTGCGGCGGCGACACTTTCTGAAGCGCAAATACCGCAGCACGGTGTGGTTCAAGTCGCCTAACTGACTCAAACGTTCGGCGCAGCGGAAGCGGGCGCGATTGCGGGTCTTTTCATTGTTGGCGGGGCAGAGACCGAGCTCTACAGCGATGGAAACAGCGGTATCCGGCTAGCCCGCGAAATTACGTCCGTCGCGAAGCACTGTGCGATCTCAGGTAGCGACCGCCGCGGGCGATGAGCCATAAAGCGCACCTGGGAAGCTTGGTCTGCGTTGCCTTCACGCTCGTGCTGTTTTAAGGCGATGAGCCGAATGCGCAATTACTTTTGGCAACGCCCAGTAACAACTTTTCGCGTCAATCGACTGCCAGGCGGTCGTCTCGCCGTCAATTTACGTACAGTCGACTACCTACAGCTAGTCGCGCTAACGACCGTCAGTTGGTCGATAGCGCTAAAAAGCTATTAAACGTAATTGCTGCAAGGATAACGTTGCGCGGTGGCTAATACTGTCCCCGCACCGCCCGCAATGCGCGTTCGTACGCGCGCTTGAACGTGGAGCTTTCGCGCTCGCCAGCGCCCACTTGGTAGCTGCGATCGGCACGCAACGCAGCCATGTACATGCGTTCGCAATTGCTTTCGTCGCCGTTTTGGCAGTAGCTAATGGCCATGTTGTTGTACGCGAGCGCTTTGTCGCCACTGGTGGCCTGTCCATGCGTAACGATTTCGGTCCACAACGTTCTGGCCGCGAGTGTTTCGCCTCGACGGTATGCGGCCATTGCCTGCGCCGAGAGTTCTTCGATTCGCTTGGGCGCAGGGATCGGCGCGGCGGATTTCGCAGCGGCAGCTCGTGCTTGCCGATCCGCTTCCTCTTGTCGAGCGCGAACCACCGCTAGACGCTCTTCTTCCTCTTGCTGAGCCTTGCGCGCGCGATCTTCGGTTTCGGTGCGCGTGGGCGCCGCCGCGTTGCGTTGTTCGAGCTCCAGCTGTGGGCGCCGTTTTGCGCGTTCCTCCGCCTCCGCCTTGAGCTTCGCTTGCGCGGCTAGTTTTTCCTGCGCATCGAGTTTGGCCTGTGCTTTTTCTTCGGCATCGCGCTTCGCCTTCGCCGCGGCGGCTTCGTCGCGCGCAGCTTTCGCTTTTGCGTCGGCGGAGGGCGTCGAGGGCGTATCAGCGGGCGTTTTGGAAGCAGGTTTGGCCTCGATCGCGGTTGTAACAGCCGCTGGTGGCTGCGCGACATTACCGGCCGAAGTGGTGGGCGATGCAGACACCGGAGTCGCCGTGGGGGCAGCACCAGGCTGCGTACTTGGAGCTGACGATGTGCCGGATGCTAGTGACGCGTCGGTCGCTGCTGACGGTGCCGCCGCAGGCGCTGGCACCGGCGTTGGTACCGGGCGAAATGCGAGATATCCCGCAGCGGCAATGGCCGCCACGATCACTGCCGCGATGGGGCCCGTCCAATTGCGTTTGCTTACACTATCATGCCCTGAGCGCGCTGAACGAAAATCAGCGGGTGTTCCGCCTGCGACGGACGCCGCAGGGGTTGCGTCGGCGGGATTTTTCCCCGCAAGCGGACGAGGGCCTGTCCTAGCGGTCTCCGAGACACCATTAGCTGGGCTAGGCGGCACGTCACGCACGGCGGCGGGCGCGGATGCGACTGAGTTGTCGATGACTGCGGCTGCGGCGGCAGGGGCAGATTTGACCAAACCGGGCGGCGTACCGCCGGTCCAAACTACGGTCGCATCGTCGTGCACAACGGGCGCAGCTGCAGAGTCTGGTTTCGTTGTCACGCCAGCCGCAGCACGACGAACAAATTCGGTCTTCGGCGAGTTATCCAGCGGTTCAGTCCAGCCAAGCCCCTCGCGCAGCGCCTCAACCGACTGAAACCGGTTCTCTGGGCGCACTGCTAGCGACCTGATCAACCCGGTGACAAACTCCGGCGAACAGGACGCGTTTAGCGCAGCGACCAATCCGGGTAACGGATCCGTAATCATGCGCGCTACGGCTTGTGGCGGCGCAGCACCCGCAAGCAAGAAGTAAAGTACCGCGCCCAAGCCGTAAACGTCAGTCCATGGCCCTTGATGCATCGTTCCGTCGTCGACGTACTGCTCGATCGGCGCATAACCGGGTTTAAGCACCGTTGTTAGCGCCTGCGTCATACCGCCAACAACGAGGCGCGCCGCCCCCAAATCAAGGAGCACAGGCGCGCCGTTTGCGCGCATCAAAATGTTGTCGGGCGAGACGTCACGGTGAATTACGCTCTGCCCATGCAAGAGGCTGAGCGCGTCAAAAATAGGCTCGATAATGCGTCGAATGGCCTGCTCGTCAAGGCTCGAGTTGCCTCGGTATAGTTCGCGTAGCGTCTTCCCCGCATAAAAGCGCATCGCCATGTACGCCGTTGAGTTTTGCTCCCACACGCGGTGTACTTCGACCAGCGCTGGGTGCGAAAACTTAGCGAGCATTTGCGCTTCACGCAAAAAGTTCTTCAGACCGGAGGTGAACGCGTCGGTGTTGAGCTGCGAGCGAACCATGACCGAGCGGTCCCCGGTGCGTCCCGCGATCGAGACCGGCAGATATTCTTTTATTGCCACCGTGCGGTCGAGCGTGCCCTCGTACGCGAGATACACAATGCCAAATCCACCCTCACCCACGATTCCAGTAATTTTGAAATCGCCCAGCACAGTGCCGACGGGCAATTGATTTAGATTTTGCTGGGACGGGGAATCCATCAAGAAAGGGCTCGTAAAAATACCGGTTGATTATGGCGCGTTCTAGGGCATTTCGAAAGTATTCGCGAAGCCAATTCAGTTACGCACCGTTACAAGTGACGGTTTTGCGCCTAAATCCACCTTTCGGCTGGGCTCCAAACAGGCGGTTGCCATGTCTTCGGCTCAGCGCGCTTGCTCTGGGTTGGTGTAACGGCGGTTCGCGGCTTGACGCCGATTCGCTTTGCCGGATAATGCGTGAGCGTTGAACTGAGGGGTTTATTTTGGAAAAAAATTGTGCGATCAGTATTGTCGTCAACGGTGGGCGGTGGCTTCAGGAGGGCGACGCGCTCTCGTCAAGCGGAGCAACGCCGCGGCGTTGGACGCTCGACGGCTTGAAAGATTTCGTTGCCTTGCGAATAGGCGCGCAATTGGGTCGCACAATGGAACAGATTGAGTTTGTCGATTTGCGATGGTGCCGTGATCGCGCCAATCGTGCAGACAACGAAGCGGTGAATGCCGGGTTTACAGTGGTGAATGCGCCGCACGTTGGCGTCGAGGACGCAGGCGCGGGACTTTCGCTCGAGGCCGTCGAGATTTTGTCCTCCGGGTGCCAAACCGTAGTCGTTGTGGGTGGCCAGATGGCGTGGTTACCGCTTCGGCAAAAACTGGACACGACTGGAGTGTCGTTGTTCGAATTGCTGCTCCCGGCGACCGGTAAAGTGTTGGTGTCGTCAGATCGTGCCATTGACCTACGTGAAACTGCGTTGCGCCACCACGCTCAAGCGCCGACCTCGGCGTTGTTCAAGGTTGTAGATAGCGGTGAGCCTGCTACCACACCCGGCGCGACCGATTCCCCCGAAGCGCGAGACGCGTCGTTCGCGGCGAATGCCATCCTGGGCACGGTGAAGTCAAAATCCAATGGCTACGGGATTGTCAGTCGCAAGGATGGACTGGGCGATTTGCAATTTTTGCCGGGACATGTTGCTCCACCGGGATTCGAATTCGTCGAGGTCGGAGACATCGTGCGCTTTGACGTAGTGCAGTCTTCGGCTGGGAAGTGGTTCGCGCAACGCGTGGTTCGATCGTAGAAATATCGCCAGGACGTGCGATTGATGTCGTCTTTGCCTGTCCGTATTCGTCCTTCATTCAAATAGCACGTCGTGTTGGCGTGCAATTTGAACTGTTAATTGATCGGCGCATTAATGGTCACATTGCGAATTTGGTATCCCCGAACATTGGACCGGCTCAAGGTTGGTTTCAGCTCCATTGAGATTGGAGGCCCCACGGGGGCTGCTTACATGAGCGTACGTCCGGTTAAACACGAGGGCAAAGGCGGCAGCGCCTATGTCCGTACGGCTTCACTTGCAGACGACATTAAGGGCGAGGGCGGCGACACTGAGCACGTGTGGCTATTTACGCGCCTTAATGAGAAGCGAATGTTAGGCGTTTGGGATCAGCACATCGGCATGCGTCTCGAGCAGAACACCCTAGTTGCGTCGCACGACTGTTTTCAGTTTTGCGACAAGATGTTGGCAGCAGGACGTGGGGTCGTTGTCGATGCGTTGACTGCCAGTAACCTGACGGAACGCGCACTCGGTGCTCGCTACACGCAAAGCCTTGCCACGACGGCGCTGGAGCTTGCGGCCCGCGCCGATCAATATTTGAAACTGAGTCATTGGTGAAAACGGGTTCACGCGTTTTGAACCGAAAAAGGATCGACTGAATGGAACGTCTCGTTGATATTGTGACGCCACTGGGCAACTCGCTCTGGTTTCGGCAGATGACAGGGACGGAGGCCTTGTCTTCGCCGTTTGAGCTGGACGTCGTGATGCACAGCAAAAGTTCTGGGCTGAGCGCAAAGGCGGTTCTCGGCAAACCGTTCACGCTCAAGGTCGCCACCGAGAAGCCGGGCGTGGAGCGTTTTTTCAACGGCATTTGCACTCGCTTTGGAAGTGCAGGGCGCGAGGGTGAACACCTGATTTACACGGCTAAGCTGAGGCCGTGGTTGTGGTTAGCTAGCCGTCGCAGTGATTGCAAGATTTTCCAAAAAACGAAGGTGCCCGACATCATCACCGAGGTGTTGACCCGCTACGGCTATCCACTCACGAAGAAACTCACGAAGACGTATCGCACTTGGGAGTATTGCGTTCAGTATCAAGAAACCGACATGAACTTTGTCATGCGAATGATGGAGCATGAGGGGATTTACTTTTACTTTGAGCACGCCGATGGTGTGCACACGATGGTTCTGGCAGATGACATGTCCGGACACAGTGCTTTAGCTGGAAAGTCGAGCATCAAATATTTCGGTCTCGACGCGGCGGCTGTAGCCAACGAAGAACACTTCAACAGTTGGTTAGTCCGTGAAGAGGTCGATTCCGGTGAATACTTTTCGGATGACTACGACTTTGAACACCCCAAAGCGGATCTCAAGGTCAAGCTTGCTAATCCTTTGGGGCACGCGCACGACGCGTACCAGCAGTATCAATGGCCCGGCGGCTACGTCGAGCATGGTGATGGCGACACCTATGCTGCGGTACGGCTTGATACGTTAGAAGCTGAGCATGAACGCACGCAGGGGCACACCAACGTGCGAACCATGGCACCAGGATATCGTTTCACGCTTGAACGATGCCCGCGTGCGGACCAGAACCGAGAGTACCTTGCGCTCGCCGCGACGTACTATTTTCGTGACAACGCACGAATGTCGGCCGGAAGCGGTGCAGGTGATGCTGATTGGAGCATTACAGTGACTTCACAGCCCACCTCAATGCCTTATAAAGCCCAACCGTTAACCCCCAAGCCTCGAACGCACGGGCCACAGACCGCACTGGTTGTTGGCCCCAAGGGCGAAGAAATTTACACGGACAAATACGGACGTATCAAGGTACAGTTTTATTGGGATCGTTATGGCTCGAAGGATGAAAACAGTAGCTGTTGGATTCGCGTTGCAACGCCATGGGCGGGTGAAAAATGGGGCGCGATTCACATTCCGCGAATTGGACAAGAGGTTGTCGTTGACTTCATTGGTGGTGACCCAGACTACCCGTTGGTGACGGGTAGCGTCTACAACGCGGATCAAATGCCTCCGTACGCGCTTCCCGACAACAAGACCGCCAGCGGTATCAAGTCGCGCTCGACTAAAGGCGGGAGCGCGACTGATTTCAATGAGATTCGCATGGAGGACAAAAAAGGCGAAGAGCAACTTTATATCCATGCCCAAAAGAATCATGACACCGTCGTCGAACTTGACGAGGCGCGCACGGTTGGACAAGACCGCGCTACTCGTATTAACCGCGACGATGATCGCTTCGTAAAGAACGATGACCGGCACGTCATCGAAGGAAATCAGACCGAGCAGGTTCAAAAGAATCAAACGGTAAAAGTCAAAGGCAATCAAGGCAACACGGTTGATGGCGATCAGTCTAACGTCGTGCACGGAAACCGTACTCAGTCGGTCGATGGAAACCAGAACGAAGAAACATCTGGAAACCATTTGGAGTCAATCCAAGGTAACCATGCCGTGACCGTCACGGGGGACGAAAACAACTCGATCTTGGGTGATCAAACTAACATGGTGAAAGGTGATCGAACCGCCATCATCATGGGCAGCGATAACTACGCCACCACGGGAAAAACTTCGCTGGTGTCGATGCAGGGGTACTCGGTCACGACGGAGATGAAGTACGCTGAAACAGCGACTGAACGTTCGGCGATGGTCTACGCGACCGACGAGACCACGGTGCTTGGAACGCAAACGCAATCTATCGCGATGAGCCGCACCACGACGGTCGGTGTCTCTGACACAGTCAACGTCGGCGCGTCGCAAACCACGACGATCGGCGCGTCGATGACGACCACGGCGGCCGGAACTGTGGCGATCACCGGGGGAGCCACCGTCACGGTGACCGCCGGCGGCCTCGTGAGCATTACGGGCGGCGCTCTTGTGACGATCACCGGAACCGCCATCACACTCAACGCGCCCTTGGTCACCTGTGCGGGCACGTTGATGGCAACAGCGGTGATCTCACCGTTCATAAGCCCATGTCCGACCAACAAGTTTTGACGCTGCCGGTCGGGCGTGCTGGCGATCCGTCGCCTATCGCCTTCGAGCGATGGTCAGAAAATCGCGTTCGTGCGGCACTGACCTGTGATGACGCGCAAGAGCGACTGACTGCGTTGTCAATGATCGTGTCGCCGGAATCGCCGGTGGACGGTCTGGTTGTCGAGATCGTGCGCTGCGCGGGGCTTTCCCGTGACGAACCGACTGCGTTAACTATCGCGGCGACCGTGCTTACGCAGATGCGCACGCCAGAGTCGAAACGGATCGCGCTGGACGCTTTGGTGTTGTTAGTTCGCGAGGAGATGCCAAATGCTGTGCGGCTTACCGCAGCAAATGGATTTTGGCTTTACCGCGCCGTTCCCAAAGACGCGTGGTTGTCTCTGGCTCAAATGGCATTTGCCCAAGACGCGCTGCTTCGCCAAGTGACTTTCGCCGCCGCGCTGCCGCACGCGCATGCCGGCGCGGGGGCGCTCGCGGCGGAGGCGGCACGTGTTGGGGTCGTCGGTTGGACTTCTCAAGGGCTCGATCTGCTTGCAGCGAGCGCTGGATCGGACCCGCGGAAGCGCGCGCAGGTCGAGAACTACGTCGTACAGTCCTTGCAAGGAACGGCGCTTGTTCCGGCGATGATCGCTGCGTACAGCGCTCTCGCGCGCATCAATCCCGTTGGCGTGGCCGTTCCGGCGTTGGCGAAGTTCGCCGGCCAAGCGGCGACCCTAGACGAAGCCAAACTTGCGCTTCGTGCGCTGAGTCAGTTGGGTGAGCCCGCAAAGGCCGCTATCCCAACGCTCGTGGCGCAGCTCAACGTCACTAACGATTCCGAGCTTGAAGCGGCGTTGTGCGAAACGTTATTGACGCTGGGCATTGGTGAAAGTGAAGTTCCAATCGCGCGCGTGGTCGAACGTGTGGGGAACGGCCCAGACCAGGCAGTCGTTGCACATTGCATGTTGCTCGGTTTGCATGGCAAAACGTTCACTCGCTTCGCACCAATTGTTGCAAAACGATTTGAGAGCGCCTCGGAAGGGCTGCGACGTGTCTTGGACGCCGTACATGAAATGCTGACGGGGCGGCCGTTGCTTGTGGCTCAACCTCAAGCGTCACACTGAAATATTCTGGAGTACGTTGATGGCAGACCCTACCGACACCCTCGCCAAGACCATTGAGGACACAAAGGCCTTCGTGGATAAGGCCAATGAAAAGATGGACAAGGCTAAGGAGCTGCTCGACGACAACACCAAGCTCGTCAATCAAGCGCTCGCCGACTATGAGGAAGTGAAAGGCCTAATTGAGCAGGCGAAAGTGGATCTCGCAGCCGCACTCAAGGCCCTCGGCGACGGCGTTAAGGCCGCCGGCGAGGGTAATTTGCCCGCCCTGGTGGCGACCGTCGCTCAAAACGTGCCTAAGGTCATCGACGCGATTGCGCGTTACACCAAGGTCGTGGCGGATTTGAAAGAAAAAGTCGAGAATTACAAAAAGGCGGTCGAGAAAAATATCGAAGTCGTCAAGACGTTTTAGATAAATTGAGGTTCCGCAGATGGGTGATCGTAGTCGCGTCGTTTGGTCGGAGGGAATGTTCCTCCGCCCGCAGCATTTTCAGCAAGCCGAGCGTCACCGGGAGTACTCGACGCATTTGCGTGCGCTCGGTGGCGAGGGGCATTTTTGGGGGTTCAGCAGCCTCGTGCTTGACACGACTTCGCTGGCCATTGGCAAAGTCGCGATCGCGCGTGCGAGCGGTGTTTTGCCTGACGGTACTGCCTTCTCGTTTCCCGATCCGCACGAGCCGCCGAAAGCTGTAGATATCACGGAGACGGTGAAAGGTAAGCGCATATTGCTGTGCTTACCTGTCTATCGCACGGGGAGCGAAGAGGTTTCGTTCGATGACGATGTGCGCTCGTTGGCGCGCTACCGTGTCAACGAGGAGGACTCGCCCGACCAAAATTCAGTGGGAGGCGAGCCCGCGCCAATCCAGACGGCGCAATTGCGACTGCGTCTGCTCGTTGAAGACGAAGTGCCGGAAGGCTGGATGACTATCGGCGTGTGTGAAGTTATCGAGCGCCGAAATGACCTGTCGGTTGCCTTGGGCGACTCCTTCATTCCAACGCTAGTTGTTGCGCATGAAAGTAGCGTTTTGTCGGGATTTCTGCGAGAGCTTGCAGGTCTGCTGCGGCATCGCGGAGAAGCGCTCGCTGCGCGACTTTCTTCGCCAGGAAAAGGCGGTGTTTCAGAAGTCGCGGACTTTCTCATGCTCCAGTTGGTCAATCGCTATGAACCAGTGGTTACCCATTATTCTCAGTTGCGAACCGTTCACCCGGAACGCCTCTACGCCGAATTACTGGCGCTGGCGGGTGACTTCACGACGTTCACTCGTGATTCGAGGCGTCCCAGCGACTATCCCGCTTACAACCATGACGACTTGGCAAGCTGCTTCTCTCCACTCATGCAAGATCTGCGACGCTCATTGTCCATGGTGCTTGAACAAAATGCGTTCCAAATCGAGTTGCTCGAGCGTGCGTACGGCGTTCGCGTTGCGGTTATCGCAGACAAGGAGCTCATCAAGAGCGCTGTGTTCGTGCTCGCCGTCGCATCGGAGTCGCCTGGGGAGCAGGTGCGCAAGTTGTTTCCGACACAGGTCAAGATCGGTCCCGTCGAGAAAATCCGTGACCTCGTCAACCTGCACTTGCCAGGTGTCGGGCTGCGGCCACTGCCAGTTGCGCCACGGCAAATTCCTTATCACGCCGGTAACAACTATTTCGAGCTCGATACCTCAAGCGAGTTTTGGCGTGGACTTGAGCGCTCGGGAGGACTGGCTATGCATATCGCAGGTGATTGGCCGGGCCTTAAGCTTGAGTTTTGGGCGATACGCGCATGACGACGCCATCCAGCCTTGATCCGTTCGCGATACTGGCGGCGACGCCAGGCGCTGTGCCGATAGGCGTAGCACCGACGAACCCTCCGGCGATGGCAGAGTTGAGCTCGGGCTTGGGTGAGCCAAGATTGGCACCCGATTTGCCCGAAGTACTGAGCGGTGCCAATCCGCTGGCCCTTGCCGCGAATCCGTTGCTCAATCTGATTCCACAGATTCGGGTCACTCCCCATCACCCCGATCCCGTTCAGTTGCAACAGTATTTGGTTGAGCAGGTACAGCTTTTTGACCGCCGCGCTAGGGAGGCTCAAGTCCCCCCAGAAACGATCGTTGCTGCCCGCTATGCACTTTGCACCGCATTGGACGAGACTGCCGCCAAAACGCCCTGGGGCGGTGGGGGCCAGTGGTCGAGGCATTCCTTACTGGTCACGTTTCACAACGAAACATGGGGCGGAGAAAAGTTTTTTCAGGTGCTAGCGCGGCTGGTGCAAGACCCGAAAAAGCATATCGATCTGATTGAATTGATGGCGGTTTGTATCGCGCTCGGGTTTGAAGGGCGTTTTGGTGTTGTTGACAACGGACGCACCCAACTTGACACACTGCGTCGTCGCTTGGTGGAAATTATTCACGGCGCTCGCGGCGAGCATTTGAAAGCGTTGTCCGAACACTGGCGCGGCGCCGAATCCGACGGCAAATCGCGATGGGGTTTCTTACCTTTATGGATCACGGTTGGGGCAACACTGGCGCTGCTGACGGGTATTTTTCTTTTGTATTACTTCCTAATCGCCGACAAATCTAGCGGCGTGTTCAGTGCAATCAACGCGATTCGCCCTCCCAAAGCGCAGCAATTAAAGGCGCAACCCGCTCCAGTGGCGCGGCTCGCGAAATTCCTTGAGCCGGAAATTAGAGAAGGGCTCGTCACGGTGGATGACCAGGCAGACAGGAGCGTGATTGTTTTGCGTGGTGATGGCATGTTTGACAGCGGCTCCACCGACGTCAAAACGCGGTATCTGTCGGTAATTTCGCGCGTCGCTGACGCACTCAACGCCGTGCCCGGCGCAGTGCAAATCAACGGACACACGGACAACGTGCCCATTCGCGGCATGCGCCGCTTCCCCTCCAACTATGAGCTTTCTCAGGCGCGTGCAGATGTTGTCCGCTCCATGATTGACTCACGCCTATCAGCCCGTGACCGCACGCGCTCGCAAGGGCAAGCCGAATCAATGCCAATCGACGTGAACACCACTCCCGAAGGTCGCGCTAAAAATCGGCGCGTTGAGGTGACGTTACTCGTGCCACCAGCTGAGCGTGATCGCGAGCTGGCTAACTCGGGCAAGGGAGCACAGTAATGCATTACCTTCGCTTGATTTTTAGAAAACTATTTAACCGCACAACACTCACGATTCTGTTCTTGCTGATTTTGTCGGCCATCATCTTCTGGGTGGGGCCGATGGTGTCAGTCGGTGATTTCAGACCGGTTGCCGCGCTGTGGGTTCGCTGGACATTGATCGCTGCAATCTGGCTCATGTGGTTGATTAAATTGGCCGTTCGCTGGTGGCGAGAACGAAACGTCAATGCTGCGCTTCTCGGCCAATTGGCCAAGATGCAGAGCACGTCGAAACCCGGCGATCCAGCCGCTGGAGGTGAAGAGGTTGCTGAACTCAACAAGCGGTTCAAAGATGCAGCCGACATCCTAAAAAAGACTCGTTTTTCGAGCACAGAAAAAGGTGGTTTCCTCTCCGGTTTATCGAAACAATATGTTTACCAGCTGCCTTGGTATGCGTTCATTGGTGCGCCCGGCTCAGGCAAAACGACTGCGCTCGTCAATGCCGGTTTGACCTTTCCGCTTGCTGAGCAATTCGGCAAAGCCGCCATTCGCGGTGTCGGCGGAACGCGTAACTGCGACTGGTGGTTTACCAACGAGGCGGTGCTGATTGATACCGCCGGTCGCTACACGACACAAGAAAGTAACGAATCCATCGATAAGGCGGAATGGCAAGGCTTTCTCGGTCTATTGAAAAAATTCCGCCCGAGGCAACCACTGAACGGCGTGTTGCTGACGCTTTCCGTCGCCGACTTGTTGCAGATGACCACGCAAGAGCGCGAGGTACACGCCGCAACGCTCAAAGCACGGTTAACCGAATTGCGAGAAGGCTTAGGCGTTCAATTTCCGGTGTATGTGCTCGTAACGAAATCGGATTTGCTCTCTGGTTTCACCGAATATTTCCTCAACTACACACGTGAAGACCGCGCTCAAGTGTGGGGCTTCACGCTGCCTTACGATCCCAAATCAACCGAGCCGATTCCGGTTCGAGAAGCGTTTGGCCGTGAATTTGATCTCCTGCATCGACGAATCAACGACGGCATGCAGCAGCGGCTGCTCGATGAACCCGATCTATCGCGTCGCGCACTCGCTTACACATTGCCGCAGCAAATGGCGGGCATTCGAGATGTGCTGTCGCGCCTCCTCGGCGCGGTGTTCAGTGAATCTAAATTTGCCGAACAGCCGATGATTCGTGGCGTTTACTTCACGTCCGGCACGCAAGAGGGCACGCCTTTTGACCGTGTGCTGGGCGCAATGCAACGCACCTTCCGCGTACCTGCGCGCGTTCGTCCTGCCGAGATTTCGTCGGGCACAGGGAAGAGTTTTTTCCTGCAAGACCTACTGCAAAAAGTGATTTTTCGCGAGCACTTTATTGCTGGGCGAAATCTCGCCGCAGAGCGCAAGCTACGTTGGTTACGCTGGGCGGGCATGGCGGCCTGCGGTTTGGCGCTGATCGGCGCGAACCTCGCGTGGTGGTTCAGTTATCAGAATAACTCCGCGTATATCGCGGAAGTCGGCACCAAGGCGGAAGCGTTGCAATCCAACGTGGCGACCATTTCGCCTACGCCAAGCGAAAACGCCCCTGCGTTGCTCGATTCGCTCAATCTTGCGCGAGACGTGCCGCTAAGCGCAAACTTTGTGTTCGCGAACCCACCGTGGAGTTATCGGTACGGCTTATTTCAGGGGCCCAAGCTCGATAGCGCAGCGCAAAACGTGTATGGCCGTCTGCTCCAAGATAGCTTCATGCCGCGCATTGCGACTCGACTTGAGAACATGCTGCGCGCGGCTCCACCTGACAAACCAGAGTTCACGTACCAAGCGCTCAAAGCGTATTTGATGCTGTACGACTCCAGTCGGTTAGACCCCAAGTTTATGAAGGCGTGGCTGATGGGAGATTGGCGGCGTTCGCTTCCGTCGGACTTACCGAACGAATCGCGCGCGCAGCTTTCGGAGCACTTGGACAATTTATTGACCAAACACACGTTTGCCTCGCCGTTTCCGCAAAACGCGGAGCTGCTACGTTCTGCGCGAGCTGTCCTCCAACAGCAGACTGCGGCTCAACGCAATTACAGCCGCATCAAGTCTCGACTCTCGGGCTCCGAACTTCCAGAATTTACGGTACTCGCGGCTGCCGGAAACGAGGCTGCAACCGTTTTTACCCGCGTCAGCAAGAAGCCATTGAACGCGGGGGTGGAGGGCTACTACAGCGTTCGTGGTTATCACGATTTCTTCAAGAAGGAATTGCTCGCTTCCGCCGTGGAAATGGCACGCGAAGACTCGTGGGTGCTTGGCCTTCCCGCAACCACGCTCAAGGCTCAACTTGACCCCGCAGAGTTGCCGCGCATGCAAACCGCGATCACGCGGATCTACCTGACCGAATACGCAAAAACGTGGGAGGACTTCGTCAACGATATTCGCCTCAAGCCCTCCGCGAGTTTGCGCGACACCATTCAGATGGGCCGGGTGTTGGCGGCGGCGGACTCCCCGTTGACGATGCTCGTGCGCACCGTCGGACGCGAAACCACGCTTTTGAAAACTGAGAGCGGCGAGAGAACGCTTGTTGAGCGCGGCGCAGAAAAGGTTGAGAAATTCACCAAAGAAGTGGAAGCCGCGATTGGCTCCAATCCACTCGGTACCAATGTGCCGGGCTTGCGTGACGACAAGCCGGAATTCATCGTGCAGGGGCCGTTTAGGCGTCTGCGCGAATTGGCGCAAGGTCCGCAAGGAAGTGCGCCAATCGATTCGTTAGCAAAAACCATTCAGGAGTACGTTTTCAGCCTTGAAGCGGCGGAAAGCCAAATGAAAAATGGCATTACGACTCGCTCGCAAGAGGCGGAAAACCGCTTGCGTTCGGAGGCAGCACGCATGCCGACGCCCGTTCGCGAAATTCTTGAGGCATTGTCTGGCTCAGCCGCCCAACAAGCCGCTGGGGCACTGCGAACGAACGCTGCTGCCAACGTAAAAGGAGCCGTCGGCGCAACGTGCAGCACCTCGATCAACGGTCGTTACCCGTTCGTGCGAAGCGCGCAGCAAGAGGTGCTGCCAAACGACTTCGCGCAAGTCTTCGCGCCGGGGGCGGGCATGGACGATTTCTTTCAAAAAAATCTGGCGCAGTTCGTTGACACCTCCAAGAATCCGTGGGCACCGCGACAGGGCAGTGACGGCGCTGCGGCGGGCTCCGCTGCGGACTTAGCGCAGTTTCAACGTGCACGCGACATCAGCACCGCCTTCTTCGCCAGCGGCAGTCGCACGCCTTCGTTCGAGGTTGAGGCGCGCGTTTCCTCTAGCGGCGCAGACAAAATCGAGCTTGACGTCGACGGTCAAGTCGTTAGCTCGCAAGACGGCAGCAAACGCGTTTCTTGGCCAGGGCCGAAAAAGAGCAATCAAGTGAAGCTCACCGTTGGCGCTGGACGCCCCCTGACGACGGAAGGCAACTGGGCGTTGCACCGTTTAATTGATCGCGGCACCGCGCAATCGGGCAATGCGCCCGAGCGGGTCATCGTGGTGGTGAACGTTGATGGTCGCGATGTCACGCTTGATTTCCGCGCGATGTCAGTGCGCAATCCGCTTCGGTTACCTGCGATGCAAAACTTCTCTTGCCCAGGCCGCTCATGAGCGGAACCGACGGCGCGACTCAAAGTTTTGCCTGGTTTGGCAAGCTTCCCAGCGCGGGTGACTTCGTCTCGCGGCGCATGCCCTATCCGTTGCAGCAATACTGGGATCAATGGTGCGCCAATGGCATGGAAGTACTCAAAGAGCGTAACCCGGTAAGCGGCTGGGCGCTATGGGGCGCGACGCCGAAGTGGGCGTTCTTGATGCCCGCGCAAACCGGAATTCCCATCGGACAATTGGGCGTGATCGCGCCGTCGTGTGATCGCGTGGGACGAAATTTTCCGTTTCTCGTCACGACGCCGGTGCTCAACGACAACGTCGCAGATTTGATGCCGCGCGCAGCGATGCTCGCCAACGTTTGGGCCGATGCCATCATGCAGGCGCAGAGCACACGAGCGTCGATGGATGCACTGGATGCACAGCTGTCCAGCGCCTTCGCCACCGTTCTCACACAAGCGCCAACCGATGCCGACGGCGAAGTCACGCTGCCAAAAGGGGCCAATCCGCTCACGCTGCCGTGGCCCGGTCTTGCAGATAACTTTGATTTGCACGGAAGCGAGAGCTATTGGTGGAGCGTGCCACCGGCGCAAACCGGATTTAGAGCGCGAACCCATATCGGCTCGCTCAGTGCGGCACATTTTTATAGTCTGTGTAGTTGATTAAAGCGCACGCTGGTGTCGTGAAATCTTTGCCGGACACAAACGCGCAATGCACGATTTTCGGTGTCGATTTCACGTCCACGCCCTCGCGCCGCAAAGCGATCACCGTTGCCGTTGGATCGTTGCAAGGATCTCGTTTAACAGTCGATCGCGTAGATCGCTTGATCGATTTTTCAGCGTTCGAAATGTTTTTGCAAACGCCCGGCCCTTGGGTGGCAGGCTTCGATATGCCGTTCGGGCTGCCGCGCGAATTGGTCACCACATTGGGTTGGCCGACGGAATGGGCACCGCTTGTTGCGCACACTCAACGCATCGGCAAGGACGCCTTCAAACTCGCGTTGAACACGGTCAGAGAATCGCGTCCGTTTGGCGCGCGCTACATTCACCGATTGGGTGACGGCGCAGCGGGTTCGTCCAGCCCAATGAAACTGATAAATCCGCCCGTCGGACTCATGTTTTACGAAGGTGCGCACAGACTTTTGGCCGCACAGCTGTCTGTGATTCCTTGCATGCCTACCGCGAGTGATCGGGTTGCGCTAGAGACGTACCCAGGCTACCTAGCGCGGCGCATCACGCGCGCGAGCTACAAGAAAGATGGAAAGGAGGGTGCCACCGCGAAGCGACGCGAAGCGCGCACAAAAATCATTGACCGTTTGCGCACTGCAAGCGACGGCGCAAATTTGATGGGCGACGTTGCGTTAAACCTGTCCGAAGCGCTACATCAACAGTGCATTGACGACGGCAGCGGCGACACCTTAGATGCGGTGCTGTGTGCCTTGCAGGCGGCGGTGGCGCGTAGACAATTTGAGGCTGGCGACGACCGCTACGGAATTCCTGCGAGTGCCGACCCACTCGAGGGGTGGATTGCGACGGTTGCCGCGCAATAGAATTGCTACGACGACTGCGAACAGTGAGCCGTTCACTCGTAGGTCGATTGCTGAGCCTGCCAATACTCTTTGTTAATAATCAACCTGACCCCTTTGTTCAGCACAAGACCGAACCACGCACACCGGCCTAGCTTGGAAGGCATTCGACGCAAACGGCCATCGTACAGGGACATGGACCTAGGATTTAACTAGAAAGATCAGAGACTAGTATGCTGAGTATCGGATTTGTTGGATCGCAGTACATAGCAAATGGGACTCCATTCCGCAACGTCGTCATTACCGTGCCAAACATGGTCGACATTTGCCCAGCCGAATTGTCCACATGGAAAGAATCGGACTATGAATTGTCTTGGACAGATGGACTTCAGAGCATAGTCAGCGGGGCGCGAGACAGAGCGGCTTTAGTCGTATCGATGCCGACGATCCGACAAAGTTCGTTTCTGCATTGGTGGCCTATCTATCGAGACCAAGGTGTCGTGGTGATTCGCGAACAACTCTTGATGCTCGCCGATTTGCAAGGGGTCATGACGGAAAAGAATTACTTCGATTTTGTTCCGGAGCGGCATCGTACGCAAGCAAGTGCAACGGGTCGCGAAATGATTTCAGAGTGGACGGTTTTGCTGGCGGATCTATGTAGATATTCGGCAGCCCGCGCACTGGCCATGACGGATATAGTTTCCGATGCGATCGACGAATAGTTGCATGAACGAATCAAAGGGGCCGAGCGCACAGGGGTCAAGCCCGGTAGGGCAGAACGCTTGCGGTTCTGCCGAATGCGGTGAGTGACCGATTCACGGTCGCGATTCCGTATTGCGAAATCGCCCAACATGGCGTTTAACACCTTTTCCATTAAAACGACCGACCGGCTGTCGTTACAGCGCAATTTGTTACTTAGTCAACAATAGCCTTAAACGCGCTGCAACCACCACAGGCTGGTCGCTGGTGCCAAAAAGCTGATTAACTTCTGCTGACGTGTAGATTGGGTCGGCCCCCCTTAATTCGGCCACGATCTTCAAACCCTGGTGCAACGGCATTACGTAAGAAAGCTGAAGCACAAACGTTTAGCGGCCTGCGACGAAAATTCGTGCCGCAGACGTTAGCGCATTCGGACAAAGAGTCTGTCTGCGCGCCGCATTCCCCGTATGATTGGTGCGCGAAGTTTGCTCCGTTTGTCGTTTCGTCAACAGAGCGCTGCCGAAACCTTCTGTTTGAACCCTCAACCGCGCGCGGGAACTATGAAAAAATTTATCCGTAACTGCCTGATTCTTTGCCTGTTCGCTGCACCGGGCTGGGTCGCCGCGCAGACTGTTTGTTCAGTCAACGAAGCCGTCAACGTCTATTGGGCGAAGCCCGGTGAAGCCGGCCGTTGGTACGCGGCGAGCGTGCTCAAGGTCAACGAGACGCAGACGCGCTGCTACGTTCGCTACAAGGGCTACGACTCAAGTTGGGACGAATGGGTTGGCGCTGATCGGCTGCGCCGCGTTGCTGCGCCCGCTGCGGCGAGTAGCGCCGTGAAGTACTCCGTTGCCCACGTGAAATCGCATGACCGCAGCTGGGTTTTCGTGAAAGTCAGCCCGCGTTTTCTGACGGCGGATAACCCACAGGTTCAGAAGTGGTACACCGCTGTGCAGGCGTGTGCGCGCGGCGCGAATCTCGGCGGTGATGTCGTCGTTGTCGCGAACGTTGACGGCGGTTTCCGCTATTGGGGCCCGGTGAACGCCCGCGAATTCCTGCGCACGCTTGACATGAACTGGGTGAACGCGCGGGTCAACAAGGAAATGAACTGCACGTTTTAGGAGCACGGCGACGCCCCATAAACGGGGTCAAACACCAGCAAACCGTTGATTGCGCGGTGCCTCCCGCCACCTGTATGCGTTTTGCGCGCCATTTCTGCGTCACTACTTTCGATCTTTTAAGAAGGCGTCAATCACCGCCACCAACTCTTTCTCGCGCCCCAGATAGTGGTGATCTGCTGCGGCGATTTTCACTTGCTTTGAGCCGTTGCTTTCCTTGAGCGCAAACTTGCGCCGTCCCACCGCGCCGAGCACGGGGGCTATGTCGCTCTCACCGTAGACGTCAAGAATCGGCATCGAAAATCGGCGCATCGTCCACGAGTAGCTCCCCGTGAGGCCCATCACGACCCAAGCTTTGTACGGCGTTGTCTCGAATGCGTTATCGAAGTAGACGTTAGCCATCCACGCGCCCATGCTGTGTGACACCAATACGACATCACGGTGGCCTTTGCCGCGCATCCATTCGGCAGCCTTTGTCAGACGATCTGCCGCGTCGGGAAACACGCCTGGGTAGTAGTCATCGACGGACGCGTCTTTACTTTGTACGGGCATTTGAAGCGCGAGCGTGGCGTAACCCAAGTCGGCCAATTTGGCACGCAGAATGCCGATGATGCCGAAGTCGGGATGCACACCAACGCCGTGTGCGAGCACGATGCCGGGCTTTGCCGATGCGCTAGCGGGCGCGGCTGGGCGTGTGTAGAGTCCCAGAAAATCGCGGCCAGAGGTGGCCTTGATCCATACGGCGTCGCCCACGACCAAACTCGGCAATACTTCATCAGCCCAACGTTTTTCTCGGGCGTAGTCTTGTGCCTGCGCGGCAGTGATTCCAAGCACACAAGCGCACGTCATGGTTAATAGCGCTTTCATTGCGCCCGCTACAAACCGCACGATAGGATTGCCCACGGATTTTCTCCAACCGAGATGAAGCTGGCATGTTATCGGGACAGTAGGCGCCAGAGCGATGCGTGTGTCTGGTGGGGCAGAACGCGGGGGGCGGTCAGAAATCGACTGCTGCACCTGATACTCTTCGTTTCGCATTGAATGCTTCAGTCAAAAGTGACGTGCAACCCGAACAGTGGTTGAACGCGGAAGAAGAGATTTGATGGTGTCTGACCCCATTCATTCAAGGAGGTCAAAAGTGTTAAACCGTCAGCAACGAAAACTATTGCTTTTGTCGACGTGTACTGTAGTCGCGATGATTCATATAGTTGCGTTTTACCGCCATGGAATTGGAGTGTGGGACGACGCGAAGTGGATGTGCTCGATACTATTGATGTACGTGCTACTTTATTTCCGAGGCCGATTAGGGCTTGGAAATTCATCTGATCTTGCTTCCATGGGTGCGTATGAAGAAATACCAATTAGCGTGCCGTTTGCTGATTTTCTTGCTGTTTTTGCAGGCATTGTTTGTGCCGTGAAACTAGTTTAATTAACACCTTTGGGCTGAACGCTTGCGGTTCTGTCGAATGTGGTTAGCGATCGGTTCACCGTCGTGATTCCGTAGGATTTAAGGGGCACCCATTGGCCGCCCAGTGTCAACAGTCCACAGCACTACCTGATGTTTCTTGGTCGTATCGTTTAGCCGCAAATTGTTGTTTCACGGCCTTCGCACCTCGCGTGTTCACAGATAAATGGCAAATAAATGGGGTCAGACACCATTAATTCGACTCAGCCACAAAACCCCTTCGAAGTCGTAGCGACTTTCGTGCGCATCGCTTCTAGGTGCTTGGTTGCTTGTGGCGTCGCTTGGCTTGTCGGTATTTCTCGAGCGGATGCCGTCAACGTTTGTCGAATGCTAGGGGATGTCGCGATCGGCGAATCAGTGGCAACCTTGGTTCGAGTAAATCGAGACTTCGAGTACTCAGGCACCGAGGTGCACGATGACGAGATCGAGGCGATTCGGCGGGACAAGCGGGGCATAGAGACGACGGTGCGAGCTCGAAACGACCGGATTGTCGAGATTATGCTGCGACCATCTCGCCGAGATGGCGTAATTGCCTTTGATTACGAGAAAAGTTGCGGGACTCGCCGCTGGAGTGTTGTGTGGCCGTCGGTGCCAAGTGGCAAGAAAACTTGCTACCAAATCG
Source organism: Casimicrobium sp. (assembly GCA_040079845.1). Taxonomy (GTDB): domain Bacteria; phylum Pseudomonadota; class Gammaproteobacteria; order Burkholderiales; family Casimicrobiaceae; genus Casimicrobium. Next base: position 19,325 of record JBEBJR010000003.1, on the reverse strand, counting down.
ATGCTTACTTGGAGCGAGTTTCGTATAGCAATAGACGTGGAGTTACTCAGGTAGTTTTGTCGAACACTCGCTATGCGAGCGAACGAATAAACGCCAGCGAAGAAATGATCCGAAAACGTAGCGCGTGCTCGAAATGAGTGGATCGCATACATGGCGGCAGACTGATCTAGCCCGCAATTTTTCGTTTGCACGGTAAGGCAGTTCCGCCGAACGCGGAGCGGAATCGGTTCACCGTCTCGAATCCGAACCGCAAAAAAATACCGAACTTGGCATTTACGCCTTTAGGCCTCAAACCGCCGTCCGGTGGTCATTACGTCGCACTCTTGTTCATAGTCAACAAACAAGAAAATCGCGCTGTAACCGTCGCTGGCTAGTCGCTAGCGTTAAAAAGCTGTTCGTTATTTGGCGTACGCGATTGACACATCGGTTGCGAATTCGCGCTTAGGACTTGTCGGCGCGAACTCGGCCGCGCTTGCCCGTGGCGCTGAGCGAGGCCAAGTCGTCGCCTACCCTTTGCGCGAGTAGTGCTTAAAGGGCTGCCTAGTCTGTTCGATTCTTGGAGTGATTGCCAGTAGTGACGCGATGTACACGAAGGCAGGACACCTCTTGCTCCGTAGAATCGAACGATGACCCGCGACCTCAACTCTTCCGTGCAATTGGCTGAACCACACAATGAGGAAGCGAGCGAATTGCTCTACGTGTGTCCAAGCGACCGGGCGGCGCGGGCGTGGCGTGTTCGTTTGGCGCAGCACCGCGTGGGGGTTGCGATTCCCGTGTGCACGCACGTTGAGGCGTGGATGGCGGAGCTTTGGTCGCGTGCGCAGATATTTGAGTTGCTCGGGGACGCGCGAACGCTGCTGGAGCCTGTGATCGCTTCCGCGCTTTGGCAATACGCCGCGCGGGAAGTGACGGATCTGGCTGCGCCGGAGTGTGTGCGCGTTGCGCAGTTGGCGGAGGATGCGTGGCAGCTTTCGCATCGCCACTTTTTTAGCAGCGCGCAACTGAGCGCGTACGCCGAAACGGACGAGAACATTGCCCTCTACGTGCGGATTTCGGCGCGGGTTCGGCAGATATTGAGTCGGAACCAGTGCGTGACGCGGGCGGAGTTGCCGGCGTTGATCGCCGCGAACGCGTCGGCCATTGCGCCACTGCTGCCCGCTGGCATCGTCCTCACGCCTAGTTTTTCGTCCGACCCTGCGTTGCAGAAACTATGGGAAAGCTTGCGCGGCATTGGCGTGCGGGTGAGTGAAGTTGCGCTCAGGGAGCCGGACGCCGCGCCGACGACGGTCACGGCGTGTCCCGACACCGCGACCGAAATGCGCCACGCGATTGATTGGGCGGCGCAGCAGCTCGCCGAACACGCCGAGGCAAGCGTTGCGCTGATCGTGCCCAATCTTGCCGCCAATCGTGACTCATGGTTGCGTGCGTTGCGCGAACGGTTCAACCCAAACGAGTGGTGGCGTGACCCCGCGACAGATCGTGCGCATTTCAATCTTTCTGCTGGTGAGGCGTTAGCCGATTTCCCGTATGTGCACAGCGCGTTGACGCTGCTGCGCGCAGCGACGCAGGCACTGGACACTGAGCTTATTGCGCAGGCGCTCATGCATCCGCGCTGGGCGCAGGATTCGCGGTGGCAATATCAAGTCGGCCGCACGCAGCAGCGTTTGCTAGACCGAGGAATGGACCGCACGCGCTTGATCGAGTGGTCGGATGTTTTGCCGGAACCGTTGCAGGCGTGGCTGAGTGTTGCCGAACAGGATGCTCAGAATGCGCGTACGACTCGGCAAACGCATCGCGAGTCTATCGAGGCCTTTGTGGCGGCGCTTACGGGGGCTGCGTGGCTGCCGCGCACCGACTTGTTTCAGTTAGACGAAGCGTGGATTAACGCGCAGGATCGTTGGTTGAGTCTCGACGCTATCTTGGGGCCAGTGACCTGGGCTGCTGCGCTCGCTGAGTTGCAGCGCATCAGCAGTGCGATGACATTTCAGCCCAAGGCCGGAACCGCGCGATTGCAGGTGATGGGCTTGCTCGAATCGGCGGGTGTGCCGATTGATGTGGCACGCATCGTTGGCTTCGACGAAACGGTACTGCCCGAGCGAGCAAAACCCAATCCGATGTTGCCACGCGTGTGGCAAGCCACGAATAGCGTGGGACTCGGTTCGCAAGATGAAGCGGACGCTCGCGGGCAGCGTTTGTGGCGCAACTGGCAATCGTTGTGCGGTTCGCTCTCAATTTCATGGGCTACGGAGGCAGAAGGGCGAGCGATTGCGGTGAGCCCTATCGCGCGGGATTTGAGTGTCTGCACTGTTAGCGCTGCATCAAGCCCTTCACTGCGTTCAGTGCGAACGGATTCGGCGGATGACTTCACTCGATTAGCCCTCGTTCGCGACGAATCGCTTCCACCTCGCAAGACTGCTGCGCAGAGCAAACCGCTCACCGCACGCGCGCTTGAAGAGCAGGCGCAATGTCCACGCCGCGCCGCAGCGTCACGACTGGGCTTAAGAGCATGGCCAGAATACGCCATCGGCATCCCAGCGCGTGTGCGTGGCACGCTCGTGCACGCGGTGCTTGCCGCGGTCGGGCAATTGCGCAAAGTTGCGTTTGCGGCGGAACTGGACTCGCCCGACGACAACGCCATGATGGTGGCTGCAAGTGATGCGCTGGACGCCGCTATCGAAGCAGAAAAAGCCCTTCGCAAGCGCGTTCCCGAAAGTATTTGGGCCATTGAGCATGACCGCATCTTGAAGCTCGTGCGACAAGTCATTGCGCTCGAAAAAACGCGCACTGGTTTTGCGGTGGTTGAGGTCGAAACGGAACTTCGTGCGTCCACTTTCGGACAAGACTTTCGGGTGCGCTTGGATCGTGTGGACGAATCGGCCGAGGCCACGGCGACCGAAGCCGTTCGTGTCGTTTTCGACTACAAAACCGGAGCCGCTACGCGCGGAGATTGGTTCGCTGAGCGCACCTCTGGCCGCTTGGCCGCGCCGCAATTGCCGCTGTATGCGGTGTTGCTGTCGCAGCACGAAACTGAGCACGACGCCGAAGCACCACCGGTTCGTGCGCTGGGTTACATCATGGTCACCGATGACGACGTGAAGTACGTCGGCGTTGGTGAAGACGCGGCGCTTTACAAGGCCTCCGTCGCGAAGAACGATCCACCGTGGGAAACACTGCTCGATGGTTGGTACGCGCAGTTAGGCGTGCTGGTTGACGAAGCTCAATCGGGCGTTGCCGATGTCGCGCCGCTCAAAGGGCAGAGCACGTGCCGAAATTGTGATGTTGCTGCGTTTTGCCGCGAACCGTGGTCGCTCGCTGGCGAGGACGGCGGCGAGGGTGACGGCGACGGACTCGACGGCGCGGCGGAAGGGGCTGGCAATGAATAGCGCCATTCGCGATCCATTGCAGGCGGATCAACATGCACGCAGCGTCGCCCTCGATCCAGCGCAATCGTTCGTCGTGCAAGCGCCGGCGGGCTCCGGAAAAACCGAGCTGTTGATTCAGCGACTGCTCTCGGTGCTCGCCCAGGCTGAGCATCCGTCAGAGGTGCTCGCGATTACGTTCACCAACAAAGCCGCAGGCGAGATGCGCGAACGGCTCTACAACGCGTTGCGCTCGGCGCAGTTACCGGCGGATGCGTCGCTGCGTCCGGTGGAGCAGGTTCGTCGCACATTGGCAGAGGCGGTTTTGCAACGCGACGCTGCGCGCGGCTGGAAGTTGATGGATCGGCCTGATGCTGTGCTGATCGATACCTTCGACGCGTTTTGTGCGCGCCTTGCGGCACGAGCACCGTTGCAACAGGTTGCCGCGAGCGCGGCACTGGCGCCGATTGAGCCGTCGCTGAACGCCGTGTATCGCGACGCGGCGCGCTCTGCGCTGTTTGATGATGACATTCGGCGCGAGAGCGATCTGTTGCTCACGTTGGCGGCCAATCGCGTTGACGACGTGGTCGCGCTTATCGCTGATTTGTTAGCGCGGCGTGCGCAGTGGTTGGGCGAAGCGGTGGACACGTCGGACGCCGCAGTGGCGCGGCTTACGGCGGTGCTTGTGGCGCAGGTGGAAAAACACATCGAACAGGTCGCAGGATTGCACAACCACCGTTTAGACGCCGAAATCATTGCACTGGCGCAGTTCACCGCGACAGTGTTTAGCCTCGACGGACGCGACTCGCAAGCGGCTGAGCGCGACGCGCTTGCCGAGGCGTGGCCTGTGCGCGAAGAGCTCGCGGATTTATCGCATTGGCAAACGCTGTCCGACCTGCTGCTCACGGCTTCGGGTGAGTTGCGCAAGCCTGGCGGCATCAACGTTAAAGCGGGATTTCCGATTCCGAAAGACGCGAAATACGCAGGCATCGCCGCGGACGAACGCGCGGCAATGAAGGCGCGCATGCAAGCCATATTGCCCGAGCTTGAGCGCGATACGGCGTTTGTTTCGGCGCTTGCTAAAACGCGAACCTTGCCAGCCGCGATGGCGATTTCCGAGCACGAAATTGCCCTCAAAGCGACATTGGTGGTGCTGAAACTTTCTGCTGCGTATCTATCGTTACTGATGCGCGACCGTGGCGTTACCGATTTCAGCGGCGTGATGATCGCTGCGCTCGCAGGGCTGCGTGACGCGCGCGAAGACGTGCTCGCGGGACTTGACGCAAAGCTCAAACACATTCTGGTTGACGAAGTGCAGGACACCAATCCGGCGCAATTTGATTTGCTGCGTATGCTGACCGACGATTGGTCGAGCGGCGATGGACGCACGCTCTTTCTCGTGGGCGATCCGATGCAATCGATCTACGGATTTCGTGACGCGGATGTGAGTCTTTTTCTGCAAGCCCAAGCACATGGTGTGGGTGCAGTCGCGCTAATGCCGCTGACGTTGACCGCAAACTATCGTTCGCAACCCGCGGTGGTGGATTGGGTCAACGCTGAGATTTCGCGCGTCTTTGCTGCCGGTGGCGACGCGGCGCTAGACGATGATTCGCGCGTGAAGTTTGTGTCGGCGGTTGCCACACGGACGTCCGGCGTGTTGCCAGAGCATGTTGCGCATCGTGCGTTTTCGAACGACGCGGATGAGGCCGACGCCATTGCAGAAAACATTGCCCAAATTCGTACAGACGAGCCTGCCGCATCGGTCGCGGTGCTAGTGCGTGGGCGTGCGCATGCGACGGCGTTGATCGCGCAATTTGCAGCGCGAGGCATTGCATTTTCCGCGCGCGAATTCGCCGATTGGTCCGCGCGTGAAACCGTGCGCGACTTGCTTTCGCTGACGTATGCGATTGCGCAGCCGAGTGATCGTTTGTCGCTGTTCTCTGTATTGCGCTCGCCGTGGGTAGGTTGCACCTTGGCAACGCTTGCTGCGTTTGCAACTGCGCTTGATGGAGAAAACGCGACCGAATTGCGCGACGGTTTGCCCGAGCGCAAGATGCCGGCGCTTGCCCCGGCCGCGAATTTGCTGCGAGCCGATCAAGCCTGGCTGACCGCGATTCTCGACAGCGACGAGCGCGCAAGAATCGCACATGCTTCAGCGGCGTTCGCTATCGCTGACGCGCACGCGTGGATGTCGTCGCTCGCTGAGCGTGTGGAGGCTGCGTGGCGTGCTTTGGCTGGGCCGGCGCTTTTGTCCAACGAGGCAGCGTGTGACGAAGCGGATGCATTTTTCTCGTGGATCTCGCGCGTGAGCGCGGGCGGCGCGCTGCCGCCACGTCACGAGCTTGAGCTATTGCTTAAATCGGAACGTCAATCCTTTTCGTCTTCAGCAGCTGCCGACCCCAAAGCCGAAAGCGGCACCGTGGAAATTCTCACGATTCACAAGGCGAAAGGGCTGGAGTGGGATCACGTCTTTCTGATCGGTGCGGATCGCCCGGTGCGCGGTGACGCGCGCGCGTTGGCGCAGTGGCGATTTGTCGCGTCTGATTCGACCAACGCGAAGTCCAATCGCGCGGTGCTCATTGCAGCGCGCGATTCGCGCCGTCGGAGTGAGGGCAGCGTGTTCGATTTTGTTTCGGACCAAACGCGAAGCGCGCGTGAAGACGAAGGCAAACGTCTGCTGTACGTCGCCGCCACGCGCGCGCGGCGCACGCTCACGCTATCGCGCACCGCTGCGCACAAGCCGCCGTCGGCGGGAAGCTTCGCGCAGATGCTGGGCTTGCAGGCGGATGACGCGTTAACGGTGGACGACACACCGGTTTCGCGCCGCTTGCTGCTCGAAGCCTCACTCAAGCGCTCGTCGTTGTCCGAACCCTTTGCGTTGGAGACGATTGTGTGGCCCGCGTACCGCGCGAGCATTGACGCAGCGGACACCGCGGTGCCCGTCGAAAATCGTGATGCGCGCGCGCAAGGTATCGTCGGTCATTTGCTGTTTGAAGGGCTCGCCGTAACGCATGCGCGCGGCATGGCGTTCATGCCGAATGCTGCCGCCACTGAGCGCCGATTGCTGGAGGAGGGGGCAAGTGCCGCGTCGGCGCGTGCATTCGCCGAGCGCATCGTGGCGTGGTTTTCCAATGCGTCAACGCTACCGAACGTTCAGTTTTTGTTTAACGCTACGCATCTGCGGCGCAACACCGAATGGTCGCTTCCGAGCGCCACAGATGACGCGGCTGCCGTGCGTGTGGACTACACGTTCGTGACGGCGGAGAACGTGCGATGGGTGATTGATTTCAAGTTTGCAGAGCCAAGCGGCGGAGCCGATCAGGCGGCGTGGCGCGCAGGGCAGGTGGCGCAGTACCGCGCGCAGTTGGCCTCGTACGTCGAGCGCATCCGTTCACTCGGTGCGCCAGATGCTGCGCAAACTATTCGTGCTGCGCTTTACTTTCCGTGGATTGATTGTTTAGAAGAAATCACCTTATAGCTTTTAGGCTCTAGCGACTAGCAGGCGGTCGTTTGATGCACATTTGTTCATATGTCGATAAATAGAAAATATCGGCTGTAACGACCGTACACCTGTCGATAGCGCCTAAAAGCTGTTAAGGGTAACGGTGGTCGCCGTCACGCGCCAACCCAGTTAAGCGCCGCGCAAAGTTTCTCCAATAAAATCAACGCTTTCCCGCAGAAAATTTCCGCCTGATGACCGTCTCCCCGCCTCGTCCCTCGCTCGCCCGCGACTTGCGTCCAAACGCGTTTGCCTCGTGCCCGACGGCCGTCACCATCGGTAATTTCGACGGCGTCCATCGCGGTCATCAGGCGATGCTCGAAGTCACGGTTCAAGCCGCGCGGCAGCGTTCGCTCAAGCCCACCGCGCTCACCTTCGCGCCAGCACCCGGCGAATTTTTCGCCCGCCGAGCGGGCAAAGCTCCGCCGGCGCGCCTGCAACGTTTGCGTGACAAACTGGCCTGCATTTGGACTGTCGGCATCGAGCACATTCAAGTCATGCGATTCAATGCGTCGGTCGCAGATATGTCGCCCGACGCGTTTTGCGAGCAAGTGTTGAAGGCCGGATTGAACGCGAAGTGGGTCATCGTGGGCGATGATTTCCGTTACGGAAAAGGGCGCGCGGGTGACGTGAAGTCGCTGCATGCGTGGTGCGCGGCCAACGACGTCGAGTGCTACATCATGCCCGCGGTGAAAGCGATGGACGTGCGCTTCTCGTCGACGCTCGCACGAGAAATGCTGGGCGAGGGCGATGCGGTGACCGCCGCCGCGATTCTTGGCCGCCCCTATCGCATCAGCGGCAAAGTAGCGCACGGCCAAAAGCTTGGCCGCACGCTCGGATTCCCGACGATCAATCTGCCGCTTTGGTCGCCGTTGCCCGTTTCAGGCATTTACGCGGTGCGCGTGTACGGCGTGGACGTCGCGGGTGGCAGCCCAGTGATCGGCGCGGCGAGTGTTGGCGTTCGCCCGACGGTGACACAAAACGGCCAGCCACTGCTCGAAGTGTTTCTGCTCGATTTTCAGGGCGATTTGTACGGTCGACGCGTCGTCGTTGAGTTCGTAAAGCGCATTCGACCCGAAGAGAAATTTGATTCGCTCGAAGTGATGACCGCGCAGATGCATCGCGACATCGCTGCCGTGCGGGATGTTTTTTCTAACGGAGCCTGACATGCAACCACGGCGACCCGTGCAGCCAACCACAGGCCGCAACGATTCACCCATCGTTGGGTTGTTGGTGATCGTTTTTGGCGTGGTCGTCATTTGGTTTTTGGGCGGCGCGCTCATTGACGCAATACAGAGCGGCTCTGTGCGCGGACGGCAAGGGCGCAGCTACGCATCCGGCACCATCAATTACTACGTGTCGCTGTTCGGTTACACGGTGGGCACCGTGATCGCTGCTTGGCTGATTCGTCTAGGCGTGAAACACATCGGACTCTTTGGCCGTCGAGGCCGTTAACAGCGCTCTCGTTGGTCGGTCCAAAATCTGTCGAGTGCGGCACTAGGTAGCTCGCCTCGCAGTCCTATTCCAACGAGTGCGCACGTTTGGGCGACACCGCGCGCGCGTCGCACCGATCCATTGCGCCCGGAAAACTGCACTTCGCTCCACCCATGCTCCACGGTGCGGATCAAGCCCTTGAATCGAAGCAAACCTCGCGGTGGTGCGGCGAGCCAGGCTTTTATTTCGGCGAGTGTAAACACGCGGTGGGTCTGGCCGGACCATGCAGCAAATTGCGCATCGTGCTGCGGTGCCAGCGCGTGCGCGTGGCGACATTTTTCGTCGCAATGATGGCCCTGTGCTGACGTGAATTCGCCTAGCTTCGTCATATGCAAACCGCTCAGCATCGGAAGCGGAACTATGCTGTGCGCGGCCTCGTAGCGTTGCACGTTGGGCGCAACCGTTGCCAGCCATGCGCGCGTAGCGACAAGCGACTCGCTGTCTGCCGAATCAACTTTATTCAGCACCACCAAATCGGCATGCGCCATCGGTCGCTCGATTGAATCTCGCAACAGCGGATTGGCGAGCTGCTCTGCGACGGCTTGCGCGTCAACCAACACGATCACACCATCGAGCGAGAGGCTCGGCTCGGCCAACCCAATCTGCGCAATGCGCCACGGATCAGAGACGCCGCTGGCCTCGATCACGATGCCATCGAACGGCGGCGATGTTTCGAGCACGCGAATCAACGCTTGCGAGAGATCATCGCCAATGCTGCAACACACGCAGCCATTGCTAAGCGCGATGGTGTCGGCATTGCTGGACTCGATCAGCGCCGCGTCGATATTGATCGCGCCGAAATCATTCACCAATACCCCAAAGCGCTGGCCACGTGTTTCGCGAAGCCAATAGTTCAGCAGAGTGGTTTTTCCCGATCCCAGAAAGCCACCGATGACGGTGAGCGGGATGCGCTTAGCCGGGCTCATCGCGCAGCACTGGCAACGCCGAATCCAATCCGTGTTGTAGGCGCGGACTTGGCCGCGCTTGGCCGGGGAGCGCGGCCAAGTCCGCGGCTACCGATATGTTGATTAACTTGTAAGCACAAAAATTTCAGCATTGAACTGGCAAGAGGCTAGGACGTCTTCGTGCTGGCCGCGAACACCCGTCCCGACAAGACGGTTCCCCACACACGCACATCCTTCAATGCGTTCGGGGCAATCACGAACGGGTCGTCTTCCAGCACCGCGAAATCCGCGCGCTTCCCGCATTCGATGCTGCCGATTTCGTGGTCGAGCTTGAGTGTGTACGCGGGGCCAAGCGTGATGGCGCGGAGCGCATCCATCACGCTCAGTCGCTCGTTAGCACCCAGCACGCGGCCCGATGGCGTGATGCGGTTAACGGCGCACCACGCGGTGAAGAGCGGCGCAAGCGGCGTCACAGGCGCGTCCGAGTGAATCGCGAGCGGCACACCAGCGTTGAGCGCACTTTGGCAGGCGTCGAGTCGATTGGCGCGATCCGGCCCCATCGTCATCTCAAAGTGCTGGTCGCCCCAATACCAAAGATGGTTGGCGAAGAGGTTTGCGCAAAGACCCAACGTGGCCATGCGCTTGAACATCGGCGCGTCGATCATTTGTCCGTGTTGCAGCGTGTGGCGATGGTCGCGTCGCGGCGCGCGAGCCAGAACGCGCTCGATAGCGTCGATAGCGACGAGGCTCGCTTCGTCGCCGTTGGTGTGCGTGTGAATCGTTAAGCCCGCGCGATGATACGTTTCGAAATCGGCCTCGTATTGCGACGGCGCGGTGACCCAAATGCCATTCGGCGCGCCGTTGAAATGACCGGGCCAACGAAGGCGTGCCGAGAAGCCCTGAATAGAACCGTCGAGCATCATTTTCACGAGACCAAAACGCAGTCGATCCGTGCTGCGCGGCACGAGCGATCTGACGTGTTCCGCGCCCGCTGCTGCGCCGTGCGTACCGTGAAATGCCTTGAACGCGGGCAATATGCGTACGCTGTAATTGTCGTCGCCCGTGGCGCGTTCAAGCACAGCGAGATCGGCTTCGCCGAGTGTGTTCACCAAGTCTGTCGCAGTCGTCACGCCCTGCGCGCGACAAATCGCCGCGAATCCGGCCATACCGCTGTCGTTCATCGGGGCAATGAGCCCGGCATTGCCCACTTTGCGAATCACCAGAAACATCGCAGCGGGCTCTTGCAATTCGCCCGTGGGCGAACCGTCGGCAAACTTCACTACACCTTCGACTTCTGTCTCTGAAGAAATTTCCGCCCAGCGCAGCATCGCTGAATTGGCGTTAAGCAAGTGCCCGTTGGCATGCGCAATCACAATGGGGCGAGCGCTATTGCCCACACGATCCAGATGAGCGACGGTCATGCGTTCGGCCCCAAAATAAATCGGATCAAAGCCCCAGGCGATGATCGGCTTTACCTCCGGCTCGCCGCGCGCAGCCATCTCCGCGTCAATTTCATTGAGGCGTGCCACCACTGCGTCCATTGACCGTAGGCCCGGCCATACTTTGCCCTTAGGGTCACGCCGATCAAACCAGCCGAGATACGGCGAGTCCCACATACCGCCTTCTTTCAGGTGGCAGTGCCCTTCCACAAAACCGGGCAACAACACTTTGTCGGCGAAGTGCTCATCCAACTCAAACGCGCCCCACGCGGCCATCTGTGCCAAATCGCCGACAGCCAAGATGCGCCCATCGCGCACCGCGACGTGCGTAGCGGTCGGTTGCATCGGGTTCATCGTATGGATGAGTTTTGCGCGGTAGACGGTGGTGATTGGCATAGCTTGACGACGGCTTTCTGGACGCGAACAACACTGATTCTGCGTCAAAAGTGCGGGCGCTTGAGCCGCTAACCTCGTTTTGAGCGATAATACGGGTTATGCCTTCTGCCCAACTTCCCGTCTGCGTCGTCAAGACGCTTGCCCGACAAACGCGGCACTACCGAATTAGCGGCTGACCCTCGCGCGCTTTGTTCGCGCGCGACCACAAACAATGGCGTCACCCCGGCGCAGGCCGGGGACCAGAACGTTGTCGCAACGCTCCCTGTTGGCTTTCCTCACAACGCACTGGATTCCGGTTCTCGCCGGAATGACGAAATAGAAAATTTCGCCGTTATCGATCATGAATACAAAAACTGACGCGCCCGCAAAAGCGGACAACAAGTCCACGCTCAATCTCACTGACACGCCTTTTCCAATGCGCGGCAACTTGGCCGCCCGCGAGCCAGCTTGGATCGCTGAATGGACAGAGAAGAAGCTCTACCACGCGATCCGCGCTAAGGCCGCGGGACGCCCACGCTGGGTGTTGCACGACGGGCCACCGTACGCCAACGGCGACATCCATATCGGACACGCCGTCAACAAAGTATTGAAAGACATCGTCGTCAAATCCAAATTGATGGCGGGCTTTGACGCGCCCTACGTGCCTGGCTGGGATTGCCATGGCATGCCGATCGAAATCCAAATCGAGAAAAAGTACGGCAAAGGCTTGCCTCCGCAAGAAGTGCAGGCCAAGAGCCGCGCGTATGCCACCGAGCAAATCGACAAGCAGCGCAAAGACTTCATGCGATTGGGCGTTCTCGGTGAGTGGGAAAACCCATACACCACGATGAATCCGGTCGCCGAGGCCAACGAAATCCGCGCGCTTCGGAAAATCTACGACGCGGGCTACGTGTTCCGCGGTTTGAAGCCGGTGAACTGGTGCTTCGACTGCGGCTCGGCGCTGGCCGAGGCCGAGGTCGAATACCAAGACAAGGTTGACACCGCTGTTTATGTAGGGTTTCTAGCTCCCCCTGAAGCGCGGCTAGCCCTTGCCAAGGCGTTTGGTGTCCCTTCACTACCTGCCGAACCATTGTTCGCGGCGGTGTGGACTACCACTCCTTGGACACTACCCGCGAATCAGGCGCTCAATGCAAACCCAGACGCGGATTACATAATCATCAAAGTCACAATGCAGAATGATCGCAGTTTTGTGATCTTGTGCGGACGTCTGGCATTGGAAGGTGCCGAAGGCCTAGTGAAAAAGCTCGATGCGAAGCGCATCGAATTCATGGGAGCAACTGGACAGTTCGAGGGATCGGAGGTCATGTGCAAGGGCACTGCTCTCGACCACATCGCGTTTGCGCATCCGTTTTACGACCGCCTGAGCCCGATCTATCTGGCGGACTACGTCACGCTCGACACGGGTACCGGCATAGTCCATTCGTCGCCTGCGTACGGCATAGAAGACTTCCTGTCGTGTCGCGCCAATGGTGTCAAGGACACCGACGTGTTGACGCCTGTGATGGGTGACGGCAAATACGCAGAGTCCTTGCCAGAATTCGGCGGCCTCTCGATCTGGGACGCCAATCCGATAATCGTTGAACACATGAGGAGCCTCGGCACGCTGTTCAAAGCCGAGAAATTCACGCACAGCTACATGCACTGCTGGCGGCACCGTACGCCGATCATCTACCGTGCAACCAACCAGTGGTTTGCGGGAATGGATGTGGTTCCTAAAGCGGCGAGTCAGGCCGCGATCACCTATCGTGCGCTGCAAAAACATCCGAAAGTAGTACATGAGATTGACGATACGGCTCGCCGTTTGCGACCGCTCAAACCAAGTGACGCTGAACTTGAGGCCGCTATGACGCTGCGCGAAACCGCGTTGCAAGCCGTAAGCGACACCAAGTTTTTTCCGGCTTGGGGACAAGCCCGTCTGCACGCGATGATCGCCAATCGCCCGGACTGGACGCTGTCACGTCAGCGCCAATGGGGCGTGCCGATGGCGTTTTTCATCCATCGTGAAACCGGTGCGCTGCATCCGCGTACAAGCGAACTCCTTGAGGCCGTTGCCAAGCGCGTAGAGCAGGGCGGCATCGAGGCGTGGCAGACGTTGAACCCTGTCGATTTGCTCGGCGACGATGCCAAAGACTACGTCAAGAATCCGGACACACTCGACGTGTGGTTTGACTCAGGCACGACGCACGAAACGGTGCTGCGTGGCTCGCACGCGGCGCAGAGCAAGTTCCCGGCGGACATGTATCTCGAAGGATCGGATCAGCACCGCGGTTGGTTCCATTCGTCGCTTCTGACAAGTTCGATGATCAACGGTCGCGCGCCGTATGACGAACTGCTGACGCACGGATTCGTGGTCGATCAAAACGGCCGCAAGATGAGCAAATCGCTCGGCAACGTGGTCGCGCCGCAGAAGGTGTGCGACTCGCTGGGCGCGGAGATTTTGCGTCTGTGGGTCGCGGCGACGGATTACTCGGGCGAACTTGCGTTGTCTGACGAAATCTTGAAACGGGTCACCGAAACGTATCGCCGTATCCGCAATACGGTGCGCTTCCTGCTTGCGAACACCTCCGACTTCGACGCATCGAAAGACGCGGTGCCGCTGGAGCAAATGACCGAAATCGACCGGTACGCGGTGGCGATGACGCGTGAAATGGCGGCGAAAGTTGTGGCGGCGTACGAGCGCTACGAGTTTCACGTCGTCATGCAAATCCTGCAAGGATTTTGCTCGGAAGACTTGGGAGGTTTCTACCTCGACGTACTGAAAGATCGCCTCTACACGTGTGGCAAAACAAGTGCCGCGCGTCGGTCCGCACAAACCGCGTTGCACCACATCACGCAGCAACTCGTTCGTCTGATGGCACCGGTGTTGTCATTCACGGCCGAAGAGGTGTGGGCGACGCTGAATCCGGGCAAAGACGTGACCGAAGCGAGTGTGTTCTTCGAGGTTTACAACCAGCCGCTGGCCGCGCCTGCGGACGAGGCGGCGTTATTGGACGATTGGTCAAACCTGCGTACTTTGCGAAATCTAGTTAACCGCGAGCTCGAATCAAAGCGAGCCGCTGGCGATATTGGCTCGTCATTGCAGGCAAAAGTAAGTATTTATTTCAATTCGGTCAATCAGGCTGGATACGCATCCCATCCGATTGAAGTTTTGCGCAGGCTGGGAGACGACGCGAAGTACGTGTTCATCGCATCAAGCGTGTCTTTTGGTTTGATCTCGGATTTGCGCACACTTCTACCGCAACACCCGCTAGTTTGTCGAGTCTGGAATGCTGGCACGAATCGGCCGCATAACTTTGCTGTCAATGTGAGCGTTAGAGTTGAAGTGGCCGAACATACGAAGTGCGATCGCTGCTGGCATTACCGCAGTGACGTTGGCTCGGACGCGGCTCATGCTGGTTTGTGCGCACGCTGCATCAGCAATCTGTACGGTGCTGGCGAAACGCGGACCTTTGCGTAGTATGTCAGTCCCTTATAGCTTTTTGCTCCCAGCGACTGCCGGGCGGTCGTTGGAGCATGTTTTTGGCATAAGTCAACTAATAAGCTTTTTCGCCTCCAACGACCGCCTGGCGGTCGTTGGAGCAAAAAGCTGTTCGCAAGTGGATCTTTCGCAATGAGCGCTGTGCTCGCACGTCGCTGGACTGGCCTGATCCTCGTGGTCATCGCGCTCGATCAAGCGACCAAACTCTACTTTCACTCAAACTTTCGCCTCGGCGAACGGGTGAACGTATTGCCGTTTTTCGACTGGATTCTGGCGTACAACCCTGGTGCCGCGTTTAGCTTTCTGGCGAACGCAGGCGGGTGGCAGCGCTGGTTCTTTGTTGCGCTGGCGATTGCCGTTTGCATTTGGTGTTGGCGGTGGTTGAAGCGCGAGCCCGACGCCCGCGTGCAGCTTGCGTTGGCGCTCATCGTCGGCGGAGCGATTGGCAACGTCATCGACCGGATTTGGCTCGGCAAGGTGATCGATTTCGTGCTCGTTTATTGGGCACCGTGGGATTGGTATTACCCTGCGTTTAACGTCGCCGATTCGTCAATTTGCATTGGCGCGGCGCTGATGTTGTGGTCGGCGGTATTCGGCAAACGCGCTGATTGATGCGCTCTGCTAGCCAAGCGCGCGGCCACAGAATGCACAAGAGAATTTAATGAGTTCACAACCCATCACCTTCAAGCCCAAATCCGTAATTCTCGCCAACCCGCGCGGCTTTTGCGCCGGAGTAGATCGGGCGATTGCCATCGTAGATCGTGCGCTCGACAAGTTCGGTGCGCCGGTCTACGTGCGCCATGAAGTGGTGCACAACAAGCATGTCGTCGACGACCTGAAGGCGCGTGGCGCGATTTTCGTTGAAGAGCTCAAAGACGTGCCCGAGCTTCCCGGCGGCGCGGTGTTGATTTACTCAGCGCACGGCGTGTCCAAAGCGCTGCAAGCCGAAGCAGGCGAGCGCAAGTTTCGCGTGTTTGACGCGACCTGTCCGCTGGTGACTAAAGTGCATTTCGAGGTCGCTAAACTGCGCAAAGCTGGCGTCGAAATCATCATGATCGGCCATGAGGGACACCCCGAAGTCGAAGGCACGATGGGGCAGGCGACGGACGGAATTTACTTGGTGGAAGACGAGGCCGACGTGGCTCGTCTCGCTGCGTCGGGAAGGGTGAGGGACCCATCGCATTTGGCTTTTGTCACACAAACCACGCTTTCGGTCGATGACACCGCCAAAGTCGTTGCCGCGTTACAAGCTGCGTTTCCTGCCATTCGTCCGCCGCGTAAAGACGATATTTGCTACGCCACGACCAATCGCCAAAGCGCTGTAAAGGCCATCGCGCCCGACGTGGACGTCTTCATCGTCGTCGGCTCGCGCGCCAGCTCCAACGCGAATCGTCTGCGCGAAGTGGCCGAACGGTTGGGTGCCAAGGCCTACTTGGTCGACGATGCAGACGGCTTGAGCCCGACGTGGATAGGCGAGGGCGTAAAAGTAGGCGTGTCGGCGGGTGCGTCCACCCCGGAGGCATTGGTGCAGGGCGTCTTAGCCAAGCTCGCTGAATGGGGCGTCACCGACTTGACGATTTCTGACGGCGACGACGAAACCGTCGAATTCAATTTGCCGGTAGGTTTGCGCTAGGCCGTCGAAGCCGCCCAGGTCTACGCCAACGGCATAACTCGCCCCAATCACGACCGCGTTCAAACGGCTGTTCACCGGATATCCCGTCACAATCGCCGCACATCGGGCATTTGTGACGGCACCGGCTGGGAGATACAGAATCTACCCATGTGTAAATCCGCATTCCCACGCCTAGCGCTCCTGAGACGCAGTCCGTCCCACGGCTTCACGCTCATCGAGCTGATGGTCACCGTGGCCGTACTCGCCATTTTGAGCTCGATCGCCATCCCGTCGATGATTCAGTTAATCGACAAATCGCGCGTATCTGGTACGGTGTCGGAGTACGTTGCTGCGATAAACCTGGCCCGATCCGAGGCCGTTCGCCGCGGCGGTCGCGTGACGATCTGCGCCGCACAATCCCCGACTGTTTGTAAGACGGGCGGCGGCGACTGGACGGCGGGTTACATCGTTTTTGCCGATGACGGACCCGCGCCTGGTGATCCCGGCACTCCGCGCACATTGGACGCTGGCGAAGAGATTATCAAGCAGCGCGGCGAATGGGCTGGTGTCGCAACTGTGCTCGGGCCCGCTTCCGTTCAACGGCTTAGTTACGTCGCGAGCGGGCGACTTGAGGTGGGCACAATGGTCGGCGGTGTCGTTTTCACGCCAAGCACCAATACCGAGCAACGACGAGTTTGCATTGACCGCTCGGGGCGTCCACGTATCGATGAATTGTCATGCACTTAACTCAACGCACCTCTAACCCCACCCGTCCGTATGCCGGGCGCATTCGTCAGGGCGGCTTTTCCCTGCTTGAGATCCTCGTCACAATTCTTATTGTGGCCGTTGGCTCTCTAGGAATAGCGGGCACGATCTTGACCGGCTTGCAAGCGACCGTCGGCGCAGCCGAGCGGACGATTGCGACGCAACAGATTGCCTCCTTTGTCGAAGTGATGAACACTAACCTTTGGTTGAAGGAAAAAACCGACAAC
Organism: Casimicrobium sp.; assembly: GCA_040079845.1. Classification (GTDB taxonomy): domain Bacteria; phylum Pseudomonadota; class Gammaproteobacteria; order Burkholderiales; family Casimicrobiaceae; genus Casimicrobium. The sequence goes on along the minus strand of JBEBJR010000003.1, from coordinate 2,151 downwards.
CTAGGGGGCGGCTACGGATCGCCTTTTAACGGAATTTTTACCGCCCCAGTTTGCCCGGCAGCTGGCTGCAACATCAACGATCTTCGACTCAAACATTTGGCCGCCTTCCGCTCCAATGTTGCTGCGGCGCTCCCCGGTGGCTTGATGCGCGTTCAAGCTGTTGGCAACAACCCACCCATGATTGCCATCACCGTCGCGTGGCTTGAGCAGAGTCAGCGCGACCACAGTAGTCTTGACGCTGCAACACTCGCCGCGTCTAGCGGTTGTACCGGGCTGGCAGGGGTTCCAGCCTCGGTTAACCAGTGTCTAACCGTGGTGATTCCCGCCAAATGAATACAGCGAACTCGTCCCCGGTCCGACCCACTCGCCTAGCAAAGGCGCATTCAGGGTTTTCGCTCATCGAGCTCATGGTGGCAATGGCCATTGGGCTGGTGCTGCTCGCGGTCGTGGGGTCAATTTTCCTAAGCACGAAGTCGACGTTTGCGGGAGCCGACCAGCGCGGCCGAATCCACGAGGCGTCGCGTCTGGTGCACGATGTTGTGGGTTCGATGACGCGTCAGGCCGGATTCGTCGACATTGCAAATACCCCCGCCGGCACTAACTTCCCAATCATTTTTGACGACATAGCGCGCCCTCCGTACGGGGTGGACACTGGGATCGTCCCTGTGTTTGCCTGCGCAAATGGCACCATTAATTACACGGTGCCTTGGAGCTGCACAGCAAATCCGGCGGTTGCCGGACAGCTTCCAACGGATGCGATTGTCCTCAGTTATCAGAGTCAGCCAGCGAATGTCGCCGTAGCGGGTAGCGGGTTGGTTCCGTTCGCGGGCGGCACGGGCGGCGACTGCAACGGAAATAATCCACTTGCCGCCGCCGCCGCCAACGCCAACGAAATGCCTGGCCCATCGCCCATCGCCATCAACGAGTTCTACGTAGGGCGCGGTGTTACCACCACACAGGGCGGACAAGCGGTTCAGATTCCTGAGCTCTACTGCAGGGGCAACGGCGCCCGTGCTGCCCCACAACCGATGGCTCAAGGCGTCGAGCAAATCCGCGCCTTTTTTCACGTGGGAACTGGCATAGGTGTCAATCGCGTCATTCGACGTCTTGATACCGCGAGTGTCGGCAACGAATGGAATAACGTAGACGCAGTCGATCTGTGCGTGCTCATGCAATCGCCGTCGCGCGTGGCGTTGAGCGCGCTTGCCGGCGGTGCACCTTATACGGATTGCGACGGCGTTGCCCGTAACAGCCCCGACAACCGCCTGCGCAAGGCCAACTGGTTCACCTTCAACTTACGCAACCGAACGAGCACGTCCTCGGTACTCGTGTTTTGATTATGCAAATTCCTGACTCCCCCCCAACAAACTCCCCGCTGGGCATGCACGCCACGGTTGGCCGGCTGCGTCGTTCCACGAAATCGCGGTCGCGTGGTTTTGTGCTGGTCGTTGCACTGCTGTTGATCGTCGCCGCCACGTTGCTCACACTATCAACGATGCAATCCGGAGTTTTCCAAGAGCGCATGGGTGCAGTTGATCGAGATCACCTTGTCGCCGTTGGTGCCGCTGAGGCTGCCACGCAGGACGGCGAAAGAGATTTGATGAGCGTTCGCTCCGGCCCGCGCGGTACTCCAACGTCTGATTGCGTGGCTGCGGGAGGTAACAACTGCAGATTCTTACCCGGTGACTCGCGCCGATTAGGGGCATCGAAGTATCAAGACGACCGAGGGGTCGGACGCGACTTTATCGCATTCAGCACACCGGGGGTTCGATGCGGACGAGGCATCTGCGATCTGGATGCGCTCTCCGCAGTGGGCGACACTAAGGCTTGGGAGGTCGCGAACGTTTGGACAAATCTCACGACCACGTCGAACAACGGCTTAGCCGTCGCATTTGGCACGTTTACAGGTGCGTCGGCAATTGTTGATTCCCGAGGTATCGCGCTTATTAAGCAGCCCGCGTACATTATCGAACAGATTAAAACCGCCGAAGACAGCGTGTTGCAGAGTCTCGCCTACCGCATAACTGCGCGCGGATACGGCACCAACTCACGTTCCACCGCGTTGATTCAATCGATTTTTGTGATGCCCCCACCTGGGTCGCCAGCCGCAGCAGCAGGTCCGGCCGTTCCACCTCCGATTGAGGGCCCACC
>JBEBJR010000070.1:0-3728 GCA_040079845.1 Casimicrobium sp. | reverse complement strand
CAACGTAATGTCAAACACTTCGTCACTGGCAGAGGCAGGCTCGATAAGGCCGATTGTATCCCCCGGACGGATACGCGGCGGCTTTGCCCGCGCGCCGGGGGCTGCTGGCGCAAGCGTAGCCGGGAAGGCCGGCGACGCCATCAGCGCCGCCAGCCCTGCCATGATCGTACGACGCGAGGGCTTCAGAAATTCACCTCTGCCGCGATGGTGAAGGAACGTCCGCGTGGATCGGCCACACGCGGCTCCCAGCTACCACCAGCACCAGTATTGCCGTCATAGGTGATCGCGAACGGCGGATCGGTATCGAAGATATTCTTGATGCCAAGGGTCAAGCGCATCTTTTCGGTCGCATTCCAGCCAGCCGACAGATTGTAGGTCACATAATCGCTGACGCGCTTGTTATAACCGGGACGGGTAACTGTGCCATTGGCAATACCTGGAAGCGCGCCATTCTTATATCCCAGTCGGAAAATCTGCGACAATGACACATTCCATTCGTCATTTGACCAGCTGAGGAAGGCATTATGCTTCCAGCGGATGCCGAGGTCACCGGTGAATGTGAAAATGCCGATTTGATTGTCGTATGGAGCGCTTGCAGTCACCTTTTCCTTCTTTTTGAGAAGATATGTGCCGTCCATCCCGGCTGATACACGACCGCCAAATGCATCGGCCCCGGCGCGCAGAGTAATTTCCAGACCCTGGGTGCGCCGGTTACCCATATTCTGCCAAACCTGATCCAGATCAGTGATCGTTCCTGCCGGGTTGCGGATGATCAGATGGTTCAAATCCGCCGAGTAGCGGACAATCTGGAGCAAGGTCGGCAACTGGATATTGTCATCGATGTTGATCGACCACCAGTCAACCGATGCGCTGAAGTTTGAAGAGGGTTCAAACACGACGCCCAGGCTCATCTGTTCGGATGTTTCGGGCTGCAAATTCCGATTGCCGCGCGTGATAATGTCCGGTCGAATCCGGAAACAAGGAGAGCTGGCGGTGGATGACGGCACTAGCGAAGGGCACGATACGGGGTCGACAAGGTCGCTACCAGCGTAGGTGGATTCTGTCGCACCGTTGTAAATCTGGTTGAATGCTGGTGCACGGAAGCCAGTATTATAAGAACCACGGAACATCAGCCAGTCGGCGGGCCGGAATTTGGCCGAGATTTTCGGGTTCACGGTCGAACCGAAATCCGAATAATCGTCCATACGGACGGCCGCAGTGACTTCGAAACTTTCGATAATCGGGAACAGCACTTCGGCATAAGCGGCTTTGATGTCGCGGTGCTTGGGAGTGAGCGCATTCACATTATCAAATGCCGCGAGGAAAATTACAGGTGCTGTTGCCGCAGCGGCAGCTGATCCGTTGAATTCATAAGTCTCACGACGATAGTCGACGCCAAGAGCCGCCTGTACCGTTCCGCCGGGGAGATCGAACAGCGAACCCGATACCGAATAGTCGAGCTGCAACACCTTGTAACGACCACCGTAGAGCGTTTCACCCTCAGCCGAGGCCGCAGCAAGTGCCGCGAGTGCCGCCGGTGTCTGGGTCTCGCCCGGACGAAGGAAGGGATTCAGAACGCCCGTGCTCAGGAGCGTAACCAGGCCCGGAGTGCCGTTGACGGTATCGCGGAAATAATAGCCTGTGCCGAGAGTCGAGGAGGTCTCGCTTTGTGCGTAAGAGGCGCCTGCCCGGTAATCCCATGTATCCGAAATCGGCCCGTCGACACCCAAAGCAACGCGGAAGGTCTCTGAATCTGTATTGTACTCACGTGTACCGCACTCGATACAACGCCAGCGGAAGCCGATCGGCTTGCCATAGTTGGCAGCTATTGCCGGGAACTGGGCCAAAAGTGTGTTGTACACATAGTTGTACGTGCTCGCGGTCAAGGCATTCAGCGGATAGAATGCCTGTGTCGTCGTGTTGTTCGAAGACACCTGCGCGTTGGAAAACCGTTTGGACGACACGGCGTTCGAACCGGTAACTTCCAGCGACACTTCATGGTCGTCCATGAACCGCGCTACGCCTCGGCCATAGTAGGTAAATGTTTCGATCGGTTGCTGCAGCATAGCCGCACGGCCCGTATCCCAAGCGCATGCCCAACGCGCTCCGGTATTGTTCCACAGCGCATCATCGTAGGGAAGTCCGCCATCCATCGTTTCGCAGCCTGCACCACCCGGCATGTCCAACAAGTTCACGCCACCATCTGCGCGGGTGGTCGTGCCTGGAAAAACCAGCGTGGGCAGATAGGTCGAGTTGGTTGTGGTTGTCGCACCCAAAAGCGTGCCCGTCGGCGCATAATTGGCGCCGCTCGATGTCGGATTAATCGGGAACACGGTTGCAAAGGGCACGCCGCGTGTATCGATTGAAAGCCCGCGATCGGGCTGTTGGCCATTTACAAAGGCTCGGTCAGCACCACGAAGGCCAGTGTTCCAGCGATAGCTGGCCGCCGCCATGATATTGAAACCGTCATTGTCGAGATCGCCATAACCGGCAATCCCGCCAATGCGATAGATTGCGCTGTCAGCGCGTGACGTGATGTCGACCAACCCTGACATCCCGATGCCTTGATAGTCGGTCTTGGTGATGAAGTTCATCACCCCGCCGATCGCATCGGTGCCATAAATTGCCGAGGCACCGTCCTTCAGGACTTCGATACGTTCAATTGCAGCAAAAGGAATCTGGTTGACGTCGACAGCCGCGCCGGAAAGTCCGTGCGCGGCGACACGGCGGCCATTGAGCAGCACCAGTGTCGACCCAGAACCCTGTCCGCGCAGATTTGCCGCTGACAGGCCGTTGGTGCCACGCTGTGCACCGGTCACGACATCCGAGTTAGATGCCAAATTGTCGGGCCCCGATCCATTGGTGCTCAGATACGAGATTAGCTGCTCTGGGCTGGATATGCCTTCACGGGCCAACTCTTCATTCGAAATAACGGTCAAAGGCAGAGCGCTGTCGTTCGGATCGCGCTTGATTCGAGAGCCGGTCACAACAATCGCCTGCTCCGAAGTCTCAGCCGCTTTAGTATCGGTCGCAATACTCGCATCCTGCGCCGCAACCGGTGCGGCAAGGCTCGCAGCCGTCAGATATAAAGCCAGTTTGTCTAATTTCATGTCATAGCCCTCCAGCTAATGCCGCCCCGCTGTGCGGTTGCGGCATGTTAAAACCCTGAAGGTTAAGGTTAGCAACGCAAATTCCGCTTGGCAAATGGCAATTGGAGATAATTTTGGCATTCCCGGATCGGACCAAGCAAAATTAATTTAACCCCTGCCAAGACTTCGAAACCCTTGGAAATGAGTCACTTTTGCCACATTCCACCGTCTGCGACTCGTGGAATTCTGGGCGTTAAGATGAAATTAACCTTTTCAGTTCATTTCCCTTATGGTTAATGAATTCCAACGGCGTTGTTGAACCATCATTCAGCATAGCCGCAGGGGATAGCACATAAGTGAAGAGGGGCCAGCCGCATGCGCGTGTTGCTTATTGAAGATGAACCAACCACCGCGAAAGCCATCGAAATGATGCTCGCGACCGAAGGGTTCAATGTCTATACGACCGACCTTGGCGAAGAAGGCCTCGATCTCGGTAAGCTGTATGATTATGACATCATTCTGCTCGACCTTAATTTGCCCGACATGCACGGCTATGATGTGCTGAAAAAGCTGCGCGTCGCCAAAGTGCAGACGCCAGTGCTTATTCTTTCCGGCATTTCGGAAATGGATTCAAAAGTC
>JBEBJR010000069.1:0-3799 GCA_040079845.1 Casimicrobium sp. | reverse complement strand
TCCGTCCATCGAATCACGAACGAACTATGACAGCTTTGTTACATTATTATGACAGTGACAGTTTTATTGCAGGGATATGACGGTTTGTCACATCCCTGCAATGATACGCTCATCAAAACTTGATGGAAGCATCGATCCCAAAGGTGCGCGGCATGTTAAAGTTACCATAGTCACCATAGACGCCACTGTTACTGCCGATCCGAGTAATATTCGCCACACCGGCGACTGCGGTGGACTGCACAGAAGGCAAGGCATTTGAAGGATCGCGGCGATACACCAGTTGATTGTCAAACAGGTTTCGTCCCCACAATCCGATATTCAGCTTTGCATCACCGCTGCCGATATCCAAAATCGAGAGCCGCCCATTCACGATAAACGATTTGTCCGCCTTCGTGGCAAACTGATCAAAGCTCTGCGTCGCTTGTGAATAGTTCGCATCAAAGTGCAATTTAAGCTTGGTGTCACTGCCATCCAGTGGAATGACATAGTCGATCGATCCACTTGCGGCGTTGCGCGGCGTGTAGACAACATAGAATTGCTGTGGAGTTGTGGTGGTCGACGGAGGCGAAGCTGCTCCCAACGGACAAGCTGGTAACACCACAGTAGTGCAGAATGCCGAATAGGTCACATCCACCGGCGGAATTTTAGTGTAGGTGTAGGCATAAGATACACCAAGCGTCAGGCCATCGACCGGACGCAGAGTAAGGTCCGCCTCGATCCCGCGAATCTTTGTTGTGCCTGGTGCATTGAAGGTCACAAGGTTGTTGAAGTTACCCGTTGCGGTTGGCTGGATGGTCGAAAGGTCGACTTGGCTGCCTTTCCGGTTCATCACATAACCGGCAACGTTAAAGCGCGCACGACGATCAAGGAAATCGGCCTTAAAGCCAATTTCATAGCTCTTCACATCTTCGGGATTGAACGCGCGATAATCTGACGTACGCGAACTTGCGCCACCAGCACGGTAGCCCGTTGCATATTTGGCATAGACATTGACGTCATCGGTAACTTTATAGGCAAGCGTGACCATCGGGTTGAACCGGCTCCAGCTTTTATCCAGCGGCACATAACCGTTCGTCGCCGCTGCTGCCGGATTAAAACGGTAGTCGACACCGCGCGAAAAGATCAGCGCGCCTTCCTTTTTGTCCTTCGTATAACGACCGCCAACGGTGACGCTAAACTGTTCGGTCGGGTTCCACGTCAACTGGCCATAAGCGGCATAGCTTCTAGACCGCACCCGCGAGGCGCGGTCGATGCTGCAGCCTTGCACAGCGTTACCCAATTCGGGATTTGGCGCGCCAGTGCAGAATGGAATTGGCGCATAAGTAGCGCCGGTGACAACGCCGCTAGTTAGTATGGCGGTCGCGCCCATCGTGTTTGGGGTTGCGGCATCGTCGCTGACGCGCTCGTTGAAATAATAAAGCCCAGCGACATAATCGAAGTTACTAATCGAACCGACCGCTTGCAGTTCTTGGCTGAATTGGCGCTGTTTCAGGTCGGCACGGCTGTAACGGCTAAATGCGCAGTTAGCGCCCGCACAGGCCGCAGTCAGCGTGATAACAGGCACGCGGTGGAAGCCGCCAGCATTGTCATTCTGTTCGACTTCAACGCCGCGCCATGCAGTGATGGAGCGTAGCTCTAAACCGTCAGCCGCTTTCCATTTAAAGATGTTGGTGTAGCCAAAGGTTTTGTCGACTGTGTCTTTCTGCGGCACGCCAAGTTCGGCAACGCGCTGAAGCGTTTGGCCGTTGATTACCACGCCGGGAGGCAGTGGCCTGACGGTGCCTTGCGTACCAATGAAGCTTGTGCCCGGCGTAACGCAGGTGCTTCCCGCCGGGATCGCAAGCGGAGCAAGGTTGCTACCGCCGCTAAGGCAGCCATTGGGGTTAAAGTTCAACAGCTGGCTGTAAAAGGGCGAGTTATTATCCTTTGCGATGTCAAAGGAGAAGTCGTTGGTAATACCCTCGAGCGGCTGCCAGCGCACAGCGGCGCGGAAGCCCTTGCGGTGATACGCGCCCCAGCCCGTCTGACCAGCAAGCGGGTTCTTGGTCACCGCGTCCTGATGCGACACGACGGCATCTAGTTTGACCGAAAATCCTGCAACTTCTGGCAAATTTAGATGGATACCGGCGTCATATTTACCGATATTGCCGGTGCCGCCATCAATCCGGCCACCGAATTCACCGGTGGGTGGCTTTGACACGATCGAGACAGCGCCGCCCTCTGTATTGCGGCCGAACAGGGTTCCCTGCGGACCTTTGAGGACTTCGACGCGTTCTACATCGAACAAACCTGTATTGAGGCCATGTTGGCGACCGAGATAGACGTTATCGATATAGATGCCGACGCCCTGTTCGCGCGCGGGCTGGTTTGCGTCCAAGGGAACGATGCCGCGGATACCGATAGTTAAGGCAGATTGGCGCGATTCAAATGGTGCGACGCGCAGCGAAGGCACGCCGCCATCAGCAAGGTCGAGCAAGCTTTGAACCTTACGTTCGCGGATGGTATCTGCACCCATAACCGAGATGGAAATCGGTGTTTCCTGCAAATTTGTTTCACGCTTAGTCGCGGTCACTACAATTTCGGTCAGGCCAGTATCCGAATCCTGCGATTGGGCGTCAACTACCGTGGGATCGCTATTGTCCTGTTGCGCAGCAGCGTTGGCTTCGCCTGCGGCAGCGCCTTCAACAGAAATGCCTTCATCGGTCACCGAAATGGCCGCGTCTGCCGCCGAAGAAAGAACGATACTCGAAGCGGCAACAATTGCGGCAATCGAAACAGACCTGAAAGCGGTCGACTTTATCATGGTATACACCCCTGAATGGTTATTAGCGTTGGAGCTTTGCAGGCGCGTTTTTTGCTTTGAACGAGTCGCTTGCGAGCTTCCGATGATGCGCTAGGGGCGTTTTGTAACAGTGCCGTGTATGTTTGATGACAAAGCTATGACAGGCGTAAATCTATAGGGTCCAACCCGGTCGTCTGTTCATTTTTGCAGTCGGGCGGAGGCAAGAACGCCCAGCCATTTCAACTTCATGGTCTCATCCATCTCGCCGCGATAGATTGGATTCAGAAGAAACAAGGACCGTTCGCCGGTCACAATCCGATAAAGCGCGGTTTGCACCTTATCCTTACCGCACATTGTTGAGCGCCGCGAAAATGTGATCGAGTTTTCATCCTGCGCGATGACCGTAAATTCGCTGTCGCAGGACTTGCCAGTCTTTGTCTGGATTTCCTTAAACCAGTCATCTGCGGTTTTGGCATCGCGCGACGGCGTCCGAGCAACGATATCCAACGCCTCTGTCCAGTCAGCAGCCGATTTGCCCTGAATGGCGATACGATCGATCACATATTTCGGATTGGAATTATCATAGGTTATCATTTCATCACGATCATCGTCAAACACCGCCTTTAGCGGCGGATATAACCTGTGATCGAAATTCAACCTTTCAGCCATTGCGGGCGAAGCGAGCGCCAAAATCGAACCCAAAGCGAGAAGAGAATATTTCATGTTATTTTCCGATCAGGCTAACATAGTATCAAACATGGCTGACTTTGGGAATTATGCAATCGCAGTGATAATCACAAACTCAGCTTTACGCTTGCGTAAACGTAAAGGTCGTGCCAATTCGCCCGTCAAATATTCTGGGAGTCGCGATAACGCGGCTTCCGCAGCATTGGAGATACGAAATGACCATCAGCTTTTAAGTGGGACGAGGCTTACGTATACCATTGATAACTCGATATAGTTTTTGGCGCAAGTGTAAACTGTGTAAGACTTTGTGTAAGTTTCAGATCAAGAAGC
>JBEBJR010000023.1:0-86800 GCA_040079845.1 Casimicrobium sp. | reverse complement strand
TATCTACGGCACAGGATTAGATCCTAAGGGCGGAATCAAGCTCTCTTCGCTTCTTGTAGCAGACGCTATCCACTACAGTTCTAAAGATACAAGGGTGGGTTTCAACCCACCACAAATTGGTACACGCCAACGTGGATTGAAGCGCGACGATTGCACTCCAGCCGTCCGCCCCCAGCCTTCGCTGGGGCAGGCTCTGAGATTCTGTCGGGGGGTTTGATGGAATGACGATTGTTCTTTGCCAATTGCGCGCTCTATGGCCGCTGGGGCCAGTCACTTTCTTTGCTTCGCCAAAGAAAGTAACCAAAGAAAGTAACCAAAGAAAGGCGACCCCAATATTCGCCCTTTTCCTGCGGTGCTCGCAGCAGGCGGGACCAAAACAAATCGCCCGAGGGCGCGCTGCCGCGCGCGGTGGGCTCATGGTTTTGGTCTTGGACCGCCTGTTGCTCCGCTCCTCGGGGTCGAATACACGGGGACCCCGTTCGAACGGAAGTTTGATCGCTTCGCGATGGTGTTTTGTGAGAAACGCATGGAGTGCCGCGGCTGCGTGAGATCAACATGCGCGCGTCTTGTTCCATGCGTCACGAACAGCTATAACAAAAATATCCCCAGCGATTCAGCGCATTACGAGATAAAAATGCAAAACGAACTTTGCACTATTTAAAAGTTATACGCGCGTTGCACGTACAAAACACGTTGGGCGTCACAATCTCCATCATGGCATTGCCACAGATTCACCTTGTCGAAGGCCCGGTCGGCGCCGGGAAGTCAACGTACTGCATGTCGCTCGCGAGTCGCATAAGCGGCGTCCACATTGCACTGGATGAATGGTTCGCGAAGCTGTTCAGCCCAGATCGACCAAGTTCGGATGTTGTTCCTTGGTATCTTGACCGGAAGGAGCGCCTTCTCAACCATATCTGGAGCCATGCTCAAACCCTGCTCGCATCAGGAACAACGCCTGTTTTGGAACTTGGTCTTGTACAGCGGCAGAGCCGCGAGGAGTTCTATCAACGGGCGCGTGAAGCAGGCATTGAACTCAAAATCTACATACTTGAGGCATCACGCGAAACCCGACGTGAACGCGTAAAGCGTAGGAACGTCGAGAGAGGGGCAACGTTCTCCATGGTCGTGCCTGAGCCAATCTTTGAGATCGCCAGCGACATGTGGCAGAGTCCGGACGAGACAGAGATTTCAGAGAACTGGGTCGAAATCATCTCGACTGAGCCCGGACACCAGTGACGCCTAACCCCTCGGTCAACCTGACCCGCTACGGCAGGCTTTGTAAGCCCGCCTGTGGCACATGGTGAAGCATCACAGGTCGGGCTTACAAAGCCTGCCTCCGCGAGCAGGTTACATCGAACGTGCCGCTCCGTTGCCAGCATCGTCAGAAACTGCGTCACCTCGGCCGAACCCATATCGCGCGGATGACGCATCGCTTCGACAGGTGCATCGCCACTCTGCCAACGCACGAAAAATCGAATCCAATACAGATAAGCCTGCTCAGTTTTCAGGCTATAGTGGCGGTGACGCAACACCTCGCGCACCTGCTCAAGCAACCGCTTGGATTGTGGACGATAGCCGACCGGATTCATGGAATAGAATGAATGTATAAAAACACAGTATCGCCCGCGAAAAATCTAATGTCACGGCGGCTGCGCGGTCTGTCGCCGGCCGCGCTTACTCAACCGTTTGCCGTTTTGTCCGGTCGGATAAAACGATGCGGTTGGTTTATCCTGTCGTCTACATTAAGTTAGTCGTCACAGTCACCATCATTGACCCGCATGCAACCAAAACTCAGCTCAATCGTGCTTGCAACGTTGGTGCTTGGCACTTCATCAACCAGCGCTCAAGATACACCCAGTAAGCCAGAATGCAGTCCACCACGTTCCACTCAACCCCGCCCCAGTACACTGGTCCCACGGCCTGAAGTAAACGTTCTCTGTGGTGCAAATTCGATCACTCAAACGTATCCAGCAGAGATAGGCGCAAAAGGAACAATTCCGTCAGCCTCAAAAAAACAGGAAGACTCATCCCCGGCCTTTTCTCTCCTGATTGCGCTCATCACTGGTGCCGCTGGCGTGCTTGGCGCACTTGCTGGCGCGCTAGCTAGCTACCTTGTCGCCCGCGCAAAGGCCAAGTCCGATATGGAACTTGAAACGAAGCGCCTTGCTGCGAATGTCGTAGCGGCAGAACGACTACGCTGGCTACAAGACATTCGACAGAGACTTTCCACCCTCTTTCAGCAGTTAGATTTTCAGTACAACGTTCTAAAGCGACCGGTAACGGCAGGCTCTGCCCCGGCGACGCAGCAGCAGCTCGATAGAATGTCAAACGAGGTGATGGAGCAATGCAACATGATTACCTTAATGCTCAACCCGGCAAAGCCTGATCAAGCAGCACTCCGGGATTCACTGCAAGGGTCGTTGCGGTTCGTGCAGGAGGTCTTCCAGCAATCATCTACGGGGGCCAGAACGTTTGACGACATCAAGTACGCCACCTACAAGCAAGCAGCCTTTGACGCGATGACACGCATTGGTGTCCAGACTTGGAAGCAGGTCAAGTCTCTTGCATAGCACGAGTGACGGCCAACCCTTCGCTCAACCGGATCCATTGCGGCATGCGGCTAAAGGCCCAGAATGAAATGGCGGGCCTTTAGCCTCATACCGCAACGGTCCGGTTAGCTCGAACGTGACGCCCAATGCCCAACCCCACCCATTCCCTACCAGCCGTCCTTTCCGTGCTCGCTTTCGGCGCGCTGTCGCTCGGGGGCGGCTGGTTGATCGTTTACGGCGGCGGTTTTTTTGCTTCCAACAGCAAGTACTCTGCGGATGCAGTCTTCATTTCCGGATTGCCGGCGTTGTTTATGGCCCTGCTTCAATTTTCGGCGGCTACGTTGGCTTTCATGTGGCTTCTGCGCGACTATTTGTCGTCGACGGTATCCGCTGTCCTTGCCCTTGCACTGGTTTGGGTTCCACCGATTCTGTTCGCGCTACATACTTGGCCCGCGACGTAGCTTCTGTCACGCGCGTCACTCAAAAAAATCGGCATTCAATCGCTACCCCGTGGCGCGTAACGATGCGGCATATCCCTTCGCTTCGGACTCGCGACAAAGCATTGCTAACTACCGCCGCACAAACCAACCCCTGACGCTTTGAATCGCTGCCTGCGCTGCGCGCTTGACGCGTCGTTTGATGACGCGGCCTACGCGCCACGGCCAGCTTATGCGTATGGCGTCCATCCATGCGTCTTTCCACGGCACTAACCACCGATACAGTCTTGCGAACCATTCGAGCTGCAACAGGGCGGGTTGAGTCAGTGTGAAGAGTCGTGCGACGATGGCGGTGCCGACGATTTTGGCGACCAAAATGAGCACGACGCCCGCGAGTTTTTGTCCGCTGGCGATCAGCCACAGGGCGAGCAATTTCACTGGAAACAGCAGCGCCGATGGCAGTAGAAACACCAAAAGCGCGGCCCATGGCGGCAATCGACGTATTCCGCGCTCTATGAGCCCCCAAATCGGGCGCTTGGCGAGCCAGTCAAAAACGTGCGAGAGCGTTTCCCAGCCCCATTCGTAGAACATGACCACGAGTGCGAGCGGCAATTGCAGGAGGCGCAGCAAAAATCTAAGCATGGCGCGCAATGTAGCGCGGAATGGGTCGAAATTGGGGCCTTCGCACGGCGGGTGCGCCCGGCAGCGGGATGCGCCGATAGAATCGCAATCATGCCTACCGAATCTGAACCTCCCGCAGCGCTCGCGCCGCTCGCCATGACCCCTGCCGCTGCCGTCGCCGCGCCCAGCACCGAACTGTCGGCCTTCGTGCCGTCGTTTCGCGGCTCCGCGCCGTACATTCACGCGTTTCGCGGAAAAACCTTTGTCGTCGCCTTCGGCGGCGAAGTGGTTGCCGACGATACGTTTCCGAACTTTATCGCCGACTTAAATTTGCTGGCGAGTTTGGGCATTCGTCTGGTGCTCGTGCACGGCGCACGTCCGCAAGTAGAAAAGCTCCTGGCGCAACGTGGAATGGAAAGCCGTTACCACCGAGGCATTCGCGTGACCGACGCGTCGCAGCTCGGCAGCGTGATTGGTGCCAGTGCGCGCGCTCGTGCTCGCATTGAGGCTGCGCTGTCGATGGCGCCGCGCACGGCAGCGGTGACACCCATTCATAATCGCGTCACGGGCGGAAACTTTGTGGTTGCGAAACCCATCGGCGTGGTCGATGGCGTCGACATGAAATACAGCGGCGAAGTGCGCCGTGTCGATGCACAAGCGATCAACGATTGCTTGAAAGACGGCGACATCGTGCTGATGTCCACGCTCGGACACTCCACGTCGGGTGACACGTTCAACCTCACGGTTGAAGAAGTGGCTACGCAAACCGCCATTGCGCTCAAGGCCTCCAAACTGATCTTCTTGCTCGATACGCCCGGCGTGTTGGACGCAAGCGGCACGGTGATATCGACGCTCTACACACGCGAAGCTGCGGATATCGCCCACAAAGCGCCGCAAGCCTCCGACGTGCAATTCTTTTTGTCCGCCGCAGTGCGTGCGTGTCAGAAAGGCGTTGCGCGCGCGCATTTGATCGGCCGCAAACTTGACGGCGCGATTTTGCAAGAGCTTTTTACGCGTGACGGCATTGGCACGATGATTTCGGTGGACAGTCTCGACAACTTGCGCCCCGCAAAAATTGAAGACGTCGGCGCATTGCTCTCCATCATCGAACCGTTGGAGCGCCAAGGTATTTTGGTGGCGCGTCCGCGCGCGATGATCGAGCGCGAAGTAGAGCGTTTTTTCCTTGCGGAACACGATGGGCAAATCATCGGGTGCGCAGCGCTGTATCCGTTTCCCGAGGCCAACAAAGCTGAGCTTGCGTGCCTCGCGGTGAACCCGGATTACCGACGCGAAGGCTACGGCGAGCGTCTGATGACAGCCGTGCAAAAAGCAGCGAAAGAGCAGGGCATTAATACGCTTTTCGTGCTGACAACGCGCACGGCGGCGTGGTTTATCGAACGCGGATTCACGCCCGCAAAGATCACCGATTTGCCTGAGAAGAAACAAGCGCTTTACAACTTTGAGCGCGCTTCGCAGGTTTACGTTAAACAGATTTAGTTTTGGCGTCATACTCGCTGAAGGCGGGTATCCAGATAGTGGCAAATAGAACACGGCGAAGGTCGAAAATTGGATGCAACGCTCTGGATTCCCGGCTTCGCCGAGAATGACGCCATGTAGGGATGAATTCGAGACACTTTGTCTCGGCGATTTTTGGAGAACACACATGGCACGCACCGTTAATTGCATCAAGCTGGGTCGAGAAGCCGAAGGCTTGGACTATCCACCGTATCCCGGCGATCTGGGTAAGCGTATTTTTGAAAGTGTGAGCAAAGAAGCGTGGGCCGCGTGGCTCAAACATCAAACGATGCTCATCAACGAAAACCGCCTCGGCCTCGCCGATCCGCGCGCTCGTAAGTATCTGGCCGAGCAAATGGACAAATACTTCTTCACAGGCGGCGCGGAGACGGCCAGCGGCTACGTTCCACCTGTGGCTTAGTGACGCGTTACACGTAGGGTGGGCAGCCCTCTGCCCACCAAACTTAGACGTGCAGACGTTGGTGGACACAGGGTGCTCACTCTACACGCCGTTCATCGTTCACTGTTGACAAAAAATGAATCCAATCTCCCGCTTCCCCGTGCCTGATCTCGCAAATGTTCCCGAAGACATTCGTTCGCGCATGCTCGAAGTGCAGGCGAAAGCGGGCTTCATTCCGAATGTGTTTTTCGCGCTTGCGCATCGGCCAGACGAGTGCCGCGCGTTCTTCGCGTATCACGATGCGTTGATGTTGAAGGACACGCCCGCGCTTTCCAAATCCGACCGCGAGATGATCGTGGTGACGACGAGTGGCGCGAACGATTGCGTTTATTGCGTGGTGGCGCACGGCGCGATCCTGCGCGTGTACACGAAGAATCCGCGCATCGCCGATCAAGTGGCGATCAATCATCGCAAGGCTGAAATTACGCCAGCGCAACGCGCGATGCTCGATTTCGCGTTAAAGATTTGCTTGCATTCCAACGCGGTGGATGAGGCCGATTTTGCGGCGCTCCGCGCGCATGGATTCACCGACGACGACATTTGGGATGTCGGCGCTATCACTGCGTTTTTCGGTATGAGCAATCGCCTCGCGAACATGAGCAGCATGCAACCGAATCACGAGTTTTATTTGATGGGGCGTGTGCCGCGCGCGAAATAACCCCTCATTTTTTGGCGGTCAGCGAATGCCGCCGTTCATGCGTTTGTATTGATTCAATATCACCTCGATTTCCCTATGAAAAAGCATTTCGTACTCTTGTCGTTGATGTCCTCGTTGGTCGCATCATCGGCCTTCGCCGCCGACTACAAAGTGGGCAATATCAGCATCGACCACGTTTGGTCGCGCGCGACGCCAACGGCGGTTAAAAACGGCGCGGCGTTCATGACGTTTTCCAACAGCGGCGTCGCCGACAAATTGCTGGGCGTCACTGGCACTGTGTCGAAGGAAATTCAGATTCATTCGATGGTGTCGGAAGCGGGCATGATGCGCATGCGAGAGATAAAATCGCTCGATATTCCTGCCAGTGGCAAGCTCGAACTCAAGCCTGGTGGCTATCACGTCATGTTGATGGGGCTGCCAGACGGATTGAAAGACGGCGCGAAGTTTCCGCTGACGCTCAAGTTCGAGAAAGCCGGCGAAGTGACGGTGCAGGTGGTCGTAGAAAAAGCGGGCCACAGCCACGCTGACCATAAGCATTGATGCGCATGTTCTTCTCTCGCGCTTTATGGGCCGCCGCTGCGCTGACACTTGCTGCGATGGTGGGTTGTGACTCCGGAAATTCCACCGTTAAATTTGCGGCGACGGACATTACGGGCGCGGCGTTCGGTAAATCGCTCGAACTCAACGACGCGGCCACGCAACAGCCGCGGACGTTGGAGAGTTTCAAGGGCAAAGTGACCGTACTCTTTTTCGGCTACATGTTCTGTCCGGACTACTGCCCCACGACGATGACCACGCTCAACGCGGCGCTGAGCAAAATGAAGCCCGACGACGCGGCTCGTGTGCAGGTGGTCTTCGTGACCGTTGACCCGAAACGCGACCAACCGAAAGCGCTCACCGAGTACGTGCGGGCGTTTAACCCGAACTTCGCCGCGCTCTATGGAACCGACGCGCAGACCGCTGCGGCGGCCAAAGAATTCAAGATCATTTACCAAAAGGCGCAAGTGAAAGATGAGAACACCTATCTCATGGATCACTCGACGCAGATGTACGCTTTCGACGCGGCGGGACGCATTCGCTTGTTGATTCGCCACGAGGCTGGCGTGGACGCGATCGCGGCGGACCTCACTACGCTAGTGAAGCAGTAACAGCTTTTGCGCTCTATCGACCAGCCGGCGGTCGATACAGCCGTTATTTGTAGATTGTTGACATATTAGTTTTTGTACCTGAAACGGCTGCTGATCGGTCGCTGGGGCAGAAAAGCTGTGTGAACGCCCCGGCAGATTGATTCGGTCGCGCGGCGTGAAACTTCGCTCGCTTTCCGTGCACAATAGCGCTAGTGAATTCCTCCTCCACCAACAACGAATCCCCCACCGAATTGGTTCGCCGCGCATCGAGCGGCGACGGCGAAGCGATGCGCGAAGTGTTCGCGCGGCTCTACCCGGATATCAAGCGAATGGCGCGCTCACGGCTTGCGTTGGTCGGCGGCGTGACGGGGCTTAACGCAACAGCCTTGGTGCACGAAGGCTTCATGCGCATGGCCGAACGCGAAGGCTTGCAAGGTTCGTCGCGCGTGCAATTTTTTGCCTACATCGGCAAAGTGCTGCGCTCCATCGTGATTGATTTTGTGCGCGAACGTGATGCTGAAAAACGCGGTGGCGGCGTGACATTGCTCACGCTCTCGCATGTGGGCGCGGCGCCGGTTCCGTGGCTAGACAATGCAGACCTCGCGCTCCTTGATGTCGCGATGCAAGACCTGAAAGCGCTCGACGAACGCATGTATCAGATCGTCGAAATGCATTTGTTCTCCGGGCTCACCTGCGCTGAAATCGCCACAGAACTTGGCGTGACCGAGCGCACCATCAATCGCGAAATCGCGAAGGCGCGCGTGCTGCTCTCACAAGCTTTAGGCACCGCGCCACCGGACGTCGAGTGATGGCCGTCGGACGGTCGAAATGTGTCTATGTCGAGCTTCGCCGTCGTTTGCGTCTTTGCATGAATGAGTACCCCGTTTAAGGTTCGCCCCGATGTCTGGGCACGAGTTTCATCGCTGCTGGACGAGGCGTACGAACTCGACACGACCGCACGCATCGCGTTCATTGCAAACATCAAAGCGAATGACGCGGAATTGGGCGCAGAGGTTGAACGCTTCTTTGCCGCCGACGCGGCAAACGGCGGCGTTGATCTAGTTGCCGCTGCGCAGCCCGGCGCAGCGGGCGTGCCGTTCGCGGCTTTGCTCGGCGAAGCATTGACGCAAGAGGGCGAATTTCGCGAAGCCGTCGACGCCACCGGCAGCAGCCTTGGCGCGTGGACGCTCATGGCGAAAATCGGCAGCGGCGGCATGGGTGAAGTGTGGCGCGCTGCGCGCAGCGACGGCCTGTTTCAGGGCAGTGCTGCGATCAAATTATTGCGCAGCGATCTCTCTGCGAAGCGTCTTGCTGCGCGTTTCGCCCGCGAGCGTAGTGTGCTCGCTCGCCTCAATCATCCAAACATCGCACGGCTACTCGACGCAGGTGTCGCGAACGATCAAGCCTTCATCGTGCTGGAATTGGTCGAGGGCGAAGCGTTCCTCGCCTACGCCAGCACGCGCGCGCCAACGCTTGAGCACCGCGTGCGCCTGGTGCGTGACATTGCGCGCGCGGTTGAGCACGCACACAGCCAACTCGTGTTGCACCGCGATCTGAAACCCTCGAACGTGATGGTGACGGCCGACGGCACGGTGAAACTGCTTGACTTCGGGATTGCCGCAGCGCTCGACGAAACGAGCGTCGATGAAACGACGCCGAACCTCACGCAGCTCACGGGCCGCGGCCTCACGTTGGAATACGCAGCGCCTGAACAAATTGTGGGCGAGCCCACCGTGGCTGCGAGTGATGTGTATTCGCTCGGTGCGATGTTGTTCCACCTCGTCACCGGGCATCGAGCGTTCGCGGGCACCGGCAATCGTGCGGCGCTTGAGCACGCGGTGGTGCACAGCGAAGCACCGCGTGCGTCGACCGCTGTTGCTCCGACGGCAAACGGCCCCGACGCGATCACGCCTCCATCTGACGCCACTGCCGTGCGCGGTGACCTCGACGCCATCATCGCAAAAGCGCTTCGCAAATCGCCGAGTGAGCGCTACGCAACCGCAACCGCATTCGCCAACGATCTCGACGCGTGGCTTGCACAAACGCCCATCTCAATTCTTGCGGAGGATCGCAGCTACCGCGCGCGTTTGTGGCTGCGCCGAAATTGGAAGCTTGCAGCACTCGCTGGCGTTGCAGCCATTGCCGTGTTTGCTGGCCTTGGCGTGAGTGTGTGGCAACGCAGCGAAGCGCTCGCCGCCGCAGTCGTCGCCAAAGACGAGGCCGCGCGCGCCAACAAAGTCGCCGACTACCTCGGTGAACTGATCGGCAGCGCGAGCCCCGATAAGCACGGCGGCGAATGGCCGTCTGTGCTCGCGTTGCTGGAGAAATCAGAAAAAGACCTGGCAACAGAGTTCAAGGACGACCCGAAAACGCACGCCATTTTGCTCAAGCGCATGCTCGACACCAATGACGCACTCAACCGCGACACCGTAGCGCTTGCGCAGTCACAGCGATTGCAAGCGCTACTGGAAGTAGTGCAGCCACCGAACGTTGAATTGCAGGTGGACACGCTCCGCCAACAAGGCTGGCTGTTGTATCGGTTGCGCCGCTACGAAGAGGCGCTCGCGCTTTACGCGACGCTCAAACCCAAGCTTGTCGCGCACTATGGTGAGAAAAGCGCCGATCACGCGAAACTCATCATTGGAATCGGTGGCGTGTTGGCCGAGCAAGGACGGTACGACGAAGCGGTGGCGAACTATGAGCAGGGTTACGCCTTGCTGTTGGGGCTTGAGCCGAACAAAACTGAACATCGGCTAGAACAAGCGAACGATTTAACCGTGTTGTACACACGCCAAAGCCGTTGGCAGGAGGCCGAGCGGGCGCTAGCCGCCGTTGAGAGCACGTTTGATACGGTCTCCAATACGGACGGCGCAGCGATGCGCAACGTGCTCATCATGCGTAACAACTTGGAAGAAATTCGGCTGCGTATCGGACGCTACGAAGGTGCCGAATCGCGTCTGCAGCGCATTGCCGATGCGGGCTCCCGATTGCTCGGCGCGAACAATATGATTTCCCTTAAGTCGGCTGAGCTGTTGGTGTCGAGCGCGTGTGAAACGGGCAACGCGACACTTTGTTTGCAGCGACACCAAGAGCACTTGGTCTCGATTAAAAAGCGAGTTGGCGTTGAACCCAGCGAAATTGTGGAGGCAGAACTCAGCACGCTAGCGACCGCACTGTTGTTTGACCAAGCGCCGATATCGGTGTCGCGTGAAGCATTGCGTGGACACATCGCCGCGATTCCAACGGCAATGCCGAAGGCCATCAGCCAGCGTGTGTACTTGTATAGACTCGCCGCCGATGCGGCAATCAGAGCCGATGATCTCCCGCTGGCGAACGAAGCCCTCAGCAAAGCGAGGCGCGACGCAGCGGAGGCAAATCTCAAGGCGCCTGATCGTGTCATGCCGCAGGTGGATCGAGCGGAGGCTGCGGTCGCGCTTCGCTCTGGCGACCCGCAGCGAGCGGTCGCGCTGCTTGGTGCGAGGTTTCAGCGCGACGCAAAAGTCAAAGAAACCGATACGCCCCGCCACGCGGTACTCTGGCTACAACGTGCCCTCTACGAAATTGAATTTGACCGAAGCGCTGCCGCGAACTCTCTCGCGGAAAGCCGCGCGGCATTTACGCGGGCGGGTGGCGCGACGCCGCAATTTAAAGTGCTCATCGCATATGTTGAGGCTCGAATTTCCGGAAACGCGAAGGCGATTCGTGATTCGCAGGAGGCCGTTGATCGCGCTTATCTGCGCAACGGTGCACGCACCGTAGGCGCATCGTGGCGAGTGCCACATCTGTCCAGTTTGTAGCGACAAATTGGCGTCACCCCTGCTACGAATGAGCGCGGCCGAGTCCGCTACCGCAAATCGGCTAATTAAGAAATATTGGGGCGAGTCTGTGCAGACAGCGGCGCCTAGATGTCGGAGATTTCGCTGCTTTACGTCTTTACCGCTAACCGCATGTCAAAGGATTTTTAGATGGCTCACTTTTTTTGTATAACCAGCGGGCGTACGCTGTACCGCTTCGTTGTGATTGCCGCCACCGCAGTGGCGGCGGTTTTGTTTTCGTTCAACGCCCAGGCTCTACCCGGAGATTATGATCTGACCTACTCAGGCGATGGCAAAGCGTCTATCCTTATGGGCACGTTTGCCGGAAGCCGCGTCTCGACGACGCGATCTGTGCTCACCGCAGATCAAAAGCTGATCATCGCAGGCGAGTGCACAACGGGCGGCAACACCACGTTCTGCCTGACGCGTTTCAATACGGATGGCTCGCAGGATTTGACCTTCGGCACGAGTGGATTGGCCGCCGGGCCAAGTGCGCAACTCAATCTGACCAACGTCACTGGACTCGCGATTGATCCGCGCAATCAGGCTCTGGTGGTGGGCGGCGAATGCAAGCCGGCTGGCGCTGGCAATAAGACGTTTTGTCTCGCGCGTTTTACTCAAAACGGCGTGTTCAATATGTCGTATGGAGCCCCCGGCGGATTCGGAACCGCCTTCTCCTTTGGCGACGTAAAAAACGGTCGCCTACGGGTCGCTGCTGACGGAAAAATTCGCATGGGTTCGGGCTGCCCGCGCGGCCCTGCTGCAGCCAATATGGACATGTGCATTCTGGCGCTGAACGCCGATGGCACGCCGGACCTTGCTTTCACCGGCACCACCTCGCACTACTTGCTGGTGCCACAAATCGCCACAGACCGAGCGGAAAGCGTGGCCGATCTTGAGTATTTGGCCGACGGCCGCTTGTTTTACGTTGGACCGTGCAAAAACACGCCGAACGTAACCGCGTACTTTTATGTTTGCTACGGTAGTGTCAATCCCGACGGCACACAAGCTGCGGGGCGTGGCAAATTTTTCATTTCCGATTATGACGACTACCCGACACAGGTGTTGCGCAGCGGCGACGGTGCGCTATTAATCGCCGGGTACAGCGAGGACTCATCCAACTTTACCGACGCGGAGATATTTGCCCGCGTTAACTACAGCGCAACAAGCGGGACGTCGTTCGACGCCACCTTCAACCCAGGGGGCGCGAGTTCTGGCCGACTCGTTGGCACCTACGTCACATCGATTCATCCGGGCTCGTTGACGTTCGCGTTATCGGGTAATCAGGAAATTTATCAAACCATTGTCACGCACGGACCGAGCGGAGGCGCAGGGCCTTTCGTTCCGCGAGTGATCGCCCGCCACAGCGACGGCAGTATTCGAGCCACGTGGGGCGGCACGGCGAACGCCCTCTATGACACCAGCTATGAAAACATCTTGCTCGATGATGCAGGGAAAGTTTTGCTCAGTGGGCGTTCTAATTACCTGAGCACCAGCGGCATCATTAACTTTGGCCGATTACAAAACGACAGTAGCGCTGGATTTGCATGCAGCATGGATATTGATGGCGACGGTAAAGTCTTGGCCACGACTGACGGGGTTTTGCTTTCTCGCGCGATGCTCGGAATCAAAGGCACCGCACTCACGCTAAATGCAACGGGCGCCGGTGCGTCGCGCACGAATCCCGATGCGATTCGTGCGTATCTGTTGAATCGTTGCAAAATGCCTTTGAACTGACAACTTTTTCTTCGCAGTATTCACGACTTTCTCTCATCAAAGATCAAAGGAACACCATGAAGTTAAATCCATCCGAAAAGCAAACTGCACGCATTTCTTACGTGTTCGCGGGCATGCTCGTCGCGCTTGCAAGCGTCGGCTTTGCGACGAGTGCCCACGCGCAGCAAACGTTTACCGCAACGGTCGATGGCAAAACCTGGGAGTCGGATAACGACGGCATCAATGTGATTCCGGTGGCGCTTGGCACCAGCACAGGCACAGTAACTATTACCGCGATCACCAAAGGATTTAGCGGGTATCCAACGCCCAAGGGCTACTCAGATAATCTCTCGATTGTGTGCCCGAAACCGAAAAAGCCTGAGCGCTTTTTGACGACAGGCATGGAGCAAAGCAAATGCCGCGTGAGCTTCACCAAAGCAGCACGCAGCATGATGAGCCCGGACTACGCCAAGATCAAAAACGAAGGCGAATTCGAGTCGAAAGGCGCGGCGGGCGACAAGGGCTACGTTAATTTCACCAAGGTGTCCGGCAAGACTATCGAGGGTGAATTTTCGGTAGAACTCGTTGAGGCAACGTCGAAGAAAAAAATCGCCGTCAGCGGTAAGTTTAGTGGCGTCGACAAGCAAATGGACTCTAAGGGGTTCAACTAGTCCGAGCGGCACCGACCGAAAATAAAGCGCTGCCGAGCAGCGCGCTGTAGCCCGCCGTGCCCTCAATGTGTGAAGGCAGAACGGGTGCTATGTCTTCGTCGACTTACTGCAACACCAATTCCACGCGTCGATTTTTGGCGCGACCTTCTTCGGTGGTGTTGGTCTTCACGGGCGCGAGGCTGGCCACGCCGTTGCCGGTGAGGCGCGTGCGATTGATGTTGTAGTTGCTCGCCAACGCTGCGACCACCGAATCGGCGCGACGCTTGCTGAGTGCCATGTTCGATTCGACGGCACCGACATTGTCAGTGTGTCCGACGACATGTAGCTTGAGGTTGGGGCGTTGCTTAAGTAACTCGCCTATTTGATCTAGCGAGACTTTGCTTTCGGGCTTGATGTCAGCTTTGCCAGTGTCGAAGTAAATGCCATACAGCGCCACGCGGCCGTCAGCATCAATGCTTTTGGCCATGTCGCTTGCGGAGAGAGCCACCATTTGCTGCTCGCGCGCTTGCGGCTCGATACGTGTCACCCAAACGCTGATCTGATTCTTGAAAGCCTCAGAACACGACGTCGAGAAGATCTCCGGATTTGCGGCCGCAACCGCTAGCGTCGCGCCCGTCGCCTTGTTTTCGAGTAACGCATAGCGAATGTTTGACACACCGTACGCACCACAAGCCGCTGCACTGTTTTCGCCAATCTGACCGACAAATCTTGCCGGTAGCA
Organism: Casimicrobium sp.; assembly: GCA_040079845.1. Lineage (GTDB taxonomy): Bacteria > Pseudomonadota > Gammaproteobacteria > Burkholderiales > Casimicrobiaceae > Casimicrobium. The sequence goes on along the minus strand of JBEBJR010000023.1, from coordinate 72,511 downwards.
TGCCTGCAACGATCGAGAACTTGAGCTGGAGGCCGTCGGCACCACATGCGTCGCCTGCGCATTCAAATACAGCTTGATAGCCATCGCTGCGGGCTTGCTGTTGATAGTTGCGAATGACTTCGAGCGACGAGCGCGTTGCGGGCACCGTGTACTGCAATGTCACACGCCGTCCTGATCGGGCCAGCGCTTGATACGGTGCCTCCACATCCCGAACCTTGGCAGACGGGAACTTCAATTCGTCGTAGGCGACATCATCCCGATACACCAGCATTGCGCCCGCGTAGCGCTTGACGCCCGGGGGATCGGTCAACCCTTTCAAGTCGGAGGTGGGCACTTCGGTGGCTGCAACAAGCGTCGGTAAGACAGCGAGTAGGGCTCCGAGTGGGCGACGGGCAAACGTGGCGACAGCGGACGAGCGCATGGGATTTTCCTTTTGATCGGCGAGACGAGATACTAGTCAAAGACGAATTTCCCGTGCATGTCCGACATTCCCGGCGCGCTGAGTGCTCCATCCAACTGCGGCTCGCCGCGTTTGGCGATCCGACGGTGCGTGGCACGACGCATCGCGAGGCCCCGCAAAATCGCTGGCTCAGCGACGAATGTTGGGCGCTGGTAAACCTTCAATCATCACGTTAATGCACGACGGCTTGCCTGATGCAATCGCGCGTTCCGCGGCGGGAATCAATGTATCTGCGCTCGTCACATATTCGCCATGTCCGCCGAACGCTGCGGTAATTTCGTCATACCGGGAAGGCAACAGTTCACAGCCAATCAATCGGTCACGACCATAGTCCCGCAATTGAATTTGGTACTCCGCATTCCAGCGCGCATCGTTTCCGACCACAGCAACAAACGGCAAACCATGACGCACGGCGGTATCCATCTCCGCGCAGTGAAAGCCGAAGGTCCCGTCGCCCATCACCGCAACAATTGGCGCGTTTGGCAACGCAACTCGCGCGCCGAGCGCGAACGGCAACGCCGCGCCGATCGCGCCGGCAACGCCGTTGATTACGCGATGCGGCGCGTTGAGGCACGCTTGAGCCCACTGGCCGATTTCGCCACCATCGGAAATAAATACAGAGTCGGGATGGCTATCGAGGAACGTCTGCAAAGGGCGAAGCGCTTGCACTGGATGCAGGCGCTCGGTGATGGACGAGCTGGCGTGATTCCACGCGTCGGGCCGGTACGCAATTGCCGCGCGTACATCGTCGCGCCACGCGATTGAAGGCGGAGAGACGGAGCGACTAGCGTTGATGAGTGCTTGCACGGCCTGCGGCGCGTCGGCCTGCGCCGTCGCGATGAGGCGAGACCCAACAGCACGCTGCGAACGTTCAATCTCTTGGTGTTCGGCATCAATTTGCAGAAACTCACAATCGGCAGCGAACGCCGTAGCCGCGCCGAATTTCAACGTGAAATCAAGACGTTTGCCGAGCAGCAAAACACAGTCACTTTGCGCGAGCATTTGTGCGAACGCACCGAGGCTTGGATCGCCGATGCCGCGCGGGCTCTCCATGCCAACCACCGCGATTCCGGTGGCGGCTTCGAGCGCCGTGAGAGAGTGACGACGCGCGCGCGTCAAGCTCGCTGGGCCCGTAAGAATGAGAGGTCGTTTAGCGCGCGACAAGCGCGTCAAAAACGTCGCCGCGTCCTGCGCAGATAGCGGTTGTGGCTCCGAAGTGAACGCGGGGTAGTTTGCGCTGAGGTTCGAATCAGATACTGTCTGCTCTAGCGCATCGGTCGGCAGACTGACGTGTATCGGTCCCGGCCGCCCGGAACATGCAACGGCGATGGCCGTCATCATATCGGTGGCCAGCGAATCAGCACTCGCACTCGTCCACGAGCGCTTAGTCACCGGTGAGGCCATGTCGGCCTGTCGCATTTCCTGAAATGCGCCCATACCGAGTTGATTATTCGGCGCGTGACCCGACAGCAACACCACGGGCGACTCGGCCATTTGAGCCGTGTACAGCGCGGATATGGCGTTTGCATGACCGGGGCCACCGGTTACCAGTGCGATGCCAGGCTCGCCGGTAATTCGTGCGTAGGCGTCGGCCATGTGCACGGTGGCCGCCTCATGTCGGGTGTGTATTAGCTCAATACCTGCGGAGAACGCGGCGTCGAACACGGGCATGATGTGGTTGCCGGAGAGCGTAAAAATGCGAGTCACACCCGACTGCTTGAGCGAGTGGATAAGCGCATCTGCGCCGCGTTGTTGCTTTGTGGCCATGGTGGTCTCTGGTTGAAGGTCTATGCTCGTCGGCACGGTGTTAGATCGCCAGCGGTGCAGTGCCAAACGGGTTCGCTGCTAGAACTTACGTGATCAAAGTTTCGCCAGGGCGCACGCGCGTGAATGTGACGGGTTGTTCGGTCAGATTGAGCGTGTCGCCATCCTTGCGCACAACGGTGTAGCGCGACGTTTCGAGTTCGCCAGTCAGCGGGAAGTCTTCACGGAAGTGCGCTCCTCGAGAGTCTTCGCGCGCCAACGCTGCGGTGGTGATGACCTGACTCACACGGATGAGGCTTCTTAGGTTGAGCCAGTCGTGCCAACTCAAATTGAACGCTCGATCGTCGGTGACGCCCACCCGCTCTATTTCGTCGCTGATTGCGATCAACTCTGATTGCGCGCGCTGTAATCCGGCTTTCGTGCGCAATATGCCTGCGTCTTTCCACATCACGTCGTAAAGTGCCTCGCGTAGCGGCTCGGTGCTGCCGTGCTTGCGCTGCAACGGCGCATCGTGCAGGCCGACCTGCTGCTGGATGCTGGCTTCATCTGGCGCGTGCCACTGCCCGTCCGTGCGCACCCATGCGGCCATCGCGTCGCCCGCAATACCCCCGAAGACGGTTGAATTTGCGACGCCATTGCCGCCCAAGCGGTTGGCGCCGTGCACGCCCCCCGTGTCCTCTCCTGCGGCGAACAGGCCGGGCAACGAAGTCTTGCAATCGCCGTCAAACACCACGCCGCCCATCATGTAATGCGCCGTCGGCACGACTTCGACACGTCCGCCCGCAAGATCAAATCCGCAGTCGGCACAACGATCCACCATTCCCTTGAAACTCTTACGGACGCTGTCAACGCCGAGGTGTTTCATCTCGATGAACACGCCACCGTTTGGGCTTGTTCGCCCAGCGCGCATCTCCGAAAAAATGCTGCGCGAAACGATGTCGCGCGTCGCTCGCTCACCGCGTGGATCGTACGCATGCATGAAGCGCTCGCTGGCACCGTTGAGTAAGTATCCACCGGACCCGCGCAGACCTTCCTCAAGTACCGTGCCAGTCATGCGTGTCCCGGTTCCGGCGAGTAGGCCTGTCGGATGAAACTGCACCATTTCCATGTCACGAAGCGCGAGCCCGGCGTCGAGCGCCATCGACAAACCGTCGCAGCTTTTGTCGCCGCTGGGCGTGTGAAATTTGTACATTGTCGGGCCGCCGCCAGTCGCGAGCAGCACGGCTTTCGCCTGTACGAACACGTACTCACCCGTACGCACGTCAATCATCAAAACGCCCGCAAGTGCATCACCCGCCTTGTTGGGGATCAGCGCAATGGCGCGATGCTCCTCCATGCGCTCGATCTTGCGAGCCCAGACTTGCTCTGCTAATCGATTGATGATTTCGATACCGGTCTGGTCCCCTTTGTGTACTGTGCGATCAAACGTTTGTCCGGCAAACGCTTTTTGATGCACGGTGCCGTCTGGGTTGCGATCAAAAAAACAGCCCAGCTCGTTTTCAAGTTCGTGAATTCGTTCGACCGCCTTGGTGACTAGCGTCCACGCGAGATCCTGATCGGGCAGCCATTTGCCGCCCTCGATGGTGTCCATGAAGTGCCGCTCGATGGAGTCGCCCGCCGCGAGGGCGACGTTATAGCCGCCTTGCACCATGCGCGTGCAGCCGCTCTTGCCAAGTAAGCCCTTCACCGCAACCGTAATTTTCAGCTCAGGCGCAGCCTGATGCGCATGCAGCGCCGCAAAAAGACCCGCTCCGCCGGAGCCAAGGATCAGCACATCTGTTTGTCTTCGCGTGATTGTTTTCATGGCGTTACGCCTAAGCGCGCGAGGGCTGCATCACGTTTCGAGGCGACGTTGGTTTGCACTACGTCGTAGAGCGATTGCCCATGTGAGTCCATCGCCACCAGCAGTGGCCCGAAACCGCGAATCCGAAATTTCCACAGCGACTCTGGATTGAGGTCATCGAGATCAACGTCCTCGATCTGCTCAATCCATGTCGTCTCTAGTGCGGCCGTGCCGCCAACAATGGCCAGATACGCCCCACCCAACTCGCGAAACGCAGCTAGCGAGCCTTCGCGCATGCCGCCCTTCCCGATGATGAAGCGCACGCCCATTTGCGACATAAGCTGCTTGGTGAAGCGCTCCATACGGTCGCTGGTCGTAGTGCCGATGCACACGGGCGCATATCCCGCTGGAAACTCGGCCGACGGGGTCACTTTTTTTACATTCGGTGCGGTGTGAATGACCGCGTGGCCGCGCAGATCGAATCGCGTGGTGCGTCCCTTGTCGAACAGGGCGATGTAGCTCGCATCGCGGATGCCATACAGCGTTGTGTTTAGGGTGACGGTGTCGTTGACGTGAAGGGTGCGAACCTGCGCCTCGGTGACCGGCATATCGAATTCGTAGTGGGCCATCGGCTAATACCCGTATTCGACGCCAGCGGGCGTGATGGTTGCGCGCGCGCGCCGCGCGGAATGGCATTGCATATTGACGGCCACTGGGTTCATGGTGATGTGCGTTGCTGCAAGTTCGATGTGAACCGCAAATGCCGTGGAGTCGCCACCCAGCCCCTGCGGCCCTACGCCCAGCATGTTGACGGCTTCAGCCAATTCCTGCTCCAGTGCTGCGCCGTCCGGGTCGCTACAACGTGATCCCAACGGACGGGTTGCAGCTTTTTTTGCGAGGTGAACGCATAAGTCCGACGTGCCGCCCACGCCTACCCCCACGATGGTTGGCGGACAGGTTTTGCCGCCGGCAGCGATAACGCAGTCGATGACAAAACGCTTGATCGCGGCGATGCCCTCAGCGGGAATCGCCATCCGAAGAAACGAGTTGTTTTCAGAGCCGCTGCCCTTCGGAATCATTTCAATTTCCACGGTCTCACTCGCGTCGTTGAAGTCAACGTGAATCACCGGCACGCCCTCGCCGCAGCTAGTGTGTTGGTTCTTCCGGGTGAGTGGGTGCACGACCGAGGAGCGCAAAGGGTGCTCCTGAGTGGCCCGGGTGCAGCCACGGATGAGCGCGGCTTTGAGCGCTGCGCCGTCGAACTCAACGCCGGAGCCAATAGTGACGTTGTAGATCGGGATGCCCGTGTCTTGGCATAACAAATTTTGCGTATCTTCGGCCACTCGAATGTTGGTCACCATCGTGGCGAGCATTGAGCGCGCAGTGCTGTCTGTTTCGGTACTTTGCAAACGCTGAAAACCCGCTTTGATGTCCGGCGGTAGCGCTTTGAGTGCCTGAATGTAGAGCGCCTTCGCGGCGTCTTCGACGGTTGCAATGTTGAGTTTCATCGACGACGCTATTGCGGTTGAATCTTGCGTGCACGAACCACTTTGGCCCAGTTCGCGCTCTCAGCGCGAATTGCGTCGGCAAACTGTGCGGGTGTGTTGGCTACAGGAGTCATACCGACGGCAAGTAATCGTTGCTTGGTGTCGTCCGTGCCCAAAATGGCTACGCTGTCGCGCTGTACCTTGTCGATAATGTCTTTCGATACGCCCGCCGGTGCAAGCAGACCGAACCATCCCACGTTAACAAACCCTGGAAGGCCAGACTCGGCAACGGTTGGAATGTCCGGCGCGGCTGGACTGCGTTCAGCGCTGGTGACGCCCAATGCTTTCACTTTTCCGGCTTTGATGAACGGCAACATCGCGGCTAAATTGCCCGGCAACATCTCGACGCTGCCACCAGCGACGTCAGTGAGTGCCAGCGACTCGCCCTTGTACGGAACGTGTTTCAAATCAATACCAGCGGTGTAGAGGAAGTTCTCGCCCGCCATGTGCACTTGACTGCCGATACCCGCCGAGCCGAAGTTCATGACGCCCGGCTTCGCTTTCGCCATTGCAATCAGTTCAGCGATGTTTTTTGCTGCAACGTTTGGCGCGACCACCACCACCATCGGACCCTGCGCGACGTTGGTAATTGGCACAAAGTCTTTCGCGGCATCAAACGGCATCTTCGCGTAAATGTGCGGGTTCACCGTTACGATGGAGCCAGACGCCATCAGGAGCGTGTAACCGTCGTTAGGGGCTTTCGCGACCTCTGCGGCTCCAATATTGCCGCCCGCTCCTGTCTTGTTTTCCACGACGACCGTCTGGCCCCAGACTTCCTGCAAGCGCTGCCCCAGCAACCGTGCAACCACATCCGTGGTGCCGCCAGCCGGGAAGGGGACGACAATGCGCACCGGTTTATTGGGCCATGCCGCAGTTTGCGCCACGGCGGGCGCAGCGGCACCGACGGCCAAAACGCTAGCAGTCACCGCGGAAAACACGGCAATCCATTTATTTTTGTACAACATCTTCAAGCACTCCTTTTGTTAGTCCAATTCAGACGCGCTGCATTAACGCAACTGCTGTCTGCCAAGTTGTCTCTCGCGTCTCTTGACCTGGCCGTTCACGGCGTAGTCGCCGCGCTGAGCCTGCACGCCGCACGATCACACGTTAGGAGATCATGATTGCGCCCAACAGCACGCCCACCAAGACGCTAGCGGCCAGCGCCGCGCCAATCCAGCGTTTGCGCGTGCCTTGCCAGCGACCAAACTCAATCAATAGCAAACGCACACCACCGCCAGCATGTGCGGCCAGAAGCACCACCAGCCCCCACTCAGCGAACTTAAACAGTGGCATATCGGTCCAGCGCAGAAAGCTTTCCAGCGCGGCCGCCCCTTGAAGGCTTGTGCCCAACGCCCAAAAATGCAGCGGCAAAAATAACGCGAGCGCAACGCCTGAGACGCGATGGACGATAAACGCAACGTAGCCAACGTTGCCGCGCGCACGCCAGTCGTTGCGCCGCATGTCGGTTGAACTAACCCGCATAAACGCCCCAAACCGCCCGCAAGCCCGTTGCGGTGAGCAGCACCGCAACGGCGGCCAGTGACACCTGCAACGAGCGGCCACGCCAGTTGAGCCATTCCTCGGCGATCCGAGCCAACCCGATGGGGGCGTGCACAACGACGCCCAACACAAAAACGACGTAGAAGAGCGCAAACGCCGTGTTACCGCGCGTGCGCGCCAAAATCTCCGCTGCCGAAAGCCCGCCGCGCATCGCGTACAAAATCGTGACCAAATGCACGAGCACACAAAGCGCCAACACCATCGCGCTGATGCGCTGCGCGTACCAGAGTTTTGCTTGCGTGGACGGCTTCAATCGAGCTCTCCGCGCACAGCCGCGCGCGCGGCAAGGCGCTTGAGTCCGCTAATGCCCGCGGTGGGTTCAATGCCTTTCGGGCAGCGCTCAGAGCAGGTGGTGTGAGTGTGACAGGCGTGACAACCGGCGTCGCCTGCGACGGCTCTGAGCCGCTCGTTCTGCGCCGTATCGCGCACATCGTTTGCCAGGGTCCACGCGCGATTGAGCGCGGCGGGTCCGAGATAGTCTGGCCGCCACGTCACCGTGTCACACGACGCGTAGCAAACGCCGCAGCCGATGCACTCGATGGCTGCATCCACGTTCATGCGCTCGGGCGAGTTGGGTTTGACGTCGCTGAAATCGTCTCGACGACTTCGCTCGCCCTTGAATTGCCCCTTGGCCGCTGCCCACTTGTCGAAGAACGCCGACATGTCGGTGGTGAGATCTTTGATGATCGGAAGGTTCGAGAGCGGCGCCAATTCCAACGTGTCGCCAATGACGACTTTGGCGACGTGTGTGCGGCAGGTCCAGCGCGCGACGCCGTTGACGGACATGGCGCAGGAGCCGCACATACCAACACGGCAGGAAAAGCGATAACTCAGCGTCGGGTCGATCGAGCGTTGAACATAGGTCACCACGTCGAGCACGGTTTGGCTGTCGCGGCGGGGCACCTCGTAGGGAACCAGCTCGCCCTGCGCGCCTCCTCGCCAAATCTTGACCGTAAGCGGAGCGCTCATTTCGTTGCCCGCGTTGCCAATTGGCTTTGCATCGGAATCAATGGTGACTTGAGGACTGATGGCGCTGTGCAGTTCATTCTGGGATTATGGGTGAAGCAAACACTTGATAAAAGCGAAAAATTCTAATTCTGAGATAAATAATTACTTTAGTTTTGCGGCGGCATTAGAAAAAGTTCCTGTAGATTAGTCACTTCAGCATCAACAGAAAAAGGAGCAGTGCTTCATGCCGTCGATACGCGTACTAAAGACGTTTCTGAAGGTCGTCGAGCGCGGCAGTTTCGCTGCGGCGGGCGCTGATATCGGGCTGACCGCAGCGGCGGTCGGGCTGCAAATTCGCACGCTAGAGGAGGACTTGGGGCGAGCGCTGTTTGATCGCGCCGGTCGGTCCATCGTGCTCAACACGGCGGGTCGAAGCGCGGTGCCAGAAACCATCGAACTGGTTCGTCGCTATGAGTCACTCGCGACTCCGGACGCGGATGGGCTCGCAGGGACAGTGGTGATGGGGGCGCTGGTGTCGGCGTTGATGGGGGCTTTTTCTGGCGCGCTTTGGCAGTTAAAGCGCGACCATCCGCTGCTTGAGGTGAAGCTCTTTGCGGGGTTGTCTGCGGACTTCGCGCCGCGCGTAGAAAACGGCGAACTTGATGCGGCGGTAACCACGCACTCGCCGCGCCCATTGCCCGCATCGCTGCGATGGACGCCGCTCTACAGCGAGCCGATGGTCTTGATCGTGCCGCGTCGGCCTCATTTCAAGTTGGCCACCGATCCACTCGAAATTTTGCGAACAGCGCCTTTTTTACGCTTTGATCGTAGTACGTGGACGGGCGATCTGGTGGCCGAAGTGCTCGCTCACTCGCGGGTGACGGTGGTGGAGGGCTTGGAGGTCAACTCGGTCGAAACCATCGTCGCGTTGGTGCGCCAAGGTTACGGGGTGGCCATCGTACCGAAGCTCGACAACGTAGCGTGGGCGCGCGACGCGGACCTGAACGTGATTCCGATTCCGGGCAACCGAACCTTGCGTCGAGTGGGGCTGCTAGAGCGCGGTCAGCACTCGCGTACTCAGTTTACGGATGCGATTAAGGCGCACTTTATCGCACGCGCTGAGGGGGCCGCCGCGACCACTTCCGTACTTTCGCCGCCCACGAACGGGCGAGCTCAGGCGAAAGTTAGCGATGGCCTGCCCTACGAGCCGAACGCAAACACCGTTCCGAGCGCAACGAAGCGAACGCGATAGATAGGCAAACTAGAAGCGACGCGTAAAAATTTCTCGCGAAAGTGGTTGGACGCGTCGGGGTCGACGCCGAGATTACGTCTATCTCATCAACCCTTATGTTTTAAGTTTCATCGTCACGGAGTCTCCATGCCCAATTTCTCGGTTCAACCCAACAATTCCGGCTCGCTCCAAATGGGTAGCAACGGCCCTCGCGTTTCGGCGTTGCAATCGAAGCTCAACAGTACGTTGGTGCCATCGCCCAACTTAAAAGTGGACGGCATATTCGGCATGAAAACCGCGCAAGCGGTGCGCGCGTTTCAACAGCGCCGTGGCTTGGTGGTTGACGGGATCGTGGGGCCGAAAACGGCGGCGGCGCTTGGCTTGGGCGGCGCGCCCGGCGGTGGACCCGGCGGTGGTGGTGGCGGAGGAGGCGGTGGATTTCCTACGCCACCCGGCGTGACGCCGCCGCAGCCCGGCGGCAACTCGCCCCCGGGGTTCGTCGATTTGTCTGCGTTCAACGTGGTGATTGAGGCGATCATTTCGGGGTTTCAGCGCGTGGCTGCACAACTGCTCTCGTGGATTGATTCGGACTATGTGCCGCAAATCGTCTACGACCGTGTGGCCGGGCCAATCAACGGCGCGGTCAATAACGTCGCCTCGCGTCTTCGCGGCATCACGCGAAACGCGGTCGCAGCGGGACAAGATCCGGCGGGATTTGTGACTGATCGCATTCGGGAGGTTCTGGCCAACGGTGTAAACAATCTAGTCAACGCGACCCAACCGTTGGTGGGCTTGCCCATCATCGGTGGCGTCGCGATGCGCTATCAGGCTGTTTTGCGTAGTTTGCTTTCGCAGGCTGATTCGATACTCAACGCCTTGCGCTCCGGCGGCCACGCAGCGCAGGGCGTCGCCACGCGAATCGCAGCAGTGTTTGATTCCATCGTGCGGCAGCTGAGTTAGCGGTTTGGTTTCGAGTGGTAGTTAATGGCTTTTGTGCGCGAACGACAGCCGGGCGGTAGTTCGCGCATAAAAAATGCAAAGTCAACTAATAACTAAATTGACCTGAAACGACCGCTTGTCGGTCGCTTGCGCTAAAAAGCTGTATCGCTCCGCATGAAGCGATGTTACCGACGCGTCGAGAGTCACAGCTGCCGCAAAACGTTTCTGCCCGCGATCAACCCCACATCGTCGAGCGCATTGAGATGGACGCCATCGCCATCTCATCGTTGAAGAAGCGAACGGGCTCGTTCGACGCCACTGCACCGGCCGCGTACAAGAGCGGCAGGTAGTGCTCGTACGTTGGGTGCGCGAGCGTGGCGACTTGGCCGAGCTTTTGAAAATCGTTGAGTCGCGCGTTGTTGCCCGATTGCAAAATCTCGGCGGTCACACGATCAAACTCGATGGCCCAGTCGTAAGCTTTCGCGCCCGGCGCTTGCATTCGCATCGTGCGAAGGTTGTGCACGATATTGCCACTGCCCACAATCAATACGCCATAGTCGCGCAGCTTCGCGAGCTGCTGGCCGATTGCGAAATGTTCGCTCGGCACGCGACCGTAATCCATGCTCAATTGCACCACCGGAATTGTCGCGGCCGGAAACATGGGTTTAATCACGGACCATGTGCCGTGATCGAGGCCCCATTCGTGATCGTCGAGCCCGATCGGCGGTGTCGTGATTGATTGCGCGATGGATTTCGCTGCAACCGGTGCGCCCGGTGCGGGGTATTGCTGGTCAAAAAGCGCTTGAGGAAATCCGCCGAAATCGTGAATCGTTTTGGGCTGCGCCATGCCCGTCATCCACCACCCCCGCGTCAGCCAGTGTGCCGAGATGCAAAGGATGAGCTGTGGCGTCGGGTACTTCGCGCCAGACCCGGTGCCGAATTGAGCGCCGAGCGCCTGCCAACTGCGGCGATACGCGTTGTCCTCGATGGCGTTCATCGGGCTACCGTGCCCAACAAACATCACCGGCATGCGCGGTGATTTAGTGAGGCCCGCGAACGCGTTGGCGGACAGTTGGGCGGGGGCAGAAGCAGTAGTCATGGAGGCAGCCCATGCACCCAGCGGCGCAGCAGAAAGCGCAGCGAGCAGGGTACGGCGGTGGAGAGAAGGTTTCAATTGATAACTAAATGGGGTTCTGCCGAAGATTTACAAGCGGTGCTGCGCCGACTGAGCCGCTTAAGCCGATTGCGGCCCGCGGATGAGTTTGCCGGGCAATGTCCCGGTGGGTTTGCCGTTCTCAAAAATGGTCTGTCCCGCTTTTATGGTCGCGAGATAACCGTCCGCTTCCTGCACGATACGACGGCCACCCGCAGGCAAGTCGGCAATGAAATGCGGCGCGTGCAGCGTGAGGTTGTCGTAATCAATCAGGTTGAAGTCCGCGATGTAGCCGGGCTTGATGAGGCCACGATCATGAAGACCATAAATCGCAGCGGTCGAGCTGGTTTGCCGTTTCACGATCAATTCAAGCGGCAGCTTCTCGCCACGCGAACGGTCGCGCGTCCAATGCGTGAGCATGAAGGTCGGCAACGACGCATCACATATGTAGCCGCAATGCGCGCCGCCGTCGCCGAGTGAGAGCATCGTGCGTGGGTGTTGCAGCAGTTCGTAAGTGTGCGAAAGCTTTTCGTACGAATAGTTGAACACCGGGAAATAAATGATCGCCTTGCCTTCGTCTTCCAACATCCAGTCGTACGCCACTTCGTTAGGCTGACGGCCTTCGCGGGCTGCCACCGCCGCAGCGCTACCCGAAGGATCAGGCTCGTAATCCGGGCGCGGGCCGAGACGAAACATTTTGTGAAATGCCACGGCCTTCATGTTCGTGTATTCGTCCAAGCCGTAAGGCTTTTCGGACAGCAATTTTGCGCGCACCGCCGGGTCGAGCAGCGCCTTGTAGCGCTCCTCCGCAGAGAGCTTTCGCAGCGGTTGATACGAAGGATGCGCGATAAACGGATGAAAGGTGCCGCCCCACGAAAACAGCAAACCCACAGGCCGACCACAAAACGCACCGTACAGCGGAACACCCGCACGACCAGCATCCTCAATCTGCGCAACAAGCGTTTTCCACAGCTCCGGGTGTGTGTCAATCTGCTGAACGTTAAAGGCTACGGGCTGCCCCGTTTCCGCGGCAAGCTTGCGCATCCACACCGTTTCTTGATCCATGCCAACGTGGTTTGACGTCATCTGAAACACGCCACGATGCGCGTCGCCCAGCGCTTTGCCAATTCCAAAAATTTCTTCGAGTCGCGCGAACGTGCCCGGCACATGTTTGCCATCCGCGCCTTTGTGGATAAGCGTGCGCGAGGTTGAGAAACCGAGCGCACCAGCCACCAACGCCTCGCGCGTTAAGCGGCGCATTTCATCAATCTCTTGCGCGTTGGCATCGTTGCTCTCGATGCCGTTTAAGCCCATCACATACGGCCGCAGCGCGCCGTGCGGCACTTGGCAACCAATGTCGAGCGCGCGCGGCATTTTCTCTAGCGCATCCATGTACTCCGGAAACGTCTCCCATTGCCAATCGATGCCTTCTGAGAGCGCTGCATTCGGAATATCCTCGACGCCTTCCATGAGCTGAATGAGCCACTCGCGCATCGGCGGTTTCACCGGAGCGAAGCCCACACCGCAGTTGCCCATCACAGCTGTGGTGACGCCATGCCACGACGAGGGCGAAAGATACGGATCCCACGTCGCTTGCCCGTCGTAATGCGTATGCACATCCACCCAGCCGGGCGTTAACAGCGCGCCGTTGGCGTTAATTTCTCGCTTGCCAGCGGACGCTTTTGCGCCGTTGACCTGCACGATTTTTCCGTTGTCGACCGCGACGTCGCCGTACACCGCAGGCGCGCCCGAACCGTCGACAATTTTCGCGTCGCGAATGACTAAATCATGCATGCTTATTGCTCCAGTTTGATGCCCGTGCGTTTGATGACGACACCCCAGCGCTCGTAATCATTACGCACGATTCTTGCGAACTCTTCACTCGTCGTGCCGGTGGGCTCGTTGCCTTGGTTCTTGATGAGATTTGATATCTCGTCGCTCTTCGTAATCTTCGCAAGCGCTGCAGAAATCTTTTTCGACAGATCCGGATGCATACCGCCCGGCGCGAAAAATCCTTGCCAACCCACGATATCGATACCCTGCACGCCCAACTCGGCGAGCGTGGGTACATCGGGCAACACCGAGACGCGCTTGTCGGTTGCGGCCGCGATGCCTTTGGCGGTGCCCGCTTTGATGGAGGTCACCGCATTGGCCGTGCCGTCGAAGTAAAGCTGCACTTCGTTTGACATTAATGCCTTAGCGGCATCTGCAACACCCTTGTAAGGCACGTGCACCATGTCGATTCCAGCCGCAACACGCAACATCTCGGCGTTGATGTGCGCCGTTGAACCCGCGCTGTAGGACGCGACATTAAGCTTGCCCGGATTTGCCTTCCCGTAAGCCACCATGCCTTTGAAATCGTTGAACGGCGTGTCTTTTCCTGCGACCAGAACGGTCGCCGAACGCGCCACTTGCGAGAGCGCAGTGAAATCTTTGAACGGGTCGTACGGCAGCTTCGCGAAGAGATGCGGATTCTGCGTGTGCGTGATGACTACCGTGTAGAAGAGGGTGTGCCCGTCGGGTGCCGCTTTGGCGACTTCTTGCGCACCAATGATGGTGGATGCGCCGGGCTTGTTGTCGACAACAACCGGCACACCGACGTCGTCTGATAACTTCTTGCCGATGAGTCGCGCCATCATGTCGGTGCCCGCGCCGCCTGCGGGGAACGGCAACACGATGCGAATCGTTTTACCTGGAATAGGCCACGGTGGTGCCTGAGTTTGTGCCTGAACGTGCGCGATCAAACAACCAGAAAACGCAACCGCAGTGACAAGTGCAATACGAACTGAACGCATGAGAAGTTCCTCCTTAGAGGATTATGCGACTGCCTAAAGTGGAAGCGCCGCGAATACGCGCAATTGCGAGACCGCGCGGTGGGACTGAACACTAGTCGTCGCGCACTCGCGACAGACGTCGAGTATGGTGCTCTCGCCACTTCACTCGGTGCAACGGAACAATAGTGAATTCAGGTTGCGGACACGCCTGTGACCGCCGCTACAATCGCGCCGCCATGCAATTAAATAGCATGGCCAACACGGTCAAAAGCGTTGAATTTTCGATTCAGTTTCGTCACGCTCCGCCCCGTTGCAAATAGTGTCTAAAAAATAAAGTTGAGGGGAAAGTATGTTTTTACGGCGACGAATGCTCGTCTTGTTGAACTGTGTGCCGGCGTTGTGCCTTGGACAAGGCGCGCCAGACATCAGAATTGCAGGGTCCGACACTGCCGAGATGCTCGTTGAACCTGCCGTAGCGCAGTACAAGAAATCCAAGCCGGACTGAGCGTGACTATCGAGGCGAAAGGTACGAGCACTGGCTTTAGTCTATTGTGTGAAAACAGGGCCGATATCGCAATGGCTTCGCGTCCGATAGCCCCGAAGGAGGTGCAAATCTGCAAATCGAAAGGGGTTAGCTTCGTCGAACTGCCAGTGGCATGGGACGCACTTGTGCTCATCGCCAATCGGAACGATGGTTGGTTGCGCGATATCTCCGTTTCGGAACTTCGCTCGCTTTGGGGGCCGGAAGCGATGGGCAAAAAGCTTGCGTGGAATCAAATTCGGTCAAACTATCCGGCGACCCCTGTGGCACTTTTCGGCTTCGATCAAAAGTCTGGTACGTTTGATTTCTTTTCGCAAGCAGTGAGCGGAAGCAGCAAGCTCATTCGAGCTGATTATCAGGAGGCAGCATCTCATGACGTGATCGCAGATCGCGTTTCGAAAACACCAGGTTCGTTGGGCTACATTAGCTTGGCAGCATACGCGGATCACTCGGGGAAAGTCGCAGCATTGGCGCTTGCCGACACCAATGGTCTTGTCTTGCCGTCGAGTCAATCGGTTGTTTCTGGCCAATACGAGAAACTCAGTCGGCTGCTGTTCGTGTATGTGAACAAGGCTTCGTACGACTCGCGGCCCGCTGTTCGAGATTTCTCCGCATACCTTCTCGAGGGCGGCGCGCGTTTCGCCACCTATGCGCGCTTCGTGCCCCTGACCCAGCAAAACTACACTGACCAATTGGCGCGCCTGCGCCGCGGCGACCTGGGGTCTGTCCAGACGCGATAGCAATCGACCTAAAGCCCTTTCCAGAGCCCTGTTTCTTTGGCACAAGTACGGATCGTCGGAATGTATTCGGTGACGAAGCGCAGCGTTTCTGGGTTGAGCCCAATGTCTTTCACGGCGTCTACGTCGACTTCGAGTTTCACGACGTCCACTTTGCTTGTGAGGCAGCCGCAGAATTTCTGCGGGATGTTGGAGTCGGCAACGATGGGCGATACCGTGTTCAACATACGCACGACGCGTTCCTGACACTTCTGGTCGAGAAGCGTTCGCTTTTGCTCCTGAACCACGGTGGCGCAACCACTAAGCAAAACGACGGTGCTTGCGCCTAGTGCCGCGAGAAGTGCTGTTTGAGTCGAGAAAATCCGAGCCATTGTGTCTCCCAAAATCCAGTGCCATAGTTGCGACCTTCGAGCTGGTCACGTATGCCCGTGGGCGGATACGCGTCGCTGAAATCTGCGGTTCCAAAGAGCTTATCCCAAAACGAAAACACCACCGAAAAATTTGCACTTTGTTGCGCACCGGTTGGGTTGGGTTCGATGCTGTGATGCACGCGGTGGAACTGCGGGCTCACGATGACGTATTTCAGCGGCCCAAAGTTCCAGCGCAAATTCGCGTGCGACAACGACTCAATGAGTGTCGACAGAAAAATCACTAGCGGGAAGTGTTCTGGCGGCATTCCCACTAGCAACGCAATGAGTGCAACCCACACCGCCGCGAGCAACGTGTCGAGAACGTGGTTTCGATCGTCTGACCAAAACGTCATGTCGCGTTGCGCGTGATGCAGCGCATGCAGTTGCCACCACCACCCAAGGCGGTGCTGAAAACGGTGCCGCCAGTACTCTGCGCAATCGAAAATCAAGAGATAGAACACTAGGCTCAGCGCTGGCATTGCGGCTAGGGCGGGCCATAGATCTTCTAGCGACCAAGGGGTGTAACCCCAAAGTCGCGCTTGCGCTTCCAGCGGACGCAGCGCCCACCAGAGCACGGCGAACGCAAACAACGGCATGAGGCCAAGCTTGTTGATGAGCGTAAAAAATATGTCGGTACGAACGTTCGCCGCCGCACCAATGCGCTGCACGGGTTGCGCACGCTCTAACGGAATACAAATGGCAGCGGTGGCGACGACTTGCAGCACTCCGGCCACCAGAAACGCCGTGCCGTCGTAGGCGCGGTCAGACCAGCTCATGAGCCCCAGCGAGTAGAGCGTCGGGTTGATCAGCGCGTTGAACACCCAAGCAATGGTGGCTTCGTAGAGTTCTGAGACGTAATCCATCACTAACGCCCTTTGCCGAGCGTGTCGGCGCGCTTAGTCATCTCGGCCAGCGTAGCGAAACAAAATCCTCTGGCCTTGAGCGCGCCAATCAACGGATCAAGCGCGGGCCAAAACGGGTCTTGCCGCGACCAAATGCCAAGGTGCGCCATCATCACGTCTCCGTCGCGAAGCGTCGCAACGGCACGTTTGACGAGCGCATCATTGGGGTGCGTTTTGCTAGAAAGCTCATCGCCAAGAAAACCGGCATCCGCCCAACCGACGTGGCGATAGCCGCAGGCTGCGACCATCGCGTTATATCGAGCTGATGTTTTGCCGCCCGGCGAACGCCAGATCGGATCGAACCCACGTCCCGTCATTTCCTGAAATCGCGCCTCGGGCTTTTTAATTTCAGCGCATACGCCAGCGGCGTCTAGCGTTCGACCGGCTTGTGTTGGTTGACCCCAAGGCACCAGGCGCACTTGATCGACGCCCACGTCACCACGAAAATAGTCATGGCTCCAAGTGTGCGAGCCAAACGCGTGGCCTTCTCTCGCCAGCCGCTGCCAAAACGGCTTTTGCTCGTCGTCGAGTGTCCAGCCGCCCGATTTTGTTTTTTCGTTTGCGAGGAAAAACGTCGCTTTCACACCATGCTTCGCAAGGATGTCCGCGATCTTGTTCGCGGGCTCCATATGCCCCGTGTCAAAAGTCAGGTACAGCCTGCCAGTGCAGGTGGCGTGCGCCGCCGCGCCGCTGGCAGCGAGCGCGAGGCCCACTAGCGCGCTGCCGATGCGAGCGAGAAACCGACTACTACTGATCACGGCGCGCACGGGTCTTGAAGTAAATCCCGTGCGGCGAACGTCCTGCCGGGATGTAGTGAATCGGTTTCGCACCGGTCATGTCGATGACTGCCACCTTCGACTCAAAGCGCACGGTGCCCCAAACCTCTTTGCTGTCGGCTGACACTTCAAGGTCGTCGATGCCGCTGCCAACCTTAATCGATTTCACCACGGCCATGGTCTTGTAGTTGACCTGGGTAATCGTGCCTTCCACGCGATTACTAACAAGCACGTGCGTTCCATCGCCGAGCGCGAAGACGTTGTGAGCGCCGCGCCCCGTCTTGATTTCTTTGACGACTTGGCGCTTCGTGGGATCAATCACCTGCACAAAATCGCTGCTCATGATGCCCACAAAAATCAAACCCTGCGGACTGAGCCAAAGCCCGGCGGGCAGCTTGCCGACTTTCATGCGCCATGCTTCTTTCTGCGTCAGCATGTCGATCGCCATCAGTTCATGGGAATCTTGCAGCGTCACATACGCCGTTCGTGAGTCCGGGCTGAATACAACGTGGCTTGGCGTTTTCGCGGCGGGGATACGCGCTTTAAGCTCGTAATTGGGCATCGAATAAATGTCCACGCGATCCAGCCGCAGGCTAATCGAGATAAACCACTTCTTGTCCGTCGTGTAGGCCAACTGGTACGGATCGCTAATGCGCGGCAATCGTCTTTTCACCTCGCCCGTGATCGGGTCGAGAAACACGAGATCGTTTGACGTTGCGTTGGCGACGACTAATTCGCTCTCGTCTAGCGTTGGAATCAGATGGTGCGGCTCCTTGCCGACCGGGAAAGTGCGCATGACTTTGCGCGTCGCGCGGTCAATCACCATCACGGTGCCATCGCCCGAATTGAGAACGATCACCTGTTCGCCGGGCTGCATGGCGTGTGCGCCGAGGCTCAGTGCGACAGGTAGAACCGCCGCGAGCAGAGGCGAAAGAATGGAGGAAAAGCGCTGAAATAGACTCATGCACCGATTTTACGGATGCTGCGCCGCTGCGCCATTGCGCGAAAGCAAGGATGATTCACTGACGTTCCACCCCCACGAGCGGCGCAGATTCCCAGCCAAGGCCGGTTCGGGTACGATTCACGCCTATTACGCGCAGTGCGCGGCGGTTTTTTGCGGGTTTTCGATGGTTCGTTTTCTGATTTTATTTCTGGTGATTCAAGCGGTGCTTTTCGGCGCGCAGCTCACGCCATGGGGCCAAGAATATTTCGTCATTCCTTGGACCAATGGCTTGGCGCACTTCTGCGCTCAACTGGTCGCGCTGGTCGATCCGAGCGCCATCGCGAACGGCAAAATTTTGCGCAGCGCTGCCAACGGATTTGCGGTGAGCATCGAAGCGGGCTGCAACGGGATTGAAGCGACGATGGTGCTTTTGGCTGCTATCTTGGCGTTTCCATCTACCTGGAAGCAAAAAGCGTGGGGACTTGCGCTGGGCTTTGTTGCCGTGCAAGGGCTCAACGTCGTTCGCATCATTAGCCTCTTTTATTTGGGGCAATGGAACATGACGGCCTTTGAGTGGGCGCATCTCTACATTTGGCAGGCGCTCATCATGCTCGACGTGTTGATCGTGTGGCTCATTTGGGTGCGTCGCATCAACCGCTCGGCGCGTAACGCGCAACCGCCGGAAGATGGCGGCTCTATGACCCCATCCACGCCGGTCGCCGCGTAAGCATCGGATCAGCGTATGCCTTCCACGATTGGTCGTTTCTTCCTGCGCATCCTCGCGTGGGTGCCACCGGTGTTTCTCGCGTGGTACGTGTTGGTGCCGCTCTTGCATTGGCCGATTCGTTGGTTTTTGTCAGGTATGGCGCTCCTTGGTGTGCCGGAGTTTGTAACTTCGGTTCAGCAAACCCTGCACGGCTTTGAATTTCTCACCAATCTCGCGCCGGGCGCGACGCCGGGGCAGGTGTTCCGGGCCGACGCTACCGTCAGCAGCGAAGTCGACGCGCGGTTGTATAGCTACGGCACTGCGCTCATGGCCTCGCTCACGCTCGCGGCGTGGCATCCGCAACGCTGGCGAAATCTTTGGTACGGCTGGCTTGCGCTGTTGCCGTTTCAGATGCTCGCCGTGTTCGCTGTCGGCATGAAACAGATTTTGCTCAATAGCGGTCCGGCTGTGCGCGAGCAGGCCGCGTGGGCGCAGTGGCAACTCGAAACTATTGCGTACCTGTATCAGTTTTCCACGCTCATCATGCCGCCGGTGACGGCGCTTGCTGTGTGGTTTGTGTTGCACCGAAAATTCGTTGAGAAATTCGTCGGCGCAGACGTGATCGGCATGCTGCGCGCCGCCGATGCTGAGCGCAAAGCCGCGCACGCCGCGGCCACACCGAAACCCAAGCGGCCGTAGGCGCAGTTGGTCTTTTGTGGGAGCGGCCTTGGCCGCGATTGATGTCAACGCGACCGCCAATCGCGGCCAAGGCCGCTCCCACAATCGCCAGAACCTAAGCCCCGCGAGGCTTCGGCCATTCCACGTTATCCGGCAGCCTTTTTTCGGCGGGCTCCGCCTCGATTACCAGATCGGGAATGTGATTAAACGCGATGGCCATGCGGCCAGACTTTTGCGCGTTGAATGCGCCGCCCCAAAAGAGTGTGTTTTTGCCGAATTTCAAGTTCAGTTGATCGACGACGCGGTCTAGCTTTTCGGTGTTGGGCTGCGCGTCAAAGAGCGACAGCGATTGCCCTTCGCGCGGTCTCAGTCCCGAAAACGCCATACCCACGGCCATCGGCGAACCATTGCGAACGGAGCGTTCCTGCATGAGCTTTTCGTAGAGCAGCTGCACCGTACTGAGCAGCGTGTGCGTGCGGTCCGTGGCGTCAACGCGTTGGTGGTTTTTGTATTTTTCACCACCGCGCAGCTTCAAGTAGAGCGACACATCAGTCGCAATAAATTCACCGTCGCGCAGGCGCATTGCGGCCTTTTGCGTAAGCCGCGACAGCACGGCCTGCGCCTGAGCGTGCGAGCGCTCAACGGGCGCGAGCACATGCGAATGACTGATCGACGAGGTTTGCGTTTCGCGCTGGAGCACGTCCTCGCCGCGCAGTTTTTGCCAGAAGCGCTCGCCCTCCACACCGCCCCAAATTTCGCGCAGTTTCGCAACGTCTGCTTCGAGCAATTGCGGCGTAGATTCGATGCCGTGATCGTGCAAGCGCTCCAACATTTTGCGGCCAATGCCCACGAAATGATTGAGCTTTAGTTTCATCAGCGCATGCGGCAAATCCGCTTGCTCAATCACAACCAATCCGTCGGGCTTGACCATGTCGCTCGCGGTTTTCGCGAGGAATGTGTTTGGCGCAATGCCAATGGAGGACGTGATGCATTGGCCTAATTGCTGCGTCAGCCGATACTTAATTTCGAGCGCCAATTTTTCGGCGGCGTCTCGCGGTTGATCGCGGCCTGTCAGACGAATCCACATCTCGTCAATGGAGTTCACCGCCGCAATCGGCGCGACGCTTTCGACCACCACTTTCGCGCGCTGGTGAAACTCAACGTACACCGCTGGCCGCGACACCACGAACACAATCTCCGGGCACATGCGCCGCGCGTCGGCCACGTTGGTGAGCGTTTTTACGCCGAAGCGCTTCGCCTCAATGCTCGCGGCAATCGCGCAGGTCGTGTCCGCCAACATCGGCACCACCGCCACCGGCCGCCCGCGCAACTCCGGCCGCAACTGTTGCTCAACCGAGGCAAAGTAGCTGTTGAAATCGACGTAGAGCGCGCGAAGCATTTTCCAATTTTACTGGATGTAATCACAGTTTGGCGCGTCATTGTTTGGTGGGCCGAGTTGTAGGCGCGGACTCGGCCGCGCTTCCCCGTGCCACCGAGCGACGCCAAGTCGTTGCCTACCGATTAAGTCAACGGTATCGGGGCGAGCCCGTTCCCGTGCGAACCCAATATGTTTACAGCTTTTAAATGCTAACGACAGTTCAGCGGTCGTTAGCGCTATAAAAATGACTAAGTCGACTAAAAGAAAAACCGCCTTGAAACGACCATCGAACTGTCGTTTGAGCGAAATAGCTGTTAAGTGCTTTCAATGAATGAAAGCGGCGCACTAGTCGCAGGCACGCTCGCTCCGAAATGGTGAACGAATCGCATCACGTTCACGCTTGTTGCTCTTCTGTGCGTTGACGGCGGCAACACTTCGTAAACCCCCGGCGAGCCCTTTTCTCTTAACGAAAAGTATCGGACAATTGGAAGTTTCTCAGGGGGTAAAAAATGTTTCTAAATTCATGTAGCTTTTTCAAGTCCGTCTTGCAGCCGTTTTTGGCGCTTCTGGTCAGCCTGCTGCTATTGCCGTGGGCCAACGCGGTTTCGTATCCCGGTTCGGGCACCCCGGTCGCGATCCCAGACCCTGGAAGCGTGGACGTCACGTTTACCGTTTCCGGACAAACCGCGCCGATCACCAACATTTCAGTCGATGTTAATTTCAGCCACGGTTGGGCTGGAGACGTAAGGCTGCAACTGATCGCCCCCAACGGCACGTCACTCGACTTGGTGAACGCCCTTGGTGGGCCCTCAGGTAATGATGATTTTTCGGGGCTTTACACGTTTGTCGACCCCGCCACGCCGGGGGCTGGCGTGCTCGCAAACCAGCCGAGCATCGTTAGCTTTCTCTTCCCGCCGGGCGCATACATAACGTCTACTGCGGGCGCCGTCCCTACCAATCTTCTTGCCACGTTTGCTGCGCTTTCCACGGCACAAATTAATGGCACTTGGACGTTGCGAGCGTACGACGTTGAAGCAATCATCGCCGGCACCGTCAGTTCCACCACCCTCAACATCGTCGGCACGGTCGTTGGCACCAACGCAGTCTGCGGCACGCCACCCGCCTCAATCATCGCCCCATCTGGCGCTGCCCTTTGCAGCTCCGGCACCGGCACCGCTGTGACAAGCGGCGTGACCACGTTTACCTGGGGCTGCAACAGCACGGACGGTGGCACCAACACGGCTGCGAACGCATGCTCGTCAATTCGCCAGTACGCCGTGACCGCCACGCCATCGGCTGGCGCAACCGGCTCGATCAGCTGCACGACGCCAGTCAACGGCGGCGGCACCACGAGCTGTACCGCGAGCCCCGCGATGGGCTACATCACGGGCAGCATCAGCGGTTGCGGCGGCGCTGCCACGGGCTCTGGCGTTAATGCGTACACGACAGCTGCGGTCGTTGCCGATTGCACGGTAACGGCAACGTTCTTGCAAATTGTGAACGGCACCTGCGGCGCGGCCAACAGCGTGGCTGTTCATGATGCACCGAGCGCCGGTTTGTGCGGAACGGGCACCGCGTCAGTTGTAGCCACTGCCGCTGGGCAATTCACGTGGACGTGCGACGGTGCTAACACCGGAACCAACGCCAGCTGCGCAGCGCCAAGAACCTACCTGCTCACAGCAAGCGTAAGTGGTGGCAACGGCACGGCAACTGCAGCGGCCGGCGGCGTCGTTGCTTACAACGCAGCGGGAACGGTCACGATCACGCCGAACGCAGGCTATTCGACGATCACGCCGCTCGGCGGGACTTGTACTGGCTCGCTGGTCGGCACGACGTTTACGTCCAACCCGATGACCGCTGACTGTTCACTGATCGCGAGCTTCCTGCAGCTCCCCATCGCACCGACGACGGCGGTCAGTCCTGCCAGCGGCGGTAGCGTTAGCTGTGTCGGCCCTGCCATCTTCGGTGGTACGTCAACCTGCACCGCGTCGCCTGCTGCTGGCTATTTGTTCACCGGATTCAGCGGCTGCGGCGGAACGCCAACGTCTAGCCTGACATATGTCACGGGCGCGATCACGGGTGCCTGTCTCGTCACCGCATCGTTCACGTCAGTGTCGATCCCAACCTTGAGCCCGATGTTCCTCGCGGTGCTGGCGCTGTTGGCGCTGCTCGTGGGTGGATTCAGCCTTCGTAGGCGCGTGCTGTAGAGCGACTAACGTTCCCCGCGAGTCATTCGCGGGCGTAAAGCCGGGCCGTTGAGCCCGGCTTTTTTTTTGCTCGGTTATTCGGCGTTCGACGGCAAGGCGAGCGACTTCATGAACACTAAGTTCAGGTGGTGTCGCCTGCGCCGTGTGAGTCCGAGCCAGTAGCGCGATGGGGAAAGTCTTTGCTGCTGGAAAAGCGTGAAAATAGAGCAGATGAAAGCACTACAAATTTTCGCAGGCCCGCGCGCCCTTGCACGCGTGCGCGAGCGTGGGCTCGCGCCGTCGGACGTGCGCGTGATTCCGGCAGCGGCGGGTGGGCCGAAAGGACTCACGTTGTTGCCGCTGGATCGATATTTGTTCGGCGAGTGGTTGTCGCAGTCCGCGCAACGTATCGATTTGATCGGCGCGTCGATTGGCGCGTGGCGCATGGCGGCGGCCACGTTGAACGACCCCGCTGCTGCGCTCGCGGCGCTCGAAGACGCCTACATTCGCCAGCACTACGAAGCGCTGCCCGGTGCAAAAGCCCCGACCCGCGATCACATCAGCGAACGTTTCGCCGACGGCATTCACGCCATGTTCGGCGGCCGCGTTGATGAGGTGTTGAACCACTCGCGCTACCGCTTGCACATAGTTACCTCGCGCGGTCGCCACATCTTGCTGCGTGACACACGCGCTCGCTCGCCGTTGGGCTACGCCGGCGCGTTTTTGACCAACGTGGCCTCGCGCAAAGCGATGGGCGCGTGGTTGGAGCGCGCCGTGTTCTCGGCGAACCTCGCGCCGCTGCCATTCGCCGCGAACGACTATCGCACCCGGCGCTACGCGCTCTCCGAACGAAACTTCGCCGACGTGGTGCAAGCCTCATGCAGCATCCCGTTCGTACTCAACGCCGTGCACGACATTCACGGCGCGCCGCGCGGCGCATATTGGGACGGTGGCATCACCGACTACCACCTGCATCTCGATTACAGGCCCGTAGGCGACGCGGACGAGCGCGACACTGGCGTCGTGCTTTACCCGCATTTTCAACGCGCAGTGGTACCCGGTTGGCTCGATAAATCTCTCAAATGGCGTCATCGCTCCACACATTTTTTGGACGACGTCATTGTCCTCGCGCCCAACCCCGAATGGGTCGCCACACTTCCCAACGGCAAGCTACCGGATCGCACCGACTTCACGCGTTACGCGCACGATTTGAAGGGTCGCATCGCCGTGTGGCAAAAAGCGGTCGCCGAGAGCGAGCGCATTCGGGATGAATTTGCGGAGTGGGTGGGCGCGGGCGCGAATGCCGCTGCCGTGCTCGCGCTTTAGTTCGCTGCAAGCGGACTGCTAGCATCAACGCATGAATCTCGGTCTCGGTGCTTTTCGCTTTGCGCTCGCTATGTTCGTCGCCATCACTCATTTGTGGGTAGACGCGCCGCACGGTTTCGCGGCCTATGCAGTGTGGGGGTTTTTCGTGCTGAGCGGGTTTCTCATGACCTGCGTGTTGCTCGATAAGTACGGCTTCACCGCGCGTGGCTTGGCGGCGTATGGCGTGAACCGATTCCTGCGCATTTTTCCGCCGTATTACGCGGCGGCATTGCTCGGCGTGCTGGCCGTACTGTTGTTGCGCAACGCGGGCATTGCACCGACAGCGTTAAACCCAGAGTTTGGCATTCCGCAATCGGCTTCAGGCTGGTGGTTTCCGCTCACTTTGCTGCCCGTTTTTCAGCGTGAAGCCATGCCGATTGCAGTGGCCAACGCGCTCGGTATCGAAGTGGGCTTTTACCTCTTGATGCCGCTCATGGCGTGGCGAAAATATTTCGCTTGGGCGTTTTTCGCCTTGGGACTTGGCTTCATCGCGTACTACCGGTTGGGCACCGACACCTTCGCTATTCGCTACGCCACGTTTTGGCCCTGCTGCCTCGCGTTTTCCATTGGCGCGCTGGTCGCGCACTATCGTGAACCACTGCGTCGATTCGCCGCGCCACGCGCGTCCGTCGCTGCGTGGTTTGTGCATTCGCTTTTCTGGTTTCGTTGGTCCGGTTGGCCGTGGAAAGCAGGCATTTACTACGCAAGCTTGCTCTCCGCCTGGATCGTAGTCTCGGTGCACGAGCGCCCGCAATCCGCGCTCGACAAATGGCTAGGCGATTTGTCGTATCCAATCTATTTGCTACACACCGTCTGCGGCGGTTTTGCCATGCTCTGGATCACGCCGGTGCGCGGGCCAGCGTTTGCCATCGTGTCGATTGCAGCGACGCTGGCGCTGTCGTGGATTTTCGTGCTGCTGCTTGATCGGCCGCTGCAACGTATTAAGCGGCGGCCGGTTTTGGCGGCGCACTCAAAGTGATGTGAATGTACACACACTTTCAAAACTAAGTAAAGAGTAATGACCGAAATTCTCACTGCCCCCCGACGTTTGATCTCCCTTGTCGTTCCGATGTACAACGAATCAGAAGCGCTCGGCGCGTTGTTCTCGCGCCTAGACGCAGTGTTGCCAACGCTTGGCGCATATGCCTTCGAAATCGTCTGCGTCAACGACGGCAGCAAAGATGACACGTTCGACCAATTGGCGCAAATTGCCCGACTTCGCAATGACGTAGTGGTTGTTGATCTGAGTCGAAATTTTGGGAAAGAGGCTGCGCTTTCTGCCGGGCTAGCCATTGCAAAGGGCGACGCAGTGATTCCGATGGACGCGGATTTACAGCATCCGCCAGAGGTAATTGCAGCACTGCTTGCGGAGTGGGAAAAAGGCTACGAAGTGGTGTTAGCGAGACGTAAGGATCGCGATTTAGAGTCGGTCTCCAAACGTGTGTCGGCGCAGTTCTTTTATCGTATTCACAATGCGGTAGCAGACGTGAAGATTCCAGCCGACGTTGGCGATTTTCGCCTCATGGATCGCATAGTTGTCGATGCGCTCAATGCACTGCCAGAGAGCCGTCGTTTCATGAAAGGTTTGTTTGCGTGGGTTGGGTTTCGTACTACTAGCATTGAATTTCAGACTGCGCCGCGCAGCGCGGGATCAACGCGATTTAACGCGTGGAGTTTGTGGAATTTCGCGTTAGAGGGCATTGCAAGTTTTTCAATTTCTCCGCTTCGAATATGGTCGTACCTCGGCGCAACGGTTGCGCTCATCGCTGTGCTGATGGGTGGGTGGATTGCGCTCAAAACATTTATCTGGGGAGTGGACGTCCCGGGCTATGCATCCATTTTCGTTGCCGTGTTGTTTCTCGGTGGCCTACAGTTGATCGGTATTGGAATGATCGGTGAATACCTAGGCCGAGCTTTTATAGAAAGTAAACGCCGGCCACCGTATCTCATTCGCAAGGTGCTGCGCAGCACCCCGCTTAAATGATGGACAACTTCGCGCGCGTTGTCGCGCGGAGCGCGGGTGAGTACTGTGCGCCTCAACTGGCGTCAGCGACGATTCCGACTTTTTTCTCAGAGGCCCGGTTGCTAACGCTCGTTTGGGCGTTGCTTTCTTGGCATTGGTTGTCGGGATTCAAGCTGATCCCCTACGACGCGTATGAAGAGTTTTACGGCGTCGCGCACTACGTTGCACGGTTGCTTCACGCTGGAGAGCTCCCGTGGTGGAACCTATATCAGTATTCCGGCACTCCGCTGTTCGCCGATCCGCAGAGTTTGCTTTTTACGGCGTTCACGCCAATTGGTGCGCTGTTTGGCGCTACGTTTTCACCTCTGATTTTCAATTGGATCGAGTTAGCCCACCTGCTTGCCGGAGGCTTGGCGTTACTTGCGTTTCTACGCAGTTCACCGGAGACGACACAACTTCGACGCCTCGTCGGTGTGTGCGTATTTATGTTTGCGGGGGTGGCCACGTCGCGCCTGCAGCACGTTCCTCAAATCGTTACATACGCGTATCTACCTATTGCATTGTGGCTCGCGGGGCGACTTATGGATCGTGTGACGTGGGGTAGCGTTTTGCCTCTTGCGGGCATCATTGCATTGATCTGCTGCAACCCCAACCAAGTGACTTTCTTGGGCGGCATAGCGGTGGGCGCATTGATCATGCTGCGGATGATTGAAACACGCCCTGCAAAGCCATTTCGCGTACTCGCTTTGTTGTTGTTCGCGGTTTTGTTGGGGCTAGCGCTCGCCGCGCCCGTGCTAACAGCAGTTACCGAGTTTGCCACGGTGTCAAACCGTCCTGCATTCACGATTGCCGATTCCGTCCCGTCGTCGTTTCACGGCTTTTCGTTTCTTGCCTATGGCTTTCCCGGCGTGTTTGGGACGGGTGGCTTTTCTGGAACGCACTGGTCAACGAACGACATCACCGAAAATTGGCTATTTTTGGGCACGCCTGTGTTGCTCCTTTTGGCCGCTGGGGTAAGGGGCATGCGCGATTGTTATTGCGCCGGACTGCTAGTTGGAATTATTTTCTTCACGGCCTTTGCGATGGGGAGCAATACTCCAATCTATCCGTGGCTGTTTGCGCACGTTCCGGGTTTTGGTTTGTTTCGGCGACCGTCGGATGCGGCCTATGTGTTGATGCTTCTTGCGGCACTTCTGGTGGCGCGACAGCGCGATACTGCATGGTTTGACGCGCGACGTACACGCGTCCTAGTGTGCGTGCTACCCATTGTTGTGATGGCGCTTGTGGTATTGAGTTCAGGCTTGCTTTCATGGGTGGCGCAAAAGGGTGCAATACGCGCATTTGAAACCTCCGCATTGATCGCGAGCGTGCGCTATGTCGCCATTGCCGCGCTCTTTATGTGGATGCTGGCGAGAATGCGCGAGCCCGCGCGAAACACTCAACGTTGGCTTTTAGCGGCGCTGCTGTTGGCCGCATTCGATATGGCCGCTCCGGTGCGATTTGGTGAGTTCGTCGGTTTTTCGAGAAGCTGGCATATCGGTCAATACTACCGTCAGCAATTTGATCGTGAGGGTGGCCGCGACGTGAATCGGTTGGTGCAATGGTTGCGTGATCATCAAACGGTAGGCGCCAATGCGCCGTATCGAATTGAGACAACCGTGGGCAGCTTGGCCTCTGGCTTCGTGAGTGTTGCGCAAATCGGTTCTTCTCAAGGCTATGCGCCCATTCGGATGAGCGCCTACCAAAACCGCATCGGCGCGGGTGCCGGTAATTGGTCACAAACCTTTGCGGGTCTCGCAAAAGGCTATAACAGTCCGTGGTTTCAGGCCATTGGTTTGAAGTATGTCCTCCTCCCGATGCGCCCCATGCAGCCGGGCATTGACCTGACCGAATACCATTACTTCACGCGCATTCCACGAGACAACCTCGCGACAAGTGCTCAACTCGAAAAATTTACCGGCATCGGTTATGAAATATGGCGACTACCTAATCCATTTCCTCCGATGCGACTAGTCTCCGATGCTCGGCTCGCCGCCAGCGAACCTACGGGGCACGAGTCGGATCTGGGCCAGTGCGAGTTGCAATCGCGTACAGGCAGCACCTTTACCGGCAACTGCACCGCCACAGCGGCGGCGGTAGTCGTACTCACAGAGATTGCGCATCCCGGTTGGTATGCCTGCGTGGATGGAAAATTAGCATCAGCGCAAACGGCGTGGGGCTTGGTCAGAGCCGTGCCTATCCCCGCCGGTCGACATACGGTGAAGTTCGTGTTTGAGCCGAGCCCTTTGTTTCGCTGGAGGCGATGCGAGCGTGACCTATTGGATTAGTCAGTACTTCCGTTGTTGTCGCCTGAGCCGACATTTGTGGCTTCTCGATCCCGCAAAACTTTCCGCTGAATCTTGCCGGTCGTTGTCATCGGCAGTTCCGTAACAAATTCAAATTCCTTCGGGTATTCATAAGGCGCGAGGCGGCCGCGGACATGGCGCGCTAAATCGGCTTCTAGTTCGGCGTTTGGTGCGTGACCTGCGGCCAGCACGATGAAGGCTTTGATGATGGCACCGCGTTCCGCGTCGGGCTTGCCGATGACGGCGGCCATCGCTACTGCCGGATGTTGGATCAGGCAGCTTTCAATCTCGCCGGGGCCGATGCGATAGCCCGCGCTTTTGATTACGTCGTCGCTGCGGCCTTCGTACCAGAGATATCCTTCGGCATCTAGGCGGGCCATGTCGCCGGTGCGGCACCAGTCGCCGGAATATTTTGCTTGCGTACCTGCGTCGTTGCCGAGGTATCCCAAGAAAAAAATAGGATCGAGGTCACCGTGTATGTCGCGGCGATTCACGGCGACGTCACCGGTTTCGCCGGCGGGTAAAACGTTGCCATCAGTATCAAGCACTGCGATTTGATGACCCGGATAGGCGCGCCCCATGCTGCCCGCGCGCGCGGGCCAAAGTGCGGTGCAGTTGCCGACAACGTAGTTAAGTTCAGTTTGTCCGAACATTTCGTTGAGCGTTACGCCAAGCGCTTGTTGCGTCCAATTGAACACCGTTTCGCCAACGCTTTCGCCCGCGCTCATGATGGCGCGCAGCTTCAATGCATAGCGCTCGCGCGGATTCGGCACAGCCTTCATCATCATTTTGAGCGCTGTGGGAAACAAGAACGTGCAGGTGACGTTGTGGCGCTCCATCAGCGACAGCGCGCGCTCCGGATCGAAGCGTCCGCGATAGCCCACTAGTGTGTGGCCGAAGTAGAGGGTCGGCAACAGCGCATCCCACAAACCACCGGTCCATGCCCAATCAGCGGGCGACCAAAACACATCACCCGGTTGCGGAAATTGGTTGTGCGAATAGATGAAACCGGGCAAGTTGCCGAACATCGCGCGATGCGGTATTAACGCACCCTTCGGCGGGCCTGTAGTACCGCTGGTGTAGATGATGATCGCGGCGTCGTCGGCGCGTGTTCGGGCGACGGCATGCTCGCTTTTGCCCGACGCAACTAGGGCGTTCCAGTCGAGCGCATCAGCGTGTTGCGCGCCTGCGCAGGCGATGATTCGGCCCGCACCTGCAAGCGACGGAACGTTCGGTTGCACGGAGAGCACATTGGCGAGCGAAGTGTCGTCGCAAATAGCGAGCGAACATTGCGCGTTGTTCAACCGAAATGCAAGTGCGTCCGGCCCGAAGAGCACCGTGAGCGGCACCGCGACGGCACCGAGCTGTAAAACAGCGAGCAAAGACACGGCAGTTTCGATGCGCTGCGGCAAGCAAATCGCCACGCGATATCCCGGCTTCACTCCGTGTGCGGCGAGCGCAGAGGCGAGCTTATGTGTCTGCGCGGAAAGCTCGCCATACATGATGCTTGCGTTCGCTCCGGATTCATCTTCCCACCTGATCGCAGTCGTCGCGCAGCGCGATGAGTCGGCAGCCCAACGGTGCACGCACGCCGTTGACACATTGAAAAATTCCGGAACGTGCCAGCGCCAATTTTGGTATTCGCGGGCGTAGTGATCGGCTTGTGGCGATGTGGACAACATTAGAAGTTCCTCGCACGAGTGCACTCACGATTTCGTGGGCCTTGCAATCGTAAAATGACGGTATGGCAAATGTACCGTCAAGTGGCGATCCCAACGACACACAGGAACGCACCGTGAAGCGAATGTCGCGCGGCATGCGCGCATTGGTGTGGGCGTGTGTGCTGACTGTCTTGCTGCTTGTGTTTTTCGGCTATGGGCAAGTTGAGCTTGCAATTGCTTGGGTGACCGCGAAGCTTTGCTAGGCTACCGTCAACGGTGGGAGCGGCTTGGCCACGACTGGCCGCGGCAGTGCTCACCCGGTCCAAATAAGGCGAACGATCGCCAGCGTGGCTCATCGTGGGTGAGCCCACGCCAACAAAACTTTTCTCGAAGTCAGTGGGTAGACTTCGACAATAAAAAATAGATTGCCGCTATTTCGTTGACGCAAAAACCCGCCGCACCGCAGGCAACGCCGCTTCCATCGAAAAATGCCGATGCACATTGTTGAGGCCCGCTTGCGAGAGTGTGTTCCACAGCGCCTGATCGTTGTACGCCTGCGCGATGGCGTTCGCAAAGCCTTCCGCATCATCGCTCACGAGTACGTCTTGACCCGCCACCAAATGCATGCCTTCGACCGCGCAATTTGTTGCGACGACGGGAATACCGTACTTCATCGCTTCATTGACCTTGCCTTTGATTCCCGCGCCAAATCGTAACGGCGCAATCGAGATGCGTGTGGACATAAGGAGCGGCTCAGTCTGCTCCACGAAGCCGCGAATATCTAATCCCTCTCGCGCCAATGCACGGATCTCATCGGGCATATTGCTGCCGACAATCACGGTTGTTACATTTGGAAGTTGTTTGCGCAGGTACGGCAGCACTTCGTTGACATACCAAGTGACGCCGTCGGTGTTAGGTGGGTGTCGGAAACCACCCACAAACAAAATGCCTGCCCGTTCGCTGTAGCTGGGGATACTTGGCGCATCGTCGTGAATCAGCGAGACGATGTCAACGTTGGTGCTTGGCGCGATCGTGGCTAGCAGTTGCTGCTCAAATTCGGAAACAACAAGCGTTAAATCGGACTTGCGCATCACGTCCAATTCCTTGACGCGCGTTGCGGCTGCTGCACGCGCCATGCCAGCGTCGTTGCGAAGTGCGGCTTCACGCTCTTCACGCACAAAATGCAAATCTATCGTGTCAAACACAATACGCGCTGAGGGTGCAAGCTGACGAACCACGCCGACATATTGCGAAGCAATGTAGTGCCGGCAGAGCACGATCGTATCGAGCGTCGCGCCGCGAGCGCGCAAGACTTTGCGAACGTTTTGCGCAAACGCACCGTGCAATACTTCGACGCCAAGTTGCTGAAGTTGAGTCACGTATTTGTGAACATATTCCACGTTGTCGGCTACAAAAGTAACGTGATGCCCCTCTCCCTTCAAGAGTTTGAGCATGTTGAGCAATCGCACCGAGCCCGCGTCTTGATCGGGCGTGATCATGCAGGCCTCCACAATCAAAATATTGCTACGGCTTGATCGATGCGCTTCTAGATCTGGCTCGACGGCGTTCGCACGATGCGACTGCAATGAATCTTTCCACCGCTCATAAAACTTCGCGGCATTGGCTACTTGATACGCCTTAACGCCGGATTTTTCGTCTCGACCGTGGCTCACGCCTTCGAGATGAAATATTTCCGCAGCGGGCTGGTAGAGCACACGAAGGCCGTACGCGCGCACGCGAAACGCGAAGTCGGTGTCTTCGTAATACGCAGGCGCGTAATGCGTGTCGAAGCCGCCAAGCACATTGAACAGGTCGCGTCGTACCGCGAGCGCCGCTCCCGAGCAGTAGTCAGCGTCGCGCACAAAGTTAAAGCGCGGGTCTTCGCGACGTTGTCCGCGCCCCCAGTTCCACGCGCTGCCGTCTCGCCATACGATGCCGCCAGCCTCCTGAACGGTGCCGTCTGCGTTTAGCAATTTTGCGCCAACGAGCCCTACGCTTTTGTGCTCAGCGAACGTATTGATAAGTGAGTCAATCGCACCGGGCCGCAGTACGGTGTCGTTGTTCAAGATGATTAGCCACTCGCCGCGCGCTTCCGTAACACCAGCATTCACGTTGCCGATAAATCCACGATTTTCAGCAGCACGGATTACACGAATTCCCGTTACTTGGGCCAATGCCGTGGCGGCGGGCGACGGCGAGGCATCGTCCATCACGATGATTTCAAACGGCAGTGATGACGGGTATTTCGCGATGCTTTGCAAGCAGGCGAATGTGGTTTCGTGCTGACCGTACACCGGGATGACAATAGATAACGCGGGCGCACCGGCTGTTGTTGGCAAGGTTAGCGCAACGATTCGGAGTGGTTCAACGGACGGTAGCGAAAGCGCGGGAGCTGGCTGTGGTGGACGAAGTTCCTGCATCAGCCGTTCCTGTACCGAGCGCCAGCCGCCGCGACGCAAACGCGCCATCGCGCCGGGCAGGACGACGGGCGCGCGCCGTGCGAGTCGTCCCGCGACACGCGCGACATGGATCACTCTTCGTGCGACTCGCGCAGCACCACGCAGCGGGCGCGTAATGCGCCACGAGGCACTGTTGATCAAGCGCGCATGCTCGCCTTCAAGATGCGCAATGTGCAGGCGCGCCGCCGCAGCGTTCTCGTCCGCCAAGTCCATCGCTGCACGCCACGATTCGACGCTGCTTTCGTGATCGTCTTGCATGGCAGTGAGCGCATTTTGCGCGGAGTGCAGCTCTTCTTCTCGTTCAGCGACAGTCGCGTCGAGCGCGTCGTAAGCGCTGCGACCGACGACACGTGTTTCGTTTGCTGGCAATTCCGCCAACGCGTTTTCGACGACCGCGCGTGAACCGTAATGCCCTGCGTGTACGCCAATGCGAAACAGATTGATCAACGGTTTGTCCGCTACGGATTCGATCGGGCCGAGCGCAGCATCACTCCATTTGACCAGCGCAGACAAGGCCGTGCTGTCAGACGCAGCGACTGCCTCACGCAACGGCTGGCAATATGCTTCAGCGTAGCGCGCGAACGTGCTCGCCGTGTCGTGACGCACCGTCTGATGCGAGTTCGCTGTTGCAGCGGCTGCCAGCAGCGCTGCCTGCCACGCGTCGGTGGACGCGTCAAAGGAAAGCAGCGTCGCACACGGGTGACCGCGTAGTCGTTCCCCCAGCGCACCGATGTCAGACGCCACGATGGGTAAGCCGCTCGCTAACGCGACGCTCAGCGTGTACGCGTACGTTTCCGGTACTTGCGACGGCAGCCACAGTACATCGGGCCGCTCAATCGCAATCAGGCGCGCAAGATCAGGTGCGTCGTAGGTTCCGGTGGCGGTGAAGCCTTCGGGCAACGGTTCTGCCGCGTGGCCAATCAATCGAAGCACGAGCGACGTGCCGTCACGCCGCGCTTGCTCGGCAACCGCCACGGCGACTGCTAAACCTTTCGCTGGCGCAAGCGCGCCGAGCAATGCAACTTTCCAGACGCGGGGCCATGTCAACGACGACTCGGCGTGGGGCAGCACTGTAAATTTTTGCGTCGGCAAGTAACGCGCTATTCGGTCCAGGACGCTTTGACTCGGCGCGAAGACACGTTGCGCGCGTTCCAGCACAGTGGCCATGCGATCACGCCACGTCGTAATATCAAGGCCCCATGCATTCGGCCGTTCGGCGATGCAGCGACCGCATCCGGCCGCGTCTGGTTCACCGCAATAGCGCGAATTGATATCCTGCAATTGATACTGCGGACACACGGCCCAGTAGTCATGCAACGTGCAGTCGAGGGGGATACCGAGTGCAGTATCCAGCGAAAGAACATCGGGTGGAAGCCCGTGTACATGATGCAAATGCAGTCGATCAAATCGCAACGCCCTCAAGGAAGCGACAACCGTAGGCCAGTCGCTAAGCGAGAGTTGAACGCAAACGCCGCCGGGCAGTGTGAGGCTTGCGCGCGTGGCGTCTACTGCGCGCAGCACCGCAATACGGGCACGCCGCGAACTCAGCGTCAACAGATCGCACACGTGTTGCTCGACGCCGCCACCCCAGCCGTGCGTGACGAATAGCAGTCGCGGTACGCCAGGTGCTGCGAAATTCGCTAACGCATCGTTAAAGCGCGCATCCATCAGTGTGGCACCGAACCCGTGAGTCGCCGCGCGACGCGGACTAGCCACGGTTCCGTGACCGTCGGAACCTCTACGACCACGTCGTTGCTCGCGGCTGGCGCAGCGTTGAGTGCCGCAATCTGCTGGTGCAACTTCGCGTTTTCACGATACGTGCGCGACCATTCCGCATAAACCGAATGCTCGCGGTCGGCGACGAGGCTTAGCTGTGATTGCACGCCTTTTAACCGGCTCGCGTCCCGCGCGCAGAACACCATGAAGTACATGGCTTCTGGGTACGCGTTGCTGCCGTCGATGGCGAGCGCAGCGGCGCTGGTCGCGGGCTGGTCGAGTGGCCACACCATCGAATGAAACGCTGCCTTTTGCGCAAACCATTGCTGTGCAGAAAAATGCGGGTCGAGCAGCGCTTTGAGTTCCGCTTGGTCGAGTTCCTTGACGTGATACTCGTTTTTGTAGCCCGTGCGATCACTGTATTCGGGACGATTTGGCGACGAGATAATGAACAACCCATCGGGCTTTAATAGCCGTGCCACTTCGCTGAGAAATTCGGCTTGCTCGTGGATGTGCTCGATCATCTCGAACGAAATTATTACGTCAAAGCTCGCGTCGGGTTCCGGGATGTGCGTGCAATTGGCGGCAACGTAGGTCAGGTTCGCCCCTGAGTAACGCTTATTCGCATGCGCGACGGCTTCGGTGGAAATATCCGTGCCGACAACTGCAAGCGCTTTCGTGGCGAGCAAATGTGAGCCATAGCCTTCACCGCACGGCGCGTCTAACACGCGCTTTCCTGCAACGTATTCGCGCGCGATGAGGTAACGATGCCAGTGCTCGTAAACCATTTCGCCTGCACACTCGGGAAGGAAGCGCTCACCGGTAAACGTCAAACTCATGTCGATTGATTTTCTCGCGCAGTTGCGCGTGGAGATTGGGGCTTAACCGCCGTCGTTGCCACTGTAGTTCTTCGCGAACATTTCGGCGAGTTTGCGGCGATCTTGTTTGGTGGGGCGTCCGCGCATTGGTGGCTGTGACGAATTCGCCGCAGCGCGAATGGCTTGCTTGTCTAACCTTGCTGCGATGCTCGTTTCGGTTTCGCGGTAAAGCAAAGCGGCGTCGGTCGCTGAGCCGCGCCGATCCGATACTGCGGTGACTACGATTTCGTGCAGGCTGTCGCCTCGTTGTACGGCGTACGTGTCACCCACGCGTACTGTGTGCGCGGGTTTCAGGCGGTCACCACTGATGGAACCCACGCTGCCTCGACGCACGTGGCCAGCGTCAATCGCATCGGTGGCGAGTGAGCGCGTTTTGAAGAAGCGCGCAGCCCACAGCCACTTGTCGATTCGGATGGTCACGGTGGGCGCGTCGGTCATGCCTGCGTCTGCCTTAGTCGGCTTACTGAAGCGTGTCCGAGCCAGGGGCGCGGTGGTGGCTCACATCACGAAAGAGCGCGAGCAATTGCGATTCGCTGACCACGTATTGCGCGCCGCAAAATTCGCAGCGTGTTTCGATCACGTTCTTTTCTTCGAGCAGCGGCATTAGTTCCGCTTCACCGACGAGCTTAAGCGCATTGAGCACTCGCTCGAAACTGCATGCACACGCAAACGCTAAAGCTTGTGCCGGATGCACTTTCACATCATGGCCGGGAAACGCAAATTGCAGCCATTGCACATACGGAAACGGCATGAACGGCTCGGCAAACATCGTCTCGGCTTGCGCGACGACGGCGTCCCATGCTGCGTTAGCCTCGGCGCTCTCTTTTTCGGGCAAGCGCTCCAGCATCATCGCCTCGATAGCATCGCCGTCCTGACGCAGCCACAAGCGCGTCTGCGTTTGTTGCGAATTGGTCAAATAGTCTTCGAGCAGCGCCGCTACCGATCCGCCATGCAGCCCGACAATGCCTTGATATGGTTGCCCGTCGACCGGCACGATGGACAGCACGAAGCGACCGTCGTTATTGGGCGCAACGAGCGACACCAAATCCGCGTCGTCGGCGAGCTGAGCGTCTTCACGCACATTCGCATATGCACGAAAAGTCAGTCCGTCGCTCGCTTCAACGCACAAGAGCGGCACTGCACCGGTGCCTTGTGCTTGCAAGACCACGTGCGCTTTTTGCTTTAGGTTACTCGCGAGCAAAACCGCTGCGCCCGCCAATTGGCGCAAGCACGACGCAACCGCAGGCGGGTATGCGTGCTGGCGTAACGCCGTTGCGAGGCTCTCGTCCAAGCGCGCCACGACGCCGCGAGCGGGCGCGGTTTCTAGCCAAAAGCGCGTGAGTTGATCGAAGCCAGCGGTCGTGCGATCCATTCGTTCTGCTTTCTTCGTGGGCGCGGATTACGCGACCAACGGTTTCATCGGGAACGTAATGACTTGCATCGGCAACGACGAATTTTTGTCGAAGATGGCGCCGCTCTCGATGCCAGCGCGAGCGATTGCCTCGGCGGTGTCGTATTTGTCGTAGAGCGCGTTCATCGCACCGAGCGCATATTCGCGGCCCGATCCAGCGGCCCAAAAACGTTTGAACTCGAACACTTCGCGCATCGAGTAAATGCCGTAAATGCCGGTTGGGTTGGCGATCAACGCGGTGATGTGCGTGCTCTCGTACGCATCTTCGTCCTCTTCCTTGGGGTTCAGGAAGTGCTGGTCTTTCAAAATGCCGTGCAGCTTGCGAAACGTTTCGAAGATTTCCGACTTGCTGTTGAAGTTCAGGTCTTTCGCGGTCGAAAGCAGGTTTTCGTAAACGAGCTGATGTGCGGCGCTGCCGCACAGCGCGATCACAGTGTCGCCGTAATGCACCATCTTTTCGGAGGAGGCGTCGAATGCGTCAGAGAGCCGGGTGTCACCGAATGTGGTAAGCGAATCGGCCGCGATGGCGGCCATATTGCCTTTGCGAACTACAACCAGCGTCGTCATGGGTACTGCTTTCTTTTTCTGGGGAACCCTCAATTATAAGTTTTGGGGGATGTTCGGGCGGGGCGCGGGGCGCGCGCGAGCCTGCATGCGGGCGCTTGAAGATCGTAATGACTTTTACGGTTAAACGACTGACAGGTGGTCGTTTGGGTTAGATTTAATACTAAGTCGACTAGTTGATAAATTGGCTTAAAACGGCCAAGCAGCTGTCGTTCACGTCGTTTAGCTGTTATCGGTTAGATCCTAGGTAATGACGGTTGACGAACTAGTGCGTCCCGCGTGAGCGCACCGACGTCCCACACTCGGAATGCGCGCGACCAAAATTCGCTGACTGTGCGCACGGCGCCAAGATCCGCTTGCTGTAAAAAACGCCACGCCTCGACAAGCGTCGGTAACGCGCCAGATTCATCAATGGCCGGCGCACGGGTTTGCTTGGAGAGTTTTTCGCCGTTTTCGTTGCGCGCAATTGGCACATGAAGGTAGCGCGGTGTTGCGAAACCCAGTTGTTGTTGCAGTACGATTTGTCGCGCGGTATTGCCAAGTAAATCCGCGCCACGCACGACGTCGGTCACGCCTTGCAACGCGTCGTCCACCACCACTGCCAATTGATATGCAAACAACCCATCGGCGCGACGCAAGACAAAGTCGCCAACGTCACGCTCTACGTTTTGCCGCGTTAATCCGCAGCAGCGATCAACGAACGAAATTTCAGCGGGCGCGTGGCCAACGCGCAGTCTTACGGCGCGTGCAGCCGCATCGAGTAACTGCAATTCGCGGCAGGTGCCGGGATAAATGATTTCGTGCTCAGCGTTGCGCGCCGCGCTCGCGAGCTGCGCCCGCGTGCATTGGCACACGAACACGTCACGCGCATCGGTCAACGTTCGCAATGCCTCTGCGTACAGCGCGGTGCGCTCGCTTTGGCGAGCGACTTCACCGTCGTGCTCGAAGCCATACGCCTCGAGCTGGGCGCGAATTCGAGCCTCGGCTTCGAGTGAGCAACGTGGCGTATCAACGTCTTCAATGCGCAGCAACCATCGCCCACTAGCGGCGCGAGCATCCGCATAGCTCGCCATCGCCGCGACCAAAGAACCGAAGTGCAATGGCCCGGTCGGCGAGGGCGCGAAACGGCCAACGTACGGTCGCGCAGACGCAGTTAAGGCTTGGCCGGAGCTTGCCACTTCCAGCGGCTTTCTTGCATGCCAAGCACCACGTTCGGGTACTCAAAGCGCCCCAGCGAACCGTTGTAGCGCGCCAGTGCACGAACCACGTCGCCCTTTTCAATATCAAGATAGTGGCGAAGAATCGTGCAGCCGTAGCGCAGGTTGGTGCGCAGATGAAAGAGGTTGTGGTCCGCTGTGCCGATGAGACGAACCCAGAATGGCATCACTTGCATGTAGCCGCGCGCCGACGCACTCGAAATTGCGTATTTGCGGAAGGCGCTTTCGTGATTGATGACGGCCAATACGAGCTGCGGATCGAGCCCCGCGCGGCTGGCTTCGTATTGCACAGTCGTCAAGAATTCACGACGTTGCTCGGCGTCGGGCATGCGAGACGCAAGGCGTGTGGACATGTCCGCCAACCACGCCTGCACCACGGCGGGCTCACCGATTAGGCGGGTCGCGCTACGGTCTGCAATGGCGGATGCCATCGACGTTTGCACGCTGTGTGAGAGCTTTTCTTCGGCCTGCGCGCCGGCGTGGGCTGCGCTGTGAACGGTCAAGCAGAGCGCGGCGACAGCGGCATGAAAAAAATTGCGCGAGGAGATCATGTGACCACGCAGTCGTAGGGCGGGCACTGCCCGCCAACGTTAACGAGGCGGGCAGTGCCCGCCCTACGCAAAGCCGCTTCCGGCCAAACGCTGTTGCTGCTGGACTTAAGCAAGCGCTTTGCCAACCACATCAGCCACAAAATCCGCAACCTCTGCGAGTGGCATTTTGGTGGCCGCCGTATCGCGGCGCGCTTGGTATTCCACCGCGCCTTCCTTAAGGCCGCGATCACCAATGGTGATGCGATGCGGAATGCCGATCAATTCCAGCTCCGCAAACATCACACCGGGACGCTCACCACGATCATCCAGAACCACATCAATGCCGCGTTTCGACAGATCGTTGTAGAGCGCATCCGCCGCAGCTTTCACGTCCGCGCTGCGGTCGTAACCGAGCGCAGCGATCGCCACGGTGAACGGTGCCATCGGTGTCGGCCAAATGATGCCCTTCTCGTCGTAGTTCTGCTCAATCGCAGCAGCCACGACGCGCGTGACGCCGATGCCGTAGCAGCCCATTTCCATGACTTGCTCTTTCTGGTCTTTGTCCAGAAATTTCGCGCCGAGCGCGGCGGAATAACGCTGTCCGAGCGCGAACACGTGGCCCACCTCAATGCCGCGACGCAACTTGAGTACGCCTTTGCCGTCCGGCGACGCATCGCCTTCCACGACATCACGAATATCGGCAAGCACATCCGGTTCTGCACAATCGCGCCCCCAGTTGCCGCCGGTGACGTGGTAGCCCGCTTCGTTCGCGCCGCATACGAAGTCCGACATGACCGACGCCGCGCGATCCGCGACCACCGTAACTTTGCCCGGATGTGCATTTCCGTGACGTGGGATCGGGCCGCAATAGCCGGGCTCGACGCCAAGGTGCTCTTCGATTTCTTCGGGTGTAGCGGGGCGGAAATTCGCCAGCGCCGCAACCTTCCCGAGCTTAATTTCGTTGACCATGTGATCAGCGCGCAGCATGCAGAGCACGAAGCCCGCGTCGCTCATGTACATCATCGCTTTTAGCTGACGCTCCAGCGGCACTTTGAGGAATGTGCTCACGTCTTCGCAAGTTTTTTGGCCCGGCGTATGCACGATCTCAAGCGCAGTGCTCGCAGTGGCACGCGGTGTGGCCGGCATCACACCCTCGGCCATCTCAATGTTCGCCGCGAAGTCCGACGTTGGGCAATACGCGATCACGTCTTCGCCACTCTCGGCGAGTACTTGAAACTCGTGCGACGCGAAGCCGCCGATGTTGCCGGTGTCGGCGTTCACTGCCCGGAATTCGAGGCCCAAGCGCGTGAAAATTTTCGTGTAAGCGTCGTACATCGCTTGATAACTTTTCATCAGCGATTCTTTGTCGGCGTCGAACGAATACGCGTCCTTCATGATGAATTCGCGCGAACGCATCACGCCGAAGCGCGGGCGGCGCTCGTCGCGAAACTTCGTCTGGATGTGATAGAGATTCATCGGCAGCTGACGCCACGAGCGTAGCTCTTGCCGCGCGATGTCGGTGATCACTTCTTCGCTGGTCGGCTGCACGATGAAATCGCGATCATGGCGATCTTTGATGCGCATCATCTCCGGCCCCATCTTGTCCCAGCGGCCGGATTCCTGCCACAGCTCAGCCGGTTGAATCACCGGCATCAAAAGCTCGACGGCACCGGCCGCGACCATTTCTTCGCGCACGATTTTTTCGACTTTGCGCAACACGCGCACGCCCAGCGGCATCCAGGTGTAAATGCCCGCACCGAGTTTTTTAATCATGCCCGCGCGCATCATCAATTTGTGCGACACGATTTCGGCTTCAGCCGGGGCTTCTTTGACGGTGGAAATAAAAAATTGGCTGAGTTTCATAAAGGCAACGAACAAGTACGACGATCAACGCCGCGAGAAAGTGGGACGGACGAGTCGCGACCACGCGAACTTCCGGTAAGAGTGCAATTTTCGCCTATTCTTTGGTTATGGGCACTCCTATAAATCCGTTGTTCGGGCGAATTGCGTCGTTGCGAGGTGCTCGCAATCCTCATGTACCAGAGCGTACATTCCGGTTGCTGCGCGCCCAGCGCCTAGCACTTCATCCCGAAAACGAATTTCTAGAAGTACCCATATGAACGAATTTGCGCCGGTTCGCGTTGTCAATCCACCTGTTGGCGTGGCCGCGAGCGCCGTCGTGCTTGACTCGCCGCACAGCGGTCAGCACTACCCCGCAGACTTCGCCTACGCCTGCGATTTCGCGCGACTTCGCAGAGCTGAAGACACTGACGTGGATGACCTTTACAGCTTCGCACCGGCACTCGGCGCGACGCT
This sequence comes from Casimicrobium sp., assembly GCA_040079845.1. Lineage (GTDB taxonomy): Bacteria > Pseudomonadota > Gammaproteobacteria > Burkholderiales > Casimicrobiaceae > Casimicrobium. The sequence goes on along the minus strand of JBEBJR010000023.1, from coordinate 30,670 downwards.
CGTGTGCGCCGAATTTCCGCGCAGCTACCTTGACGCCAATCGGCGCGTAGAAGATTTCGACACGACCTTGCTCGACGGCCGGTGGCCGCACGCGGTCGATCATTCGCCAAAAACCGCAGCGGGCATTGGATTGGTGTGGCGCGTGCTCGACGACAAATCACCGATCTACGCGCGAAAATTGAGCGTTGCCGAAGTTGAGCGGCGTATCGCGACGTGTCACGCGCCGTACTGGTCTGCGGTGACGACGGCGATTGAGGCGGCCTACGCGCGGCACGGCGGCGTGGCTCACATCAATTGCCACTCGATGCCCGCCATGGCTGGTGCCTTGTCCTGGGTGAAAGTGGGCACTCCGTTTCCCGATATCGTGCTTGGGGATCGCGACGGCAGCACCTGCGCGCCAGATATGACGCGGCTTTTAAACGATGCGTTTCGTGCGGAGGGTTTGACTGTCGCCGTCAACGATCCCTACAAAGGCGTGGAGCTCGTCAAGCGTTTCGGCAAACCGCGAGAAAACCGCCACAGCATTCAAATCGAAATCAATCGCAAGCTCTACATGAACGAGGCGACACGCGAGCGCAACGCGAACTACGGCGCACTCAAAGCGTCGCTGACGCAGGTAATAAAAAAGCTCGCCGCGTTTACGGAGAGCTTTGAGGGCAAGGGCTAGCTTCTGTTGTGGCGACCGCCGTTAAGTGGGCGAGTCCTCGGGGCGTCTAGTCTCATGCGGTCGCCACCCAGCGCCGCGACCTTCGGGGGGAGAGTCAGTCGCGTGCTTGACGGCGGGTTGCGCGCTGCGTCCTTTTGGGGGCGGCGCAGGCAGCGCTTCTGGGCTTGGAACTGCCCGTCGTTTGCTTAGAACTTGTAGCCAACGCCAACGCCAACGGCGATGGGGTCAAGCTTGACGTGGCTGATCTTTGTGCCGTCGAGGAACACGTCAGACTTAATCCAGATCTTCTTAACGTCAACGTTGATCGACCACTTCTTATCGATCGGGATATCGAGGCCAGCTTGGAGTGCGGGGCCAACGCTGTATGCGTCGAGCGTCACGCGTTTTCCGAGCGCGGTCATGTTGACATTCATCGTGTAGGTCAGGTTTGCGCCAACGCCGATGTAGGGCTGAACAGCGGCACCCGGCATCGGGCGATATTGCAGCGTCAATACCGGCGGCAGGTGTTTGAACGTGCCGATGGGCGTGCCGCCGATGCTCACGGTTTGTTTCTGCGGAACGGTCAGGATAAGTTCAGCCGATAGGTTCGGCGAGAAGAAGTACGTGAAGTCAACTTCTGGAATAGTCTTGTTGTTGACGGTGATCGCGTCAGCAGGTGCAACGCTGGGGATTGCATCAGATTTGTTGGCGAAGTCCAGATTGACGCCGCGAACGCGGACCATCAGATTGGACAAATCCTGCGCTGCAGCAGGCAGGGCGGCAACGCCAAGAACGGCGGCTACGGCGAGGCTAAGGGCTTTCATATCGTTTCCTTCATTGAAGTGCGCCAACTTCAGCGAGGATGACCAGTGCACCCCCTACGGCGGACACCCATCGTGGTGTTCGCTGAAGTGACAGAACGAATACTACGGACGACTACATAGCCTTGTTTTGACGAGGGTCAAACAAATGCTGCGTTGCCGCATTTTTGCGGCCTCCGGGTGCCTCGACGACATAACGGGCGTTCCCGCGACTCGTCGCTCGATGCGTTGTTTCATCGAAATCAGCTTTCGCGTACATGGCGTCGCCGCTAGCCTCCAACGATGCGCTCGATATCACTCTACTCATCTGAACCCGCCCGCGGCTGGCTGCCGTGGGGCGTTCTTGTTCCCTTCCTTCTCATCCTGTTCGTCGCGATTCCGGATGTGGCTGGTACTAAAGTACTTCAGTACTTTCATCTTGCCGATGCCAAGTGGCAACCCATCGGCATGCTGGGTTTAGCGTTGTTTTTGGTCGTACCGTTTCTCGCGACGGGGTTGCTCGTCCTCGCCTGGGTTCACTGGGTTGAACGGCGTTCGCTGGCGTCGATTGGGCTCGCAAGACCGGGTGGCTTCGCGTCCCTAACGCGTGGGATTGGCGTAGGGGTGGCGACTTCGTTCGTTGTGGTCGCGATGATCTGGATCGCCGGTGGCTATTCGGCACAAGGCTACGCGGTCGCGTTTTCGTCACCGGTGGCGTTACTGAACATCGCAATCCTGCTGCCGTGCTTCATCATTCAGGCGGGCGTGGAGGAAGTCATTTTTCGTGGATGGCTCATGTCGGTGCTCGCGCGCAAGTTCAATGTTGTCATCGCAGTGGCGGGCACCTGCATCGTGTTCGCCGCGCTGCATTTCGGACGACAAACGCCGTGGCATGACACGGTACTCATATTAGCCTTCTCATTATTTGCCTGTGTTTGGGCGCTGAAAGCCGGCAGCATCTGGAGCGTCATGGGCTGGCATGCCGGGTGGAATTGGCTGCTGGCCGTCGGCTTCGAGGTCCCCGTCACTGGCCTCGACGCAAAGATGCCGGCGCTGTTGGTGAAGCTGGTGCCACAGGGCCCCGCGTACTTGACGGGCGGCGCGCAAGGGCCGGAGGGCAGCGTGCTTTGCGGTCTGTTCTTCGTGGTTGGCATTGCTGTTTTGCTTTTGCGCGAGCAAGTCCCATCCCCTGGGACAGGTGCGAAACTTTGAATCTCGTGGGATGCCCGCTTTCATCATGTTGACGATGCATTCGTACAACGAGTGCGAGCGGTGCGTCGCTCGGCTGATCTCAAAGTCTCAAATTACCCAGACGTGTCTACGCACGTTTCCGCCTTTTGGGATTTTTTCCTCGCCTGACGCAGGGACGTCGTCGGCGTCAGGCTGACTAAACGAGTTTTGGGCGCGCCTCCTACAATTGCCACATGCAATCACAGCAATTCCACCTCCCGGACCCGCGCGTTTTTCCTGTTTATGACGGAGCATCGCCCAACCCATTGATTGATCTTGCGCTGGCCTCGCTCGCCGCTGAACTCGGCGTGATTCAAGAAAAGCGCGACACCGAGTTGCGCGATTTGCTGGCGCAATATTTGGTGATTAACGAGGTGACGGTGATTGCGGATGCGCTGGCGCGCTCGCCGTCGCTTGCTGTCCAGCGGCACATCACGCGAGTGTTGGCGCTTGCTCACGTTGAGGCTGGGCGCTCGCGTGGCGATGCCGGTTTGCCGACGACGGTGTTTGCGATTCCGCTGGTCATTGTGGCGGGTAACCCCACGGCCGTGAATGTGCCCGGTGCGCTGCCGAACATCGATGAGTTTGTGGGACTCATGAAGGGTGCGTCAGCGCTGCGCGGCAACCAGAGTTTTGGGCTGTCGAACGCGCTGGCGTCGGCGGGCGCGTTTGCGTTGGAAAAGTTGCCTGCGAGCTTGGTGTGGTGGAGCCTCACGCCGGGCGCTCCCGTTGCTATCGACAAAGCGTCGCTGCCCGTCCCCGCGAATCAAGAAAGCGTGTTTCTTCGTTTTCTCGTCGGAACTGCGGTGGCGGGCCCGAGTGTGGATTTGCTCACCGACAACGACACCGGCAAATGGGGCATGCCGTTCACGCAGGCGTTTTCCAAACAATTGGGCGGTGGCAATTTGTCGCTCTTGGCAATGCCGCGTCCGCCGCGCAGCCCGCTCGCTGCGTTGTTTCAAGGTCGCGCTGCGCAGCGCGAAGTGTCGTTGCAACTGTTTGCGACCAACGCGATTCGCAAGTTCCGCTCTGGCGTGGGCGAGCCCGAGGCGGTGATCTCGGCGCATCGCACGGACGCGGGCGGCGAAGTGCGATTGTCGCTCTCGAATGTGTTTGATGAGAAGGGCGCGGAAGGCTTCCGCGCGGAGCTTTTCCCGACGGATCGCGCGCAGGACGTGGCGGTGATGATGCGCGACTTGCTCGCCGAATGTGGCGTCACGTCGGTCACGATTTTGGCGGATGTGTTCCCCGATATGGATGCCGAAACCAAGCTGCCGATGCTGTTCCGCGCGGACGCGTTGGAGGGGGCTGCGGAGAAGGCGATTCGCGCGGCGAATTTGCACTGAGGCTTTGCAATTCCAAGTAACGGATGGTTTACAGCTTTATGGCACCAACGACTGACAGGCGGTCGTTACAGCCACAAAATTTATTAAGTCGATATTTTGATAAAAATGGCTGAAAGTACCGTCTGGCTGTCGCTTATTAGAATAAGTTGTATTCGGTAGTGCCGTGTAGTTTCTCCATGCGTTGCGTCGCAGTGGACTGTGCGGCGTCGCTGGGGTGCCGTTACGGAACCACCACGCGTCGCCCGGCTCCAATGAAACGTCCGACGCCGCTTCGTCGCTCATCCTTCGTTGTCGTCACTCGTCGCAGTTTGCGATAAAAAAGCGCGCCGAACCCGCATACTTCCGCATTAACCAGCTCGTCATGAATCCACTGAACCTTTTCCCCTCGCGCCGCAGCGCCTACTTCGCCGGTTTCCTCATCTGCGCCGGGATGATTGCGTACGCTGTCTACTTGCAATACGTCGAGCTGATGGAACCGTGCCCGATGTGCTGGTTTCAACGCGTCGCAGTGGTGGCCCTCGGGCTCGTGTTGCTCGCGGGTGCGCTGGCGAATCCCGGCGAACGCGGCGCACGCGTCGTGGCGTGGTTGGGTCTGCTTACCGGCGGCGCGGGGGCCGCGTTGGCCGTGCGCCATTTGTGGATTCAATCGCTGCCGCCCGATCAGCTGCCGAGCTGTGGCATGGGCATCGGCTACATGCTTGAGTCATTGCCGTTTCTCGATGTGTTCGCTCGCGCGCTCAAGGGCAGCGTCGAATGCAACAAAATTGATCTCGTGCTCGGGCTCTCCATCCCCGCGTGGATGCTCATTTTTTTCGTGATTGCGGTGATCGTACCGTTCATGCTTATTCATCACCGCAATCGTCGCGGCTAATTTTTTCAATTCGTATGAAGACTCTGCTTTTGTCTGCACTTGCCACGCTCATCCCGATGGCGCTCTCGGCGCAACCTTTGAATTCTCCGGCCACGCCCGCGCGACCCGTCGTCGACACGGTGAACGGCACGAAAATCACCGATGCATATCGCTGGCTTGAAGACAACAAGAGCGAAGAGGTCGTGAAGTGGACGCGTGCGCAACATGACGCAGCGCTGTCGTGGCTCGACAAACATTCACCGCCGGTGCCGGGTTTGAAGGACGAGTTGACGCGCTACACCGACCGCACGATTACGTCGCCGCCATCGTTCTACAAAGGTCGTGAATTTTTCACACGCAAAGTAAAAGGCGAAGCGCAAGCCAAGCTCTACGCACGTCTCGATGGTAAAGAAGTATTGCTGTTCGATCCCGTCAAGCTTGACCCGTCGGGCAAATCCTCGCTCTCGGGCAATTCGTATTCGCGCGACGCGAGCATTGTGTCCGTGGGCGTGCAAGTCGCGGGCGACGAATTGCCAACACAGTACTTGATCGACAGTAAAACCGGCGCGCCGCGCTACGCGCCACTGGTGCAAGTCCAAAACGTTTCGTGGACAGCGGACAACAAAATTGTCTACATTGAGCAGCGCACTCAAGAGCAAATCACCAAGCAACTACCGCTGTTTTGGCAGCGCCTCACTCTGGGCGAATCGGTGAAGGATGCCCCGGTCGTTCACAAATGGGCAGACGCGAAAAACTGGGGCAGCGTGGCGGATTTTGAATACTCGCCGTACACGATTTACGACATCGGCGAAGGCTGGCAACAAAACACAATTTCCATCGCTCGCACCGGCAGCAAAGACGCGCCGCGCGTAATTTTCGCGGAAAAGGGGGCCCGCGCGACGATCACGATGATCGGAGACACGATCTACGCGCGCACCACCGCGAAATCGCCGAACGGCCGCTTACTCAAGGCGAGCGTCGCCAAGCCCGAATTCAAGGACTGGATCGAGATCGTGCCCGAAGAAAAAGGCGTGGTGCTTGAGTCGTTCGTTGTGACCAAGAAAAACATCATCGTGCTCGAAAAACGCGAATTGCTCAAACGTGCCCGCGTGCTCGATCTCAACGGCAAATTCGTTCGAGACTTGCCAGCGCCCGAATTCGGCAGCATCGCCGGCATGAGCTACGACCGCGACAGCAACACCCTCTACGCATCACTATCGACGTTCATCGCGCCATTCAAGCTCTACAAGCTCGACGCTGACAAACTCGAGTGGCAGTTCCTGTATCAAGACGAATCCGTGCTTGAAACCAAAGACATTGAGACGAAACAGGTTTACGTGACGAGTCGCGATGGCACCAAGGTGCCGATGTTCGTGAGCTACAAAAAAGGCACGAAACTCGATGGCAACAATCCTGCCGTCATTTATGGCTACGGCGGCTTCAACGTCGGCATCAATGTGAGCTACCTCGGCGCGTTCGCCACGCTCGTGAACCGCGGCGTCGTCGTCGCCCAGCCAGGCCTTCGCGGGGGCAATGAATATGGAGAATCGTGGCACGAAGGCGGCATGCGTGGCAACAAACAAAATGTGTTCGACGACTTTTACGCCAGCGCCGAGTGGCTCATCAAAGAGGGCTACACCACGTCAAAACGTCTCGTCGCATTCGGCGGCAGCAACGGCGGATTGCTCGTCGGCGCAGCGGCCACGCAACGCCCAGATTTGTTCAACGGCATCGTCTGCTCCGTGCCGCTGCTTGACATGGTGCGCTATCACAAATTCCGCATCGCCCGCTACTGGATTCCCGAGTACGGCGACCCAGACAAGGCCGAGGATTTCGCGTGGCTTTTGCGCTACTCGCCGTATCACAACGTCCGCAGCGGCATGAACATGCCCACCATGCTTGTGATCGCCGGTGAAAACGACACCCGCGTTGATCCTCTGCACGCCAAGAAATTCGTCGCCCTAGCGCAAGCCAATCCCGGTCAGATCAATCCGGTTATGCTCAAAATGGACTACGACTCGGGCCACGGCTCCGGGAAATCCACTGCGCAGCAGGTAGAAGACCGCGAGACTTGGCTGCGCTTCATTCTGGCAATGACGCGCTAATTTTTTTTGTAATTCAATCCCAATACAGACCCGACACATGAAACCTTATCTGCGCAAACTCGCCACTGGCCTCGTCACCGTCGGCTTAACCTCCCTCGTGTTCGCACAAGCCATCACCGGATCCACGTCGAGCACCGTGCCAATGGACGGCGCGCCCAAGACTGGCCTGCCACCCACCGAGGCGGGCAAGCCCGTGCCCGGCACGATCGCCAAACTCGGCTGGATGTCGGGTTGCTGGGAAACGACGTCCGAACAAGACAAGTCCACCTTGCGCGAGATTTGGCTGTTGCCGAAGACCGGCAACATGTTGGGCATGGGTCAAATCGAACGCGACGGGAAATCGTTGGGTTGGGAGGCCATGCGTCTTTACGACGAAGGCGATACGGTCAAAGCGTGGCAACGCCCCAGCGCGCGTGGCGAGTTCACGATGGCGATGGAGAAGTTTTCCGAAGGCTTCGTGAGCTTCGCGCTCACGGAGGGCGACACGACCACCCGCGTCACTTATCAACGCCGAGACGACGGCACGACCCTCGCAGTCTCGTTTCGCCTCATCAAAGGCGAAAACCGACGCGGCGCGGACTTCGCCTTCAAGCGGACGGACTGCGCTGCATGGATGACCACCGTGCCGCCGCCCGTTGAGGCGAAGGCGAGCCCGGCTGCGCCCGCCAAGCCTTAGAAGCCCTGAGACGAAGGTTTAGACCGCCATTTGTGGGTATAATTACCGGCTTACTTCGATAAAACTATCGTTTTCTAGGGTGCGCTGCGGCTCGCGGCGCTTCTCCGGTTGACGGCTAAAAAGAGAGTCCATCATGGCATTAACCCCGTTGCAAACGGCAGCAATCATCACCGAACACGGCCGTTCCAAGAACGACACCGGTTCCTCAGAAGTGCAAGTAGCGCTCTTGACCGCGAATATCAACGCGCTCGCAGCCACCCACTTCAAAACCCACACCAAAGATCACCACAGCCGCCGCGGTCTGTTGAAGATGGTTAACAACCGTCGCGCACTGCTCGCGTATCTGAAAAACACCGACCGCGCCCGCTATCAGGCGCTGATCGAAAAGCTCGGCCTGCGCAAGTAATTGCAAAAGCTGTAGCGACACCAAGGCCGCCTCTCTGCGAAGAGTTGCGGCCTTTGTGTTTTTGAAATTGGGAAATCTGAAGCGTTAACCGTTCAATCTGAGCCTGTCGAAGCGCTCATTGCCCGCGATGCACACCAGCATGCAGTGAGGTTTCGACAGTCTCCGCCGATCGGCACCGACGCCCCGTTTTCCCAACGACCCACGAATCGCGCCCCAAACATTTATCAGGCGCACGCAAAAGAAAGGTGACAGCCGATGCTGACCGCAACCACCAAGTCCATTCAATATGGCGCACACACCCTTACCCTTGAGACCGGCGAAATCGGACGTCAAGCCGACGCCGCTGTGCTCGTTCGTTACGGCGACACCGTAGTGCTCGTCTCGGCTGTTGCCAAGACCACCGTCAAAGAAGGCCAAGACTTCTTCCCGCTGACCGTTGACTACCAAGAGAAGACCTACGCCGCAGGCAAAATCCCCGGTGGCTTCTTCAAGCGCGAAGGCCGCCCAAGCGAAAAAGAAACGCTCACGTCGCGTCTGATTGATCGCCCAATCCGCCCACTGTTCCCCGAGGGTTTCTACAACGAGATTCAGGTCATCGCTACCGTCATGTCGCTCGATCCTGAGATCGATTCCGACATTCCCGCGATCATCGGCGCCTCCGCTGCGCTCTACCTCGCCGGCGTTCCGTTTGCCGCGCCAATCGGTGCAGCGCGCGTCGGTTACGCCAACGGTCAGTACATCCTGAACCCAACCATGACCGAGCGCAAAACGTCGGAAATGGATCTCATCGTTGCCGCGACCGAAACTGCCGTGATGATGGTGGAATCGGACGCAACCGAGTTGCCCGAAGCGGTCATGCTCGAAGCGATTTGGTGGGGCCAAGCGCAACAACAACCCGTGATCGACATGATCATGGCGCTCGGCGAAGTGGCTGGCAAACCCGCATGGGATTGGCAGCCTCCAGCGAAAGACCCAGCGCTTGTCGCGAAGATCGTTGAAGTTGCAGGCCCCGGTTACGACGAAGCCTACAAAATCAAATCGAAGAGCGCCCGCAGCGCCAAGCTCAAAGAAGTGGCCGCTGCTGCTGAAGCTGTGTTGATTCCGGCCGACGCCGATTCCGCCACCAAAAACAACATTCGCAACGAAATGTTTGCGCTCGAAGCGAAAACCGTTCGCGAGCAAATTCTGCGCGGCGAGCCACGCATCGACGGTCGCGATACGCGCACCGTGCGTCCGATCTCGGTTCGCACGGGCGTACTGCCCCGCACCCACGGTTCGGCGCTGTTCACGCGCGGCGAAACGCAAGCTTTGGTGGTTGCCACCCTCGGCACTAAGCAAGACGAGCAAATGATTGACGCGCTCGCCGGTGAATACCGCGATCGCTTCATGCTTCACTACAACATGCCACCGTTCGCCACCGGCGAAACCGGTCGCGTGGGTACGCCTAAGCGCCGCGAAATCGGCCACGGCCGCCTCGCTAAGCGCGCACTCGTTGCGGTGCTTCCGAACGAGAAAGATTTCTCGTACTCGATGCGCGTAGTGTCCGAAATCACCGAATCCAACGGCTCTTCGTCGATGGCTTCCGTGTGTGGCGGCGCACTTGCATTGATGGACGCGGGCGTTCCGTTGAAGGCACCTGTTGCGGGTATCGCGATGGGCTTGATCAAAGAGGGCACGCGCTTTGCCGTGTTGACCGACATCCTCGGCGACGAAGATCACCTCGGCGACATGGATTTCAAAGTGGCCGGCACGGATCGTGGCATCACGGCATTGCAAATGGACATCAAAATCCAAGGCATCACCAAAGAAATCATGGGTGTTGCGCTGGCGCAGGCCTTCGAAGCACGTCAGCACATTTTGAAAATCATGCACGACGCGGTGCCGCATGAGCGCACCGAGATGAGCGCCTACGCGCCACGCATGGTCACCTTCAAGATCAACCCTGAAAAGATTCGTGACGTAATCGGCAAAGGCGGCGCGGTGATTCGCGCGCTGTCGGAAGAAACGCGTTGCCAGATCAACATCGAAGACGACGGCACCATCACGATTGCCTCGCCAAGCGGTGAAGACCTCGCAGAATGCAAAAAACGCATCGACGGCATCACTGCAGAAGTGGAAGTGGGCAAGACCTACGAAGGTCCGATCATTCGCATCATGGACTTCGGCGCAGTCATCCAACTGCTCCCAGGCCGCGACGGTTTGCTGCACATTAGCCAGATCGCCAACGAGCGCGTAAACGCCGTGACCGACTACTTGAAAGAAGGCCAAACGGTCAAAGTCAAAGTGCTCGGCTTCGACGACAAAGGCCGCGTCAAACTCTCGATGAAAGCACTGCTTGAAGAGCAGGCCGCTGCAGCAAATGCCGCCGCGCCAGCAGGCGACGCACCGCAGTAGTCAAGCGCGCGTAATGCAATAAAACGGGGCTTCGGCCCCGTTTTTTATTGGAGACTTGCCGGTGAAATTTTCGCAACCACGAGAAACAACCAACCACTCCGTGGCGGTCGCGTCCCACATATCGTTGCGCGAGGTTTTGCACTTGACGAAGCGGCGAGCGGGGCGCCACATGAATCGACGCCGCTCAGGTGCCTTGCGACTCAAGGATTGATGCGTGCCACACGTCCGCCCCATGGGTACGCGTTGCCCTTGTTTGATTGGTGCGCGATGTGGATCGAGCATCCCAGTTACGTGGCTATGTGCGCCGTTGTACCGATGGCGCACGTGTGTAAACTGAATTGCCGCGAGATTTCAACCACTCACGGATGAGTACCGCAAATGACAAAGTATTCGATTAAAAAGTTGTACGCGCTTTGCGTCGTTAAAACACGTTAGGCGTAGCAACAATCCCCACAACCTCAACTGGTGAAGTCATGAAATACAAGGGACTCGAAACAAGCCACTCCTTGCTCTTCTCTTACGAAGTGCTCTGTCTTCAGTACAAGCGAAAGAACGAGCCTCGCGCAGCGTTCTCCGAAGAGCATAAGACTGGCGCGCTGGCGGCAGTCCAATCCATGAACTTCAATAACTACGGGTATTCGTTCGCGCTGCTGAGTATCAATGCCGCAATCGTCGAAGGCGTGATGCGCAGCATCTTGTCCGAAGTCGTGTCAGAAGAAGTCGATCGTCAGGTCACAGCGGGAAAGCAGGCTGGCAGGACGGCACGAAGCTCTCCCGAGAACCTGCTGAACAAGTTCTTCATTGAAATCGATGCTCAGGGCGGGTGGGAAAAACTTAAGGAGCAGTACGCAAGCTACCTTGGGGTGGCAATTGACAAGTCGATTCAACCCCAAACGAAAGAGGCAATGAGCACGCTCTTCCTTCTGCGAAACATAACCGCTCACGGCACGGCGCTAATACATCCGTCAGAACAACTCGCTGACGATCTGAAAGACGAGCCGATCTTCAAGTGGCAGAGTCGCCTACAGAGCGCGCGCGTGTACCTGCAGAGGCAGTTTGGCCATCAGGACATCTTCGAGAATCTCGCAGAGTTTGGCGTTCCAGAACACTTTCTCCAGAAGACGAAAGACTTCCTGACAGAGATTCTTCCGGCCATCAGTCATCAACCGCAAAGGGCAAGCAAGACCATTGCCGATATTCAGCGCATGTCGTTTGGCTACATCAACATCACAAACTAGCCACATGCGCAAAGCTACGCCTAACCCTTCCATCGATAGGACGTCACCCGGCAAGCCGGGTGCCGCCTCTCACGTTAAACGTTAGCGCTCAGTACATGACCACGATCCCCGTCATTGCGATTGTTGCCTTAATCATTTCGGTTACAAGCCTAGGCTTCAGCATCTACCAACATCGAATCCTGCACCAGGTTCGCATGAATGAGAGGGCGACAGCGCTGATCCGGCTAGCTCAAGACCTTCGTCGAAAATCTCAGGATCTCAAGCACACCATCGATTCAACTGACGATGTGGAGGATTACCCAGAGTTCTTCTCCAAAGTTAACGCGTTCGTCGAAGACGGAATTCCAAAACTTGCGTTGTCCAAAAGTCGATCGATCCAAAATCTCTTTGATATGGAACAGCATTTGCTTTCACTGGAATTGGAGCTTGATCTATTACAAAAGCAAGTTGTGGCAGTGGGCAATTTCAATGAAGAAGTGCAAAAGTACGAGACGGGAAAGGCAGCGGCCGTGAGATCTAACATGGCGCCCAACCTCGCCGCTTCGGTCGCCGGACAATGCGCGATAAAGCCGCGCAGCGCTGGTTAGCTCTACGTGAGGCAGTATTAGGCGCCCAAGGGCCGTCATGTCATGGGCCGCCGGAAAGCATTGGATCACAACCTCCGCAAACCCTACCCCTCCGCCAGTCGCGACCGTTCCAGCAACGCAGAAAACACGCGAATCGCGTCCTTCGCGTCGGTGACCGTCATCGCGTCCGCCTTGCGTGTTTGCGGCGCGAGGCAACTTGAGGCGAGTAGCGCGGGATCAATGCTTGCGAGGCCTCGGTGGTGGTGTGATTGCACGTTGGTGTGACCGCGTCGTTTGAGTTCGGTGAGGATGCGTGCGGCGTGGTCGGGGGAGTAGGCGTGAAATGTGTGGTTGTTCTCGGCGACCGTGACCACATACAGCGGCGGTCGCACCATCCATACCGCGCCAGCGGCTAGCAGCGGTCGCATCCAACGATAGAAATACATCAGCATCAACACGCCGGAGTGAATGCCGTCGGCGTCGGGGTCGAACAACAGCATCACGCGTTCGAAGTTGCGTTTGGAAGTGTCGCCGACTTCGCCCGATTCGATATCGTTCGGCGCGACGCCCAGCGCGTCGGAGAGCTGTTTGAACAGTGGATACTCCACCACCCGTGCGCCGCTCGCCTTAAGCGCGTTTAGCGGTTTGCCTTGCATCGGCAAGACCGCCTGCCGCGCGGCGTCACGCACGTTGGCGACCGCACCCGAGGCGGAATCGCCTTCGACGATGAAAAGCTCAGCGCCAGAGGCCGTGCCGTGAATCGCGCAATCTTCAAAGACCGCAGGTTTGCCGGAGTAATGCATGGGAAAAGGATAGCAGGCGTGCGCTGCCTTCCTTGAAAATATCCGATTACAGCTTTTACGTGCCAACGACAAGCCAGTGGTCGTTTCAACCATTTATTGTAATAAGTCGATATGCATTAAAAATAGGCCATATCGACCGCCTGGCGGTCGCTGGGCACATAAAGCTGTACATGCGATGTTGCGATTGTTCGTGCGCAACCGGGCGCACGCGGGGCGACGGAACTTCTGCGTCTGTTACGCCCGGGCGATGCTGCTGCTGTTGCATTCACAGCGCATTGCGTAGAGTGAAGTCTCTACACTTCACAAATTCAAAGTTTCAAACGACAAATTGAATCGACCGTACGTCAGAATCTGCGGCATTGTGAGCGCGGTGATTTCTTACCGCGCACATCGCTGAATTTGCCAGAGATTTTTGAGACTAGGAGACTGCTATGCCCACCTACAGCCCCCCGCTGCGTGACCTGCGCTTTGTGATTGAAGAGGTTCTCGACGCCACGCATGAGCTTGCCGCGATTCCTGACTATGCCGATACCGACACCGACACCATCATGGCCGTGCTCGAAGAAGCAGGTAAGTTCGCGACCGAGGTGTTGTTCCCGTTGAACCAATCGGGCGACCGTGAAGGCTGCAAGCTCGATCAGACGACGCACGAAGTCACCGTGCCCACGGGCTACAAAGCGGCCTACGAGCAATTTGTAGACGGCGGTTGGGCAGCGTTGTCGTGCGACCCGAAATACGGCGGCCAAGGTTTACCACTCTTGATCAATCAGGGCATGTACGAGATGCTCAATTCCGCGAACCAAGCGTGGACGATGTATCCCGGCCTCACGCACGGCGCATACGAGTGCCTGCACGAACACGGCACACCTGAGCAAAAAGCGCTTTACTTGCCGAAGATCACCAGCGGCGAATGGACGGGCACGATGTGTCTGACCGAGCCCCATTGCGGCACCGACCTCGGCATGCTGCGCGCAAAAGCCGCGCCGAACGCCGACGGCAGCTACACCCTCACCGGCAACAAAATCTTCATCAGTTCCGGCGAACACAACATGTCGGAAAACATCGTGCACTTGGTGCTCGCGCGCCTGCCCGATGCGCCCGTGGGCAGCAAAGGCATTTCGCTGTTCATCGTGCCAAAATTTATTCCCAACAACGATCAATCCATAGGCGCGCGCAACAAAATTTTCTGCACCGGTCTTGAACACAAGATGGGTATTCACTCGAATTCCACCTGCCAAATCGCGCTCGACGGCGCGACGGGTTGGCTCGTTGGACAACCTAACCGTGGCCTCGCCGCGATGTTCGTGATGATGAACGCGGCACGCATTGGCGTGGGCAATCAGTCGCTGGGCCTCACCGAAGTGGCGTTTCAAAGCGCACTCGCCTACGCAAAAGAACGCATTCAAATGCGCTCACTCGCGGGCCCCAAATCTCCGGACAAACCCGCTGATTCGATTCTCGTTCACCCCGACGTTCGCAAAATGCTGCTCACGGCAAAGGCCTACGCGGAGGGCGGTCGCGCGCTCTCGTTGTATTGCACGCTGCTGATCGACAAAGAACTACATCACCCCGACGAAGCAGTGCGCAAAGAGAGCGCCGAAATGGTCGCGCTGTTGACGCCTATCGTTAAAGCCTTCATCACCGATAACGCATGGATTGCAACCTCGCATTGCATGCAAGTGCTCGGCGGGCACGGTTACGTGGCCGATCATGGCATGGAGCAATTCGTGCGCGATTCGCGCATCAACATGACCTATGAAGGTACGAACACCGTTCAGTCGCTCGATCTGCTCGGCCGCAAAGTGCTTGGCAACCAAGGCGCAACGCTCAAGAAATTCGGCGCGATGCTCGAAGATTTCGCTGAGACCTGCGAAGGTAACGAAGCGATGCAAGAGTTCATCGGCCCATTGCTCAAGGCCGCGGAATTGTGGTCAACGCTGACGTTTGAAATCGGCAGCGCAGCCACGAAAACACCCGAGCTCGTCGGAGCCGCCGCCGTTGATTACATGCGCATCGCGGGCCACACCGTGTTCGCGTATTGGTTTGCAAAAATGGCGAAAATCGCACTCGAAAAGCAAAACAGCGGTGACAATTTCTACACCGCCAAACTGCAAACCGCGCGCTTTTATTACGCCAAATTGTTGCCAGAAATCGAGAGCTGCGCAATCACCGCACGCTCAGGCTTGGCACCACTGATGGATACGGAGTTGGCGCTGGCGTAGTCGTCGACCTACCCGGCGTTAGTGAGAATAAATTGCGAACCGATGAGTGACGAAGCGTTGAACTAGCGCTTCGTCGCCCGCCGTCGTGCCTCGTCGCATTGGCGGCAAGAAATATGACAACATCGTGTATCTTTTCCTTTCAGATCGAAAGGACACCATGCGTCGTAGCTCGCTTCATATTTTCAAACCCACCGTTGCGCTAATCCTTGCCGCTGCGTGTACGTTGGCACCGGCGGCGGAAGTGCGCGTGGGCAACGAGCGTTTGAGCGCCTACTGGCACGGCCAATGGGTTGACTACGTTGAAGTCGGTGACAACGCTGTCACGCAGGGCGACATCATCATTGGCCAAAAGGACGCGGTGCGCAAAGCCACGCAGCAGATGCAGGTCGCGTTGGCGAACCGTATGTTGGAGCGCGCCAAGGCGCTGACCGTGGACTCAAGTTTGGGACTCTGGCCCAAGCTCGCCTCGGGCGTTGCCGAAGTCCCGTATGTCTTTGAGGCGGGCAACATTGACGCGGTCACTGCCGCTGTTGCTGAGGCCAATCGCGCGCTCAAAGGCATCATTCAATGGGTGCCGCGCACCGATCAGGTGGACTACGTGGCGTTCAACCTCGTGTCGCCCGGCAGCGGCTCTTGCGCGAGCGCGCTGGGTCGCGTGGGCGGTCGGCAATCGATTGTGGGCGAGCCCGCGTGCGACCGAAGCGTATTGCTCCACGAAATGGGCCACGCTATGGGCTTGTTGCATGTTCAACAAGACGTTGATACGCAGCCGTTCATCGAAACGCGGCTCGACCGAATCGGCCCCACGTGGCGCTCACAAAGCGACCAAACATTTTATTCGCGCACCCTCAACGGTTACGACTACGCCTCGATCATGCACTACGGGCGTTTTGGCTTCAATGCCTACCCCGACTTAGTGACGATGGAAACCAAGCCCGCTGGTATCGATATCGGTTATCCGACGACATACTCCACCGCCGACATTGACGCTCTCGCGCGTCTCACGGGGCTCGCACCTGTCGCAACGACCATCGTCACTCACCCCGCTGGGCTGAAACTCGTGGTCGATGGAGTCGAGGTCACGGCACCCGCAACCTACGCTTGGCCTGTGGGCAGCGTGCACCGCATATGGGTTGCGCCGGGGCTGCAATCGCTTGAAGGTTTTCAGTTTGGCTTCGCGCGCTGGAGCCAAGACCCAAGCGCCACGCCGTCACGCCAACTCACGTGGCAAGTCGCAGCAGGCGACGGTACGTTGGGTGCGCCGACGACCACACCAATCTCCACGGTGCTTACGGCGAATTTTTCGCGCTTGACAGACGTCAGCACCACGCCAACGGCGCAAGCCGGCGGCAGCGTAACGGTGACACCGCGCGTCCCGGCGTGGCCCGGCACGACCTCGCTGTATCCGCAATACAGCTTGTTTGATATTCGTGCCGACGCCAATCCGGGCTTTACGAATTTCACTAGCGCGGCGGGTGCTGCCCTGCCGGTGAGCGGCGGCACCGGTTTTGCGCCAACTTCGACGTTGCTACTTTTTCCAAGCCCCGCACACACCATCGGTGCAGGATTCGTTTCAGGCAATACCATTGGCGTAGCCGTGGTGGGCGAGGGGATGAACGACGGCATTCGTGTCACTGTGACCTCACCCACGGGCGCGACAGCTCGCTCGCTCGCACCGCTAGTCTCTGCCAATACGGCGGGCAACTGGACGTACTCGGTGACATCGCCGCAATCGTTCGGAACGTCGGGGCGCTATGTTGTCGACGGTATTGATGGCTTGGACAACGCCGCCGCCGGAACGGTCGTCATGCCGTCCAACGGCTCACGCACCGTGACCGTTCGCGCGCACCGCGAGTGGCAGCCGTTCAAACAAGTGGTGCCCGGCTGCGCTGGGACGGTGACGCTCAGCGACACCAGCAATTACCTTCGCGTCGGCAGTGCGGTCACAGCGACGGTCAGCAACACGACCAGCGCACAGTTCACCGGATGGAGCGGTACGGTCGCTGGAACCTCGACTTCGGTCAACTCAACCGTCGGCGCTCTAGTGCCGGAATTCGTCGCGACGTTTAACACGACGGCCACGCCGTTGCGGCTCGACAGCATCACGCCGCCCAATTACGGCGACGACGTCGCCGGCACGATTGTCACTTTGTCCGGCGCGGGATTCACCGCTGACACACGGGTTTCGATCAATCGCGTCTTGATTACTCCGACGTTTATTGATGCGAATACTTTGCGCCTCAATCTCACGCGCGCGCAGTTGCCGTTCGTTGGGCGGCTGCCGGTTTATGTGTACAACGCGCTTTCGACCACATGCCCCGTTAATAGCAATTCGGTCGCGCTTGATGTGCTGCCAGCCGGGCAAAATGTGCGTCGCTCACTCACCGAGTACTACCACGCAGGACTTGACTATTACTTCCTGACCGGACGCGATACAGACAAGGCGCTGCTCGACACCGCGCCGGGTTGGACGCGTACGGGCGCTGACGTGAAAATTCTTGCGCGCCCCAATGCGCGCACCATTCCGCTCGAACGGCACTTTTTTGCAAACGTCGCGCGCAACGCTTCGCGCGGCTCGCACTTTTTCACCGTCATTGCCGCCGAGCAAGCGTTGCTGACAAGCCTTAACCCCACCAACGCGGCCATTGATGCCAAGCCGCAGCTTGAGGGCGTCGAGGGATACGCCATACCCGTCGTGACGCCTGGCGTTTGTCCTGCCAACACTGTTGCGATCTATCGCGCGTTCAAAGGCATCCCGCGTTACGTCGATGACGGGAACCATCGCTTCAGCACGAGTCTTACTCAGCATCAAGACATGGTGAACCGCCTCGGCTGGACCGACGAGGGCGTTGCGTTTTGCGCGCTACCGTAAGAACGATCGCTGTCAACAACACCCGCAGTTCAGGAGTTTTTTATGCAACTTCGCAAATTTTTCATTGGCGTCGCCGTGCTCGCACAGTGCGCGTTGATCAGTGTCCCGACGGCGTTCGCGGCGACCGAGGGTTTGCGGGCGTTCTGGCGTGGCAACTGGGTGAACTACGTAGAAATCGGTGACGATGCCGTCACCGAAGGCGACATCATCATCGGCAATAAAGATGCCGTGCGCGCATTCGCCGACGCGGTAATGCGCGGCCAAACGCAAATGCAAAAAAGCAGCAAGGCGCTGACGATTAGCTCGAACGCGCGCCTCTGGCCTCGCGGTGCGAGCGGCCTTGTTGAGGTGCCATTCACCGTTACAGCGGGAAACCAAACCAACATCGACGCGGCTGTCGCTGAGGTCAATCGATCTCTCGGTGGGACACTCAAATGGGTGCCGCGCGTCGCCGAGCAAGATTACGTGTCGTTCAATATGACGACAACTGCGGGCGGCGGTTGCAGCAGTTTCGTGGGGCGACAAGGCAATTCGCAGGACATTAAGGGCGACCCGGAATGTAGCGTCGCGGTGCTGGTTCACGAAATGGGTCACGCAATGGGTATGTGGCACATCCAATCCGACCCGAGCACGCCAGCCTTCATCGACGTCAATCTCGCGAACATGGCGCCCGCAAATCGCTTCAATAGTCTGCCGGTCTTGGGGACGCAGACTTTCAATGGGTACGAGTATGGGTCGATCATGCACTACGGTCGGCTCGATTTTTCGAATTACGTCGGGCGCAAAGTCATGGAGACCAAGCCTGCTGGCATCGATATTCGCGCGAACGTAAATACGTTTTCGTCGGGCGATGTCGACGCGTTTATCCGCTTGTATGGCACCACGCCGATCACGACCACGGTGACCTCAAATCCTAGCGGCCTCAAGTTGATCGTAGATGGCGTTGAGATCACAACGCCGCAGACTTTTTCTTGGCCGCTGGGCAGTGTGCATCGCATCTGGGCGAGCGATGCATTGCAAAGTAAGGATGGATATAGTTTTGCTTTCGGCCGCTGGTCACACGACCCACAGGCGCTGGCATCGCGGCAACTTACGTGGCAAGTGGTCGCGGGCGACGGATCATTGGGTTCGCCCGCGACCGCGCCGCGCTCAACCATTCTCACCGCAAATTTCGTGCGACTGATGAGCGTGTTCACGACCGCGCTCACATCAGCTGGCGGCAGCGTGACGGTTACGCCCAACGGCGCAACGCCGTGGCCCGGAACGACCAGTCTGTTCCCGCAGTTCTCAACGTTTGATATGGTGGCTACATCAAACGCGGGTTACTACAACGCATTTAGCTGGAGCGCGGGTGCCTTCCCATTCGCGGGTGGCGCGGGCTATGTTCCGCGTCTGTCGTTGTTAATGCCTGCCTTTGCTTCGCAGACCATTGGCGCGTCGTTCACCACTGGCCCCGCGATTGCAGTAGCCGTCACCGGTGTCGGTGCGTCCGACCCGATCACGGTGAAGTACACACCACCCGGAGGCACGTTGGTGACTACGGTTGCGCCGCGCGTCACGCGAGGCGTGAGTGGCGTGTGGAAATACGAGTTCACGTCGCCGCAAACCTCCGGCGCAACGCGCATGGTGGTCGACGGCGTGGACGGGCTCGATGACACGACGGCGGGCACCGTTGCGATGCCCGCGTCCGGCGTGCGTGTCATCACGGTGCGCGCGCACCGTGAAGTGCAACCCTTCAAGCAAGTCCGACCGGCTTGTGCAGGCACGGTCGGCCTAAGCACATCGGCGACTTGGGTCAGCAGCGGCACCACGCTCTCCGCAACCGTGTCGCCGGTCGTGAATGCGACGTTTGTTGGCTGGTCCGGCTCCGTGAGCGGCACCGCGAACTTAGTGAGCACCGCCGTGGGCGACCTCGTTCCCGAGTTCGTCGCCACCTTCAACACGGTCAACGAAGCGTTGAGTATTTCCGGCGTGAGTCCGCGCGTCGTTGGCGAGGAGGGGGCAACGCTGGAAATCGTCGGCACGGGCTTCGCGCCATCGAGCCGCGTCATCATCAACGGCGCGACCTATGCGCCAGAGTACGTAGATTCGCGCCACTTGCGTCTGACACTTGCGCGCGGCGACATTTCCGAACCAGGTCGTTTGCCTGTGTTGGTAGCCAACGCGCTCACCACCTCTTGTGTCGCGTACACCGACCAAGTCGCGCTGGATGTTTTGCAGCGCGGCGTCTCCGCTGGCGTTACGCTCACCGAGTACTACCACGCGGGTCTTGACTACTACTTCTTGACGGGCCGCAGCGGAGACAAAGCGGCGCTGGACACCGTGCCGGCGTGGGCGCGCACTGGTCGGTCGATTAACTTGTTTGCCGCGCCCAACGTAGACACCGTGCCGTTAGAGCGCCACTTTTTCGCCAAAATCGCCAGAGGCGAATCGCGCGGGAGTCACTTCTTCACGTCAATCTCTGGCGAACAAACGCTACTGGCGGGACTGAACCCAACCAACCAATCGCTCGACGCAAAACCATTCCTCGAAAGCATCGAAGGCTACGCCGTCCCGAAAACCACGGCCGGAAACTGCCCCGCTGGGACGTCGCCGATTTACAGAGCATTCAAAGGCCCGCCAACATTCGTAGACGACGGTAATCATCGTTTCAGCACAACACTCGCGCAGCACCAAGACATGGTGCGGCTGGGATGGACGGATGAGGGTGTGGTGTTTTGCGGACTTTAGTGCGTGCGGCACATCTAAGCGACGTAGGGCAGGCACTGCGCGCCTTTACCTTTGGTGCGGCGCGACAATTTTGAATGGCCGTTGGCTGAAAGCCGAGCCGGGTGGCGCTCAGCTGACGCGGCTACTTCCCGCCAAAAATCGACCCCAACACGCCCCGAATCACGCGTCTCCCAACTTCTGAGCCAACGGCACGAGCTGCGGATTTCATTGCGGCTTCGGCTACGGTTTGGCGTGAGCGTGGTGACGGTTTGCTTTCTAAGACGTCGCCAATCATGCCGCCGACTTTGCTGAAAAATCCGCCTTCCTCGGGGGCGCTCGCTGGCGCGGGCGCAGCATCTCCGCTTGCAGGCGTCGCCACTTTGTCGGCGGTGTCCATGCGCGCGCTTACGCGTCCTGTGAGCTTTTCGTAGGCGCTTTCGCGGTCTTCGGTTTTGTCGTAGATGCCCGCGACTAGGGAGCTTTGAACGACCGCTTTGCGCTCTGGCGCAGTGACCGGGCCGATGCGTGACGATGGCGGGATGACCCAGCAGCGCTCGACCGGGTTGGGGCGACCCTTTTCGTCGAGGAACGAGACGAGCGCTTCGCCAGTCGCGAGTTCGGTGATCGCTTGTTCGGTGTTAATTTTCGGGTTCGGGCGGAAGGTGGACGCCGCCGTCTTCACGGCCTCCGCATCGCGCGGCGTGTAGGCGCGCAACGCGTGTTGAATGCGGTTGCCAAGTTGGCCCAGCACAACGTCGGGCACGTCGAGCGGATTTTGCGTGACGAAATACACACCCACGCCTTTCGAGCGAACAAGGCGCACGACCTGCTCAATGCGCGAGCGCAGTTCCGGCGGCGCTTCGTTAAACAGTAAGTGCGCTTCGTCGAAAAAGAATACGAGCTTCGGCTGATCTGGGTCGCCGACTTCGGGCAGTGTCTCGAACAATTCGGAGAGCAGCCACAACAAAAACGTCGCGTAGATGCGCGGGTTCGCGAGCAGCTTGTCAGCGGCCAAAATGTTGACGACACCTTTGCCGTCGACCGTCTGCATCAAGTCCGAAAGATTGAGTGCTGGTTCGCCGAAAAACTTCTCGCCGCCCTGCGATTCGATCGTCAAAATCCCGCGCTGAATCGCGCCGATGCTCGCGCCGGAGATGTTGCCGTAATTGAGCTGATATTCCTTCGCGTTCTCGCCCGCGTGCGCGAGCAGTGCGCGCAAATCTTTCAAGTCGAGCAGCAGCAAACCCTTGTCGTCGGCGATCTTGAAGACAGCGGTCAACACGCCGCTCTGCGTCTCGTTCAAATTCAAAATGCGCGACAACAGCAGCGGCCCCATCTCGGCCACCGTCGCGCGCAGCGGATGGCCTTGCTCGCCGAACACGTCCCAGCACGTCACGGGAAAAACCTCGTTCGCAAAGCTCGTGAGCTTCAACATCGCCACGCGATCAGTCACACGCTGATTGCCGCCGCCCATCTGCGACAGGCCCGTCAAATCGCCCTTTACGTCTGCCATAAAAGTAGGCACGCCCAGCCGCGAAAAGCCTTCGGCCAGCACCTGCAAACTCACCGTCTTTCCGGTGCCGGTCGCGCCGGTAATCAGCCCGTGGCGATTGGCCAGTTTGGGCAACAAGGACACATCGGCATTGGTGTCGATGGTTTTGGCAACGAGAAAAGGATTGGACATGGCTCGCAACGGTTTCGGGTGAATGGGTGAACTTTAGCGGTTTTTGACGCGAGGATTATTTGCGCAGCGCCGTTGGCTCGGCGTCGCGTTCAAACGAGTCGATTCGCCTTAGCCATTCGACGTCATTCTCACCGCAGGCGCGAATCCAGAAGCCACGCGATCAGAGAAGCGCTGAAGCAGCGGCCCGCAATGCCGTCGACAGGAAGTTCGGCTGCGCTGAGTACGACCGCAGTGCGGCAATGTGCCAAGCGCTTAAAGATTTGGCGTAGCGATTAATCCAACAGCTTTAGTGCTGTAACGACTGGCGGGTGGTCGTTTCAGCCGAATTACATGATAAGTTGACAATTCAATAAAACGGCAGGAAGCGACCGCCCGTTAGTCGCTAAGCGGAAAAAGTTGTTAGAAAAAATGATGCGTACCGAAATTCGCGTCTCGCGTCTCGCGTATCGAACCCCACACTTCGGTGCGTTAGCGGTTGGCGATGTTCGGTCGGCAAAGGTTTGCCCACGCTAACCAGCTCTACCCGCGCGCCTGTCATTCCCGCGAAGGCGGGAATCCAGACCGTCAGCATGCAGATTAGCTGCAATTGTGTATATGATGGTAATATACATTTATGGTTGATTTGAACGCAGTTGCAGGTTTCCAATGGGATGATGGCAATGCGCACAAGAGCCAGGACAAGCACGATGTTTCGCCTTCTGAATCCGAGCAGGTGTTCTTCAATCAACCGTTGTTTTTGGTTGAAGACGTTCGCCACAGTTCGGATGAATCACGCTTTCACGCGTTCGGTATTACTGACGCGGCGCGGCGATTACACATCACGTTTACATTGCGCGTTGAGGGCTCGCTGGTGCGCGTTATCTCCGCGCGAGACATGAGTCCTCGGGAAAGGAAATGGTATGCCACACAAAGCACCTAAGTCAGCAATGGCTCTGCCAACCTTCAAGAGTGAGGCAGAAGAACGCACGTTCTGGAAAACGCACGACGCAACCGATTACCTTGATTTATCGAAGGCGCAACGCGTCACGTTCGCCAACCTCAAACCCAGCACGCACAGCATCGCGCTGCGCCTGCCCGCCCACATGCTCGAAGGCATCAAGAACGCCGCCAACAAACGCGACGTGCCGTATCAGTCGTTGATCAAGGTTTGGTTGCAGGAGAAGTTGGAGGAGGCGTGAACCGTTGCTTGAAAAAGGCACTGACCTCTTTCAGCCTACATACTTTCATCAGGGGATTACGCAACAATCGTCAAGCGAACACACCGCGAGCAGAATTAAAAAAAACGAGAGGCACGACCAGCACATGCATGCAACTAAGCAAAGGCGTCCGACGTGAAACCGCGCCCACCTGTTAGATCGAATCGCTCTACGGCAAACGAGAGACTGAAAGACACAGCTAAAAAGGCAGTGGACGATTCTTCTGCCAAGAATCGTAACTTCTTTATCGCTTACGTCGCAGTTATGTCGTACGTTCTCGTCATGACACTCGGTGTGACTGATCGTGATTTGTTGCTCGATGAAAAGCAAGTCAGTGTGCCGCTTTTGTCACTTGGGTTGAGACCGTCGGTCTGGTTTTGCGTTCTACCGCTGTTGCTGACGATTTTTCACGTTGATCTTCTCATCAATCTGCGGGAGCACGTTCAAAAACTTATCCGACTACGTCGCGCAGCGGCAACCTCGGGGCATCAGATTGACAGTCGTGACGCTCAACCGTTTTTGCTAGATTTTGCATTTGTCCACAGTGGACGCGGATTTTGGGGAAAAGCGCTCTGGACGATAGTTTGGATTACCGTGGGTTGCACTGGCGTCGTTACACTTTTGGTTGTACAAATCCGGTTTAGTGGATACCAAAGTATTGCAATAAGTTCGTTTCATGCGTTGTTGGTATTGATAGATCTGATTGTGGCTGGCACTTTCCTCCGGGAGTTTAAGCGCGATGCGCTCCAACCGATAGGCAATGGGCCACTTGGTTTGAGAATTTCAGTAAGTCCATTGGCGGATATCTTTGGCGTTGCTTGCATGTTTATTTGCGCGCTGAGTCTAGGATTGACGGTTGCGTTTGCATCGGCATTTGGGGTGTTCGAAAAGGAACTGCTAGAAATGGTTGTCCGCGGAAGGGAGGGTCAACCCAGGAGCCAATCGGAACGTGTTCGCATGTGGTGGCAATCCGTTTGGAGCCACCCGATAGTTCCCGAAGCGATACTCCCGCGACTTATCGTCACCGACCAAGTGCTATCGAAGGACAGCGCCGACGAGCGAAACTTGCTTGATAAGTGGCAGCTTCCGCGTCTCGTCGAGCAGACCGCAAACAGACAAGCCTATCGATTTGGCAGTCTAGGCTACACCGCTCAAAATTTTCAGACTCGCGTTGACCTGAGAGATCGTAATTTCAATTTCGCAAAGCTGTCGCGAAATTTTTTCGCGGGCTGTGACATGTCAGGAAGCAGTCTCCGGCGAGCCGATCTTTCGGACTCATTTTTTGACGGCTCAAAATTTGATGGCGCGAAACTCTCAGGCGCTGATTTCACCAAATCTAGTCTGGTCGGCGCGTCTTTTAAGACTACCTATAGTTATGCTGTGAATTTTTCAGGCAGCGTAGCGGCCTACGCCTCTTTTGTTGGGTCTAAGTTGCAGCTCAGCAATTTCCGCGGAGGCGCGCTCCTGTCAACAGATTTACGATATACGGAATTGGACGGCGCGGATTTTTCGGGCACGGCGTTGCAAGGGGCGAATTTGGCAGGTGCGCGCATGTTGGGGTTACGATGCGCAGGCACGTGGCCTGACAGCGTTTGCACAGAACAGTTGGCGGTGGGTTCTTATTCGAAGGAAGACCTCAAATATCTTGTGTTTAGTAACCGCGCTATTTTGGGTAGCGAGAACCGAGAACTTGGGCAGCGTACGAACGTCGACTATACCTTATGCGGAACGCTCGACCGCAAGACAAGGATTGTCGACCTGAACACCGTGGTTAATCGGGATGGAATTTTGCTGCGACTGCCAACTGAGGGCGAGGACCGGGCGGCCTACGAGCAGCAGTTGTCTGCGTGCCGTTGGAAACGAGGCCGCGTCCAAAACGCCAAAGAAGGAACTCTGGTTGATTGATCGATAGTATCCAGCGTCGATGATATTCGCTAAAAAGTCGCTGACGCTACTCCTTCCGCAATTGCGGAAACAGAATCACATCGCGAATCGTGGGTGAGTTTGTGAAGAGCATCACGAGGCGATCGATGCCGATGCCTTCGCCTGCTGTGGGCGGTAGGCCGTATTCGAGGGCTTTTATGTAGTCGGCGTCGTAGAACATGGCTTCTTCGTCGCCTGCGTCTTTGGCGGCGACTTGCGCCTGGAAGCGTGCGGCTTGGTCTTCGGGGTCGTTCAATTCGCTGAAGCCGTTGCAGATTTCGCGGCCGGTGATGAAGAGCTCGAAGCGGTCGGTGACGGCGGGGTTCGCATCGTTCGCGCGCGCGAGCGGCGACACGTCCGTCGGGTGCGCCATGATGTACGTCGGCTGAATGAGCTTCTCTTCGGTGTTGGCTTCGAAGAGTTTGAGTTGCAACACGCCGAGACCGTCGGTCGGGCGCACTTCTTCGCCCGCACGCTTCACGGCGTTGCGCAGAAACTCGATGTCGTTCAACTCGGCTTCGGTGAAGTGCGGGTTGTACTTCTTAATCGCCTGCGCCATCGTTAGGCGATCAAACGGTTTGCCGAGGTCGATTTCGAGCTCGCCGAACTTGATCGTGGTCGTGCCGAGCACGGCTTGCGCGCATTCGCGGAACAGCGTTTCGGTTAGGTCCATCAGGTAGTTGTAGTCCTGATATGCCTCGTAAAACTCGAGCATCGTGAACTCGGGGTTGTGCCGCGTGCTCGTGCCTTCGTTTCGATAGTTGCGATTGATTTCGAAGACTTTTTCAAAGCCGCCAACCGTGAGGCGCTTCAAATAAAGTTCGGGCGCGATGCGCATGTACATCTGCTGGTCGAGCGCGTTGTAGTGCGTCACGAACGGGCGCGCCGCTGCACCGCCGGGGATCGGATGCATCATCGGCGTTTCGACTTCGAGGTAGCCGCGCTGCACGTAAAAATTGCGAATGAACGCGATCATCTTCGAGCGAATTTCGAAGGTGCGTCGGGTCTCGGGGCTCACGATTAGATCAACGTAACGCTGGCGATATTTCTGCTCTTGGTCGGTAAGGCCATGAAACTTTTCAGGCAACGGACGCAGCGATTTGGTGAGCATGCGCAGCTTTTGCACTTTGATCGAAAGCTCGCCTTTTTGCGTTTTGAACACGGTGCCAGTCGCGCCCAAAATGTCGCCCATGTCCCAATGCTTGAACGCTTCGTGCGTTTCAGCCCCAACGCCTGCATCGTTGATATAGAGCTGGATTCGGCCCGACATGTCTTGCACCGTCGCAAACGATGCACCGCCCATGACGCGCTTCAACATCATGCGGCCCGCCACGGTGACCGTGACGTTCGCCGCTTCGAGTTCTTCTTTCGATTTTTCGCCGTAGGTCGCCGCCAAATCGCCCGCGAGATGCTCACGACGGAAGTCATTCGGGAAGGCGTGGGTGCCGGCTTTTTCAGCGGTGGCGCGCAACGCGGTGAGCTTCGCGCGGCGCTCGGCGATGATGTGGTTTTCGTCTTGCGCGGGCGCGGCGGCGTTTGTCGTGTCTGGAGTGGTCATCGTCGTTGCTTTTATTGCTCGAAAGGGGCGCGACGGGGCTGGCGCGAAGGCCACCACGGCGCGAAACCCTCAATTTTCCGCGAAAACGGGTTTTTGCGCTGGAAAAGTGGTGCCAGGTGAATTGGCGGACGTGACGTGATGCACTTTATCTGCCATTCCCGCCTTCGCCGGAATGGCAGGCCAACGGCTACCTATCGCGCGCTCGTCACAAATGTGGGGACTTAGGCCGCGAGCACCCGCGGCAACGGTTTGCCATCAAGCCAAGCCGTTAGCGCTTCAACCACATCACCATAAAACTTACGGAACACCGGCTCGCACACAAAGCCCAAATGCGGCGTGAGCACGACGTTAGGCAAGCCTACGAGCGGATGCGTGGTCGAAACGGGTTCTTCGCTGAACACATCCAACGCGGCCATCGCAGGGTGGCCCGCGCTTAAGGCTGCTGCAAGCGCGGCTTCGTCGGCCAGGCCTGCGCGTGAGGTGTTCACGAAAATCGCGTCTTGACGCATCGCAGCGAACTGCGCGGCACCGAACAGGTTACGCGTGGCGGGGCCAAGCACGAGGTGCGCAGTGATGATGTGTGAAGTGGCGACGAGCTCGTCGAACGACACCGCGGTTGCGCCTTTCGCCGCCGCGCGCTCTGGCGTCATGTTTGGCGACCAGGTGACGACTTCCATTCCGAAGGCCTTGGCAACTGTCGCGACGCGACCGCCGATTTCGCCGAGGCCCGCGATGCCGATGCGTTGGCCGTGCAACACCGGCGAGAGCGTGTCGTGCGGGCGCCACGTTCCATGCAGCAGCGCGTTGTGTTGGCTCACGAGACGCTTTTGCGCGGCGAGGATGAGCGCCCACGTCATCTCGGTGGTCGCGTCCTTATTCGGCCCCCAGCCGGTGTGCAGCACCGGGATTGAGCGTGCCGCGAGCGCTTTTGTGTCGAGCGCGCCATTGCGCGTTCCCGTGAAGTGCACGAGTTTGAGGTTCGGGAGTTTGTCGATGAGATCCGAGAGAAAGGGCGTGCGATCACGCATCAACACGACCGCGCTTGCGGGCAACAGCGCGTCAAGCAGCGCTTGTCCGCGCAGTGCTTCGCGGTAAACGCGCACTTCGGCTTTTGCATCCACCGCAGACCAGTCTGCGTAGTCGCGCGCGACGCGTTCGAAGTCGTCGAGCACGACGATGATGGGTTTGCTCATTTTCGCGTTGTCCTAGTCGGCTTTGATGCCGTAGTCCTTGACGACTTTGCCCCAAATATCGACTTGCTTTTCAATGAACACGCGGGCGGTTTCTGGAGTGCCACCGATTATGTTGATGCCTTGGGCTTGCAATTTTTTCGCGACATCGGGGTTTTGCATCACCGCATTCATCGCGGCGTTCATTTTTGCAATGATGTCCGGCGGCGTTTTGGCAGGCGCGAGGACTGCCCACCAGGCGGGCGCTTCAAATTGACCGTAGCCAAGCTCTGAGAGTGTCGGCACATTCGGTAGTTCTGGGCTGCGCTTGGCGGTCGTCACGGCGAGCGCACGCACACGGCCGCTGTCGATGTGCGGCTTGACGACGAACACCGAGCCCACCACCATCGGAACGTGACCACCAATGGCGTCTTGCATCATCGGGCCGCCGCCTTTGTACGGAACGTGTTGCCAGCCGAGGTTGTTGCTCCTACCCAATAGCGTCATCGCGAGATGAGCGAGGCTGCCGTTGCCGATAGAGCCGTAACTGACCGATTTGTTTGCCTTGAGCGCGGTAACAACATCGCCGAACGATTTGTAATCGGAACTTGCTGGCGTTGCTATCGTCATCGCTGCGGTGCCGATTAGCGATATCGCCGCCAAATCTTTCTTGACGTCGTACGGCAGTCCAGGAATGAGTGCCGGGTTCACCGCGTGCGAATCAAAAACGACGGCGAATGTATAGCCATCCGCGGGTGACTGTGCAACGAACCCCGCACCAATCGAACCCGACGCACCGCCTTTGTTTTCGACGATGACGGTTTGGTTCAGGTGTGCTTGCAGTGGTTGCGACAAAATTCGCGCGACTTGATCGACCGAGCCGCCGGGCGGAAACACCGCAACGAGCTTGATCGGTTGCTTCGTCGGCCAAGCCTGCGCAACGCAAGACGCGGCGGCGAGACCAACGAGGGACGCGAGAATTCGGCGCTTCATAGCTAACAATCCTGTGACACGAAAAGAGTGGCAAATTATCGGTGAAGCTCGCTGTCGCCACGACAGTGCGGTTCAGTCGTGGTGCGTTACGCGCGGTTACGCGTCGAGGCGCGCACGCAGCAAGCGGATACCACTATCCGGCGTCGTCAACACTGGCAGGCCAGTGGCAGCGAACACGGCGCTCGCAGCGCGCGCCATGCTGAATTGCGCCAATGCGATGACCCGTGCGCCTTGTGCTGCAAGCTGCCTGCTCGCGGCCACCACGAGTGCGTCGTGATGCGCAATATCGCCACGATCGAGCGCGTCCATCGCGTCGGAGACGAGTGCAGTACACAGGTCAGTTCCAGCGGGAAATTCTGGCGGCATCGACACTAACGTTGGCGCGAAGGATGCGATCAGACCGATGGGGCCACCATGTGCAACCGCTTCGGCAATCATGGCTTCGTTAGGCTTGAGCACTGGAATGTTTCGATGCTTCGTAGCCACGCGTTCGATGCAGGAGCCGAACGCGGAGCAGGTGAACAAAATGCCGTCCGCGCCGGTTTTCACCGCGTAATCAGCGATAGTCTCGAAGCGGTTGTGCATTGCTTCGTCAAGAATGCCACCGTTGCCCGCGAGGTCGGCGGAGAGACTGTCGTCAAGAATATTGACGCGCAACGCCTCGGGCCAGTGACGAATGAACGCCGAGTTGATCGGTTCGATGGAATGTTGAAGCGCGTGAATGAGCGCGATGCGTTTCACGAAAAACTCCGACGTTGCTCAGACGAGAACGGGTCGGTCCGATTGCTCATTGTGTCCCATTTCTGCGGAAAAGTGCTCGCGTAACAAATCACCAATAGCCGAGACCCCATAACTCAAACCCTGTTCAAAATCGTGCTTAGCGAAGTGTGCTTCCATCGAGTGACAGATCGCATCCCATGTTGCTTGCGCTACGCAACGATTGATGCCGCGATCTGCCACGATTTCAACGCGGCGTTCGGCAAATAGTAGGTAGATCAGCACGCCGTTATTGTGCTCCGTATCCCACACCCGTAGCTGGGAAAACCAGTCGACGGCCCGCGCCCGTGCGCTGGCGTGTTTCACCTGAAGCAACGGCCACGTCGCTTCAATCACTAGGCGTACTTGACCGCTGGTGCCGCGCTCAGCCATGCCAACGGTGTTCTCGATCCGGCTCATCGCCGCGTCGGGTAGCGCTTTGCGTACTGTTCGGCGCGTCGTCAACGCGTGGGAGAGCGTACGATTCTTCATTCGCTGCTCCCGCCGCCGTCACCACCACCATCACCC
>JBEBJR010000068.1:0-3880 GCA_040079845.1 Casimicrobium sp. | reverse complement strand
GCAGTCATAGAAGAGTTCCTCGATACCAGCTGTCATCCGATGGTTGAGCCAGGCCGGCAACGCGATCGTCATGATCCAAACGGTTTTCCAGGCCAATTCATAGATCATCAGGGGTAACATCTGCAGCGGGTAACGCAGGCCCAGGAAGCTGAGCAATGCCAATGCGCCCAGCATCGCTTTGCCCATACCGAGACCCCAATGCCAATCTGCCGATTGGAACAGGATTTAATACCAGACCAGACCTCCCATTATGACCGCCTGAAGGAAGAACATCACTCTCAGCAGGTTGATTTTCCAGAAGGGGACGGCAGGAAAAGTGGGATCAGTCAATTCATTCATGGATGGCTCCGGCGGCAGATCGCGGCATGCTCAGTTACAGGCGACTGAACTATGCGCTCGACATCTGAGTTACTCGTGTAATACACTCCCTGCCATGGCTTTGGGTTTCAAATGCGTGATCACAGGATTCAATTGTGCCTGAGGCATCGGTATCCGCAGGCTACGCAAAGGCATTGCTGGACTTGGCATCAGCAAAGGGTGCGGATCCAACTTTGCTGGCCGAACGATGTGATCTGCAACTCCAGCAGTTAGAAGATCCGGACACGCGCGTGCCTTTCCGCGTGTTCAAGGCCCTGATGCAGACGGCAAAAGCACTATGCAATGATCCTGCCTTCGGGCTTCATTTCGGGGAGCAGTCACATTTTGCCGATATCTCAATCGTCGGCCTGATCTGTCAGTCAGCCCAAACGATGGGCGAGGCGTTCGATCAACTGAACCGATATGCAAAGTTAGCCATCGATATCGACGCGACCGTTGGCGGTAATCGGTTCGAACTCAAACGCATCGGCGATGATCTGTGGCTTGAAGACCAGCGCCGCGCCCCCAATGATTTTCCCGAGCTGACTGAATCCACCTTTGCGCGCTTCATCTGCGAAACAGCGCGCCATTTCGGTAGTGCGCCATTTGCGCGGTGCGTGCACTTCACTCACGCTGAACCTGACTATCGGGCAGACTACGACCGGATCATGCAGGTGCCGATCAGCTTCGGCTGCGACAAGAACGCGATCTGCATTCACGAAAGTTGGCTGGCCATCCGCACCAACAACGAAAACAAATATGTGTTCGGCATTTTTTGCGAGCGGGCCGATGCTCTTCTGGCCCGACTGCGGCCAACCGAAACCATGACAGGAAGGGTTCAAAGCCTGCTGGTGCCCCTATTGCATACCGAACATGTTGGGATGGACTTGATCGCTGCGAAGCTCGGACTGAGCCGGATATCGCTATATCGTCAGTTGAAGCGGGAGGGGACGAGTTTTGGGATGATTCTAGACGATTTGCGGCACGAACTGGCGCTGCAATATCTTGGTGGCAAACAGACATCCGTCAATGAAGTGGCATATCTTGTGGGGTTTTCCGATCCCGCAGCATTTTCCCGTGCGTTCAAGCGCTGGACTGGCGTTAGCCCAAGCTTGTCGATAAAGGACGACCAGCATTAGGGCGGCAAGGTCCCGCGGGACATTTCATGCCGCTGACCTGCAGGCAGGAGGATCGATCCGATCGCCAAGAAAGGCCTTTAGAGACGAACGATTTGGGGTCTGACGTGATCCCCTGATTTTCCTCCAAGCTTGATTCAGAGTCTGGCCCATTGGAAGGACGGACGGATGTAGGCAGGATTTTGGCGCAAAATCAGCGATCATTGTCATTTTGTGCTGACTGGCCGCCGGGTACTGCTCCTGCTTCCGAACCCAAGCTGGAGACGAAAATTGTCCTTGGAACTACGTCCGAATTGCGAATGTTGCGATTGCGATCTGCCGCCGTCGTCAACCGATGCGCGCATCTGCACGTTCGAGTGCACATTCTGCGCCGCTTGCGTTGATGAGGTGCTTCACAATGTCTGTCCCAACTGTGGTGGCGGTTTTGCGCCCTGGCCGATCCGGCCCGCGCAAGAATGGCGGCCAGGACTGTCTGTGGCGCAGCGCCCGCCCTCAGCCACTCGTGTCTATCTTTCACGCAGCAGGGAAGAGATTGAAGCGCACTCGGCGCGGATCAGAGATATCCCGCCAGAGCTGCGATGATCCTGTTTGCAGCCCTTCCGGCGCGGAGTTAGGCTTTGCCCAAGCACAGGAGGCTCCATGGCTGCGCCAGACGTTATCACCCTGAAAGACAAGTTAGCTGCCTTTTCCGATCACTGGAATCCGCGCATCGTCGGGCGGTACAACGGCAACGAACTGCGCATAGCCAAAGTGCAAGGCGATTTCACCTGGCACAGTCACGGCGATACGGACGAACTGTTCCTGGTGATTGCGGGCGAATTGTCGATCGAGTTCCGGGATGGCGTCCGGCGGCTTGGTCCGGGTGAGATGATCGTTGTACCTCGGGGCACCGAGCACCGCCCGTTCGCAGAACGTGAATGCCAGATCCTGTTGATCGACCGGGAAGGTGAATCCAATACCGGTCTCAACCCATCGGAATTGGCCCGCCGAAAGCTGGATGAACTGTGACGGATGGAGAGGGTTGGCCGATGCATCTTGGTTTGATCGGCGGAATTGGCCCTGCGGCGACCGATTTTTACTATCGGCGGCTGATTGCGGCTTTTGCCGCGCGGAATGCCGATCTGCAGCTAACCATTGTCCACGCCGACGCGCCGACCTTGCTCCACAATCTGGCCGCAGGAAATGTGGCAAGTCAGGTTGCGATCTACCAACTTCTCGCCAATCGCCTGGCTGCGGCTGAGGCTGATTGCGTGGCGATCACGTCCATCGCCGGCCATTTCTGCATTGATGCTTTCAAGCCGGTGTCACCGCTGGCGGTTATCGACATGATTGAAGAGGTAAGCTTGGCGATCAGGCAGATGGGTTACAGGCGTTTGGGTATTCTTGGCACGCGCACGGTCATGGAAACACGGTTCTATGGCCGCATGCCGCAGGTAACGATAATTCCACCCAATGATCAGCACCTGCATGAAGTCCACCAGGCCTATTCGGCAATGGCTATCGCCGGCTTCGCGACAGCGGCGCAGTCCGCGACGTTCCATGCCGCCGCACAATTCCTGCTGCACGACGAAAGCGTCGAAGCCATCCTGCTGGGCGGCACCGACCTGGCACTGATCTTTGACCCGGCGACCTCAGCATTTCCAGTAATTGACTGTGCGGCCATCCATGCAGATGCGCTTGCCGCGCTGGCAATGTCAGGTCGATCTCCGTGATCGATCAAGCCGGTTCGTTCGCTCGATCAGGGCACTCTTGCCGGGCCGGGAAAGGCAGTCAGCGCGACAGACATCGAAACACGGCCGATCACGCCTGCGCAATCGCGGATCAGCCCGCCGCCGATTCCGCCGCCGGTATCGGGGTGCCAATGGGTTTGCGGTTCGATCCCGATCCATTGCCCGCATGGCGCGCGCAGCAGCTGGACGGTCAGATTGGGGTTCGGATCAGCCACGACATTGGCAAGGGGGCGAAAGATGCCATGCGCCCAGTCCGCCGGGCCCAGCACGCGCGCCATTGGTCCTGCGCCTGCGATTACATCCTCTTTCAGGCGGAACCATCCGATCCCGTCACCGGTGCGGGCCTCCATGGCATCCATGAACCATGGTCCGCCATGGGGAGCGGCGCGCGCGCTGGATGGATATTGCAGCGGATCGAATGTCGCATCAGGACGTGACGCAAAGCCCGGCACCTCAATCGCCCGCGGTACTCCCAGCGTGACGCGGACCATTGCGCAGGGCTGATCGTGCCCGTCCGCCCAGACCGTGTTGTCGACGATTGAAATGCGCCCACCTACGCGGACCGGCGTGATTTCGGTGCGAAGCCGCACCAATGGCGTGGGCCGCAGGAACCAGGCGCTGACGCTCAGCGCTTCGCCCCAGCTCCGCTCGGCTGCC
>JBEBJR010000067.1:0-4021 GCA_040079845.1 Casimicrobium sp. | reverse complement strand
AAACACGTTTGAACCTTCAGCCCATTTCGAACTTGTCCACTCACAGCCCGATCACTCTCGTGATCTAGCTGTTGACTTTCAAGACGGTATCTACGGCTTAACGGATAGCAACGTCTTGGCGTGATGCTCAAGGTGATCGTTGATGAAAGTTGAAATGAAGTAATAGCCGTGATCGTATCCCGCGTGGCGGCGCACCGTGAGAGGTTGCCCTGCACGCTTGCAAGCGACCTCAAAATGCGCGGGGTTCAATTGCTCCGCCAAGAATTTGTCGGCCAAGCCCTGGTCTATCAAGATGCCGTCTGCAAACGGCGCGCTCGTGTTTTTGCTCATCAACGCCGACGCATCGTGCGCGGCCCATTGCCCCGTGTCTGGCCCCAAGTAGCCGGCGAAGGCTTTTTGTCCCCATGCGCATTGCGTAGGCGCGCAGATCGGCGCGAATGCCGACAGCGATTTGAACAAACTCGGATGCCGCAGCGCCAGCGTGAGCGCGCCATGCCCACCCATCGAATGCCCGAAGATGCCAATGCGCTTGGCGTCAATCGGAAACTGTTCGGCGACGAGTGCGAGAAGCTCTGTCGTGAGATAGGTTTCCATGCGGTAATGTTTTGCCCACGGCGCTTCGGTCGCATCCAAATAAAAGCTCGCCGCAAGGCCAAAATCCCACGCGTCGGCTTCGCCCGCAATGCCCGCGCCGCGCGGACTGGTATCGGGCATGATGAGCGCGAGCCCAAGCTCCGCTGCACGGCGCTGAGCACCGGCCTTCATCGTGAACGTTTCTTCGGTGCACGTTAAACCCGCGAGATACATCAGCGCGGGCGCGCGCCCACCGGCTTGGGTGATTGCTGCTGCCGACGGCAAAAAAATCGCAAAGCGCATCGGCAAGCCGATGACCTCGGAATCATGTTGGTAGAAGCGCTGCACGCCGCCAAAGCAGGCGTGTTCGCTGATGAGTTTGAGTGATGAATGCATAGTGCTCGTCGAATGTTCTGATCTAGTGTAAGCGTGAACGCGCAGCGCTGAGGCGCGGCCTAGAATCAAAGCGAAATGTGATTGACAATGGTTTGACGTGAGAAGGAATCTGATGATTAAGACGAACTTGGGAATGAGGCGCGCGCTGGTCGCGGCATTGATGTGTTTGAGCATCGCGCCGATGGTGTCGTTGGTTCCGTCCGCGCGGGCCGCTGACGTTCCCGGTGGCGTTGCGCCACCCAAGCTTGTCGTTGTTGTGGTGATTGATGGTTTGCCGCAAGAGCAATTGCAAAAGAGCTACGACCTGTTGGTGCCCAACGGCTTTCGCCGGTTGATGGACAAAGGCGCGTGGTTCTCCGACGCGCATCAGGCGCACGCGTTCACCGTCACCGCCGTGGGGCACGCGGCGATTCTTTCCGGCGCGTATCCGTACCAGACCGGCATCATCGGCAACGATTGGAAAACACGCGACGGCAAATACGTCTACAACACCGCCGACAGCGCACACAAATATCTCGACGGCACGCCGACCACCTCAGACGACGGTGTCAGCCCGAAACTCTTGCAGGTGAGCTTGTTGGGCGACGAGTTGCGCTACGCCACGAACAACGCGAGCCGCACTTTTTCGGTGTCGGGCAAAGATCGCGGCGCGATTTTGATGGCGGGCAAGTCGGGCACCGCGTACATGCTCTCGAAGAAAACCGGCCGCTTCACAAGCACCAGCTATTACATGGAAAAGCATCCGTCGTGGTGGGAAAACTACTACGCGAAGAAGCCGCAAGACCAATGGTTTCATCAGCGCTGGAATTTGCTGCTCGAAGACCCGAAGGCGTATCAGCGCGCGCTGCCCGACGGTGCACCGTGGGCGGCGGTCTACAACAACATGACCTCGAAAATGGGCTACATGTATGGCCTCGGCGAGATCACGCCGGGCTCGATTTATTACAGCATGTTGATCGCCGGGCCGTTTGGCGACGAGGCGACTGCCGAGTTCGCGACGACGTTGGTGAAGGGCGAATCGATTGGCAAAAATCCAACCGGCGCGACGGATGTTTTGACCGTGAGCTTTTCGAGCCACGATTACGTCAATCACAACTTCGGCCCGGAGAGCATTCAGTCGATGGATCATCTGATTCGCCTCGATCGCACGCTCGCCAAATTCTTCGACATGATCGACGCGCAAGTCGGGCGCGACAACGTGCTGTCTGTGCTCACCGCAGACCACGGTTTTATGAATACGCCGGAATACAGCACCGCGCGCGGCTTCGACGCGGGGCGTGTCGATCCGAACGATGTGCGCAAAGCGGTGAACGCACTCGCCGAGAAAAAGTTCGGCATCGCGAACATCGCGCCACAACACATGACCGGCGGCTGGACGCTCGACTACTCCGCGATTGACGCCAAGGGACTCAAGCGCGAAGAGGCCGAGAACTTCGTCGTCGCCGCCACGCTCGAACAACCGGGCATCGCGTTTGCGTTTACGCGTAGCCAGCTTGAGCGCGGCCAGATGCCTTCAACGCGCGTCGCGACGCTCGTGCAGCGCGCATGGCACCGCCAGTTCGCGGTTGACCTTGTCGTCGTCCAGAAACCGTTCTATTACTTTCAGGCAAAGCGCAGCACGCCGCAAGCGATCTGTTCGCACGGCACGCCGTACAGCTACGACACCAATGTGCCGCTATTGATGCACGGCAATCGTTGGATCAAACCGGGGCGATACGGGCAGTACGCAGAAACGGTGGACATCGCGCCGACACTCGCGCAAATTCTCAATACGCGCGTGCCCAGCGCAAGCGAAGGAAAAGTGCTGACGCAGGCGTTGAATTAACCAAAAAAAGGATTCGTTCGCGGTGGCGTGAGCGACGTTTGGCGTACACCAGTAGCGGATATGGCTTTTTATCCCTATCTACCGATGGGTGGTCGTTTCAGCTCGAAATAGTTAATAGTCGAATACTAAGATAATTGCGTTCTAAACACCGCCCGCCGGTCGTTAGCGCCATAAAGCTGTTATGACTATTGTTGTGCAGACGAAGCAAACAACTGCGCCCGAAACAAACGCGGCGAAACGCCTGTGACGCGCGTGAACACACGGCTGAAATACGCGGCGTCGTTGAAGCCCAGCGTGTCGGCGATGGTATTGATGTGCAGCTGCGTGTAGGCGAGGTTTCTCCGAGCCTCGCGCACGATGCGCTCGTCGATCAAATACGACGCCGCACGCCCCGTCGCCGCACGCGTCACGCGGCTCAAATGCGTCGGGCTCACCGCGAGCACTCGGGCGTAATCCGACACGCTCCAGTGGTTCAGAAACTCTTTCTCCAACAACGCTTCGAAGCGCCGCAACAGGTTTGAATCAGGCAAGTCTGCCGTCACGATTTCAGCGGCCGCCGCCGCTCGCGCGACCAGCCCCAAGAGCGTCGCGGCGAGCCCACGCAACACCAACGCGCGCGCTGTTGAACGAGCACTAAACTCGTCCGCAATGCGCGCAACAACGTCGCGAGTGTCCGCATTCGCGGTCACTGCAAACGACTGACCGAGAGCACGGCGCACGTCACCCGCCTGCGCCAATATTTCACCGAGCAATTCGTCAGCAAGTGTCGTCACCCAACCCTGCGTTCCGCGTTGAAATGAGAACGCATGCACGTCTCCGGCGGCAATGTTCACCAGCGTCAGCGGCGCAAGCGGCACGCGTTGTCCCTCAAACTGCACCGTGCCGCCACCGGCGGTGAGCAGGAGCAATTGATGCAACTGACCGTGTCGATGTGGTGACTATTCCCAATCGTGCAACGCCGAGCGCGCGGCAATCGTCTCGCAATGCAACACATCCGGTAAGTGCGTGGACTCGCCGAACAGGCTAAACGTTTGGATCGCAGTCGCGGCTTCAGCGCGGCGATTATTGGATGGTGTTCGCATGTTCGAATCGTACAAGTATTAGGCGCATCCGGCCATAGCCAGTTTGCTGCGAACGCATTAAAGTTCGGCCATAGAAACGCGAGGCTTGGCAGGATCTGCCCCTCCCCCGCTCGCCGGGGGAGGTTGGGAGGGGGTATGCGGTTAA
>JBEBJR010000066.1:0-4057 GCA_040079845.1 Casimicrobium sp. | reverse complement strand
TGGCGCGATGGGCTTTGTCGTTTGGGGCTGGTCAAAGGGGCAGTTTACCACCGGGGACGTCGCGATCATCAACTCGATGCTGATGCAGCTGTTCCGCCCGCTCGACATGCTCGGCATGGTTTATCGCACGATTCGCCAAGGGATCACTGATATGGCAGCGATGTTTGACTTGATCGATGCGCAGCCAGAAATTATCGATAAGGCCGGTGCGTTGTCGTTGACCGTCACGGGCGGCGCGCTCGCATTTGAAGACGTCACCTTTGGGTATGATCCTGACCGGCAAATCCTGAACGGTGTCAGCTTTGCCATTCCGCAAGGCAAAACGCTTGCAGTCGTTGGTCCATCGGGAGCCGGTAAATCGACAATCGCGCGGCTGATCTATCGGTTTTACGATGTCACTGGCGGACGCATATTGATCGATGGACAGGATGTCCGCGATGTCACGCAAAGCTCTTTGCGCGCGGCTATCGGCATCGTTCCGCAGGACACCGTGTTGTTCAACGACAGCATCGGTTACAATATCGGCTATGGCCGCGAAGGCGCATCGCAAGAAGAAATTGAACGTGCGGCACGCGGCGCGCAGATCCACAGCTTCATCGCCAGCCAGACCGCGCAATATGAAACTCCGGTCGGTGAGCGCGGACTGAAGCTTTCTGGCGGCGAGAAACAGCGCGTGGCGATTGCGCGTACGTTGCTAAAAAATCCGCCGATCCTGATCCTTGATGAAGCGACCAGCGCGCTAGATAGCCGCACCGAGGCAGAGATTGTCGCCACGTTGGACGAAGTTGCCAAAAAGCGGACGACGATTGTCATCGCGCACCGGCTATCGACGATTGTCGATGCGGATGAGATCGTTGTGCTTGACGCCGGACGGGTCGCTGAACGGGGCACGCATTCCGCGCTGCTGGAACAACGCGGCCTTTATGCCGAGATGTGGTCGCGCCAACAGTCGGAAAAAGAGGACGACAGCGTAGCTGCCGAGTGAGCGCCCATTGAACATCGCATCAGCCAGCAAAGCCGGATCGTCGCCCATCCTGCTGACTACAGGGTCGGCGGAATGTGAAATTTGGCCGCACAAGGGTGGCAGCATCGCGCGCTGGACAATAAACGGGCAGAATATGCTGCGTGCGGCGCAACCACATGCCGCGAAAGAAACATTTCCGCTCGGCATGGCAAGTTTTCCATTGGTGCCATATTCGAACCGGATCGGCCATGGCCGTTTCGATTGGAATGGAACGACCGTGAAACTGGAGCCAAATTTCCCGCCAGAACCGCATGCGATCCATGGAACGGGTTGGACGGCGTCTTGGGACGTTGAGTCGCACAATGCGCGTGACGTGACGTTGGTCCATAGTCATAAGGCAGACCATCACTGGCCTTGGCATTTTGATGCAATTCAGCGCATTTGCCTGAGCGAGTATGCCCTCACGATAGAGATGGTCGCGCACAATCTGTCCGACCAGATGGTACCTTTGGCCTTTGGCCATCATCCCGATTTCGATTCTGATCAAGCGACACTGACATTTAACGCGCATATAATTTGGCAGACTGGGGCCGATGGACTGCCGGAGAGATTTGAAACACCAGATGGGCTCTTAGATTTCAGTGACGGACAGACGGTCGCAGATTGCGCACTCGACAACGGCTATGCCGGTTGGGATGGCAACGCGACCATCCGCTGGAAAGGCCGTCCGCTGCAATTGAACATCTATTCGGATATGTCGGCCGCGGTGGTCTATATTCCCCGCGGCGAAAGTTATTTCTGTTTCGAACCGGTTCCGCACATCATCAACGCCCTAAACCTGCCAGAGCGAAGGCCGCCAATGCCGACGGTTGCGCCGGGTGCGCAATTTACCAGCCAAATTCAATATCGGGCCACCGACGCATGAAAGTGACTCTTGGACGCTAGCCGCTATGGCCATCGCGTCCGCCGGTGATGGCGCCGATGTACTGTTGGTCCGTAACGCTGACAATTGCTAACCTCAGTGTATCGTCCCGATACTGCTTTCCAGCGAAAGCATGATCACAAGGCGTTCGATTTGCCGCCATCGGCAATATTGCAGATGATTGCCGAGATTGCGGCTCGCCTCTGCGCGGTCGGACGCCTCGATGCCAGCTTCCCGGCCGAAATGGGCGATCAGCTTTTGCGCTTCAGAAACATCGCGTGGTTCGACATAAAGGGATAGCTGCATGAAACGCCTTTTACTGGGCCAAATAGGGCGCAAGCGGAACCCGGGTGTAAGGTCCGCCTGCTGACGATGGAATAGCAAAGCCTGATGGACGAAGCCTGACGGCACTTGGTTACCTGTATATTAGGGATAAATATTCCGCTCTATATCCGCTTGCTTGACGATGATTTTGCGTGGAAAGAGCAAGCTATGAACGAAACCGGAAAACCCATTCCCCCACGGCACCCAAGCGACGGTATGGCCGGGGGATTTTTCATATTCGCCGGACTGATCATCGGATCCATAATCGGTATTATTTACGACCAACCCTCAATTGGTATGGTCAGCGGAATGGCGACAGGCGGCATCATCGCGATCGCAATCTGGTTGCGTGACCGGCGTAAAGGTTAAGGAGCAAATTTATGTGGCGGCACATCCGTAATATTTCGATCCTGTTGGTCATCGGCGTAATCGGTTTCGGTTACTACGCCTCGCGGCCCGATGTCGCACAGGTGCCGATTGAAAAGCTGACCGGTCGGACGCCTGAAATTGGCGAACCGCGCGAACAATGGATTCCGACCATCAAAGTCGCAGAGGTTGATCGCTGGAAAGCGGGCGAATCACCAAAGGTTGCTGACGGCCTTGTCGTTGAACGATTTGCCGAAGGGTTGGATCACCCGCGCAATATGTTTACTTTGCCTAATGGCGACGTTCTGGTTGCGGAGACCAATTCGCCAAAGAGCGAACCAAAGGGCATTGAGGGCCGCGTCGCCAAATGGTTGATGACCAAAGCGGGCGCTGGCGTACCATCGGCTAATCGGATCACTCTGTTGCGCGATGCCGATGGTGATGGCAAGGCCGAGGTCAAAACCGCCTTTATCGAGGGATTGAATTCGCCCTTTGGCATGGCACTGGCTGGCGACACTTTATACGTCGCCAATACTGATGCGGTGCTGGCATTCCCCTATAAAGCGGGCGACACAAAAATTACGGCCAAGGGCGAGAAGGTTTTTGCGCTGAATGCCGTGGCTCCGAATATGCACTGGACGCGCAACATCATCGCCAGCCCTGACGGTAAAAAGCTCTACATCGCGGTCGGTTCGAACAGCAACATCGCCGAAGGTGGGCTGGAAAAGGAAGTTGGCCGCGCGCAGATTATCGAGTTTGATATCGCATCCGGCAAAGGCAAAAACCATACCAGCGGCCTGCGCAATCCAGTAGGGCTCGCATGGGCGCCTGATGGAGAGCTTTGGACGGTGGTCAACGAGCGCGACATGCTGGGCTCTGACCTTGTCCCCGACTATCTGACCCGCGCATCTTTTGCAGCGGACTATGGCTGGCCGCATCATTATTGGCGCTATACCGACTATCGCGTGAAACCGTTAAAGCCTGAAAAGCGCCAATATGAACGCCGCCCCGATTATGCTCTGGGGCCGCACGGCGCGCCTTTGGGTCTCGCCTTTGCTGACAATGCAAAGCTTGGCGGAGCCTTTGCCAGCGGTGCATTCATTGCGCGCCACGGATCGTGGAACCGCGCACCTGTGCATGGCTATGATGTAATCTATGTCCGCTTTGAAAAGGGGATGCCCGTCGGTCAGCCTTTGAATGTATTGACCGGATTCCTCGACGCCAAAGAAAACGCTCAGGGCCGTCCTGCGATGCTTGCGGTCGACAAGGCTGGGGCGTTGCTGGTGTCCGACGATGTCGGCAACATTATTTGGCGAGTGAGAGCGAAGGGTTAATCGCACTCGCGCGTTAAGGGGGTATTGGCCCTAACCACATCGGGCCTTGCAATCGATAGGAGGCCCAGTGACGAGCGATATTGCCATAGCTGCAAACCGGTTTGGGCTGGGGCTCCGTCCTGACGGCAAGCCTATCGGTAAGCCTGC
>JBEBJR010000065.1:0-4085 GCA_040079845.1 Casimicrobium sp. | reverse complement strand
ATTAGATCCTAAGGGCGGAATCAAGCTCTCTTCGCTTCTTGTAGCAGACGCTATCCACTACAGTTCTAAAGATACAAGGGCGGGCACTGCCCGCCTTGTGGCGTAAACCGGAGGCTGATAGTTTGGTGAAGCGCGCAGTGTTGCAGGCGGGCAGTGCCCGCCCTACGAATAGTTAAGTCATATTGTTACGAGAAATTTCATGAGCAAAAAAAATCTTGCTACAGCCCTCATCCACCCCGTTCGCGAAGTGCCTGCTGGCTTTCGTGCATTGATGCCAGGCACGGAACGCGCCTCGACGGTGTTGTTTGAAAACGTCGGGAAGTGGAAAAACCGTTCCGGATTTGACGAGTCAAGCTACGTTTACGGCACCAGCGGCACGCCGACAACACGCGATCTGCAAAACCGCATCGCGGAGTGGGAAGGTGGTTTCGCAACCGTCCTCTTTCCGTCGGGTTTAGCTGCGGTGGCGTATGCTTTTTTGCCATTCGTGGCGCCAGGCGATCACGTCTTGATTCCGTCGAATGTGTACGACCCCGTAAAGACGTTGTCGAACGGTTTGCTCAAGCAAATGGGCGTAACCGTC
Organism: Casimicrobium sp.; assembly: GCA_040079845.1. Classification (GTDB taxonomy): domain Bacteria; phylum Pseudomonadota; class Gammaproteobacteria; order Burkholderiales; family Casimicrobiaceae; genus Casimicrobium. Next base: position 3,502 of record JBEBJR010000065.1, on the reverse strand, counting down.
GAGCAATACGATCCACTGATTGGCGCAGGCATCGCGGCGCTGATTAAGCCCAACACAAAAATCGTGTGGGTCGAAACACCGGGCTCGATCACCATGGAATTGAGTGATCTGCCTGCCATCGCAAAGGCCGCGCACGCGGCTGGCGCATTGGTCGCAATCGACAACACCTACACGGCTGGTTGGTATCTGCGTGCGTTCGAATTGGGCGCAGATATTTCAGTGCACGCGCTCACAAAATATCCCGCGGGTCACAGCGATCTGGTCATGGGTTCGATCACCGCAAAAGATGAGGCCACCTGGAAGCGTGTGAAAGACATGGCGCTGCAAACGGGCCAATGCGTTGCGCCGGATGATGTGTATTTCGTGTTGCGTGGTTTGCCTACGATGGTGCTGCGCATCAAGCACGTTGAGCGCGTGGCGCTAGATTTGGCACATTGGTTGAAAGCGCAGCCGCAGATCAAAGCAGTGCTTCATCCGGCGCTGCCCGATTGCCCCGGTCACGAGATTTGGAAACGCGATTTCACGGGCTCAACGGGCGTGTTTTCCATCGTGTTTCAAGATCAATACGGCGCGGAATCTGCCGCGCGGTTCATCGAAGCGCTTGAACTCTTCGGCATCGGCGCAAGCTGGGGAGGTATCGGCTCGCTCGCGCTCACCTATGACCTCACAAAGTCTCGCGCGAATTGGCCACACAAGGGCGCACTCGTTCGGCTCAACATTGGACTTGAAGACGAAAACGATTTGCGCAATGATTTGGAGCGCGCGCTCAAGGGGCTTGAAGTGTCTTGAGTTTGCGTCGGTAGGCGCGGACTTGGCCGCGCTAGCTCGTTGCACCGAGCGACGCCAAGTCGTCGCCTACCATTCAAGTGTTTCAGGTTACCGCAACGCCTCTCTTCCCCTTCGGGCGAAGGAGATAACTCAAGGAATTCACCATGACCACCGCCTACGACTTCACCGCCAAAGACATCACGGGCAAACAACAAAAGCTCTCGAAGTACAAAGGCAAAACGCTTTTGATCGTGAACACCGCGAGCAAGTGCGGCTTCACGCCGCAGTACAAGGGTTTGCAAGCGCTCTACGACAAGTATCACGATGAAGGCCTCGAAGTGCTCGGATTCCCGTGCAACCAATTTGGCGAACAAGAACCGGGCGACGCGGCTGAAATCGCGAGCTTCTGCGACTTGAATTACGGCGTGAATTTCCCGATGTTCGCGAAAGTAGATGTGAACGGCGACGGCACCGCGCCGCTGTTCGAACACCTAAAAAAAGCCGCGCCGGGACTGTTGGGTAGCGAGGCCGTGAAGTGGAATTTCACGAAATTTCTTGTCACGCCCGATGGCAAGGTAAAGCGCTTCGCACCGACAGATGATCCTGCGTCGCTGGCGAAAGACATTGAGAAAGCGCTCGGCGCGTGACGCGCGAACACACAATGCACTTTGTCGTCATCCCGGCTTAGGCCGGGATCCAGAAAGTGCCAGTTCGCACCATGGTGAACGTTGCGAGGCGCAGCGCTTGGATCCCGGCTTTCGCCGGGATAACGTTAGGCGTGTTGTCTGCGTCTTATGCCGCCACAGCGCATTCGCAACCACCGCCGCAGAAAACGCTTTTTCTCACCGTCAACGCCGCCGAATCCACCTTCGATCCCGCCGCGATCGACGACATCCCGTCGAGCGACATCGTCCATCAAATTCTCGAAGCGCCGCTCGAATACGACTACTTCGCGCGACCACCGAAGCTCACCTCGCGCACCTCGACGCTCGTCGAGTCGTCTGCCGACGGCAAGACGTACACGCTTCGGGTAAAGCCCGGTATTTTCTTCACGCCCGACGCTGCGTTCAACGGCAAGCCACGCGAATTGGTCGCCGCAGATTACGTCTATTCGATCAAACGATTGCTTGATCCGAAGATCGCTTCGCCGAACTATTACTTGCTCGAAAACAAACTCGTGGGCGGCGACGCCGTGCGCAAAGAGGCCGAGAAAACCGGTCGATTTGACTACGACCGCGAGATCGCGGGGCTGCGTGCGTTGGATCGCTACACGTTTCGCCTGGAACTATTGCAGCCGGACTTTGAATTTGTTTACAACTTCGCGAGCAAATCGTTCGCGGCGGTTGCGCGCGAAGTCGTGGAGAAGTATCGCGACGAGCGCAACCGCGTGCGTGAGCATCCGGTCGGCACGGGCGCGTTCATGCTCGGGCGCTGGGAACGATCCAGCAAGATTGAGCTGGTTCGCAACCCAACCTACCGCGAGGACCGCGTGCCGACGCCCACGTCGGCAGAAGACAAGGACCTTGCGAAGAGCACAGCGGGGCGCCGCGCACCGCTCGTTGATCGCGTTGTAATCACCGTACTCGAAGAGAGCCTTCCGCGCGTGTTGGCGTTTCAGAAGGGCGAGATTGACCGCGTTGAAATGCCGCGCGATTTGTTTGATCGCATGTTCACGACAAGCAGCGCGTTAAAGCCTGAGTTTTCCGCAAAAGGCATTCGCAATCAGCGCGCGCTCGAGCCGTTGTTGGGCTTCAATTACTTCAACATGAACGACCCGGTGGTCGGTGGTTATTCACTCGAGAAGAACGCGCTGCGCCGCGCGATTTTGCTGGCTTTCGACACTGAGCGCGAAGTGACAACCATCTTCAAAGGCCAAGCCGCTCTGGCGCAGCAAATCGTGCCACCGGGGCAAGCAGGACACGACCCAAAGCTCAAGCTGCGCCCGCCGTTCGACCCGCCGCTCGCGCGCGCGCTGCTCGATCGATTTGGCTACAAGGATTGCGATGGCGATGGTTACCGAGAAGCGCCGGGCTGCCAGCCGTTGAAGATTACGCGCAGCACAACGACCGATTCGCGCGGCCGCACGCAGGAAGAAATCTGGAAGAAAAGCATGGATGCGATCGGCATTCGTGTGGAGTTCTACGCACAGAAGTGGCCCGACTTGATCGAAATGTCGCGTACTGGAAAACTGCAAATGTGGGGTTGGAGTTGGATTGCAGATTCGCCGTCGGGCAGTGGCTTTACGAGCTTGTTGGTGTCGCGAAATATCAACGCGATCAACGATATGCAGTTCAACAGCGCGGAGTACGACCGCTTGTTCGACGACGCCGCCAAGCTGCCACCCGGCCCAGCGCGCGACCGACTTTATCGTGCGATGTCGGAAATCGCCGCCGCCAACAGCGTGCTCGATTTCGGCATTCACACTTACGTGAACGATCTCACGCAACCATGGGTGATCGGCTACAAACGCCACCCGTATTGGCGTACGCCGTGGAAGTATGTCGACGTGGATGAGGCGGCGCGTGCGACGGCTGTGCGTAAGTAGTTCACGTCGTAGGGCGGAACGCTTGCGGTTCCGCCTCGTTTTCACCGCCGAAGGCTGTTTTATTGCTTGGGTCGCCACCTCGCCGCATTCGGCGGAACCGCAAGCGTTCCGCCCTTGTATCTTTAGAACTGTAGTGGATAGCGTCTGCTACAAGAAGCGAAGAGAGCTTGATTCCGCCCTTAGGATCTA
>JBEBJR010000043.1:0-24932 GCA_040079845.1 Casimicrobium sp. | reverse complement strand
GTGCTGCATAAGCTTTGGAGGATTTGGTGGTGGCGCAGGTGCGGACTATTCGCAGACGTTTGGTGGATTTGGCGGCGGCGGGGCCAATCCTAAGGACTATGACCCCTTTGCTTCAAGGTTTCATGGGGGATTTGGTGGCGGAGGTGGTGGTGGGGCGCGAGGCGGCTTTGGCGCGGGCGATGGCGACTCGCTTGATCTGCGTTACGGTGGAGGTGGACTGGGTGCTGGAGGCGCGATTTTCGTTGTAGATGGCGGTCAACTGGAAATTACGGGCGCGCTGCACATCGCGGCAAACGCAGTTACCCCCGGGATTTCAGGTGGCGGCGGAGCGACCAACGGTTCCGCATTCGGCTCCGGGATATTCCTTCAAGGCCCCGGAAGCCGTCCACTTCTGTTTACTCCCGGTTACTCAGACGTAGTTGCAATCAGTAACTCGATCGCCGATCAAACGGGCTCCGGTGGAGCCGCTGAAGTAATGCCGGGCGGTCCTTATTCTCTGGGTTACTCGGGTCAGGGTGCTGTCGGGCTTGAACTGCGCGGTGCCGGGCAGTTGGTCTTGGACGCGGCAAATACATTTTCAGGTGGGCTTAAGATCGTCGCGGGTCGAGTTCTCGCGAAGCAGCGACATTCGCTTGGCCGGCGTCTCGTCAGTAACGACTCCACCCTCGAACTGGCGGATGCCGTTGTTGCAGAACTTGGAACAGCCTCCATCGGCGAGCCCGACGCGGGAATTTCCTATCAACAGGGCGCGTTCGGTCGCCTCACACTACACATGACCGGCACCGAGTGCTCACTGTCCAAGTTGGTAGCGGTCGGTTCCCTGCGGCTCGCGGGCACGCTCGAAGTGCAAGTCGCCAATGGCTGCATGCCTCCGCAAAACGGAGCGTTTGTGGCGTTGCAGGGATCTTCCCTGACGCAAAAATTTAGTCAGCTACACGTCACCGGTATGCCAAGCGGACGATCCTTTTACTTGCGCTATTCAGACTCGCTTGTTGAGATCGAAGAGTCAGCTGTCGTACCCGAACCACTCAACATCGACGGGAGCGATCTAAGGACTAAATATTCCGCAGATTACGACGGAGTCATTCTGATGCGATACCTTCTCGGATTTCGTGGAGAAAGTCTACTGGCAAATGGCGTAGGTGCGTACGCAACTCGAAGCGTGGAAGCCGTAACTAGTTACATCGAAACTCTTATGCCACAACTCGACGTAGATGGGGATGGTGCAACGCTCCCAGGTACTGATGGACTATTGATCTTGCGCTATCTACAGGGTGCGAGGGGTTCGAGTTTGGTCAATGGAATCTTGAACTCTGGACTGCCATTTTCAGCCACGGAGATTGAGTCCATAGAGGCGAATTTGAGGGCGCTAACGCCTTTTCCCTAGTGCTCCTCCATAAAGTAAGACCGGTAGCTTGGCGTACGAAAGTTTAAGCAGCCTTGCAATCTCCATCCGCCGGGCTGGTGTCACCTCCGACACGGAGGGTGCAACACCGCGGTACAAGTGAACGCATCACTTTCCCCGCAAAAAATCAAAATCCACACCCTGATCCGCTTGCGTTACGGTATCCAAAAATAGCTTTAAGTAACCGCGTTGCGCGGTGGGTGCGGTGATCGGGTTGTCGCGCGCGCGCTGCGCCAATTCTTGGTCGGACACGAGCAGACTGATCTCGCGATTTTTCACGCTTAAGCGAATACGGTCGCCGCTCTTTACGTGGGCGAGCGGGCCGCCGGTGGCGGATTCTGGCGTGACGTGCAGCACTATGGTGCCGTACCCGGTGCCGCTCATGCGGCCGTCAGAAATGCGCACCATGTCTTTCACGCCGGCGCGGGCGAGTTTTTTTGGAATTGGCAGGTAGCCCGCCTCTGGCATGCCCGGCGCGCCTTTGGGGCCGATGTTTTTGAGCACGAGAATGTCGTTGGCCGTCACGTCTAAATCGTCGCTGTCGATGCGCGCAGCTAAGTCTTGTGCGTTTTCAAACACCACTGCGCGGCCTTCGTGCTCCATGAGCTTCGCGTCGGCGGCGGACTGCTTAATGATTGCGCCGCCGGGTGCGAGATTGCCATGCAGCACCGCAATGCCGCCCTGCGGATAAATGGGGTTGTTGAATGGACGCACTACGTCTTGTTTGAAGCTCGGCCCAGCGGCTTCGAGCTCTTCGCCCAGCGTGCGGCCAGTAACCGTCATTGCATTGAGTTTCAACAACGGTTTAAGTTCGCGCAGTAACGTCGCCATACCGCCTGCGTGATGAAAGTCCTCCATGTAGTGCTGGCCCGAAGGCTTGAGATCAACCAGCACCGGCGTCTCGCGGCCCATGCGATCAAGCGCACCCAAATCAATATCGAGTCCCACGCGGCCCGCGATGGCGGCGAGATGCACGATGCCGTTGGTCGAACCGCCGATGGCTAGGAGCACGCGCATCGCGTTCTCGAACGCGTCTGCCGTGAGTACTTTGTCCACAGTCAATCCGTCAATCGCCATCTGCACGGCGCGCGCGCCGGTTTCTTCGGCAACGCGAATGCGATCCGCCGTGACGGCGGGCGGTGACGCACCGCCGGGCACGGTCATGCCGAGCGCTTCGGCGATGCAGGCCATCGTGCTCGCTGTGCCCATGACCGAGCAGGTGCCCACACTGGCGACGAGTTGATTGTTTACGTCCGCAATCTCTTCGGCATCGATTTCTTCGGCGCGATATTTGGCCCAGTAACGGCGGCAATCGGTACACGCCCCCACGCGCTCGCCGCGATGCGAACCCGTAAGCATCGAGCCGGTAATCAGCTGAATCGCGGGAATGCCTGCCGAGGCCGCGCCCATGAGCTGCGCGGGCACGGTTTTGTCGCAACCGCCGATCAACACCACCGCATCCATCGGTTGCGCACGAATCATCTCTTCGGTGTCCATCGACATCAAGTTGCGCAAATACATGCTCGTTGGCGCGGCAAAGCTCTCGTGAATCGAGATCGTCGGAAAGTCCATCGGCAGCCCGCCCGCGAGCATCACGCCGCGCTTCACGGCTTCGACTAGCTGCGGTGCATTTCCATGACACGGGTTGTACGCGCTGCCCGTGTTTGCAATGCCGATCACCGGACGATCAAGCGCCTTGTCGCTGTAACCCGCACCTTTAATGAACGCTTTGCGAAGAAAAAGCGAAAAGCCTTTATCGCCATAGCTGGTGAGGCCTTTCTCCATGCCAGTGGCTTCGGCTTCGGGCTTCTTGGTGTTGTCTTTGGGCGTATTGGGCATCGGAGTTCATCGTGGCACGGGTGGATTGCCGAATGTAGTCGTTCACTCTGGCGCGCGCACTTCTCGCGTTCGCAATTGCGAACTTGTGTCACGTTGCGACGCATCCGCTACGCTTAGGGCCATGTTCTCTTCCGTTCCTAATGCGAAACAGCTTTTTCTGCTATCGACCGCCACAGCTTGCGAAATTACGATATTTGCTTATTATCGATATTACGTATTTTCAAGCGAAAACGACCACCTGGCTGTCGTTTCACGTAAAAAGCTGTTAAGTTTGGTTAAGACGGTTTCATGAAATCGTCCTCGTTTCTGCAAATCCTGTTTCTCGGCGCGCTGTGGGGCGCGGCGTTCATGTTCATGCGTGTCGCGGTGCCGGAGTTCGGCGCGTTTTCGATGGCGTTGGCGCGCGTCGCGATGGCAGCGATCATCATGCTCGCCATCGTCGCCGCGCTGCGGCAGTCGATCCACTTTCGCGCGCGCTGGAAAACGTATCTCGTGATCGGCGCGATCAACACCGCGCTGCCGTTCATCGCCTACAGTTTCGCGGCGAAACACATTCCCGCGGGCTACAGCGCAATCGCGAATTCGACGACGCCCGTGTGGAGCGCGCTCATTACGTGGCTGTGGTTCAAGCAGCCGCTCGGTGCTGCGAAGTGGATCGGTATTGTGTTCGCGTTTGCCGGCGTCTTCGTGCTTGTGGGATTACAGCCCGTGGCGCTCACGCCGCTGGTGATTGCGGGCATGGTTGCCGCCGTGCTCGCTGCGAGTATGTATGCCGCTGCGTCGTTTTTGATTCAACGTTACTTGACCGGCGAGTCCGGCCTGCCCGGCGCGGCTGGCATGCTGTGGGGCGCGACAATGTGGCTTGTTGTGCCGGGGCTCTTCTATGCGCCCGACGTGATGCCATCGGCTAACGCATGGGGTGCCGTGCTCGCGCTTTCGGTGTTGTGCACCGTCCTCGGCTACGGCATGTTCTTCCATCTCATCAAAACCATCGGACCGCAACGCGCATCGTCCGTGGCTTTTTTGTTCCCTGCATTTGCCGCGTTTTGGGGCTGGCTGATTCTCTCGGAACCGATTACGTTCAACATGATTGCCGGCATGGCGCTGGTGCTCGCCGGCACGGCACTCGTTTCTATGAGCGCATCGAAAACTGGGCCGACAACAACATGGGAGCGACTGCGCGACACACAGCTTGTGCCGTTTCTCTTTGCGGCGCTGCCACCGTTGCGTCGCCTTATCGCAAACGTCGTGAGTCGCAGCGCACGTCTCTATCGAAACGAAGCCGACGCTGTGCGCCAACATGCACGTACGTTACTGCCCGACTTGACCGATACAGAGCTTGATGCCGCAGTCGCTGATCATCGGTTCACGCGGCTAACCGATCACGCCGATATGTGGATCTACAAACTATGGGGTACGCGTTGGTACGACAAGCACATCGTGCTCGACGCAAAGCACGACGGTGCGTTTGAGCAGGGTTTCTACCTTGGTTATCACTTTGGTGGCAGTTGGTGGATCGCCGCGTTTCTGCGCGAAAGAAATCTGCCTACAGCGATTCTGTTTTGGGATTCGGCGAAGCCACAAGCGTGGATTGCGAGATTGATGCATCACATCACGCACTGGCGCGTGAACACGATTGGGCGGTTGCTCGGTGTGCCGCAATTGTTCACCAATACCGAAGGCGTGTCGTGGCAAATCATCCGAAACTGGCGCAATGGTGTGTCACTCATCGCGATGGCTGATGTGCCGCCGCCGCTGGTGGACCGCACCTGCACCGTTGATTTTTTTGATCGACCCGCCGAATTTCCTCCAAGTTTGATTGAGCTGGCGCTTCGACAAAAAAAACCGATCTATATGTTCAAAGCCGAATGGAATCGCGCAACGATGCGGCCCATCATGCATGTGCGCGAGGTCGTCGGAGAAAACCACGAACGGGTGTTGCAGGAATTTGTCGACGAACTCGAATCAATGATTCGCCGCCGCCCCGGTGCGTGGCATTTGTGGGGTGATGCGTCGTTGTTCTTTAGGTCAAACTGACGGCAAACGACATATCGCTTGCAGCATCGATGGTGCAGATTTCGCCCAGAAATCGCACTAATCATTGCGTAATGTTTCAAACTGTGCGAAATCATTGGCTGTGTGCACGCAAATGGCGCATTTTTGGGCTCCAATTTAGTGCCTTGCACCACCGCGATGCGCATGAAATTAAGGTTCGACTAAGAGTGTGCAGACACTCTAAATCCGGAACAGTTTGCCAACATTCTCTGAGGGATTTCTCATTACTCTCTATTAGCATCCGTAGCGCGCAAAACCCACCCTCCCAAAAGTGATAGGTCGGATTTGAAGCGAATAACAAAATGTCCCATAAAGACACGCTAGGAGTTACGGGTGGTTGGAATCAAAAGCTTGTTGAGCGCAGCGGTATTGTCATGCGCCTTTTTTTTAACCGGCCACGCGAGCGCACAAAGCGCCGCGCCTAGTCCAGCCACTGCGGTGACTTCGCCCGAAGTGCGCGACGCGCCGTCTGTGCCGACGACACTGCCCACAACCACTCCCCTGACGTCGACTGTTGCCGCACCTTTGGCTCCGGTGGTGAGCACTAAAGCCAACGCCACCAGGCCAGAAGGTACGCGCGGTGACACCGCGTGGATATTGACCTGTGCGACGCTAGTCGTGTTCATGGTGTTTCCGGGTCTGTCGCTGTTTTACGGCGGCCTGGTGCGCCGCAAAAACGTCATTTCTATTTACGCTCAATGCGTGATCATCGCGTCGGCGGCGATTTTGTCTTGGGTCGTGATTGCGTACTCCATCGCGTTTTCACCAGGTGGTGGTGGGTACATCGGCGATCTGTCGAGAGCCGGATTGACGGGCATATTGCCCACGTCAGTGTTCGCTGGCGGAGACGTGTTGGAGTGGCCGATGGTGGTGTTTCACTTATCGTTTGTAATCATCACCACGTCGCTCGTTATCGGCTCATTCGCGGAGCGCGTACGCCCAGGCGGTGTGTTGCTGTTTGGGTTACTGTGGCCGATCTTGGTGTACGCGCCCATTGCGCGCTGGGTTTGGCACCCAGAAGGTTGGCTGGCGAAACTCGGACATCTCGACTGGGCAGGTGGCACAGTCGTGCACGTTGCGGCAGGCTTTTCTGGCTTGGCTGCGGCCATCGTGACGGGCCGTCGCGTGGGCTACGGAGAGGAGGCGATGACGCCCAATCACATGGGGCTCACGCTTGCGGGTGCGGGGTGTTTACTGGTCGGTTGGATGGGATTCAACGGCGGCAGCGCGTTGCATGCGGATGCGACTGCGGCCGTTGCCATCGTCAATACTCTCGCTGCGGGCGCGGCGGGGGCAGTGACATGGATCATCATTGAAGGTGCGCTGCGAGGTTACGCCTCGGGATTGGGGATGGCCTCCGGAGTGTTGGGGGGCTTGATCGCCATCACACCTGCTGCGGGCTACACCACACCGCTGTTCGCGCTTGCGTTCGGCGCATTGGGTGCGTCAGGCGGCTATTTCGGTGCTGTCGTTCTGAAACGAATTTTTGACGTTGACGACACACTTGATGTGTTTGGATTACATGGCGTAGCTGGCGTTGTGGGTTCGATAGCGGTTGGGCTGCTCGCGAGCTCGCAACTCAAAGCGAGCGTAGCGGTACAAACCATCGCAACCGGAACTATTGCGATTTTTGCCTTTTTCGCGACACTACTTCTGGTGGCGGCACTGCGGGCGCTAGGCATGTGGCGCGTCGCGATTAACGAAGAGTTGGAAGGTCTAGATTCGTCGCAGCATGCTGAGTCGGTCTAGGCCGAGCACCAACGTATGACCAACGAACAAATACTACTGCTCTCACGAGTCCGCGTAGGGCTTCAACGCGCAGGCGTCACGATCGATTTGATTCGCATGACACGCGACCGCGCGTACCTTGAGGCGGCTCTGATGCGTGCGAGTGAACTCACCGACGAAACCGCCGTGCAATCAGCGATGCAACTGATGGCTCAGCTCGGGATTATTAATGGCCGTCGCGTCATGGATACTTCACTGAAGGCAGAAATACTTCGACGCTTTGCATCACCGTTGGACGGCGCAACGCAAACGCTACGTGATGGGGCCGCTGGCGGAGCATCGATTAGCACGACTAGTCAGCCCACTCCTGCACCGATTGAGCCGGGTCGTTTCGGCACGCCGATGGGCGCAACGACCGGTACGACGCCCACGCCTGTGCCAGGTGGGAAAAACTATAAGCGCGGACTGCGTTGAGTCAACTGTGGCTGCTGCGATGGCGTGCTCACCAATTTCCGATCGGAAGAAACTGAACTGTCGTGACGTAGAGGACTACTCGCGAAGAAATTGATACGCGTCAAATCTGACGCGACCACGCAGTAGCAGACTGACGAGTTCCGTTATCTAGTCTGGAGCGCGCATGGCCGTCAAAAGCACCACCCGTAGTCGATCAACGAGTCGTCCGCAATCGGTCGCGCCTGCCGCCAAAAGCAAGCGCACCCTCCAAGCGAAAACGTCTACCCGCGCCTCCGCACGCCGTGCAGTTCAGGGAGATACGGCCCCAGATTTTGCGCCCGATGCGTTAGCGAAATTCACCGCGCGAGAGGCGGCTAAGGGGGCGGAACTCACAGAGATGTCCGCGCTTAAATCGGTGCTTGATTCCACGCAAAAAGGGGCCGATAAAGCCAAGGCGCTGCGCGCGCTCCTCGAAGGCGCATCGAGCGACGACCTCGCCGCCATTCAGAAACGATTGCTGGGCGCGGAGCGCGATGGTGGCAAGTTTGCAAAGTTGAATCCGGACGAAGAGCTGGCGGAGAACTGGCGCGACGGCGGCTACCCCTACAAAAACCTGATGCTTCGTCGCAACTACGAGCGGCAAAAGTACCAGTTGCAAGTGGAACTCTTAAAGCTTCAGGCGTGGGTCAAAGCGACGGGCCAGCGCGTCGTGATTTTGTTTGAGGGTCGCGATGCGGCGGGTAAGGGCGGCACCATCAAACGCATGATGGAGCACTTAAACCCTCGTGGCGCGCGAGTGGTCGCGCTCGAAAAGCCGACACCGACTGAGCAAGGACAGTGGTACTTCCAGCGCTACGTGCAGCACCTGCCCACCGCGGGCGAAATCGTGTTGTTCGACCGCTCTTGGTACAACCGCGCAGGTGTCGAGCGGGTGATGGGGTTTTGCACTAACGATCAGTACGACGAGTTTGTACGCCAAGCGCCAGACTTCGAGCGACACCTTGTGCGAAGCGGTGTACATCTCTTCAAGTTTTGGTTCTCGGTGAGCCGCAAAGAGCAGCGCCGTCGTTTCAAAGAGCGCGAAAATCATCCGCTCAAGCAATGGAAACTTTCACCGATTGACAAAGCTTCGCTCGACAAATGGGACGACTACACGCGCGCGAAAGAATCCATGTTCTTCGAGACGGACACAGCGGATTCGCCGTGGACAGTCATCAAGAGCGATTGCAAAAAACGCGCTCGACTCAACGCGATGCGCTACGTGTTGTCGAAACTTCCGTACACGAGCAAAGACACCAAGGCGATAGGGAAAATCGACAGCCTGATTGTTGGCCGTGCGCACGTCGTGTATGAACGCGGGGAGAAGACTGCGCCCGCGATTGCATCGGTCGATTGACTGGCAAATAGTGACTAGCGTGACGGTGGCGGTGGCGGACGATGTTGTTCAAGTTCGCGCCGCAGCGCACTGACCTCGTTACGCACCGAGCGAATTTCGCGCATCAATTCGTGCTCAATGGCGCGCTCCCCTTGCTCGACATCCTTCTCGACGATCAGCGCAGCGACCGACGCCGTGACCAACGAAAGCACCGCCAGCCCAAGCATCACCACCACAACGGCGAACGCCCTAGAGGCGTGAGTCGAAGGCACTAGGTCGCCGTAGCCAACGGTTGCGGCGGTGGTGAACGCGAGCCAAAGTCCGTCGGATAGCGTGACAACACGTGGGTCTAGCACCCAAAAACCGAAGCCGCCCACAAACAAAATCAGCATTGAAATGCCGACCGAATACCAAAGTCCTTGGCGAACTAAAACGCGGCGGCGCTGAGGACGTGAACTCATAAAGGAATAGGCTGCGGTTAGTCGTGCTTGAATTGCAACGCAAATCGTAGACGAGATTTGACACGTTCGACGCACGCGGCACGACGCTGGTTTGACGTGCATCAAGTCACGACGAGGCGACAATAGCTTCGAGTAGTCGGGACACGACAATAGGAGGCTCAACATGAAACTCGCGCTGCTTTCTGATATTCACTCCAACATTCAGGCGTTCGACGCGTGCGTGGCGGACGCGCGTACGCGCGGCGCAACGCAGTTTGCATTTGTCGGTGACTACGTGGGCTACGGTGCGAACCCCGGCGAAGTCGTCGACAAAATCATGGCGATGGTCGATGAAGGCGCGGTCGCGATCATCGGCAACCACGATGCGATTGCTTGTCATCCGCCGGCCGCGCCGAGTGATATCTTGGGCGAGATGACCGCGGCGTGGACGTATGACCACTTGAGCACGGGGCAGCGTAAATTTTTGATCGAACGACCAACAACATACGTTGACGGTAATGTGTTGCTCGTGCATGCCACGGCTGACGCGCCCGAGCGCTGGCACTACGTGCGTGACGAGCGCAGTGCGGCAGACAGTCTCGGCGCTGCGGTCAAGATGAATGACGAAATTCGCTATGTGTTTGGCGGCCATGTGCACCGACAAACGCTTTATTACCAAGGGCAAGGCCGTGGACTGATGGCGTTTGCGCCGACGGCAGGCGCGGCCATTCCAGTATCAGCGCATCGCCGCTGGATTGCCACGATTGGGTCGGTGGGGCAGCCGCGCGATGGCCGCACTGACGCCATGTATGCGCTGTTTGACCGCGTAAAAGCGCAGCTCACGTTCGTGCGTGTGCCTTACGACTACGGTGCTGCCGCCGACGCGATTCGCGCGACGGGATTGCCGGATTTTTTTGCTGATCGATTATTGAGGGGCCAATGAAGCTACTGGAGCCGGGCGAAACGCTCGACGGATTTGTCATCGAGGACTGCGTGCATTCGGGCGGGATGGCCCACATCTACAAAGTGAAGTACGCCAATGGCGTGGCCGATCCCGGCTTTCCGATGGCGATGAAAGTGCCTAGAATGACCGCAGGCGACGGTGCAGAAAACATCGTTGGCTTCGAAGTCGAACAAGAAATTTTGCAAGCGTTGACCGGCCCGCATGTGCCACGATTTGTGGCAGCAGGCGATCTGACACGGGTCCCGTATTTGGTGATGGAGTACATCCAGGCCAAGCCGCTCGACCATTGGCTAGAAGTGGCTAAAGAGACGCGCGAGCGGCCGTCGCCGGAAGCAATTGCGAAGCTTGGCGTTGCTGTGGCCAAGGCAACACACAGTTTGCATCGGCAAAACGTCGTGCATCAGGACATGAAGCCCGCGAATGTGCTCATTCGTGACGATGGCTCAGCGCTGCTGCTCGATTTCGGGCTCAGCTATCACGGTCATTTTCCTGATTTGCTCGCCGAAGAATTGCGCAAGGCGATTGGCTCTCCGGTGTGGATGGCACCGGAGCAAGTCGTTGGCGTGCGCGGCGATCCGCGAAGCGACATTTTCGCAATCGGCGTGATGTTGTATGAGCTTGCTACGGGCGAGCTACCCTTTGGCGCGCCGTCGACCACCGGCGGTTTGCGTCAGCGCTTATGGATGGATCCACCGCCGCCGCGTCGACATCGTCCTGACCTGCCGCCGTGGTTGCAAGAGGTCATCATGCGTTGTCTTGCGCCAGAGGCGGCACAGCGTTATCCGTCGGCTGCGCACCTTGCAGTCGAATTGAGCCATCCAGATCAAATCAAAATCACGGCGCGTGGCAACCAAACCGAAGGCACCTCGTTTCGTGTGCATTTCAAGCGCTGGATCAAAGCCGCCGGCATGTCGTACAAGCCAAGCCCGTTGCCCACCGAACAGATCGACCAAGTTCCGATCGTCATGGTGGCAGTGCCGAATAAAGACGTGACCGACGCCACGCTTTACTCGCTGCGCATCGCCGTCAATCGTTCGCTCGGTACACGTCCCGGCGCGCGGCTGGCCTGTGTGACGGTGATTTCATCTTCGGAGACAAGTGCGAGTGACGCCAGCAAGAGTGAATCGCGCGTGCATACACGCTACCTTGAAATGCTGAGACTTTGGGCGCAGGGCATCGAGATGGGCTCGCACCAAACGTCGTTCCACGTTATCGAATCGGGTGATCCGGCCGAAGCGCTGCTGGCGTATGCGCGCGGAAACCACGTGAACGTGATGGTGCTCGGTGCGGCGACGCACGGTCTTAAGTTGCAGCCGTTCATCCCGACCATTCCGATCAAAGTCGCAATGGAAGCGCCGTGCACGGTGATTTTGGTGAAACAAGAGTTGCCGTTCGCGCAGCTAGGAGCGCCTGAATAAATGCCGCTCGCTTCTCATTTAAGCGATTTGTAAGCGCGGACTCGCCCGCGTTTCCCGGTGCCACCGAGCGACGCCAAGCCATCGTCAACCCGTCAAGCGAACAGTATTGGCACCTGACGGAGACCGGTGAAATACTGACCATTAGCTGCGCAATAGGAATACTCTTAAGAAATAAGCTACGATACGCTTTCGTAAAAGTATTTTTCTGCTTGCCGGGCTCGGATAGTGCCCGTTACCTCCAGCGCGGCACTCATGTTCAAGTTTTTCCATAAATCACCGTCGAGCGCCGCCGAAGCTAGTGTGTCGACGCTTGCCGAGCACACCTTCATGACCGAGGCGTTGCTCGCTGCCGCCGAAAAACTGATCGGTGCGCCGCAGTCTGAAGCGGTCGCGAGAAGTTTTTGCGAAGGCATCGTGAACGCCTCCCCCAACATCTGTTTAGCGTGGGTATGGTTCGGCGATCCGCGTGCCGAGGTGGTGCAGCCGCAGGTTGTGGTCGGCCATGCCACGGCACGCTCATCACAGTTGATGGTCGACGGCGAGCTACTGTTTCCAATGGGCGCGCCGCCACCGGGCGGCCTGCGTACGCAAACCACCGAACTCTCGACCAACTCAATGCACGCCTCTATCCGCGAAGCAGCGTCGCGTTACGGCGCGCGCAGCCTGCTGGTGGCCCCCATTTCGATTGACGTCGATGAGCGCGGGCTCATCGCTTTTTATTCGACCCGCCCAAAATATTTCGACACGATGGGTGTTGGCCTGTTCGATAGCGTTGCCCGCTTGCTGCATACCGTGCTCGCTTATGCGCGCAACAACACGCCGCGTACGCCGGGCTTGGCGGCTGACTCCGTCACCGGGCTGGTCAATCGTCGCCATTGCCGTCAGTGGTTGGAGCACGAGTGGCGCACACCGAGCGAGCACCTCACGCGCGGTTTGTTGTTGATGCTCGACCTAGATTCATTCACCGACATCAACGCGCGCCTCGGGCATTTGGTCGGAGACATGGCGTTGAAGCAGGTTGCGCAAACGCTCTTGGGGAACGTGCGCAAATCAGACATGGTCGCGCGCTGGGACGAGGCGAAGTTTCTCGTCTGGTTGCCCGGAATGTCCGCAGTAGTCGCTTCGGCAACCGCAGAGAAGCTCCACGCGACCATCACGCAACTGCCGATTCCCTCAACAGAGGTCGATGGTGAAACCGTTCACGCGTCGCTCGGCGCGACCCCGGTCGCTGCAAACGACACGTTTAGCTCGGCGCTTGACCGCGTTGAGCGTGCGTTGATAAGCGCGAAAGAGTACGGCACCCAGCAAAGCGGCGTGGTCGTGGCGCGTCCTGGCGGTTAGTGGGGCTCCGCAGGCGGTTGGCTGTGCGCCGCTCGCCTCGCCACGGCGTCGATATGCCAGGCCGCGATAAACATCGCGCCAATCACCGGCCCGATCACGAACCCGTTGATGCCGAACACCGCCATGCCGCCGAGCGTCGTAATCATCACCACGTAATCGGGCATGCGCGTGTCCTTCCCGACCAAAATCGGTCGCAACACGTTGTCGACGAGACCAATCACTAAAACGCCCCAAGCGGTAAGCGCCACGCCTTGCCACAGCGCGCCGCTCGCGAAAAAGTAGAGCGCCACCGGTGCCCAGACTAAGCCTGCACCCACGGCCGGCAACAGCGATAAAAACACCATCAGCACCGCCCACAGCAGCGCACCGGTGACGCCCAAAAACCAGAACGCGACGCCGCCAAGCGTTCCTTGGATCACCGCGACGAGTAGATTGCCTTTGACCGTCGCGCGAATGACCGTGCTGAATTTCGCGAAAAGTTCTTCCTTAAACGCGGGGGCCAACGGCATGGCTTCGCGCAGCGCGCCGGAGAGCGCCGCCCCATCGCGAATCAAGAAAAACGCGAGGTAGAGCGTGATGCATAAGTCGGCCAAAAACTCGAACGTGTTTTGCCCGATGTTCAAGGCCTGCGTGGCGATGAATTGCGTGCCTTGCGCCAGCGCGGCGGACGCGCGTCGTTGCAAGGTGTTCCAATCGATAAGTCCCAGTCGATCGAGTAAAGCGCTCACCCAGCTTGGCAGCGCGTCAAAAAGGTCATGCAAATACCGGCCCGGATTGACGGCGCCGGACTGCACCTGTTCGTACAGCGTTGCCGCTTCGCGCGTGAGCGAAGCGATCACCGCCACCAACGGAAGAATCGCGATCAGCACCACGGCCAACAAGGTGACGAGCGCTGCAACATTGCGCCGTCCATGCAGTTTCAGCAACAGCCAACGATACAGCGGCGCAAACAGCAGCGCGATGATGCCCGCCCACAAAATGGTCCCGTAAAACGGCCAGAGGATCCACGCGAGCGCACCAGACACGACGGTCAGCAACACCCACAGCGCCCTGCTTTGCAGCAGCGCAGAAGGCGGTTTAACGGGGGAATTCATGGCGCTCCTCGGCCGAGGCCAGATTAAGCGCCCCATCCTAGCAGCGATGCGCGTCGGCGTCTCAGTGTTATCGCAACAGCTTTCGAGCTTGAGCGACTGCCGTATGGCGGTTACAGGGCTATTTTGTCAATAGTTGAGTTAACATTTTTTGCGCGTCAATCGACCGACCAGCGGTCGTTAACGCTGAAAAGCTATTCAAGATTTGTGACTCGCGCTGGTTCTGTGAAACACCGACGCAAAAGAAAAAGCCCAGCCCGAACGTATCCGCTCGGGCCGGGCTTTTGGAGGATTACGCGGCGCGCCGCCCGTGCCGCGCGCGCCGCTTGCGAAGCGAAATCCGTGGGTTACAGCCGTCCGCAGAACACGATGCCTTCGTCGGTGTAGCCGCGCGCGACCATCTCCGCGAGCGCGGCTTCGGTGTCAACGTAACGATGATTCGGGTCGGTGACCGCCGCGGCGGGGTTCGCCTTTTGCTTAAACACGCGCCAGATGTTTTTCGTATTCACCGGGCAAACACGCACCTGGCCACGGCCCTGAATCGTGAACACGTCCGGAACCGTGAAGTACATGTCGATGCCTTCGTTGGTCGCCCACGGCTGCGCGCCGATGGTGGCGATCTCGGACGGAATGGTTAGGTAAAAGTGCGTCGAAAATTCACCCGCTTTGTACGCGAAGAACCGAGTGACTGGTGTGCCTTGGCCCGCGCTCGGCGAGTACGCCTTGAACGTCACGCCAGTGCGCGCGAGCGCCGCGCCGTTGGGTTGATCGAGCAGCTTCTTTTCGGTGAGGCGCGCGGTCATGAAATATTTCACAAGCGTCGGGCTGTAATACTCAACCACCTCAAGATCGGTGCCGAACATGCCGTTGACTGCAACCTTCGCGATGGCTGGATAGCTCTTGCCGCTGACCGGATCGTTTAAGTAGCCCACCAACGCAACGCTGCCGTCATGCGTTAGCGTCGACGCGCGAACACGGCCATATTGATTGTTCGGCTTGATTTCGTACACCGCCGTTGGATAGCCGCCGGACGGAATTGCGCCAGAGTCGGACATGCGAGCAGTGAACCACGACTCATCTGCAGAGCCGCCACGCACGTGGCCGGTCATCAGCACGTCGCCGTTGGGCAGCGCGTGGATGCCTTTGCCGTAACCTTCGTCGTGATTCGAGCCCGTAAGCGCGACGCCCGCAAAGCCCGGAATGCTGCCGTTGGTGAACGTCGCGTCCTGCGAGCCGCTCGTAGACAGTCGCCGCGCGACTGCCACGCTGTTGCCGCCGACTAGGCCGTAGCCCGCAGTCAATATGCGACCGCTTGCGTCGAAGGCAACCGCTTCGAATTGATCGTTCGCGCTGGTGTTCAAGTCGGTCGTGTTGGTCGCACCGCCGAAGAAGCCATTGGCGGTAAAGCTCGTCAGGTACTGCTGAAACGTCGTGCCGTCGGGTGCGACAAATTGAGCCCAGCCGACCAGCACAAAACTATTGTCTGCTCGCATCGCGATAGCGCTGGGGACCACATTGCCGCCGTTGATGCTCAGGTAGTAAGAACCGCCGGTGCTGAATGTCGCGTCGCTGTCGCTGCCGTCGGCCTTGATCCGAAACATATCCATCGCCCACTTGCCGTCCGACTTGGTGACGAATCCCGCGACGATGATCTGCCCGTCGCTTTGCACCGCAAGCGCACGCACGCCGTTGGGGACGCCGCCAGAGCGACTTTGCAAGTAGCTGCCTTCGAAGCCGAATCCGGTGTCGACGACACCCGCCGCAGAGATGCGTGTGATGACGTACGCACCACCGCTGGATGTGGTGAAGCCTTCGCTTCCGATCACAATTTTGCCGTCCGGTGTGAGCGCGATGCCGTAGGGCACGATACCGCTCAAAACACCCGACGGCGCAATGGTGAGCACGCCAGTCCCGGCGAAGCCGGTATCAAGATCGCCGGTCGGCGTGAACCGCGCAACGATGGCCGCGCCGTAACCGCCGGTCGCGTTTCGTAGCCAGCCCGTGGCTACGAGTTTCCCGTCGGGTTGTTTAACCACGGCGCGGAATTCGCCGCCGTTCGGGCCAAGCGCAAGTACTCGCGCACCACTAGTGCCGAAGGAGCTATCGAGCGCGCCAGGCGCGACGGCCTGCGCATGCACGAGCTGCGCAGCCAGAAGCGCCAACGCCGGAAGCAGCGCGCGCAGAATTGAGGAAAAGATTCGCATGGTCGTCGTCCGAAAATGAGGGTACTTCGGTTAAGACGTAAAACCATGGGCACACGCGACGTCAAGTCCGCTAGCGGACTTGACGCTATGGCTCGGTAAGCGCGTCTGTCGCGCTAGATCCCACCCATGCAGATGTACTTAATTTCGAGGTAGTCGTCGACGCCGTACTTCGAGCCTTCGCGCCCGAGGCCGGACTGTTTTACGCCGCCGAACGGCACGACTTCGTTAGCGATCACGCCGGCGTTGACGCCGACTAGGCCTACTTCCAATGCTTCGGCAACGCGCCACACGCGACCGATATCGCGCGCGTAGAAATAGCTCGCTAGCCCAAACTCGGACGCGTTCGCGAGCGCGATCACTTCGTCTTCCGTTTTGAAGCGAAACAATGGCGCAACCGGACCAAACGTTTCTTCAACCGAAACGCGCATCGCGGGCGTCACGTTCGCGAGAACGGTGGGTTCGTAGAACTGCCCGCCCTTCGCATGCGCTTTGCCGCCAGTTAACACCGTTGCGCCTTTGCTCACCGCGTCGGCAACGTGCTCTTGCACCTTCTTCAACGCCTGCGCGTCAATCAACGGGCCTTGCGATACACCGTCCTCGAAACCTTGCCCGACAATCATTTGCTGCACTTTGGCCGTGAGCTTTGCGGCGAACGCGTCGTACACGCTGTCTTGCACGTAAATGCGATTGGCGCAGACGCAGGTCTGCCCCGTGTTGCGATATTTCGAGGCCATTGCGCCTTCAACCGCTGCGTCAATATCTGCGTCGTCAAACACAATAAAGCTCGCGTTGCCACCGAGCTCTAAGCCCATCTTCTTCACCGTGTCTGCGCTCTGGCGCATGAGAATGCGGCCCACTTCGGTAGAGCCCGTAAAGGTCACTTTTTTCACGATGGGCGACGCGCACAATACTTTGCCGACGTCCGGCGCTTTTGCGGCGTCGCAAGTGATGATGTTGAACACGCCTTTGGGCATGCCCGCCTGCTCCGCGAGCGCCATGAGTGCGAGCGCGCAATACGGCGTTTGCTCCGCAGGCTTCACCACAAACGTGCAGCCGACCGCGAGGCCCGGCGCGCATTTGCGCGTGATCATCGCGATCGGAAAATTCCAGGGCGTAATCGCGGCACACACGCCAATCGGCTGCTTGATCACCACGAAGCGCCGATCCGCAGATTGCGTCGGAATCACGTCGCCGTACGCGCGCTTTCCCTCTTCGGCGAACCATTCCACGAAGCTCGCGCCGTACGCCACTTCGCCTTTAGCTTCGGCGAACGGCTTGCCTTGTTCGAGCACCATGAGGCTCGCCAAGTCGTCGGCGTTACTCATGATGAGGTCAAACCACTTGCGCAAAATCACCGCACGCGCTTTCGCGCTCATCTTGCTCCACGCAGGGAACGCCGCATTCGCCGCGTCAATTGCGCGCTGGGTTTCCGCTGCGCCCATGTCCGGCACTTGGCCGATGATTTCGCCCGTGGCGGGGTTGTCCACGCCGAACGTCTTGCCAGAATCAGCGTCGCACCACGCGCCGTTGATGTAGGCCTGTTGACGGAAAAGGAGGGGGTCTTTGAGTTTCATGGAAAGCCTTCAGAAGAGGAGCGCACGAGGCGCGGTACCGTGAAAAAGATTATGCGCGTCGGGTGAGAACGTCGGCGCGTGGGTGATCGCGTGAACGATACTTTGAGCCGTACAGCTTTTTGGCTAAAACGACATACCAGCGGTCGTTTGCGGCATAAATATCGCCTAGTCAACTTATGCAATAAATTCGCTGTAAATACCGCGTGGCTGTCGCTCACGCCACAAAGCCATTACTTACGTAAACGTGCTTTCGGTGTGACAGCAATCGCGCGCTCGGCCAATCGGCGCGGCATGGTTTCGGTGTCCAAATCCGCTAGCGGCAGACCATCGATCACGCCGTCGAGCATTAAGTTTGCAAGCCCATGCGACAAGCTCCATCCCGTCAGCGCAATCTCCGGCCCCTGCTTTGCATCATGCGCACACGCCGCCGCGAGCAACATCGCAAAAGCACGCGCTGATGCCGCGCGCATTTCCGGAAATTCGTTTTTGCGCGCACACAACGGCCCGAACATCACCCGAAACTGCGCGGGATTCGCCAGTGCACAACGCACGTAAGCCTCGCTAATTTGCAGCAAACGCTCCTTCGTGTCGGCCACCGCAACGGTGGGCGCCATCGCTTCGGACAAACGGTCGAACCCACGCGTCGCCACCGCCGCGAGCAAGTCGTCGAGGCTCGCAAAATGGTGATATGGCGCAGCATGCGACACGCCCGCCGCCCGCGCCACATCGCGCAACGTGAGCCCCGCTGCGCCTTTCGCGGCAAGCACATCATCCGCCGCTGCAAGCAACGTTTCGCGCAGATTGCCGTGGTGATACGGTTTCGCGACCTTCGGCTTGCGTGCAGTTTTCGTTTTGGCGGGCGGTCGAGCCGTAGGTTGGGAGGAAGTTAGTAACGGCGATTTCATAACGCTATCTTGACACGAGAAGGATTACGGTGGAAGAATGCGCCTAATCTTTCGCTTGTAAAGATAGTTCGATCCTCCACCGTTACAACGTACACATCGACGAAATCACAGGAAAAAAAGCATGCACCGCGTGGTCAAAGTCCCCGTCCCCGAAGAGAGCAAACTCCTCGGATCATTTAAGCAAGTGACGTTTGCCGACGCCTACGAAGTGGCGCTGGTCAATCATGCCATCACTCCAGAACAGGCCGCGCTTGCCATCTTCGGTCACAGCCCGGCGTGGGTCGGCGCGCTGATGAAAGCGCGCGGCGTATTCGCCAAAGCCGTTGGTCTTAAACATTCCGACATGAAATCGGGCGAGCAACAAGCCGGCATTTTCAAAGTGCAACAACGCCACGCAAACGAAATCATCATCGGGGAAGACGACGCCCATTTGAACTTCCGCATCTCGGTGCTTCGCGCGGGCGACGCCAGCGGCAAAGGCGCGCCCACCGTTACCGTTTCCACCGCAGTCGAAACGCACAACGCACTAGGCCGCGCCTACATGCTCGTAGTCAAACCATTTCACCGCATCATCGCGCGCACGATGGTGCAACGCGCTGCGGATGCGGGCAGACTTTAACCCTCGTTCGTGGTGATCCCGTCGCACCATGCATACAAATATCGGACCGCGATGAACAAGCTCAATCTACAACTCGCCACCGCAATCCTCGCGCTCGTACCCATCATCACCGGCCTCGTTGGCTTAACAGGACTACGCGACCCGCTCTACGCCGCGCTTAACCTGCCTCCCGACGCCACGCTCGACAGCAACCTGCGTTTCTACTCCGGCGTATGGCTAGGCGTCGGCCTCGCCGCCGCATGGATCGTGCCGCGAATTGAGCGCGAAACCACGCTCTTTCGTGCACTATGGCTCATGATTTTTCTCGGCGGCATTGGCCGGCTGCTCTCGCTCGCAATCGCCGGCATGCCGTTCGCGCCGTTCGTAGGCTTCACGGCGCTCGAGATTCTCGGAGCGCCGTTTTTTGTTTGGTGGCAGGGGCGCGTAGCAAAGGTTCTCAATAGGCACCGCATGACCCACTGAAAAATGACATCACCTCAGCACTCGTGCGGCGCACGGCGTTAGCGCTCGTCGCGTTCGTCACCAAACCGTCGCTACGGAAACCGAGCAGGAAGCGCAGAAACAGCAGCCCGTCAGTTTCCGGCAGCACCTGTCCGTCGCCGTCAACGTCGTAGCCACTGAGTTGCACGTCCTCTGCAATTTGCAGTGCACTTTTCGGCACGCAGGCATGAGTTGCGTTGTTCACCAGAGCCGCGCCTTGAAGGCCCAACATGCGGCGCAACACAAGAATCCCGTCGGTCAACGTCAGTACCGCGCCATCGCCATCAACGTCGAGCTTACAGGCACCCACCTGATGACGCCAGGACACGTAGTTTGGTGTTGTCACTACACCCGTGACGTTACTGAAGTGCACAGGCGAGCCAGGATAGTTATAGTAGGTAACCCCCACCGGCGGCACGAAATACACGTCGCCGCTCATTCCGGCGGGACCAACGCATTGCCAATTAGAAGATGAATCGGAGATCGCGCTGCAAGTAACTCCTGGCGTTGTCGAACAAATACTGGCCACACTCACGGTGTATGCGTACCCCCGGACAACGCCACCAGCAACCGTCGAGAACGAAAGCGACGCTGGCGCCGCCGCTAGCAAATCCTGATTCCCGGCGAAACTGGCGGTGACCGTGTTGGTGCCGAGTGCCGCGCTCGGAATTTGGCAGTCAAAGTACGACCCCGCCCATCCACTGCTGAACGAACCCACTTGTTGTCCGTAACTGCATGAGCCAGCATTAAGCGATATCGAGGACGGCGACACGAAGCCCGTGACATTAAGGCCGGTCGCCGTCAGGATCGAAACGCGCAGCTTCACACGGTCACCCGTCACGAATGTGTTGATAGCGGGATCGGCTGTCACCACCAACGTGCTGGCCGCTTTGGTCAACGGCAAAGTAAGCGGCGGCGCTGACGAACTGAGATAGCTTTGCGTCGAGTACGACGATGAGAACTGCGCTGTAATCGGCATGGCTGCGGCGCTCACCAATATCTCGCAGGTAGCAGAAAGCAGCGCCGTGGCCGCGGTGTTCGCTAAACAGGTCGAAGTTGACGAGTAGCCCGCGGGTTGCGGTCCCTGCAGACCGTAATTTAGAGGCGATGTAGGCGTGGGACCGTCAACACGCGCGCTTACGCGCACAACTGAAAACGCCGTGTATGGCCCGGGAGTGTCGGCAACGAGCGTGGTGGCGGTCGTGGCGGCGACAAAGGAGAGCGGCGGCGACGTGGCGACTGCGAAGCCGTCGCCACTAGCCGAGAGCGTCATGCCAGTCTCAACCGCGTCGTACTGCACTGAAGACGCGGTGCACTGGCTTTCTCCCACCGCTATAGTGCATGTCAGAACGCCATCCAAGTTTCCTGTACCGTTGCCAAGCGCGAGCCGAACGACAGTAGCGATGGCAGCGGTCGCCGGCGCATCCGCCGACGTTCGCAATCCAACAGTGACCGAAAAGAGCGAGCGATATTGCACCGCCGTCGTGGGCATGCTCAGGAACTTGAGCTTCAGGGGCGACGGTACCAATGCGCTAAGCTGGATTCTCCGCAGGCTTACCTCGCGTGGGCCTAATTCGCTACGCGGTGCCTCGCCAAGTGCGATCATGTCGCCACTGGGATCAAGGCGCGCTTCCGTAAACGCCGCAATAGGCGAACTAAGCAGCGAGCCGTGTCGCCAAAGCTCCGTGCCGTCAGAGGCAAGCGCCCAAATCACTGGCGGGAGCCTCTTTTGACTGCTCGACGAAGCTAATGCGTAGATAGTGCCGTTTGGCGCGCTATTAATTGAGGTCACACATTCGCTGCTGGTGCCCACCAAATCGGACGCCACAGTCCATCGTTCATTGCCGCTGGCGGTCCAGGCGCTCATCTGCGAAAGGCCGGAATCACCCGATTCGCCTTGCGAGCCATATGCGCACCCGCCGGCCACCACTCCACCGTCGGCTTCGACGTGAATAGTCTTTATCAGAAAAGTCGGTCGCTGCGGCAAAGACGTCACTAGACGCTGCCATAGCATTTGGCCCGACGAGCCGATCTTATAGACACGGCCCTCCCCGCAAGTCTCAGTAGCAACGACCATTTCGTCAGTGTCCGTAAGCGTAGCTGCCGAAACGCTGTCATAACAGCCAGGGGCGTCGAGCGGCGTCGTAGAAAGCAAATTCCCGGTTGGGGATACGCGGATCACGACAAATGTGTTGGTAGACGGCATGGTCCCGAATGCCCATGCGTTGCCGTCGGTGTCGGCGGTTAAGTATTTGACGTTTGCGATGCCAGCGCTGGTTTCGAATACGCCCACACCGGCCGATGTGACGCGCCCGATACGATCGCCCGTGACGTAGACAATGTCACCTGACGGCAATTCCGTCAGCGCGTTCCAGTTGCTGTAGCCGACGTAATTAGGACTACTGTACTGCCACTGTACTGCTCCGCTCGCACTGAATTTTTTTACCCGTTCAGTGTTGCTCGCTGAAATGATCACACGACCGCCATCACTTGTGAAAGGTGCGCCACAATCATTCTGAGTTGTGCCAATTTCACTCAGGACAGCGCCGTTGCTCGCGTCAAACTTAGTCCATGTTTGCGCTGAATATGATTCCGGGACGGTTGAGCGCGCCCACCAAGCACCGGGGCTGGACGCCGTAGCTCCGGGGTAAAGCTTTGGACCGGACGCAGCGATTCGCGGCATCAAACAGTCACTGCGCACCATTGCCCGGGCCGGCCGTGCCATGGCCGAATTGGTCCAGTCCGATCCCATAGGTAACGCGAAATACATCAGATTGCTAGCGACGGTAGTCGTAAAGTACCCGGACGCGCGGCTGTCGAACGCGGCGACCACGCCGCCTGTGACCGGCAACCAACTAGACGGCACTTGTGCATCATTCGCGGTGTATGACTTTTGCGCGGCCCCCAGGCTGCCGTCGAGAGCCGAGATCGGATAGAGCGACGCAGTTCGCGTCGAAGTGGCTGCGTCGGTGGTGTACCCGACACCCAAAATACTGCTGTCAACCCCCAGCACCTGACTGAGTGCAGAGAATTGTCGTTGCCAAAGTATCGCGCCGGACGCAGATACTTTGACAACGCTAGGGGGCGCGTTCAGGTAGGTTTCTGGGATAAAACGAACGTACACGCTGTCGCCATCACCGGCTAAAAGCGTCACCCCACCGTAACTTTGCGAAAAAGTCACTGGTGTGGTCCACAGCGCCGACCCGTCAGACGCGACGCGAGAAACCTCGACATTTATGCCGTTTCCTGCTGTAGCCACGGAGCTTACGACCAACTGCTGGTTCGCACGAGGCAATGTTGCTACGTAGTTCTGTGCTGCAGCAGCCAAAACAGCGTTGTGGAGCAGCGTACCGTCAACAGCACTCCAATGGACTAACCGGTTACCGGTGAATTCCACATAGTTTCCCGCTGAATCGACACTCGCGAACACTTGCCCTGAATATGAGCCGAGACTGAGCGATAGACTGGCCCATCGAACGATTCCCAGCGGCGAAACTTTGCGCACCGTACGTGGTGAGCCTTGCGCTATGTAGATGTCGCCATCGGGAGCCAATTGCACCGTCACCGCAGGCGAACTATAGTCAGACATGCAATTTTTGTTCCTCGAATCACCCACTGCCGAGAGGTTCTCAATGCAGACTTTACCGGTGCTGTCGTAGTAAACAAGTGACACAGAATTGTCCGCGTGTGCGAACAGTGCGCGCGCGCTTTGCGAATAACTGGCACGCCAGCGGACCCAACTGGTAGCGCCGGTGGGAGAAATTCTGGAGATGCGAAGCGTGTTTGCCTCTCCGTCGTAGGCCAACGCTGCAGACACTATCGACCCGTCGATAGCCTTTACGGCGGTCGCTGCTGTTAGCGCCGTCGGCACAGCTGTGGCCCCGAGGACGCTCGTCCATTGCACTTGCGCAGCGCCAGGCGCCGCGCACAGTCCAGCGACGACGGTCGCCAAGGCGATCAAGAACTTTTGGAATTTCATTCGCGTGTCTGGGGCGCGGTCGCACCATTCAGTGTTGAGCCAGACATTTCACCAGATCGCCGCGCGTTCCACAATGAACTGAGCGAGCATCAGCTTTTTCTTACATGCCGCTGATTTGCGGCACTGCGCAGCCGTTTGGCGGATTCTCAATCGAAGTGCACGACGGCGGGGAGTAGGCGGGATAGTAGCGCTCGCGGGGTTTCCCAATTCAGGCATAGGCGAGGTCTGTGATTGAGCTGCTGTTCGATGTAGGAGACAAATGCAGGGGTGAGATGGCTAATCATCTGCCCTTTAGGCACGTAGTGTCTGATCAAACCGTTGGTGTTTTCCACGGTGGGTTTTTGCCAAGGACGATGGGGCTGACATAGATAGACGGTCAGCGACTTGATGTTGGGCAGGCGAGCGAACTCGCTGCCCTGATCGGGAATTAAGCACACCAGCGGCAATTTTTGTTCGCGCATGCGTTGTCCAAGCCACTTCTCCACGGCGCGCGCGGTGCAGTGCTTGAGGAGACCGATCATGGTGTAGCGGGTATGGCGGCAGACGGCCACGACGAGCCGCGCGCTGTCGGTTTTACGTCCGACGATGGTATCGATCTCCATGCACAGGGGCCGTAGGCGCAGCGTCAGCTCCAGCGGGCGTTGGGCCACCCAAGCGTTAGGCGCGCGCTGTGCGCGTGCACGCTTGCTCGCTTTCGTGTGATAGTTGCGCAGCCGCATGCTCGGATAGCGCTCCCGGTTGACCCAACCCAAGGCGTCGGCGACCCGATAGAGCGTGGAGCGGCTGGGCAGAGCTTTGATGGGGCCAAAGTCCAAGCGCTCGCGGGTGAGCGCGCCCAGAGCCTGAGCCAACGAGTGCTGCTGAGTCAGGCGAGCATGCGGTGCGCCCAAATCGGGGTGATCGCAAGCGTAGCAGCGCGCGTTGATCGCGCTGGCGCGCTGTTTCTTGGCCCGATCCTTCTTTGCGCTTCGAAGACAGTAGGGCGCACCTGCAAAGGCGCGGGCGCGGCGCAGTTCGCGCCAAACGCTGCTAGGACTGCGCTTGAGTTGCGCGGCAATGGCC
>JBEBJR010000042.1:0-24938 GCA_040079845.1 Casimicrobium sp. | reverse complement strand
CCTCCACCTCCTGCACTTCCACCACCACCTCCTCCACCTCCTGCACCGCCCAACCCAAATGCACCACCGGCTTCGCTAGCGTCAGGCCCCTGTGCTGATCTTTGGGTAAATGACACAGTGGCAAAAACACTGAACCGCACTGCGCGTGGATCCGGCAAAAACGTGGGCGAATGCAACATTAACCGCTATGGCGGTGGCGCTTGGAGCGACTATGCTGACCTACTGCGCAAAACGCACGCGGCCTACAGTGTCTGCTCAGACCGATTGATTACCGCCGCAGTATGGGAGGCCATGGGGCGAGCACCTCAGGGCAGCGGTTCCTCAAGCGGTGAGTGCAATCGGCTTCGGTACAACAATGGATCATGGAGCTCATTCGACGCGCTGGTCAACATGGTTCGGCTCACCGCAACCTCCAATACCGTAGTCACACCAACGCCACCTAGCCCAGCGCGAACGATTAGCATCCGCTCCACTTACGCGCCGGGCAAATGCCTTGACGTGTCCGCCAGCCAAGGCATCCTACTGTGGGACTGCCACGGCGGCGCGAATCAGCGCTTTGCACAAGAGGCTGATGGATCGATCAAATACAACGGCCAGTGCTTAGGCAATAGCGGAAACACCTTGCGTTTTGAGGGATGTGCTGCGGGCGCGATCCACCAGAAGTGGCGCGTCGTGAACGGTGCCGCCCAAAATGGAAATGTCCCACCATCGTGCATCGACATTGAAGCTGGATCAAAGAATAATGGGGCACGACTACTGGCTTGGTCCTGCCACAACGGTGCAAATCAACAATGGAGTCTCGCGCAATAGCGCGAAAGGAAGCGCTGCGACGCCCGTGACCCGAATCTCTCCTCGCCCGCGTCAGCGGGCGTTTTTTGCATTTATGGTGTCGATGCGGCATCGAGGTCGCTGGACGCGTTACGCTAGGCATGACTGTGTGCTGTTCGTGTCCGCTTTTTAATCGTACTTATCGTGACTACTGCCGCCTCTCCCGTTGAATTGTTGCGCTCTGCACGCACGGGCGACCGTGAGGCGCTTGATCGCCTACTACCGTTGGTCTACGACGAACTCAAGCGAGTCGCCCGCAATAAGATGCGGCACGAGTCTGCGGACCATACCTTGCAGGCAACAGCACTGATTCACGAGGCATATCTCAAACTTGTTGATCAGCACTCCACGCAATGGGATGAACGTGCAATTTTCTTCTCGATCGCGTCCGAAGCGATGCGCCGCGTATTGGTCAACCATGCGGTCGCTCGGCAAACGGAGAAGCGCGGAGGTAGTTGGTCGCAAGTAACGGTGAGTTTGCTCGAAGTCGAAGCCAGTGATTCCAACGCGGGCGACGCGGCGGTCCTCGACCTTGACCGAGCACTGACCGCGTTGGCCATCATTGATCCCCAGCAATCGCGCGTGGTTGAACTGCGCTACTTCGGCGGCTTAACGATTGAGGAAACCGCGTCCGCGATGAATCTCTCGATCGCAACGGTCAAAAGGGAATGGGCAACCGCTCGGCTTTGGTTAAAACGTGCACTTCAGGCGGATGAAAATGTCCGTTGATGCAGAACGGGTGCGCTGGCAACAGGTCAAAGGCATTCTCGGGAAGTTGCTTGAACTGCCCCCTGCTGATCGCGCGGCGGCACTTCCGCATTTGTGTCACAACGACTTGGGGCTGCAAGACGAGGTCTCAAGTCTACTCGCGCTGCATAGTAGCGAAACCGTTTCGATAGAGCACGCACCGTTCATATCAAACCTCGTACAGCAGCGCGGTGCCTCGCTATCGGCAGGCGCATCGATTGGCGCGTGGACGTTGGAGCGTGAGCTTGGCGAAGGTGGAATGGGCAGCGTCTGGTTGGCGCGACGCAGCAATGCGACCTTTCATCAATTTGCTGCGATAAAAGTAATTCGCGGCATAGCTAGCGCCACTTTGCTCGCGCGGCTGCGAAGCGAACGACAGGCGCTGGCGGCGTTGAATCATCGCAACATCGCACACCTCATCGACGGCGGCGAGACGCCCGACGGGGCACCCTACATTGTCATGGAGTACATCGACGGGCAACCGATTGATGAATGGTGTCGGTTGCGCAGGCTCGATGCTCGAGCGTGCCTCCAATTGATGATGCAACTGGTCGACGCTGTGGCGCACGCGCACGAGCACCTCCTGGTGCATCGTGATATCAAACCGTCAAATGTGTTGGTAACGGCTGAGGGACAAGTCAAGCTGCTCGACTTCGGTGTATCCAAACTACTAGCACCGGAGGGCGACGCGCTCGCAGCGACGGAATTTGGCGACCGAGCACTGACACCGGAGTACGCGAGCCCCGAACAGGTACAGGGTGGACCGATCACCGTCGCCACCGACGTTTACGGTCTCGGCGCAACGTTGTATCGCATGTTGACGGGCAGCTCGCCATTTGGTGGCGTTGAGCGCGACGCATACGCGCTACTCAAAGCTGTCGTTGAGGAAGCACCGACGCGCGTCAGTCTAACGATGCGCCAGAACTACACGAGAGCAGCGAATGTGCCGCGTGAAAACTGGCACGCTTTGATTGGTGACGTCGACACCATCCTCGCCAAAGCGTTGGCCAAAGACCCGGCAGATCGATATGGGACGGTCGACGCCCTGGGTCGCGATATTCAAGCGCATCTCGATGGCTATCCGATTGCTGCGCAACCTCCAACGTGGCGCTATGTGGCGTGGAAGTTCATTAGGCGCCACCGTCTCGCCAGCGCCGCAATGGCTACTGCGGCGCTGTCATTGGTCGTCGGATTGATCACCGCGCTACACCAAGCCAACGTCGCCAATATTCAACGCGATCTGGCCCGTAGCGAACAAGAGCGTGCGACAGCCGCGCTGAAAATTGCTGAGCAGGAGCGCACGCGTGCCACGCGTGCACTCGTGAACGAACAGCTCGAGCGCAACGCTGCTGTTGCCGCAACAGCCCAAGCAGAATTGCAACGCGGCGCCGCTCAAGCTTCGGCTGTGGCTGCAACGAGCGCGCAGCGCAACGCCGAAGCGCAACGACTGCTGGCAGCGTCGCGTTTTTCTGACGTGCGCGCGCTCGCCAATCGCGTCGTCAGTGAGTACGCAGATGACCTGTTGGGCACGTTTGGAACCAGCGAAACGCGGCTAAAAATCGTTGACGACAGCGTACGATTTCTCGATCGGCTGCGCGTCGATGCAAGCCGCGATCCTGGTCTCCTGAGCGAACTCTCGCGTGGCTATCGTAAGCTCGCATTTGCGCTCAGCGGTGACGCCAGTTTGCGCGACTATCCGCGTGCGGAGCAGCAGCTGGCGCTGGCGCGGCAGCTACGCGAGGAGGTCATGAAGGCGCGGGGGCGAACGCCAAGCGATATTGCGGAAATGGCGCTGATTGACGAAGCCAGCGGTGATCTGGCGCGCCAGCAATATCGCTTCGCTGTCGCAAGGACAATGTTGGATCGTGCGCGTAGCGCGTTCGCTGAACTTAAAGGTTGGAAATACGCCGATCCTTGGGATCGCGTTGGGCCCGCGCGCGCGTCGTTACATGCCGCAGACGCGCTCGTGGAGCCTGGAACAACACAGGCCAACAGCGGCACCGCGATGAACCTTCTAGAGGAGGCGCAAGACGCGCTGGAAGCCATTTTGTCGAACACGCCGAAAGACGCTGTTGCGCGCTTTCACCTCAGCGCGGTTCACATGGCGCGCGCCATGCTGCTACGGCAAACCGGAAATTTTGAGTCCGCAAACGTGCAGTTTGACCATGCTGAACGACTCGCGGGCGACCTCGTCAATCAATTCCCGAACAATGCGATCTACGTACAGCAATGGTCGCGAGTGTTGGGGGACCGCAAAACCCTTCGCATTTCCATGGGACGCGAAGAGGCCGGATTCGCCGACGGGATCAAGCGCGCCGAGCTCGCGAGCGTGGTGCGCGCGCGTGAACCCGCTAACCCGCTGGCTGTTCTCAATGATTTAGTTGCTTGGTCAGCGTTGTGCTCAGACTATCTACGGCTCGATAAAGACGTCGCGCTGGCGCGTGTTCCGTGCCAGCACGCCGTCGAGGGTGCGCGCGCGATGCTGGCGATGCGACAGGTTGATCCGTTTGCTGCGCCTGCGTATCAGGCGCTGATGGTTGCGGGATTGGCAAATGTGCAAAGCGCGTTGCGAGTCGGGGGCGATCAAGCTGCGATCGATGCAGCCCTGGCGATGCAGGCGACCGGCCTCGCAGGACTGACTCGATTGACGCCGCCGGTGAGCGAAGATCCTTTACGCACCGCGTATCTCGTAAACACCCGAATTGCGCTGGCACACGGCCTAGAGTTAGCCGGTCAGCATACGGAAGCCACCCGGGTGCATGTGGAAAACCTCGCGCTAATTACGGCAATACGGCAGGCGAAAATCGACGAGATCGCGACGCCAAGTTTGACGATGTTTACTCGACGACGCATGGCGCACAATTTTCTCGCACAAGCACGACGCGGTGAGACCACAGAATCCGAAGCCGCGCAGCTGCGTGACCAAAGTGTAGATTCGGCAAAAAAATACATCGCAACGGCAGACGAGGCCGAAGCGCGCGGCAGACTCAGCGCGCTGTTTGCCAGCTACGTCCCGGAAATGAAAGCAATGATCCGTGCGCATGAGGCAAGGGAAACGGTGCCACCGCAATCTGAGCGAAAAGAACTACGCTAAACGGCGGTGCAGCGTGGTCGACGTCGCCATTGTGTCGAGAGTGACCAATCCACGAATCGCACCGGTACTCA
The DNA here is from genome assembly GCA_040079845.1 of Casimicrobium sp. GTDB lineage: Bacteria > Pseudomonadota > Gammaproteobacteria > Burkholderiales > Casimicrobiaceae > Casimicrobium. Next base: position 20,198 of record JBEBJR010000042.1, on the reverse strand, counting down.
TCCGTGCAATCAGATGGCGCGACGACCAAGTGCGCATCGTCTGCTAGGCGTGCATGGGTCTGCTCGCAAGCGTGTTTACTGCGGAATGCGCCCCTCCAGAAAACTCACCAGCCGCGCACTCGGCACTGTGCGATCAATGTAGGCTTCGCCAAGTTTTTTGAGTAGTACCAGCGTCACCACGCCGCCTTCGTTTTTCTTGTCGCGCTGCATGTGTGAAACAAGTTTTGCAGCGTCCGTTTTTGGCGGCTCAATCGGCAACTTCACCGCAGCGAATAAGCGCTTCACGCGCTGCAGGTCCGCTGCACCGATGTGCCCTAACTCATACGAGAGTTGCGCCGCCAAAACGCAGCCCGCCGCCACTGCTTCACCGTGCACCCACGCACCGTAACCCATTTCGGTTTCGATGGCGTGGCCGAAGGTGTGACCGAGATTTAAGAGCGCGCGAATGTCGAGCGTTTCGCGCTCGTCGCGTTTCACCACGTCCGCTTTGATGCGGCACGAATGCGCGACGACGCGCGCAAGCGTTTCGTCGTCGCGCGCGTTGAGTTTGTCAACGTCGCGCTCCAATTCAACCAAATGTGGCGCATCGAAAATCAGCGCGTGCTTAATGATCTCGGCAAGGCCTGCTGCGAACTCGCGCGGTGGCAAGCTTTTGAGCGCAGCAGTGTCAGAGAGCACGGCCAGCGGTTGGTAAAACGCGCCGATCATGTTCTTGCCCAACGGATGATTGATCGCGGTCTTTCCGCCGACCGATGAATCGACCTGCGCGAGCAACGTCGTGGGCATTTGTACGAACGGAATTCCGCGCTGATATGTCGCCGCCGCAAAACCTGCCACGTCGCCAATCACGCCGCCGCCGAGCGCAACGATGGTCGTCTTGCGGTCACACTTCGCCGCGAGCATCGCGCTGTAAATCAGGTCCAACGACGCTGCGGTTTTGTACGCCTCGCCGTCGGGCAACACGATTTCCACAACCTGTTTGCCGAGCGCACGCAACGATTCGCTCACGCGCCCGAGGAACATCGGCGCGAGCGTGGCATTAGTCACCACCGCCGCCGTGCTGCCCTTCACGAACGGCGCGAGCGCGTCGGCATTGCCGATCAAATTCGGCGCAATGTGAATCGGATACGGACGGTCGGCGAGGGAAACGTGAACAGTTTGCATGGAGATATGGAGATATGGCTTTTGGCCGCTAGCGACTGCCCGGCGGCGCTTTAAGCCTTAAAAATCGTTTAGTCGATTAACTTAAAAACTTCGCTGCAACGACCAACTGGCGGTCGTTCACGTGAAAAAGCTGTAAACGACAAAGAGCAATAAAACGATCAAGGGAAACAGGCAGAAGCATAGCGGGTGCGCTACCACCGATTTCGCAGCGTAATGCTTCGCTATTCCGAATCACGCTTGCTTGCGCCGAGCAGGGATTAGCGATAGCGTACGTGGCTTATTCAATTCACCGCGCCGGGGTTTTCGTGATGATGACTGTTGCCAATGTTCTCGTCGGCCTCGTGGCCCTTATTCATGTGTACATCCTCGTGCTTGAGATGTTTATGTGGACAACGCCCAAGGGCCGCAAAGCCTTCGGCACCACGCCAGAATTCGCCGAAGCCAGCAAAGTGCTCGCCGCAAATCAGGGGCTCTACAACGGCTTTCTTGCGGCGGGATTGATCTGGGGTTTGTTGCTCGGTGGTGGCGCGGGATTGAGCGTCAAGGTCTTTTTCCTCGCCTGTGTTTTGATCGCGGGGCTCTACGGCGCGGCAACTGCGTCGAAGCGCATCCTTTATGTGCAGGCGCTGCCAGCGGCGCTGGCGCTTGTGGCGCTACATTTGACCTGAACCGCAGCTCACTGTTTTTTCGACCCTTCGAAACTAGGAATTCACATGTTCAAGTTCATTCGCAACGCCTCACTCACAAGCGCTGCCGCGCTCGCGCTTCTCGTCACCGGATGCGCGCATACTGCGCAAAGCTCGGACGCGCACAACCATCATGCGCATGGTCGCGTAGAAGGCGCGATTGTGGCCGGTGGGCCGCGCTACGCGGTGGACGCCACATGGCCGAAGCCCTTGCCCAACAATTGGATTTTGGGACAAGTGGCAGGACTCGCTGTTGCCAAAGACGATACGATCTGGATGATTCACCGACCGCTCACGTTGACCGAGGACGAGCGTGGCTCAACGCTCACACCGCGCCGATCAAAATGCTGCTCGGCCGCGCCACCGGTTCTGCAATTCGACCGCGCGGGCAACCTGCTGCGCTCATGGGGTGGCAAAGGCGTGGGCTTTGACTGGCCCGCCAACGAGCACGGCCTCTACGTTGATCCGAAGGGTGATGTGTGGGTTGGCGGCAACGCGGCGACCGATCACATGCTGTTGAAATTCACGCCCGACGGCAAATTCCTCATGCAAATCGGCAAGCCCGGCAAGAGCGAAGGCAGCAACAGCACCACACAACTGGGTCGCCCAGCGCACATGGAGCTTGACGCTGCGGCCAATGAACTCTACGTTGCCGACGGCTACGGCAATCGCCGCGTGATTGTGTTCGACGCCGCAACGGGTGCATACAAACGGCATTGGGGCGCTTACGGTAAGCGTCCGGAAGACGGCAACTTTCCGAATTTCAACCCAGAATCGCAGCACTTCGGCATGCCCGTGCACTGCGTGCGCATGACCCGTGACAATCTCGTGTACGTGTGTGATCGCATGAACAATCGCGTGCAAATCTTCAACAAGAAAGGCGAATTTTTGCGCCAGTTTGTATACGACGCCGACACCAAGGGTTCGGGCTCGACGTGGGATTTGATTCCCTCCGAGGACGCGGCGCAGCGCTACTTGCTCATCGCTGACGGCACCAATAACGAAGTGCGGATCGTTGAGCGCGCGACGGGCGAAAAAATTGGCTCATTCGGCCGCCCCGGCCGCCAAGCCGGTGATTTTCATTGGGTGCACAACATCGCCATCGACTCCGAAGGTAGCGTGTACACCTCCGAAGTAGACACCGGCAAACGCGCGCAACGGTTTCGCCGGGTGAAGTAACCGCGATTCGCGCGACAAACGAATAGCCAAAAGTGCGATATGGAAACCAGAAAACTGCGCGTCGGCGCGCCCATCTCCCCAGATGAATTTGACCTGCTCACCGATGAGCAGTTGATTCGCTTGTTGCCACGCGCATACCGCGAATTTTTTCCGGGCAAAGACTTCTGCGCGGATGGGCATTTCTATCTGCACGACGGCAACGCGTGGTGTTTTTACAAGGGTGGATTTTTAGACGATTGACGCGCGCGTTGTGGGTTACGAAACGCGCTGCAATCCGAAGAAATCACCCTCGCTGCCTTCCACCAGGTTCCCCAACTTGAAGATGCCGCTCATGCGCGCAATGAGCACGTCGTCGGCATACGCAAGGCCCTGCACAAACGCCATCGTGCGCGTGACGCGCAGCACCGTCGCCTCGCCTTGCACCCACGCCCCCAGCGGTGCGGGTGCAACGTAGTCAAGCTGCAAATTGATCGTCGGCAAAAATTGCCGCCCACCGAGCGATTGGTACATCACGGCATACGGCAACATCGTATCCGCAAACGATGCCAACATGCCGCCGTGCAATACGCCGCCGAGGTTGGTCAAGCGCTTCTCGACGCGAAAACCGAGCGTGAGTTTTTCGTCTGCCCAGCGGCCGTAAAGCTGCGCGTTGTTCGTCACAAACCCCGGCCCAAGGTCTACCGCGCGAAAACCGTCAGGTACGGGCAATGATGCGGGTGAATTCACGGCGCTCATGCGTACGTGATCCACGATTGATAGTCTGGGCTGTCGAGGTGCGGCAGCATGTTGTAGGTCATGAGGGAATGCTTTTTCGCGTTGTAGCTGAATTGGCTGAGCGAACAATTTCGGATGCGTAGATTGAGTTCCACCGTGGCTTCAGCACCAGCACCGAGCACGTGCCCGACCGCTGTAGAAATCGGCCCACCGCTCGACACGATGAGCACGTCGCCGTCCGGATGCTGCTCACGCACATGATCGAGCGCAGCGACAACGCCCGCCTTAAATTCAGCGTACGACGGCATGCGCACCGGCTTTGTTTCTCCCGCCATCCACGCCAACAGCCCTTCACGCAGTAGACGGAAATGATTGCGCATATCCTCTGGCGTTTTCGGCATGTCAAGTTTTTGTCGGTGTACCGCGCCGATCAGCGCCGCCGGGTCGTATTCGTCCAGCCCCGGCCACACGAGCACGTCCGACGCGCCCTCAGAGTCGAGTTGCATGCCAGACGCGATACCTTGCCACGTCTGGGCATGACGCCGCAGAGTGCCCGTCAGCACCGCGTCGAAGCGCTTGCCGGTCGCGCGAAAATGTTCGCCCAAGCGCTGGCTTTGCCGCTGCCCCAGATCGCTGAGATTGTCGTAGTCCGCAGCGCCGAATGACGCCTGACCGTGCCGTACTAAATTGAGTATGCCCATGGGGCTATTGTCGCAAACGGTTGATGGCTACCCAGCATCAGGATTCACACATAACCCGTGCTACACTGTTTATGCGTCAACTTGCAAGCACTAAATCATGACCAATCTCACACTCACTATTGACGAGCATTTGCTTCGCAAGGCGCGAATTTTGGCGCTGGGGCAAGGCACGAGCGTGAACACGATGGTGCGTGATTATTTGGCACGCGCCGTAGAAGCTTCGGGCGATGCGTCGGCGAAATCAGCAAAGTTAGATGCGCTCATCGCGCGTGGCGCGGTCAATTCTGCGGGGCAACGCTTGTCGCGCGAAGAAATGTACGACAGCGAACCACGGATGCAGCGCCTCTACAAAATCGTTGATCGCGACCAGCAACCCAAGCCGCCCGTGCTGCACGATTCCGGCGCTTTCGAGTAACCGTGCGCGCGTTTCTCGACACCAATGTTCTCGTCTACATGTTTGACGAGGGCGAGCCGACCAAGCAGCGCGCCGCGCGGGCATTGGTTCATCACTTGTTTGCGGAAAACGTCGAGGTCTGCATTTCTATGCAAGTCGCCATCGAATTCTTCAACACCATGCGGCGCTTTCGCGCGACCGCCGAGCAATCGCTCGCACACGATGAAGCGCTCGAACTCTACGAATGTCGCCCAACAACCATGGAAACCATCCGTTCTGCGCGGCAACTCAGCCGTGCGCACACCATTTCGTGGTTCGACGCGCTCATCGTCCAAGCCGCGTTAGACGCTCGCTGCACCACGCTCTACAGCGAAGATTTGCAACACGGCCGTCGTTTTGGCACGCTGGAAATCGTCAATCCGTTTCAGTGATTTCGGGGCGAAATTGGGCGTGCACAAAAACTAAAAAAGCGACGCCCCGCCCATTCGTCCGTGTCGCCGTGCAGCTACATAGACGCAGAGAACGGAAAAATTCCGGTACAGCTTTTACGCATCAGCGACCGGCAGACTGTCGCTGGCGGCATTTTTTTCGCCAAGTCGACTACACCTCTAAAACACCTGTAATGACCACAGACCAGCCGCTTAAGCTATAAAGCTGTTAAAGCAATTAGGGATCACTCCGCCATCGTCGGTGCGGCTTGCTCACCTATGGTCGGCGCACCCGCAAACATAGCCCGACCTTGCGCGGCGCGGTCGAGCTGTCGTCCGATGTTGCCGCAGACTAAGTCGCACAGCGCATAGACAGAAGGGTCTGCAATCTTGTAGAACGCACTGTTACCGCGGCTTTCGCGGGTGACGAGGCCGTGTTGCGTGAGTAGCGTCAGGTGGCGCGAAATATTGGCCGATGTGTAACCGCAGAGCTGCGCCAGCTCGCCGACGTTGCGCTCTTTTTCCCGCAGGTAATTGAGGATTTGCAATCTTGTGGGCTCGGCGAGCGCTTGAAAGTACGCGGCGATTTGGGTGAGCGCTTCGTTGGGAAGACCGTTCATTCGTGGGCAGGCGGTGCGGATGGAGAGTGACATCTTGCCGGAAAAGTGTTGAGGGTGCAATTATTTAGACAAATTCGCATTTGCACACTTGACTATTTAACTACTTGCGCAAATAATAACGCATAACTTCTGATTTTGAAAGCCGCCACGTCGGCTAACCGCACACACGATGAAAGTCCAATCCGACATGAAACTGCGCCTGCTCTCCTTCGCTGACCGCAAATACGCGTTGCTCGCAAGCGCCGTAGCCATCGCCCTACTCACGTGTGTCGCATTTGTCGGCACCGCTGCGCATGCCGCCGACGCGCCGAACTCGCCATTGGCCACGATCACCGTCCAACCGGGCGCAAACAACGCGGCGTCCGCCTACGACGGCGTCGTCGAAGCCGTCAGGCAAACCGTCGTCGCCGCGCAAGTACAAGGCGCGATCATTGAACTCAACGCGAAAGTGGGCGAGCGCGTCAAAGCGGGCCAAGTGCTCCTGCGTATCGACGCCCGCGCCGCAGACCAGAACGTCGCAGCGAACGACGCGCAGGTGCAAGCCGCACGCGCGCAACTCGACGTAGCGGCCAAAGACTTGGACCGACAAAAGCAACTCTTCCAAAAGGCTTACATCAGCGCCGCAGCGTTGGAGCGCGCCGAGTCGCAGTTCAAATCCACGCAAGCGCAAGTCAACGCGCAAATTGCGCAGACCAACGCCGCTCGCGCACAAACCGGCTTCAACGTGATCCGTGCGCCGTACGCAGGCGTCGTCTCCGAAGTCCCCGTGGCGCTCGGTGACATGGCGATGCCCGGTCGCGCGCTGATTACCTTGTACGACCCGGCGCAATTGCGCGTCACGGCGTCCGTGCCGCAATCGGCGCTCTCGTCCGCCAACGCCGCGCAAAACGCGCGCGCTGAAATTCCCGGCGTAGCGAACGCGCAGCAGCAGATCGCGCCCACGCGAACGCAAGCATTGCCCACTGTTGACGCAGCGACCCACACGTCGCAAATTCGCCTCGATTTGCCGAGCGAATTGACAGGCATTACGCCGGGCATGTTTGCGCGCGTTTGGCTCGCGACAAATGGCAGTGCGGAAAAATCCACAAAGATTTCCGTACCCACGAGCGCCATCGTGCGACGCGCCGAAATGACAGGGCTCTACGTGCTCAACGCCAACGGCCAACCGCTCCTGCGGCAAGTGCGCATTGGACGCGCCGACGGCGCGAACGTCGAAGTGCTGTCCGGCCTCATGGCGGGCGACAAAGTAGCGACCGATCCACAAGCTGCCATGCGCGTGCGCTAGGGCTTGGGTTTCAACATGAGCAAAAACAACACTACGACGATGGGCGTCTCCGGTCGCATCGCTGCGTACTTTCAAACCGCGCAGATCACGCCGCTTCTCGCGCTCGTCGCGCTGCTGCTCGGCGTATTCGCTGTGCTCGTCACGCCGCGCGAAGAAGAGCCACAAATCAACGTGACCATGGCCAACGTGCTGATTCCGTTCCCCGGTGCTGCGGTGCGTGAAGTAGAGCAATCGGTCGCGATTCCGGCCGAACAAGTGCTCTCGCAAATTTCCGGTGTAGAGCATGTAATGTCCGTCGCGCGCCCCGGCCTCGCGATTGTGACGGTGCAGTTCAAAGTGGGCGTGCCGCGCACCGAGGCGTTGGTGCGACTTTACGACACAGTGAACTCGAACGCGGATTGGTTGCCGAAAGGTCTCGGCGTACTCGCGCCCATCATCAAGCCGAAAGGCATTGATGACGTGCCCATCGTCACGCTCACGCTCTTCAGCAAAAACACGGCGACCGGCGCGTTCGATCTGGAGCGCATCGCGCACAGCGTTGAGGCCGATATCAAGCGCGTGAACGGCACGCGCGAAGTCGTCACCATCGGCGGCCCCGGCCGCGCGGTGATGGTGGAGATTGATCCTACACGCATGAACGCCGTCGGTGTCACCGTGCCGGATCTGCGCAACACGCTGCTCTCTGCCAATCTCGGTCTGCCTGTCGGCGAACTCATCGCGGGCAATCGCTCGGTATCGATTGAATCGGGCCCGTTCTTGAAAGAAGCCACTGAAGTGGGTGAGTTGGTCGTGTCAGTTCGCGGAGGCAAACCCGTGTTCCTACGCGACGTGGCGAACGTGCGCGACGGCGCGATGCCCGCAGGCCGCTACGTGTGGCACGGCGTCGCTGGCAAAGACGCGGCGGAGTATCCAGCAGTAACCATCAGCGTCACGAAGAAGCCCGGTGAGAACGCGATTGATGTCGCCAACGCGGTCACGCGCCGCGTTGAGGCATTGAAGAACACGGTGATTCCCGCCGACGTGCAAGTCGCCGAGACGCGCAACTACGGCACCACCGCCAACGACAAGGCACAAAAACTCATCACCAAACTCTTGTTCGCCACGGCCTCCGTCGTCGCCCTCGTCTTCCTCGCGCTTGGACGGCGCGAAGCCGCAATCGTCGGCGCAGCGGTGATTTTGACGCTCACCGCCACGCTCTTCGCGTCGTGGGCGTGGGGCTTCACGCTCAATCGCGTGTCGCTGTTCGCGTTGATTTTTTCCATCGGCATTTTGGTCGACGACGCGATTGTTGTCGTTGAAAACATCCATCGCCATCAGCAACTTTTCCCTCAAAAAACCCTGACAGAAATTATTCCCGGCGCAGTCGACGAAGTGGGTGGCCCAACGATTTTGGCCACGCTCACCGTGATCGCGGCGTTGCTGCCGATGGCGTTTGTGTCGGGCTTGATGGGGCCGTACATGAGCCCGATTCCGATCAACGCGAGCATGGGCATGTTGCTCTCACTTGCCATCGCGTTTGTCGTCACACCGTGGCTTTCGCGGCTGTGGATGAAACCCACCGCCGCGCACAGCGGCAACGCGCATTCTGGTCTGTCGGGCAAGCTCGCGCCGCTGTTCACACGCGTGTTCACGCCACTGCTCGATGAACGCAAAGGCAAGCGTAACCGCCGTTTCCTTGGCCTCGGCATCGCGGGACTTATCGCGATTTCCGTGGCGCTTCCGATAATGGGTTTAGTGCTTCTGAAAATGCTGCCGCTCGACAATAAGTCCGAGTTTCAAGTGATCGTCGACATGCCCGCAGGCACGCCGGTTGAGCAGACTGCTGCCACTCTGCACGAGCTCGGCGCGTACCTCGCCACCGTGCCGGAAGTCACCGATTACCAAGCCTACGCGGGCACTGCTGCACCGATCAATTTCAATGGACTTGTTCGACAGTACTACCTGCGCAGCGGCGGCGATGTGGGCGACATTCAGGTGAACCTCGTCGACAAAAGTCACCGTAGCGACAAGAGCCATGTGATTGCCACGCGCGTGCGGCCGGAGCTACAAAAAATAGGCGCACGATTTGGTGCGAACGTGAAAGTCGTCGAAGTGCCGCCTGGCCCGCCCGTACTGTCGCCTATCGTTGCCGAAATTTATGGCCCGGAGGCTGAAGGTCGCCTGAAAGTGGCAAAGGCTGTGCGGGCCGTGTACGAGAAAACCGATGGCGTGGTCGACGTTGACGACAGCAGCATCAAGAGCGCGCCGAGAACACTCTTAGTTGTGGATCGCCGCAAGGCTGCGATGCTTGGCGTGCCACAGCAAGTGATTGTGAGCACACTGCGCGCGGGTCTTGCGGGCGAAGCGACGGCGTACCTACACGACGAAACGAAATATCCCGCCGCCGCGACGTTGCAATTGCCACCAGAGCAACACGGCGACGTGAACGCGTTGTTGCAGCTCTCGGTGCGCAGCGCCGAAGGAAAACTAGTGCCGATCCGCGAGCTGGTCACCGTGACCGACACCGTGCGTGAGCAACCGATTTATCACAAGGATTTGTTGCCCGTGAACTACGTCGTCGGCGACATGGCGGGCAAGGTCGACAGCCCGCTCTACGGCATGTTTGCCATGCGCAGCAAAGTAGCTGAAATAACCGCGCCGGGCGGTGGAAAATTGGTCGAATATTTCATCAAACAACCTGAAGAAGCCTACCGCGACTACTCGATCAAATGGGACGGCGAATGGCAGATCACGTACGAGACATTCCGCGACATGGGTGCCGCGTACGGCGTTGGTTTGATTCTGATTTACCTGCTGGTCGTGGCACAGTTCGGCTCGTACCTGACGCCGCTCATCATCATGGCACCGATTCCACTCACCATCATCGGCGTGATGCCGGGTCACGCACTGCTCGGCGCGCAGTACACGGCAACGAGCATGATCGGCATGATCGCGTTGGCCGGAATCATCGTGCGAAATTCGATCTTACTGGTGGACTTCATCAACCTGCAAGTGCGCGAAGGCGTGCCGTTCAACGAAGCGATTGTGCATTCCGCAATCACCCGCGCGCAACCGATTATGTTGACCGGTCTGGCGGCGATGCTCGGCGCGTTCTTCATCCTCGACGACCCGATTTTCAACGGGCTCGCGATCTCGCTCATCTTCGGCATCTTCGTCTCCACACTGCTCACGCTTGTGGTGATTCCGATTCTTTACTTCGTCGCCTACCGCAATCGTATCGGTGCCATCACTGGTGCGTCCAACGGCGAGCCGCCTTCCGTCACCACCACCCCCGCCGCAACTGCGGCCAACACTCAAGGAGTCTCACCATGACCTCATGGCAAATCGTTCGTTTAGTCGCAGGCACTTTCATCCTGCTTTCGCTCGCATTGGGCATACCGGGTAGCCCGATTTTCGTGAGCCAATGGTGGCTTGCGTTCACCGCGTTCGTTGGCGCTAATCTCCTACAAAGCGCGCTCACGAAATGGTGCATGATGGAAACAATCCTACGTAAACTCGGCGCGAAACCGGGTTGCTAGTCGATCATTAGAAATTAGAAAGACCGACGCCATGCTCATCGTCTGCCCAAGCTGCCACGCCACCAATCGCGTACCCGAAGCACGCCTCGGCGATGGGCCGGTCTGCGGAACGTGCAAAGCACCGCTCACCACGCCGGAGCCGTTCGCATTGGACGACACGACGTTTGCGAACTACATCGCGCGCACCGAGCTTCCAATCGTCGTTGACTTCTGGGCCGCATGGTGTGGCCCGTGCAAGATGATGGCACCGCAGTTCGCCTTGGCTGCAAAGCAATTGCCGAATGTGCGATTCGCCAAAGTCGACACCGAAGCCGCGCAGCAAACCGCCTCGCTCTTCAACATCCGCAGCATTCCGACGATGGTCGTGTTCTCCGGCGGAAGCGAGGTCGCGCGGCAGTCCGGCGCGATGAGCGCGGCAGATATTGTTCGCTGGGTAAGCGCCGCGGCCACGAAAGCCTAGTCAGCTACAACGCTGAAAAGCAAAAAGCCCCGAAAACGGGGCTTTTAAGAATTTTGGCTCCTCGACCTGGGCTCGAACCAGGGACCTACGGATTAACAGTCCGGCGCTCTACCAACTGAGCTATCGAGGAATTGAAGCCTTGAATTATACGCACAACTTATCTAATCGTGCAAATCGAGGCGGCTGGATGTTCATGGTTCGACAGGCTCACCACGAACGGCCATAGCGACCGCTTTAGTCCAGAAACTTCTGCGGCTTGCTCAAGTGCGGCCACGCAAACTTTAGGTAATAGAACATCGACCAAAGTGTGAGTACGGCGGCGACGACTAGCGCCCATTTGCCCAGTAGCGGCGTGGGGATGCCGGGGAAGAACGGTTCGTAAAGCAAGAGCGCGATGAGGGCGGTAAGCTGTGCGGTGGTTTTGAACTTGCCTAGCGTGTTGACGGCAACACTTTTGGATTGGCCAATTTTTGCCATCCATTCACGCAACGCCGAAATCGCGATTTCGCGGCCGACGATGATGAAGGCGAGAATCGCGTCGGCGCGATCCATTTGCACGAGCAGCAACAGCGCGGCCGCGACCATCAATTTATCAGCCACGGGGTCGAGAAACGCGCCGAACGCAGAGGTTTGGCCGAGACGCCGCGCCGCAAAACCGTCGGCCCAATCGGTGATCGCGGCGAAGGTGAAGATTAGCGCGCCGGTCCAGTTTTGTTGCGTGGGGTTCAACCAGTCGTGCGGCAGGTAATACACGCCCACAAACGCGGGAATCAGCGCGATGCGAATCCAAGTGAGTGTGGTGGCGACGTTGAGTTGCATGTCGTCATTTTGGCACGGCGTGGCTTTCGGGAGCATGACGCTGCGAAAGCTGTCGTCAAATCGGGCTTAACCGCCTACCGCCCCATCCACTTCTGCGACAGCGGAAAATCCTTCGTCCGCAAGCCATGCAGCACATCAGCAATGTTGTCCGCCGCGACGATCAAGTCCATGTTCACGGCCTTCACGAGCCCTGCGTCGACCGAGTGTTTGACCCACGCCAGCAGATGGTCGTAATACCCGGCGACGTTCAGAATGCCGCAGAGCTTGCGGTGGTAATCGAGCTGGCTCCAGGTGAGCGCTTCGAACAGTTCGTCCAACGTTCCGAAGCCGCCGGGCATCGCGATCACGGCGTCAGCGAGGCCCAGCATCATGGCTTTGCGACTGTGCATGTCGGGCACGACGTGCATCGAGGTTAAATTCTTGTGCCCCACTTCCAGCACTTTGAGCGCCTCGGGGATGATGCCGATCACCTCGCCGCCCGCCGCCAGCGCTGCGTCAGCCACCACGCCCATCAGTCCTACACCGCCGCCGCCATAAACAAGCCCGATGCCCTGCTCGGCGAGGGTGCGGCCCACCGCCTCCGCGGCGGATTTGTACGCCGGGTTGTTGCCGACGTTCGCGCCGCAGTAGACGACGACGCGCTTGATGTCTTTCACATGCGTTTCCATCTCGGCCTACTCTTCTTTCATGCCCGAGGCTTTGATAATCGCGGCCAAACGCGCGCGCTCTTCGGCGACGTATTGCACGAATGACGCGCGCGTGCCGCCGATCGGCTCAATGCCCGACGTTTTGAGGCGGTTGGCGATCTCTGGCATTTTCATCGCCGCATCGACCGCTGCCGCGACCTTGTCCATGACCTCCACAGGCACACCCGCAGGCGCATGCACGCCGGCCCAATGCACGATGTTGATGTCTGGAAAGCCTTGCTCGGCGGTCGTCGAGAGGCTTGGATAGGCAGAAAGCCGCGCCTTCCAAGTCTCGGCCAGCGCTTTCATCTTGCCGCCGGTGACTTTCGGGAGCGATACGATGCTCGCCTCGCTCGTTGCGTGGACTTGTCCGCCCATGATGGCCGTCGCGCTTTCGTTGCCGCTTTTGTACGGCACAACTTGCAGGTTCGCGCCGTATTTTGTCTTCAGAAGTTCCGCCACGAAGTGCGGCGTGCTGCCGGTGCCCGCGGTGGCGAAGTTAAATCCGCCGGGCGCTTTTTTCGACGCATCAACGAATTCACGTAGATTGCTGTACGCGGCGTTTGGCGGCGCAACGATGATCGACGGAGCGAGCGCAATCATGGCCACTGGCACGAGGTCGCCTTCCTTGAACGGCATCGATTTTTTAATCATGTGATTCGAGATCACGCCCGCCGCACTGATTAAAAACGTGTAGCCATCAGGGGCACTTTTCGCCACGAAATCCGAGCCGAGCGTGCCACCCGCGCCGGGTTTGTTGTCGATCACCACGGGCTGGCCTAGGACTTTGGTTGCGCCCTCCGCTGCCGCGCGCGCCATCAAGTCGTTTGCGCCGCCCGCCGCGAAGGGCACCACAAATTTGATCGGGCGATTGGGCCAGGCTTGCGCATGCGCGGCCGTCGCGAAAACGACAGATGCGCTGGCGGCGAGGAATACGCGGGAGAGTGAGAATTTCATGATGTGAGCAGCAACGGTTAGTGTGTGTCGGGAGGCAAGTCAGCACTCAATTCAACCATGCGCCGAATCGAAGCTTCGAGCAATGGGTCATTTACGAGCGCATCGAGCGCAAACCAGCGGCAATCGTGCGCCTCGTCGGCGTTGAGTTGCAGCGCGGCGTCATGTTCGGCGTGGGTGTCAGCGACGAATAAAAAACGCAGGTCGTAGTGAAAGTGCGCGGGTACGTCGCCGCGTTCGGGAATGGCGTGAACGTCCACATCGAAAAGCTGCGCATCATCGGCGCGCGAGACGAACCGCGTCAGCCCAATTTCCTCGGTCACTTCGCGCTGTGCGGCGTCGCGCCACGACACGTCCGTTTCTTCAATATGTCCGCCGGGTTGCAACCATTTATCGAGTTTGCGATGGTGAATCATCGCCACATGCGTGAGCGCTTTGTCGAGCACCCACGCCGACGCCGTGAGGTGCCCGGCAAGCGTCGCGCGGCTCCACGGCTCAGTCGTGCGCGCGACAAATGCGGCAACTCGCTCGGCGTGCGCCATGGCGTCCGCGCTCTGCGTCGTTGCAATGAACTGCGTGAGCAACGCGTTGAGATCGGCGATATGGTGTGAATTCATGCGCTCAAATGTATTGGCCATCGCTGTCGTTCATTAACGAATCGGCAGAAACTTCGCGACGTAATCGAAGAACACACAATACAAAAAAATCGGCAGCGGTAACCCGAGCAGCGTGCCAAGCAAATAGTCGCGAAACTTCACGCCCGAGAGCGCGAGCGCGGCGTTCAGCGCGGGCATCGTCTGAAACAACGTGCGCAGCAGCGCCACGCTGCGCACCGGCATTGCGTCCAATTTCGAGAGAATTTTTTGCGCCGTGGCATTGTCAATTTGCCGCAACGCATCGCCGCCGACAAAACGAATCGCAAGAAAAGTCACAACACACGACACGCTCGCTGCAGCATACGTCGCCAACCCGCCCATCGTGCGCCCGAGCGAGAGCACCGCTGCCGCCAAAAATATCCAACCCGGAATTTGAATCAAATTGCCGAGCGCGAACAGCGAAACGAAAACCGCCAATCCAATGGCGGGATGCAATTCAAATTGCTCGCGCACAAACGCCAGCGTAAAGTGTTCGCGCAGCCCGGTGAACTGAAACACCGCCAACAAAATGCCGAGGAACAGCAGGACGGCGATGATGCGAGCGTGGCGCGTGAAAATGTGCATGCAGCGATGCTAGAGCAAGCGGGAGAACGGAGCGGCGCAGCTGATTTCCGTGCGTGGCGAACCTGCTTTCCGGGCTTGGTGAGCTTGCTCCCCGTTCGTGGTGAGCCTGTCGAACGATGAACCCGTCCACAATCCGAATTCAAAAAATCTATCACTATCAGCTTTTAGCGATAAACGACAGCCAGGCGGTCGTTATAGCCACACAAATCAAATAGTCGACTTATGCATATAAATGCGCCAAACGACCGCTGGCTAGTCGAAGAAGCACAAAAGCTGTAATCAAATCGATGAAACCCGTGCAACGCCACGCCACGGAAAATTTAACGTCTTGTCAATCGCCACAAATTTTCTGCCGGCGCTCAAGGCCTCACGCATTGGTTGCAAATTTGACACCAAATACTCGTCCACGTAAAATGCATCCATGCCACGAATTGTTGTCGATACCAATGTGTTTGTTGGCGCCTGCCTTGGCGTTGGTGCGGCCAACCAAGTGGTTGCACATTGTCTCGACGGCCAATTTACGCCGTTGATGGGCAATGCGCTCTTCGCTGAATACGAAGATGTTTTGTCACGTACATCACTTTTTGCGAACTCGCGCCTCGACGCTGCAGAGCGCGACGAACTGTTCGACATATTTGCTGCGCACTGCGAGTGGATTCGCGTGTATTACCAATGGCGGCCCAACTTGCGCGACGAAGCGGACAATCACCTTATGGAGCTTGCCGTCGCAGGCAACGCGCAGCATGTCGTTACTCGCAACTTACGCGATATTGCAAGTGGCGAACTCTTGTTTCCACAAGTTCGCATCGTAACGCCCGCACAATTACTGAAGGAGCACTTTGCATGAGCGCGTTAACTGTTCGCCTCCCCGACGACAAACATGATCGGCTGCGGGCTCTCGCAGCAAGTCGCGGCACAACGCTCAACCGTTTGATCGACGAAATGACGACCATGATGCTGGTGGAGCACGATGCCGAAGTGCGTTTTCGTCTGAGGGCCCAACGTGGGGCCGGGCAATTTGCACGCGGCCTAGCGTTATTAAAAAAGGCCGCCGAGAAATAGCGCCGCGCTAATCAATCGCCCCGCCAGCGCGCAACTCATCCAGCACGAGCTTAAACGCTGCCGAGCCTTTGTCGTAGTCGCCGTAGGTCAACCACGCGAATTCTTCGATTTCGTTGGATGGCGAAATTTCGCCGACGAATTCAGCGACGAAGCAATCCATACGCAACGTTGTCCCCGCGCGTTTGCCGTGGGCTTGTGCTGTGAAATGGCATGCGAACGCGATGGATTCAGGCACCAGATCAACGCTAAGTTCTTCTTTCACCTCGCGGATCAGTGCGTCAACAATCGTCTCGCCCGCCTCCGGCTTGCCGCCAGGCAGATAAAACGCGGACTTTCCCAACGACCGCGCAGCCAACACGCGACGGTCGCGCACGCACAGCCACGCGGCTTTGATGATGGAGGATTCGGTGACTATTGCGTTCATTACGCAAATTATCGTCGCCTCGCTTTACAGCCGCGCGACAACGCTTCGTGGAGCCGCGTTGTCACAACGCCAGAACGCACGAAACAGGCTGCGCTACGGCGCCAATCCAGTCATCCCACACAACGCCGTCAGATAGCCGCGCACATCGGCCCATTCAGCCCGCAACGCACCAGCGCCGATTGCGTTTTGCGTAACCGAAGCGCCGCCTAACCCCATCGCGGCGCGCGCTAGAAGCACCGCATCGGTGGTGCCGAGCACCACGCCATCACCGTCGACGTCCATCGTGCAGACGCTAGGCAACACAGCGACGGGCGTAGCGCGATTGTTTACCGTATCGCCGTTGCCCAGCTTGCCAGATGTGGAGTGCCCCCAGCACTTGACCGCGCCGCTGGACAGAACCGCGCAACTGAACTCGCTGCCGGAACTCAACGCAATTGCCGTATTGATCCCGAGCACAGCGAGCGGCGTCGCGCTGGCGACGAAAGCACCGTTTCCGATCTGGCCGCGATCTCCCGCACCCCAACAACGCAACGTGTTGTCGGTCATGATTGCGCAAGTCTGATTGCTACCGGCGTCAACGCCGGTAGCGGTACCCGCCGCAATGCCGACCACCGTGGTCGGCACGAGCCGAGTCGTACCCGTACCATCGCCCAAGCGCCCGATATTGTTACTGCCCCAGCAACGCAGCGTGCCATCGGCCAGTCGCGCACAAGTGTGTGCGAAACCGGCGCTCACGCTGGTGGCGCTGCTGATTGTGCTGACGGTAACGGGTACGTTACTGGTGGTTTGTAAGCCATCACCCAACTGACCAGAGGTGCCCAGCCCCCAACAGCGCAGCGTGCCATCGCTGATGCGAGCACAGGTATGACTCGCTCCCGCGCTCAACGACGTCGCCCCCGTTGTTCCAGTGCCGCCCACCGTTGCGACCGCCTCCAGCCGCTGCGTGTTGCTGCCGTCACCGAGTTGACCGCTAGTGTTCAAACCCCAGCAACGCACACTTCCGCCACCAGCGATGAGCCTCGCGCAGGTGTACGCATCCCCCGCGCTCACCTGCGTGGCTCCGGCGATCAGATTGACGGGCACCGGCACCGAGCTCGACGTCGTACTGTTGTTGCCCAGCTGTCCATTGGCGTTTCCGCCCCAACAACGTAACGTGTTGTCGGCGAGCCGCGCGCAACTGTGATCGTCGCCCGCCGTGATTTGTACGGCGGTGGTGATTCCCACCACATTCACCGGAATCGCGCTATTGACCAAACTATTGTTGCCGAGCTGACCGCTGCCGTTCGCGCCCCAGCATTGCACGCCGCCTGTCTCCAGCCGTCCGCAGGCGTGGAGCCCCAGCCCCGCAGCCACCTCAACAAACGATCCCGGCGGCAGCGCCAACGCAGCGCCCGAGAACGCCCAACTAAATGCGGCCAGCAGTATCGCGATGCCATGCGTCAAGCGAAATCGGGTGAGATTCATGTCGTAGTGCCCTCGGTGTTTACTGTAGCGGTTTGTAAGTGTGCTGTGGCGGGTGGAGCGTTGCACATTGTGCGATTCAATGCCCCGGCTCGCAAGGGAGTGTGGTCCCGCCTCAGGACGCGGATTTGGCGTCAAGCAATTGAAATCGACATCTTGCGATCACAACGCAGTCGCGCTCAGGGACACACGCCCTGTCACAGCTTTGCGCAGGAAAACGTTTGGGCCGTTTTCGGGCGACGAATAGAACGCACAATTAAAGCGTGCGGCAGACGCCAGCGCTTCCGCTACTGCACGCCCTCGCCCAAGCCAGCTTTGCGCGCGAGCACGATTGCCTGCGAGCGATTGTTCACTTCGAGCTTGGCAAAAATTCGGGTGACGCGATTTCTCACCGTCTTTTCGCTCAGGCCGAGCGTAGCCGACGCCTGCGCGTTGTCACGGCCCTGCGCAATCAACTCCAGCAGGTCGCGCTCGCCCTGAGTCAGCGAGGCAAACGCCGGATCCACCTGTCCGTTACGCGATAAAAAATCGCGCACCTCAGCGACCCAGCGTGGCCACGCTGGCTCGTGCGCAAGCGTTAGGTGATTGTTGCTCTCCAACGGCACAAAGTGTGCGTCGGGAATCAGGCTCGCCATCAAACGACCTTCGGAAAAAGGCACCCGGGCGTCGCGCGTGGCGTGCAGCACGATGGTCGGACATTTCACCTGCGGCAATAGCGCCAGCACGTCAATGTCGTTGAACTCGCGCATGAACCGAGCCGCGTTTTTTGGCGACGTCGAAATGCGTTCCAACTCGTTAAACCAGTGGTGTTGTTCGGGCGTCCCGTCGGGAATGAACTGCGTGGTGAAAAACTGGCGGAACGCCGGGTTATCCTGCCCCCAGCCCAGCTCGGCCAGTTGGTTCATCGTCTCGGCCTCGCGAATCAGCGCCTCACTTGCGCCGCGCTTAAGCCGACCGCGCGCGTAACCGCCGTGCAAGATTAAGTGGCTCACGCGCTCCGGGTGTTTCACCGCATACGCCACCGCAATCGACGCGCCCTGAGAGATTCCGAGCAACGGAAAACGCTTGAGCCCCAGCGTGTCCACGATCGCCTCTAGGTCGCTAAGCCATGCACCGAACGAAAGGTCCGCGACATCCCAATCCGAAAGCCCACAGCCGCGCTCGTCGTAGCGAACCAGTTGGTGCGAATGCAAAAATTCTTGCAGCACATGACTCCACACCGGCGACGTCCAATCGAACTCAAGGTGCGACAACCAAGTCGCCGCCTTGACCAGCGGTGTGCCTGTTCCTGACTGCGAAAAAGCGAGCCGGGTGCCGTCTGCCGACGTGCAGAAGCGAATCTGTTGACGTGGATCACTCATCGCGGTGGGAGACGCAGTGTGCAGACGGAAATCATGCAGCAAGCATAACCATACAGACGTAGTCCGGGTGAACGTTATTCACAGTTTGGTCCCCTCTAACGATGCTGGTTTTGATAACAAAGTCAGCGCCATAACGTGAACGACGGCACCTCTCGGACTGTGGCTTGAGCGCGAGGGTTTCAATTACCATCCTGACAACAAGCGCACCCAATCTGGGCATTGCGCTACTTTGGCTGTCACACTTTAACTTCCTTTTGCGCATGAAACCATTGCCAATCGAAATGCACGCCGCGTCACCTGATCGGCTGCAAGACTTCCTCGCGTTCTTCGACGGCGAGGCGTTTGCCGACAATCCGAAGTGGGGCTTTTGTTATTGCCAGTTTTCGTACGTCGACCACAACAAGGTCGAATGGAAAACGCGCGCGCTTGAGCAAAACCGACTCGCTGCGACGCAACGAATCCAGAACTGCACGATGAAGGGGCACCTCGCTTACCGCGACGGCAAACCGATCGGTTGGTGCAACGCAGCGCCGCGAACAATGCTCGACGCGTTCCTAGACGAGCCCGATCCAGACGCCGCACGCATCGGTCAAATCACCTGCTTCATCGTCGCGAAAGAACACCGCGGCACGGGCGTAGCGAAGGCCCTGCTACAAGCCGCCTGCGAAGGCCTGCACGCGCAAGGCCTCACCATCGTCGAAGCCACCGCCAACACCAACGCGTCAACGGAAGCCGAGCACCACTACGGACTGCTCAGCATGTACTTAGCGGCGGGATTCACCGTGCACAAAACCGCGGACGGCGGATACGTTTACGTTCGGCGTTCGTTGCTGTAACAGAGGAACGTAGCTCGATTTGAGGTACGTAGCTGGGTTGAAAACCAGCGTCGCGGAGCCATGACGGGGGCTGGGTCTCGACCTTGCCCAAGCGACGCGCGCGTTCTTCAAACCAAACCACCGCAAAGTAGATACCGTCTTGAAAGTCAACAGCTAGATCACGAGAGTGATCGGGCTGTGAGTGGACAAGTTCGAAATGGGCTGAAGGTTCAAACGTGTTTCCACT
>JBEBJR010000022.1:0-93596 GCA_040079845.1 Casimicrobium sp. | reverse complement strand
GTGGAAACACGTTTGAACCTTCAGCCCATTTCGAACTTGTCCACTCACAGCCCGATCACTCTCGTGATCTAGCTGTTGACTTTCAAGACGGTATCTACGTCCGCGCTCTGACCCTTCAACCTTGAAAGCGAGAGCACTACAGCGATAATCCACGCTTCAATTTCTCCTTATGAGCGCTGAAGTATGAAGCGACTGCTACTCACCTGTGCGGCCATCGTCACGTTGACATTTCCCGCGTTGCCTGTGCAGGCGACGGATATGAACAAGACGGTGCGTGTTGCGTTCCAAGTGGACGTGACCGGCTTTGATCCGCAAGCGACAAATGATCTCTACTCGGCGCATGTCAACAACGCGCTGTTTGGCAACTTGTTTGAGTTTGACTACTACGTCCGTCCTGTACGCCTTCGCGGGATGCTCGCCGAGTCCTTGCCGGAAATTTCCAGCGACGGATTGGTTTGGAAAATTCGCTTGCGCAAGGGCCTCTACTTTGCGGACGACCCGGTCTTCAAGGGCAAGAAACGCGAAGTAATCGCACAAGACTTGGTCTACTCCTGGAAGCGGATGCTTGACCCAAAGATCATCTCGCCAAACTTGTGGCACATCGAAGGCAAGGTCGTCGGGATGGACGAAGTCGTCGCCGACGCGAAGAAGACTGGCAAATTTGACTACGATCGTCCGGTCGCGGGTTTGAAGGCGTTGGATCGCTACACCGTCCAGCTAACGCTTAAGCAGCCTGACTACACACTCACAGAGTTGATGCAGCAGTACAACTGGTCACCGGTGGCGCGTGAAGCTATCGAGGCTTACCGGGATGCCGGCGGCCGCACGATGAACAACCCGGTCGGGGCCGGTCCCTATCTCATTAAGCAATGGGTCAAGGGCAACAAAGTGATCCTCACGAAGAACCCAAATTACTCGCAAAAGTATTCTCTGACGGATGGCGAAACAGCAGACGACAAAGCGGTCATCGCGCGTAACCAGGGCAAAGACTTACCGTTGGTTGGCAACGTTGAAATCAGCATCATCGAAGAGGCAAACCCACGATTGCTGACCTTCAAATCCGGCGCGCTCGACTACGAATTCGTCGGCCAAGATTTGATTGGCAACGTGGTGCAGGGCGGAAAACTCTTGCCGGATTATTCGGACAAAGGCATTCGCCATCAGCGTGCGATGGAGCCTGCGCTAGCCTACGACTATTTCAATCTACAAGACCCGATGGTCGGTGGCCTCACGCCTGATCGCATCGGGCTGCGCCGCGCGATCATCCTTTCGTTTCCCACCGATGACTACGTGCGCGTGGTCTTTCGCAACCAAGCCGAGCCCGCCAATCAAGTCATCCCGCCGACGCAGACCGGCCACGTGGCAAACAAGCCGAATCTAAATAAGCAGGACGTGCAGATGGCCAACGCGCTGCTCGATAAGTTTGGCTACAAAGACGTTGACGGCGACGGCTTTCGTGAGATGCCCGACGGCAAGCCGCTCACCATCACGCGCTCGTCCACGCCACGCGCGATCGACCGTGAAACTGACGAACTCTGGAAAAAAGCGCTCGACTCGATCAAAATCAAGATTCAATACAACAACCAGAAATGGCCAGACTTGCTAAAGCAAGGTCGCGCTGGTCAACTCCAGTTCTGGGGTCTGGGTTGGATCTCGCAGGCGACGGACGGCAATTCGTTCGTACAGTTGCTCTACAGCAAGAACATCGGTCAGTCGAACTTCGCGCGCCTCAACATGAAGCAGTACGACGACCTCTACGAACAGGCGCAGAAACTTCCGCTTGGGCCGAAGCGTTGGGCGCTCTACAAGGCGATGAATGAAATCGCAACGGTGTATTCCGTCTGGCATCCAGGTGTGTTCCGGTATCAAAACGTGCTGATGCAGCCGTGGCTATCGAACTACAAACGCAATCCGTTCCGCCAACACTTTTGGCACCTCATGGACATCGACGAAACGAAACGTCCGAAGTCTTAACGTCATGAGAATGTGATTTGCGTCGGCGTAACGTCGTAGGCGCGGACTTGGTCGCGCTTGCCCTGCGCACTGAGCGACGCCAAGTCGTCGCCTACCCGTTCGGTCTTACAGGGGACGTTCCGATACAGCTTTTTTGCGCTAGCGACCTCCAGGTGGTCGTTAGCGAGGCATTTTTCAGTTAGTCAATTACCGAGATAAATGACCTGAAATCGCCACCCGGCGGTCGTTAGCGGCGAAAAGCCATTACCGTCGGAGACTGCGTTGCAAACCCGGCCAACAACGCGCCCGCCAACGCTACTCCCGCTCCGGCAACGGCAACGCGCCGGAGAATTTGCTGCGCAGCGTAGAGAACCGTGCGCGCACGTTCCGGACGTTGTTTGCCGCCGTGAAGAGCCGCTGCACGAGCGCGTGGTACGCGGGCATGTCGCGCACGGTGAGCACGAGCGTGAAGTCCACGCTCGGCGCGGTGCGATACACCTGCGTGACGGCGGCGTCGGTGGCGAGCAATCGATCAAACGCGTCGAACGACTCCGCGTTTTGCACGTCCAGCGTTATTTCCACAATCGCCGTGATCGACGCGCCGAGTTTTTCCGGCGACAAGATCGCCGCCGTGCGCTCAATCACGCCCGCCTCGGTCATGGCCCGAACGCGTCGCATCGCGGTCGCGGGCGACGTGAACACCTGCTCGGCTAACGCGTGATTGGCGATGGACGCGTCTTGTTGGAGGATCGCGAGGATTCGTAAGTCGAGGTCGTCAAGTGCGTTCATATTGCATTTGTAAACTGTATTTGCCCAATTATTGCATTTGCACATCCGCATGCAATATTGCGTCACTCAATTGCAGTTATTGCTCACAAAATTCGCGCGGCCCTGACTATGCTTCCGCATCCCAAACTGCGTGCGATGACTCGCCGTTCTCTGTGGGAGCGGGCTTGCCCGCGATTGCTTGCCGGATTCTGGCTGCCAATCGCGGGCTCGCCTTTAGTGCTGAGCCTGTCGAAGCGCCGCTCCCACAAGTACCCAGCGACTGGCGAAGAAGCCAGCAGCGCGCCATCGCTCACTCACCCCGGAGTCCAACCTATGTGTGGCATCGTCGGCGCCGTCGCCTCTCGCAACATCACCCCCATCCTTGTCGAGGGTCTCAAGCGGCTTGAATACCGTGGCTACGATTCGTGCGGCGTTGCCGTGCACGCCGATGGCGGCCTCAAGCGCGCGCGCAGCACGAGTCGCGTCGCCGAGCTGGCGCGCGAAGTGACCGACACGCATCTCGAAGGCTTCACCGGCATCGCGCACACACGCTGGGCCACGCACGGCGCTCCCGCTGTGAAAAACGCGCATCCGCATTTCTCGCGCGATCGCATCGCCCTCGTGCACAACGGCATCATCGAAAACCACGACGAGCTGCGCGGCGAACTCAAAGCGCGTGGCTACCACTTCGAGAGCCAAACCGACACCGAAGTCATCGCGCATCTCGTCGACCATCTCTACGACGGCGATTTGCTGCGCGCGGTGCAAGGCGCAGTAACGCGCCTCACGGGTGCGTACGCGATTGCTGTGTTCTGTCGTGACGAGCCGCATCGTGTGGTCGGTGCGCGCGCGGGCTCGCCGCTGATCGTCGGCGTCGGTGAAGGCGAAAACTTCTTGGCGAGCGACGCGATGGCGCTCGCGGGCGTGACCGACCAAATCGTCTATCTCGAAGAAGGCGACGTCGTTGATTTGCAGCTGGGCCGCGTGTGGATCATGGATCGCGCGGGTCGCGAACTTTTGAGCGCCGAGCGCCCCGTGAAGACCGTGCACGCGCACTCCGGCGCGGTCGAGCTTGGGCCGTACCGCCACTACATGCAGAAAGAAATTTTCGAGCAACCGCGCGCGATTGCCGACACATTGGAAGGCGTGGAAGGCATCGTGCCCGACCTGTTCGGTGCGGACGCAGCGCGCGTATTCAGTGAGATCGACAGCGTGTTGATCCTCGCGTGCGGCACCAGTTACTACAGCGGCCTCACCGCGAAATATTGGTTAGAAAGCATCGCGAAAATTCCGTGCAACGTCGAAGTCGCGAGCGAATATCGTTACCGCGACAGCGTGCCGAATCCGCGCGCGCTCATCGTCACCATTTCGCAATCCGGCGAAACCGCCGACACCATGGCCGCGCTCAAACACGCGCGCTCGCTCGGGCATGCGCACACGCTCACGATCTGCAATGTCAGCACCAGCGCGATGGTGCGCGAATGCGCGCTCGCGTACATCACGCGCGCGGGCGTCGAGATCGGCGTCGCGTCGACTAAAGCATTCACGACGCAGCTCGCGGCCCTCTTCCTGCTCACGCTCGTGCTCGCGAAACAGCGCGGTCACCTGAGCGCCGACGCGGAAGCGGACCACCTCAAAGCGCTGCGCCACCTGCCCGTCGCGCTCGCGAGCGTGCTTGCGTTGGAACCGCAAATCATCAGCTGGGCCGAAGAATTCGCACGCAAAGAAAACGCGCTGTTTTTAGGTCGTGGCTTGCACTATCCGATCGCTCTCGAAGGCGCATTGAAGCTCAAAGAAATCAGCTACATCCACGCCGAAGCCTACCCCGCAGGCGAACTTAAACACGGCCCACTCGCGCTGGTGACGGAGGCCATGCCCGTCGTCGTCGTCGCACCGAACGACACACTCATCGAAAAGCTCAAGAGCAATTTGCAAGAGGTCCGTGCGCGCGGCGGCGAGCTGTTCGTATTCGCCGACGGCGACAGTCAGATCACGTCAAGCGAAGGTCTACACGTCATTCGCATGCCGGAACACTACGGCGTGCTCTCGCCGATTTTGCACGTCGTACCGCTACAACTCCTCGCGTATCACACGGCGACCGCGCGCGGAACGGACGTGGACAAGCCACGCAATTTGGCCAAATCGGTCACGGTGGAATAGGTCGTTTAGTGCCAACAAACGTGTGTCGCTTGCGTCGTTCCGTTCGTGGTGAGCCTGTCGAACCATGAATACCGTCCGCACGTTATGCCGCTTCTGATTGATCGCGCGCTCCACACTGGCGTCGTTCTCGGCGCAGCCGGGAATCTAGGAAGGTGGTTGCCGCTGTCGCCCGCGCACCTTCGTAGCATGTCCACGATCTGGATACCCGCCTGCGGCGAGTATGACGCCACTTATCTGCAATGGCTGAGAAATCAATCGGATGAGTTTTTTGCGCGTGAACAGGTTTAGAGGCAACAGATGTTGACGTCAAAAAAATTTGTGAAATGAAACCACACACTCACATCACCCAACTCTTCGCAGGCGGCATCGGCGTTCTCGAACAAGAAGGCCATCGCAGCGGCATATTCAAACGACGCATTACGGGGCGCGTCGCCGTCAATGCCTTGGGCATCGTGGGCGACGAGCACGCGGACATGCGCGTCCACGGCGGTGCGGAGAAAGCGTTGCATCAGTACTGCGCGGACAATTACGCCGCGTTGAAAGCCGCGTTCCCGAGCGCCGCAAGTGAACTGATCCTCGGCTCAATCGGCGAGAACATCGCCGCGTCAACGCTCTGCGAAAAGAACGTTCACATCGGCGACACATTCCGCAGCGGAACCGTCGTCGCGCAGGTGTCACAACCGCGAAGCCCGTGCTGGAAAATCAACCATCGCTTCGGCGCACCGGAGATGTCCACGTTCGTCGCGAATCATCACATCACGGGGTGGTATTACCGCGTGCTGGAAGCGGGGCATCTCGAAGAAGGCGACGAGATCACGCTCGTCGACCGACAGAGCGAGCGATTTTCGATTGACGAGTTTTGGCGCGTGCAGCTTTCGCATCGGCCGGACGTTGCGGACCTGGAAGCGATCGCGCAAATTCCCGGACTTTGCCCGGAGTGGCGACAACGTCTTCTAGGTCGTGCGGCGCGCTTAGCCTGAAACGATTTGTAGGCGCGGACTTGGCCGCGCATCCCCGTTGCACCGAGCGACGCCAAGTCGTCGCCTACCCAGTGATCTGACCTAGGACGGTCTCGGCCGAGCTCAGCCGTCCTACTGTAGGCGCGGACTTGGCCGCGCTTCCCCGTTTGCACCGAGCGACGCCAAGTCGTCGCCTACACGATAAGTCACCTAGCGCGGCCAAGTTCGCGCCTACACACCGTTTGCCACTCGCTCGCAATTTTCAGCGCTCACTTGCACTGCGAAAATTCCACCCCACCTAGCGACGTGTCGCCCACTCCTCTCGAAGCAACCATGAACACCGAACAGCAAAAATCGATTTTGACTCTGTGCCTGATGGCCGCGTTGGCTGATGGCGGGAAGGACTCGCGCGAGCGCGAGGCGCTGGAGCGGATCACCGCTCGGCTCGCGGCGGACTCGGGCAACGCCGACGCGTTCAACGCGCAGCAAATGTACGAGGACGTGATCTTCGGGCGCGCGTCGATTGATGCGCTCGTGGCGACGTTGACCGACGCGGATTCGAAGCGCCTTGCGTACGAGATGGCCGTTCACGTGATCGACGCCGACGGCAGCCAGACCGAACGCGAGAGCGCATTTCTCGCCACGCTTCGCGGCAAGCTCGGACTCTCCGAGACCGACGCAGCGAACATCGCGCGCGACGCCGATTCGCTCGCGGCGGCGGCGATGATTCCCGCAGCCGCACTCGCAAGTACGGCCACAAGCGCAGCGTCCGGCGCGGTCGCGGCGACGCAGCTGTCGCCCGCCGACGAAGCCGAGCTAGACAAATCCATCCTCAACGCGTCGATCCTCAACGGCGCGCTCGAACTCTTGCCGCAATCGTGGGCGACGATGGCGATCATTCCGCTACAGACGCGGCTCGTGTATCGCATCGGCCAGCGCTACGGCTACGAGCTCGACAGCGGGCACATCAAAGAATTCTTGGCAACCGTCGGCGTCGGCCTCGCGTCGCAATATCTCGAACAAGCGGGCCGCAAATTGATCGGCGGTTTGTTCGGGAAACTCGCAGGCGGCCTGGTCGGCGGCCTCGCACGCGGCGCAACGGGTGTTGCGTTCTCGTTCGCGTCTACGTACGCACTCGCGCAACTCGCGAAGCGCTATTACGGCGGCGGACGCACGATGTCCACCGACACGCTAAAGCAAACCTTCGACCAACTCATGACACCCGCGAAAGAGCTGCAAGCGAAGTACCTGCCGCAGATTCAGGAAAAAGCGCGCAGCGTGAACATGGGCGACGTCATGGCGATGATTAAGCGGTAGTGGTTACAGCCGCAACACCGTAGCAACGGAATGGATTACATCTTTATAGCGCGAACGACCGCCCTGCGGTCGTTTTTGCTTATTTTTCGCATTTGTTGACTTAGCGCCGAAAGTTCCTGAAACGACCGCGGGGCAGTCGTTGCAGGCAAAAAGCTGTTACGAAGAATCGTAGTCGGTTGAGATCTCTTTGTGGCGTGATGGTCGGTTCGCAGTAGGTCCGAATGCGCAAGGCCACGTGGATGAGTTAATTCAACCTGACCCCTTTGACGTTCGAACATGACCACTTTGATCCACTCATGCAAAGACCGTGAACAAGTCGTTGTACTGATAATAATGCCACGAAAAACGAGATGGGTTGACGCGCCAAGTGCGGTTCGCTTTCGGTCCGATTGTGTGGCTCGAATCAGATGAGGAAATTCAACGTGAGCCCTTTGACGCGCGGTTCTGTAAGCGGATATCATGAAGAATACCCAAGTTAGGGACGCTCTCGAATGATGCTTGTTGAACGGAAAATATGCTGGCGTGTAACACGTTATTGCAATTTGCATTGCAGTCACTGCCTTGCCGGACATGGCAACGCACTCAGAGCGGATTTAGACGGATCCGATCGTGAAATTGCCTTGCGCGTTATCGTCGACAGCGGTGTAACACGGATTACATGGACGGGGGGGGAGCCAACGCTTTGTCCCGACCTTCCATCTTTATTGTCTGAATCTCATGCACACGGTATCGCTAGCGTAGTGACTACGCATGGCCTAGCGTTGCGGAAAAATCTGCTCGACTCTCTGGATAGACAGTTAGACAGAATCCGGATCAGCTTCGACGGATTAGAGGCAACCCACAATTCGATTCGCGGTGCAGATGTATTCGCGAAGGCACTTCGCGCCGTCGTAAGCGCACACGCGGATGGATACTTAGTTGAGGCAAATATCAGTGTGCTTGATCGAAATGTCGGTGAGATTCCCGAGCTGATTCAGACGCTGTGTGCCGCAGGGGTTTCCAAGATTGTGCTATTAAATCTTTTGCGCCGTGAAAGTGCGATCGATAACATGATTGATCGCCCGTCCATCGATAGTCATTTAGCTATGCTTCATAGAGTGACCGTGCTCCAATCCGAGTTCCCGAAAGTAGTCATTCAGCAAAACGACTATTGGAATGTGGATGATCGCTATGTAGTTCTTGAATCGGACGGCGAAATCGTTCTTTGCTCCGAAGTTCATGACGATATGTCATTTGGCAGCATCATTGGTCCATTGGGGCCACACAACCTAACGATGGCGCTTAAAGCTCAGACGCTAGCGCATCGAACGCCGTTGGAGCCCGATCGTTGATGGCTAGCGCGCCATATACGCTGGCAATTTGTGGCCCGTGCGGAGCAGGAAAGTCCACTTTGGTACGTCGGCTGTCCGCACTGCTATCAATTGAATGCGACGTTGAACCGGTGTCAGCCACGCTATTACGCCAGTTTGAAGTAGCACCAAAACGACACGCGTTAGCGCTGCAGCAGCATTTCATTCGCGCACGCCACTTATTGATGCAGAAAACTCAGAGGCAGGAGATCAGATTACTTGACCGCACACTCGATGAAGATAGGAATGTATTCTTCAAATTACATCTCGCGCTCGGTTTTCTGTCTCACGCCGAGTACCTAGCGTTGGAGAATGAAGCGTTTCTTTTGCAACAGGCCGCTGACACATTGAGTTCTACTATGGTCTTAACCGGCACTACCGATGTCCTGGCGGCGCGAATGAGAGCGGATGAATCTCATCAACGCCCGGCGTGGTTAATAGACTCTCTACCCACCCAGATGATGCTCTATCGCCAGTGGATGCGATCACTATCCCGCGCTTGCGTTATCGACACTACGGCCCTGTCTCTCAACGATCTCGAACAAATCGGCGCACTCATTGCAGGCTGGATGCGGACCGATCGAACCGAATGTTTGCGTCGAGTATTGTGGCGTTTTTGTTCGGAGGAGCTCAGATAATTTTTACGAAATCTCCGGCATAAATCGAAATGCTGGGGAATGTCATCCGGTGGCGCGCATGCGCGCATAAGCGCTAGGACAAGTTGTCGAGTAGCCATGGTTCTTCCCAACTACTGATCTCAAATCGCCTACGTTTTTGAATTTACGGAACCCAACCGACTTGATTTCCTCGCTGCCGAGCTTCATGCAAACATAAGAGCTGTGTTTATATCCAATAAATTATGGAATTTTCCTTGGAGAAAAAAGATGTCACATAGTGTTGATTCAATAATTCGAGTCGCTCAGGCGGCCGGCGGCCCAATTGTTATCGGCGTGAGCATGAGCGCGGATTCCGTCATTAGGGTCGTTCAAAGTACGGGGGCCCCCGTGACAGTGAAAGCTGGAAACTTCTCTGCTGATTCTCTCGTCCGCATCGTTCAAGCGGGTGGCAGTCGGGTCACGATTGACTTTAGCTGAAAATTTTCGTGCCGTGGCTGTGAAGGGCTTGGGATCAGGATCACAACGGGTCGAGTTGCATAAAAGCAAATAGGGCGAGTTGAATCACTGGCTGCTTAAACCTCCTGTCGCGAAGTATGGATTGCGACACGATCAGCCCCAAGACTGCGTGAATAATGGGGTCTGCCCCCTTTTTTCTGCGCTGCGGATTTGAACTGCTTTCCCTCCAAAGTTGGCGTGCTATCTGAGGCCCGATATCTGTCGCGCGCTGACGCGCAGAGGCAAGCGACT
This sequence comes from Casimicrobium sp., assembly GCA_040079845.1. Classification (GTDB taxonomy): domain Bacteria; phylum Pseudomonadota; class Gammaproteobacteria; order Burkholderiales; family Casimicrobiaceae; genus Casimicrobium. Next base: position 83,726 of record JBEBJR010000022.1, on the reverse strand, counting down.
CAATTCGAACGATAGTTGTGTTTACGACCGACTCAAAACAGTGCTTTCGAGCGACGAAAAAATGACCGAACCGGCTTTCAGGATTGGCGGAATAAAGGGGCCTGGTCCCTTTATTCCGCTACCGCGAGCGAGTAGGGCTTAATTTGGTTCGACCAATCCCAACGCAGGTGTAAATGCTGGATTCAACACGTAGGTCGCGCCCTGCACTAGCAGTTGAGTGTGAGAACCCTGCATTACATTCATGTTGTAATGGAATGAGTAAATAAAGCGTTCAGTAGCGTCGGTCCAGAGAAAGCCGAGAAAACCGAACCAAAACAGTACCTCAATCATCTTTTCAGTCTGGTGCTGTTCGACCCCTCGATTCGCGAGGCGCATGTGTAGTTCACTTTTCGAGAGGTGACGCTTGCAACCGAGGAACGCGTAGAGAAACTTGTCAGCGTTCGGAAACACGTCACGGATCTCAAGATTTAGTTCTGCGAGAAGATCATCCGAGAACGAAGCAAGTCCCTTCTCGATGTCTGTCTGTGCAATTCGCTCGTGACCCAACGTGAGAGCATAACCTCGGCAGTGACTTATTAGGTCGAGGAGACTGCGGGGCCGCATGAGCGAACGATCGATTAGGTATTGCGAACTGTCACTTCCATGGATCATCGGCACGCAAATCGAATTCCACGCGGTACGAAAGTCAACAGCATCGTCAAACACATCACCATTCCTAAAGCGCGCCAAAAGCATTTCTCTCAGAAGTTCAGCGTCATCCCAGTCTACGTTTGCACGTGTCTCCTTCCCTCGATCCGCAGTCGTATCCACTAGATTTTCGAAAACGTCGTTCCGCAAAAAGACAACCGTGTGCGCGACGACGTCCTTTCTCTGCAAGTCACGTTCGATCTTTCGCGTTGCCTCCAAGAGGCCTCGAATAATTACTAGGTCGTGGCTGGTCACGCCGGTCGATGTCCATCCCTTGTCCAGATTGTCAAACAGCAGCCATAGTTCGCCTTTGAATTTAAGGTATGCCTCTACTGTGGATTTGAGCTTATGAAAGTCATGCTTGTAGATCAAGCCAGTAATTTCCGGGTTGCTTAATTCGAGATTCGTCTGCTCGGGGTACTTAGCTTCGATCTGCTGCACGACGTCCCGCAAAATCGACTTTAGTCTTTCTGCAAAATCGCCTTCTCGCGAGAAGTTATCGACTATGTATGCCGCCTTCAGTCGCTGATAGGGTTCGAAGAGTTTGTTATCGCGAGTGTGTACGTCGTGATCCTTCTCCAGCAACTTGTAACAAATCTCAATCCAAAGTATGTATTCCCACAGGGCGGTAATAGTGTGTTCGACCGTACCTTTAGACATCAATCGCACGACACTGTCTTTCAGCTTGAGCAATTGATAACCATCAGGCTTTAGGTCAAGAACCACATTAGCTCTAGACGCCCGCTTTGTATCGCGCAATCGAAAAAAAATCGCGGTTTTCCCGGAACCTTTGCGACCTGTTACTAACCTTACTTCTCGCCGCTGCGCGCGGCGGAATGCTGGAATTTCGATGTAGTACTCCGCTAACGAGGTCATCTCGTTCTCTGCGGCGGACGCTCCCATATCGAGCTTTGCGAGCCTGCTTAATGCACCAGTTGAATTCACAGGTGCGGCGTCTTGCATGCGTTCGAACACAGTTTCCGCCAAAGCGCTAACTGCGCTCTGGAAGTCCCGTTGCACGCCGCACGGGACGACCAGATCGCGGTAGTCTAGGGGAACCGGAGTTGAGCCACTCTGGATTAACGTCTTGGCTACTCCGAGCCCGTCGGCCAGTCCTGCCACAAATGCGGAACGCAGATTGTGATATGCGGCATCGGCGTTTTCATCAGGGAGGAAGTGGAGGACAACACCGTGAGACTGCGCCACGTTGGCGATCGCAGTTCTTGCAGATAAACGAGGTGACTCCGCAGGGTCAAAACTGCGAAATCGAAGTGGCGCTTTCTTTATGGCCGCAAGGATGTACCCATCGTAGTCGGTCTTGTTCTTTGGTTGAACGTAGTACACCGGCGAGTGAATATTGACTTTCTCCTGAGTGGGCAGCGGCCGCGAGTGATTAAATCCCTTCACCAGATCGGCCAATTCGATGCCATTCACGTACTCGCGCCACCCCAGCGTATCGAACAAACCAAGTTCGTTCAAGTTCACGGATTCGCCCGATACAGCACGATGCTTCACCAGCAAAACCCGGCGCCCTTTTCCAATGGCGTAACCGATCTCGTAGACGACGTTAAAGTTCAGGTTCGAAATGTCGGCGACGAGAAAATCGCACGCGTCAATGCGTGTGAGTACTTCAGTTGCGATGAAGTGGCCAGGGATGTCAAGCTCCTCCCAACTCTGTAGGGCGACCAAATTCGATGCTGTTGCGCGCAAATGCGTGATTGCGTTGGCAACTGCTTCTCTCACCAATTTAACGCGAGCGGGGTAAGCGAAAAACGCAGCAACAGGCATAGTGGTTGTCTCTGGGAAGCCGATTTGTCAATATAGCTGACGAATTTCAGTTTCGCTAAGGCGGAAGGAGTCCGCTGAAGAGGCGCGTCAACAGAATTACTTTGTTGTTATTTACGCGCCAAATAAACCAGTTGCACACCATATTATTTGGCGCGATAATTCTTTTACGCGCCAACTAAATCAATTTTCTCGTGCCAAAAAACATCTCGCAATCCGAGCTTGACGAAGTCGTCAACGCCGTCGCAGCTGTGCGTGACGGCGCGAGCATCGACTCGCTCCTGATCGCATTGAACAACGATATTTCTCGTCGCACTTTGCAGCGCCGGTTGGCGCAGCTTGTTAGTGGCGGGCGCGTTGAAGTCACGGGCGTGGGTCGGGCGACTCGATATCTTGTGCGCTCGGCCGAGGCTGCGCTTGGTGCGAACTTCGCGGCGGAGCCGTCGAGCGAATACGGCGGTGTCGCGAACGAAAACTCGATCGCGCTCTCGCGTGAGGGCGCGGAGATTCGCGCGCTGGTGCGCCGCCCGCGGCAGCAGCGTCGGCCTGTGGGTTATCAGGTAAAGTTCTTGGAGCAATATCAACCGAACGTGACGGCGTATGTGCCGCTCAAGTTGCGGGCGCAATTGCATGCGCTGGGTCGCTCGCCTGCGGCCGATGCGCCCGCGGGGACTTTTGTGCGCGACATTCTGAATCGATTGTTGATCGATTTGTCGTGGGCTTCGTCGAAGCTTGAGGGCAATACGTATACGCGGCTCGATACCGAGCGCTTGATCGAGGCGGGGCAAGCGGCGGACGGGAAGGGTGCGCTCGAGACGCAGATGATCTTGAATCACAAGGCGGCCATTGAGTACCTTGTGCACGACCCATTGCGCGCGGCGCTCACGCCGGACACGGTGATCGCGCTGCATGCGTTGCTCTCGGACGGGCTGATGGCGGACCCGCTCGCGTGCGGTCGCATTCGGCATCGCGCGGTGGACATCGGCGGCAGCGTTTACTTGCCGATTGCGTTGCCGCAGCGGCTTGAAGAACTGTTCGGCATCGTGATCAACATGGCGGCAGAGATCGTCGATCCGTTCGAGCAGGCGTTTTTCTTGATGGTGCATTTGCCGTATTTGCAGCCGTTTGAAGACGTGAACAAACGCGTGTCGCGCCTCGCGGCGAACATTCCGTTCATCGCGCACAACTTGTGCCCGTTGTCGTTCTTGGATGTGCCCGCGCAGCTCTACGTGGACGGCATGCTCGGCGTGTACGAATTGAATCGCGTCGAGTTGCTGTTGGATGTTTTCGCGTGGGCGTACGCGCGTTCGTGCCAACAGTACGTGGCGGTGCAGCAGAACCTCGTTCCACCGGACACGTTTCGTTTGCGCTATCGAACCGCGCTCAACGACGTGGTAGCCGCGATGGTGCGAAAGATTGAACCCGCGACCGAAGCGCGCATCCGAAAGCGAACGCCCGCGGTCGTCGAGGCCGTTGATCGCGAACGATTCGTCGCGCTCGTGCTTGCGCAGTTCAAGGCACTGCACAGCGGGAACGCGGTGCGGTTTGGGATTCGGCCGCTTGAGTATTCGGCTTGGGCGGCGAAGTATGGTTCGCGGTCGGAGTGATCGGAGACGGCGCGTGAATGGGTGAGTGTTCATGGTTCGATCCTTCGTCGGGCTCGGGATCGCCACGAACGGTGCGACTGCTGGGGGTACGGCGCCCCGCTGCGAAGTGCCGGTCTTTACCGAATGCTTATGAGTTTTCGTGGCGATTTCTGAGCCTGACTAGTCACATGCTTCAGCTTAGCCCTCCAATCTGCCGTCATACTCGCCGCAGGCGGGTATCCAGCACTCAGCGGTGCCTTGACGCCGTCCATCGCGATTGCGACGGCAGACGTTCTGGATTCCCGGCTGCGCCGAGAATGACGCCAGTCTGAGGCATGTAACTCATCAGGTTCCGGATATGTCATTCGTCTTCATATGCTGTACGCAAACAGCATATACGTAGTCTTTTCGCGTTTATAACGAACGTCGCGTAGCGGAAATTATCACATCAATCGGCCTAAAATTGGCCAAAAGTTCCTTTGTAGACTATCGAAACGAAGAATGACGTGACCCAGCGGAAAGTTTGTTATATGCTGTATGCAAACAACAAACGTCTATCGTTTAGACAGTAATGCTTTCGATATGAAAACACTCAAAACCAAAGTGGCCGCTCCGAGCGCAGCGATGCAGCGCGCCAACAACCGTCAATGGGCGCTCAAGCCGCAGGATTTGGCGGTGCTGTTCAAGCTGGTTGCACTGGGCGGCCAGTGGTTGCCGTATCAGGAGATGGCAAAGCAGATGTACCTATCGCAGTTTGAGACGCACGCCGCGATGCAGCGGTTGGTGGCGTGCCGTTTGGCCCGAACGGACGAGGACGGCAGCGTGCGCCCGATCATGCAGGTGTTGCATCCGTTTGTGTTCTACGGTGCGGCGTACGTTTACCCCGCTGTGCGCACCGAAATCACCATTGGGTTTGCGACCGCGTACGGTGCCGCTCCGATGAAAGAACACGTGTTGTACGCGGACGAATTTCCGCCGGTGTGGCCGCATCCGGAGGGGACGGTGCGCGGGCTGGGGCTGCTGCCGCTCTATGCAAATGCACCGCTGGCCGCGCGTGAAGACAACACGTTGGCGCAGATGATGACGCTGTTTGATGCGCTGCGCATCGGACAGGCGCGCGAGCGAGAGAAGGCGGGCGAGCTACTGGCGTTGCGTCTGCGGTGAGTGAGCGATGAACGCAAAACTGCCCGCCGAGCAAAATCTGGAAATTCTTTCGCACGTTGCCGCCGCCATAGGTGAGCTGCGCGAGACGTTGGTGTTTGTTGGCGGCTGTGCGACGGGGCTGCTGGTGACTGACGTGCGCGCGCAACCGATTCGGGCAACGATTGATGTGGACCTGGTGGCGCACGTGATTAGCCGCGCCGAATATCGGGCGATCGAAAGGCAGTTCGAGGCGCTGGGGTTTGTGCACGATCTGTCGGCCGAGGCGCCGATATGCCGGTGGCGCAGCGGCGAGATCGCGGTGGACTTGATGCCCACGGACGAGAGCATTCTCGGATTCAACAACCGCTGGTATGTACTTGCGGTGGAAACTGCGCAATCGCTCGTCCTACCAAACGGTTTGACCATCAATCTAATCACCGCGCCCGCGTTCATCGCGACAAAGCTCGAAGCGTTCAAGGGGCGCGGCAACAACGACTATCTCGCAAGTCACGACATGGAAGATATTGTTACGGTGATCGATGGTCGCGCGACGTTGCTGGATGAAATCAAAACGTGCGATCCGGCACTCCGTGAATATCTTGTTGCGGAGTTCAGTGCGTTGGTGGCTAACCCGAGATTTATTGAGGCGCTCGGCGGACACCTGCCTGGCGACTCGGGAAGTCAGCAACGCCTGCCGCGACTGCGGGCGAGGCTTCGCGCGTTGGCCGCGCGCGCGAAGACCGAAGAGTGAGCCAACACAACGCGATACTTAGGACGCAACTATGACAACCACTACCGAATACACCCCTCCCACCGTCTGGACTTGGGACCAAGCCAACGGTGGTCGCTTTGCGAACATCAACCGTCCGATTGCGGGGGCGACGCATGAGAAAGACTTGCCGGTAGGCAAGCATCCGTTGCAGTTGTACTCGTTGGCGACGCCTAATGGCGTGAAGGTGACGGTGATGTTGGAGGAGTTGCTGGCGTTGGGGCACACGGGTGCGGAGTACGACGCGTGGCTGATCAAGATCAACGAGGGCGACCAGTTCGGCAGCGGCTTTGTTGCGGTGAATCCGAACTCGAAGATTCCGGCGCTGTTGGATCGCAGCGGGCCGAAGCCAATCCGCGTGTTTGAGTCGGGCGCGATCTTGCTGTATCTCGCGAATAAGTTCGGTGCGTTCTTGCCGGAGGATGGCGCGGCGCGCGCGGAGTGTTTGTCGTGGCTGTTTTGGCAGATGGGCAGCGCGCCGTATTTGGGCGGCGGCTTCGGTCACTTTTATGCGTATGCCCCGACCAAGATGCAATACCCGATTGATCGCTTTGCGATGGAGGTGAAACGGCAGATGGATGTGTTGGACCGGCGATTGGCCGAGAGCGCGTATTTGGCGGGCGACGAATACACGATTGCGGACATGGCGGTGTGGGCGTGGTACGGAACGCTGGCGAAGGGGCAGCTCTACGAAGCGGGCGAATTCTTGCAGGTGCAGACGTATACGAATGTGCTGCGCTGGACCGATCAAATCGCGCAGCGACCGGCGGTGAAGCGCGGCCGCATGGTGAACCGCACATGGGGCCAGCCGAGCAGTCAATTGCCCGAGCGGCACGACGCGAGCGACTTCGATACGCAGGCGGCGAAGTGATTACGTTTTACGATTGCGAGACGGCGCCGAGCCCGCGCCGTGCGCGCATCCTGCTCGCGGAAAAAGGCGTGCTGCATGAGGCGGTGCAGATTGATTTGCGGCATGGCGAGCAGCTCTCTGATGCGTATCGCGCGATCAATCCGCAGTGCACTGTGCCGGCGCTGCGCACGCCGGACGGCGCGGTGCTAACCGACAACGCGGCGATCACGGCGTGGGTGGAGGCGAGCTACCCGGAGCCGCCGCTCTTGGGCGTTACGCCGAACGATAAAGCGGAGATCGCGAGCTGGAATTGGCGCGTTGAGTTTGAAGGGTTGATGGCGATCGCGGAGGCGCTTCGCAATAGCGCGCCCGCGATGGTGAATCGGGCGCTGCCGGGGCCGGTGGACTATGCGCAAATTCCGGCGCTGGCGGAGCGCGGGTTGAAGCGCGTGCAACAGTTTTTCGACATGCTCAATCTGCACTTAGCCGAGCGCGAATTTATCGCGGCGGGGCAGTTGAGCATTGCGGACATCACGGCAGTGGTCGCGGTCGATTTCGCGCGGGTTGTGCGCGTTAAGCCCGGCGAGCAGCACGTTCATTTGAGGCGGTGGCGTGATGCGTTGGCGGAGCGGCCTGCGTTTCGGCTTTAGTCACGTGGCGCCCCAGCGCTGAGACTTTGCGCTCAGAAATCGCGCCTACCTTTTCCTCACGCGAAATGCTCGCTGCACATTTACCTTGTAGGCGACGACTTGGCGTCGCTTCTTGCAACCCGAAGAGCGCGGCCAAGTCCGCGCCTACATTTTTCCCACGCGAAATTCTCGCTGCACATTGACCTTGTAGGCGACGACTTGGCGTCGCGTCGTCAAGTGAAGATAAACCGGACACAAGCGCGGCCAAGTCCGCGCCTACAAGTTGCTTAGACGAACAGCACTGGTTGGGACACGACTAAGGAGTTCCCTGCGCGGCCTTCGCCGCCGCTGCGGCCATTTGGCGCAACTCCGGCTTGTAAATTTTCCCGACGTTGGTCATCGGCATGTGTTCGAGAATCGTCACGGCTTTTGGCTTCGCCGGCGCTTCGTCTACGCGCGCGGCGGCGAAGGCGAGTAACTCGGCTTCGCTTGCGGTAGCGCCGGGCACCAGCGTGACGAACACGACCGGCAGCTCACCGGCGTATGCGTCCGGCGCGCCCACGGCGGCGCAGAGCTGCACGGCCGGGTGCGCGCCGATGGCGTCCTCAATCACCTTGGGGTCAATGTTGTGGCCGCTGCGGATGATCAGGTCTTTTGAGCGGCCGGTGAGATGCAGGCGGGACTCGCCGTCTAGCCATCCCAAGTCGCCCGTGGCGAGCCACCCGTCGTGCGTGAACGCGTTTGCGTTTTCGAGCGGATCGACAAAACCTGAGAACAAATTGGGTGACTTAAACAGCACCATGCCCTGCTCGCCTACGGGCATGTCGCGATTACTTGCACCGCCCTGCTCGTCGAGCGCAACGATGCGAAGTTGAATGTACGGCAAGCGCAAGCCAACGCAGCCAGCAGGCCCAACAACGCCGGGCGACGTGATCGTAGAAATGCCGGCCATTTCTGTCATGCCGAGCGCCTCGTGAACATGTAGGCCGAAGAGCTTTTCAAACCGCAGCGATAGCTCGGGCGAGAGCGGCGCAGCGCCCGTGCGGCAGTATCGAAGCGTTGAAATATCCGCGCCGTTGATCGGCACGTTGGCGAGCGCGGAGAGCACCGTCGGCACCGCTGAGAGCACGGTGGCGCGGTAACGCTCAACCAAGCGCCAATAATTCTTGATGACGTCGCGATTGCGAAACAGCGACGTCGTCGGAATCACCACCTCGACGCCCGCGGACAAGGATGCGAGCGAGCCGGGCAATACGCCCGCGACGTGAAACAACGGATAGCCATTGATCGTGACGTCGGTCGGGCGCACGCCTTGCATCTTGACGCAGCCCCATGCGGTGAACACCTGCGCGCCGTGGCTGTGGCGTGCGAGTTTGGGTGCACCGGTCGTGCCGCCGGTGTGAAAGTAGGCGGCGATGTCGGTGGGTGCGATGTCTCGACCGCTTACCAAACAGTCGCTTCGCTCTTTTGCGCGCTCGGTGGCGAAATCGAGAACGTTCGCTGGAAGCTCAGACGCATGTTGCTCGCCCACGGGTGCGACGCGAAGCACCGTCGTCAAGCTCGGCACCGACTCGCGAATTCGCATCGCTTTCGACCACATGCCGGACTCATCATCGGCGCCCCACGCGATAAGCACTTTGGCGCGGCCCGCGTTCATCAGCGAGACTAACTTCTCATCGGACAGCAATGGATTGAGTGGCTGCACGATGCCCGCCGCTTCGCCGCCCCACAACGCCAGGTGATATTCCAAGCAACCGGGCAACAGCACGGCCACGGCGTCGCTCGGCGCGAGCCCTAAGCGATGCAGCAGGTTTGCGGTTTGGTGAATGCCAGCGAGGAGTTCGGCGTACGACCAACGAATCGGCTCGTCGGTGGGGTCGGCACTGGTAAGAAACGTCAATGCCGTTTTGTCGCCAAACGCATGCGCCGAGTTGCAAAAAATTTCGTAGGTGTTGCGCACAGTGAGCGCGTGTTCAAGCGGCGTGGCTTCCAAACGCTCAACATCAGCGATGTAGGTGACGGGAAACGAGGGCTCGAACGGCGGCGCGAGACACGCGGCGAACGGAGGTGGTGACAACGAGTACGACGAGTTGGAGATATTCACAGTTTGCTGGCGGAATGATTTCACGGCGTTGGCGAGGTTGCGAAGGCGAAGAGTAAATCACACGCACGCAGGGTGAGGTTTAAACCAAGAGCGAAACGCCACCGTTTTCGGCGTGGGCGGTTGGCTTAGCATGGTCACAGTTTTAATAAGGAGAAGACTATGTTTAGCCATGTGATGTTGGGTGTGAACGACCTTGAGCGGTCGCGTAAGTTTTACGATGCGCTGCTGGGCACGCTCGGTGTCGCGCCGGGCGTGGCCAACAAACTGCGCTACTTTTATCGCGGGCCAACGGGAACGTTTTGTATCACCACCCCGATCAACGGAGAACCGGCAACGCATGCAAACGGCGGCACGATAGGCTTTAGCGCAACATCGCCTGAGCAAGTAGACGCTTGGCACGCCGCAGGCATCGCAAACGGTGGCACGACGTGCGAAGACCCGCCGGGCTTTCGCGATGGCGCGGTCGGTCGGATGTACCTCGCGTATCTGCGCGACCCCGACGGCAACAAACTTTGCGCATTGCATCGACCGCCGAAGGTAAGTGCTGCGACGTGATGCCGTAGTCTCAATACGACGAATCAAGTCGGTACGCAAACCACACCGCTAAAGCGCGTGGTGTGACTGCTTCAACAAAGGGAAGAGTGATTGTGAATACCAAGTGGCTTTCAGTTTTTTTGCTTGCATGTGCCGCAGCGATACCTGCCGTTGCGGTGGGTCAAACTTTTCCGGATAAACCGATCAAACTCGTTGTGCCGTTTCCACCCGGTGGCGGTGCCGACAATTTGGCACGCACGGTGATGCCGCGCGTTGGCGAAATTTTGGGGCAATCCATTGTGATCGACAACCGACCGGGCGCAGGCGGCAACGTCGGCGCAGAGAGCGTGGCGCGCGCGTCGGCAGATGGCTACACCTTGCTGTACGGCACCAACGGAACGCACGGCATTAACCATGCACTCTACGCGAAAGTTTCGTTCGATCCGATCAAGGATTTTTCGACGGTTTCCCGAATGAGTTACATCCCGGCGATGCTGGTCGTCATTCCGAACGTTCCCGCGAACAACTTCAAGGAATTGCTCGCGTATCTCAAGGCCAATCCCAACAAAATTTCATTCGCGTCCGCGGGCAACGGCACGACGTCGCACATGGCGGGTGAAATGTTCAAGCGTGCGGCGAGCGTTGATATTCAACACGTTCCGTACAAGGGCGGCGGGCCGGCGACAGCGGGTTTGCTCGGCGGCGAAGTGCAGATGATGATCGACCTGACCGCGAACTTGGCGGGCCAAGTCAAGGCCGGGAAACTCAAAGCAATCGCAGTCACCAGCGCTGGGCGCGTGCCCACCTTTCCCGATCTGCCGACGCTGCAAGAAGCGGGGCTGGCCGGCTTTGAGATCACGGCTAGCGACGGCATTTACGCGCCTGCGAATACGCCGCGCGCTGCGATAGATCGGATCAACGCGGCATTAAAGCAAGCGCTATCAGAGCCCGCGATTGTGGAGCGCCTTGCGGCACGAGGGGCTGTCGCCATACACAGCACGCCCGAAGCGCAACTCGCACACATTACCCGCGAGCTTCCGGTTTGGGCGAAGCTCGTGAAAGACTCCGGCGCGAAGTTGGATTGATAGACACCATGAATTACGTCGGCACGCCTCCACCGATTAACTCGGCGATCACGGCGACAAAAAATTATTTTCAAGCGCTGGATAACTTCGCCCGCACGTTCGCGATCAAGCGCGGTGATCGCGTGTTGATGCTGATTGATCCGCGGCTGGACCCACGCGTCGTTGATGCCATCGGCGGCCTGGCGAAGGCGCGTGGCGCAACACTGACGGCGTACATGGCGGAAAGCACAACCCTTCCCGGCGTGACCGCAGCGGTCAAGCCGCTGATCGAGGACGCGACGTTTATTGTCTCGACGTGGTTCTGCTCTATTGAAGACCCGTTTAATGTGCTGATGCGCAAACGCGGACAGCGCTGGGTAAAGATCACGTACTTCCGTGATCTTGATTTGCTGCACACTGCGCAGGCGCGCTTTCCGATTGATTTGGTGGGCGAAATCATTCGCGCGACCGAACGCAAATTTCCAACAGGCCAAGACTTCACGCTGCGCTTCTCGGATGCGCGCGGCAGCGACTTGGTTATTCCGTATTCCGCCACAATGCGCGACGCGATGTTTGCGGGCAATCGCTGGCGCGGCGTCATGACCGCCGACGAGCCCGGTTGCTACGTCCACTATTTGCCGACGCATGGGCCCAATTTTTGGGACAGCACGGCCATGAAGAACGACACGAACTCTTCGTTAGCGATTGATGGCGTGCTCTATCCGCAGTGGGCGATTGGCTTCGCTGCGCCGTTCGCCGAAAAAATCGCTGTCGAATTCAAGAACAAATTCGTGACGGCTGTGCATGGCGAATCGGAAGACGCGAAACTGTTGCGAGAAATGCTCATGGGCGGCAAACTCATTGAGGGTGGCGGCTGCGGCTTCAACCCCAAAGCGCCACGCCATACGATCTACCCCGCAGGCTCAAATTCCCCCGGTGCGCTGCACTTCGGCATTGACCTTATAAAGCCAAGCGACTTCATACGCAAGGTGATGCCGCAATGGGAAGAACCGCCGATCCATCAAGACTTGGTCACGTTCGACACCACGGTTACCGCAGGCGACAACGTAGTGATCGACGCTGGGTTTCTTACCGCACTGCGCGACCCAGCGGTGGTCGCCGCCGCCTCGGTGTTTGGTGATCCGGTGGACTTGCTGGAAGGCTTCGTTTACTAGCTGCTTCTGTCCCTGCCGAGTAGTGAGCCGCTAGCGCATCCCCTACCGGCGAGACAACTCGCTAAACGAACCGAAACGACACGGTTCCCAACGCGCCATAGTCTGCGTGTAGCGTGTCGCCCGCGACTGCGGTGGTCGGACGCGTGAACGAGCCCGCGAGCACGATGTCACCCGCGTTGAGCTGCTCGTTGTGCGCGGCGATTTTGTTGGCGAGCCACGCCACGCCAGTTGCGGGGTGATTAAGCACACCTGCCGCGAGGCCCGTTTCCTCGACGACACCGTTCTTGAACAACATCGCGCCGACCCACCGAAGGTCGACCGCGTCCGGTCGCACCGGGCGACCGCCGAGCACAATGCCCGCGTTCGCCGCGAAATCAGAAATGGTGTCGAACACTTTGCGCGGCGCTTTGGTGTCACGGTCAAATTGTTCGATACGGGCGTCGATAATTTCGAGTGCGGGTGAGACGTATTCGGTCGCAGCGAGCACGTCGAAAATCGTCACGCCAGGCCCCTTGAGCGGTTTACCGAGCACAAATGCGAGTTCGACTTCGATGCGCGGTGCGATGAAACGCTTAATCTCAATATCGCCGCCTTGCTCGAAGAACATGTCGTCCATCAACGGCGCGTAATCCGGCTCGGTGATTTGGCTAGAGAGCTGCATCGCGCGGGACGTGAGGCCAATTTTTCGGCCCTTGATGACGCGGCCGTCGGCGAGTTCAAGTTTCACCCATTCGCGCTGAATCGCGTAGCCGTCTTCAATCGTCATTTCCGGAAAGCGCTTCGAGAAATGACGCAGTTGAACACCGGCCTTTCGTGCGTCGTAGAGTTCGCGAGCGAGCGACTTGAGTGTGTCGGTTGGAAGCATGATGGTTCTAAAAATGTCAATGAGGTTCGGGTCGGACTGATACGAGTCGACGGTGGGAGCGGGCTTACCCGCGATTCAGGTTTACGTGCGAGCAATCGCGGGCAAGCCCGCTCCCACCCTTCTGCGTCACTCCGGCCTGTACCTGTTATGGTTTTTGGAAGAGCGGATGCAAAGAACTGTTCTTGGCGTCGAACACTTCACGTCCCTCGTCGATTTGCAGCGTGATGCCGATGTGGCGGTCGACCAGCATCTGCGCGAAGTGGGCTTTCGCCGTTGCTTCGAGCGCGCGGCCTACGTCTGCATGCACCGCTGCGCTGCGCCCCTTCGCCATGCGCAAATTGAGATAAACGAACGCATAGTTTCCGTCGCCGCCAGCTGCACGGCCAACGCTACCGTCGTCCGCGACGGCGAAGTGCGGCGCGGGATAGGCAAGCACACGCGTGCCGCCCGTTGGGAACACCTGTTTGCCCTGTTCATCGCGCGCGGCAAGCATGGTGTTAGCCAGCGCACGGCAGAGCACCTTCATGTCGGTGCCGCCCTGGTCGGCGGGTTGATCGAGGTTGCCGGTGTAGAGGATGACTAGGTGAGGCATGGTCGTATGTTCGAGTGTTTCAGCGCGGATTGATCACTATCCGTTCGCCCTGAGCGCAGCCAAGGGTTCGATGATTCTGTTCCATTTTCAAACCCTTCGCTGCGCTCAGGGCGAACGGGAACAGGCGTCGTAACGCTATAGCCTGCTCACGGCCTGGTACCCAAGCGCCGCCGAAGCTTGCGCAACAGGAATCGCGGCACCATCGTTTGGCGTGACAGGGAATATGGCGTTTATCTGGCCGGTGCCGGACGCGCCAAAGTACGGCGTGACGATGTCCGCTTTGCCGTCGTAACCGCTCCAGCCAAGCGCGCCGAGCATCATCGCGGTGTCGTGCATGAAGCCCTCACCGTGGCCTTTGCTTGCGTATTCGGGCAACATTTCGCAGAACGTTTTCCAGTCGCCACGCTTCCACATGTCGACCACACTGCGGTCTAGTGACTCGAGCAGTGGACTCCAAATTTTGAATGCAAATTCCGGCGCAAGTCCGTTTTGTGCAAAGCGATGGCTAAGGCTACCGCTCGCGAGAAATGCCACCGTGCCATCGTAATGCTCCTCCACCGTGCGACGCATCGCCCAGCCAAGCCGCGCGCTGTCGTTAAGGTAGTGCACAGTACACATTGCAGAAACCGAGATGACTTTGAAATGCTGATCCGCATTCATGTAACGCATCGGAACCAAGGTGCCGTATTCAGGCGCAAGCGTGGTGGCGTCGTGCGCTAGCGTTTCTAAACCCATGTCGTTACAAGCTTTCGCGAGAATTTTTCCCAGCGATGGATTACCGGGAAACTCGAACGGCATGTTGCTGATGAAATGCGGCAGCTCGTTGCTGGTGTAGAGCCCTTTGAAATGTGGCGCGCAATTGATGTGATAGTTCGCGTTAACGAGCCAATGGGTGTCGAATACGACGATGGTGTCTACGCCCAATTCGCGGCAACGTCGGCCAATTTCATGATGACCGTCAATCGCATCCTGCCGTGTGCCTTTGCGTGGGCCGTCTAGCTCCGACAGATAGATCGACGGAACGTGCGTGGTTTTTGCGACGAGTGCAAGTTTGCCCATGAAATGCTCCTGTAACGGTGCCGATTAGTTGTCGATGCGGATGTTGGCTTTGCGAATCACATTTGCGTACTTGGCGGTTTCGCTCGCGATGAACGCTGCGAAGCGGGCCTGCGAACCCGGTTGCGCGGCGATTCCACTCTCTTTGAACGCAGCGACAACGGTTGGCGCTTGTAGCGCGGCCTGAATCTCAGCATGGATTCGCGCGAGCACAACATCGCTAGTACCCGCACGCATCAGCACGCCATTCCACGAATTGGACTCAAGTTTGAGCCCCTGCTCCGCGAGCGTTGGAACCTCGGGCGCAAACGAAGAGCGCTGCGCAGTGGCCATGCCCAATGCAATAAGTTTGCCGCTTTTCACATGGCCTCTAAATTCCGGCCAGTTACCGAACATCACGTTGACTTGCCCGCCAAGTACATCGGTCAGCGCCGGGGCCTGCCCCTTGTACGGCACATGAATCATCGGAGCCTGCAATTCGCTTTCCAACATCGCTCCTGACAGGTGTGCAGACGTTCCATTACCGAAGCTCGCGTAACTAATCTTCCCCGGCTGTCGGCGCACAAGTGCTGAAAATTCTGCAAGCGTTTTCGCGCCAAGGCTAGGATTTGCGACGAGCACATGCTCGCTCAACCCCATCAAGGCAACAGGTGAAAAGTCTTTTACGCTGTCGTACGGCAGGTTTTTTACTAGCGTTTGGTTCGCGCAAAAACTATTCGCCACCGTAATCATTGTGTACCCGTCCGCCGGCGCTTTGGCGACGGTGTCAACACCAATCACCGTTCCTGCACCCGGTTTGTTTTCGACCACGACCGGCTGTCCGAGTGAGCGTGAGATCTCTGTAGCGATCAAACGCGTAACAACGTCTGTCGTGCCGCCGGGCGGAAACGGAACCACCCAGCGCAGAGGGCGTGCAGGCCAGCTCTGCGCCCACGTTGGAAGCGCCATCAGCGCCGCAGATTGCAACACTGTGCGACGCGTTAACGAGAAATTTTTAGTCATTTTCAGACGCCCCAATGTGGAATGTGGTGATTGCCCATCGACACTGCGACGTTCTTGGGCTCAAGGAAAACTTCGTAGCTCCACGTGCCGCCCTCGCGCCCCGTGCCACTGGCCTTGGTGCCGCCGAACGGCTGGCGCAGGTCGCGCACGTTTTGGCTGTTGACGAAACACATTCCAGCCTCGATACCTGCTGCGACACGGTGGGCGCGACCGATGTTTTCAGTCCACACGTAGCTCGACAGGCCATAGGCAATGTCGTTGCTCTTCTTGATCGCATCAGCCTCGTCTTCGAAGGGAATCAGACACGCAACGGGACCGAATATCTCTTCTTGGGCGATGCGCATGCGGTTGTCCACATCGGCAAATACAGTCGGCAAAACATAGTTACCCTTCGCGACGTTGGCGGGCAATGTAGGCGCATCAAGGCCACCGCAGAGCATCGTTGCGCCTTCTTTATTGCCGAGCTCGATGTAGCTGCGCACTTTGGCAAGATGCGCTTGGCTAATCATCGGACCGACGATTGTTTTTTCGTCCATCGGGTCGCCGACGGTAATGCGTTTCGCGCGCTCCACAAACTTTGCAACGAAGTCGGCGTAGATGCTTTTCTGGACGAGGATTCGGCTCCCAGCTGTACAGCGCTCGCCGTTATTGCTGAAGATCATGAACACGGCGGCATCGAGGGCGCGGCTCAAATCGGCGTCGTCAAAAATCACGAACGGGCTCTTACCGCCTAGCTCCATGCTGAACTTTTTGAGGCCTGCGGCTTGCACGATTCGATTGCCTGTTGCGGTCGATCCCGTGAACGAAATCGCGCGCACGTCTGGGTGTTTGCACAGCGGCTCACCCGCGTCTTTTCCGTACCCGTGCACGACGTTCAGAACGCCCGCCGGAATGCCTGCTTCGATTGCCAATTCGCCAAGACGCGCTGCTGTCATCGGGGACAATTCGCTCATTTTGAGCACAGCTGTATTGCCGAATGCAAGGCAGGGCGCGGTTTTCCATGTGGCGGTCATAAACGGCACGTTCCACGGACTAATCAGCGCGCAGACCCCGACCGGGTGAAACAGCGTGTAGTTCAAATGTGTCGGCGTCGGGTAGGTGTGGCCGTCCACGCGCGTGCACATTTCGGCGAAGTAGTAGAAATTGTCCGCGGCGCGCGGGATAAGTTGCTTGCCGGTTTGCGCGATGACTTGGCCGCAGTCCATCGTCTCGGTGCGCGAAATTTCCGGCACGTGCTGCGCGATCAAGTCGCCGAGCTTACGCACCAGGCGCGCGCGTTCAGTCGCGGGCAGCCCGGCCCACTTTGGGAACGCAGCTTTCGCGGCGGCCACGGCGGCGTTCACTTCCGCTTCTCCACCGGAGGCGACTTCGGCGAGCACTTCTTGCGTCGCTGGGTTAATCGTCTCGAAGTAATCGCGGCTCTGAACTGCTTTGCCGTCAATCAGATGTTCGATGCGCATGTGATGCCTTGTACGAGTTGTGCGGTGACTATCGGCCGAACACAGCGTCGCCGACGATGGTGTTCACGAGACGACCGATGCCGTCGATTTCGGTGATGACTTCATCGCCGATGTTTACGTTCACGACGCCGTCGGGCGTGCCGGTGAGGATCACGTCGCCCGCTTGTAATGTCATGAAGCTGCTGAGATATTCAATCAGCGCTGGGATGTCGTTGATCATGTTTGCGGTGTTGCCGTGTTGCGTGACTTTGCCGTTCACTAGCGTGCGTAATCCCAACGCGTGCGGGTCGGGAACGTCAGCAGCGTCCACAAACCACGGGCCGAGTACGGTGCATGTGTCACGATTTTTTACGCGCAGATTCGGGCGGTACCAGTTCTCAAGGTAGTCGCGAATCGCGTAGTCGTTGCAGGCGGTGTATCCCGCGACGTGCTTCATCGCGTCGGCGCGTGTGACGTTCTTCGCGGTCGCGCCGATAACTACTGCGAGTTCGCATTCGTAGTGCATGAAGGTCGTGTCGTTCGGTCGTCGCGTGAAGCCGCGATGCCCGATCAGCGCGCCGGGGCCTTTTAGGAACACAAGCGGTTCATCTTTGCTTGTGACCGTCAGCTCCTTCGACAATTCTTTAACGTGATCAGCGTAGTTCAAGCCAAGCGCGATGATGGTGCCCACTTCAAACGGCGGCAGCCACACGACGTCCGTTTCTGCAACGACGCGCCCGTCGGCGAGACGAACGCCATCCGCGTGTGGAGTAGCGTCGTGCAGCGCGCCACCGTAGGCAATGCGAGCAGTCTTCATGCGGCGCGCTCCTGTGACTTCACTTCGCTGACGAGCGAGCCTTCGATTCGCCCGAGTTCCGGCGCGTCGCTCTCGATGACGAAGCGCTGTCCGGCGCGTGCGCGCGGTGCGCCCGCCGCAACGCCGAGCAACAGGACATCACCGGCGCGAAGTGTCATGAAATCCGCTACTTCCGCGATCAACCGCGCGACCGAGCGCTGCATGCTCGCGTTGCTTGCGGTGTGGACGACTTGACCGTCAACACTCACACGTAGCGCCAACGTGTCGGGTGACGTGATGCGCTCGCAGGCCACGACACGCTGACCAAAAACGCACGAACCATCGCGCGCCTTGAAGCGCACCGACGGCCGATAGAAACTGTCGTGCGGCACGGAGAAATCAGCCACCAATGTGTATCCCGCGAGATGCGCGATGGCGTCGGCCTCGCTCACACGACACGCGGTGCGGCCGAACACGAGGCCCAGCGCAGCACCGATTTCAAACTCGCCTGCATCCGAAGGCACTTCAACCGCCGCGCCAGAATTCGACAAGGTGTTGCGTGGTTTCACGTAGAGCACCGGCGCTTTCGGCGCGGCCTTGTACGGCGGCTGATTGGCTGCTTCGCCAATGGCAGCCATCGCGGCGCGGTCGTTGAGCAACGTGCCGTAGACGACGCCTGACAGCCGCCACGGTGCGGCGTCGAACGAAATGCGTGGATTGAAAACTGTCATGTGAATTTGCGTGCGCCGCCTTATTCGCTAATATGTTAGCAATATATTCCCAGCATATTGAACGTGTCAAGCGTAACCATAGGGACGACAGACGTAACGCTGATTGGCGTCATTCTCGGCGCAGCCGGGAATCCAGGAAGCTTGCTACCGCAGGCAAATTGAATGCGCTCTTTGCATGGCCACACTCTGGATACTCGCGTTCGGCGAGTATGACGCCCTTCATTGATCACGGAAATCTTGTCGAGATTCGCTAATATGTGATTGTTCTCACGCTCCGAACTATGACAAAACCCAGCGCAACGATCATGCACCGCAATCTCCCGCTCCTGCTCCTGCAAGCGCGCGAGCACGTGATCTCGCGCTTTCGCCCGATTCTCAATGCGCACGGCATCACCGAGCAGCAATGGCGCATCGTACGCGCGATCTTGGAGCGTGGCCCGATGGAGCCGCGCGAGATTGTGACGCTCTGCTGTATTTCGAGCCCGAGCCTCGCGGGCGTGCTCACGCGCATGGAAGAAACGGGTTTCGTGGCGCGCGAGCGTTTGTCGCACGATCAACGCCGCGTGAAGGTCTCGCTCACCGCAAAGAGCCGCGCCCTCGCGACGCGCATCGCGCCGAAAATCGAATCGGCGTATGCCGACCTCGAAGCGAAAATCGGCCCGGAATTTTCGGGGCAGTTTTACGACGCGCTGGATCGAATGATTGCGACGCTGGGCGACGTGCCGGACGAGACAGCGGACTAAGCCACGATCATCCAGGCAGGCACCTCCGCAACAGCTTTTACGTTCCATCGACCGCTGTATGGACGTTTACGGGTCATGTTGTTAACTGTTGACTGGTTTAATAATTGGCCTCAAATCCTCGCCAGGTGGCCGTTCGACCACAAAAGCCGTAGGGTGGGCACTCCGTGCCTACCGAGCGGTGGCGAACACATGAGCTGGGTTACGAGCGGCGTGGCGGGCATGGGCTGTTTGCGGTCACGGTTCTTGTGTAGCGAGCGCTTCGGCGACCTATCGTTACGGTGGGCACGGGGTGCCCGCCCTACCCGGCTAACGTGGAGGTCACCGGCGCTGCGCGGCTTTATCGCGCAGCGTCCGGTGGACCGCCGGGTTAGCCAGCAATGTCATTTCAAAATGCCGGCCCAGAGTGATCTGCGGCATCGGACCCTTTCTCCGCATTCATCGTGTTGAAGAAGCTGCGACGTACCGTTGGATCATGCAGGTCGTAGCTCGCGATATGGTGGTACCCCGGCTTGCGAACCGACGAAAAGATTCTGGAATTGATTTCCTCGGTATTGATCTCGACTGTGAGTGCCCCGAAGTCGATCTTGTACAGCGCATTGAGAATCTTCTGTGTCGGGTGCGGAAATCGTTGCTTGTACTTGTCGTTGTACAGGGGCTGGAAGTATCGAATAAGACCAGCCTCAATTAGGGCAATTTGCAAGTCTTCCGTGACTAGTTCTTGTTGCTTCGCGAGGTCTGCCATAACATCGCGGTCGTCCTCAAGCTTCAAAGACTTGTCGCGTCCGTCGAACGAAATGAATGTCTGCGGCGAATCGAATTGAGCCATTATGATAAGTGCTTCATCGTCAGGAGCATCATTGTTCAAATCTGCCAGCACTTGCTGAAGCGTCGAGTGACTGAGCAATCTATCCTTTGCGGCGCGTCGCCCCTCTGCGTACGACATGCCAACGTACGCAACCTCAAGATCCCTAATCGATGAGTCCGCAACGCCATCGCACATGAGGCACATCAAATGTGCCGGAATAGTTGTGTATTCCTCTCCATCCTTTATCAGCGTCAATTTGTGATGCGGATAAGGGCTGATTCGCAGTTCATCAGCGTTCGGCTTGCCCCGAAGGAAGAATTCAGTCTCGGCTGGAATGCCTGCTCTTACATACCTGAAGCGCCCAACCGTCCTTTCCTCGCCGATCAAAATTGAATCTGGCACATAGGCTACGCGCGGTCGCTTGCCGATCAGGTAGATGTGGC
This sequence comes from Casimicrobium sp., assembly GCA_040079845.1. Taxonomy (GTDB): domain Bacteria; phylum Pseudomonadota; class Gammaproteobacteria; order Burkholderiales; family Casimicrobiaceae; genus Casimicrobium. The sequence continues at coordinate 62,928 of JBEBJR010000022.1, read as the reverse complement.
AATTCTCTGCGATCGCGGCCTGCTCGGGTTGGCTATCGACGTCTGCGATATTTTTCGGATGAAGTACCACGAGATAAGTCGAAAAGAAACCAAGCGCGATTTCGGTAATGTGCTTTCTCTGCGGCATGCGGAGCGGTTCCTTTGCTGGCTAACGTAGAAGTGAGCGGACTGCGCGGCTTTTCGCGCAGGTCCGCTCGACTGCCGGGTTGGGCCTAAATGCCCGCGTGTTGCATGAGCAATGCGGCAGTGGCTGCATTTGTAGCACCATGATTACTTGCGACTTGCGTTTGAGCAACAAAGTGAATGCTGTACGCGTCAGATAAGGCATTTACCCAGCCAACGGTCATTCCGCTCGTGCGGCAAGCACAAAAAATGATGTCGCACTTGGCCGCAGCAAAGGCAGGAAGACTTTGCTGTAACCGTGAATTGGGGTCGCCCTGACTCTCAATGCCCACCACCAAACCGTTTACGCCACGCATGATGACAGCAATGTCTTTTGTGCCGCTATGGAGCGCTTGGATAGTGGCTGATGGATATTTGGTTTGAAGCGCATGAAACAGGCGAGTCAAGGTACCGGACTTGCCGCAATTACCCGGCCCCTGCAATGCGAAAAGATGTGGCATGTGGTCTTCCTTTTGTTAGGCCCAACGTGTTTTAACGAACACGTGAAAGTTTAACTTTTCAACAGTGCGTTTTACGATTTGCTGATTCGTCATTTCATGCATTCCATGCGTAGTTTCTAACTTGATATGCTGTTTTAAAGAACAGTTCAACCGACGAGCGTGAAACGCCGGCCAAGCCTCGCTTGCTGACGCAGGTGCGCGAGCGGATTCGGTTTCATCATTTTGCGCTTTCTACTGAGAAAGTCTACGTTCATTGGATTCGGTTTTTCATTCGATTTCATGGGTTGCGGCATCCTGAGACGATGGGGCGAACCGAGGTTGAGGAGTTCCTGACGCATCTGGCGAGTGAGCGCAATGTCGCGGCGTCCACGCACCGACAGGCGCTCTCGGCGTTGCTGTTTTTGTATCGTGAAGTGCTGGGCGTTGAGCAGCCGTGGATGATGGAGATTGGTCGTCCGAAAACGCCACAGCGTTTGCCGGAGGTGCTGACCGTGAGCGAGGTGTTGCGCACGCTCTCGTTGATGCACGGCGAACACGCGACACTGGCCAAACTTCTCTACGGCACCGGCATGCGTATTCTTGAAGGTATGCGCTTGCGCACGAAAGATTTAGATTTCGAGCGCGGCGCGATCATCGTTCGCGAAGCTAAAGGCGGCAAGGATCGCGTGGTGATGTTGCCGCGCTCGTTGCGCGATGAATTGAAGCAACAACTGCGGTTGAGCCACGCACTGTGGGAAGCCGATCGTGCGGCGAAACTGCCGGGCGTGGAGATACCTCACGCCTTGTCCGTGAAATATCCGCGCGCTGGTGAAAGCTGGGGTTGGCATTGGGTGTTTCCCCAGGCCGCGATTGCAACCGATCCGCGCACAGGCATACGGCGGCGACATCATGCGTACCCGCAAACATTTCGCCGTGCGTTGACCGTGGCGCTGCGCGCTGCGGGTGTGACCAAGCCAGCGACGGTGCACACGCTTCGACATTCTTTTGCCACGCATTTGCTGCAAGGTGGTGCAGACATTCGCACGGTGCAAACGCTTCTTGGCCACGCCGATGTATCTACAACGATGATCTACACGCACGTTCTGAAAATCGAAGGGGGCGCGCCGAGCCCACTCGATGCGCTCGATTTCAATGCACCACGGCGGCATCGCGATGATGCGCTCCTCGCACGGCTGGAGGCCATGGAGGCGTAGCAGGCGGTGCGAGCGTTAGCTCGACGACAATCGTTACAAAATACGAACCAAATTATTTGGATACAGCTTTTTCGCTCCAGCGACAGCCAAACGGTCGTTTTAGGTGGTTTTTCTTTGATGTTGATTAGCGCAAAAAACCACCTGTAATGGCCGCCAGCTAGTCGCTGGAGCTTAAAAGCTGTTTCGAACCGTTTGCGGCGCTACATCTGACCAGCGCGCTAGACTCTCTCGCGTTGCGCATCGCGCGTATTGAGCACGCTAGGGAGCCAAAGGCTATGAAGGTCGTTTCTTGCAAGTCACTGTTGTTGACCGCCCTTTCGGTGGCATTCGCGAGCGCAACGCTCGCACCGCATGCCGCGTCAATCGCCCCCGTCGCCGCAGAAAACGGGATGGTGGTCACCGCCCAGCACCTCGCGACGAAGATCGGCGTGGACGTGCTTAAAAACGGCGGCAACGCGGTGGATGCGGCCGTTGCCGTGGGCTACGCGCTGGCGGTCGTCTATCCGGCGGCGGGTAATTTGGGCGGCGGCGGGTTCATGACGGTGCAGCTGGCGGACGGACGCAAGACGTTTTTGGACTTCCGTGAGAAAGCGCCGCTCGCAGCAACGGCCGATATGTATCTCGACAAAGACGGCAACGTGATCAAAGGCGCGAGCACGACCGGACACCTCGCCGTCGCGGTGCCGGGCTCGGTGTCGGGATTCGAAATGGCGCGCGCGAAATACGGCACGATGCCGCGCGCCGCGCTCATCGCCCCTGCGATCAAACACGCGGAAGACGGCTTCGTGTTGCAGCAGGGCGATGTGGATATTTTGCGCGTGGCGACGAACGATTTTCGTAAAGACTCCGCCTCTGCGGCCATCTTTTTGAACAAGGGCGAGGCGTTCGCCGTCGGTGAAAAACTGGTGCAACCCGATCTAGCGAACACGCTGCGTGTGATCAGCGAAAAGGGCGAGGATGGGTTCTACAAAGGGCCAGTCGCAGCAGCGATTGTCGCGTCGAGCCAAGCAGGAAAAGGCATCATCACACAAGCCGATCTCGACCAATACCAAACGCGCGAACTCAAACCGATTGAGTGCGACTATCGCGGCTACGGCATCGTCTCCGCCCCGCCGCCCAGCTCTGGCGGCGTCATCATTTGCGAAATGCTCAACGTGCTCGAAGGTTATCCGCTGAAAGATTTGGGCTTCCGTTCTGCGCAAGCGGTGCACTACCAAATCGAAGCGATGCGGCACGCCTATGTTGATCGCAACAGCTATCTCGGCGACCCCGATTTCGTAACCAATCCACTAGATCGTCTGCTCGACAAATCGTACGCCGCGAAGATACGCGCGGTGATTGACCCAGCAAAGGCCGGTGTGTCGCAAGCGATTAAGCCGGGCGTTGCGCCGCATGAAGGCACCAACACCACGCACTACTCAATCGTCGACAAATGGGGCAACGCGGTCGCCGTGACCTACACGTTGAACGATTGGTTCGGTGCACGCGTGACGGCCGCGAAAACCGGGGTGTTACTCAACAACGAGATGGACGACTTCACGGTAAAGATCGGTGTCCCGAATATTTACGGTCTCGTACAGGGGCAAGCCAATTCGATTGCGCCGGGCAAGCGCCCCTTGAGTTCGATGAGCCCGACGATTGTGACCAAGGACGGCAAGCCTGTGTTGGTCGTGGGGACGCCGGGCGGAAGCCGCATCATTACGGCCGTTCTGCACAGCATCCTGAACATGATCGACTACGGCATGAATGTGCAAGAGGCCGTTGACGCGCCGCGCTTTCATCAGCAATGGTTGCCGGATTTGACCAACGTCGAAAACTTTGCGCTAAGCCCCGATACGCGAAAGATTCTCGAGGGCATGGGCCACAAGCTCGGCAATCCACAATCGCCGAACCACATGGCGGCAATTGTGGTGGGCGCACCTGCGTTGGGCGTTAAACCCGTGGGCAACAATCGCTTCTATGGTGCGAATGACCCGCGCCGAAACACGGGGCTTGCTGCGGGATACTAAGCTGCGGTCAGTAGCTTAATCGCGCGACGGAGCGCAGCACATCCGGTGTCGTCGTGGGGAATCCGAAGAACTCGAGGTAGGCTGGGATTTGTTCGAACAACATATCGGTGCCGATTTGAATCGGGCAGCCGCGTGCTTTCGCTGCCGCCAGAAACGCCGTCATTTCTTTCTTCATCACGACTTCGCCGACAAAGGTCGTTGGCGAGATGCGCGACACGTCCATCGGCAGTTCGTCGCCTTCATTCATGCCCATCGGAGTAGCGTTCACCACTACGTCATAGCCCGCCGGATCCTTTGATCCCGTCGTGACCTTCAAAGCGGGGTAGTGCGTGCGCAGGCGCGCGGCGAGTCCTTCGCTTGAGGCGGTGTTGACATCAAATAGACCAATCTCGCCAATCTTCGCCGCCGCGAACGAGGCAGCAATCGCGCAGCCGACGCCACCACTGCCGACCACCAAAACGCGTGCGCCGTCGAGCTTCACGCCTTTGCGCTGTACGCCGCGCACGAACCCCGCACCATCAAACATGTCACCCAGCAACGTACCGTCCGGCCGCAGCAGCACCGCGTTGCATGCGCCAGCAATTTGCGCCGTGGGCGAGACTTCATCAACAAGGCCGGTCGTCGTCACTTTGTGCGGCATCGTGATGAGCGCGCCACGGATGTTCGTGAACTTGAATATCGTGCGCAGAGCGGATTCGTAGTCTTCCGGTTTCACGCCCATCGGCACCACAACCGCGTCGATGCCTGCCTGTTCAAAGTACGGGTTGTAGATCATCGGCGCTTTGAACGCGTGGGTGGGGTAGCCGATGTGGGCGATGAGTGTGGTTGTGCCGCGGATCATGGAAGGTTACTTTGCTGATGTGTTGATGACGAGGCCAGTACGGCCTGATTCGACGATGGCTTCGGTGATACGCAGGTTTTCGCAGCCATCGCGCGCCGTGACAATCGGTGCGACTTCACCACGCACGACGGCCCCGAAGTGTTCAAGCTGGCGCGCGAGCGGGTCTTCCCGCGTCATGTCGGCGGTCGAGACCTCGAAGGGTTTCCACCATGAACGATCTTCCGCCGTGGCGTAGGTTTTCAATCTCATCGTGGGCACCGACAGTGATCCAAATGTCCCAGTGATCACGTAGCAGTCTTCATCGTCGTAGCTCGAATACGCCTTGTTTTCCTCCGAGGTCTGTTCCCAGCTGCGCGGGCAGGCCGCCGTGTCTGACAGCATGAATGTTCCGAGCGCACCGCTCGCGAAGCGGAAATTGATCGCCACCGTATCTTCAATCGGAAAGCCGCGAATCGCGTTCGACGAGAATGCTTGCACCGCGACGATATCGCCGCAGAGCATGCGAAGGTTGTGCACCTCGTGGATCATGTTTAGGAGGATCGGCCCCGCGCCGATCTGCTTGCGCCACGGATTGTCTTCAAAGTAATGGTCGGGTTTGAAGAAGACCGCACTGCCCATCACACCGACGAGACGACCGAGCTTGCCGGATTCGACGATCTCTTTGGCCTTCGCCATAATCGGGCTGTGGGCGCGATGGTGCCCGATGAGAACCTTCGCCTGAGTTGATTCCACCACTTCCACCAATCGCTCGCCCTCTCGCAGGGTCGTGGCGATGGGTTTTTCTAGGAGTATCGGCAAGTCCGCAGCGATACAAGCGAGCGCATGATCGACGTGAAATTGATTGGGCGTAGCGAGGACAACTCCATCGGGCCGTGCGTTGTTGATGAGCTCATCCAGCGACGTAAACAGCGGCACGCCCGCTTTCTCGGCGACAGCGCCAGCGGCGGCAGACGGGTCCACGATTGAGGACAGTTCGCACGTTGCGCTGGCTTGGAGGCATCCGATATGGGCGAGACCGATGTATCCGGCACCCGCTACGGCGATTTTTTGTTTACTCATGCAATGGCTGACTCCTCTGTACCGGCTTCATTTGAGGACGAAGCGAAGGATCGTTTCGATGATGTTCGCTCGCCGCGCGGCGAGCGCTTTGGCCGTGTGACTACTGCGCTTAAAGATCAAATCGAACGTGTGTCGATTTGACACGTTGTAGAACGTGAGCGCGGAGATCGACGCGTGAATGTCTATCGGGTCGAGCTGCGCGCGAAAGACGCCGTCGGCGAGACCGCGTTCGTAGAGCTTGCGCACCGTATCGATCACCGATGTGTTGAGCTTTTGAATGAGGTTGCTCTTCGCGAGGTATTCGCCGCGCTGCATGTTCTCGGACATCACTAGGCGGATGAAGTCGGGATTGTCGTGATGATGATCGAAGGTGAATCCTACGAGCTTTCGCAGCGCATCTTGTGGCGACAAATCGTCAAGATGTAACTGCGCCTCAATCGTACGCATCCGTCGATACGCTTCTTCCAACACCGCCACGTACAGGCCGTCTTTGCTGCCAAAGTAGTAATAGATCATGCGCTTGCTGGTCTGCGTAGCGGCCGCGATTTCGTCGATGCGCGCACCCGAGAGGCCCTTCTCCCCAAACTCTTTGGTGGCCACATCGAGAATGCCTGCCATGGTTCGCGCCGGATCGTTGGTTCGGCTTCGGACAATGCCTGTACGCGTAGCGTTGGCGGCGCGCGGGCGAGGCGCGTTCGTCGATGCCACTGGTGAGGCGGCAAAATGTACCGGTTCGTTCATTTTGTGAGTATAGGACACGATGGCTCATCGCCCGAGCCGGTTGTTTCGCGGCACCGCCCGAAATTCTCTGCCGCAAAGTGGTGACAACAACGACGGTTGGCGTGCTGAGCGACCACGTCGTCACATCGTTGCTCGCGTCTTAACGACCGAGTCGTAGTGTCAGAGCCCATACCTTCAAACACGGGTTAGTCGCCTTGTGAGCGGTCAATATTGTCGGTAAACTGTTTAAGATTCACTCATATACATCATCTATACGAGTTGCTCGTTTTCGGTTTCAACAATCTTAGGAGGACAGTGTCGTGAAAGTTTTACGTATTGCGGCGATTGCCGCGGGTGTGGCGTTGACGTTGAGCACTCAGGTGTCAGCACAAGAACTGCGCGTGCAGTGCTATTCGGATGGCAACGAGTGCGAAGTAACGGCTGACATTGCCAAGCGCTTTGAAGCCGCGAATACCGGCATCAAAATTGTTATCGATAAAGTGCCTTACAAAGCCATCGTCGAGACGCTTCCCGTTCAACTCGCGGCGGGTGAAGGGCCGGATATTGCACGGGTGACCGATTTAGGCGGTCTCAACAAGTATTACCTCGACCTCACGCCGCATCTGAGCGCGGCACGCGTTAAGGCGTGGCAAGACAATTTTGCTTCCACGCTGCCTTGGTTCCGTGCGGGACCAGCCGACAAGGGTATCTACGGCATGATGTCGCAGCTCACTGTCACGGGTGGCTACGTCAACAAGACGCTGTTTGAGCAAGCCAAAGTGCCGATGCCCGGCCCCACCGCAACGTGGGATGACTGGATGGCGGCGTCAAAGAAAGTGGCGGACGCCACAAAGACTCCGTTTGCAATGGCGATGGATCGTACGGGGCACCGTTTCGCGCCACTGGCAGTGGCGTATGGCGCGAAGATTTTCGATGCTAAAGGCGTGCCCGTCATCGACGATGGCTACAAGCTTGCCGCGAAGAAATTCGTCGAATGGAACAAAGCCGGTCTGATGCCGAAAGAAGTATGGGGCGGCATTGGCGGCTCCGCGTATCGCGATGCCTTTGAGGAATTCGCGAACGGTCGCATCGTGATGTATTACTCGGGCTCGTGGCAAATTCGCCGAATGGACACACAGGTCACTAAGGCGTTTGACTGGGCGGTAGTTCCTGCGCCTTGTGGTCCCGCCGGTTGCACCGCAATGCCCGGTGGCGCGGCCTACGTTGGCTTGAAGCGCACTAAGTCGCCAGCAGCGGTTGCCAAGTTCCTCGATTTCCTGTCGCAAGACGCGAACTACAGCGAAATGATGGCACGCACGGAAAATATTCCAGCGCATCTGGGCGTTGCAAAAGCGGGCGTTACGTATAACGTTTCTCCGCTGGCCAAGGCGGCGCTGAATAGTTTCGTGGGCGATGTATCGAAGATATTGAAACCCAACTTTGATCTGCAAGGCTATCGTCTGAATCGCGCGGTGTTCCAACCCACGGCTGCACGTTTGGGCCAAGCGGTCGCGGGCGAAATGTCGGTCGACGATGCGTTGAAGCGTTTGGCTGCGGACGTTGACGAGCAAGTAAAAGCCGCCAGCAAGTAAACACGTCATCTCACTGCACGAGGGCGGCCACAGCGATGTGCCCGCCCTCGCGCATTTCTGACAGACAAACGACTGGTGAAAGCGCCAGAATAACTGGGGTTCACATCATGAGCAGAGCCGAAATATTTTGCAGCAAATCACACGATGAAAACTAACGCCGGTACGCCGTGGTATTTCTTAGCACCGAATATGGCGGTGATTCTGCTGTTCACGTTCGTGCCCATCGCAATCAACGTGTATTACGCATTCACGGGCGGCGTGAATCTCTACCCGAGTCAACGCCCAAGCGTTGGCGTTGAGAATTTCTCGACGCTACTAGATTGCGGTTCGTATTTAGACCCGTCAACATGCCGCAAAGACGTGTTCTGGCAGTCTATTTGGAACACGGCAAAGTATGCCGTTTTTCAAGTCAGCCTCATGGTGCTCTTTAGCCTGATTACGGCGTTGGTGCTCAACCGCAAAATCGTCGGTCGGGGCTTCTGGAGCGGCGTATTTTTTTACCCCGTGTTGCTCTCGCCCGTCGTCGTGGCGCTCATCTGGAAGTGGATATTGCAGCGCGACGGCTTACTCAACGCTGCGATGGTATCAATGGGCTCGCAACCCGTGCTTTGGCTTGCAGAGCCGGGCTGGGCGTTTTTCTGGGTGACCTTCGTTTCGATCTGGGCGCATATGGGTTTCTACACGCTCATTTTGCTCGCGGGCCTGCAAGCAATTCCTGGCGATCTTTATGAAGCCGCGCAGCTTGATAAAGCCTCGCCTTGGCGCTCGCTTACGCGCATCACGTTGCCACTCTTGCTGCCCAACCTAATGGTCGTATTGGTTCTCGCACTAATCAAAGCGGTGCAAACCTTTGATGAGGTGTTTGTGCTCACGGGCGGTGGTCCTGGGTCTGCCACAACGCTTGTCGTTCAATTCATTTACCAAACTGGCTTTGTGGAGCCGGTGCGCCTTTATGGCATCGCTGCGGCGGGTTCGCTCATGTTGGCGCTCGCGTTGGTTGCGCTCACCTTGCTGCAATTACGACTCTCAAAAGCCGATGAACTTGGGGAGCGCGCAAAATGAAATCGCTCAATTTTTTGATCCGCACCCGCAACGGCCGCAGCATGGACTGGACCGATTGGCTTTCATACGCCTACTTAGCGATGGGCCTTTTCCTAATGTTCGGCCCCGTACTCTGGCTGGTGCTCTCCTCATTCAAAACCGAAGCCGCCCTAAACGAATTTCCGCCGTCGCTACTACCCTATGGTCAGAAGTCGATTGCGGTGCCGGGCGAAGAAAAAATGAAGCCCGTGTTTCGGGTGACGTTGCCTGATGGAAGCACAAAAGAACTTGCGGAATTACGCCGCATCGGCCTCACGTCAACCTTGGTTGATCCGGCGCGCCCGGACGATTATGTGCGCGTCAATGTGAAAGACCGAGAGCCGGTGCGCGAATTCAAAATGGCTACAGAAAATTACACCGACCTCAGCGGCAAGGTTAGTTTTGGCACCTATCTGTGGAATTCCGTCTTCATCACCGTCATCGCCACGATTCTTACGCTCCTGTTTAACTCGATGGCAGCGTTCGCATTGTCGAAATACAAATTTAGCGGACGGACAGCAGTCTTCCTGCTCATCCTCGGCACCTTGATGGTTCCGCCAGCGATTGTGCTGGTGCCCAATTTTTTGGTGGTCTCGGAACTTGGAATGCTCAATAGCCTGTGGGGTGTCATTTGGCCCGCGATTGCGACGCCAACGGGTGTTTTCCTATTGCGGCAATACATGCTCACCATACCCGACGAATTGCTTGAAGCGGCGCGTATGGATCACGCCAGCGAATGGCAAATTTATTGGCGCATTGTGTTGCCGCTCGCCGCGCCTGCGCTCGCGGTTCTTGCGATTTTTTCTGTAATGTGGCGATGGAATGATTTTCTGTGGCCGTTGATTGTGTTGTCTAAGAACGAAAAATTTACGTTGCAATTAGCGCTCAACGCGTTTCAGGGCGATCTCGTCACACAATGGAATTATTTGCTTGCGATGACAGTGATTACGCTGCTGCCCATCACTATCGTATTCGCCTTTCTTCAGAAATACATCACGCAAGGTATTGCGTCGGCAGGGGTTAAGTAATGGCATCGCTCCAACTCAAAAACGTCATCAAAGACTTTGGCGCAACGCGCGTAATTCGTGGCGTTGACCTCGAAGTCAAGGACGGCGAATTCGTCGTTTTTGTCGGGCCGTCGGGTTGCGGCAAATCCACACTCCTGCGCATGATTTGTGGCCTTGAAGATATTTCATCGGGTGAACTCGTTATCGACGGCGCGCGCGCCAATGACATTCGCGCGGCAGACCGTGGGCTCGCAATGGTGTTTCAGTCATACGCGTTGTATCCGCACATGACGGTGTATCAAAACATGGCGTTTGGCCTTGAAAACACCGGACTCGCCAAAGATGTTGTGAAGACCAAAGTAGACGCCGCCGCCAAACTTTTGCGGCTTGACCCATTGCTTCAACGTAAACCCACGCAGCTCTCCGGCGGGCAGCGACAACGCGTCGCCATCGGCCGCTCCATTGTGCGCGAGCCCAAAATTTTCCTATTCGACGAACCCCTGTCAAACCTTGACGCCGAGCTTCGCGTATCGATGCGCGGCGAAATCACCGGGCTACATCGCCGCCTCGGCGCAACGATGATTTACGTCACACATGACCAAGTGGAAGCCATGACGATGGCCGACAAAATTGTCGTATTACGCGCGGGCAGCATTGAGCAAATCGGCACACCGTTGGATTTGTATAACCGCCCAGACAACAAATTTGTGGCCGGCTTTATTGGTTCGCCACAAATGAATTTCGCACCTGTAACGACGGGCGTGGGCGACACGATCATCACTGAATATGGCGAGTCTTTTGCGCTGCGTACAGAACGTAAGTTGCCCGCGGGAACCTCCCTCACCGTTGGCGTTCGACCCGAGCATTTGTCATTGCAAAAGCGAGATGGATCGCTCGCATTACCCGTAACAATTACAGGCGTCGAGCAGCTGGGCGGTCATTCGCTGCTCTATGGCACGCTCCCCAACGATGGGCCGCGCATCACAGCGCAGGTAGCCGGTCAGGTCGCAACGAAAATCGGCGAAAGCGCCACCGTTTATGCGCCGCCATCCGCATGTCATCTCTTTGAAACCGACGAAGCGGCAAAGGCGGTGCGCTAATGACGCCTCTACGTAGCGCGTCCATTATTCAACAGGCAGATGGCTGCGTCGACCTAGCGCTCACGGGCGGTTGGCGTTGTCGAGTCAGCCTCGTCGCCAGCGGGATTGGGCGTGTGCTGTTCACGCCGCCCGACGGACTGCGCGAGCCGCGAACATGGGCCATTGCACCTTCGGGTCATGTCGATGCGAGTGACACCGAAGGCCAGTGGCGCACAGGCGTTTTTACATCCGCTGTCGGTTCGACCACAGCGACCACAGCGACGGCCGATCCGCAGTCGCTACGCCTCGCAAGTAACACCTTGCGCGTGGACATCCGCCTTGAGCCGTTTGGCTTATCGTGGGAACAATTCGATGGCACGCAGTGGCTGCAATGCTGCAATGATCGCCCCAGTTACGGCTATGCCACCGAAAAGCGAAGCGGCCAAATTAATCACTGGCAAGCTCGCGATCAGCACGATCAGTATTTCGGCCTAGGCGACAAAACCGGCCCATTGAACAAAGCGGGACGGCGATTGCGTACGCGCCAACTCGATGCGCTTGGATACAACGGTGAAACAAGTGATCCACTCTACAAACACTGGCCTTTTTTCTTGGGTCGCCGCGCGAACACAGGCAGCACCTACGGTATTTACTACGACACTCTCGCCGAATGCACCTTCGATTTCGGGCAAGAGTTCGACAATTACCATGACTTCTATCGCGCCACCGAAATTCACGATGGCGACCTTGATTACTACGTGATTGCTGGGCCCGATGCGGCCGCCGCCTTAGCGCGCTACGTGCAGTTGATTGGCGGCACCACGATGCCGCCGCGCTGGAGCTTGGGCTATGCCAACACCGCCATGGCGCTCGCTGACTTTCCAGATGCTCAAGCGCAGATTCGCAAATTTCTCGCGCTCGCTGAACGCGACCAATTTCCGCTATCGAGTTTCCATTTCGGTTCCGGCTACACCAGTCGCGGGAAACAGCGCTACGTGTTTACGTGGAACACCGACAAGTTCCCTGATGCGCGCGGTCTGCTCAATGCGTTCAAAGCCGCAGATGTGCGTACGATGGCGAACCTGAAGCCCTGTCTTCTCAACGATCACCCCGCCTACGCCTCGCTCGAAGCCAGCGGCAGCTTCGTGCGTGATGCAGACACTGGCAAGCCCTGCCTCGATCAGTTTTGGGACGGATGGGGCGCGCACCTCGATTTCACGCGCGAATCAGATCGCCGCTGGTGGCAAACGAATTTCAAAAATCAAGTGCTCGACGTCGGCATCGACACGGGCTGGAACGACAACAACGAGTACGAAATTTGGAGTGAATCGGGCCGATCGCATGGCAGCGGCGGCGCGGACGGCGCGATTCCAATTCATCGTTCGCGCTCTTTGCAAGCGCTATTGATGACGCAAGCCACCGCACAAACACAAGCTGCGGACAAACCCAACGAGCGCGTCTACACCGTCACTCGCGCAGGCCCACCGGGCATTCAGCGCTACGCACAAACCTGGACGGGAGACAACACGACGAGCTGGCACACGATGCGCTGGAATCAGCGCATGGCGCTGACGATGAGCCTCTCGGGCATGTTCAACGTCGGGCACGACATCGGTGGATTTGCAGGTCCGGTCCCTGATGCCGAAATGCTCATTCGCTGGACGCAGGCTTGCTGTCTCGTGCCCAGAATGATTATGAATTCGTGGAAGGCTGACGGCAGCGTGAACACGCCGTGGTTACATGCCGACGCCACTGCGCCGATCCGCGCAGCGATTGGTCTGCGCTTGCGTTTCATGCCGTATCTCTACACGCTGATGCGAGACGCCACGACGCGTCACACGCCAGTGTTGCGCCCCACCTTTTTTCATTTCGGTGATGATGCAAACTGTTGGGCCGACAACGACGAAATGATGGTGGGCAGCGATCTGCTTGTTGCGCCTGTCTTCGAGCCTGGAGCACGACAACGCACGCTTTATCTGCCGCGCGGCGCGCATGGCGCGGGTTGGTTCGATTTTTGGTCACAACACTATTTCGAAGGTGGTCAAACGATCACCGTGGACGCTCCACTTGATCGATTGCCGCTCTTCGTGCGCGCCGGCGCATTGCTGCCCACGACCGACAGCGCGAGCGATCTCGCCAAAACCGAAGAGCCGTCGCGCGCGCTACGCTATTTCCCCACACCCGCCGTAAACGGGGCGCACGAAAGTCACGCGCACTTATTTGAAGATAACGGCTTGCAGACCACATTCGCCAACGACCAATGCGTAACGCACGAGTTTCACGCATCTACGTCTGCTGATAGTTTGCACTTGTCGGTCAGCAGCGTCGGAGGATGGGACTTGCCGTACACCACCATTCGCGTAGTGCTACCTGCGTCGGAGCAGCGCGTGATGCGCCTACCCACCCACGGAATACTCCGCGCATCGTGACACAGTGGTCGTGGCTTGGCGATAAGGCGGCGACTGCGCAACGTCGCCAAGACCTCTGGCGATTACTAGGGCCGCGCCCATCACTTAGTGGCGCACCATCGGGCACGCTTCTCGCGACCAGTGAAACCGCCGTCGCCCGGATTGAGCATTGGACGCTCACGCTCAACGCCGTCGAGCCTGTGCCCGCGCTGCTGTTATTGCCGAAGGAGCAACCACCGCGCGGCATCGTCATTTATTGCCACGCACACGGCAATCGCTTTGAATGCGGAAAAGACGAATTGCTGCACGGCCGTCCCGCCATCGCATCCCAGCCGTATGCAGAAGTATTACCACTGCTTGGCTACGCCGTGCTCGCCATCGATCATTGGTGTTTCGGCGAACGTGCGGGCAACACTGAACACGCGATGGTCAAGCGTTTGTTGTGGGAAGGACGCACGCTTTGGGGCTATCGTGTGCACGACACACTCGTCGCGCTTGATTGGCTGCGCTCACGCGAAGGTTTTGCGGCCTTGCCGACGGTAACACTTGGTTTATCAATGGGCAGCACGATGGCGGTTTGGGCCGCGGCGTTAGAACCGAGCATTGATGCGTGCATTGATCTTTGTTGTCTAGCGGAATACGACGCGCTCGTTGCGGACGGCAGCTTCGATCTTCACGGCGAATATTTTTTCATTCCGAGTTTGCGTCGCGAATTCAGCGCCGGCGAAATCAGCGCATTAATCGCACCGCGTCGGCATTTATCGCTCATCGGCCAGCATGATCCGTTGACGCCGCCGAACGGCGTTGCGGCGATTGATCGTGCGATGCAATCCACCTACAGCAAACTGCAACACGCGAAGCACTGGACGCAAATCACTGATGACTGCGGCCATCAAGAAACTGCACTGATGCGTAAGCACATTCTCGCGACGCTACAAAACATAGTCACGCGGTAGACGTGAGCGCTACTTGTTGATTTTCTTCGCTGGAAAATTGATGAGCGCCACTCCCGCGATGATGACAACCAATCCCGCGAGCACCGTGCCAGACAACTGTTCGCCCAAAATCAGCAAGCCAAGGACCACACTCACGCCCGCGCGCAAATAGCTCTGGCTCGCCACGCCCATCGGCCCCAGCGTTTTGATCAAGCGAAAGTAAATGATGAGCGCCAGGCCCGTACCCAAAAGCGCGAGCGTAGCCGCGGCCAGACAGGCTAACGCGTTCGGACGCAACGCCCACGGCTGATCGAACGCGAGGCTCAGCGGCAGCAAGCTCACCGTCGCCCAGAGCATGGTACCGGTCGCTGTTACCAGCGGCGAAAGATGCGCCAAGCGCTTGCCGTTGATCGCCGCGCAGGCGTAAAGAAACGCACCAAACAGCACTGCGCTTTGCGCGAGCGTTTGCTGCCCTAACCCCTGCAAAACTTCGAGCCCAACAACCAGCGCAACGCCCACAAATCCCAGCACCATACCCATCACTTTCGCGAGGGATTGCGTTCCGCGCTGCGCCGAAAACGCGGTCAGTAAAAACACAAATAGCGGCGAAGTTGAATTGAGCACGCCGGCCAAGCCGCTCGCCAGAAATTGTTGTCCCCAAGCCAGCACTAACCAGGCCACGCTGCTGTTGAGCAATGACTGCACAAACAAAGCCTGCCACGACTCACCATCGCGCGGCAATCGTTCGCCGCGCGCCTGCATAACGATGAGTAAAAATGCAGACGCCAACGTCACGCGCACCGCCATGAGCGTGATCGGCGGAAACGACGTCAACGCCACCTTGATCAACAGATACGACGACCCCCACAGCCCCGCGAGCAAGGCAAGCAGCACCAGCTCAACGCCCAGTCGCGTCGGCTTATCAGTCGCCATGATGATGGTCAGCACTTAAGCGCCGTGTTTGCAAACGTGAATTCATGTGCGCAGTCTACGGGCCACAGCACGTATTCGTTTCGAGGTGGTTCAAAGTATGCGTTGCCGCCGCCACGTAGGACGGGCGCTGCTCGCTTCGAAATCTGTGTCGTAGGCCAACTGCTTGAACGGCGCTTCGCACGCGTCAAGAGGCGGACGGTGCCTGCCCTACGATGGACTTATCAACTTTTTAGCTGCAGCGACCGATACACGGCGCTTCGCAACAATTTTTTCTATATATCGACTAATCGAAAAAACGCCCTGTAACTACCGCTTGCTCGTCGTTTAGTCATAAAAGCTATAGTGCGATGATATTAAGCTGCGGCACTCAGCGCGGGCTCTTGCATCGCCGCGATTTGCTCGCGCAATTCGAGCACGCGATCTTGCCAATAGCGCTGCGTGTTGAACCACGGAAACGCCGCCGGAAATGCAGGATCGTTCCAGCGTCGCGCGATCCAGCCGGAGTAATGCAGAAGACGCAGCGTGCGTAACGCTTCGATCAGTTGCAGCTCGGTGTCGTCGAATTCGCAGAAATCTTCGTAGCCCGAAATCACCGCGCGCAGTTGCCGCTGCATGCTATCGCGATCACCCGACAGCATCATCCACAAATCTTGCACCGCCGGCCCCATACGGCAATCGTCGAAGTCTACGAAGTGTGGGCCGGTATCGTTCCACAACACATTGCTCGCGTGACAATCGCCATGCAGTCGCAACGACTTCACAGGCCCCGTGCGCGCAAACACCGCGCGCACGCCGTCGAGCGCCATCGCACTCACGCTCTCCCACGCAGGCAGCAATTCGGTGGGCACAAAATTGTTTTGCAACAAGAAGTCGCGCGGCTCAACGCCGAAAGATTGAATGTCTAGCGTGGGCCGATGCTCGAAAGCGCGCAGCTCTCCAATGGCGTGGATGCGCCCCATAAATCGTCCCATCCACGTGAGCGTCTCGTCGTCGTCCATCTCCGGCGCTCGCCCGCGCAGTCGGCGCGTCACCGAAAAGCGAAAGCCTTCGTATTCATGCAACGTGTTACCCACCAACACGAGCGGCGGCTCGGCCGGAATCTCGCGCTCGGCAAGCTCTGCAACGAACGCGTGCTCCTCAAGAATCGCCGCCGTCGACCAACGCGCGGGGCGATAAAACTTGGCAACGACACTGTCGCCTAAGCCCAGATCATCATGCGCGGCCGGGTCTTCCAGCCACACCTGATACACGCGGTTCTCGTAACTATTGAGCGCAATCAGCCGACCATCGCCACGCAAACCGCACGACTCCAAAGCGTTGAGCACGGTATCGGGCGTGAGGCCAGAGTACGGGCGCGTTGTGGGATTAACGGTGTCTAACGAAGCGTCTGGGGGCAGATTTTGCATGGTGCATTATCGCCCCCGCCCACATTAGGCGGTGCCGACACCTACAACGCTCGCCACTCAGGTTCCATGATCTCCACCGCCACTGCGGCGCGCGAACGCACATCATCAAACGACATCGAGGGCGCGAACGCTCCGTTTTCGTAGACGGTCTCGAACGCGCTCGTGCACGCCTTCGCGGCCTCGGCGCTCCGGTCATGCGTAACGAATTTTCCGTTCGCATCGCGGAACAATTCCACTTGGCCCTTCTTGGAATTTTTCCCAGCATCACCAATCGGCGACTTAAATACATCGCGCCACGCATCGCCAATCTTCATCGCCGAGCATTTCATCGCGAACTGCATGGTGTCGCGATTGACCTGTTGCAACAAGCCACCGCCCATGCCAAACGCGATGTTTTCTGCAGAAAAACCGTTGTGATACAGATTCGACAAGCACTCGCGCAGGCTTGCGATATTGATGCCATCGCCTTGCATGATGCGCACGTTGTTAAGCACGCGAAAGCCTTTGCTGTTGAGCGTGAAGCCAAAACGTGCGGCGAGAATTTCTGCGACTTTCAAAACCACCTCTGGCGGATGCCCAGAGTCGGGACGAATGACAACCGTTGCACCGCTGTTGATCACCTCTTCGCGTAACGCACCGCCCCACAGCGATTCGCAGGCTTTGAAAATGTCGTAGCTGTCGCTCACGATGGCCACAACGCTTCCGGGCTTTGCGAATTGTTTCAGCATGTTGCGGTAAGCATCAACCTCATGCTCGCGTCCCCAACTCGTGATCGTACTGTGCTCCGCCGCAGGAATGGAAAATCCCGCCATCGGCGCGTCGTAATAACGCCGCGCGGCAGACAGCGCAATCACCGTATCAGTGCCCATAAAGTTCACAAGATGCGCCAATCCACCGAGCGCCGCCGACTCAAGGCTCGACACGCCACGCGCACCGAAGTCATGCAACTTGAAGCCGATTTGTCCGGCGGTGTCATCCGCCGTTGCATTCAAGTAGCGCGCGATGATCGCTTTGCAAGCCGCGCTTAATGTCGCTACCGTCGTCGGATACCAAACTGCGCGCAGCAGTTCAGTTTCTAGATAGCTCGTCGCCCAATAAAAATCGGGATCAGTGTTCTCGATCGCAAGCAGTGCGTTCTTGATCGGCACTACGGTGCCTTCGGGCACTGCACGAATCCGCACAGGCATCGCGCCGCCATACCTTGCGAGCATCGCGAGCCAACCTTCGCGATTAAAAGGCTCGCCATGCAACGCGAACATTTCCGTGGCTTCGTCAATGTCATGCGCATCGAATCCGCGCGACAAATATTCGCGCAACCACGCCTGCAGTCCAAAGAAAACACCATGACTAAACGGCCCGCCGCGTGACTCGATGTAGCTATAGACCGTCTGCGCACCGGGCGGATACTGTTTCCAGTGCGAGGCTTTGTACGAGTCTGTGCGAAGCAACAAGTTGCCGCCGAGCACAGAACGTGCGCTGCTGCTAGAGAAGGATTGCTTAGTGTCCATGTGTGAAAACTCCTTTCACGTAAGACCGCGTCAACCGCGGCTGAAAATGGGCGTGCTCAATGGTGTTCTATCGTGCATGCCCGCCTAAAAAGTGTGTCGCGATGTGGAAGTGATCCTCGTACATTTGCTCGCGCATCCCGAGAAACGTTTGCACCGGAACCCACTGCGCCTTGGCCGCGTCGTCAGAGCCCTTTACATCCGGAAGCCCCGTCCACTGATTGTGTGAAAGCTCGAAGTAAAACGCATGAGTGATGGTGCGTCCGCGCTGCGACCGATCCGGTGCATCAAACACGTGCTGCCCCTTGAGGCTACCCACCAATACCGGCGAAGGCACTTTGAGTCGCGTCTCTTCGCGAAGCTCTCGCACCGCCGCGTCGAGCAGCAATTCGCTTTGGCCGACGAAGCCACCTGGCAATGCCCAAGTACCGCGTCCAGGATGGAACAGACGCTGAACGAGCAAGATGTAGCCCACCTCAACGACGACCGCATCGACCGTTGTGTAGATCGGCGGAAAATCGCTTCCAGCGTAACGGTATTGGGTTTTGTATTCGTCAAGAAAGCTGCGTTCGTCGACAAGATTGCGGTAGTGCTCAGTCTCACGGAATCCGTTAAGAAATGCGAGCGTGCCGTCGGGAAGTGTCGCTGGCGACAACGTGTTGATGGCCGCCGGCGTGAAGAACCCACGTCGCACGTCCGCAGCATTGAGACTCTCAACATTCTCAAACGCAACGAACTGCCATTTCGGAAACGACTTTAAGTAGTAACTAGAACCGTCCTTGAGATGCCCTACCAGCGCGACGTTCGCCCGACTGACGTCCGCGCCGTCCGCGGCAAGCAATCGATCTACGGAGGATTGCACGGCACCGATCCACAGAGATTCGTGATACGGATAATCCGCGACGCCAACAACGCTCACGCGTCCTTGCTCGCCAGAGCGCAATGACGAGCGAATCATGCGTTCGCGCTCTTCGAACGTGAAGGGATTCTTGAAACTGCGCGGAGTGAGATCCGATCCGACAACGATGATGACGCGCTCTGCTGTACGCAGCGCGTGCTCAATGAGACGTTGGTGACCGAAATGGAAGGGCTGGAAGCGCCCAATAACGACTGAGTAGTCGAATTTGCGATGACTGATATTCACTTGGAATCCCCAAGAAACGCTGGATCAACTCCGGCTTGAGAGAACTATAGCACTTGACCTGTACTTGAGTATTGCACGTTGGTTATCCCGAAAATTAGCGCGTAGAGCAGCAAATGCCGACACTGGCGGTGCCCACCGCACCCGAATTCCTGATCAGCACCTCTGCCATGACCGCCTCGCCGTTCGCGCTCCGCTTTCGCGTTTCACGCAGTTCACCCGCAGTTCGTCGCACGCCCGTAGTCGTAAGAAAAGCGTTCCCATAAAGTTCACTCCATCGCAACGACGCGACGACCAACAGACCAACCGACACGCCAAGGAAAAAATCATGAACCGCACTTTCAACATCCTCTCCCGTACTGAATCAGCCGCTACCGCTATCAGCGCAAGCTTGCTTTCCGTCGTCACCATCGGTGCAGTCATGGCGCTCTTCTCAACGGCAACGCCTGATGCGGTGAACCCAGCGTTGATCGCCTTCGACACTGTAGTGATCACCGCTAATAAAAACATCTAAGACGTCGAAATCGACGCGTGCCATGTGCACGAAATTCAACGTATTACGTTTACGTCTCTCCACTGCTTGATGGGGAACTTGTAATGAAATTTTTGATTCTTTTTTTTGTTTGGTGCGTGCTCCTCGTGGTGGCATGGCCGCTTGCATTGATCGCATTGATCCTTTGGCCAGTGATTTGGCTCATTTCGCTCCCGTTTCGGCTGATTGGCATCACGTTTGACGCCGTGTTTGCGCTTATTCGCGCCATCCTGCATTTGCCAGCACGTTTGCTTGGCGGTGCTCGCAAGGCGTAGCGCCGCGACCATCGAGGCGCGCCAAAGCGCGCCGCCTCGTTAACATTGAGGCATGGCCCGCAAAAATCGCAATGAAGCTCTCCCGCAAGTCCGGTTGAAGAGCGAACGCAAATACGTTCACCCCCTGATCTTTCAAAAAATGGTCGAGCGCCCGCGCGAGCGCATCGTCCCCGGCGATCTCGTCGAAGTGCTGAGTGTTGACGGCGAGTTCATCGGCCGCGGCATGCTCAACATGCAAGCGCCGATGGCCATTCGCCTGCTCACCGAAAAAGAAGACGAAATCGTCGACGCGCAATTCATCGCCGAGCGGATCGCCGATGCGGCGCGTCTGCGTCGCGCTATTTACGGGCTCGACGCCGTGACCGATGCCTACCGCGTGATCCACGCCGAGGGCGACGGACTGTCCGGCCTGATCGTGGATCGCTTTGGCGATGTGCTGGTGGTCGCGTTTTACGCGGCGGGTATGTGGCGCATGCAGCATTGGATTTTCGATGCGCTCTTGACGCAGTTCCCGGATTCGCAAATTTTTGCGTTTGGCGACGACAACGCGCAGAAGCAAGAGGGCTTTGATTGCCCACCGGGTAAACCGCCGAAGCCGGTGATCATCACTGAACACGGCGTGAAATTCCATGTGCCGATCGGCGGGAAACACAAGACCGGGTTCTTCTGCGATCAGCGCGACAACCGCCAACGTTGGGGCGAGCTGATCAAAGCGACGAAGAGCACGAGCATGCTTGACCTTTGTTGCAATTCCGGCGGCTTCGCGGTGTATTCCGGCGTCAATGGAGCATCTGACATTACAGCGGTAGATCTCGACGAAGAGGCCGTTGAATTCGCCACACGAAATTTGCGTTTGAACGACGTGAAAGCGAAAGTCGCGCAGGCCGATATTTTTCCTTGGCTACGCGAAGCGCAGGAAGCGGGCAAGCGCTGGGACGCCGTCGTGCTCGACCCCGCGAAGATGACGCGCGCGCGCGACGAAGTGATCGATGCGCTGAAAAAATATCTCGACATGAACAAGCTCGCGCTCAGCGTGGTCAAACCCGGTGGCTTGTTCCTCACGTGCTCATGCACAGGTGTGGTGAGCGAAGAACAATTTCTTGACATGCTGCGCCGTGCGGCGTTTTACGCGGGACGTGAAGTGCAAGTGCTCGAAGTGCGTGGCGCGGGGCCCGATCATCCGTGGCTCGCGCAGGTCAACGAGAGCCGGTATTTGAAATCGGTATTTTGTAGAGTCCTGTAATCTTTGTCGTTATTCCGGCGAAGGCCGGAATCCAGTGCGTAACCCGCGCTTAGCGCGCCTGATTTGATTCACGCCATGTTTCCATTCCAATCCATCTCCTTCACCGCCGTCGAACCCGGCAAGCGCGTCTTGATTCTTGGCGCGGTGCACGGCAACGAACTCGCGGGCATGCACGGCATTCGTCGCGTCGTTGCCGAAATCGAAAGCGGCGCGCTCGACATCGCGCGCGGCAGCGTCACGTTCGTGCCGATTACGAACCCGATGGCGTACGCGCTGAAACGTCGAATTGGCGACCGAAATCTCAATCGCAATCTCGCGCCGACCGACACGCCGACCGAGTTCGAAGATCACATCGCGAACTGGCTTTGTCCGCTAATGGCGAAACACGAAGTGCTGCTCGATCTGCATTCGTTTCAAGCGCAAGGACAAGCGTTCGTGATGGTGGGGCCGGAGACGAACAACGGTCCGCTTGAGCCGATGATTCACGGCGACGTTGAACGCGATTGGGCGCTGCGCCTGGGCGTGAACCGCGCGGTCGACGGCTGGCTCTCGACCTACGCGGTGGGCGTCGCGGAGCGCATCGCACGCGCGGCGAAACTCAATCCAACAGGCGAAAAGCGCCACGATCTTCATCCGAAGTACGGCGTCGGCACCACGGAATACATGCGCACCACGGGCGGCGCGGCGCTCACGCTCGAATGCGGCCAGCACAACGATCCGAACGGCCCCGAAGTCGCGTATCGCGCGATCCGCAACACCCTCGCGCTGTTCGGCATAACCAACGATGCGCCACCGCCGCCCGCAACAAACGTTGAAGGCCTGCACCTCGGCACCGTCATCGACAAGTTCGACAAAGCCGACGCCTTCGCGCGTGGGTGGCAAAGTTTCGATGCTTTGAAAGCCGGTGACGTCATCGGCACTCGCGCCAACGGCGAAGTCGTTCGCGCGCCCCGCGACGGCTACATCGTGTTTCCGAACGCTGTTGCCGAAGCGAACAACGAATGGTTCTACCTCGCGGAAGCGACGAGCCGATTCTCGGTTTAGCAGAAACAACTTTATGCCGCCATCGGCCACCAGGTGGTCGTTTAAGTGCGTTTATTAGTTAAGTCGACATTCTATGAAAATCGCCTGCAACGACCACCTGGTAGTCGCTAGTGCTAAAAAGCCATAGAACTAGAGATTACGAAGTGCAGCGAAGGCATCGTCATCGCGCAGGGTCTGCGTTTCCCCGGGCGCGATACCGTCCACCCGCCACGGGCCGACGGCTACGCGGATGAGCCGTAGCGTGGGCAGCCCGACCGCAGCCGTCATGCGCCGCACTTGGCGATTGCGCCCTTCGTCGAGCGTCAGCTCAATCCACGAATCGGGAACGCTTTTACGCACACGTATCGGCGGATCGCGCGGCCAAGGTTCGGTTTGGTTCTCCAGCACTTGCGCGTGGAGTGCCTGCGCCGCGCCATCGTTCAACGTGACGCCACGCGTTAGTTGCGCCGCATGCGAAGGCATCGCAACACCCTCCGCCTGCGCCCAATAAGTTTTGGTCACCGTCGAACGAGCCCCTGCAATCGCGGCCTGCAACGCGCCGTTGTCGGTGAGCAACAGCAGCCCTTCGCTATCAGCATCAAGCCGCCCCGCCGCGTAAACGTTCGGCTCCGCGACGAACTCGGCGAGCGTGCGCCATTTGCCCCCGTCGCTCGTGAATTGCGAAAGCACGCCGTAGGGTTTATTCAGGAGAACGAGCATGCTGCAATGCTAAGCGGTCGGTGAATTCTTGGTTTCGTAGCCCGATTTAGCACAGCGGAATCTAGGAACAGGTGTGAAGCAGAGACCAGGCACACGCAGGCTGGTTCGTGAGTGCAACCGCTGTGCGTAATGCTCGGGCTGCTACGGCAGCCAGTCAACGTTGCGAATTCGTAGACAAAAAAAGAGCCGCAAAAGCGGCTCTTTGTTCGACGACGAAGCGACGTCGCTTAGTGCCCCAAAATCTTCGAGAGAAAGTCTTTCGATCGATCCGTCTGCGGATTGTTGAAGAAATCGTGCGGGTTGTTTTGTTCGACGATTTGGCCTTGATCCATGAAGATCACTCGGTCAGCGACGGCCTTGGCGAAACCCATTTCGTGCGTCACGCAGATCATGGTGATGCCCTGATTAGCCATCTCCACCATCACGTCAAGCACTTCTTTGATCATCTCTGGATCAAGCGCCGAGGTTGGCTCATCAAATAGCATGATTTTCGGCGTGAGGCATAGCGCGCGTGCAATCGCCACGCGCTGCTGCTGCCCGCCGGAGAGTTGCAGCGGGTACTTGCCCGCTTGCTCAGCGATGCGCACGCGCTTCAACTGAATCATGGCCTTCTCTTCGGCTTCTTTCTTCGGCACTTTGCCGACGTACATCGGCGATAGCGTCAGATTTTCGAGCACGGTCAAATGCGGAAACAGATTGAACTGCTGAAACACCATGCCGACTTCTTTGCGGATTTTGTCGATCGCTTTGACGTCATCCGTCAGCTCAGTGCCGTCAACGAACAGGTGGCCTTCTTGGTGTTCTTCAAGGCGGTTGATACAGCGAATCAGCGTGGACTTGCCTGAACCCGACGGACCGCAAACGACGATGCGTTCGCCTTGTTTGACGTTCAAATTGATGTCGCGCAGGACGTGGAAACTATTGCCGTACCATTTGTTGACCTTATCGAAAACGATAATGTCTTTGGTGGCGTTGGTGGTGGTGGTCATTGATGGATCCCCGACTAGCGCAGTTTGGATTTGTTGACTTGCTTTTCGATCCACAAGCTATAGCGGCTCATGGCGAAGCAGAATGCGAAATAAATTAGCGTGATGAACACGTAGCCTTCTAGCTTGTACGGACGCCAATCGGCGTCACCGTTGAGCGCGAGGCCGAGAGAACCTGTGAGTTCGTAGAGCGACACGATGCCCACTAGCGAGGTGTCCTTGAACAAACCGATGAAGTTGTTCACGATGCTCGGCACAACGAGCGCCAACGCCTGCGGCAGAATTATTTTGAACTGCGTCTGCCAGTAAGACAAACCGAGCGACGCGGCCGCTTCCGCTTGCCCCTTTGGCATGGCTTGTAGACCGCCACGAATTACTTCGGCCATGTAAGCCGCCGCGAACAGCGTGAGGCCCGCGAGCACACGAATCATCACGTCAACTGTCACGCCCTGTGGCATGAACAACGGGAACATGAACGATGCCATGAACAACACGGAAATCAACGGCACGCCGCGAATCAGCTCAACGTAAATCGTGCAGAACGTGCGAATCGCCGGCAGAGCGGAGCGACGCCCAAGCGCAACCGCGATGGCAATTGGGAAAGACATGACCATCGACAACGACGAGAGCATGATCGTCAACGGCAAGCCACCCCAACGATCCGTCGTGACTTTGGTAAGACCAAGCACATTGCCGTACATGAGCGCGAAGAAGGTGCCGATAACTACAACCCACAACACGATGATCCATTTGTTCCAGAATGCTCGCGTGCAGCTCGCGACGAGCAACGCTAGCAAGAGCAACGTGGCCACCAGCGGACGCCACTGCTCCTCCATCGGGTAACGACCGAAAATAATCAGACGATATTTTTCGGTGACTACACCCCAGCAGGCGCCCATGCCGGGTGCACGGCACGCTTCAGCATTGGGTGCTGTCGTCGCGGTAAGAATCGCCCAATGAATGAAGTTTGGAATGGCGTAGAGCAGCACACCCAGCACGATCACGGTTGTCAGCGAACTCTGCCAATTCGCAAACAAATTGGCTTTCGCCCAAGGCACCAAACCTTCGGTTTTTATCGGTGCCGGGCGGGCGGGTAGTGATTGAAAAACAATAGTTTCAGCCATGATCTAGCGCTCCTGAATGGCTGATTTCGCGTTGTACCAACCCATGAAGATCGAGGTGGACAACGAGGTGGTGAGATACACCAACATGATGATCGCGATGCACTCGACCGCGCGGCCCGTTTGGTTCAACGCTGTGTTGGCAATCGACACCACATCCGGATAGCCAATCGCGACCGCGAGCGACGAGTTTTTCGTGAGATTCAAAAATTGGCTCGTCATCGGCGGGATGATTACGCGCAAGGCTTGTGGCAACAACACCTTCTGCATTTCTTGCCCTTTGGACAAGCCCAACGCCTGCGCAGCTTCACTCTGTCCACGAGCAACCGACGAAATTCCAGAGCGCACAACCTCGGCGACGAACGCGGCGGTGTAGAGCACCAAACCGAGCAGTACCGCCATGAATTCCGGCGTCAACGACCCTCCGTTTTCAACAGCGAATTCGCCTTTCTTCGGCATATTGAAATCAAACGGCGCGCCGCCCGCCAACCAGCCGAGTACGCCGCACGCGAGCACAATCGCTACCGGCACCCAGAACATGCTGCGAAGTTTTCCGGTTGCCTCAAATTTCGCTTGCGCCCAACGGCGATAGAACCAAGCGGCAACAAGGCCAACACCCCACCCAATCACGCCGGTGAGGTGACCACTAGCCCACAACGGCTCAGGAAACGACAAGCCCCCTTTGCTCAGGAAAAACGGACCGAAATGCTTTGCGTCTGCGATGTCGGGAAGCAACTCGGTGAACAGCAAGTACCACATCAAAAGTTGAAGCAGCACTGGCACGTTGCGGAAGAACTCGACGTACGCCTGACACAAGCCACGCACCAAGCCATTGCGCGAGAAACGACCGACGCCGATTAAGGTGCCGAGAATCGTGGTCAGGATGATGCCGACGACCGCAACACGCAACGTGTTGGTCACGCCAATGACAAATGCTTTCCAGTACGGGTTGTTCGAGTCGAACGCGAACAGTGATTCGCCAATGTCAAATCCCGCGGGTGCCGACAAGAAGTCGAAGCCGCTCTTGATGCCGCGAATGCGCATGTTTTCTGCGGTGTTATGTGCGAGAAACCAGACCACGCCGCCAATGAGCGCAACCGCAATAATTTGATAGAGCAAGCCGCGGAACGCTTGGCTACGCCAAGACCAATCGCGTTTGCTAGGTGGTGTTCGTGGTGCAACCGCCATGCATTTCCCCGTTAAAAAATATCGTTATCCGGTATCAGGATTTCTGTTGTTCCTGTTAGAGGGAAGGCGCTGTTCAGATGTGATCCGAAGCGCCCTCACCCTAACCCTCTCCCGCCGGGGAGAGGAATGCCTACGTCATGTCCAAATGCCTTGCGAACGTCGTTCGCTAACAAAGGACGCGACGAGCGGGATGCAATGCAAGGCGCTTATCGGCGACGCGTACTTGAGTACGCGAGTCGATAAGCAACGCCGCAGTGCGCCCGCGCAGGCCGTCCGACTTAGCGAACTGGGTAGGCGTACATGAGCCCGCCCTTATTCCACTGGTTATTAGCACCACGTGGCAGTTTGAGTGCCGATTTCGGACCTACGTTTTTCTCGAAGATTTCGCCGTAGTTGCCGACTGCTTTGAGTGCGCGCGCCATCCACTCTTTGTCCAAACCGAGCAGCTTGCCCGTATCTTCGGACGTGCCGAGGATGCGCTGAACGACTGGGTCGGTGCTGGTCTTCATTTGATCGACGTTGGCTTTGGTGATGCCATATTCCTCAGCTTCGAGCAGGCCATGAATCACCCATTTCGAGATAGCGAACCATTCGTCGTCGCCACGGCGAACCATTGGGCCGAGTGGCTCTTTGGAGATCAGCTGCGGGAGGATGACGTGATCGTCAGCATTCTTCGCTTCTTTATTACGAACCGATGCCAAGCCCGATGCGTCTGTCGTGTAAGCGATGCAACGACCCGCGAAGTAAGCGCCGGTAGCGGCTTCTACTTTTTCAAACACCACAGGCTTGATGCCCAGGCCGTTTGCTTTGGAGAAGTCGGTCAGGTTCTTTTCGGTCGTGGTGCCCGATTGAACGCAAACGGTTTGGCCTTTGAGTTGCTTGGCGTCTTTGATTTTCGACTTAGTCGTAACCATGAAGCCTTGACCGTCGTAGTAGGTTACGCCGGTTGCGTGCAGGCCGAGCGACGCGTCGCGCGTAAGCGAGAACGTGGTGTTACGGGCCAATACGTCAACTTCGCCAGATTGCAGTGCAGCGAAGCGCTGTTGTGCATTCAGTGGAACCCACTTCACCTTGTTGGCGTCGCCCAATACTGCGGCGGCGAGTGCCTTGCAGTAGTCAGCATCGAGGCCGGTCCAGTTGCCAGCCGAGTCGGCTTGCGAGAAACCCGCAAGGCCGGTGTTCACGCCGCAAACCACTTGGCCCGCTTTCTTGATTTTGTCGAGGGTCGCACCCGCGTGTGCGGGCAGAGCAGCCAAAGCGCCAACGGCGATCAAGGTGCCGAGAACGACTTTCGTTCCAGATTTAAACATTCAATATCTCCTAGATTTTTTTATCGGAATTAATGTGAGCGTATGGCTTGAAAGCGCCGATGTCCGTTCAACAGCGATTACACCAGAGATTCAGATGAGTTGCATACGCAAACGGCATGCCACCATACGCAATTCAAAAGAGTGCATACGTTTACTCAGTTTAATTAGGGAAAGCCCTAACCGCGAGGCAAGGCCCAACGCGGACTTGTCCGAAGTTTGGTGCGATGCAGCATTTTTTGCCGACAAAGTGCTGTGAGAATTATCGTGTCAGATGCAGCTCAAGCGCGGTCACACCCGTTTGCGTGCCGAGCAAAATCAGCGCGTCACCGGGCTCGAAAACAAAGTCATCGGCCGGTCGCGGCATCCGCACGCTGCCTCGGCGGATATGGCTAATTTCCGCGCCGCTACCGCGAAACTGTGCAGCGACCTCGCCCCATGAGCGGCCGATTGCGTTTGCCTTTTCGCCGAGGTGCACCGTATGAAGCACCTGCGCGTCTTCCTCGTTTTCATTACCGTCACTCGCACCACGATAAAAACCCTGAAACAAGCTGTAGCGTTCTTCACGAACGGTGCGAATTCGACGTAACACTTTAGAGAGCGGTGTTCCGAGCAACAGTAGCGAATGCGATGCCAACATCAAACTGCCTTCCAGCACTTCGGGCACGACTTCCGTCGCACCGGCTTCGAGCAAACGTTCGATGGATTCTTCGTCCGTGGTGCGCACCACGATGGCCAAATCCGGGCGCAGCACCTTTGCGGTGCCAATAATTTTGAGCGCAGCATCAACATCGCTAAACGAGATAACTAATGCGCGCGCGCGCTCGACGCCTGCCGCGATGAGCGCCTCGCGACGACACGCATCGCCGAACACGATGTGGCTCTCGGTTGCACTGCCGACGCCACCCTGCGCTTCACGCACGCGATCTGGATCGTGGTCGAGCGCCACATAACGCACGTCTTCCGCCTCCAGCAAGCGCGAAAGATATTGTCCGCTACGTCCGAAGCCGCAGATGATCACATGATCTTGCCGCTCCATACTCTCTGAAGCAATCTTAAAAATGTCGGCTGACCGCGCCAAGAAATCGTTCGCCGTGATGCGCTTATTGATACGTTCTGCGAGACGTGGAAGAAACGGTGCGGCCAACATCGAAATCAACATGGCTGCGATGGCGACTTGCGCGGGTTGGGTAGGCAATGCCCCAGTGGTTAGTCCCAACGTAATCAGCACGAAACCAAATTCGCCCGCCGGAGCGAGTAGCGAAGTGGCGACGTTCGCGTCGGCCGTTTTGAACCCAAACTTTCGTACGAGCGGTTGCAGTACGACCGCTTTGCCCATCAACAAGACGAGCAGGGTGAGCAACACCCAAGCAAACTGCGTCACCACAAAGCCGCCGTCGAGTTGCATCCCTACCGAGATGAAAAACATGCCGAGCAACACGTCGCGGAACGGACGAATATCGTCCTCCACTTGTAGCTTGTATTCGGTCTCGGCGATCAACATGCCGGCCACAAACGCACCCAACGCATGCGGCAGTCCCGCAAGGTGGCAGAGCCACGCCAGCAGCAGCGTAATGAGCAACACATTGAGCATGAACAGCTCGCTCGTTTTGCGTCGCGCCACAACACGAAACCACGCGCGAAGCACGGGCTGCCCAAAGCCCAACAAAAGGCCCAGCAGCACCACGACTTTGGTCAACACCCAGCCAATTTCGGTCGCGCCCATGCCGCCGCCAACGCCAAGAGCGGGCAGCAATATCAGCAACGGTACAACCGCTAAATCCTGAAATAGCAGCACCCCGATCACGGGTTTCGCGACGGGTGAACTCAGCTCGTTTCGCTCCGCCAAGAGCTTGATGCCAATCGCAGTCGACGACATCGCGAGCGCCGCGCCGAGCACGATGGCGGAAGCAACGGACTGCGACAACGCCAGCGCAATCAACGCGAAAAGGATGAGCGACGCGAGGTACTGCGCCGAACCCAGCCCCAGCACCATGCGCCGCATCGCGCGGAACTGCGGCAACGAAAATTCGAGCCCGATAGAGAACATCAAGAACACTATGCCGTACTCGGCGATTGCGCGCGCCTGCGACGAATCGGGAATCAACTTAAACGCCTGCGGCCCGAGCAACATGCCAACGACCAGATAACCCAACAGCGAAGGCAAACCCAAGCGCCGACACAGTCCCACGGCCAACACGCTGGCGGCGAGCACGATGACGATAAGTGCGAGGGCGGAGTTCATAACTCAAATCTAGCAGAGCGGCGGCGATGTGTAGGCAAACTGTTGGGGCACAACATCGTGGGAGCGGGCGTGCCCGCGATGAGCGTTCGTCCGCGCCGCTACACTGCCAACATGCTGGATCGATTCGCGCTTCCCCTGCTTGCCGCGCCGCACCGGGCGGTGGCGCGCGCTTTCGCACGGGTCGGCTGTTCGGCCAACGGGGTGACGCTCTCGGGCGCGGCATTGGGACTAGCTGCGGCGCCTTTGATTGCGTTCGAGCAATTCGGCTGCGCGCTTGCATTGTTTTTGTTGAATCGCTTTCTCGACGGCGTGGACGGAGCGATGGCGCGCGCCGCCGGGCCCACGGAGCGCGGGGCGTTTCTCGACATCGTTTGCGATTTCTTGGTCTACGCAACGTTGCCGCTCGGTTTCGCCGTAGCCAATCCAGCGGAAAACGCGCTGCCCGCAGCCGTACTGTTGGCGAGTTTCATCGGCACCGCGTCCACGTTTTTGGCTTATGCCGCCGTCGCCGCAAAACGTGGAGACACGAGCCCCAACTATCCGAACAAAGGCATTTACTACCTCAGCGGACTCGCTGAAGGCACAGAGACGATTCTTGTGTTTTGCGCGATGTGCCTTGCGCCGCAACACTTCGGGCTGCTGGCCTACGCGTTCTCGGCTGTGTGCGTGGTGACGACGATGACGCGATTGATTTTTGGTGTGCGCAGTTTGAACTGACGCGCTTCAGTTCTATGATGCGGCTAAAAATCAAAGGGGAAGACGCACGATGACCACGCAGCAAATCGTTTTGACCGCAGTGCTCGCGCTGATGGTTTTTTCCGTGGCGCTGGAACTCAAGGTTGATGACTTTCGGCGCGTCGCGCAATCGCCGCGTGCCGTGATTTGCGGACTGATTCCGCAGTTCATTTTGTTGCCGGTCGGCACTTGGCTCGCCACGTTAGCGCTTGATCTGCCGCCGAACGTCGAAGCCGCCATGATTCTGGTCGCAGCGTGTCCCGGTGGCAGTTTGAGTAACGTGATTACGCACTTTGGCCGTGGCAACACGGCGCTCTCAGTCAGTGTCTCTGCCGTCGCCTCGCTCATCGCGTTGGTCGCAACGCCGTTTAATTTCGGCTGGATGATCGCCACCAATCCTGTGACAGCGACGTGGTTGCGCGCACTGAAAATTGATGCGTCTGATATTTGGATCAGTCTCGTGTTGATGCTCGCGGTGCCGATGGCGTTGGGGCTTTTTGTCACGCATCGACTGCCGGGCTTAGCCGCGAAAATTCACAAGCCACTCGCGAACTTTTCGCTCGTCGCGCTCCTCGCGTTCATCGTGCTTGGGCTGGTCAAAGAGCGGCAATTGCTCACGCTCGGCTTGTTGCCCACGCTCGCCATCGTCGTTGCGCACAACGCGAGCGGACTGTTCTTCGGCTGGATCACAAGTGTGGCGATGGGCGTCTCGGAGCGCGACCGCCGCGCTGTGATGATCGAAGGCGGCATGCAAAATTCCGGCCTCGCGTTAGGCATCATCGCGGTGCAGTTCAATTCCGACTTAGGCATGGTCATCATCGCCAGTCTCTGGGGCATGTGGCACATCGTCAGTGGCCTCAGTTGCGC
Source organism: Casimicrobium sp. (assembly GCA_040079845.1). GTDB lineage: Bacteria > Pseudomonadota > Gammaproteobacteria > Burkholderiales > Casimicrobiaceae > Casimicrobium. The sequence goes on along the minus strand of JBEBJR010000022.1, from coordinate 31,155 downwards.
ACTGTATTGGCGACGCCGGGACGCGCAAGTAACGGTCTAAGTCATATCGTATACAGCTTTTAGGCTTTAACGACCTACCTGTGGTAATTTGAGCGCGTTTTTATTACATATCGACTATACATAAATAATCGCTGTATCGACAGCCTGGCGGTCGCTCGACAGAATAAGCTGTTGCTTCGTACACTACGTTTAGCCTATCCGCGCGTCACGCAGCGCCGCCATCGCGCTCGTTCATCGTTCCGTTGACGTAAGCGTAAACCCTAACCGCTCAAGTCTTATATAAGACTTAGAATTCAACAATCCCGACTCTACGGTCGGTTTTGTTTTATCGAATAGCGACTTTTGTGCACTGCACGACTGTTAAATTGCTAGCTCGACGGTTACGAGGAGGAACGCCCCGCCATGTCAGAGAAGACCGCATCGGCCGCTGCCGACACATTCCCGCGCCTGCTGCTTGAGCACGCGTCCGTTCGCGGTGGTTCGCCCGCGTTGCGCGAAAAATATTTGGGCATCTGGCAAACGTGGACATGGTCGGAGACCGCCGCTGAAGTGCGCGCGATGGCCATGGGCTTGCACTCGCTCGGCTTTAAGCGTGGCGATAATCTGGCGATCATTGGCGACAACCGTCCGCGTTTGTACATGGCGTTTGCGGCGGCGCAGTGCTTGGGCGGCGTGGCGGTGCCGATGTACCAAGACGCGGTTGCGGCTGAGATGACGTTCGTGCTCGAAAACGCGAATATTCAATTCGCCATCGTCGAAGATCAAGAGCAAGTCGATAAGCTCCTCGAAGCGCGCGACACGTTGCCGCAGATCGCACACATCATTTACGAAGACCCGCGCGGCCTGCGCACCTACGACGCGCCGGGGCTCACAAGCCTCGAAGCACTGCGCGAATTAGGTTCTGCGCACGACAAGGCTAACCCCGGCCTCTTTGATCGCGAAGTGGCTGTGGGTAAAGCCACCGACGTTTCCGTCATGCTCTACACCTCGGGCACCACAGGCAAGCCCAAGGGCGTCTGCCAGAGCCACGAGGCATTCATCACGGCCGCGCGCGGCGGCGTGCAGTTTGATCGTTTGACGGCGGCGGATAACGTGCTTTCGTACTTGCCGATGGCGTGGGTGGGCGACCATCTGTTTAGCTATGCGCAAGCGTTGGTTTCGGGCTTCACGGTGAACTGCCCCGAGTCGGGCGAAACGGTGATGACGGACCTTCGCGAAATTGGCCCGACGTATTACTTCGCGCCACCACGAATTTTTGAGAATGTGCTGACCAACGTCACTATTCGCATGGAAGACGCGAGCCGCATCAAGCGGTCGTTGTACGAACGTTTCATGAAAATCGCGAAGCGTCACGGCTCGGATATTCTCGACGGCAAGCCCGTAAGTTTCACCAATCGCATGCTTTACGCGTTGGGAAATGTATTGGTTTACGGCCCGCTGAAAAACACGCTTGGCATGAGCCGCATTCGCGTGGCGTACACCGCCGGCGCGGCCATCGGCCCCGATTTGTTTCGTTTCTTCCGCTCGATCGGTATCAATTTAAAGCAGCTCTACGGCTCCACTGAGACGTGTGCGTATGTGTGCTTGCAGCCTGACGGTGAAATCAAGTTCGACAGCGTTGGCAAGGCCGCACCGGGCGTTGAAGTGAAGCTTGCGGACAACGGCGAAGTGCTGGTGCGCGGCGCGATGGTGCTCAAGGAATACTACAAACGGCCGGACGCCACGGCTGAGTCCATCGATGCGAACGGCTACTTTCACACCGGCGACGCCGGAGTATTCGACACCGACGGCCACCTGCGCATCATTGATCGTGCAAAGGATGTGGGCCATCTGTCGACGGGCGCAATGTTTGCGCCAAATTACATCGAGAACAAGCTCAAGTTTTTCTCACACATCGGCGAGGCCGTGTGTTTCGGCCACGACAAAGACCACGTTGTTGCCTTCATCAATATCGATCTCACCGCGGTGGGTAATTGGGCCGAACGTCGCAATATCGTTTACTCAGGCTACATCGATCTCGCCGGTAAAGACGAGGTGTACGGCCTCATCAAAGACTGCGTCGAGCAAGTCAATGCAGAACTCGCCACCGAAGGCGAGCTTTCGCACTCACAGATTGAGCGCTTCCTGATCCTGCACAAGCAACTCGATCCGGATGACGACGAACTCACCCGCACCCGCAAAGTGCGCCGCGGTTTCATCGCCGAAAAATACGCCCCGCTACTTGACGCGCTCTTCAACGGTGGCACCGTGCAACACATCGAAACGCAAGTGAAATTTGAAGACGGCCGCACCGGCAGCATCGCAGCAGATGTGAAAATCGCCGACGCGAAAAAATTCCCGGCCGTCGCGAAGGTGGCAGCATGAGCGACACATCTAACGCCCGCAAAGTTGGCGATGTCATCCTAAAGGTTGACAACATTTCGCTGCGCTTCGGCGGCGTGAAAGCGCTGACCGATATTTCCTTTGATGTGCGCGAGCACGAGATTCGCGCCATCATCGGACCGAACGGCGCGGGCAAGAGCTCAATGCTTAATGTGATCAACGGCGTGTACCGCCCGCAGGAAGGCACGATCACCTTCCACGGTAAACAACGCCACGATATGGACACTCACGAAGCCGCCGAACACGGCATCGCTCGCACCTTCCAAAACATCGCGTTGTTTACCGGTATGACGGTGCTCGACAACATCATGACTGGCCGCAATCTCAAGATCAAATCAACGTTTATTGAACAAGCGTTCTGGATCGGCCGTGCGCGACGCGAAGAAATCGAGAACCGCAAGGTGGTCGAAGAAATCATCGATTTCTTGCAGTTGCAATCGGTACGCAAAACTCCAGTTTCACGTCTGCCTTATGGCATCAAGAAGCGCGTTGAGCTCGCTCGCGCACTAGCGGCCGAGCCGACCATGTTGCTGCTCGACGAACCCATGGCGGGCATGAACGTGGAAGAGAAGCAGGACATGTGTCGCTTCATCATCGACACCAACGAACAATTCGGCACAACGATTGTGCTGATCGAGCACGACATGGGTGTGGTGATGGATATTTCAGATCGCGTCGTAGTGCTCGACTACGGCAAAAAAATTGGCGATGGCACACCGGACGAAGTTCGTAACAATCCGGACGTCATTACCGCTTACCTGGGAGCCCACTAATCATGGATATTGAAGCACTGAAATACTTCATTACCGTGCTCGCTGCGGGACTCTTGACGGGCGTCATGTACGCGCTCGTTGCGTTGGGCTTTGTGCTCATTTACAAAGCCTCAGGCGTGTTCAATTTCGCACAAGGCGCGATGGTCTTTTTTGCCGCGCTTACCGTGGCCGGTCTGAACGAAAAATTCGGAATGTCGCTGTGGATTGCGGTGCCAATCACGATTGTGGTGATGATATTGCTCGGTTTCGCTATCGAGCGCATCGTACTTCGGCCGTTGGTGAATCAGCATGAAATTACGCTTTTCATGGCCACGATTGGTCTGACCTTTTTTATCGAAGGGTTCGCGCAACTGTTGTGGGGTTCGACCGTTCGTTCTCTTGATCTGGGCATCCAAGACGCGCCATTTGAATGGCTGATTGAAAAGACTGGCATCTTGATTTCCCAGTTTGACGTCATCGCTGCCGGTATTTGTGGATTGCTGGTGGCAGCGCTGGCGGTCCTGTTCAATAAAACCAAAATCGGACGTGCCTTACGCGCCGTAGCAGACGACCATCAAGCCGCGCTTACCGTCGGCATTCCGTTGCAGCATGTTTGGGGCATCGTTTGGGCTGTCGCGGGATTTGTTGCGTTGGTGGCGGGCCTATTGTGGGGCGCGCGCAATGGCGTGCAATTTGCGTTGACCTTTGTTGCGCTTAAGGCGTTGCCCGTGTTGATTTTGGGCGGATTTACCTCTGTTCCGGGCGCGATTATCGGTGGCTTAATCATCGGCGCATCGGAGAAACTCGCCGAGGTCTACCTTGGCCCCTTTGTAGGCGGCGGAATCGAAGGTTGGTTCCCGTACGTGCTCGCGTTGGTCTTCTTGCTGGTTCGGCCAGAAGGCCTGTTCGGCGAAAAAATTATCCGTCGTATCTAGGAGCAAGTCATGATTTACAGAGAAGCTGGACAGTACAAGACGTCCTACCTCCGAGATTCGCAAATTTTCCCGATTGCGCAGGATCGCTACGCGGTCGCCGCGATGCTCGCGGTGGCTTTTATTGGCGTCCCTTTCTTCGCGTCAGCGTATGTTTTTTCCGCGATTCTGATCCCGTTCTTAATCTTTTCGCTCGCCACACTCGGTCTCAACATTCTGACCGGCTATGCGGGCCAGTTGTCGCTGGGCACCGCCGCGTTTATGGCGGTCGGCGCGTTCGCTAGCTACAACTTCATGCTGCGCGTGCCCGGCATGCCCGTCTTGTTGGCGTTCGTTTTAGGTGGCATTTGTGCGGCGGCTGTGGGGATTTTGTTCGGACTCCCGAGCCTACGTATTCGCGGCTTTTACTTGGCTGCGTCAACGCTCGCAACACAGTTCTTCGTGGTGTGGTGCCTCACCAAAGTGCCGTGGTTCACCAACAACAGTTCGTCCGGCGTGATTACGGCGCAGCAAGTGGAAATTCTTGGCTACAAATTCGATTCGCCACAGGATAAGTATTTGTTGGTACTAGCGATCGTGTGCGTGATGGCGTTGATGGCCAAGAATATGGTGCGCTCTACTGTCGGACGATCTTGGATGGCGGTGCGTGACATGGACGTGGCAGCGGAAGTCATCGGCTTTCGCATCATGCGCACCAAACTTACCGCGTTTGCGGTCAGCTCGTTCTACTGCGGCGTCGCGGGCGCGTTGTTCGCGTTTTGTTACCTCGGTACCGTTGAGCCAGAGGCTTACAACCTTGATCTCTCGTTCCGCATTTTGTTCATGGTCATCATCGGTGGCGTCGGTTCAATCCTAGGCTCCTTCCTCGGGGCCGGGTTTATCGTATTGCTTCCGATCGCACTTTCAGTCATTGTTCACTACACCGGTTTGCCGAACTCTGTGACCTCAAACCTTGAGTTGATGGTGTTCGGCGCACTGATTATTTTCTTTCTGATTGTCGAGCCGCACGGTCTGGCCCGACTTTGGCAAATCGGCAAAGAGAAACTTCGTCTCTGGCCCTTTCCACACTAGTCACACCCATCGCACTAATTTTCACTTCACACGCAGCATTGTTTTTCACCAAGGAGGTTTCATGAAACTCGGATTTACCAAGCTACTGGCCCTGTCGGCCGTAGCAGCCACTTCGGCACTCACCGGCGCACTCGCGTCGGCGCAAGACCAATTCGTTCCGATCCTGTCGTACCGCGTCGGTGCATACGCATCGGGCGGTTCCGGCTTCTTCGGCGGCACCATCGACTACTTCAATCTTATTAACGCGTCGGGCGGTATCAACGGCGTGAAGATCAGCTGGGAAGAATGCGAAACCGAATACAACGCATCGCGCGGCGTCGAGTGCTACGAGCGCTTGAAAAAGAAAAACGGCGGAGCATCCGGCGTTGAGCCACTCTCCACAGGTATTGCCTACGGCATTTTGGATCGCGTCGGCACCGACAAAATCCCGATGACCACACTCGGATACGGACGCTCCGATGCCGCCAACGGCGCAGTGTTCCCGTATGTGTTTCCGCTGATTACGACCTACTGGAATCAGGCTTCCGCCATGCTCAAGTACCTCGGCGACAAAGCCGGTGGTATGGATAAGCTCAAGGGCAAGAAAATCGTCCAGCTGTACCACGACTCTGCGTACGGCAAAGAGCCGTTCCCAGTGCTTGAGGCCGCCGCAAAGCAATACGGTTTCGAGTACATCAAGATTGCGGTTCCCCATCCAGGTAACGAGCAAAACTCACAGTGGCTCCAAATTCGTCAAGCCAACCCTGACCACGTCATTTTGTGGGGCTGGGGCGTGATGAATGCAGTGGCGATTAAAACTGCCGCCCGCGTCGGATACCCAACATCGAAGATTCTGGGCGTTTGGTGGGCAGGTTCGGAAGAGGACGTGATCCCAGCCGGCGACGCAGCCAAGGGCTATTCCACGATGACCTACAACACGCCGGGCAACTACCCAGTGCTCGACGAGATTCGCAAGAAAATCTACGGCGCGGGCAAAGGAAATTTGGCGGACAAAGACCGTATCGGTTCGGTTTACCACATGCGCGGCATCACGGCGGCAATGCTGTTCGTAGAAGCCGTTAAGAAAGCCCAAGAAAAGTACGGCAAGGGCAAAGTGATGACCTCCGAGCAGATCCGTTGGGGCTACGAGAACTTGAACATCGACGAAGCCAAGCAAAAATCGCTCGGCGCACTCGGTATGTTCCCAACGCTCAAGACGTCGTGCCAAGACCACGAGGGTTCGGGCGCGGCTAAAGTGCAAACGTGGGACGGCAAAGCATGGAAAGCCGTTACCCCTAACTGGATTACCGGCGATCGAGCCGCCATCCAGAAAATGGTTGCTGAGTCGTCGGCTAAATACGCCGCCGAGAAGAAAATCACGGCCGCTTGCGCGAGCTAATGGGTGAATAGTGAACGGTGTGCGGTGAGCAGTCGCCTGCTCATTGCCACCGTTCACACCTCCTCGCTAACTACCGCAGTGGCTAGCGATTTGAGCGCGCGACTTTGCACACTCAAATCACTGTTCACTGTTCACTGCTCACTACTCACCGCTCACCTTTTAAAAAACATGTCAGCCTACCTAAGCATCAACAACATCGAAGTCATTTACGACCACGTGATCCTGGTGCTCAAGGGCGTGTCGCTTGACGTGCCGAAGGGCAAGATCGTGGCGCTTCTGGGTGCTAACGGTGCGGGCAAGAGCACGACGCTCAAAGCGGTGTCGAACTTGCTGCGCACCGAGCGTGGCGAGGTGACCAAAGGCTCCATCGAATTTGATGGCAAGCGCACCGACACCCTCACCACGAACGACTTGGTGCGCATGGGCGTCTGTCAAGTGATGGAAGGCCGTCACTGCTTCGGCCATCTGACTGTGGAAGAAAACTTGCTCACGGGTGCGTACACCCGCAAGCTTTCGCGCAGCGAACTCAAGGACGAGCTGGAGCGCGTGTATCACTACTTTCCCCGCCTCAAAACGCGGCGCACGTCGCAAGCGGGCTACACGTCCGGCGGCGAGCAACAGATGGTCGCGGTGGGCCGTGCGCTCATGGCAAAGCCCTCGATGATTTTGCTCGATGAGCCGAGCATGGGCCTTGCGCCACAAATCGTCGCCGAGATTTTTGAGATCGTCAAAGACCTGAACACTAAAGAAGGCGTGAGCTTTCTGCTCGCTGAACAAAACACCAACGTCGCCCTGAAATACGCCGACTATGGCTACATCTTGGAAAGCGGCCGCGTGGTCATGGACGGTCAAGCGTCGGATCTGGCGAGCAACGAAGACGTCAAAGAGTTCTACCTTGGCATTTCGTCGGGCGAGCGCAAGAGCTTCCGCGACGTGAAGAGCTATCGCCGCCGCAAACGTTGGTTGGCGTAGCTCCTCACTTTCAATTCGTCATATCAAAAAACGATATGGCTTTTATGCGCCAACGGCCGGCCAGTGGTCGTTTCCGCACATTTTCGCATTAAGTCGATAGTAGCGAAAAATCTGCGCTAACGACCGCCTGGCAGTCGTTGGCACAAAAAAGCTGTATACCGATGTGAAGTCGCGAGACTAGTACAAACCTCTCCCGCGCGCCATGAGCCGCGTAAGCCCCAGCAACGCGTCGGTGTACGGCGTGATCACGCCAACCTTCTGTCCGATCTCACCCACCGCCGCAACGAGCGCGTCAAGCTCAATGCCTTTTCCCGCCTCCACGTCTTGCAGCATTGAGGTTTTCATTGCGCCGAGCTTTCGCGTGACAGCGTGACGTTCGTCGGGCGTTTGTGCGATTGGAATACCGATGCGGTCACCGATCGTCTGCGCTTCGCGCATGACCGCCGAGCAAAATTCACGCGTTTGCGCATCGTCAAGAATTTTGTCGGTCGTCGCGCCCGTAATCGCGGACACGGGGTTCATCGTCATGTTGCCCCACAGCTTGAACCACACGTCGCGCTGAATGTCGTCGCTCGATTCCGGCTCAAACCCCGCCGTCGCTAACGCATCGTGCAGCGTCTTCAAGCGCGGAGTCAATCCACCGCTCGGTTCGCCGATGATGAGCCGCGCACCCATTTTGTGGCGAATCACGCCCGGTGCGTCTACGCTACATGCGGCGTGGACAACGCATCCGATGACGTTGCGCGATGGGATGCTCTTGGCGATCTCGCCCGTTGCGTCAATCGTCGCCAGTTGTGCGCCCGCAAGCGGTCGATCCGTGCGTTCAAAAAACCACCACGGCACGCCGTTCATCGCCGTGAGCACGATGGTGTTCGGGCCGATTAACGAGGCCACGGAAACAGCCGCGTCGCGCAGGCCCGGCGCTTTGACTGCGATCACCAATAGGTCCGGCGTTTCGAGTTCGGTGGCGCTAGCCGCGGCATGAACTTTCGCCACCTGCGTCTCGCCGCCTTCAATTAAACACAAACCGTTGTCTTTGATTGCAACCAACGCAGCACCACGCGCCAACACACTCACCGTGTGGCCTGTGCGCGCAAGTTTTGCGCCGATCCAACCGCCGATGGCACCCGCGCCCACGATGCACACTTTCATTCGTAATCTCCCAACGATTTACCTGGATTCATGATGCCTTGCGGATCGAGCGCTCGTTTGATCGCGCGCATCATCGAAAGCTCCACGGGCGATTTGTAGCGCGCCGCCTCGCCACGGCGCAACACGCCGAGCCCGTGCTCCGCCGAGACCGAACCGTTGAATCGATGCACTGCGTCATGCGTCACGCGATTGACCGCCGCCTCAATCGCGCCGAAATCATCGCCGCGCGTTCCTTTCGGCGGCGACACGTTGTAGTGCAAATTTCCGTCGCCCAAATGACCGAACACAATCATGCGAATCCCGGAAAACTTCGCCTCGATTTCTGCGTTCGTGCTCGCGACAAAATCGGCGATGCGCGACACCGGCACAGCGATGTCGTGTTTGATATTTTTGCCAGCACGCTGTTGCGCTTCGGTCATGTGATCGCGCAGAGCCCAAAACTCACTGGACTGCGTTAAATTCGCCGCGATCGCGGCGTCCGTCACGATGTCTGCCTCGAACGCCTGCTCCAGCAACGCTTCAAGGTCCGCGCGACCATTGGCCTCGCTTTTGTAATCCGACAGTTCGATGAGCACCGCGACGGTCTCGCGCGTTTCCAGAGGCCAACGCAACTGCGGCAATTGCTCGCCGAGCATTTCGATGCACGGCTGCGTCAGCATCTCGAACGCAGTCAGGCGCGCGCCCAATGTTTGTTGCGCCGATTCCAAAACGCGCATCGCCTCGTGCACGGTACGCACCGCCGCCCACGCCGTCACCTTCGCCACGGGCAACGGAAACACTTTCACCGTCGCCGCCGTAATCACGCCCAACGTACCTTCTGCGCCGATGAATAAATCGCGCAGGTCGTAGCCGGTGTTGTCCTTTCGCAAACCACGCAGCCCGTTCCAAATCTCGCCCTTCGCGGTGACCACTTCAAGCCCTAAACAAAGCTCCCGCGCATTGCCGTAACGCAACACCGCAACGCCGCCAGCGTTAGTCGAAAGATTGCCGCCAATCGTGCACGACCCTTCCGCGCCGAGCGACAACGGGAACAAACGCGAATGCTCACGCGCAAGCTCTTGCAGCGTCTGCAAAATGCAGCCCGCTTCGACCGTCATCGTGTTGTTCTGTGGATCGACTTCGCGCACACGATTCATGCGTGTGAGCGAGAGCACCACCACGCCACCATCCGCACTAGGCGTCGCCGCACCCGACATGCCCGTATTGCCGCCTTGCGGCACGATAGGCACGTTGTTCAATGCGCACCAGCGCACCACCTTCGCCACATCCTCCGTGCTGTCTGGCAGCGCAACAGCCAGCGCTTTACCAAACCACCGCTTGCGCCAGTCAGTCGTAAACGGCTCCATATCTGCCGCATCGGTAATCAAGCGGCCAGAGAAGGCTCCGGCCAAAGTTTCAATGTTCATCGCGAAGTACGCACGCCTATGTGTTGCAATCAGGCGAGACTGTAACAGCGTCGCGCTCGGCGACAACGCCGCTGTGCCGCGGCGTGAACTGAAACGCGGCGACGGCTACTTCATGCGCTGGCAAGTGAGCGAATACGAGGTATTGTGTTTGGCCGTGCCCGAGTTGATGACTGACGTGTAGAACGTATAGTCGCCTTCAGTCGTTTCGCTACGATCTTCGCGCAGTGAAAGCTGCGCAGTAAAGTCAACCGAGTTAAAGACGCCCACGTCATTGAAATACGCGATCTTCACGGTCAACACGCCTTGCTTCTTGGTGGTTGTGGCGTCAAAAAACTTGAAGCGGGTAAACGTGGAGAAATCGTCCGAGAACGGCGTCACGGCATCGACGACGAAACTGTTTTGATACGACTCGCGTAGTACGCCGTTCAAGGTGTAATTGACCGTCACGGCGCAGCCAACTGGATCGTTCTGAGCCGCGTGCGACGCGGCGGGTGCGAATAGACCGACGGCAGATAGGGTCGCGAACGCGATTTTTTTGATACTCGACATGGGATGCTCCTGAGCGTGTAAAGAAGAGATGTGGATTCGGCAGACGTTGCGCCGTACGCTCTCACAGAGCCACCAACATGAGCAAAAATACTTAACGCAAGAAAAAAGGCACATCGCCGCAGCACACAACGCCTATGCACGCGCACTCATAATTAGACCCATCGCCAACAGCACGGGCGTCAACAAATTCACGATCACGTTGAGTCGCATCGCCGACAGCAACGCGGGCACATCATCGGCGTTGTAGCGTGCACCACGCCACGCCGCGAACGCAATCGGAGACGTAAGGAGCGCGAGAAGACTCATTTTTGGCAGCCACGCCACCGCGACGCCCGCGAACAGCGACGCGTACGCGAGCGCAAGCAATGCTCCATACAACGTCGCTGCGGCTGGCCGGCCGTGCGTTATCGGATAGTTTTTTCGCCCCACAGTTCGATCGGCCTCAACGTCGGGAAATTGATTCAACAGCAGCAAATCACTCACCAGAAACGCGGGGCACAGTGCCGCCACAAACGCTGTCGTTGAGTAGCTACCCGTCAACGCAAAGTGCGTTCCCATTACCATGAACACGCCGATCCCCAAACCCGGCGCGATGAGGCACATCAACGAGTTGTGCGCCCACCACGACGTATACGTCACGACGAGAACCGCGCCCATGAGGCCCAGTGGCAGCAAGCCCCAGCCGCGCAAATGGATGACGTACAGCCCGATTGCACCTGCAAGGACTAGCGCGGCGCACGCCATCCACAGCGTCGCCCGCGCCAACGACGGCTGCGCGGGCAACATACCGCTGCCGCCGCTAAATGGTGTGCGCACGGTCATTGCGTCAAGGCCACTCTTGAAATCGAAGTACTCGTTGAATGCGTTCACACTCGCGTGACTCGCCACTGCGCCAACGAGCACGATGAAGGCAAGCCGAGGATCAACGTGCCCTGTTTGCCAGTGCGCAGTACCGACACCAACCGCAATACACGCGGGCGTCAGCAACAAAAACGGAAGCCGCAATGGGCCAAGGAGGAGCGAGATGCGCAAGCGTGACTTTCAAAATTGTGTCGTCCCTATTGTCCAGCGGCGACTGTGGCTGGCGCACCACACGACTGTTGCCTTTGCGTTGGGTCAACTAGCCGCTTCGCCACAACCGCCGCCACGCCACCTGAGCCTCAACGTGTTCACGATCAACTTCGGTGGCAAGCGAGATCCTTTCGCCAACTTCGCTTCACCCACCATGCAACCGCCAAGCAAGCGGCACGCGTGCACGAGATCAGACTCCGCCGCCCGATGGATTGCACAGTCCGCACCGCCACCGAGCAGAGATGAATTCGCGGCGTTGACAGTGGCCTCGACTTGGAGTTTGGTTATGTCGGATTGCAGGGTTGCCAGGCTCATGTTTTCGCTCCGAATAATTGTGCGGCTCTCAAACGAGTCGGGCAGGCTGTGGTTGTCCTGCAAACGTATGGCGCTTTCACGCCATGCGTGAAATCTGCACCTACGCTGCCGAATCGTCAAACGAGTTAAGCGCCGCGTCTATTACCGACACAAGGCTGTGGCGAACAGACTTCAGGTGTTCCTTACGTGCGTCCTGAAGTAAACCCAGCCCTTCCAGTCTTATTGTGGCTGCGAATTGGGACACCTGATACTTTCGTGTCAACGGATCAAGTATGGCGCGAAATACTTGCACGTTGCATGGCTGATCGTCTACATACAAACGCCCAAAACCGTTGTTTCTCAAATCCAGGCTGTGCGCCGCAAGCCGAAAATCTCGTGCGAAATTGTTGCGTGGCATCAACAAGCACGAAGCGAAATAATTTGCTTGGAACTCCATTCGTGCGATATCGGTTCCGTCGCTCACTAGACGTCGACTCAATCCCAAATCACTTTCATCACAATATTCGCGCCAGATAAACTGGCCATGACCAAGGAGGTGATGCCCTAGTTCGTGCGCTAGCGTGAACCTATCCCGTGAGGCGTTGAAATGGCCAGAATCGAAAATATTGATGTGAAGCGGATCAAACTCAATACAACCGAGAGCGTTGGCCAAGGGGCCAGTGGCCGCCCTTTCTATTCCTTTACATACGGTCAAACCCGATCGCCGTGCCTCGTATTCACAAAGCGCATCAAGCGAAACTGCGCCGTTTACATAGTCAGTCGTTTCTAGCGCACGCTCAGCAATCGTTTCCAGCTCGCCGCGCTCACGGAACGGCACCAAATTCGCAATCCGATCCCTCGTATTCGCAATCCTGCGTATCGCGGTCTCTGACAAATTTGATGTTGCTATGACATCTCCGAAGAAGTCCCATAGCGAGTTTGTCAATCGGCTAGGAGACTGCAAGTACAGATCGAACAGTTCGCTGTGGTACTCCGGACTGGTAAGACCCAATTCAACTTGCGCCTCCTTCTCGGTGGCCGCTGTACGAGCTCCGGCCGACGGCGAGCGCTTCAGATCCCACTTAAAGTCCTCGCCGCCAAAGTACCTGAGCAGGCCAATACCTTTTGACTTACAGAATTCGCGGGCACCAGACTGAAATGCCGCGGTACTGGCGATAATCGCTTTGCAATTTGCCGCTGCGACTTGCTGAACCTTGGAGAAGAATTCTTCGGCGTCGTCAACAGGAACGGCGCTGGAGTAGTTCTTGCACTCGATGAGGACGAGCATAGAAAATTCCGTCGCTCGAGGCAGAAAAATTTCGATTGAAACATCAAAAATTATCTGACTGTTTCTGTCTTTTGAAAAATAACCTTTGCGGCGATAGACCTTGCAACAAGTCTTTCTTGCCCAAAAGCGCCCTGCATCGATTTCTGCACGAAAAAGATGAAAAATGCTTTCCTCTAAAGCGTCTCCGACCGTAGTTGAATTCATTCTGCAAGCACGCCTAGAGTGATTTGTGATCTGCCGACCCGATAGCCAGTGTAAGAGAACTACGGTGCATCGCTAGTAACATCCTCCCTATCCCCCCAACCCCAATCCGCCCATGCAAACCTTCCCCGACGCCCGTGAAACTCGTTCTGCTGCTGACCGTGAGTCGGAGCTTTTTTCTCGCCTTGGTAAGCAGATTGCGCATGCGAAAAGCGCTACCGCTGCGTTCGCTAAATCGTTGGCAAACGTTGATCCTGCGAGCGTGACTTCGCGGGCGGCGCTGGCGAAATTGCCGGTGATTCGCAAGAGCGAATTGTTGGAGCAGCAACAAGCCTCGCGCGCCGGGACCGCTGAACCAAAGGGCGATCCGTTTGGTGGCTTCGCGGCGATGGGTTGGGGCGCACATGCCAACAAGGCAGCGCGCGTGTTCGCGTCGCCCGGCCCGATTTACGAGCCGGAAGGCCACGGCGCGGCGGCGTATGCACGCACCGCGCGAGGGCTGTACGCCGCGGGGTTTCGCGCGGGTGATTTGGTGCACAACACGTTTAGTTATCACATGACGCCCGGCGGGTGGATCATGGATGCGGGTGCGGTGGCGTTGGGTTGCACGGTGTTTCCAGCGGGCGTCGGCAACACCGAACAGCAGATCGCGGCGATGCTCGATTTGCAGCCGACCGCGTACACCGGCACGCCGTCGTTCCTGCGCATCTTGCTGGAAAAAGCGGACGAACTCGGCACTCCGATCACGAGCCTGAAGCGTGCGTCGGTGTCGGGCGAATACTTCCCACCGCAGCTTCGCGAAATGCTAAAAGGGCGCGGCATCATCGGCACGCAAACCTACGCGACGGCGGACTTGGGCCTCGTCGCGTACGAAGCGCCGGACGCAAACGGCGCTGTGTCGGGCATGGTGATCGACGAAGATTTGATCGTCGAGATCGTGCGTCCCGGCACGGGCGATCCGGTGCCCGAGGGCGAAGTCGGCGAGATCGTGGTGACGACGTTTAATCCGGACTATCCGCTGATTCGTTTTGGTACGGGCGACCTGACCGCGGTGCTGCGTGGCGCGTGTCCGACAGGCCGCACCAATATGCGCATCAAAGGCTGGATGGGTCGCGCGGATCAGACGGCGAAAGTGAAGGGCATGTTCGTGCATCCGTCGCAGGTGGACGCGGTCGCGAAGCGCTTCCCGGAGCTCGGTCGCGTGCGTCTCGTGCTGACGAATCCGGATCAGAAGGACGCGATGGCGCTGCACGCCGAGTGCGAAGCGCCGAACGACGAATTGAAAGCGAAGATTGCGACGGCGTTGCGCGACGTTACGAAGCTCGGCGGCGATGTCGTATTCGCGGCCATCGGCGCGCTTGCCAACGACGGCAAGGTGATTGATGATACGCGGAAGTACGAGTAGGCAGATGCCTGCGCGTGACGTTAGCGTTCCGCATTGGCTTTTTGCGCTAAACGACAGCCTGGCGTTCGTTTGCGCTATATTTTTTCATAAGTCGACAAGTGCACTAATTCGCGCTAAACGACCGCTCGCCTGTCGTTAGCACCTAAAAGCTATACCCATAAAATCATGAACGCAATCTCCGAACCTTGGCCACCGACCATCACGCTTGAACGCAACGGCGTGCGCCTCGAACCGCTCACGCTCGCGCACGAGGCGGAGCTTGCCGCTGCGGCCGCGGACGGCGAGCTGTGGAACATTCGCGTCACGTCCGTGCCCGAGCCGCAAGAAACGCGCGCCTACATCGAAGGCGCACTGAGGCAGCGCGCAGACGGCAATCGTCTCGCGTTCGCAGTGATCGACGTCGCGGCCAACGGCGGCAAGGGCAAGGTGATCGGCAGCACCAGTTATCACGACATCATGCCCGGCATCAAGCGCGTGGAGATCGGTTGGACTTGGTACGCGAAATCGTATCAACGCTCGCATGTGAACACGACGTGCAAGTTCATGCTCCTGCAGCACGCGTTTGAGGTGCTCGGGTGCGCAGTCGTCGGTTGGCGCGCGAGTCACATGAACTTCGCGTCGCAGCGCGGCATTGAACGCCTCGGCGCAAAGCGCGACGGCGTGCTGCGGCACCACGCACCGATTCGTGACGGCAAAGTGCGCGACACCGTGATGTATTCGATGTTGGCTGCGGAATGGCCTGAAAAGAAAGCGGCGCTTGAGGTTCGTCTTAGCAATCAGGAAACGGACGCGCCGCGGATTACGCGTGAATCGAAAATTTCGTTTGCAGAAGTCAGCGAAAAAAATGTCTCGCCCCTTGTTCGCATGAACCCCGGCGCCATCGGCGAGCGCATGGTGGCCACCAACGGCATCTCCATCGCGCAAGGCACGTACAGCAAGAACGCTTGGATGCGCGCCATCATGGCAGGCGAGACGCCGGTCGGATTCGTGATGCTGTTCGACCCAACGCTCAACGTTGAGGCCGCGAAAGCCGAAGGCGAAGCGCTCGACGTACTCTACATCTGGCGCTTCATGATCGACTTCAAGCACCAAAGCAAAGGCTTCGGCGAACAGGTCATGAAACTTCTCGTGGAACATGCCAAGACCATGCCCACCATCAACGAGGTGCGATTGAGCTACGTGATGCGTGAGGGCAATGCCAAGCCCTTTTACGAGCGTTGCGGATTCCGCGAGACGGGCAAAGTGACGGACGGCGAAATGGAAATGGCGTTACGGGTTCGCTAGTTTTGTTTTATTTTCGGCCGTAGGATTTGCAGGGAGCGCTGCACGCTCTGTTCTGCGAAAATGCCCGGATGCTCTTAGACTTTTTCTACCACCTGCGCCATCGCGGACTGAAGCCGTCGACGCGAGAATTCTTGACGCTGTTAGAGGCGTTGAAGGCGGATGTGATTTCGCCGTCTATCGACGATTTTTATTTTTTGTCGAAGGCGTCGCTGATCAAGGACGAAAGCAAGTTTGATCGCTTCGATTTTGCGTTCGCAGAGTATTTCAAAGGGATCAGCGATCTCGTTGATCTGAAAACCGCTATTCCGGAAGATTGGCTCAAGAAGGTCGTCGAAAAAATGCTCACGCCCGAAGAGCGCGAGAAGCTCAAGACGATGGATTGGAACGAGCTGATGGAGACGCTCAAGAAGCGACTCGAAGAGCAGCAAGAGCGACACCAAGGCGGCAACAAATGGATCGGCACCGGCGGTACGTCGCCGTTCGGCGCGTATGGCGACAACCCGGCGGGCATTCGCATCGGGCAAGACAAGAGCCGCATGCGCAGCGCTGTGAAAGTGTGGGACGAGCGACAGTTTCGCGACTACGACGATAACGTTGATTTCAATACGCGAAACATCAAGGTCGCGCTGCGTCGTCTGCGCCGCTTCGCGCGTGAAGGCGCGGTGGACGAACTGGATTTGCCACACACGCTCGAAGAAACCGGCAAGAACGCTGGCATGCTCTCGATCCAGATGCGGCCTGAGCGCCGCAACGCCGTCAAGGTTTTGTTGCTCCTAGACATCGGCGGATCGATGGACGATCACGTTGAGCAGGTCGAGGCGCTCTTCTCCGCCGCGAAAACCGAGTTCAAGCGCTTGGAGCATTTTTACTTCCACAATTGCCTCTACGACTTCGTGTGGAAAACCAACCGTCGCCGCACGACTGAGCGCGCGTTGACGATGGATCTGCTGCACAAATACGGTCCGGACTATCGCGTGATCTTCGTCGGCGACGCCGCGATGAGCCCCTACGAAATCGAAATGGAAGGCGGCAGCGTCGAATACACGAACAGCGAAACCGGCAAGGCGTGGCTACAACGCGTGACGAACCACTTCAAGCGCGTAGCATGGCTCAACCCCATGCCGCCACGCTCATGGGAATACACGTACTCGACCGACATCATCAAGAAAATCATGAATGAGCGCATGTATCCGACGACGGTGCAGGGGCTTACGGACGCTATGAAGGCGTTGGCGAAGTGAGTAACGAATCGTGGCCGACGGAACGCACAGCAGCGTGTGAATCGCTTCGCGCTAAGTTAGAAGAAATTCTCTTCCGTATCGATCCGATTGATCTCGATCATGGACACAATATTGATGAATACGCGCCAGAAGTGGGAACAATCTTGCCTCGTCTGACAGCGGCGTCCAACGAGGTGGATGTGTTACTCATCGTGCACGAAGAACTTTGTCGCTGGTTTGACGCTGAGGACGTCGGACCATCGTCGGCTCCCATGTATGCGGTAATCGCAAGCGAAATGTGGATCGCATGGAACGATTTTGCGAGGGCCGCGCCGTAGCCTCGATGCAGCGAAGCGGAATCGAGGAACCACACAACACCGATGTGACGCTCCGCGATTGCACTTCGCTTCATCGCGGCTACGGTACTCCCGGCGTCATTCTCGGCGCAGCCGGGAATCCAGAAACGTGCAACGATCAGGCCTCGTTGATGCGGCGCTCACTTGCTACCGACTGGATACCCGCCTTCGGCGAGTATGACGCCAATTTTCGGCATCAGTGACGGTTGTCGCGTGTGGCTGATATAAACGCATCAACGAACCACGCAACAACCACCATGCCCAAATTCGCTGCTAATCTCTCCATGCTTTACCCCGAGCTGGACTTCCTTGATCGCTTCGCAGCTGCGGCGGCGGACGGTTTCAAGGCCGTGGAGTTTTTGTTTCCGTACGCATACGACGCGAATGTGCTCGCTGCAAAGCTCAAAGAAAACGGCTTGCAGCAAGTGCTGTTCAACGCGCTGCCCGGCGATTGGGACAAGAGCGAACGCGGCATGGCGTGCTTGCCTGACCGCGTTGATGAGTTTCGCGCGAGCATCGCGACGGCGCTACGTTATGCCGACGTGCTCAAGTGCCCGCGCGTACACGTGATGGCGGGGCTGGTGCCCGCGGGAACGACGCGCGAGGCGCTGCGCAGCACGTATGTGAGCAACCTGCGCTACGCCGCCTCAGAGACCGCGAAGCACGGCGTGAACCTGATGATCGAACCGATCAACACGCGAGACATTCCGGGTTTCTTTTTGAATCGACAGGACGACGCGCATGCGCTGGTCGAAGAAATCGGCGCGCCGAATGTGCAAGTGCAATTCGATCTCTATCACTGCCAAATCGTCGAAGGCGATGTGGCGATGAAAATTCGGAATTACTTACCGACAGGTCGCGTCGGTCACTTTCAGATCGCGGGCGTACCCGAGCGGCACGAACCCGACATCGGCGAGATGAACTATCCGTATCTGTTCAACGTGATCGACGAAGTGTCGACCGCGTGCGGTTGGGACGGCTGGCTTGGCTGCGAATATCGCCCGGCGCGTGGCGCGGCGCCCAATGGCACGAGTGACGGATTAGGCTGGATGCGCGCTGCGGAAGGCTAGCGCACGGCGCTGAAAAAACTCGCGAATTTAGTGGCGATGATTTCAGGCGAAACCGGCCCGACGTGCTTAGCGCGAATGATGCCTTCTGCATCGATCAGGAACGTTTCCGGCGCGCCGTAAACGCCCCAATCGAGCGCGGCCTTTCCATCGGGATCGAATGCGCTCACGATGTACGGATCGCCCGTTTTGCGCAGCACGTCCAAGCCTAGTTCGCGCTTGTCTTTGTAGTTCAGACCGACAATCGTGACCTTGCCCGATTTTTGCAAGTTCATGAGATCCGGATGCTCGTCCTTGCAATTCGGACACCAACTCGCCCAGACGTTGAACAACCAGACTTTGCCCTTCAAATCAGCCGGCGAGATTTTTTTGCTGGCGTCACTCAGTTGCTCCAACGAGAACGCTGGGGCGGGCTTCCCGATCAACGGCGACGGAATCTCGCGCGGATCGCGAAAGAGGCCAAAGTAGAGCACCGCAGCGAATGCGAAAAACGCGATGGGGAGCAGAAGTTTTTTATTCACAACGGCTACTGCTTCAACGTTTTCGCGGACATTTCGCGGGCTTTATTGGCTTGGTCAACAGCCGCTGCGGCCTCGGGTGGCATGTAGTTTTCATCATGTTTCGCGAGCACTTCGCGCGCCCGAAACACACCGTCGTCGCCGAGTGTTCCTTGCGCGACCACGCCCTTGCCCTCTTTGAATAAATCAGGAAGGATGCCGCTGTACGTCACAGGCACAATCTTTGATGTATCTGTCACACGAAAACTCACATTGATGCCGTCGCGTTTGACGCTGCCCGCTTCCACCATCCCGCCCAAGCGAAACACGCGGCCCGTAGGCGCTTCTTTGGAGGCGATTTGCGAAGGCGTGAAAAAGAACACCAAATTTTGGTTAAACGCGGTGAGCACCAGCGCTACCGCGCCGGCGAGCACGGCCAAGCCGCCAAGAATGAGTGCGAGTCGTTTTTGCTTAGGCGTCATAGCCGTTGTCTTGTTTAAGCGTCATCGTCGTTGTCTTGTAATGATTGGATTGCACGCTTTCGAGCGCTGCGAAGGGCCACAAGTTCCGCAACAACAGCGACCGCGAGCGCGCCGTAGCTGCCCCACACAAAAAATCCGCGTCCGCCCATCGCCCAAAACGCGCTCCACGACTCCCAGATCATTTGCTGGCCTCCTTCACGGCGGCAGGCAACCATGCGGCGTTACGCTCGCGTTCGATGATTTCTGTGCGCAACCGATACATCGACGCGGCGATGCAGTATGCCCAGAAAGCAAACGTCATCACCATCATCGCAGTGAGCATGGTCGAAGCCATTGATGAGCTACCGGGACGAACCGACGAGCCTTGATGCAGCGAATTCCACCAGTTCACGCTGAAGTAAATGATCGGAACGTTGATCGCGCCAACCAAAGCGATAAGCGCAGAGGCACGGTCGCCTTTCTTTTTGTCGTCAAACGCAGCGACCAGCGCCATGTAGCCCACATACAAGAAAAACAAAATCAGCGTGGACGTCAGCCGTGCGTCCCAAACCCAGTAGGTACCCCACGTCGGTCGTCCCCAGAGCGAGCCGGTGATCAGCGCCACAACAGCCATGATTGCGCCCGTGGGGGCCAACGCATGGCTCATCATGAACGAAAGGCGCGTGCCGAGCACCAAGCCCGTCGCCGCCCAAAAAGCCATCGCGAGATAAATCACCATCGCCATCCACGCCGCTGGGACGTGAATATAGATGACGCGGTAAACCTCGCCTTGCGTGGCTTCTGTGGGTGCCACAAAAAAGCCGATATAGAGACCAATCGCCGCGAGCACAATCGCAGCGACCCAGCACAATTTTTCAATCATGCCCGCGACCGGGTAGAACGTTGCGGGCGAGGCGTAGCGCCAGAACCAGCGTCCGCCGAATTTTTCGTTTGATTGTTGTTCGGTGCGTGCCACGAAATTCGCTTCTCTGTTTGCTGCTTTTTTTGCGGATTAGTCGGTGCTGATTTTGAGTGCTGCAGCGGCAGCCAGCGGGCACAATGCTAGTGCAAGCAGCATGAAGGCCGCCTGAAGTGCCAGCTCAGCCATGGGCGACTCGCCGTAGAGCACCTTGAGCGCCGCGCCTGCACCGAAGATGAGCGTTGGCACCGTCAACGGCAAAACGAGCACCGCGGTCAAGATCGCGCCGCCACGCGCGGAGACCAATAAAGCCGCAGCGATAGCGCCGATTAGCAGTAACGTGGGCACCGCCATCAACACGGAAATCGCGAGCATGCCGGCGACATCAAACGGCAACGCGTAAAACAAGGCGAACACGGGTGTAACCGCTGCGAGCGCTACACCCAACGCCAGCGAGAGCGCGGCAACGCGTGCCAGAATCAACGCAGCGAGCGGCTCGGTGGAGGTGAGCATCAGTTCGAGCGAACCGTCACGCGCGTCTTCGTCGAACAGACGCGGCAACGAGAGCATCGCGGCCAAGAGCGCGCCGACGAAAATCACCCCAATGCCGATAAGTTTTAGGCGCTCAGATTCACTGCCCACGGCAAACGGAAACAGCGCGCACACGATTAGAAAAAACACGAGCGGATTGGCCCAGTCGCTTTTGCGCTTAGCGAAGAGTTGAAGCTCGCGTCGAAACACCGCGCCTGTCGCGCTACGTAAGCTCATAGCGAAAGCTCCCGAGACACGGGCGCATTGATGTCAACAGCTTGGTGCGAGGTGTAAATCACCAATGCGCCTGCTGCGAGCTCTGCGGAAATCAACTGCGCGAGCAACGCCTGCGTGTCGACGTCAAGTGCAACGAATGGCTCATCGAGCAGCCACGCGCGCGAACCGCGCGTCGGTGCGAGCAACATGCGAGCGAGCGAGCAGCGCTTTTTCTGGCCCTGCGAGAGCGCACCAAAGCTTCGGTTGCGCAGTGCTTTGACGCCGAACGCATCGAGCGCAGAAATCATCTGATCGGGGCTCAACGCAAGTCCCCCGAGCGCGGCTGCGTATGACAAATTTTCAGTGACGCTAAGCGATTCATTAAACGCGTTGGCGTGACCGACAAAGCAGGTGGCCTCGCCTGGCGTCAACGCTGCACCGTCATTGCTGCGCCACTGCGCCTCGCCCGACACCGGCGCGCCCAAGCCTGAAAGGATACGCAACAGCGTCGTTTTTCCCGCACCGTTCGCGCCCGTCACACGCAGCAACGTACTCGCTTCCGCTGTAAACGAAAGCCCACCAAACACTGCGCGTCCGCCGCGCTCTGCTGCCAAATTTTTGACTTCAAGCTTCATGAAACAGCCCGCACCTTAAACGCAGTAAACGCCGAGGCGATGCCGAAAATGCAGGCGAGATAACCAACAGCTTCATAGCCCGCCATTGTGCCGTCAGCGGATTGCGTCAACATTAAGCCGCCAATCACTGCTGCGATTCCAGTGCCAAAACTTTGCACGGCCGAGTTGAATGACATCAAGCGCCCACGTAGCTGCGGGCGCGCTGCGGACGTAATGAGCGCCGTCACGGGCACAAATCGTCCACTTACAAAGATAAAAAATAGCGCGGCTACAAACAACTGCCAAAACATGCTGACGCCCAGTGTGTGGGTGATCAAAATTATCGGCACGATGGAGGCGAACACCAACCAGTAGTAGAGCTTCGCTCGCGAAAAGCGATCTGACATGCTTCCGAACAACGGGCGGGTGAAAAGCGTCACCGCGCCACCCACAAGATAAAAGTAGGACAACTGCGTTTCGGTCATTCCCTCATTGGCAACGCGTGATGCGGCCACATACGGAATCACCACCATTCCCGAAAGCGTAATCAAAGCAGAGGTGAAGAACGCCCACCAGTGATTCGGTTCGCGAAACAGTTCAGCGTAGCTCTGCACAAACCCCGTTGGTTTACCTGCACGGATGTGACCCCGCATCGCTGGAATCAATCGCCACGCCACGGCAAACAATGCCGCGCACACGAGCGCCAGCGCGAAAAACGGCATGTGCCACCCGTTCAGACCCGCGACATAAATCGACAGCGGAACGCCGATGACCGACGCCAGAGAAAACGACAACATGTACAAGCCCATCGCACGGCCCCGCCGTTCGTCGGGCACCAAGTCGCCGATGATCGACATCGCGACAGCCCCCTGAACGCCGCCGAACGCCCCGGCGACGGTTCTCGCGACGAGTAGTGCCGCAAAGTTGGGCGCGACGGCACAACCGAGCGTACCGACGATGAGTCCCGCATAGAGCAGCAGAAGCGCGTGCTTACGATCAAAGCGATCAGCAATGGACCCCATCAACAGCGATGAAAAACCAGCCGCAAAAGCATACGCCGAAACGAGCAAGCCAAATTGCGAAGTAGAGATGCCGAACGCCTTCATCAGATGCGGCGCGAGCGGCATCATGATCATGAAATCGAGGACATTGGTGAAACCCATCATCATGAGGACGATGAGAATCTGTCGTTCGCGCTTGGGGTCTTGCATTCAGGCGGGCAATAAAAAAGGGGCGGGTCGGGCCACAAAGGCTGTCACGCACCCCTTCGGCAAACCCCGATTTTACGGGGTTGCAACGTGAGCGCTATTTCACTTTGCTGAAATCGCCCGCGACGAAGGATGACAGCTCCGCAAGCTTCACGTACTTTTTAAGCACTGCGTCGATATCTGCCTTGGTGAGTTTGGCGATGCGCGCCTCAAGCGTTTCCACGTAATCAAAACTGCGATTCGCGTCGGTCAGCGAAACGATTTGTGCGGCAAGCGTCGCGTCTTGCGCGCGACGCACCGCGCGTTGGTCGAGAAGCGACTGCTTTTGTTCGGAGAACTCTTTGTCGGTCAATTCGCCATTCAGCAGTTTTTGCAATTCGTCTTTGAGCGATGCTTCGGCCTTGGCCGCGTTTTGCGGATTGGCGATAAATCCAAACGTCCATGAACCATTGGTGCCGAACGTAGGGATAGATAGGTTGCTGAACACGTCGTAGCTCAGACCTTCTTTTTCGCGCACCCGCATGAACAGTCTCGCACCGCCCGAGCCACCGACGATGAAATCAGCGAGCATGAGGGCGGGGTAATCGGCTGCGCTGTCTTGCAATGGAAAGTTGACGCGCGCCACGAACGTGGCGTTTTCTTTGTCGGGCGTGAGGAGCTTTTCATTTTTCACGGCGACCGACTTGTGCTCGCGGGTGATGCGAGCGAATGGCGTCGCGAGTTTGTTTTGACCGAACGCGGCGGCAAGCGCAGGCTTCACGCTAGCAACGTCAAAGTCGCCGACGATGGCGAGTGTGCCTGCTGATAGACCGCGCATTTGGCGTGCGTAGCTGACAACCTGCTCGCGCGTCACCGCGCGCAAATCTGCGACCCGCTCGGCGACGGTGGGGACGTAGCGCACGTCGCCCCTCGGGTAAGGCGAGCTGTGGCGATCAAGCGCAGTGAACGCGACGCGCTCAGGATCTTTCGCGGATTCTTCAATGGCGGTGATCATTTCTTTGCGTACGAGTTCAAGCTCTTCGGCGGGGAACGTGGCCGTGCGGTAGACCTGTGCGATGAGGCTGATCGCGTCATTGAGATAAGGTTTTTTCGTCTGCAGCGCACCGCCGCTCAAACCGATGCCGCCGGAGGTACGCAGGGCGTCAAGTTTGTCGTAGATTTGTTGGCGGGTAAGCCCTTCTGCGCCGCGCATGAGCATCGCGTTGGTGAGCGACTCCACAGCAGACTTTCCCGCGCGAGATTTTTCGTCGCCGTAGCCGATGCGTAGCGCGAGCTGCACGGTTGCGCCGCGTGTTTTCTTGGGCAGCAGCACGACCTTCAAACCATTAGCCAACGCATAGCGCTCGCTGCGCTTGATAATGTTTGACGGTGCGGTGTCGAACGCTTCGCCTTCGCTCAGACTGGCGTCGCCCTTGTAGTCGGCGAGCAACGCAGTGAGATCAGGGCGCGCGGGCATGTCAGCGCGATTAGGTTTTTCGGTAGGAATGAAGCGGCCGAGCGTTCTGTTTTGCGGTTTGAAATACGCTTTGGCGACGCGCTCAACGTCGGCAAGCGTCACCTTGCTTAGCCGGTCGCGCTGAAAAAAGAAGAAGCGCCAGTCGCCCAGCGCAATCGCTTCGGAGAGCGACACCGAAAAGCGTCCGCTATCGGCCACTGTTTGTTCGTAGCTTTTGGAGAGTTGCAGTTTGATGCGCGCGAGCTCCGTCTCGGTGAACGGTTTGTTGCCAGCAGACTCAATGGTGGCGAGCATCACGTCGCGCGCTTTGTCGATGGACTGCGTTTTGTTAAGCGTCGCCCAGAAGCCCATGAGTGACGAGTCAAACATCACATCACTTTCACTGTCCACGTTCACCGCGAGCTTGCTTTTCACCATCGCCTGATACAAGCGGCCCGACGGCTCGGACGTCATCAAGCCCATGAACACTTGCAGCGCCGCAGAATCGGGGTGCGCCGCAGCGGGGACGCGATACGCAGGGAACAGGAATTGACTGTCACCGACGCGGCGCACGGTGACTTCGCGCTCGCCGTCCTGCGTGGGCTCAACTGTCCACAGCGTGGGCAGCTTACGTGTAGGGCGCGCGATTTTGCCGAAGTTTTCGGTGATGAGCGCCAGTGTTTTCGCGCGATCAATTTTTCCTGAGACGAGCAACACCGCGTTGTCGGGCTGGTAATACGTGCGATAGAACGTGCGCAAATTTTCGATGCCAACGTTTTCGATATCGCTGCGATTGCCAATGGTGGAATTGCCGTAGTTGTGCCACGGAAAGGCCGCGGCAAATACCTTCGCGTAGAGCGTGCCTTGTGGGCGGTTTTCACCCATCTCGAATTCGTTGCGCACGACTGTCATTTCAGTGTCGAGCTCTTCGCGCAGGATGTTGGAATTGACCATGCGGTCGGCTTCCATTTCGAGCGCCCATTTCAGATTGGCCTCGTTCGCCGCGAACGCTTCGTAGTAGTTGGTGCGATCAAACCACGTTGTGCCGTTATTGATGAAGCCGCGATTGGCCATGTCTTGCCATAGGTGTGGGTACTTTGGCGTGGACTTGAACAACATGTGTTCGAGCAAATGCGCCATGCCGGTTTCGCCGTAGCCCTCGTGGCGCGAACCCACGAGGTACGTGATGTTCACTGTCATCTTCGGGCTCGACGCATCGGGGAATAACAGCACGCGCAAACCGTTCGACTTCAACGTGTATTCGCTGATGCCTTCGACCGATGGGCCAACAGCGAACGCGTCGTTTGCCTGTGCGGGTGACGACGGCGCAAAACCAAGAACGGCGACGGTCAGCGCAACCGCAGCGATCCGCGCCGAGAAAGAAGAAGAGTGCGTTGGAAACATCGGATGAATTTTCTGGTTTGGGCTGGACGCGAAAAGCGTAAAGCTGGCAGCGGTTGAGATCACGATACGAAAATTTTACGTTAACGGTTTTTCGCGTGCAGCGACTAGCCTACGGCCGTTACAGCCAATTTAATCTATAAGTCGACTTATATAAAAATTGTTCGGTAACGACCGCCTGGCTGTCGTTGGATGCATAAAGCTGTTAGGGACTAAAACGGTGAACGACCCGTGGTTTCTATGCGCCAACCGCTTCGGCCTGCAACGCCCACAGCCTAGCGTAGAGCCCTTGCGCAGCGAGGAGTTCCGCATGCGGGCCGCTTTCAACAATGCGCCCAGAATCCATCACCAAAATGCAGTCGGCGTCGACGATGGTGGACAAGCGGTGCGCGATGATGAGCGTAGTGCGGTTCGCGCTCACCGCGCGAATTTCGGCTTGGATCGCTTTCTCGCTTTCGGAGTCGAGCGCGGAGGTGGCCTCATCAAAAATCAAAATCGCAGGATTTTTGAGCATCGCGCGCGCGATGGCGACGCGTTGCTTTTCGCCGCCGGAGAGCTTGAGCCCGCGCTCGCCCACCGTCGTTTCTAAGCCCTGCGGCAACTTGGCGATGAACGCGTCAAGGTGCGCCGCCCGGATCGCAGCGAGCACGGCTTCGTCGGACGCTTCGGGATTGCCGTAGCGCAGGTTGTAGCCCAGCGTATCGTTGAACAACACCGTGTCTTGTGGCACGATGCCGATGGCCGCGCGTAGGCTCGCTTGCGTGTACGCGCGAACATCAAGGCCGTCCACGCGAATCGCGCCATCGGTCACGTCGTAGAAGCGAAACAGCAGCCGCGCGAGCGTGCTCTTGCCCCCACCACTCGGGCCGACAACCGCGTATGTTTGGCCGGCAGGCACATGAAAATTCACGCCTTTGAGAATTTTCCGATCTGGCTCGTACGAAAACGCGACGTTGTCAAACACGACCTCGCCTTGCGTGGGGCGCGCTGCGCCCAGCAACGTCGCCTCGGGGCGATCTGCCACTTCCTGATGCTCATTCATCAGGTTAAACATGCGCGCCATATCGGCCACCGATTGTCGAATCTCGCGATAGATCACGCCAAGGTGATTGAGCGGCGCGTAAAGCTGAATCAGAAACGCATTCACCAGCACCAAGTCGCCCACCGTCATCCGCCCCGTCATCACGCCATCAATCGCGCGCCACATGACAAGACTCGCGCCGGCTGCGATGAACAAACTTTGCCCGAGATTGAGGAGCGATAGCGACGTTTGTGAGCGCACAGCGGCACGCTCCCAACGCTGCAAGCTTTGGTCGTAACGATCCGCCTCGAAACGTTCGTTGCCGAAATACTTTACGGTTTCGTAGTTGAGCAAACTATCGACCGCGCGTGAATTTGCCTTCGAGTCGAGTTCGTTCATTTCCTTGCGAAACGCCGTACGCCATTCGGTGACGGTGATCGTGTACGCGATGTAGGCGATGAGCGTGACGAGCGTAATGGTGACAAACGTCCAATCGTAATTCCACGCCAGCACACCTGCCACGAGCCCAAGCTCGACAAGCGTTGGTAAGATGGAAAACAGCAGGTAGCTCATCAGCGACGAGATGCCGCGCGTGCCGCGCTCAATGTCGCGCGTCAGTCCGCCGGTTTGTCGCGCAAGGTGAAATCGAAGCGACAAGCGATGCATGTGCTCGAAGGTTTGCAGCGCGATGCGGCGCACCGAGCGTTGCGTGACTTTGGCGAAGAAAAATTCCCGTAGCTCGGTAAATACCGTAACCGACAACCGCGCAAAACCATACGCCACAAGCAACGCAAACGGAACCGCGAGCATCGCTTTCTCGACGCTCATGCGATCGACAATCCACTTGAGCACCATCGGCACGCCGACGTTAGCGACCTTCGCCAAGATCAGACAACTGAGCGCTACGGTAATGCGGGCTTTGTGTTGCGCAAGGTACGGCAGCAGCATCCGCACCGGTTGCATAAATGCTTTGCTTGCGAGCGTCACGTGCGGTTGAGCTTCCCAGCGGCGGCGAGTCCGCGTAGCGTTTCAAGAAATTCGCGCATGCGCGTGGGTTTTGTGAGGTAGGCGTCACATCCCGCGAATTTGGCGCGCAGACGGTCCACCGCACCCGACCGTGAGGTGAGCATCATCAGTACCGACGGTGCCTTGGTGCCGAGCGCACGCAGTTTGCGCAACACCTCGGGGCCGCGCATGCCCGGCATCTCGAAATCGACCAACGCGACATCAAAACGTCGCGCCGCTGCCAATCGCAAACCCTCGTCGCCGCCGTCTGCAGTGGACACGCTGAAACCAATTTTGACCAATGCGGCCGACACGGCCTCACGCGAAAAATGCGAATCGTCAATGACCAACACAGTCAACGCGCGTTGCCAAGGCAATCCCGCGGCAGCCGCAATGTAGGCCGCTGTGCCGGGGTCCGCGCTGGGCGCAACGGTTGCAATCGCCTCCGCCGGCGGCACGCTGCGATCTGATGCAGCGTACAGATCGATATCGACTGCACGCTCAGGCGCGAGTTCGTCGGCGTTTGGCATGTCGAGCACCTCGGGGGCCCTCCAGCCCTCGCGAATTCGATTAATCGCTTGCGCCAGCGAAAAGAGCAACTGGCTGTCCTGTGTCACTTGATAAAACGGCGCGTTGCGCTCAAATCGAGGCACGATTCCAATGGCGGCACGGTGCGTGCCTTCCGAATTGAGCCGTCCCATCAATTCGGGTGAGCTCGCGGCATTGCAAATGAGCAAATCACCTTGTTCGGCGTCGTCAACGACAGTCAAGCTAACGCCTGCACCGGGCGGGCGTCGCAGAAATAGACGCAACAGTTCACGGTCGCGCGAACTAAAACCAAGCAATTGGACGGTGCGCAATGTGCGGGGGGTGCTGCCGTCGTCGCAATCAGGGGTTTCGCTCATAACGGTGATTATAGGAACGCAGCCGTCTCGTGGCGGTCCATGCCGCGCATTCTGGTACCGAACAGATTAGTGAAAGTCATCGCCGCTCAGTGGCGGCCATAACCCAAAACACTCATTAGGCCGCGCGCCACTCCGTACAGCGCCCAAGTTAGGACACGATCGCCCCACGGGCGTTCACTCCAGCGGGCCTGATGAACGACCTGTGAATCCGCGGCAATTGCGGATTCCAAGCTTTGCTGAAGCGTGAGCGCAAAGCGCGGATCGCGAACAAAGACGTTAGCCTCGCGGGCCAATTGCAGGCTGAAAGGATCAATGTTGGAGGAACCTACGGTCGCCCAGTCAGCGTCGACGACAGCGACTTTGGCGTGCAAAAAGCTGCGTTTGTACTCAAAAATTTCAACGCCAACGTCAAGCAGGGTTCCGTAAAGCGCTCGCGTCGCGTAGTGCTGCAAAAGATACTCTTGACGTCCTTGCAGGAGCAAGCGCACGCGCACGCCGCGCCGCCTCGCGCGCAACAGCGCGCGACGAAACCGCCGCCCAGGGAAGAAATACGCGTTGGCAATAAGGATGTCGTGTTTGGCGGCCAAGATGGCGGTGAGGTATTCCCGTTCGATATCTCGGCGATGCGACACATTGTCCCGAAATGCGAACCACGCGTGGTGATCGCCCGCAGGCACGGTGCGCGGCGGAAACGCCTGCATCACCGCACGAAGGCGCTCGATGCCATGTTGATGTAATCGCGCCCAAAGTTCACACATGGCGGCATGAATCGGCTCCAGCAGCGGCCCTTCAACCCGAACGGCATAGTCGAACCGCGGGCGCTTCGGCTCCGGCATGTTGAGATCATCAATCAAATTGATGCCGCCGACAAACGCTATTCGGCCGTCGATCATCGCGAGCTTTCGGTGCAAACGGCGTAGCCGCGAACGTCGCAGGGCATTCCACCAAGTTTCTGGACGGAACACCGCCACTTCGATGCCGTCGGCACGCATCACCTCACCCAGTTTCCCGAGAAAACTTGCCGAGCCAAACCCGTCATACGCGACGCGCACCGCAACACCGCGTATCACCGCTCGCTTCATGGCCTCAACCATCCGCCGCCCTGTATCGTCGTCCGCAAGGATGTAGGTCTCGATACGCACTTCGTGTTCTGCGCTATCAATGGCAGCTTCCAGCGCCGGGAAAAATTCCGCGCCGCATTGCAGCAACGTCACATGGTTTCCCGTCGGATAAATGTTCATGCCAGGACCAACTCCGCCGCGAGTGGCGCATGATCCGACAAGCGCGCCCATTCGCGCCCCCGGTGCACGTCTACGCGTTGCACCGTAAATCCTCGCACGTAAATACGGTCCAGCCGCAAGATGGGTAGGCGTGCCGGAAAACTGCGCGCTGGGCGTCCCCCCATCGTCTCAAACACTTCGCGCGCGCCTAACGCCGCCAACGGATCGCCCGCACGTCGCCTCCAGTCGTTGAAATCCCCCGCAATCACCAGCGGCGCGCTGGCGGGCACCAACGATTGAATGCGCGCGCACACCGCTTCCACCTGCTTGGCGCGCGATCTTCCGAGCAGGCCGAGGTGAACGCAGACGCAGTGCAACGTTTCAGCCCAACCCGGCACTGCAATCTCGGCGTGCAACAGACCGCGCTGCTCAACGCGGTTGGTCGATATGTCTTCATGATCAAACCGGATCATCGGATAACGCGAAAGAATGGCGTTGCCATGGTGGCCATGCGCGTGGATCGCATTCTTCGCATACGCAGCGACGGGCCATTGCTGGTGAGCGAAGTATTCGTGCTGCGGCGAGTCGGGCCACTCGCCATGATTTTCGATGTGCTGCGCATTGTGTCCAACGACTTCCTGCAAGAACACAATATCCGCGCCGATGAGGCGCAGCCGCTCTCGCATGTCGTGCACCACGATGCGACGATTGAAGTGCGAAAACCCCTTGTGAATGTTGTAAGTAGCAACCTTGAGTGCTCGCGTTGAATTCAATGGCATGGTGAGTAAGCGTAACGCAGTGGCGGTGCCAACATGGCCATCCATTTGCCACAAATAGCGGCGCCGGCTACGCTCGATTTTTTTGTTCCAACACGGTTAATCTCATATGCGCAAGCGAAAAAAAACCGGGCATAAACCCGGTTTTTTTAGTTACGTGTAGTAA
>JBEBJR010000064.1:0-4321 GCA_040079845.1 Casimicrobium sp. | reverse complement strand
CGTTGGTCGAAATCCGATGTCATTGACCTGCGACTATCCCCATATTCTCCACCAATCGTGTGTAAGAATCTATTCTGGCCGCTTGCTAGGCGATGTTCTTTGATACGCAATATGTTGAGCCGCCGCATATCGGCTGTTAAGGCACAGTATTGCAACGGCTGCAGCTCAGCCTTTGCCGCAATCAGGACAATGTCATGAACTTCAATAATATCTCTGCTTGGTCCATTCTCAATCCGGTGGTGCCTATCGTGTTGTTCGTGGGCCTGTCCTTGGCGGGGATCATGTCGTTCCGCAGCATGGATGTGCAGAACGATCCTGATATCGAGTTTCCTGTGGTTGTCGTTTCCATCTCGCAACCCGGTGCTGCACCTTCAGAAATCACAACGCAGATTACGCAAAAAGTCGAATCCGCGATTCGCAGCGTGCAAGGCGTGCGCAACATTGATGCCAGCGCAAGCGAAGGCAACACAACGGTCAGCGCCGAGTTTGAAATTGGCGACGATATCAACGCAGCGGTCAGCGAAGTGAAAAACGCCGTTGACCAAATCCGCAGCGACTTGCCCGACGGCATATTGGAACCACAGATTTTCAAAGTAGCAACTTCCAGCGATCCGATTGCTTACTTCGCTGTGCAAGCAAGTGACATGACGCTGGAGCAGCTTAGCTGGTTTGTCGACGATACAGTTTCGCGACGCTTATTGGCTGTTGAGGGGATGGCGTCGGTTAGCAGAAACGGCGGCGTAAATCGAGAAATCCGCGTCGTCCTTGATCCGGCAAAGATGCAGTCACTGGGCGTCACCGCCAGCCAGATAAACAGCGTACTGCGACAACAAAATGTCAATGCGTCGGGGGGGCAGTCGCAGATTGCGGGGTCGCGCCAATCTGTTCGCGTCCTCGGCAATGCTGCTGATGCCTATGCCCTCAGCCAGGCACAGATCAGCCTTGGCGGCGGACGCAACATTAAATTGTCGGATGTTGCCGAGGTAACCGATGGCTTTAGTGAACAGCGTTCTATGGCCTTTGCCGGGGGCAAACAGGTCGTAACGTTCGGCATGTCCCGCGCAAAAGGTGCATCGGACGTTACGGTTTTCGATGATGCGATGGTGAAAATCGCCGAAATCAAAAAAGAAAACCCCGGTATCGAGTTCATCACATTGTTCAACAGTGTGGACTATACAAAGGGCCAATATAAAAGCTCGATGGCCGCAATGATCGAAGGCGCTTTGCTCGCCATCGTGGTCGTTTTCCTTTTCTTGCGCGATTGGCGCGCGACGATGATTTCGGCGATAGCGATCCCCCTATCGGCGATTCCGACATTTTGGTTCCTCGACCTATTGGGCTTTACGCTGAACACGATGTCGCTGCTGGCATTGGGATTGGTTGCCGGTGTTCTGGTCGACGACGCGATTGTTGAGATCGAGAATATCGTGCGGCATATGCGGATGGGAAAGTCGGCGTATCAGGCATCGATCGATGCTGCCGATGAAATCGGCCTTGCCGTTGTTGCAACGACATTCTCGATTGTCGCGGTTTTCCTTCCCGTTGGTCTGATGCCCGGCGTGTCTGGGCAGTATTTCAAAAATTTCGGACTCACTGTCGTCGCCTCGGTGTTGATGAGCCTTGCCGTGGCGCGAATGATAACGCCGATGATCGCCGCCTATTTCCTGAAATCGGCGGGCACCGCCGACCATGGTGAAGGGCCGCTGATGGATCGTTATACCAATCTGCTCCGCTGGTCGCTTGATCGGTCAAAAACTTCCACACTGAAAATGGCGTTGAATCCGGTAAAGGCACGGCCTTGGTATTATCTGCTCTGGATGCTGATCGCGGCTGCAATCGTGACGGTTTTCGTAACGGCGTTGCAGTCGATCTACGCCTTGGCGGGTGAAACAGAATTGCCAGGAATAATACAGTTTTTTGGGGCGCTGCTCGCCGCCGGACTCATCACAATTGGCGCTGCAGTCTTAATAAGGCTGGTCATCGGCCTCTTTGGCGGCGGGTTTGCGTCCTGGTATCACTATCTCGGTCAGCGGGTCATGGCGAGGCGGCATGATCACCGGCTTTGGATGATGGGTGTTGGTCTGTTGTCGCTGTTTGCGACTATCGGCCTATTGGTGTCATTACCTTTTCAATTTTTCCCCGATGGCAATGCCGACTTTAGCCGCATTCGGATTGAAATGGTCCCCGGCACGACGTTGGAACGCACCCGCGAAGTTGCAGCCGAGGCGGCAAAGATCGTTGAGGCTCAGCCAGAGGTGCGCACGGCGTTGCAGGGTGTACGCGAAGGCGGGGCCAACATATTCATCACTTTGCGTGAAGACCGCGCACGAACCAGTCAACAATTTGAGGAAGACCTGACTCCGGTTTTGACCAAAATCGCCGATGCACGCGTTACTTTTCAAGCCAACGGCCCCGGCGGCGGCGGTGGCGGTTCAGGGCGTGATGTCTCGGTGATGTTGTCGGGTTCTGATCCGAAAAAGTTGGACGACACGGCGGCAATTTTGGTTGAGCAGATGAAAACGCTGTCCGAACTTCGGGCTCCGCGTATTTCGGCAGACTTGCAGCGTCCCGAACTGATCATCAAGCCGCGTACAGACCTTGCTGCGCAACTGGGTGTCTCGACGGTGGCGCTAAGTCAGACGATCCGTATCGCGACCTTAGGTGACATCGACCAGAATAGCGCAAAGTTCTCGCTATCCGACCGTCAGATTCCGATACGTGTCATGATGGCACGCGAATCGCGCCAAAATCTTGACATTATCCGCAATCTGCCCGTGCCGTTGGCAAGCGGCGGTTCTGTGCCGCTGTCGCTTGTCGCCGATGTCAGCTTTGGCGCTGGGCCAACAACTATTCAGCGCCGCAACCAGAGTTTCCGCACCTTTATCGGTGCTGATTTCGCTCCCGGAATTGTCTCGTCCGATGCTGATAAAAAGATCAATGCTTTGCCCATTATGAAAGCATTGCCGACTGGCGTAACGCGGGCTGCATTCGGCTTGCAAGAATGGCAAGCAGAGATGCAGCGCGACTTTTTGACTGCATTGATCTCGGGCACGTTGTTGGTCTTTTCGGTGTTGGTGCTCTTATACCATCGTTTCATGTCACCTTTGGTCAACATGGGCTCGCTGCTTCTTGCTCCCCTCGGCGGTCTGATCGCACTGGCCATTGTGCAACAACCGCTTTCGATGCCCGTATTGATTGGCATTTTGATGTTGTTTGGCATCGTCGCCAAAAACTCAATTTTACTTATCGATTTTGCCATTGAAGAAATGGCGAAAGGCGTGCCGCAATTTCAGGCGATTATGGAGGCGGGGCATAAGCGCGCGCAGCCGATTGTCATGACGACAGTGGCAATGACCGCAGGCATGGTGCCAACTGCTCTATCGCTTGGCGGTGACGGCCAGTGGCGGCAGCCGATGGGCACTGTGGTGATCGGCGGCCTGATTGTCTCAACAGTCCTGACATTGCTGATTGTTCCTGCCGGGTTCAGTCTGGCCGATGGCTTGGAAAAGCGTTTGGGACCGTGGCTGCGTGATAAGTTCCTGACATATAAGCCGGAAAATCCGAGTCAAAAGGGTGGCGGGGTAAACGCATCGGGCGATAGCCTTGGTAATGACCTGCCGGGATTGCAGCCTGCTGAATAATGACGACAGGTCCGAAAACGGATTTCGCGACTGGACGGTTTGGTTATCGGGCAGCGCGATTTGGGCAGAGTGAGCCTTTGTTACGCGCTGTGGGTTCGTCAAAATCACGGCCGTTGAACATTGTCGATGCCACGGGCGGGCTTGGCCATGACGGCTTTCTATTGGCAGCATCGGGTGCGCAGGTGACGTTGATCGAACGATCCCCCGTGATGTTTGCAGAGCTTGAGCGCGCCCTTACCGATGCACGGCAGCACGACGATCTGGCTGAAATTGCGGGGCGCATGACATTGTTGCATGGCGATTCGCGGCAGGTTTTGCGCACGATTGAGGCGGACGTTTTCTACATCGACCCGATGCACCCCGAACGCAAAAAATCGGCATTAGTCAAAGAACCGATGCGGTTGCTGCGTGATGTCGTGGGGGATGATCCCGATAGCGCGGAATTGATCCAAACGGCTTTGGATCATTCGCCCGGGCGTGTGGTCGTAAAATGGCCAGCAAAGGCAGCATTGC
Organism: Casimicrobium sp.; assembly: GCA_040079845.1. Classification (GTDB taxonomy): domain Bacteria; phylum Pseudomonadota; class Gammaproteobacteria; order Burkholderiales; family Casimicrobiaceae; genus Casimicrobium. The sequence goes on along the minus strand of JBEBJR010000064.1, from coordinate 167 downwards.
CCGATGGCTTGATCGAGCCAAGCTATGAATTGCGGTCGCGAACGACGCGCTATTGCGTCTTTGTTGCCACGCCGCAGCCGTCAAAAATCAATCGCGAGACCCTTTAGCTCCCAATCGCCATAGCGCACCGGATCGGGGCGTTCGGGGTCAGGTGCGGGACCGGGCTT
>JBEBJR010000002.1:0-241914 GCA_040079845.1 Casimicrobium sp. | reverse complement strand
CATTTAATAAGCATTCTCAGCACAACTTTTAAGCAACAACTCCCCGCTAACCCTCGTATTTCCTCATCTCACAAAAAATATTCTAGAAAAGAGGAAAAACACGGGTTTCTACTTATTTTTTGCGTTTCGGAGCTGTCTTTGGAGCGGCTTTGGCGGCAGGAGCCTTCGATAGCGCACGTTCGCCTGCGATAAATTCGCGAATCGATGGACAAACCACGTTGCGCCAGCGACTTCCGGAGAAAATTCCGTAGTGCCCGCAGCCCTCAACTAGCAAATGCTTGCGTCTTGAGTCAGGGATGTTCGAGCAGAGGCCATGTGCGGCGTAGGTTTGGCCGGGGCAAGAGATGTCGTCCGCTTCGCCCTCCACGGTCATCAGGCCGATATCCTTGATCGCCGCTGGAACCACGAGCTCGCCAGACACCTCCATCACGCCGCGCGGCAGACGGTATTCCTGAAAGACGCGTTGCACAGTTTCGAGGTAGTACGCGGCGTCCAGATCAAGCACCGCGTTGTATTCGTTATAAAACTTACGGTGCGCCTCTGTATCCGCGCCGTCGCCCTTGAGCATATCGAGGAAGAATTCCCAGTGCGACTTTGCGTGATTGCCTGGATTCATGGCGACGAAGCCGTAATGCTGCAAAAAGCCCGGATAGACGCGACGGCCAAAGCCGGCGTACTTCGCCGGCACGCGCGAGATAACGTGCTTCTCAAACCACTCAATCGGATGCTTCTTGGCGTAGTCGTTCACGCTCGATGGGTTCACCCGTGTATCAATCGGCCCCCCCATCATGATCATTGACTTCGGGCGATGCGGATCATTGCGCGCGGCCATCAGGCTCACCGCACACATCACCGGCACCGTCGGTTGGCACACTGACATGATGTGGACATCCGGCCCCAACGATTGCAGAAACTCAATCACGTAGCGTACGTAGTCGTCCAGATGGAACAACCCTTCCGACAAGGGCACGGACCGCGCATCGCGCCAGTCCGTGATGAACACCTCGTGATGCTCAACCAACGCGCGCACGGTGTCGCGCAGCAAAGTCGCATGATGCCCCGACAGCGGCGCGACCAAAAGAATGCGTGGTTCGCCTTTCGCTCCCACTTTCGAGAATCGTCGCAATTGGCAGAACGGCTTTTCTTCAACGACGATCTCTTCAATTGCGTGGGTATGCCCATCAGCCACCACCGAATGAATGCCAAACGGCAGCTTGGGATATTCCTGCGTTAGACGCATCGTCAGCTCGCTGGACGCGGCAAGAAAATCGCTAGCGGGCATGGCCTTCCACGGATTGCCATCCGATTGCGCCCAGTTCATTCCCATTTGCGCGGCAAAGCGCATCGGCGCTCCGAGCGACTTTTGCATTTCGTGAAAGGCGTACAGCATGATTATTCTCTCGTGTCTTTTAGTGATTGATTGAGGTTGAAATCTCTCGGGCCTTAAGTTGCGCCCTGCAGGTCAATCAATATTTTTTGTCAGCGCGCTTTACCGCAACGCGCCTTAGAGTGAGTCCAGTCCACGCGCCAAATCCGCGCGCAGGTCGTCTTGCGATTCCAGCCCGACGGCGATGCGAATCAAATTGTCCGATATGCCTGCTGCGTCTCGCGCGGCTTGTGTCATTCGTCCGTGCGTAGTGCTTGATGGGTGCGTGATCGTCGTCTTCACATCGCCCAAATTGCCGGTGATCGACATGATTTTCACCGCGTCCACCACCTTCCACGCGTCCAGCTTGTCGCCCTTCACCGTGAACGACAGCACCGCGCCGCCGCCCGACTGCTGGCGCTTCGCCAACGCGACCGCTGGGTGCGACGCAAGGAATGGATAGTTCACCTTCTCTACCTTTGGATGCGCTTCGAGCCACTCGGCGAGCGCCAGCGCGTTTTCGCTGTGCGCACGCATCCGAATCGGCAGCGTCTCCATGCCCTTCAAAATCACCCACGCATTAAACGGCGCGAGGCTCGCACCCGTTGTGCGCAAAAAGTTGTAAACCTTGTCGCGACACATCTCTTTCGTGCCCACCAACGCGCCGCCCATCACACGGCCTTGTCCGTCGAGATGCTTGGACGCTGAATGCACCACCACGTCTGCGCCCAGCGCGAGCGGTCGTTGCAGAATAGGCGTGCAAAAACAATTGTCAACCGCGAAAGTTGCGCCCACCTTACGCGACATTTCGGCGATCGCGGCGATGTCGAACACGTCGGCCATCGGATTCGACGGCGTTTCGAGGAACACGAGCTTCGTCCCAGGCTTGATCGCCTTGGCCCATGCGTCTAGCGAAGTGGAATTCACCACCTCGCAGGTAACGCCAAATTTACCCATGACCGGTGCGCCGAACACGTTGAGGGTCGAGCCAAACACGCTGCCGCTGGTCACGATGTGGTCGCCCGCTGAACACAACGTCATCGCCAGCGTTGAAATCGCGGCCATGCCTGTGGACGTAGCAATCGCGGCTTCCGCGCCTTCGAGCGCGGCGAGCCGTTGCTCGAACATATCCACGGTTGGGTTGGTAAAGCGCGAATAGATATAGCCCGGCTCTTCGCCCTTGAAGCGCTTCGCCGCCATCTCTGCGCTCTCGTGCACAAAGCTCACCGTTGCAAACAGCGCCTCGGAGTGCTCGTTAAACGCGGAGCGCAGACCGCCCGCGCGAATGGCCAATGTGTCGAGAGAGTAATCGTTATCGTTCATATTGTGTAGGGTGCAATCTTATTGCACCCAGTTTCATAACAGTAATGTGTGCGACGGTAAGCGACCGGCGCAATGAGATTGCGCTCTACGCGCTACCGTCCAGTTTCTGTCATATTGTGAGGCCGAATACTCAGTTTCTTTACTTCATTCCAGCGCTCTTCCGACCAATACCAACGATTGCACGATGAGATGTGCGCGGATCGCTTCCGGTCATACATTGGAACAATGTAGCGTTCACCTGCTTTGAGCGTCGTTCCGCATTCGCTTGTATCACCTCGCCGAACCCACAACTCGGGTTTGTCAGTAGCCACTGAACCCAGCGTCTCGTTCAACCGATATTGGACTGCGAAGACCAACACGCCGTCTCCGTATGCGCCCAATCGTTGGGAGCTGGCAGAAACACGGGTAATCGTCACGTCAAGCATCCTGTCGGCGCTTCCCGCGATTCGCTCGGCAGAGTAAGGCTCGCAACTGCACGCCATTGCATACGAAGAGAAAACGCTCGCGAAAGCGATGAAAATTTGCACGCCAGTTCGACGAACGCTCACTGATCCGCCCCCACCACTTCCCCGCGTGATTCATCGCGCGAAGTGGCTAAGCCTTGCAAAAATTGCGGGGTGATGTCACCCGTGACGTAACAGCCGTCGAAGCACGATGCATCGAAATCTTCAATCGCGGGGTTACCTGCGCGGATGGCGCGTTTCATGCCGTCGATAGTTTGATAGATCACGCGATCTGCGCTGATTTCGGTGGCGATTTGTTCTGTGGTTTTGCCGACGGCGATAAGCTCGGACGGCGTGGGCATGTCGATGCCGTAGACGTTCGGGTAGATCACGGGCGGCGCGGCGCTGGCGAAGAATACTTTCACTGCGCCAGCTTCACGCGCCATTTGCACGATCTCGCGGCTGGTGGTGCCGCGTACGATGGAATCATCAACTAGCAGGACTGTTTTGCCTTTGAATTCGCTGGCAATCGGGTTCAACTTCTGGCGCACGCTTTTCTTGCGCATCGCTTGACCCGGCATGATGAAGGTGCGGCCCACGTAGCGGTTTTTCACGAACCCTTCGCGGTACGGGCGATCAATCTTGAACGCGAGTTCGAGCGCGCTAGGGCGTGACGAATCAGGGATCGGCACGACCACATCAATGCTTTCCCAATCCGGAAGTTTCATCACTTCGGTCGCCAGCTCGCTACCGAGGCGAATACGCGCCTCGTACACGCTGATGCCGTCGATCACGGAGTCAGGGCGCGCCAGATACACATACTCAAAAATGCACGGCGTGAGCTTCGGATTGTCGGCACATTGTTTCGCGTGCAGATGACCCGCGAAATCGATAAACAGCGCTTCGCCCGGCGCTACGTCGCGCTCGAATTTGAAGCCGAGGACGTCAAGCGCTACGGTTTCACTCGCGACGGCAAACTCAGCGCCCGCCATCGTGTCGTTGCGGCCAAATACCATCGGGCGAATGCCGTGCGGATCGCGAAACGCGACGAGCCCGTAACCCGCAATCATCGCGAGCACCGCATACGCGCCGCGACAGCGCTGATGCACACCGCGCACCGCTGTGAAAATTTTCTCCGGCGTTAACTTGACGCCCTGCGCCGCGCGCTCAAGCTCCAACGCGAACACGTTGAGCAACACTTCCGAATCGGAATTGGTGTTGATGTGGCGCGCATCGACGTTGAAGAGTTCACGTTTGAGCGCTTCGCCGTTGGTGAGATTGCCGTTGTGCGCGAGCGTGATGCCGAACGGTGAATTGACGTAGAACGGCTGCGCTTCATGCACGCTGACGGCCGAGCCCGCCGTGGGGTAGCGCGTGTGGCCAATGCCCGCTGCGCCGAGCAGGTCACGCATGTTCCTCGTGCGGAAAATATCGAGCACCATGCCTTTGGCTTTGTGCATGTGAAACACCGCACCGTCGGCAGTCATGATGCCCGCAGCGTCTTGCCCACGATGCTGCAAGCAGAGCAGCCCGTCATAGAGCAGTTGATTCACGGGGCCGTGCGAGACGATGCCAATCACACCACACATGGCGCTGTCCTTCTAGATGATTCTGTGTTGTCAAGTGTCGCCGCCGTGCCTACGCCTGCGGGAGCAATAAATTTAATGCGTTTGGCCAAGTCTTCGGGCAAACGATTTCGAAGAATGCTAGCGATGGTCGCCAACGGTTTCGCGGTCGCGCTGTCACGCCACCAGCTCATCTGAGGCAATGCGGTGGCTCCCGCGACAAACACCAGCAACACAGCGATCAACGCACCGCGAATGACGCCGAACATCATCCCCAGCGCGCGGTCGATGCAGCTCAGTCCGATCGCGTTGATCATTTTGCTGAACAAAAAACCTACGATGCTCATCGTGACAAACACAGCGACGAACACCAACGCGTAACCCGCAAGCGAGCGCAGCCACGGCGTGTCCGCCGCGAACGGCAGCATTTGCGCCAATTTTTCGCCAAACAAAAACATACAGGCGATGGCCGCAATCCATGCACCGAGCGCAAAGACTTCGCGTATCACGCCACGCCACAACCCGAGCAATGCCGAAAGCAGAACGACGATCAACACGGCGATGTCAAAGCCAGTCATACGGCACCTGCGGCACTCACATAGCTGCCCGCTGGTTGGCTCATTGCAGCGTTAGAACCTTGGCTTCAAGGCCCGATTGCGCCAACTTCGCGCGTGCCGATTCGGCTTGCTGCTTGGTGTTGAACGGGCCAACGCGCACGCGAATAACGATGCCGTTGGCGACGTCAATCTTCTCGGTGTAGACCGGAAATTTGAGCGATTTGGCTTTGTCGTAGGTTTGTTTCGCCACCGCCGCATCGCGAACCGCGATCACTTGCACAACGAGCTGGCCTGGCTTTCGATCAGCCGGCGTGGAGTCTTTGGGGGCCGCTGGCTCTGCGGGTTTTGCCGGAGCCTTTTCAGCCGCCTTCGGTGGCGCGACGGGCGCAACGGCTGCGGGTTTCGCGGCGACGACTGGGGCGGCAGGCTTCGGCGTGGCGGGCGCTGGAGTGGGCGCGATTGCGCCAACCGTGGCTTGTGCGCCGGTCGGTTCAGTAATCGCGGCGATCTCGGCGGGCTTTTCGGCGGCGGCTTTTTTCGCGTCGGCTGCAGTCGGGAATTTCGGGTCGAACTTGGTGCCTTCGACGGGCGGAATGCGCACGTCCACGTTGTCCGGCAACGGCGGCGGTTCGCGCTCTAGGAACATCGGCACCGTGATGATGGCGATCAACAGCAAAATCGACGCGCCCAGCAATCGCCGATTGGCACGGCGGCGCAGTTGCTCAGCGTTATCCGGCGCGGTTGAAGCCATTGCTGCCTTTGCTGCCATTGCTGGTGTTGATTTCCATGAGGCTCAGGTTACCGAAGCAACCGTGAGAAACGATCCGAAGACGACGATTCTATCGGCTTCCGCGGCGAGTTTCCGCGCCGCAGCAAAAGCGTCGGCCACGCTAGGGTATTGGCGAATATCTCGGTCGCGTACGCCCGCCTCAATTAGCGCCGCCGCGAGGGCGCTCGCGTCCTGCCCGCGCGGGCCGGGCAGTGTGGCGATGTGCCATCGGTCGATGCGACCTTTGACTGCCTGTACGACGGCGCGAATGTCTTTGTCTTTGAGCATCGCGAACACGGCATGCGTCACCGGGAAATACGCCTTGTCAGCGAGCGCTCGCTCAAGCGCAAGGGCAGCGTGTGCATTGTGGCCGACGTCCAATACCGTGATTGGACGACCGGGCAAAACCTGAAACCGACCGGGCCAATCGACGGAGACCAAGCCCGCTTTGACCGCGCCTTGCGACACAGGCAGCCGGTCGTTTAACGCATACAGCGCGGCGAGCGCGGCCGCCGCATTACCGAGTTGGTAGCCGCCACGAAGTGCCGGGATTGGTAGGCCGTGACGACGAAAAATCGCCGTGCTTGCAGATGCGGCCGCGTTTTTGGCCCAGAAGCCCCACTGTTGCGGCGTTTCGGGCGATTTCTGCCAACCAAAATCTTTACCAACGTACTGCGCGCGCGCGCCACGCTCAGCGGCGGTGTCGATCAGCGATTGCGGTGGGTCGGGCTCGGCGATGACAGCCGGGCGATCTTTGCGCAGGATCCCGGCTTTTTCGACGGCAATGAGTTCGCGTGTGTCGCCCAAAAATTCCGTGTGATCGACGCCGATGCTGGTGATGACGGCGCAATCGGCGTCGAGAATGTTCGTTGCATCGAGCCGTCCGCCGAGGCCCACCTCGACCACCCACGCGTCGAGTTTCGCGGCGCTGAAGCAGTGAAACGCGGCGAGCGTCGTGTATTCGAAGAACGTGAGCGGCAGGTCACCGCGCGCGGATTCGACGGCGTCGAACGCAGCGACAAGCGCGTCGTCGGTCGCGTCAATGCCGTTGATGGCGACGCGTTCGTTGAAACGGTGAATGTGTGGCGAGGTGTATCGACCGACGCGAAAGCCTGCCGCGCGGAGGATAGCATCGATGTAAGCGCACACCGACCCTTTGCCGTTGGTGCCCGCGACCAAGATCACGGGGCACGTCGGTGCGACGTTCATGCGCTCGTAAATCGGGCGGATGCGCTCCAGCCCCATCTCGATTTCCGGGCCGGAACGGATCGCGAAGATGCGTGTGAGCCAGTCGTTGAGCGCCGTCACGTCGGCCTCGCGCGTGTCTCGGTGGGAGCGGGCTCGCCCGCGATTGCCCGTGGCATACGCTCATCGCGGGCAAGCCCGCGCCCACGTTGTTTATCAACAGTTCCGTAGGGCGGGCACTGCGCGCTGTGGTTGCGGGCGTTTGAGATTAGGAACTTGCGGACGTTCGTCCGGGGTGTGCACGCGGCGGGCAGTGCCCGCCCTACGACTGCGCTGGCATTGTGCGTCAACAGTTTTATAGCGCTAACGACAGCCCAGCGGTCGTTAGCGCCGGTTTTTATATATTGTCGACATATGTACGAATCAAGCTGAAACCGCCGCTCGTCTGTCGCTCGCGCTAAAAAGCCATTAACCATACGTGACGAAAATTTCGCAGCCCGGCTCAGCGAAGCGCGCTCAACAGTTTCGCCAACATCGGCTTCATCTCGCGACGGTCAACGATCAGGTCGATCGCGCCTTTGTCGAGCAGAAATTCTGCGCGTTGGAAACCTTCGGGCAGTTTTTCACGCACCGTTTGCTCGATCACGCGCGGGCCGGCGAAGCCCACAAGCGCATTCGGCTCGGCGATGACCACGTCGCCCACGAACGCAAAGCTTGCCGACACGCCGCCCATCGTCGGGTCGGTCAAAACGCTGATGTACGGCAATTTTTTCTCGGCCAGCTCCGCGAGTTTTGAGTTGGTCTTCGCCATCTGCATGAGCGAGGCGAGGCCTTCTTGCATGCGCGCGCCGCCTGAGGCCGCGACGCATACGAAACCGCATTTCGCCTTGATCGCCGCGTCAACACCACGCGAAAAACGCTCGCCCACGACCGAGCCCATCGACCCGCCCATGAACTCGAATTCGAAGCACGCGACGACGGCCGGCACCTTGTCAATCGTGCCCTGCATGACCACCAGCGCGTCGGTCTCGCCGGTCGCGGCGGTCGCTTGCTTGATACGGTCGAGATATTTTTTGCTGTCTTTGAATTTCAGCGAATCGATCGGCAGCACATCCGCGCCGATCTCTTTGCGCCCGCTCTCATCGAGGAGGGAATTGAGCCGCGCGCGCGCGTTGATCCGCATGTGGTAGCTGCACTTCATGCAGACCGATTGATTTTTCTCGACGTCAGCCGTGTAGAGCACGGCGTCGCACGAAGGGCATTTGAGCCAGAGGCCCTCGGGGACGCCGCGCTTTGCGCTGTTTTCGTCACCGAAGGCCGGAATAATTTTGTCTAACCAGGACATGAGGGAATCGCGGTGCAACCCGCGCTGTATTTTTCTCGTGGACGGTGATTTTCGCGGATTTGGGCGGAAGTGCCTAACGGGACGCGCTACTTGGCCAAATCCACACTAACCACTCGCGGCCGCCCCGCACCCCTCGAACTCGCCCGCCGCAGCGCACGCGCATCAATCTCCACCTTGAACTTCTCCAAGCCAAGCACCCAACCCTAGCAGGTGCGGTCACGCACTGCGGCCAGTTGCGTGGTTGGCATTGCGTCGTCGAACAGCGCGCAACCTACCGCGGCACCGCCAATCTCGCGCTAGAAAATTTGCTCCGAAGGCGCGCACCGCCTATGATTCAAGCGAAAGCTAGCGATATGTGGCGCGATTATTTGCGTAAACGCGTCCTAGACGCGGCATGCCACCTGTGCGCAGGTTCGAGGCATCCAGCTTTTCGAAAAACAAATCGGGGAATATTTCGTGCGTAACCATATTTTTTTCGAGCGCACGTGCCTGCGCGGGCTTCTGAATGGACTGCTCGCGCTCATAGTGTGCGGCGTCGCGACGTTGAGTGGAGCCGCTTCAGCGCAGGTCGGCAATCTCTCGCTGTACATCAACCACGCAGGCGCGGGCCAAGTGCCTGGCTCAACCTACGGGCTTGAGTACAAGTGCGGTGCAGCCGCTCCCGTCACGCTCACCATTGCGGCCGATACCTCCACCAACGTCAACGCCATCCCCGAGAACACCGACTGCGAAGTCTCGCTGATGAGCCGCCCCGCGTTGCTGGCTAACCATATCTACGACCCTGCCGTTTCAACCATTGTCGCCAACGGTGGCGTCACCGTCGTGAGCAACTGCCTCAGCGCCCCCGTCGGCGCGCTCGCCTGCAAGAAAGTGACCATCGCCGCAGGCGCTACGCAGCAGCTCTTAGTCAACATCACCTCGCGGCTCCTCGCAACGTCTTTAACCTCCTCACTCCCGAATGCCATCGTCGGCATGCCGATCACGCTGACCGCAACCATGAACGTCGGCGCAGCGGTGGGCTCAATCAACTTCCGGGCCGCCGGGGGAGGCGCGTCGTTGGCGGGTTGCAGCGCGGTGACTCTGGTGGGTAATTCGGCGACCTGCTCGCTGTCATCGGCTGTGCCTGGCGTGTTTAATCTAGAGGCGGCGTACTTGCCGGGCAACTACGCCGCGGAAACCAGTGCGCCGATTACGCAGTCCATCCGCGCCTGCGATCTCGACATTGACGCCTCCGGCAGCGTCCGCGCCACAACAGACGGTTTGTTGGTGCTGCGGCGACTGTTGAATTTGTCGGGCGCAGCAGTGGTGAGCAACGGCATGGAATCGGCCCCCACCGCGAAGCGTACGTCTGATGTGGCCATTGCGGCATGGATAGACGCGCATCGCAATGCAGGCGTGAATCTGCCGCTTGATTTGGACGGCGACGGGGCTGTCGATGCCGCGACCGATGGGCTCCTGCTGCTGCGGACGATGCTGGGCTTCAGCGGTACGGCAGTTACGGACAACGCGCTCGGCGCGGGCACCATAACGCGCGGTTCGTGGAGCTTGATTCGCGCGCATTTGGTGGACGTCTGTCAGTTACCCCTCGCTCCGTAGACCTCGCCGCTGGTTCGGTGAGTTTCGCTTGGCCTAAATAGGGTCAGGCTGAACCCCGTTTACTGCGTTTCTGGCTACGCGGGGTGGGACGCTTGCGGTCCCGCCTCGTGACACTGCCGAAGGCTCTTCAAGAAACCAGATACGTCAAACCACCGCATTCGGCGGCACCGCGAGCGTGCCGCCCTACGGGCTGAGCCCATTTTTACGTTTTGGAAGGGAAGCAGTCTGCGTCATTCGCCCGGTAACGGGTGTGAAACGACACGCGATAGGTCTCGCCGCCTTTTCCTGGAGACACGCTCACGCGATGCGTGGCCTTCGCGAAGGTTTGAACCGCAGCGGGAGCAGGTACTTCACATACGCTCCATCCGCTATTCGCGAAGTGCTGATAGATCGCGTCGGCGGGATGGTTAGGAGAACTGGCTGCACTAAAGGACGCGGACACCACAGTATTGGATCGAACGATCGTATTGAACCGTCCCCAGCTTCCGGACGCGCTGGTGGCGGCGACAAGCGCGTCGCGTTCCGCCTCCAGCGTTTTCGCGCTGAAAATCTTACTGGCCGCCGAATCGCTTTCTTCGAATACGTAGTCGTACAGCGCCGTACCGCCGATGAACAAGAAACCGAATCCAACAACAACTAACCCTAGCTTGTTCAGCACAGCTCCTCACCAATCCGCAAAAAACTCCCAGCCGCCCTGCATCAACGTAATTAGTCGCTCGGTTCGCTCAGCATAATTGGGCTCAGACACCGTGTCCATCGGAGATCGGACGCTTCAGCGTGTCTTCGCCCCCGCCTCCCCATCACCCCGGCACGCAGAACTTGACGCCTTCGCCGTCCCAGCCTTGGGCTACGAACGAGTTGTAGGTGAATGCGCTGGTGGTGAAGCGGTGGTTTGGGTTGTCGGGGAAGCGTGCGTTGCCCCTGAAAAGTCGGAAGACCGGAATCAGGCCTGCGGAGCAGTAGCCGCCGACGCCTTCAACCACGGGCAAATAGGCGTACGAGTCGACGCCCTCGTTGTACGGCACACGCGGAGCCTGCACATTGGCCGGGTTGAGGGCCGTGAGTGCGTTGTATTCGCTTTGTACGAGGGTGTAGAAGTGGCTGCCGCGCAAACCGCCGACGGCGATCTTGTCGAAGTAGAAACGGGTGATGGGCCGGCGACCCGAGAACGCGTCGGGATGGACGTAGACCAAAAACGATTGTCCAGTGCGAACAAAGCTCGGTGCGGCGTCGAGCAGCGCGATTTCGGCGGCCCTTGAGGTGATGAAGTAGTAGTTAAAGCTGGGGTTGTAGAACTCGATGGCTGGGATCGTGGTCGCCGTGTTGGCGGTGACAAGCACTCCAACCGGGTCGTAGCCCGTGTTGTTGACGTAGTCACTCTCGGTGATTGCGCCGGTTTCGTTGACGTAGGCACCGAAGTAATAGGCACCTGCGGCAGCGGGCGCATCAACCTCGCCGGAACAGGTGGTGCTTTGGCCCGGTGCCAGCGCGCCGAGATCGCAGTACCAGCCGCTGTAGGTGTCGAGCGTGCTGATGATGTCGTTGGTGGACCAGTAGAACTTGACGCGCGCTCCGGCCGGTGCGCTCGCTGTGCCATCGTTGCGCACGGTGGTGGACTGAAAGCCGATGCGCTGGTTGATCGTTGCGGAGTGGGTGCCGATAAAGACGCTGGTCACCACCAGATCAGGATAGGCGGCACCGCTAATGACCCACGGGTTGGTGAACATTTCCCAGTCGACAAAGGAGAACCCGTCGTTCAGCGACGAGGCGGTGTACTCGGTGACGAACATGTGCATGTACCAAGTGCCAATCGGGGGCGTCGAGTTCTGCGCGACCGTTTGGTCGATGTTGGTGTACTGAAAGCCCGCGGTCAGGGGCGAAAGCACGGAGGTTTGGCCGATTTTGTAACCTGTCGCGTTACCGCCGGAGTACGGCGAAGCGAGCGCCCACAGCTCGACGCGCAGGGAGCCGGAGGTGCCGCCCGAACGGCGATTGACCACGGCCTGCGCCTGCAAGCGAACGGTGCCGCCAGAGATGGTGTAGGCGTAGGTGCCTTCGAGCGATAAGTCGTTGGCACGCACTTTTTGGCGTTCGGTCGATGCGCTTCGATTGCTGTGACTAAGCTCCGTCCGAACAGCGCCGTCACTGAGGTGGGTTTGTGCTTGCGCGGTGCCCATCAATCCGGCGAGTGCGCACACAGCCGCAAGCGCGAGCGAGACGAAGGAGCCGACGCCGGAATATCCGTCTACGCGGGAGCTGCGACGCCGAGAAATAAAACTGAAAAGCCGGTTCCGAACCGTGATGAGTGCTGTCGCCGTGTCCATGAAATATCCCCCAAATTGCGCAGGCGGAATTTCCTGCAGCTCGGGAAACACACTAATCCAGAGCCAAGGCGATAGCAAGACAATTCGCGGCGTTTGTTGATGTACCTACGTGTTCGGGTAGCTGTCGCGCGGCGCGAGTTGTCGCGGCGCAAAAACGAAAAAGCCCCGCGAGGGTGGCCTGCGGGGCTTTGGTGTTTGGTGGCGCTTCAGGGACTCGAACCCCGGACCTGTGGATTATGATTCCATCGCTCTAACCAACTGAGCTAAAGCGCCTTTTGTTCGCGACGTACTTTTTGTTTTTGTTCGCAGCGAAGCCCTCTATTGTTACGGAAGCCGCGCTTTTTGTCAAAACCGAGCGCGCAGCTTTGCGTAGTGCTCTTGCAGCTAATGGCTTTTTGCGTCTAACGACCGCTGGGCGGTCGTTTCAGCCAATATTTTCATTACATTGACCAGTAGATTATTTCGCGTCAAACGACCGCCTGGCGGTCGTTTGTGCCAAAAAGCCATTAAACCGCCGCAAATTTCTTCCGAATCATTTCGACGCGCGAACGGTTGACGTCGAAATCGCGCTTGCCAAGGCGTGAGGCTGAGCGCACGTGAATCACGCCAGCGGCTACATCGAGACGCGCCTCGAAGTCGTCGACGTAGCGCATTTTCGCGGTGCGAAATTCTGCGCAGAGATAGGCGGTGTCGGCCGTGTGAACGGTCACGCGATCAAGCCCTTTGACGACATCAACAAAGCGTGTCCAAGCGGCAGCTGGATCGCCGCTAAATTTGATCGGGTCGATGTAGGCCGGATGTGTTGCATCGACGCTCTCGCTAACGACGCTGTTGGGCGTATTTTTCGGGCCGCCGAGCTTGCCTTCTTTCACCCCGAGTGACGACGGACGACCGCCGTACCACATGGAATTTTCGCGGTTGGTGAGATTCACAAAGAGAATCCACAGCGCCGACGCGGCGACGATGATGAGTAGCAGTAGCGCGAGGACTCGGAGGACGACGATCATGATTTCTCCAATGAATAGTCTGATTGGGGTTCATGGTTAGACAAGCTCACCACGAACGGGAAAGGGATGCTCATGATTCAAATCTTCGTGAAGCTCTGAGTCACCACAAACAGAAAACTAAGCGGCCTTCGCGGCGATGAGCCTTGAGGCAAATTCGACGAATCCAGCGCCGCATTCTCGGCTGCAAACGTAGGCGGGTGCAACAGCAATTTTTGCGAGCGCGGAGCGGACGTTGGCCACGCCGACCGAGAGCGGAATATCTGCGAACAGCGAGGCGTCGTTAGGCGAATCGCCAATGAATGCGGCACGCTGGCGCACGTCGTCGCGCGACATTCCGAACGCGGCTTGCATCAACGGATAGACGCCGTCTGCCTTTTCGTTGGCGGGAAAATAGGCGTGAATGTGAATGCTGCTGACGGCCGTTAGATAGCCAGCGGCGCGCATTTGCGCGACCACGGTGGCGACCGTCGCATCATCGGCGCGCGACACGTGTTCGGCGTAGTCAATGGCGAGATCGGTCAGACGATACGGTTGGTCCGCGCTGATTTTGAGTTGCGGACACTTGGCGGCGATGTCTGCGCCGAGTGCGCGCAACTTTTCGATGTAGCCTGGGCCGCGATGTTCGTCATGAATCACGCGTTGTTGCGCCAAACCGTTCGCGTCTTTCCATGAAATTACGCCGCCGTTTTCGGTCACGCAGGCGTTGATCGGCCAGGTGGACAACATGACATTGCCCCAGCCTGACGGCCGACCGGTGACGGGAATAGCGGTGATGCGCGCGTCACGAAGGGCGAACAAGGTTGCGAAGGTTTCGGCATGCATGAGGCCGTGCGTGGTGAACGTTTCGTCAACGTCGAACAATAGAAAATCAATATTGGCGAGCGCTGCGTCGGCTAACGCGCTCAACGGTTGCATTCGCGTTGCCGCAAGCATCAACGACTCTCCGTAGGGCCGGTACTGCCCGCCTTGTTTACGCCGGCGGGCAGTGCACGCCCTACGAGCGCCTGCTCCACCGCCGCGCGAATACGTGGCAGTGTTTGAGCGGTAGCAAGCAACGCAGTTTTCGTTCGCCGCTGCAACATCGCATCCACCGAGCCCGCCCATTCGTGATCGCGTAGATACGGCAGCTCTTTTTCGGAGAGGGTTTCGTCGAACACTTCGCCCATGTTGGCGCTTGCGCCAGCGAGCGCATCAGCGTCGAGGCCGTAGCGCGCAACCAAGCGCCGCGCGTAATTTGCACTGAGCCCGCGCTGCCGCAAGGCTCCCGTGAGCGCATCGAGCGCGACGGGCGTTGCGCCTTGTTGCAACGGCGTGTCCGTCCACGATTTTTTGCTTGCGTTCGGAAAAAACGGCAGCAGTTTTTCAATCGCGTGCTCGGCAAGCTTTCGGTACGTGGTGATCTTGCCGCCGTAGATATTGAGCAGTGGCGCGCCGCCATTGTGAGCGTCAAGTTTCAAGGTGTAATCGCGCGTTACAGCGGATGGATCATCGCCACCGTCGTCGTACAGTGGCCGCACGCCAGCGTAGGTCGAAATGATGTCGGCGCGTGTGAGTGGCTTGCTCAGGTAAGTGTTGGCGAGGTCGAGCAAGTAGCCCGTTTCGTCATCGCTAATGCGTGGCGCAGCGAAATCGGTAACTTCAACGTCGGTCGTTCCGATGAGCGAGAAGCGCTCAAAATACGGAATGACGAAGACGATGCGACCATCTTTATTTTGCAGGATGTACGCATGCGGTTTGTCGTGCACGCGCGGCACGATGATGTGAGAGCCTTTGACGTGCTTCACTGTTTCTTTGGTGGGCGGCGTGTCGATGTGCGAGAGCAGATCTTTCACCCACGGGCCCGCTGCGTTGACGATGGCACGTGCCTGCACGGTGCTTTCGATGCCAGTCTCGGTGGTACGCAGCGTTGCGAGCCACAGGCCGTTTTCGCGACGTGCCCTTTTGAGTGCGACGCCGACGCGAATGTCCCCACCGCAACGACGCGCGTCTTTCGCGTTTTCAACGACAAGGCGCGCGTCGTTTACTTGCGCATCGGAATACACGAATCCATTGTCGAATTGCGGCTTGAGACCCGCGCCCCAATGCGTCGTGTTTGTCGCGTTAAGCGACGCCGGAAATGAAGTGGGCAAAGTTTGTTTTTGCCCGCTCCAGCCTCCGAGTCGGTCATACAAAAACAGGCCTGCCCGCAGCATCCACTTGGGTCGCAAATGCGGTTCGTGCGGCAACACAAATTGCAGCGGCTTGATGAGGTGCGGCGCAACGCGCAGCAGCACTTCGCGCTCGGCAAGCGCCTCGCCCACGAGTCGAAATTCGTAGTGCTCTAGGTAGCGCAATCCACCGTGGATGAGTTTTGACGACCACTGCGATGTGTGCGCCGCGAGATCGTCCTTCTCGACGAGCAACACGGAGAGGCCGCGCCCCACAGCGTCGCGCGCGATGCCCGCGCCGTTGATGCCGCCGCCAACGATTAATAGGTCAATCGGAGGGGTCTGGTCGAGGTGTGGCTGGGACTGCATTCGTCAATGCTAGCGAACCCGGCGACCGCATTGTGAGATTGCGCTACGTTTGTAACGCGGCGTAGCGATTGCGGTTCGCAGGCTGTGCCTGGCGAGCTTGCGGCGTTTGCTGCCCAGCATGTAGAGCTCCACGCGTTAGGCGTCCGTCGTTAGCGCACTGCCATCGCGCGCAAGCCCGCGCCCACAGGGCAACACCAATTCCTTTATTAGTTCATCGCACAATAAAAAAGGCGACCGAAGTCGCCTTTTTTTGATCACAGAACTGCGCTTAGTGCTTGCGCAATTTGCGAATCGCAGCCAACTGCGCCACGGCAGAAACCAGCTCAGCTTGCGCAGCAGCGTAGTCAATCGCGGAATCGTTGTTGCGCAGCGCTTCTTCGGCGCGGGCTTTGGCTTCGTTGGCCTTGGCTTCGTCGAGATCATGGCCACGAATCGCGGTGTCGGCAAGAACCGTCACAACGTTGGGCTGAACCTCAAGAATGCCGCCAGCGACGAACACGAATTCTTCCGTGCCGTCGGCTTTCTCGATGCGCACAGCGCCCGGCTTGATGCGGGTAATCAGCGGCGTGTGCTTCGGCAAAATTCCGAGCTCGCCCGATTCACCGGGCAGCGCGATAAATTTCGCCTCGCCCGAGAAAATCAAGGCTTCAGCGCTGACGACGTCTACATGGATGGTTGACATGTTTTATTCGCGCTTAGGTCAGTGTCTTCGCTTTTTCGAAGGCTTCCTCGATCACGCCGACCATGTAGAACGCCTGCTCGGGCAGGTGATCACATTCGCCGTTCACGATCATGTTGAAGCCGCGAATCGTGTCTTTGAGCGACACGATCTTGCCGGGCGAGCCGGTGAATACTTCGGCGACGTTGAAAGGTTGCGACAGGAAGCGCTGAATCTTACGTGCGCGAGCCACGGCCAGCTTGTCTTCCGGTGCCAACTCGTCCATACCGAGAATCGCGATGATGTCGCGCAGCTCTTTGTAGCGTTGCAGCGTCGCTTGAACCGAACGCGTGCAGGCGTAGTGCACTTCGCCAATCACCAGCGGGTCGATCTGACGCGACGTTGAGTCGAGCGGATCGACGGCTGGGAAAATACCCAGCGATGCGATGTCGCGCGACAACACAACGGTGGCGTCCAAGTGTTGGAACGTCGTCGCAGGTGACGGATCGGTCAAGTCGTCGGCTGGCACATACACGGCTTGAATCGATGTAATCGAACCCGTCTTGGTCGACGTAATACGCTCTTGCAAACGGCCCATTTCTTCGGCCAGCGTTGGCTGGTAGCCCACGGCGGAAGGCATACGACCCAGCAGAGCGGATACTTCAGTACCCGCGAGCGTGTATCGGTAGATGTTGTCAACGAAGAAGAGAATGTCGAGGCCTTCGTCGCGGAATTTCTCAGCCATCGTCAGGCCGGTCAGCGCCACGCGCAGACGGTTGCCTGGGGGTTCGTTCATCTGACCGAACACCATCGCGACTTTGTCGAGAACTTTGGACTCTTCCATCTCGTGGTAGAAGTCGTTACCCTCGCGAGTACGCTCGCCCACACCGGCGAACACCGAGAAGCCGCCGTAGCTCTTCGCGATGTTGTTGATGAGTTCCATCATGGTCACGGTTTTGCCCACACCGGCACCACCGAACAGACCAATCTTGCCGCCCTTAGCGAACGGGCAAATAAGGTCAATAACTTTGATGCCAGTTTCGAGCAGCTCGGTGGTCGGCTTCAGGTCTTCCATCAGCGGCGCTTTTTGGTGAATCGCGCGACGCTCTTGCGTCGGAATGTCACCTGCGTCGTCGATAGGGCGGCCCAAGACGTCCATGATGCGGCCCAGCGTGGCCTTACCCACGGGAACCATGATGCCGGCACCCGTGTTGTTGATTTTCATGCCGCGGCGAAGGCCGTCAGACGCGCCCATCGCAATGGTTCGAACTACGCCGTCACCCAGCTGCTGCTGCACTTCGAACGTGAGGCCAGCTTCGACGCCAGAGTGGTTTGCAGATGCGTCGAGGGTCAACGCGTCATAAATGTGCGGCATCGCATTGCGGGGGAACTCGATGTCCACCACGGCGCCAATACACTGAACGATACTGCCTTGATTCGTGCTCATCGTCATATCCTGTTTTTCAATAGCTAATAGGGAATCGAATCAACCAACGGCCGCAGCGCCGCTGACGATTTCTGAAAGTTCTTTGGTGATCGCGGCTTGACGCGCTTTGTTGTACGACAGTTGCAACTCGCCGATCACTTCTTTGGCGTTGTCCGAAGCAGCTTTCATCGCCACCATACGCGCCGATTGTTCGGACGCCATGTTTTCGGCAACCGCTTGGTACACCAAAGCTTCTACGTATCGCGTGAGAAGCTCGTCAACCACGGCCTGCGCATCAGGCTCGTAGATGTAGTCCCAGCTGTAAGCTTGTTTTTCGGCAGCGCTTTGCTCGAACTTGTCGGACGTCAGCGGCAGCAATTGCTCGACCACTGACTCCTGCTTCATCGTGTTAACGAACTTCGTGTAGGCCAGATACACCGCGTCGACTTCGCCTTTTTCATAGGCATCGAGCTGCACCTTGACGGCACCAATCAGTCTTTCGAGGTGCGGTGTGTCGCCCAAGCCGATGACGTGGGAAACCACGCTTGCGCCCAGGCGATTCATGAAGCTAAAGCCTTTGTTGC
Organism: Casimicrobium sp.; assembly: GCA_040079845.1. Classification (GTDB taxonomy): domain Bacteria; phylum Pseudomonadota; class Gammaproteobacteria; order Burkholderiales; family Casimicrobiaceae; genus Casimicrobium. The sequence continues at coordinate 223,250 of JBEBJR010000002.1, read as the reverse complement.
CAATCGCAGTCACCTGCAATTTAGCGCCTGTGGTTTCAACCTCTTTGAACTTGGTCACCACCAAACGCAACACGTTGGTGTTCAAGCCGCCGCACAAACCTTTGTCCGTAGTCACCACAATCATGCCGACCTGATTAGCGCCGGTGCGCTTAATCAGGAACGGATGACGGTACTCGGGATTGGCTTCTGCCATGTGCGCAGCAATGTTGCGCACCTTATCGGCATAAGGACGAGCCGCACGCATCCGTTCCTGCGCTTTGCGCATTTTGGATGCAGCGACCATTTCCATCGCCTTGGTGATCTTTCGAGTGTTTTGAACACTCTTGATCTTGGTTCTAATCTCTTTTGAGCCAGCCATTATTTGCTTTCGCTTATCTTATTTGGCAAGTTCGGATTAGTAAGAACCGTTAGCTTTGAAGTCTTTCATCGCGGCGGTCAACGCGGTCTCGTCGTCTTTCGACAAGTCCTTGGTGTCCTCGATGCGCTTGGTCAGATCAGCAAATTTGGTCTGCATGTATTTGTGCAGCGCTTTCTCTGCGGCCAGTGCTTTTGCAACAGGCACGTCATCGAAGAAACCGCCATTTACGCCGAACAGCGTGAACGCCATTTCCGACACCGACAGCGGTGCGTACTGTGCCTGCTTCATGAGCTCGGTCACGAGACGACCACGCTCCAACTGCTTGCGGGTTGCTTCGTCGAGGTCAGAAGCGAACTGCGCGAACGCGGCCAATTCACGGTACTGAGCCAGCGCGAGACGCACACCGCCGCCGAGTTTCTTGATGATCTTGGTTTGCGCTGCACCGCCCACGCGGGACACCGAAATACCCGCGTTAATAGCAGGACGGATACCTGCGTTGAACAGGTCAGTCTCAAGGAAGATTTGGCCGTCGGTAATCGAAATCACGTTGGTCGGAACGAAAGCGGACACGTCGCCTGCTTGCGTTTCGATGATCGGCAGTGCAGTCAGCGAGCCGGTCTTGCCTTTGACGGCACCTTTGGTGAATTTCTCAACGTAGTCTTCGTTCACACGAGCAGCACGCTCAAGCAAGCGGCTGTGGAGATAGAAAACGTCGCCAGGGAACGCTTCGCGGCCCGGAGGGCGACGCAGCAACAGCGAAATTTGACGATACGCAACCGCTTGCTTCGACAGATCGTCGTAAACAATCAACGAATCTTCACCGCGATCGCGGAAGTACTCGCCCATCGTGCAGCCAGCGTATGCCGACAGGTATTGCATGGCGGGCGAGTCAGACGCCGTTGCTGCAACTACGATGGTGTAGGCCATTGCGCCTTTTTCTTCGAGCTTCTTGACCACGTTAACAACGGTCGAAGCTTTTTGGCCGATAGCGACATAAACGCAGACGAGGTCTTTGCCCTTCTGGTTGATGATCGCGTCAATCGCCACGGCGGTTTTGCCGGTTTGACGATCGCCAATGATGAGTTCGCGCTGGCCGCGGCCAACTGGCACCATCGCGTCGATGGATTTGAGACCGGTTTGTACTGGCTGCGACACCGATTTACGGGCGATAACGCCCGGTGCGACCTTTTCGATAACGTCGGTTTCTTTGGCGTTGATCGGGCCTTTGCCGTCGATCGGTTCGCCCAGCGCGTTTACCACGCGGCCAATCAGTTCGCGGCCCACAGGTACCGACAAAATGCGACCGGTCGACTTGACGGTGTCGCCTTCGGTGATGTGCTCGTACGAGCCCAAAATAACTGCGCCAACAGAGTCGCGCTCAAGGTTCAATGCGAGGCCGAACGTATTGCCCGGGAACTCAAGCATTTCGCCTTGCATTACGTCTGCGAGGCCATGCACGCGGCAGATACCGTCGGTCACCGAGACCACCGTGCCCTGGGTCCGCACTTCGCTACCAACATCGAGGTTCGCGATCTTGGCTTTAATCAGTTCGCTGATTTCAGAGGGATTCAAATTCATTGCTTACTCCAGCACGGAGGTCGTTTCGTTATGGGTTTACGCCTTGATCTGGCGGGACATCTTTTGCAGTTGGCCGACCACCGTGCGATCAATCACTTGATCGCCGACGATGATTTTCGCGCCGCCGAGCAGCGCTGGGTCGACTTGTTCCGCCGTCTCAATCTGGCGGCCGTAGCGTTTAGCCAGCGCGCCCTTCAATTCGTCGCGCTGCTGTTCCGTCAACGGGAATGCAGACACGATCGTGGCGCGGGCCACGTTGTCGTTTTCGCGTTTCAACGCTTGAAAGTGCTCGTTGATTTGCGGCAGTAGCTTGACGCGGTCTGCCTCAAGCAGCACTTTCACAAAGCTCGTCGTGTTGACGTCCAGCTTATCGCCCATCACCGTGGTGAAGAGCGATTGCTTTTGTTCTGGCGAGAGCTTCGGATTGTCAACCGCCGCAGCCACTTTGGCGTCGGAGGCGACCGCCGCCAACAGAGCAAGCGTGTCTGCCCACTTCGGCAGCATGCCGCCGTCACGCGCGAGCGCAAATGCGGCTTCTGCGTAAGGACGGGCAATGGTCGCGAGTTCAGCCATGGTTACAGCTCAGCCTTCAATTGACCCAATAGTTCAGCGTGAACTTGTGGGTTGATTTCGCGCTTGAGAATGCGCTCTGCGCCGGCGACCGCGAGGTCGGCAACACGATCACGCAACTCTTCTTTTGCTTTCACCGATAGCTGAGCGATTTCGTCCGCAGCCATCTGCTTTTCACGTTCGCCTGCAGCTTTAGCGTCGCCCTTGGCGGCTTCAATCGTTGCATTGCGCTGTTTTTCAGCGGTTGCTACGATATCCGTCGCTTTAGCCTTAGCTTCGGCGATGATTTTGTCCACTTCTTTCTGCGCAGTGGCCAGCGAGGCTTTGCCCTTTTCTGCTTCAGCGAGGCCGTCAGCAATCTGACGGCGACGGCCTTCTACTGCGTCCGCCAATGGTGGCAGAACGAACTTGTAGACGACGAACAGAAAAATGAAAAAGCCAATGCCTTGCAGCAGGAGCGTCATGCCGATGTTCATGCGGCGACTCCGATTGTCTAGTAGTTGGTGAGCTAAATTACTTGAGTGCGGCCAGCAGCGGGTTTGCCGTTGCCAAGAACATCGCGATACCCACGCCGATAATGAACGATGCGTCGATCAGGCCGAGGAGCAGGAACACTTTGCCTTGAAGTTGTGGAATCAGCTCAGGTTGACGAGCAGCAGATTCGAGGAACTTCGAGCACATGATGCCCACACCGATACAAGCACCAAGGGCGCCGAGGCCGATGATGATGCCAACCGCGATAGCGGTGTAGCCTTGAACAGACGCGATGACCATCATTTTTTGAATGGCTTCCATTTGAGTTTCCTTTCAGTGAGAAATTAAAGCAGTAACAAGTTGAGTAACGAATCAGTAAATAGCGGCGCAGCGAGCACCAAGACTTAGTGCGCCTCGTGCGCCATTGCGAGGTAAACCGCAGTCAGCATCATGAAAATGAACGCTTGCAGCGGCACAACCAGAATATGGAAGATGGCCCAGCCAGCATGCAGGATGGCTCCGACCAACACGCCACCGATACCGGCGGCTGCGAGCAACGAAATCAGCAAGAAAATGACTTCGCCTGCGTACATGTTGCCGAATAGACGCAGTGCAAGCGAGAGTGGTTTGGAGAGCAACTCGATCAGCTGAAACGCGAAGTTAAACGGCAACAGAATGATCTTCGCGACGATGTTGTGCGCGTGGAAGGGCGAATTAAACAATTCGTTGATGTAGCCGCCGACGCCTTTGGCCTTCACGCTTTCGACCATCATCAGCAAAATGACGGAGAGCGAGATCGCGAGCGTGGTGTTCAAGTCGGCGGTCGGAACGGGCTTCCAGTTGTGCAGATGCAGCACGTGCTCGGTAAACCAACTAACCGCGTCAACTGGAATGAACTTCACCATGTTCATAACCAGAATCCAGACGAACACAGTGAACGAAACACCAACGATCCAACGGCGGTCGCCGTGGTACATGTCTTTCACTTGACTGTCGACGAATTCGTAGAGCAATTCAAAAAACGCCTGCCCCTTGCCTGGTACGCCGTCTTTTTTCACGCCACGCGAAAGCATCCACAATGCACCAAACACGATGAGGCCTAGCGCCCAACCCATGAAGACTGAGTCGACGTTAAAGGCGCTACCGTTGAACGTTCCTTGCAGGTTCGTCAGGTGATGCTGAATGTACTCGGATGGGGTCTGGACTGCGGTGCTGGATTCAGACATGGTCGTTTAAATCGAAATTTGTTACAGCGCCAGCACATGCGGCGCTTAGAGTATCTAGCGGGTGCTCTGGTTGCTCGTCACGAGCAGAACAGCTCGCCATGCCAACAAGGTCACCAAAAACGTAGCGAACATCGCCAGTAGAACCAACGAATCGTAGAACTTGATGATTACACCTAACTGAATAGCTATAAAAACCAGTTTCACAAGTTCCGCACGAAGCAGTGGCCAAAGACCAGCGCCGTTCGTACGGCTCAAACCAAAATTAGCTACGGCCACGTAGACGATCGAGGCGAAGATGTTGGTCAGCCCGCCTAAAACAGCAGACACGGCACCATGCTCCCCCGAGACGATCCCCGCGATCACAGCGAACCCAACTGTAATGCCCACTTGCCATTTCAGCATGCGAACGATGGTTGGATTTTGTAGACTGATTTCACTCAACATAGTGGACTTAACTTAACGACGAACGAGATTTCCGCGAGCGGCGGGCCAGGCGCTTAGTGCGCCTTTTAGCCTACGAACTACTTGCCTGCTTGTAGTGTCTTGTTGTCGCTGGTTGCGCGCAGTATCTTGCGTGTAGCCAATCGAACAAAGCCCACGATTATAGTCAGTGGTTTCCCTATGTTGCAATGCACAAATGGATATTTCTTGAAACGGACGACTTGATTTTACATAACAGCTTTATGGCTTAATCGACCAGTGAGCGGTCTTTATCTTTACTTTTAGTTCAATGTCGACTTAACGCCTTTTATGATGCGAAGCGCCGCCGGGCTGTCGGTATCGCTATAAAGCTAATGCGCAACTGACCCAGAATACTGAAACGACTACGCGCCCCAACGGTGCGGCAACCGCACGAACCCCTGTTCACGCGAGTCGCCAAGCACCGTAAAGTCGCGCTCTACGGTGTCGTAGAGGCGCATGCCTTCGGGGTCCAGCGCATGTGCGCGCAGCCGGTATGCGCCAGGCAACAAGGCCCATTCAGCGAAAGTGAGCGCAAACTCGAAGCTTCCGGTTGCTGTTTCGCGCAGCGCTTCACCGTCAATTTCCGACGTGGTGCCGTAGACCGGCGTGCCGTCGATCCGCACAATGCCAAGCGCTACATGTGGCGCGCGTCCGTCGCGGCTTTTGAGCCTGCCGCGCACGGTCATACCGGTGGTGGTGACGTTTTCGAGTTTCAGATCAACGACCGCATATTGGCCCAACGTGGTCGGGTCGGCATCAGTAGCGGCTTGTTTCGCGCCCGCCTGCTTTGCTTCGTGAAACGCTTGGTACGCGATAGACACGTCGTTCGACGAGCCGATCATTCGCATGCCGCCATGATCGAGCCACACGGCACGTTGTGTGAGTTTTTTGACGTGATAGAGCGAGTGCGAGACCAATAGCAACGTGCCACCGTCGGCGAGGTATTGCTCCATCCACGCGATGCATTTGTTCTGAAACGATTCGTCGCCGACGGCGAGCACTTCGTCGGTAATCAGCAAATCCGGTTTCAGCGCGGTCACCAACGCGAAGCCAAGGCGGACGACCATACCCGTGGAATACGTTTTGATCGGCGCGTCGATGTGTTCGCCAATGTCTGCAAAGGCGATGATTTCGTCGAGCTTTGCCTCGAACGCAGCGCCCGTGAGCCCTTGCAGCGCCGCAGCCAGTTTCAAGTTTTCGCGCCCTGAATACTCCGGGTGAAAACCTGCGCCGAGTTCGAGCAACGCGCCGACTGTTCCTGTTCGCGAGACGCTGCCTTGTGTGGGCTGCAATACGCCCGCGATGATTTTCAACAGCGTCGATTTACCGGCGCCGTTTTCACCAACCAACGCGAACGATTCGCCGCGTCGCACCGAAAAATCAATGGCGTTCAACGCAACGAAACCGCCTGCAGCCAAAGGCTTCGCGAGCAGCAGCCGTGCAAGTGCTTCGAGGCCTGCGCCATGCCGCCCGATGCGCGGAAACGTTTTGCTAACGTGATCGACCGTGAGCAATATTTCGCTCATAGGTAATCGTCCACATGCGGCGCAACGCGATTGAAAAACGCATAGCCCACGACGGCAATCAACGTGCCGCCCGCCACGAGCATTGCGTCCATCGCGGTGAATCCTGCGCCCGCTAAGTAGGTGTCGTGCAGCCGCGCAATCACGTGCGTAAACGGATTGGCGAGCACCGCGTCGCGCCAGTCCGCGGGAATCGACTCAAGCCCATATTGGATGCCGCACACGAACGAGAGCAACATGAACAGCGGCCCGAGCATGCCTTCAACATCACGCACCAACACCTGCGCTGTCGACACCATCCACGCGAACCCCAGCGCCGCCAAAAACAGCGCAATCCATGCAGGCAACGAAAACACAATGCCGCTTACATGCACTGGAAATCCGAGTGCCTTAAACAGCAATACGATCACGGAAAGCGCAAGCCAATTCAACGCAAACGTCACCACCACAGCGGAGAGCGGCACGAACGCACGCGGCAGCGCGGTGCGGGTAATCAGCGAGGCTTGTGCGATCAAACTCGACGCCGCGCGCGTCACGCTCTCGGCAAACGCCAGCCACGGCCATAGGCCCACAGCCAGGTACGCCACAAAACTATCGCCATATTTCGCAGGTACCGGCGAGCGCATAAACAAACCAAACACCAGCGCGTAAACACCTAACGTAAGGAGCGGTTGCGCAAGCCACCACACGGGCGAGAGCACACCGCCGAGAAAGCGATTTTTGAGTTCGCGTTCAACTAAAGGGCGAAAGAGCGGATTGAATGTCATGCGGGGTAATGCTAGCGATAACAGTGCGTGATCACTTCAAGCGCTTGAACTGAAGCGCGCGCCGCTCAACTAGATGCCACGATAAAAATGCAGCGACGACGCTCAACATCGAGCTTGCAAGCATCAAGGCATAGAGTGAAATGTTCGGATTAGCCCAAATCAACGTTTGCATGACTAGCGAAGAGTAAAGAAATACGCCGTAGGACAAATCGCCCCAACGCGTACTCTGACGCAACACTGGTACCCCCAATCGGCCCAGCCATAGCGCCATTAAAGCCACCGCAGCCACCGCAAACACGCGTGAAAGATCGACCGCGACCCCGGCATGAAGGGAGGCCACAAGTAGCGCTAGCGCAGAAATTCCCAACAGCGCTACAGCGCGTTGCTTGAGCGCCCACACCGCACACACCGCGCCGATCACGTAGCAGAGCACGGCGTAGCACGGTGCATGTCCTTCGTGTGGGTAAAACACGAAACGCGTAGGCCACGCTACGCACCAGACCAATACCGACGCCGCAGCGACCAACGCCCGCCAGCGCCCCTGCCATGCCAGTACAAGTCCGTAGATCAGGGTCATTGCATACATGCCCACTTCCAAGGGAATCGTCCAAAGCGAGCCGTTCACGCCAGACCCGGCTGGGTTGCCGGCAAACACCCCGGGCAGCGTATTAAAGTTTTGAAGCGTGAGGTTTGAATAGAGGTACCGCCACGTATCTGCGGCCAACCAGTATTCTCGCGTGGACAACGAACTAATGAAGGCCCCTACAAATGTCGTCGCCACGATACAGGTGAGATAGCCGGGGAAGATTCTCAGAATACGTGACCGCACGAAGCCCACCGTACCGCGAACACTGCCGGATCGGTGACAAAAGCTTTGCGTGACCAAGTAGCCGCTAATCGCAAAAAAGCAGCACACGCTGGCGGTAGCCACGTTGAGCACACCGGGGATGAGTTTCCAGAGCGGCTCCTCCAAGAGCAAGCCTCGCGTCGCGTAGACGTGCGAGAAAAGTACGCCGAACGCAGCTATCAGTCGTAGAGCGTCAAAACCTGCATAGCGAGCGCGCTCTTCCACCGCTTCGTTCACGCCGGCACCGCCAAAACCGCGCGCACTTCGCTGGCAAGCACACGGTTCGCCGCCGCGATCATCGTGCCGTCGCTCGAAATCGTCAGCGGTGCGCCGCGCCAATCGGTCGCGACGCCGCCGGCTTCGATAATCGGATTGACGAGTGCGGCGAAGTCCACTGTCTTCAAACCCATTTCGACCACGAGATCGACGTGGCCCGACGCAACGAGCGCGTAGTTGTAGCAATCGCCGCCGTAGTAAACGCCCTTACACGCAGCCTTCAAGCGCTCAAACGCGGCTAAACCCGGACCGGCGAATTGATCGGGCGTAGTCACCAGCACAATCGTTTCTGCGAGGGGCTTCACCTTCACGTTGACGCGCGCGGACACACCGTTGAACGTCGCGCCGACGCCCTTCACGCCGACCCAGCGCTCATCGGTAATCGCTTGGTCAATGATGCCGACGACAGGTTCGCCCTTAAAAGTGACCGCGATCAGCGTGCCGAATTGCGCCTTGCCACACGTAAAGGCTTTGGTGCCATCGATGGGGTCAATCACCCACACCCAATCTGCCGCAAGGTTCACCGCGTCGTGCTCTTCGCCGAGGATGCCGTGGGTCGGGTAAACACGCGCGATTTCTTCGCGAATGCGCGTCTCGATCTCCATGTCGGCGAGCGTGACGGGCGTTGCGTCCGGCTTGTCGATCACCGTAAGGTTGGAGCGGAAGTAGTGCTTCGCGATGGGCCGCGCGACATCGGCCAGATGCTCCGCAAAAGCCTTGAATTCAGAGAGGGTATTCATTTCGACTATGATTTTCCTCGATTTGCCGTTCAGGCTCCCAGTTTCCGTCTGGGTGCGGCGCAACCCTCCAAAGGACACATCATGACAATCAAAATTGGCGACACGCTTCCCGCTGGCACGCTCACCGAATCCGTAGGCTACGACGACGGCAAAAACTGCCCGATGCCGCCCCAACCGGTGGACATCGCTGCGCTCGCCGCTGGCAAGAAAATTGTGATTTTCGGCCTGCCCGGCGCGTTCACGCCTACCTGCTCTTCAGCTCACGTTCCGGGCTATCTCGCGAACTTCGACGCGCTCAAAGCAAAGGGCGTCGACGCTATCGTTTGCATGGCCGTGAACGACGGTTTTGTGATGGGCGCATGGGGCCGCTCGCAAAACGTCGGCGACAAAATTCGCATGTTGGGCGATGGCTCAGCAGCCTTCACCAAGGCGCTCGGCCTTGAGCTTGATCTGGTTGCCAAGGGCATGGGCGTTCGTTGCCAGCGCTTCTCGCTTCTCGTAGACAACGGCGTGGTGAAGCAAGTCAACGTTGAAGGCGTCGGCGCTGCGAACTGCTCGTTTGCCGAAAACATGCTGGCGCAGCTCGGTTAATTCGCCGCTGCGGGTGGCCGCTTTACGGCCACCGATGACATTACTTCACGCCGAGCGCTGCGGCCTCGGCTTTGCAATCGAGCGCGGGTTTCTTGCCCGCGGCTCTTGCGCTCTGAACCTCCTCTTTCGCCGCAGCGACCTGCGCTCGAAACATCTCATTCGCGTGCAATCGCGCCACCGCTGCCGCGCCCATCGTGCGTCCCGCGTCTACGTCACTTTGCCAGTGCACGCCGCAGACCACGCGACTTTGAGCAAATGAGAGCCCGCGCGCAATCAGCGCATCTGTGCGCTCCGGCGCGATTTCAGCGAGCACCAACGCCCACGCCCATCCGAGCGCGGCGTGCCCCGAGGGATACGAGCCGTCTTTGCGCAGCGTTGCGTCCTCGCCGGGCGAACACATGGTTTCGTTCAACGCGACAAACGGCCTCGGGCGCTTGTAATGATCTTTCGCGGCGTAGGTCGATAACCCAGCATCGAGTAGCGTCCGACGGAGCAACATATTGAGATGTGGCGTCGATTCCGCGCTAATCGGAACGTCCAGTGCGCAGGCGAAAGCGTCGGCTGCGGCCGGGAATTTCAAATTTGCGTCGCGCGCCGCGAGCGCCCATCGCGGGGTGTCACGCAGGTGTCGCGTGCTGCGATGAGCATCAAGGTCAGAGGCTGCGCGCGCTGAGCCCTCCGCGGGAGGCGGCGGCAGAAGGGCCAAGCTGTTCGGCAAAGTTTTGCGATCTAGGTAGCCGTTGAGATAGCCCGAGCCCGCGCGAAACTCGCCCACTTCGGCGGCCGCCGTGGGCGGCTTCGGGGCGGTGCTGCATGCGCAGAGCGCGAGCGCAACAGCGCCGGCGAGACTTAACGTTCGGTGGCGTGGCGTAAACATGGCGTCCTCCTTTTGGTCGTGCAGAAGAGGATAGCCGACACACGCGGAGCGCGGTCGCGGCGGCATCAATGCTGGGTATTTTCGTATCATGCGGTTTCTACGTTCCGAGGCTCGCCCATGTTGCAACTCCCCACCGACAAATATCTTGCGCTGCGGGTCATCCCGATGCCCGCCGACGCGAACGCCAATGGCGACATCTTTGGCGGGTGGATCATGTCGCAGGTGGACTTGGCGGGCAGCGTTCCTGCCGTGCGCCGTGCGCGCGGTCGGATCGCGACCGTCGCGGTGAATCAGTTTTTGTTCAAACAGCCGGTGCAGATTGGCGACGTCGTAAGCTTTTACGCGACCGTGAAGCGGATTGGCCGCACCTCGATCACGGTGGACGTCGAGGTGTATTCCGAACGCAAACGCGGCACGATGGTGGTGAAAGTCACCGAGGCGGAATTGACCTACGTCGCGATCACGCTGGAAGGACAACCGCGTGAACTGCCGCCGGAAGGCGACACGTTGCTGGTATGAAGACTCATACGCACATGTGTAGAAGTGGCTCGATTGCCGCGATGGCGCTTGCACTAGTTACGTCCGCCCACGCCCAGCTCGTAAAAATCCCTGCGCCACACATCGGCGACAACAAAACGCTACGTGTGCAGTGGTACGAACCAGACGCGAAAATCGCGACGGGTGCAGCGGCGATTTTGTTGCACGGGTGCGGTGGATTGGGCGCAAAACGCCAGCTCAATGCGCGCCACGCAGCGGCGAAAGATTGGTTGTTGGAGCGCGGCATTGCGGTGGTGTTTCCCGAGAGTTTCACCTCGCGCAGTTTCGAGGAAGTGTGCACGGTGAAAATGTCGGCGCGCACGATTCGTCAGCATGATCGCGTGGACGACGTGATCGCCACGCGCAAGTGGCTCGATGCACAGCCCGGCGTGGACGCGAAGAAGGTGATTTTGTGGGGCTGGTCGCATGGCGGCTCGACGGTGCTCAACACCGTGACGCGCACCGAGAACGGTGAGTTTCCGGCGGAGGTGAAATTCGCCGAAACGATTGCGTTTTATCCCGGCTGTTCGCCGTTTGCGCGTAACACTTCAATGCAGAAAATTGCGTCGCCGCTGACGGTTTTGATGGGCGACGCCGACGATTGGACGCCCGCTGCGCCGTGCGAAACTTTTGTCGCACGACTCAAAAAAAACGACCAACCGGCAACGATCACACTCTACCCCGGCGCGTTTCACGACTTTGACAATCCGGCGGGCAAACTCCGAGTGCGTGCAGACGTGCCGAACGGGGTAAACACCGGAAAAGGCGTGACCGTCGGCCCCGACCCCAAGGCCCGCGAAGACGCCATGGCGCGCATCGACGCGCTGCTCCGCAAGCGTGGACTCGCGGCCACGCAGGTTGCGCCCGCGACACCCGTGACGCCCGCGACGAAGCTGTAATCGATAATTTTCGTTTAACAGCTTTTGGCTGAAAACGGATTCTGACGACCGCCGGGCGGCGATTTCACTGAAAATATAGTCAATATCGACTATCAATAAAAATTGGCTGCAACGACCGCCGAGTGGTCGGTAGCGCCATAAAGCTGTTAGTGTTTTCAACAATGCGCGGATTAACCGTGCATCAATCCCCACACGCCCAGCGCCATCAGCGCTGCGCCGACGAGGCGTTCGCCACGGTGACCTTCGCCTAAGAGTTTCGCACCGAAAAACGCGGCGAAGACCATCGAAAGCTCGCGCATCGGCGCAACAGCGCTGATCGGCGCGGTCTGCATCGCGTAGAGCACGAGGATGTAGGCCAGCGGTGAAATGGTGCCGATGATCAGCGCGTAACGACCGTTCTTGTGCCACTCGGCGACCAGCCCCGCGCGGTTGCGCCACGCCATCGGCGCCATGAACACGCCGCGAATCACATTGCTAAAGTAATCGAGCACCAACGGTGCCATCAACAGCACCTTCACACCGTATCCGTCCACCAGCGTGTAGCCCGCAATCGCAAGCCCGGTGAGCGCGCCGTAGCCGACGCCGCCAAGTTGCGCAGCCGTCGGATTTTTGATGATGCGATGGCCGCCCGCCAAAATGAAAATTCCGATCACGATGCAAGCGATGCCGCCGCCCGAAATCAGAGTGACCGGCTCGCCGAGCAACACAATCGCAAACATACTCGACAACAACGGCCCCACGCCGCGCGCGACCGGATACACCACGGTTAAATCGTGCTTCTGATAACCGCGCTGCAAGGCGAGCGAGTAAACGAGATGAATGAGCGCCGTGACGACCAGCAGCGTGCATTCTTTCCAGCCGTAATTCGGCGGATTGAAATAAACGTAGACCGCCACAATCGGCGCGTAAACAATCGTGACGACGAGCACGCCCAGCATCACAAATATTGCCCCGCCACCGGACTTCTTGGCGAGGATGTTCCACCCGGCGTGAATCATCGCCGCCGTGATGACGAGCGCGAAGGCGGTGGCGGTCATCGATTGCAAGCGGTTCGCACAGGGTGCGTGCGACCGCGCATCACGCGAAAACTACAGCGCTGCAATCTTGCGGCGAACGATGTCGTTCACCTGCGCGGGATTGGCCTTGCCTGCGCTTGCTTTCATCACCATTCCGACGATACTCATGAGCGCTTTTTCTTTGCCCGATTTGAAATCGGCAATTTGCACAGCGCTCTTCGCGAGGACTTCGTCGACGATTTTTTCAATTGCGCCACTGTCGCTGATTTGCTTGAGGCCCTTGGCTTCGATCACCGCATCAGCGCTCACGCCTTCGCCGTTCCACAGCGCTTCGAACACGGTCTTGCCAATTTTGTTGCTGATCGTGCCGTCACTGATGCGTGTGATCAAGCCCGCCAATTGCGTGCTGCTTACAGGCGACTGATCGAACGTTTTTTCGTCGCGATTGAGCGCCGCCGACAAATCGCTGAGCATCCAATTGGCAACGAGTTTTGCGTCTGCGCCGGCCTTCGTCGCAGCCTCGTAAAAATTCGCGGTGGCGGTGTCTTGCGAGAGCAAACGTGCGTCGTATTCTGAAAGTGCGTATTGCGAGACAAAGCGCGCGCATTTAGCCTCGGGCAACTCGGGCATCGTTGACTTGATGCGAGCCAGCATCTCATCCGACACCACCAGCGGCGGCAAATCAGGATCGGGGAAGTAGCGATAGTCCATCGCGTCTTCCTTGGTGCGCATCGCGCGTGTCTCGCCCGTATCCGGGTTGAACAGCACGGTGGCCTGCACGATTTTGTGGCCGTCTTCAATCTGCTCGATTTGCCAGCGAACTTCGTAATCCACAGCCTGTTGCATGAACTTGAAACTGTTCAAGTTCTTGATTTCGCGGCGGGTGCCAAATTCCTTTTGTCCCACGGGGCGCACCGATACGTTCACGTCGCAGCGGAATGAGCCTTCCTGCATGTTGCCGTCACAAATATCGAGCGAACGAACGAGGCTGTGCAGCGTTTTTGCGTACGCAATCGCCTCTTTGCCGGAGCGCATCACGGGCTCCGTCACGATTTCCAGAAGCGGCGTGCCCGCGCGATTGAGGTCCACGCCCGTAGCGCCATCGAATTCGCCGTGCACGCTCTTACCGGCATCCTCTTCAAGATGCGCGCGCGTAAGCTCGATGAACTTGGTACTGCCATCATCGAGCGTAATCGTGAGCCCGCCGCCTTCCACAATCGGCGTCTCAAACTGCGAGATTTGATAACCCTTGGGAAGATCGGGATAGAAATAGTTTTTGCGCGCGAAGATGGAGCGTTGATTGATCTTCGCGCCGATGGCGAGACCGAATTTCACGGCACGTTCGACCGCGCCCTTATTCATCACTGGCAGCGCACCGGGCAGCGCCAAATCAACGACGCTTGCCTGCGTGTTCGGCGCAGCGCCAAACGCGGTGCTGCTGCCCGAGAAAATTTTCGATACAGTGGTCAGCTGCACGTGTGTTTCGAGACCGATGACGACTTCCCATTGGGCCATGATGACGCTCTTAACCTAACTAGATCGACGGATGGCGTTTGTGCCAATCCGTTGCCAATTGAAACTGATGTGCGACGTTCAACATGCGGGCTTCATCGAGGTAGTTGCCGATGATTTGCATGCCGACGTGTTGGCCGTGTTCGTCCGTGCCGCAGGGGTGACTCAGCGCGGGCTGTCCCGTGAGATTGGCGCAGATGGTGAAGATGTCGTTGAGATACATCTTCACCGGGTCGTCGGTTTTGCTACCAAACTGAAACGCGGTTTCAGGCGCGGTGGGGCCCATGACCACATCGCACACTTCGTATGCGCGCTTGAAGTCCTCGGCGATCAAACGACGCAGCTTGCCCGCTTGCAAGTAGTACGCATCGTAGTAGCCGTGCGAGAGAACATAGGTGCCAATGAGGATGCGACGCTTTACTTCGGCACCGAAGCCCTCGGCACGCGAACGCTTGTACATGTCTAGCAAATCATCGTATTGACTAGCCCGATGCCCGTAACGTGCGCCGTCAAAGCGTGACAGATTGCTCGACGCCTCGGCGGGTGCAACCACGTAGTACGCAGGCACCGAATACTTGACGTTTGGCAGCGAAATTTCGACGGTCGTTGCGCCCAATTTGCGGTAAACCGTAAGCGCCTCTTCGACCGCTTTGGCAATGCCCGCGCCAACGCCGTCGCCGAAAAACTCCTTCGGCAAACCAATACGCAAGCCGGCCAGCGGTTTTGCTAGGTCGCGCGTGTAGTCTTCTTTAGGGCGGTCAAGCGAAGTCGCGTCATGCGGATCAAAACCGGCCATCGCGCCGAGCAGCAACGCGCAGTCCTCGGCGGTTTGAGCGAACGGGCCGGCTTGGTCGAGCGACGAGGCGAAAGCGATAATGCCGTAGCGGGAGCACACGCCGTAAGTCGGTTTCAGGCCCGTCAAATTGCAGAACATCGCAGGTTGGCGAATCGAGCCGCCGGTGTCTGTGCCGGTTGAGGCGGGCGCAAGGCCCGCCGCCACGGCCGCCGCTGATCCGCCGGACGAACCGCCGGGTACGCGCGAAACGTCCCACGGGTTCTTGACGGTGCCAAAGTACGAGGTTTCGTTGGATGAGCCCATCGCAAACTCATCCATATTGAGTTTGCCGAGCGTGACCATGCCCGCGTCGGCCATGTTCTTAACTACAGTCGAGGTGTAGGGCGCAACGAAGTTTTCCAACATCTTCGAGCCGCAGGTGGTACGCCAACCGTCGATTAGGTAAATGTCTTTGTGCGCAATGGGCACGCCCAAGAGCGGGGCTGCCGCGCCCAGAGCGCGCTTGGCGTCAGCGGCGTTCGCCTCGGCGAGCGTTAGCTCGCGATCAAGCGTGATGTAGGCGTTGAGTGTGGGTTGCAGCGCATCGGCGCGGTCGAGGTAGTGGGTGGCCAGTTCGACGGCGCTGATTTGCTTGGCGTCCAGCGCCTTGACTGTTTCCGCCACGGTGGCAAAGGTATTCCAACTCATAACTCTACTCAATCACCTTCGGTACGAGGAAGTAGCCCGCTTCCGCTTGCGGTGCATTTTTCTGAAATTTTTCGCGTTCATTGATCTCAGTCACGGCGTCGTCGCGCAAGCGAAGCACCATGTCGAGGCCGTGCGACATCGGTTCGACGCCTTTGGTGTCAACGGCTTGCATCTCGTCGATGAGCTTAAAAATGCCGTCTAACTTGGACTGAACGTCCGTGACGTCGGCGGGCGTCACACGAATACGAGCGAGATGCGCGATTCGCTCAATGTCTTGGGTGGAGAGACTCATGAATCAATGGCGCGACCTTTTGAGCGAGCCAACCATCCGGCACAGGGGCGAATGCGGCGCGCGGCGGGCGCAGAAGGGGTAATTTGTCTAAGGGTGGTAGGGTAACATATCGGGTTAAGTAAAACAGGCCTTGACCCGCGTGAAAAGGCCTTGTAATCGATGTTTCCGGGGGAATGTGTAAGTGGGCCAGTTGTGCATCGTGCGCTTCGGGCCTTTCATGCCTTGCGGAGTGCGCTTTATGCGATTGCGAATTCGCGTCACAGCAAGCGCCGCGACAACCCAATGAGAGTTTGTAGACACCCGTCATGTTCAAGTTTTTAAGTAGTTATCTCTCCACCGATATCGCGATTGATCTCGGTACCGCCAACACGTTGATCTACGTGCGAGGCCGTGGCATCGTACTGGACGAACCGTCGGTCGTTGCGATTCGCCAAGAAGGCGGCCCGAACGGCAAGCGTGTCATTCAAGACGTCGGTCTTGCCGCCAAACAGATGTTGGGCCGCACGCCGGGCAACATCACGGCGATTCGCCCAATGAAAGACGGCGTGATTGCCGATTTCAACGTCACCGAACAAATGTTGAAGCAATTCATCCGTAAGGTGCTCGACAGCAAGATGTTTAGCCCGAGCCCACGCATCATCATCTGCGTGCCGTGCGGTTCAACGCAGGTGGAGCGTCGTGCGATTCGCGAATCCGCCCTGGGCGCGGGCGCCTCAAAAGTGTTCTTGATTGAGGAGCCAATGGCTGCGGCCATCGGCGCGGACCTGCCAATTTCTGATGCCACAGGCTCGATGGTCGTCGACATCGGCGGCGGCACGACGGAAGTGGGCGTAATCTCGCTGGGCGGTATGGTTTATGCGGGTTCGGTGCGCGTAGGTGGCGACAAGTTCGACGAGGCGATCATCAATTACATCCGTCGTAATTACGGTATGTTGATTGGCGAAACTACGGCTGAGACCATCAAGAAAAAAATTGGCTCTGCATTCCCTGGCAGCGAAGTGCGCGACATGGAAATCAAAGGCCGCAATCTAGCCGAAGGCATTCCGCGCGCGTTCACCGTGTCGTCGAACGAAATTCTTGAAGCGCTCACAGATCCGCTCAACGCGATCGTAAGCGCGGTAAAGCAAGCGCTTGAGCGCACCCCACCTGAGTTGGGCTCCGACATTGCCGAAAAAGGCATGGTGCTCACCGGCGGCGGCGCGCTGCTTCGAGACCTCGACCGTTTGCTGATGGAAGAAACCGGCCTGCCCGTGGTGGTGGCAGAAGATCCGCTGACCTGCGTGGTTCGCGGTTGTGGCAAAGCGCTCGAAAACATCGATCGTCTGTCGTCGATTTTCACCACAGACTAGAGGGTTTTCGCGTGAACGATTTTCGCCTACGCCTCCGACGGATGAGCGTCGGCGGAAAGTTCGTCGCACGCTTCAGGTTGTATGCACGGTAGAGTCACGTCGCTGCCCTCCGAGCCGCCCCGCTTTTTCAATCGTGGGCCGAGCTCGATTGCTAAGCTCACTTTTTTCGGCGTAATTTCACTCGCTGTGATGTTCATCGACGCGCGCTTTCAGACGCTTGAAAAAGTGCGCATGGCGATTGCCACCGTGGTCTATCCGGTGCAACAAGCTGCCCTTTTGCCGGCGCAAGCGGTCGCACGCGTGGGCGAGCTTTTTGAAACGCGTGCAGAGTTGCGCGATGAAAATGCGCGACTGAAAATGGATTTACTGCAAGCCTCGCAAGGCCAGCACGCACACATCGCCGCCAAGCAAGAATCAGATCGCTTGCTCAAACTACTACAAATGTCACAGTCGGTCGCGACGCGCGCCCAAGCGGCCCGTGTGGTGTACATGGGGCGCGACGCCTTCTCGCAAAAAGCATTTATTGACCGGTCCAGCGCGCAAGTGTTTGAGCCGGGCTCAGCGGTGGTTGACGAGTTGGGCTTGCTCGGTCAGCTCACACGCGTGCATCCGCTTTTTGCGGAGGTCACGCTGCTCACCGAAAAAGATGT
Organism: Casimicrobium sp.; assembly: GCA_040079845.1. Taxonomy (GTDB): domain Bacteria; phylum Pseudomonadota; class Gammaproteobacteria; order Burkholderiales; family Casimicrobiaceae; genus Casimicrobium. The sequence goes on along the minus strand of JBEBJR010000002.1, from coordinate 205,223 downwards.
CACGATTCCGGTAAAGCTTGAGCGCACCGGAATGCGTGCGCTGCTTTATGGCCGTGGGCCGGGCAAACGCCCCGAACTTAAGCAAGTGGCAAACACACTTGACGTGAAAGAAGGCGACATCCTAATCACGTCCAGTATCGACGGCCTGTTTCCACCCAACGTGAGGGTCGCGAAGATCACCAGCGTGCAGCGCGACCCGGAAAGCGGCTTCGCACGCGTCGAATGCACCCCAACAGCAAACGTCGCTGGCGCGGATGCGGTCTTAGTACTAGACAAGCCACCGGCGCTGCCGCCACGTCCGGCAGCCGAGATCGCGCCGGAGAGCGTCGGAAAGAAGCGCAAATGAGTTTGTTTCGACTACCGGACTCGCCGCTGTTCAAAATCGCGAAACCCGAGGACATTCTGCTCGCGCCGAAGCCTTGGTTTGTCGCTTTGACGCTTGCATTAGCCTTCACGATTAACTTGCTGCCGTTGTCAGGGTTCGCGCTATCCTTGCGGCCCGATTTTTTTGCACTGGTGTTGCTCTATTGGGCGATTCACCAACCGCGATGGATCGGCATTGGCGTCGCTTGGGCCTGTGGACTCTTAACCGACGTCGTTGAGGCCAATCTGTTCGGTCAACACGCTTTGGCGTATGCGATTCTCGCTTTCGCGGCAGAGTATTTTCACCGACGCGTGCTGCGTTTTCCGGTGTGGCAACAGGCGCTTCATGTACTCGCGCTATTGCTAATTGCGCAATGTGTAGTGCTGGTCCTGCGCCTTATGAGCGGGGCGGCGCCACCCAGCGCTGTAATCGTCTTGGCCAGCATCAGCAGTGCGCTGATTTGGCCGGTAATTTCTGCACTGCTGCAATGGCCGCAGCGTGTTCGTTCGCTGTTGGACTAGACGGACATGGCCTCAGAATTACGCAATCACGACCAAGAGCTTTTCTGGTACCAGCGTCGGCTAGGCTTGGCCGCGGTGTTCGTCGTTCTTGGTTTTATGTTGTTGTTGGGGCGCTTCGTCTATTTACAGGTATACCAACATAAACACTTCGCAACGCTTGCGGAAGCCAATCGAATTGACACGCAACCCGCGGTGCCCAATCGCGGTATCGTCACGGATCGAAACGGTGTGGTGCTCGCGTCAAATTACTCGGCCTACACGCTTGAACTCAATCCACGCAAGATCGCGAATGTCGAAGCAACCATTGAAGAAATCGGAAAGATCGTTGACATTACGCCCCGTGATCGTCGTCGCTTCAAGCGATTGTTTGAGGAGTTTCGTACGAACGATAGCTTGCCCCTCAAATCGCGTCTGACCGACGAAGAAGTTGCGCGTGTAGCCGCCAATCGCTTTCGTCTACCCGGCGTTGAAATTAAGGCGCGATTGTTTCGCCAATATCCGATGGGCGAAGTCGCTTCGCACGTCATCGGATATATCGGTCGAATCAACCAAGAAGAAAAAGCCCGCATCGACGCAGGAGCTGACGCTACGAACTACAAAGGTTCGGACTACATCGGGAAGCGCGGCATCGAGGTTGCTTATGAGCGCGAATTGCACGGCATCGCAGGCTCTACGGAGGTTGAGGTTGACGCGAGTCGGCGTGTGATTCGCGAAATATCCAAAAAACCGTCCGTCGCGGGAAACAATCTGCAATTATCACTAGACATTCGTCTGCAAAAAATTGCTGAAGATGCATTTGGTAACAAGCGTGGTGCCTTAGTCGCCATAGAACCCGCCACTGGCGATGTGCTCGCTTTCGTGAGCAAACCGGGCTACGACCCAAACTTGTTTGTTGACGGCATTGATCCGCAAAGCTGGGACGCGCTGCGCGACTCCCCGGATAAGCCGATGCTGAACCGGCCATTGCAAGGCGGCTATCCACCGGGCTCGACTTACAAGCCGTTTATGGCGCTCATGGCGCAGGAACTTGGCGCGAGAACGGCAAAGCAAACGATCAGCGATCCCGGCTACTTCAGTCTCGGTCGAAAAACTTGGCGTGATGACAAACCGGGCGGACACGGCCTAGTCGATCTAGTGAAGTCGATCATTGTTTCTTGCGACACGTATTACTACCAGCTCGCAGCCGAGCTAGACGTCGACGAGTGGTCGAAATTCATGCGGCAATTTGGCTTCGGCCAGAAGACTGGCATCGATATCGACGGCGAGTTGACTGGCATCCTGCCAACACGCGAATGGAAAGCAAAGCGCTTTCCAAAAGATCCAAAATTTTATGTGGGCGATCAAGTCTCGCTCGGTATCGGACAAGGTTTTAATACGTTTACGCCTATGCAGATGGCGTACGCGACCTCCGTGTTAGCGAACCGTGGCGTTGCATTCAAACCGCATCTCGTGAAGCGAATTGTCGACGCCAAAACGGGAGAGGCGCGACTCACGCACCCCAGTGCCGCGTACACCATTGACCTCAAACCGGAGCATCTCGACGCTGTGTTCCGCGGCCTCGCGGGTGTCGTGACGGAGGGCACAGGTCGCACCGCGTTTCTCAACGCAAAGTACGTCAGTGGCGGAAAAACTGGAACGGCTCAAGTATTCAACCTGCACGGGGGCGACTATAAGGCCTCACAGGTGGCCGAACGCCTTCGCGATCACGCTTGGTACATCGCGATGGCCCCGCTCGACCAACCGAAAATTGCACTGGTCGCATTTGTTGAGAACGGCGGTTTCGGCGCGGAAGCGGCGGCACCGATTGCGCGAAAAGTTTTGGATGCCTACTTCGATCCCGCGCTCTTAGCGAACGCATTGAAGTCAACACGAAGCGCAGACGCCGAGGCCGCTGCAACGGCGGCAAATAACAAAGCAGCGGCCGAAGCTTCGGCCGCTGCAGATATGAAGCGCGCACGATGATTCATCAAATTTGGTCGCGATTGACGGATCGGCTCGATCCCTTTTTGTTTGCCATCGTGACGGCGATTGCTGCGCTTGGGTTGCTGGTGCTGTTTAGCGCCACTAATGAGATGCTCAGTCGTGTCGTGTCGCAGTCGCAGAAAGTAGTGATTGCCGTCGCGATCATGATTCTTATCGCAAACTTGTCGCCTCAGTTCATCGCGCGCTTTGCGGTGCCGTTGTACGTAATTGGTATCGTTTTATTGGTCGGCGTTGCGGTGGGCGGCGAAGTCGTTAAGGGCGCTAGGCGTTGGCTCAAAATTCCAGGGGTTGGCAATATTCAGCCGTCCGAAATTATGAAGATCGCGCTGCCACTCATTTTGGCGTGGTACTTCGAGCGCCACGAAGGCGCGATGAACTGGCGCAACTATGCAGTAGCCGCCATACTGGTAGCTATCCCGTTCGGCCTCGTTTATCGTCAACCTGATTTAGGCACTGCACTCCTGATCGGTGCCTCGGGTTGCTTCGTTCTCTATCTTGCTGGGCTTGACTGGCGCATCATCATTTTGGGGGCGATACTTGCCGCTGTCGCATTCGCTGCAGCCTGGCACTTCGATTGGTTACATGATTACCAAAAAGACCGCGTCTTAAACTTCATCAGCCCCGAACAAGACGTGCAGGACGCGGGTTGGCACACCGTTCAGGCGGCAATCGCGATAGGCTCCGGCGGCATATTTGGTAAAGGTTGGCTACAAGGCACCCAAACGCATCTCGAATTTCTCCCTGAGAAGCACACCGACTTTATCTTTGCTGTGTACGGTGAGGAGTTCGGATTGCTCGGTGGCGTCGTGTTGGTTATCCTGTATTTGCTCTTTATTGGGCGTTGTTTTTTGATTGCAGCCAACGCGTCGACGCTTTTCGGTCGGTTGATAGCGGGCTCAATGACGTTGATGTTTTTTACCTACGCCTTCGTGAACATCGGAATGGTCACCGGTATGTTGCCGGTGGTAGGCGTACCGTTGCCTTTTATGAGCTTTGGCGGCACAGCGCTGATGACATTGTTCATCGCGGTGGGCATCCTTATGAGTGTGCAAACGCATCGAAAGCTGGTGAACTCTTGACGCTAGGACGCACGCAGCGCATCGCGGCGATAGTGCTCGCCCTCGTGCTGCTGGAGGGTTGCGCAAGCAAATCATCGCCTTCGTCAACCACGCGCGTGGCGACGACACCGTCGTCGGCTCGATCTGGTGCGTATTACAAAGACGATGGTCCGGCAGCAGCCCTTCCAACTGACATTGATCGCATACCGGACGCCACGCCACGCAACGAAGCGCTTCACCGCTTCGCTAATCGCCCTTACAACGTGTTTGGCGTGGATTACACGCCGATGAGCGTGCTCGCACCATTAAAACAACGTGGCATCGCGTCTTGGTATGGGAAAAAATTTCACGGTCAAAAGACTGCCATCGGCGAAATCTACGACATGTTTGCGATGACTGCGGCTCACCCCACTGCGCCATTGCCGTGTTTTGCACGAGTGACGCATTCCCGGTCCGGGCGTACCGTGATTGTGCGTGTTAACGACCGCGGGCCGTTTCATCCGGGGCGCATCGTGGATTTATCTTATGCGGCCGCTCATCGCTTGGGTATTGCGCAGGGCGGCAGCGGTGAGGTGGACTTCGAAATTTTGACCCCGCCGTTCGATCTCAACGCAAACCAGCGAGTCACAGCATCGGCCGAAATGGTTCCGCCAGCAAAACCCATCGAACCGGCACCAATGCAGGTACAGTCGGTGCCGCACGAAACTTTTTACGTTCAATTGGGCGCTTTCGGAAACTTTGCGAACGCTCAGACGTTCCAACAACGAATGAGCTCTGAAACCACCCTCACGCCCCGTGTTCAGCAAGTCGACGGTTTATTCCGCGTTCGGCTTGGGCCATTTGATACACGCGCTGCTGCCGACGCTGCGCGTATTGACGCCCAGAACCGCTTGGGCACTCGCTCACCTTTGCCGATCATTTCAGGTAACGCTCGATGAAATCTGCGCTCGCTCGCTCACTTTGCGCCTCCGCCTTTTTGCTGGTTTTGCTGCCACTTGCGGCTCGCGCGCAGCTCACCATCGACATCATTGGTGTCGGCGCCCAACAGATTCCCGTGGCGGTCGCTGGATTTGCGGGCCAAGATCCAAATGCACAGCAAATGTCAGCAGTGATCGAGGCGGATTTAGCGCGAAGCGGTCGCATCAAGATCATCAATGGCAGCGCGTTGCCGCGCAACAGCGATTTTTCGGCCATTCCGTTCGGCGATCTGCGAGCGCGCAGCGCGGACGCCGTAGTAATTGGCGCGATACAGCCGGCAGCAAACGGCCAATTTAACGTCAGTTTCCGCCTCGCCGATGTGCCCAAACAGTCGCAGCTAACCGGGCTCGTCTTCACCGTTGGGCCGCGCGAACTGCGCGCCACGGCGCACCGCATCGCAGACATCGTCTACGAACAACTCACAGGCGAGAAAGGTGTGTTCAGCACGCGTCTCGCGTATGTCTCGAAGTCGCCGGGCCGCTTTCAGCTTGTCGTGGCTGACAGCGATGGCCACAATACTGTCGCCATTGTGAATTCGGCAGAACCCATCATTTCGCCCTCTTGGTCGCCAGACGGCAACCGCTTGGCGTACGTCTCGTTTGAGGGCCGAAAGCCGAGCGTGTACGTGCAGAACGTGATCACCGGCGAACGAACGCTACTCATTCGCGCGGCGGGCAACCAGTCGTCGCCCGCGTGGTCACCCGATGCACGACGCATCGTATTCGCCTCGTCGCAAGCAGGCGGAACACAGCTTTTCACTGTGAACGCGGATGGCTCGAATTTGCGTCGTCTGACCAACAGCGGTGGGATCGACACCGCGCCGAACTGGGCGCCAGATGGGCGCATTTATTTCATGAGTGATCGCGGCGGGTCGCCGCAGATTTATCGGATGTCAGCCGAAGGCGGAAACGCTGAACGCGTGACCTTCGAAGGCAGCTATAACGCCAATCCACGCGTAGCGGCCGACGGCAAGAGTATGGTGTTCATCAAGCGCGAAGGTCCGCGTGAGATGCTTGCGGTGCAAGATTTCGCCTCGCGGCAAGTACAAGTCCTGACACAGGGTCCAGTCGATGAATCGCCTTCGTTCGCCCCCAACGGAAAACTCGTCGCCTATGCGTCGGTGTATAACGGCAGGGGTGTTTTGGCGACGGTTTCGGCCGATGGCCGTGTGAAGCAGCGACTGGGCGCAAATAATGCTGATGTGCGCGAGCCCGCTTGGGGCCCGCTGCCACGTTAGCGTTCGCAATGCGACACTTTGGTACGACATGATTTCACCCGTTGGGTGATGTGAAAGGGATGACAATGAAACAACTCTGGAAATTGGTTTTAGTGGTGTCTACGGCAGCGTCCCTCGCGGCGTGTACCTCCACACCCGAGAACACCGCACAAGTGGAAGACCGCAATGCGACCACCGCAACCAACACGGCAGGCAGTCAAGGCACCGGCACAACGACCGCCGGCGTCGGCACCGGCACGGGCGTCGCGGGCAACAACCTGCAAGGCAATGCCAACAATTCAGGTGCGAACTCAGCAGGTAACAGCGCACTGCGCGATCCACGAAGCCCGTTGTCACGTCGCGAAATTTTTTACGATCTCGACAGTTTCACGGTGAAAGACGAATACAAGCCGCTGCTCGAAGCACACGCCGCTTACCTAAAGAACAACCGCAACGCGCGCATCAAAGTGGAAGGCAACACCGACGAACGTGGCAGTCGCGAATACAACCTCGCGCTGGGCCAAAAGCGCTCGGAGAGCGTGAAGCGCGTGCTCATGCTTCTAGGGGTAAGCGAAGCGCAGATTGATACCGTTAGCTTTGGCGAGGAAAAGCCTCGCAATACTGCGGCAAATGATGCTGCGTATTCGGAGAATCGTCGCTGCGATTTGGCGTACGCTGGGGAGTAATTTGATGTGGGTGGCGCGTACTATGAAGTCTCGGGTTTCTGTGCTTAAACCGCTGTTCGCGGGCGTTATGGCGGCCATCGCGCTTTCAGCGGCGCACGCGGGATTGTTTGATGACGAGGAGGCGCGCAAGCAAATTCTCGCACTCCGAAATCAGATCGCGGAAACGCAGCGCACGCTAGATCAGCGTGTGGGCGAACTCGAATCCCAGGCGCGCAATCGCAGCATCATCGATTTGTTCAATCAAGTCGAAACGTTGAAAAGCGAATTTGCTCGTCTGCGCGGCCAACTTGAGTTGCTACAAAACGAACTCGAAACCACACAAAAACGCCAGCGCGATTTGTACGTCGATCTAGACGGGCGCATGCGAAAAATGGAAGCGCAGATCGCCGAGCAAGATCGCGCGGCGGCAGCCGCCAGAGCGCAGGCACCCGCCTCTGTGCCGGGAGCGTCCACGCCGTCCGGCACTAGCCCTAACACGACGCCAACCAGTGTCACGCCGCCCTCCGTTGATGCTGCTCGCACTGCACCGCCAGCGCCCGTCGTTGTGGTCGACCCTGTCGCCGAACAACGTGCGTACGATCAAGGTCTTGACCTCTTCCGTGGTGCGCGCTACGGCGATGCAGTTGCAGCGTTTCAGGGCTTTATCCGCGCCTATCCGCGCAGCACCTTGGTGCCGTCTGCGCAGTATTGGATTGGCAATTCGCTCTATGCGCTTAAAGACCACCGCGGCGCGATCACGGCGCAGCGTCAACTGCTGTCGCAACATCCCGAAAGCGCAAAAGCGCCAGACGCGCTCTTAAACATCGCCACCGCACAATCAGATTTAGGCGAGCTGCAAGCAGCGCGTGCAAGCCTGCAGGAAGTCGTTGCGAAATACCCGTCGAGCGAAGCCGCTGTTAAGGCACGGCAGCGTTTGGGCATTCGCTAGTACCCGCACGCAGGTATCGATGATGCACCGTGGGAGCGGCCTTGGCCGTGATACGCGTAGGCAATCGCGGCCAAGGCCGCTCCCACAACAGCTTTCCCCTTAGCGCCCGTGACCGCAAGATCCTTCTCGTCGCGCATCGTCACCTGGCAGCGCACTCACGGTCGCCATGATTTGCCATGGCAGAACACGCGCGACGCGTATCGCATCTGGCTCTCCGAGATCATGTTGCAGCAAACGCAGGTCGCGACCGTGCTGCCGTACTACGCGCGCTTTCTCGAAAAATTTCCGACGGTCACAAAACTTGCCGCTGCGGCTGAAGACGACGTGCTCGCGCTCTGGGCGGGGCTCGGTTATTACAGCCGCGCGCGCAATTTGCACAAAGCCGCGAAGCAAGTCGTCGCGTTGCACGGGGGCCAATTTCCGGCGGACGTCACGCTACTCGCCGAGCTTCCGGGCGTGGGGCGAAGTACGGCGGCCGCGATCGCCGCATTTGCGTACGACGTGATCGCGCCAATTCTCGATGGCAACGTAAAGCGTGTGCTGGCGCGGCATGCCGGTGTTGAAGGTTTTCCCGGCGCAGGCCCGGTCGAAAAAAAGCTCTGGCTCGAAGCGGAAGCGCGCGTGCCCAAACGCGCAAGCGATATGGTGGCGTACACGCAAGGGCTCATGGATATGGGTGCGACGATTTGTTCGCGTAGCGATCCGACCTGTCTGCTCTGCCCCGTTGCCGCCGATTGCGTCGCGCGCACCTCGGGCCGCATCAACGACATCCCAGCGCCGCGCCCAAGTAAAGCGATTCCTCATCGCGCGCAGCGCTATCTGCTCGCCGTGCACGGCAGCGACGTGCTCCTCATCAAGCGGCCCGCTCCGGGCATTTGGGGCGGGCTGTGGTGCCTGCCTGAAATCGGCGAAAACGACGATGCGCGCGACATCGCTCGTCAGCAATTTGGTGTCGACACAGTCGGTGCAACGCAAGATTTGCCGCCGTTCGATCACACCTTCACGCACTTCCGGCTCACGCTCTCCGTGACGCGAGTCACGGTTACGCGTTTGGCGACGCGCTGCAACGCGCCGGGCACGCTGTGGCTGCCGCGCGCCGATTTACAGAACGCCGCGCTGCCTGCGCCGATGGCGAAATTGCTGGCGACGCTCTAACGCTCGCCCACCTGCGGTTACAGCTTTATTACGCCAACGACAGGCCTGCGGTCTTTTAGGGTGCTTTTTCTTCCAAGTCGACTAACGCTCTAAATGTTCCGAAACGACCGTGCAACGGTCGTTAACCGTCAAAAGCTGTCAATCCACCGAGTCCGCACGCCTGCGAACGCGCTCATTCAATGCGCTCGCGCCAATCTGCGCGCTGTAATCCACTTGTACGCCGCGTCCGCCTATCGTGTCGATCACTCGCTCTGCCTCGCTCTGTTGGCGCGGCAACCCGGCGTGTTTGATCGCGAAAGATTGTCATGGCCACCCTACTCCTCCGCCCACCGCAGCTCACACGCGCATTGCGCAACCTCACGAACATTGTCGTTGCTTTCTGGGCGGCGGGCACACATGCGATTCCAGCGCAGATACCCGGTGACCTTGACCTAACCTTCGGTGGCGGCGCGGGCACCATCGCGAGCTTAGTCGTCGGCCCCGGCACGCAAGATCATCTCACCGCGATGGCCTTCCAGCCTGATGGCAAGATAGTGTTGGCGGGCTACTGTGATGGTCCGACGAGCCAAGACTTCTGCGTCACACGCCTGCTCAGCGATGGCACATTGGACGCAAGTTTCGTCGGCCCCAACGGCAATGGCGGCGGCAAATTTTTACTTGATATCAGCAACGCCGCCGACACCGCTCGCGCCATCGCCATTCAACCCGACGGAAAGACATTGATTGCGGGCACTTGCTACAACGGTGTGAACAACGACTTTTGCATCGCGCGGCTAAACCCGAATGGCTCGCGCGATTCCACATTCAACGGCCCCAGTGGCGCCGGCAATGGGCAGGTCATGCTGCCGATTGCCGCGTCGGATGATTTTTTAACGGCAATGGCGTTACAACCCGATGGAAAAATCGTGTTGGTTGGCTACTGCGCGGTCAATATTCAAAACGATTTTTGTGCGGCGCGACTCAACGTTGACGGCACTTTTGACGCGGGCTTTGTGGGCCCGAATGGAACGGGTGCTGGAAAATTCACGTTCGGCATCGGTATCTCCAACGACTATGCGTACGCTGTCGCGTTGCAACCTGACGGCATGATCGTTATCGCGGGCGAGTGCGTGAGCCCAATGGTCGACAACGATTTTTGCATCGCGCGGCTCACTAGCACCGGCGCGTATGACGTCACCTTCGACGGCCCTAGCGCCGGTAGTAACGGAAAATTTTTACTGCCCATTGGCACGTCCAACGACAGCGCGACGGCACTCGTCATGCAGCCTGATGGAAAAATCATACTGGCGGGCCGCTGTTTGGCGGGCATCGCGAACAACGATTTTTGCGTGGCGCGACTCAACTCAGACGGCTCATTTGACGCGACGTTTGACGGGCCAAGCGGCGGTGCGAACGGAAAATTTTTGCTTCCAATTACCGCAGCAAAATCCGACAGCGTTTCGGCGCTCGCGCTTCAGCCCGACGGAAAAATTCTCCTCGGCGGACATTGCGACAACGGCGGTAACGAAGACCTTTGCGTCGCACGGCTGCACATTGACGGTTCACTGGACCAAAGTTACGACGGACCCGGTGGTGCGGGTAATGGAGAATTTTTGCTGCCCATCGGCACGAGTGACGACGTCGCCACCGCGATGCAGCTGCAACCCGACGGCAAGGTGGTTATTGCAGGAGACTGCTACAGCGGCGCGACAAACCGCTTCTGTGTGGCACGGCTCTACGGCGGCCCGTTCGGTTACAAAAGTTGCTCAATGGATATTGATGACGATGGGAAAGTAATGCCCACTACCGATGGTTTGCTGCTCGCTCGCATTTCAACGGGATTCACCGGTGTCAACGCGCTCAGCGGTGCGCTCGGCAACGGCGCAACGCGCAACACCTGGCCAAATATTCGCGATTACCTCGTCACCCAATGTGGCATGACGGTGTCGCCGTAGCGCTTAAAAGTCGGCATGCAATCTAGTTGTACGTGCCCCGCACCTATCGTTCAAAAAGCACACCGCTGGACGGCTCACACACAGTAATCGTCGGCACAACAACAGCGGCAACCCTCGCTTGACTCTCAATCTGGACGACCTTCATGTTCATCAAATCAATCTCATCAGCACGCGCGCTGACCTTCGTCGTCAGCAGCGTGCTCTCGTCGACGCTCTGGGCGGCCACCATCACCGTCAATTCCACGGCCGACACGGCTGGCAACGATGGCGTGTGCACCTTGCGCGAAGCCATCACCGCCGCTGACACCGACGCCGCGTCGGGCGCGCTAGTCGGCGAGTGTGCGGCGGGCTCGGGCGCGGACGATATCGCGTTCAACATCCCCGGTGGTGGCGTGAAGCTCATCACGACGGCCGCGTCGCTGCCGCTCATCACCACGCCGATCCACATCAACGGTTACACCCAACCCGGCGCAAGCCCCAATAGCAACGGGCAAACGTTGGGCAGCAACGCCGTTCTCCTCATAGAAATCGATCATGGCGCGGTGCCCAGTAACGCAACGCTGACGGTCAGCGGCACGGCAGCCGCGGGCAGCATCATCGAAGGGATTGCGCTCAGTCGCAGCGCGAATTCTGGCTGCTGCGCCAACATGGGCATTTATGTGATCGGTACCGACAACGTATGGGTGCGCGGGAATTTTTTCGGCACAGACGCCACGGGCACTACGGTCAAAATGCTGCAAGATTTTGGTGTCTTTTATCAGGGTGCCTTGACGGGGGCTATCGTCGGATCGAATGCGGCCACGCTGAACCCGGCGTATCGAAACGTGTTCTCGTCAGCGCAAAGCGCGGTGACCTTTTCCGTTACAGGCGGCTTTAACAGTAACGTCACCATTCGCGGCAACGTTATCGGCACTAATAAATCCGGACTCGCCAAAATTGCCGGTGGAGGAATAACGACTGGCCTGTATCTCGATTCTTTGAGTGGCCCCACGCTGGTTTCTGACAACGTCATTGCAGGTACTAGTTACGCCATAAGGATTGGTCGAAGCAGCGGCCTCATCGCCGAAAACAACCTCGTCGGCGTCGGCGTTGATGGCACGACGGCACTGGCAAACTTCACCGGTATTGAAGTGTTCGACAACCCCAATGTGAATGGCGCGGTTGCCACCGACATCACCATCCGCAACAACACTATCGCCAACAGTACTAGCGTCGGCATCTCCGTTCACCGCGGCATCAACGTTAACAATACTGTGGTTGGCATCGTCTTTTCAAAAAATGTTATTCGCAATACCACTGGGCGGCCGATTGATCTGTACAACGGTGCGGTCAGCGACGGCGTCACCGCTAATGACTCGCTCGACGTCGATACAGGTGCCAACAATTTGCAAAACTTTCCCGTGCTCAGCGCGGCCACGGGCGATGGCGTCACCGTGTCAACGCCGTATCAGTTCAATAGCGAACCCAATCAAACGTTCGCGCTCGAATTCTTTCGCGCAACGACGTGCGCGGCCAATGGCCATGGTGGTGCGGACGTCTATTTGGGGTCGGTCAATGTAACGACCGAAGCGTCCGGCAACGCCAGCGGCACCGCGAGTTTTGCGTCAACATCGATCACAGGCGTGATCAGCGCAACCGCGACGCATGCCGTCAACGGCACGTCCGAATTTTCCGCCTGCGCGCCGCTAGCCGCCGTCGTTACGAACGCTCTACTCACGCTGACGAAATCGGGCAACGGCAGCGGCACAGTAACCGACCTGTCAAATGGCATCAATTGCGGCAATGATTGCACCGAGCCGTTCCCTGTTGGTGCGCTGGTGACCCTAACGGCTGTCGCTGCACCGGGCTCGGTGTTCGTGGGTTGGAGCGGCTACGGATGCAGTGGCACCGGCACCTGCGTTGTGACCATCAGCGCTGCAAGCATTCCGCCACCGGTGAACGCACAGTTTGATGCGGTTACTGCACCTTTCGCAGCGCAACCGATACCTACGCTTGGCGCGCCACTCGTGGCGTTGTTGGCGGCATTGCTGCTCGCGGTCACGTTGAGCGGAATAACCGGTCGAGTTCGTCATCCATCAACCGCTCGGAGCCCATCATGAATCGCCCCTACGCCGCTCGTCTTTTAGCCGTTTCTCTCGGAATTTTCGCCATGACCGACAGCACATTAGCGCAAAGCACGAGCGCGTTTTCAGCTGCTGCGATGGACGACGTTTTCAATCAAAGTCTCTCGCAAAAGAAGGGCTTGTCGATCTACATCGGCGGCCAAGTGATCAACGCGATTTTTGTGAAACGTATTGATGGCAACACCATCGAGGTCAGAAATCAAACGTTCGGGCGCATCATCATTCGCGTAGACCGCATTGACGCGGTCGCGATTTCTTAACCACAAGAAAAACATCAACGTTTGTCGCTATTGGCTTTTTGCCTGCAACGACAGCTATGCGGCGCTTACAGCCGCATTTTTCGTATAGTCGACATGTGCTTTTACGTGGCTGCTATCCATATGCAGCTGTCGTTAAACTAAAAAAGCCGTAACGCCATGCGTCTTCGCCGCGCGCAAAACTTTGCGTGCACCGCCACCATTCAAGCGCGCGAAGCAACTCTGTAATCCACCTGTACGCGTCGCACGCCTAACGTGTCGCTCATGCTCACTTTCACTGCGGCCAACGCACTCGCCGCGCGCACTTTGCATGAGCCCAACACCGAAGGATTTCACCATGCGTCACGTCTCCGTTATTTTTGAAAATGCCATCGCGCGCTGCGTGGAATGGTGGTCTGCACCGTTCGCAACCGCAGCTAGGCCTCCGTCAGTTCGAGCACTTGTCATCGCGACCTTGATGACGTTCGCTGCGTCATCAATGTTGGGGCAAGCCGCTGAAATCTACGGTGCAGGCGGGTTTCAGCCAGGCAACCTCGGTGGCGGGGTGGGCTCGCCCTTTGCTGCCGCAGTGGGGGACTTCAACAACGACGGCAACCTCGACGTTGCCGTAATCAAAAACAACAATAACGGTTCGGGCAGCGTCGCGATCTACACCCGAAACGCCATCGGTACGATGACCTTGACCCACGATTACGGCATCTTTAATCTGGTCAACCCCCGAGAGATCATCGCCGTCGACCTCAACGGCGACGGAAAGCTAGACCTAGTCATCACCGATGAAGTGGGTGTGATAACGCTTCGCGGCACCGGCGATCCAACGGCAAGTTTCTTCGAAGCATTTGGGTCCCATGTTCCGGTCTACACCCTATACAGGCCGAGCAGCACCGTGGTGATCGACATCAATCACGACGGGATACCGGACATCTTTACGTCCGCGTCGCCTGACGGCGACCACGTCATACAACTCAGCTTGGGGCTTAGCGACGGGCAGTTTGTGGACACGATGAGTTACAACGTGTTCGCGCCAATATTTTCGGTGGTCAAGGTGGATGCGGACGACGAACCCGATCTGGTGACGGCAGATGGTGCGTTGCAAAAAATATTTGTTCAGAAAGGCTTGGGCAACGGCTACTTTCTGCCCGCGTCGTTCTCGATAAATTATGGCAACACAGTCGGGCCGTTGGGCGAACTTCGCATGCTTGACCTTGATGGTGACGGAAAGATTGACGCGGTCATGTCAAATTATGGCGGCACCGGAGTTTGGATGGCCAAAGGCAACGGGGATGGAACGTTTAACACGCCCATATTGCTGTTTTCTTCGGGCGTGCAATACGACTCGTCTCGTCAAATGGGTGGAATGGTAATTGCCGACATTAATGGCGACGGTCGTCTCGATATCGTGACGGACGGCTATGTAGCGTTGCAACAAGCGAACCACACCTTCGTGTTCAACGAACACATCGGTGGCACCTTCATATTCGGCGACCCGATCAGCGCCTTTCCGTCCACTCGCATGTTGGCGGGCGTAAAAAACGCGGCGGGACTCGTCGACCTCGTAACTGGCGGCCCGCCTCCGAACGACACTAACATCGTGGTGTACCAACCGGTGGCCGCGAGCGTAAGCAACGTGTTCATCACCGGCACGCCGCAGAGTACACCCTTCAACACGGCATTCGCCAATCCCCTGACCGTCACCGTCAAAGACAGCAACAACATTGCTGTGCCAGGCATACAGGTGACCTTCACAGTGCCCTTCGGAGTAGCTGTTGCTAGCGCGACGCCGTTCGGCGCACTCACTGATGCGCAAGGCAAAGTCAGCTACACGCCAACGGCCAACGGCGTGTTGGGTTGCTACCAAGTTAAAGCGACCATCGCCACGGTAGCGGTGACACCCATGTTTGACCTATGCAACACGGGGGCCAACACGCTCAACGTGTTGCCCGCCAGCACCAACCAAACGACGTTGATCAACACCGCGTTCCCGACGGTCATTCAGGTGCAGCTAAAGGACAACAACAATATTGCGGTGTCCGGCGCAACCGTCACCTTCAGCAAGCCCACTGTTGGCGCAAGCGCAGTGCTGACACCCACCTCGGGCGTGACCGATGGCAGCGGCGTCGTGTTCGTGAATGCGACGGCAAACGGCATCGCTGGCACGTACAACATTGTGGCGAGCGCACCGGGCGCGACGCCGTCATTCATTACGTTGCACAACTCAGCCCCAGCGGGTGCGGCTGCGAACGTCGCGGTCGATGTGAACACACCGCAATATGCATACGTCACGCGACCGTTCTCCGGACCGATCATTCTTCACGTCACGGACTTCTTTAATAACCCCGTACAGGGCGCGACGGTGGTGCTGCAAATTACGCCTGACGCAACGACAGGTGCAACGGCGACGTTCTCCTCGCTCACCGCAGTGTCCAACGCGCAAGGCAATGCACAAGTCACGGCCACGGCCAACGGATTCATCGGCCAATATTCGATGAAGGTTTCGCTGCAAGGCAATTTGTTTGCAGCACCCAAAACGTTCGCGCTCAAAAATGTGGCGGACTTACCTAAGTTCATGACGTTAGCCAGCGGCACGCCTCAATCCACCTTCGTGAACACCGCCTTCGCGCAAAAGCTGCGGGTAAAAGTCACCGATTCGCTGAACGCGGCAACACCGCAAGTTCGCGTGTTTTTCAGTACCAGCGGCAACGCCATCCTCACACCGTCGAGTGCGCTTGCCGATGCGAACGGATTTGCCGAGGTGACCGCCACTGCCAACGGCGTTGTCGGTTCGTATCAAGTCGGGGCGATTGTGTTTGACACTTCAACGGAGGCTCCGATCACGCAGTTGTTTAATTTGACCAACCTAGCGGCCATTCCAACGTTCGCACTAGCCGTCACCAAGTCCGGCACGGGCAGCGGAACGATCACAGCAACTGGCGTTGATTGTGGTGTTGACTGCAACGAAACCTACGCGCAAGGCACGGTCGTTTCGTTAGCCGCAGTGCCCGTAGCGGGATCAACCTTCGTCGGTTGGTCTGGCGGTGGATGCAGTGGAATCGGCGCATGCATGGTCACGATGAATGCCGCGCAAACGGTAAACGCGCAGTTTGATGTGCCAGTCGTGGCTATCGCGCATCCCGTGCCGACACTGCATCCGTTGATGTTGGCGCTGTTGGCGTTATTGGCGGCCGTGTTGCCCGGTGCAGTGGTGCGCCGTAAACATTAGCTTTGAAACGTTGCGCCGAAGCATATTGCTCGGTGCAACGAATTCGCAATTTGCAACGAAATTTACGCGTTCTGCAAAGCTTCGACGCACTGCTGCAACTGTTTCCAAGCGGGCGTACCCCGTTCGCTTGGATGCACGGCGGCAAGTAACCGTGATACGTCCAATCCGCGCTCAAAAACGCGTGTCATGGTGAGTTCCGCTGCGGCGTAGCAATTCGCCTGCAAGGCATCTTGCAACATGCGCTGGCTCGCGAGCGTGACGCGCCCGCGATAGTGCGATGCGCGCTGTCTTGCCCAGTCGTCTTCGATACTCAGCAAACAATCGCCGCGATAGAGATCGAATAAGCGATTGATGTATTGCAGCCGCGTCGTTTCACTGAGCACAGCCAAACGCTCCGGCATGCCGTCAAGATGCGCCTCAAACGCTGCGACATCCGTCCATACGCGATGCGCATTGAGATGTAGCCAACCACCGCGCCGCTCAATCAAATCAGCTTCGTCATACAACCGTCGCAAGCGCAGCAGTGTGACGCTTAACGCATTTTCTGCCTGATCGCCATCTTGGCCCGGCCACAGCGCATCAGCCGCGACGGCAACCGGCAAACCTTGGGCGCCGGACGCCGCGACTAGCATCAGCAGACTCAGGGGCTTATTCGACGCGCGGCTTGCGCCTTTGCCTTCAGGCATTAATCCGTTAGTGCGAAAGCCACCAAAACAGCGCAGTGTTAGCGCCCACGGCCAATGTTCGTCCGCCCAGTTCGGCGGCGGGACTGGAAACTGCAACAGTGAGGCGCGCACAAAATCAGCTTCAATATTCTCGCGCAATGCAAGCGCGCCAATAATCGCTCGGGTGGCAGGTACTGCAAACCAAAAATTAGGTTGTGAGCGTCGCCGACACATCGCTAACCCCTTCAGCAAGTTTTCACGCAACGCGGGCGTCGACGACGAATCGTCCTGATGCGCTTGCAGCGCGCGACAGAATGCGGCATTGCCTTTGTACACGTCGGCATGCGCCGTGTGCGCCTGCTGCACGCATGCCTCATAGGCGTGCGCCGCTTTTTCGTACTCGGTAGACGCAGCGTAAGCCCGCGCCTCATGCATGCGAAACACGGTGGCGATACTGGGCGGACAATCGGCAGCCTCCAAATCACGCAACATGTGCTTCACGTGAAGCTGAGCGCGCTCCGTGTCGCCCGTGAGGCATGCGAGGCTAATCACCTGAGCATTGAACGTCGCGCGATCCATCGCGCGTTTTGGATGCATCGCAGCGAGCATTTCGCGCTGCGCCTTCTCCGCCCCAGCCACGTCTTGCTGCGCGATGCGTTGCTCGCCATTCCAACGCGCCCTCCGAAACTGCAAGGCCGGCATGGGGTATTTATCGAGGTAAGCCGACATGCACGCTAAGGCTTCGGGAAAGTGCGTTTGATCGGTCGCGTAAGAATGCTGCGCCCAATCGGCCAGCCACACTCCGCGTAAATAGCGCGCACCAGGTTTATCCAGTGACCAGCCTTCGGCCATCGCGCTCATATTAGCTTTGAGCATTTGTGCGCCAGCCGTGTTGCGGGACATCTGCAGCCACGGCAACAATGCAGCCGCAGCCAGTGATGTTTGCACTGAATCTGTCGACAGCGCCGCTAACGTCTCAAGACGTTCGCCCAAGGGTGCGAGCGTTTCGAACGCATCGCCTCGAAGGAGTGCCGCCATGACAGCCCCGGTTGCGCGCGCCAGTTGCACATTGATATCGTCTGTCGTACCTAATCTCGCATCAACCGCTTCGAATCGAGCGAGCCAGAGACGCCAATCAGTAAACCGCGCCCAGTCGAGCACCATGTAGGCCATCACGTTGGCGCACAGCCCCGCATGTGATTCGTCGTCGCCACGTGCGCCTGCGTCGAGCGCTTCAGTCGCTAACAGATCCAACGCCTCAAATGGCTCACCACTGATGATGTCGTTTGCTATCTGATGCCACGCACGGGCAGGTGAAATCGAAGCGATGGAAATAGCCATTCAGTGAGTTGAACGAATGAGTCAGCGGAGATAGGAAGCGCGTGCAACAAAAGTAGTAGTGGACAGCGCGTTTATCACGACTCGAATGCAGGCTAACACGCTCTAGATGATTCGCATTTGTAATTTAGCTGTATGTGACGCGAGCCTATCCTTTGTAAGAACGCAATTCGCGTGCATGTTGTGACTGTCGAGTGATCGAAAGATGCTTGGCTAGCGCCCACCGCACGTTCTCAAATGATTTGCACCGCATTATTAAGGCGCTATGTTGATCAACAAAATTAATTCCGCGGCGAACTTGATCTCGACCTTCATGAATGAGCGTTCAGCGGGATCGACGGTGCCAGCCCCAGAACGCGCACCTTCGCCAGTGTCCAACACACAAGCGATCGGGCGCTGGCAAATTACGGCGTCACTGACCTTTGCGCGCGTGTTCCATTCGGCGACACTGCTCAATGACGGCAGAGTATTTGTGGTCGGTGGTGTCGGTGCGAGCGGGCACCTTGCAAGTGCAGAGCGGTTCGATCCTGAAACACAGCGCTGGCAAACCGCGCGTGCGATGCCCTCGCCACGCTATCACCACAGCGCTACGCTTTTGGCCGATGGCTGCGTGCTTGTCACTGGTGGCTTCAATGGCCGCTGTATTCGCGAAGCATTGTTGTACGACCCCAATGCAGACGCGTGGCACGACGCCAGCGAGATGGTCACGACACATGGCCTACATACTGCGACGTTACTGCTTGATGGTTGCGTGCTCGTTCTCGGTGCGCATGACAATACCGATCTCGGAGGAAGTGCGGAGCAATACGACCCGATTGCTAACACATGGACTCGCATGTGCGCGCCGAGCCTGCCGCGCGAACAGCACACCGCCACGCGACTCAACAACGGTGAAGTATTGATGGTCGGCGGACGTGGCCACGCGGGTCCAATTCGTTCGGCAGAGCGCTACAACCCCGCAACCGTCGCTTGGCAACAGGCCGATTCGTTGCCGACAGCGCGGCTGTGCCACACGGCAACGTGTTTGCCCGACGGACGCGTATTCGTTGCGGCGGGCGACGACGGTACGAGTAATTTCCTCAGCAGCACTGAACTTTACGATCCCGCCGCAGATCAATGGCACTTAGCCGGTTGGCTGAATCAACGGCGCGAGTACTGTACCGCCACGGCGTTGGCGGACGGCACGATATTGCTAGTCGGCGGAGACGGACCCGACGGCGCGCTGGTGTGCGCCGAAACGTTTGATGTCTCCTCGCTTCGATGCGTAGTGACAGCGGCAACGAGGCTACCGCGCTATCTGCACACTGCAACTCGTCTTGCGAGCGGTGCAGTGCTCGTTGTTGGGGGCAATGATCGTAATGGCCCGCTGGCCAGTGTCGAAATTTTTCGCTAGCGCGCGGCGGCCTTTGCGCTTAACTGCGAACGTAAACGGAGCAGCGCCGCATCCGGCGCGCTGGTCGCGGTGCGTGCGTTTATTTCTGCATCGACAAACGATGCAGCGGCGCGTTTGTCGTGTTCGCTGTACGTTTTGCTCACGTCCACGCCGCGCTCAATTAGCAACGACAGCAAATCCCAGCGTTTATCCATCGCGAGCCACACCGAGAGCGGTGTGCTTCCCCACAAGGCATCAAAATTCACGTTGCGCTCAGCCATCATTTGCATGCTGGTCGGCGTCATCGCGCTGCTGGCTCCGAAAATTAGCGGCGCACCGCTGTTGTCAAGCGCGTTGGGGTCAGCGCCCGCGTCTAAAAGCGCTTTCACGACGGCATCGTCTTTTTTCATCAGCGCACCCAATAGCGCCGGACTGACCTCGGAAATGGCGGACGAGCTGTGAACGCGATTGGGTTTCGCGCCCAGCTGGAGTAACGCCGTCACGACGCGCAGACGCGCTTCGTCAGATTCCAACGTTACGGCTAGCCACAAAAGCGTGACGCCTTTCTCGTTAGAGGTATTGAGATCAATGCCGCGCGATAGTTTCTCCAACGTCGGCACGTCTGCACGAGTCACTGCTTCAGCCAGTGCGTCCATCGTCCGATCCGCGAAATAGCCGCGTCCTAGCGCGCGCTGCCCCGCTTCATATGCTTCGAAAGAATTGCTGGCTTGGATGCCGCCAAGAATCAACGCTGGACTGGCCGCGATCAACAGTGCAAGAACGCGCAACACGAAAAATCTGCCAAATACAAAAAGCAAGATTGCAGCGCCAAGCGCTAACGTCGGCAACACCAAGAAAAGCGTCAATCCCATTGAGCGGCTGCCATCGTGCTGGCCGTGGTGGTTGTCCGCGAAGAACAAACCGGCCATGACCAACACCGCGAACGCGTCAATAGCGGCGAGGGTCCAAAACGCTAGGTTCAATTTCGGAATGGCTGATAGGCGCATACACATTTTCCGTAAGCTTGGGCAGGTTTCAACTATGCGCGCGACCGACATACATCTGCATTACAGCGCGCCTTGGTGCAGACGGCGTTAGCGTGTCCACCTAGAATATCTGCGCCAACCTAGCGGTTGGTAGCGTTCTCAGGGCGGGGTGAAATTCCCCACCGGCGGTATCTTTGGTTGTTTCAAAGGAGCCCGCGAGCGCCCGACACGGCCCTTGCTCGTGTCGGGGTCAGCAGATCTGGTGCGAGGCCAGAGCCGACGGTTGGGGCACGTACACAAAAAACTTGGTTTGGGTGTACGTGCCTGAAAGTCCGGATGAAAGAGATCGCGTGAAATCGGCGTTTGCACGCTTGCGTGCCGACGCCGCGTTTGCGTGCGCCCTGATTCTGGTAACCCCTCACTTTGAGAATCTCCATGAATCAGTCTCCTCAGTTGCAACCAACATCATCGACGGCGGTGCATCCACCTGCGCCACGCGTGGCGATCATCGCGTCGGCGTGGCACCGCGATATCGTCGCGAGCGCCACCGAAGCGATCCGCGCGGAGTTCGCGCGATGTCGAATCCCCACCGAAAACACCGCGTACATCGAAGTGCCCGGCGCCTTTGAAATTCCGCTGCACGCAAAACGGCTCGCGCAAAGCGGGAGCTTCGACGCCATCATCGCGTGCGGCTTGGTGGTGAACGGCGGTGTGTATCGCCATGAGTTTGTGGCCGCTGCAGTGATTGACGGTTTGATGCGCGTGCAGCTCGATTGCGACGTGCCCGTGTTTTCAGCGGTGCTCACGCCGCGCGACTTTCACGAACACGACGACCATCACCGCTTCTTCCGCGAACACTTCGTGAAGAAAGGGACGGAGGTGGCGCGCGCCTGTCTTGAGACGCTGGCCAGCCTTCGCGCGATGACTGCGCTCACGGCAGCAGCGAAATAGCGCCCGCACTCGCGGCGGGCTAGAAGCCAGCCGCGTACGGGAACGACGCGGCAACTGCCGCACGTCGGTATTACAGCTTTATAGCGCTAACGACCGCCAGGCGGTCGTTAGCGCGATTTTTATACAAATATCGACTTTCCATAAAAATAGCCGGGAATTACCAACGAACTGTCGTTTAACGCGAAAAGCCATTGAGTCATCATGTGGCCGTGATGCTCGGGCCAATGCCCGGCGTTTTGCCACAACCCGCGCTTACGCCGATAATCGCGGCGTCGCCGCGCCTTGTGCGACGCCCCTCTTCGTTCATCGCTCGCCGCCATTCGCCACTATGCCCATCGACATCGCCTCCATCCAGCACACCACCGCGTTTTGGGCGTTTGTGCTTTCTATGTTTTTCGGCGCAGTGACTCAGCGCAGCAATTACTGCACGATGGGCGCGATTTCGGACGTGGCCAACTTCGGCGATTGGACGCGGGCACGCATGGCGCTGACCTCCATCGGCGTGGCGATCATCGGCGTGGCTGCACTCAAGGCGACTGGCACCGTGGACATGGCGAAATCGTTTTACATCGCGCCGAAACTCATTTGGCTGTCGCACATCGTGGGCGGGCTGGCGTTCGGTTTTGGCATGACGCTGGCGTCGGGCTGCGGCAGCAAAACGCTCATCCGCGTGGGCTCGGGCAGCTTGCGCGCGCTGGTCACCATTTTGGTGATGGGCATTTTTGCGTGGTTTACGTTGCGTGGAATTTTCGGCGTGTTTCGCGTGTGGGCGCTCGACAGCGTGGCAGTCACGTTACCGACGACGCAGGACTTGCCGTCGCTCGTCGGTTTGTCCGGCAACGCCGTCACGACCATGGCCGCGCTGATTGGATTGGCGCTGTTGGTATTTGCCTTCATCGGTAAAGAATTTCGCGCGGACCGCTGGAACTGGATCGGCGGCATCGTCGTCGGGCTCACGGTGATCGCGGCGTGGTACGTGTCGGGCCGCGTCGGTTTCGTCGCCGAGCATCCGGAAACGCTAGAGGCTGCGTGGGTCGCCACCAATTCCGGACGCCCAGAATCGTTGTCGTTCACTGCACCGCCTGCGTATTTGATTGAGCTTTTGGGCTATTGGAGCGATAAGAGTCGCTTCCTGAGTTTTGGCGTCGCCACGGCCTTGGGCGTTGTTGCCGGTTCGTTCTTGATGTCCGTTTTCACCAAGTCATTTCGCTGGGAAGGCTTCGCGACGACCGAAGACTTGGGCAACCACCTCGCGGGCGCAGCGCTCATGGGCTTTGGCGGTGTCACAGCGCTCGGTTGTACGGTCGGGCAAGGTTTGTCGGGCATGTCGACCTTGGCGCTCGGCTCGATCATCACGGTGGCATTCATCGTGGTCGGTTGCCGTTTGGCGCTGGCGTATCAGATGTGGCGATTGGATCGGGCGGGATAGCTAGAAACTCACGAGGGTTGGCGCGTTTGGCTGGCGAAATGCGTCCACTACTGAACAACGCTAACAGTCAAAGGAGCGCGCAATGAACGTCGTCGTAAAAAACATGATTCCGACAGCGTCGAGAGCGAGTTGCGTACTCGTTGCGGTGCTCTCGTTTGCGAGCGTCGCCAACGCCCAAAACGCGTTCACGAATCGCACGGTAAAACTGCACGCGGGCCCGGATCGCAACTACCCGACGGTGTCGGTCGTCGGCCCCGGTGCGATGGTTTATGTGAACGGGTGCCTGCGTAATTTCAACTGGTGTGACGTGCAAGCCGGGCCCACTCGCGGTTGGGCCAACGCGCGTAGTTTGAATTACACCTACGGTGGTCGTCCGATGGCGATTTACGGCAACGGTGTGCGTTTCGGGTTGCCTGTGGTCGGGTATGTGATGGGTTCGTATTGGGACAATCATTACCGCACCCAACCCTGGTACAACACGCATCGTCACAACTGGCAGCCCAATCGCGCATACGTCGCACCGCGCGCGCCCATGCATCAGCCGCATGTGAATGGTTTCGCGCCCGCGCCTCGGCCGCAAATACACACACGTCCCGTACCCACGCAGCAGCATTTCGCACCACAGCATCAAGAGCATCAACGCCCTGTCGTTGTGCAGCAACGCATGGCACCACAACATCAGCCGCAACGCCAACACCTGCAACAGCCGCAACATTCGCAACGCGCCCAAGCTAGCCACCCGCAGCATCGCCCGTAGAGTCAGCACCGTGGGTAGGCGACGGCTTGGCGTCGCTCGGGTGCCACGGGGGGCGCGGCCTAGTCCGCGCCTACATCCGCCGCGCTGAGACACCGCCCGCAGGAATGCGCGCCAGTTCGCATTTTTATTGCGGCACAAGCATGCAAAATAGTCGCATGCTTACCCCTCCAGCCGCTTTCGATATTTCCGCAAAAACGCACAACCCGAATGCCGGGCTGCGTGGCAACTACGCGGACATGACCACCGATTTCACCGTCACGCAGCAGACGACGGATTACACCGCCGACGAACAAGCGCGCTGGTTGCGCCTCGTGACGCGTCAGCTCGCGCTCATACCCACGCGCGCCTGCCAAGCGTTCATCGACGCCGTTGCAAAGCTCGATATGCAGCGCGGCATTCCTGATTTTGCGGCGGTGAACGTCGCACTGAAAGCGGCAACTGACTGGCAGTTGGTCGCGGTGCCCGGCCTGTTGCCCGATGACGTTTTTTTCACACACTTAGCCAATCGCCGCTTCCCGGTTACGGTGTGGCTCCGAAGCGAAGCGGAGTTTGATTACATCGTTGAGCCGGATATTTTTCATGACTTTTTTGGTCATGTGCCGATGCTGTTCACACCCGTGTATGCCGATCATTTGCAGGCCTACGGCCACGGCGCGCTCAAAGCAAAGCGCCTCCGCGGGCTCGATTGGCTTGCGCGTTTGTATTGGTACACCATTGAGTTTGGCCTCATTCGCGAAAACGGCGAAATCAAAGCCTACGGCGCAGGCGTGCTCTCCTCGCCCAAAGAATTGATTTACGCACTTGAAAGCAGCGCGCCGAAGCGCGCGCCGTTTGACGTGATGACGATCATGCGCACGCCATTTCTAATCGACGACGTGCAAAACGCATATTTCATTCTCGAATCATTCGAGCAATTGCATCACGACACCGCGCCTGATTTCACTCCGCATTACGCCGCTTTGCGAGCGGAGACAAAGTCTGAATAAAACTAAGCACGTACGCGTGTCGTCCCCCCTCGCTCAGTGCCCGATCAAAAGCAAATCAGTCCGCCTTGCGTTTCGCGCCTCCCGCTGCGCGCGAGGGCACCGACACGACGAATAGCTCATCCGCAGGCACTTTGAGCGCAGTCGCGAGCGTCTCAATTGCGTCCAACGAAGGGTTCGCTGCACCGGTTTCGATGCGACTCATGTAGGTCCGCGCAAACCCGCACTTGTCAGCAAACGCCTCCTGCGACAAGCCCGTAGCCAGTCGTAGTTCTTTTACCTTTAGTCCGAAGCGTCTTCTGAGCGTTTTTGCCACCGATGGATTGTGGCGAGCCGCACACTAATTGGACACGCACTAATCGGAGACACACTATTCGTGACATTTCTTAAACTCGGAGCGTGCGCGATGATATGCTCAAACCCATGCCAATGGCATGTCGCGACGCCCAATCCGATGGGCGTTGAACGGCGACGCGCGTCGGTTAGGCACGGGCCATCGAAAACAAAGCTAACAACCGGCCGCCACATACCGTGTGCGTAAGTACACATTTTTTTACGCATCCGCAATGGCCAGTTAACTCACCCAATACACATATGCAAACTCATTCCACTGAGTCGTCTACGGGACAAGCGCTACTGTCCAAGTTACTGCGGGTTCTCGTCAGTGCCTGTTTTGTCTCAGCAGCCCTACACGGTGCCGCCGCAGATGCCCTTGCACCAACGCCCACCCTGCCTTACTTGATCCTAAGCGCCAATCCAGCCAATCTGGACATGACGCTTGCAGCGCAACCGACGATTGTCCGGGTGTCACCTCGCGCTGAAGCCTGTCGGTTCGGCGTTTTCGTCATCGCACCGAGCGCAACCGCTTCTACGCTCAATGCCACAGCCAGCGCCGCTGTAACTAGCAAACAAGCGGTCAGCTTTGATTACAGCATTAATTCGGACAATTTCTGCATTGTTAGCGCCATAAACACATCAACGGCAACGGTCACAGCAGGCACCATCAAACCGGTCGGAGTAGGGTCGCTTAGTAATCCCGACCTTGGCATCTATGATGGCTATCACAACGCATTTTCCACCGCACACAAGTCGGCCTTCCGCGATTTTGGACAAGGCAAATTCGACGAACTGGTAGGCCCTATCACCGGCCGACTGTGGATGACGCATACAGACGTCGTAATCCCAGGTGCCAACGGGCTGGACATTCGCGTGCTGCGCAATTACGTTTCGCCGGACGCGGAACAAATTGCGAACGGACTCTTCGCTGGATATTCGCTCGAACCACAACTTAATGGATTTGGATGGCACGTTATTGCCAATTTTGGCGGCATTCGCGGAATGGTCGGCGCGTGCGGTATGCGCCACCTCGCGGGGGACAGCGAAGACTACGACGGCGTGTACCTTCGAGCGGAAACCCTGCCGCAGTGGATCAATGCGGATGGAAGTCCTGAGCCATTGGTGCCGGTCGCCGTAGAAGGGCAAGACTACATTCGCCCATTTACAGCCATCGTGTGGCGAACAGCATCTGGCATCACGGTGGACTGCGGGTCGGACGAGTATCACCCAGTCGCCACACTACCAGACGGTACGAAAATCGAAATGAACGCTACCACCGCAGATCAAGCAATCTTGGGTGCATGGAACGCCTTCCCGACAAGAATTACTGACCGCTGGGGTAACTGGCTGAACTTTGAATGGGATACCTCGTACGGCGTGCTGTTTTACTGGGCTAGCAACTATCGACAAGGGCACATGGCTAACGCATTGCCGATAACGCGCATTACAGCTTCTGATGGTCGCGAGGTGCGTTTCGTCTATGCATCACTAGCCCCAAGTTGGCTGGCGAACCCTGTGTCGCCAATCCCAGTTACCGAGAAAATTCTCAAGGCTATCGAGTATGGTGCGCACAAAATCGAATACACGTACGACCGCGAGTTGCCCCAGCCGAACAACTATCTCGCGTCGAGTTCTGCAAAATATTTTCTACGGCGTGTAGATACACCAGACGGGTTCAATTGGCGTTACGACTACTGGCCGCTGCCAGCCGATATTTATGCGCCTGCTGCGGGCGACGCGACTCTTAAAACCATCTTTTATCCTCATGGCGGAACGGCATCGTATGATTGGGGCGGCAGCAGGATGACGACCCAACCGACGCCTTTAAGTCCCACTTCAGTATCAAAATCCTTTCAGGTTCGAAAGAAAACGACGTCCGACTTCGGAGTTTGGCGGTATAGCTACACCGATATGGTCCGCGCCGCAGCTGACGAGGCAAATGATCCGATTCCCACTATGACAGGCCTCAACTCTGGGCCTGGCGCGGATCTGCCATATACGTTCAACAACGTGTTCGTCTCACTAGAGGCTGGCCGTATTACAGGGCCGAGCGGAATCGAAGTTTTTTACCATATGCCTCGATACTCGCTCGGGGAGAACCAGCCTTTCGAAACGTGGCGGCTCGGAAGATTATTGCAGCACACCACTTACGATCTAGGTACGATTTTCTCTGCCACTCAGGCGGCGACATCGCGTCAAAGCCAGAGCTATTCCTATCTCCCGATCTACTTTCCGATCGGCGGTTTACTCGGAAGTCAACAAAGCGTCTTACCAATCCTGCATGCGTCGTGCAGCATGCCTGGTTGTCCGGCGGCGGAAACACCAGCAATGGAAAAGCCCGCTTACCTTGTGCGACTCGCAAGCACCACCATCACGCGCGGCACCAACCAATACACCACGTCACACGACGCATATATGGCTTTCTGCGGGAAACCGACGACGGTCACTGAAACTGGACAGCGCAATCGCTCCATCGTGGTCGAATTTGATCGGACAGGCTACTGCCAGGCTACATCGCGACAGTTGAACGAAAACGGCGTTCGTCGCTCCCGTGTCGCAAGCCTTTTGCGCACAGACAAGCTCGCCGTAGCCACTGAAACCCATTTCGGCCCCACAGATACGGCGGGTTTGAGCACGAGCTACACCTATTTCTCCACTGGCGAGCTCAACACAAAAACCGACGCCAACAGCTACATCACCGTGTTTCAAGATTACCGGCGCGGCACCCCAAAAACCGAGTGGCATCCGGTTTCGGTATTTGATGCCGCAAACGATGCACAACGCATCACGATTACGCGCGTTGTCGACGACCTTGGTGACATCACCAGCGAAACCGATGGCGAAGGTCGAACCACGCAGTTCACTTACAACGGCGTTCACAAGCCGAAAACCATCACACTGCCCCGCGCAGCGTCTTCAACTATCGGATTCGTTTACGGTTCCACCAGCGACACCATTACACGCGGTGCGCGCATGGAAACGGTGGGCTATGACGGTTTCGGTCGCGTGACGACGTATAACGACGGACTCAACACCACAAAGTACGGTTACGACGCAGCAGGCCAGCGCAACTTCGTCTCCTTCCCTGGGAGCATGCTCGGACAGGCTGTCACTTACGACGCGCTAGGTCGCCCAACAAAATTGACGGAGCCCGACCCGTCGGTCAACTCAACCACATCGACGGTAGACACCAATATCGCCTATGACGACAACGCCAATACCATCACCATCACCAATCCACGGACGCATCCAACCACGCTCACGATGGAAGCTTTTGGCGACCCCAGTAGCGGCTGGGTGAAATCACGCAACTCGCCCGAGATTGGCTTAACCAGCTACGTCCGCAACGTCTTCGGCCAAATAGAGCAAATCACGCAAAGTGGCGTTGACCGAAATTTTGTTTACGACGCAAACAAGGGGTATTTCCTGACGCAGGAAACACACCCCGAACTCGGCACCATCTACTACGACCGTGACAACAACGGCAACGCCACCGGCAAACGCGTAGGCAGCAACAGCGCGCCCACAACCGGTCAAACGTTTGACGGACAAAACCGCTTAATCACGGTCACCCCAGCAGCGATCAACGGCATGCAGGTCGGCCCCGGTATCAGCAACGTTTGGTACAGAACTGGTCTACTCAAATCGACCGCAGCCGGCCCTGTATCGCGTGCATATACCTACGATGACAACAACAACCTAAGCACCGAAGCGATCACCATCGACGGTACAACGCGCACCCTTTCGTATGCGTATGATGCGCTCGATAGTTTGAATCGTTTGACCTACCCGTCGGGCAAATTTGTCGATTTCAACCCAGACCTGCTAGGCCGTCCGCAGCAAGTAGGTTCGACTTCTCTCAATATCGTGACCAACGCGACTTACTGGCCGTCCGGTCTGCCCAAGCAAATCGCGTACGCCAATGGTGTCTCGCAAGATTTCACCGAACAACAGCGCCCACTGCTTAGCGCGCTCTCGATCACCAAAACCGCCAGCGCGACAAATCACATGAGCTTGGGGTTTGGCTACGACAAAGTCGGCAATCAAACCAGCATCACCGAAAGTCCTGCGCTTGGTTACGCGCGTGATGCGACGTACGATGCGTTCGATCGCATACTTAGCAACACTGGTGAGAGCTTCACCTACGAAGGCAGCGGCGACATTAAGACCAAGTCCGGTGCGACCTTCACTTACGACACCACACAACGCCGATTGCTGAGCATCACCGGCACCGTCACCCGCGCCTTCACCTACGACACCTACGGTAACGCCGTCACCGACGGACGCGGTTTTGGCTACTCGTTTGACGCGCTGAATTCGCTACGTCAAGTGAAACTCAATTCAACCGTCACCGCCAGTTACGACTACGACGGCCACCAGCACCTCGCCAAGAAGGTGGCAAGTGATGGCACCACGCACTACCTGTACGGCATGAATGGTCGTCTGTTTGGCGAATACCTCCCGACCACCAACAAATCCAAAGAGTATTTCTACCTAGGCAACAAACTCGTCGGTCAGATCGCCAAATGAGCCGCCTCGCACCGCTCACGCTCGTCTCCCGCCTAGCCGCGCTTATCGTCGGCATCGCACTCACCACCGGGTCAGCGCTGTTCGCTCCAGCAGCGAGCGCCCAGAGCGCCACCGCCACCCACACCACCGCCTGCACCCAAAGCGGACGCACGGTCACATGTGCCACCACGACGCGCTTCACCCTGCCCAGCAACACGGCGCTGCAAACGACGACGGTCAATGGCAACGTCTTTGTCATCGTCAACACCAGCGCGCCGCCGGGCAACACCGCGCCGAACATCAATAGTTTCTCGTTGAGTGGCGGCAGCGCTGTGACCGCTGGCGCAAGCGTCTTGTTCTCGTACTCGGTGACCGAAGCCAACGTCGGTCAAGTGCTCACCGTGCGCCTCGTGCGCACCAGCGACGGCGTAGAGGTTGCAAATCGCAGCTTCTACAGCGACGGTACTGCCCAATCCGGAACGCTGACGTGGGCACAAGCCAGCAGCTCGCCCACGCCCAGCTTCCGACTTGAAGTCTCTGACGGCGCGGCCACGGCGTACTCCGCTGCCATCACGCTACAAGTGAGCGCGCCCGCTTCAACGGAAACGCTGACTTTCATCCACCCGCACATCACCGGCTCGCCGCTGATGGCGACCGACGCCGACGGCAACGTCGTGTGGCGCGAGGATTACAGTGCCTTTGGCGAAAGGAAGAAGAACGAAACCAACGCCAACGCTGGCACGAACGCCAACCAA
Source organism: Casimicrobium sp. (assembly GCA_040079845.1). Lineage (GTDB taxonomy): Bacteria > Pseudomonadota > Gammaproteobacteria > Burkholderiales > Casimicrobiaceae > Casimicrobium. The sequence continues at coordinate 174,719 of JBEBJR010000002.1, read as the reverse complement.
AACTGGTTCATCGGCAAACCGCAAGACACGCAGACCGGCCTCGTCTACTTCGGCCAACGCTGGTACGACCCACAGATCGGGCGATTTATCTCTATGGACCCAGCGGAGGTTGATGAAGGCAATCCGCATTCCTTCAATCGGTATGCCTATGGGAATAACAATCCCAATAAGTATCTTGATCCGGATGGGCGGGCGGTGGAGACCATTTGGGACGCCGCAAGTCTCACGGTCGGAATCCACAGCGCGAGCCAAAGTTACGCATCAGGAAAGTGGGGTGCACTCGCCGTTGACGTCATCGGTGTTGTCGTTGATGCCGCTGCAACGGCGGTACCATTCGTCCCCGGCGGCGCTGGAATGGCTATTGCAGCGACTAGAGGTGCGGGTAAAGCGATTGATGCGGTCTCGGCGACGAAAGGAGCCAATTCATCGACTACCGAGATGGCGAATGTTCAAGGACTCATGTCCCGACAAGGTCCGTCAGAAATGAGCGGGAGTCGCGTCAAGGCCCTCGCAAAAGACATGAAGGCAAATGGATTTGATGCATCGAAACCCATTCAGGTTGCTACTGTAGATGGCAAGTCGATAATCGTTGATGGGCATCATCGCGTTGAGGCCGCGAAACGTGCAGGCATTCGGGATGTTCCCGTTGTACGCGGTGAAGTCAGCGGGACAGCCGGACAACGGCTGCTGCAGGAAGCCGCCGCGGCCAAAGCCGAACGAATCAATCGGGAGCAATGAGCATTGGACTTGAAAAAATCGATCTGCGAATTTGTCGCACTCCAACGGCTCGTATTGGCGGCGCTCGCAAAGAAATGGCCGAATGAAGTCACCTCCGAGTACTTACTGGAAATTCCAAAGTGTGGCGAAATTACCGCCGGTACGGACCAATGGGCGTTTCGCCGTCATGGAATTGGGGTTCGCTTCGTTCGTCAGCGTGATGGAACAGTTGTCGACGTACCTGCCTTTGTAACGAACAAAGAGTTGTTTGATGCCTACAGAATCGCTCAGTACTTGGAGTCCACAGGCGGCAATATGGCTAGCGAACGGGACATTGACGGCGAATTATTGGCGCTAGAAACGGCCTTTTTAATTCGACGCTCTCCGACTGACGCGCGCTCGTTTGAAATTACTATCTGACTGTCGTTCGTTCGCAAAAACTGTTGCCGCAACCTCACGTGCTTAGACTCGCGTCATGTCCATCGCGTCGTCCCATTCGCTCCCAGCCACCGGCAAATCAAAAGAATATTTCTACCTAGGCAACAAGCTCGTCGGTCAGGTCGCCAAATGAGCGCCTTCGCACAGCTCACGCACTTCTCGCGCGTAGCCGCGCTTATCGTCGGCATCGCGCTCACCGCCGGGTCAGCGCTGTTTGCTCCAGCAACGAGTGCCCAAAGCGCCACCGCAACAAACACCACCGCCTGCACCCAAAGCGGACGCACGGTCACCTGCCCCTCCACGACGCGCTTCAGGTTGCCCACTAACACGGCGCTGCAAACGACGACGGTCAAAGGCAACGTCCTCGCCAAAGCCAACGCGTCGCCCAGCGACACCGCGCCCGATTTCACTCCGTATTACGCCGCTTTGCGAGCGGATTTTCCTGACGCTTTTGGCGCTGCTGCTACCTGACATTCCGGTGCGTCGAGCCACGGATCGCGCGCTGCACCGCCGAATGTTTTCAGTAGAAATTCTGTGAACACACGCGTGCGCGCGGGGATGTGCATGCGTGTAGGCATTGCGGCATAAATCCACAGCGTCTTGATTCGCCAATCGGGCATCACGCGCTCTAACTGGCCGCTGGCTAGTGCCTCATCCGCAAGAAACGTCGGCACCGCCGTGATGCCCATGCCAGCGATAGCTGCACGAAACAGTGTGTCGAGATGCGGCGTCGAGAGCGCCATCGCAGGTTGCGGCAGTGTGACGGGCTTTTGCGCTTTGCCAGCGCGCAACGGACAGTGCTCAAACGTCGTATCCCTATTGCCGTCAGGCGCGAACGGCAACAACCATTCGTGACTCAACAAATCGACGGGCTTCTGTGGACGCCCGCGCGCGTCCAAATACTGCGGCGACGCGCACACAATCATTTCCGACTGCGCGAGCAGACGCGCCACAAAATTGCCCGTTTGCAGCGGACGCATCATTGTGAGGATGGAGATGTCGTGACTGTCATCCACCGTTTCAACGCTGTTTTGTACCGTCAGCTCAATCGTCAGTTTCGGATATTGCGCACGCAATTTCGGAATGTGTTTGGCCAATTGATGGGTGGCGATGGCGGGCGAGGCCAACACGCGAACCACGCCGCGCGGCTCGGCAGTTTCAAGGTTCGCTGCTGTTTCCGCCTCTTCAACATCAGCGAGGATGCGCTGCACGCGCTCAAGGTAGCGCTCACCCGCTTGCGTGAGCGCGAGGCTGCGCGTGGTGCGGTTCAAGAGACGCACGCCGAGGTGTGCTTCGAGATCGGCGATCAAGCGGGTAACGACCGCCGGGGCAAGATCGAGTTTGTCGGCTGCGCCGGTGAAACTACCGGCGTCAACCACCTGTGCGTACACGCGCATCGCGCGAAGTTGGTCCATAGCGTTGCTTTCTGTTGTTGCCGCTATCGGCTGAGGCGCACCCCGCAAGGCGTACAACGGGATCAAAAAAAGTTCCCGCCTAATTATTCCGTATTTAGCAATAAACAATTCACTTTTTGCTAGTTTATTTACGCATTGGCAATTCCTATTATTCATCCATCGACGCGATAACAGGGCCTGTTCAGACGGCTCTCTTCACCGAAAACCGTGTGAACAGGCCCTGCGTATTACGTCGAGACTGAATGCTTTTGCAATCGGCCCAACAAAACCTAATCAATACCTCCTCCTCGAAAGAAATCATCATGAATACGAAAAACGTTTTTGCTTCTGTTCTCTTAGCTGCAGCTGCCGTTTCCACCGGCGCTACATTCGCTAGCGACTTCACCGCCGCTCAAGGCAACCCTTCGGTACAAATCGCGCAATTGGCACCGCGCGCCGAGCAGCGCGCGCTCAACACCGTCACCGGTGCAGCGAAAGAAGCCCCCACTGTCGCCGGTGTTAGCAAGGCCGACGCCCGTCCGCGCGCCGAAGTGCGCAATGAAATGCGTGGCTACTTCAACAGTGCTGAGGCCCGCGAAGCGCGCGCGCTCTACATTGGCGGCGCACAATAATCGCGGCTCGACCGTGACAAAAAACGCGCCTTCGGGCGCGTTTTTTATTTGTTTCTCTTTTCGCGTTCGATGAAAACCGCAACAACAGTTGCGAATCGCCACGCTGAACTACTTGACTTAGTGCAAAAAAATCATTTGGCCAAAATATCACGGGGCACGAAAATAGTCCGCATGAAAAAGCCAACATCCCCACGCCGTTCTCTAATCACACACGTTCGGGTCGTGCTTCTGCCGACGCTCGCGCTCGCACTTTCGTCGTGCGCGACGTCGACGTTGGCGCCGACCGTCGATCCGAAACTTGTGACGCAGATCGTGATCGGGCAAACGAAAGCAGAAGTCGAGAAGATCATGGGTCGTTCGGTCGGTACGTTTACCATGCCCTTCAAACCCAACGAGTTTCTACAGGCGTGGTCGTTTGATGACGGTCAGGATCGAAAGTGCTTGCTCATCACGTACGATCAAAATGCTCGTGCGACGGACGTAGCCATCATGGTCAAAGAACGCGGGCGTCATGCGATGCCGCTGCCGGGTGGCTGCTGACATTGCGAATGCGGTGGCGCGAGAATCACGCGGCGTGTGTTGGCGTGATTGTCAATTTACAGCTTTTTGTCGCTAGCGACAGCCGGACGGCGGTTTGAACGCGTTTTTTCTTGTTATCGATTTAGTGCTTTTTGTGGCCACAACGACCGCCAGGCAGTCGTTAACGCACAAAAGCTGTTCCACGGAGCCCTCACGCATAGACTGACGTCATGTCTCTCGCGAGTGAATCCCACGCAAAAGCCACCCATCCCGCCGCGCCGGTCGCGCTCATGGGCGGCACCTTCGATCCCGTGCACTGGGGCCATCTGCGTGTCGCCAGCGAAACCGCCGCCGCGCTTCGATTGCCAGAGCTGCGGCTCATCCCAAGCAAGACGCCCGTTCACCGAACACAGCCCGGCGCAACCGAGGCGCAGCGCTTCGACATGCTCGAACTCGGCATTCAGGCCGCACGCGACCCCGCGTTGCGCGTCGACAATCGCGAAATCACGCGCGCCACGCCGAGCTACACCGCGCTCACGCTCGAATCAATGCGCGCTGAGTTTCCACTGCGGCCGCTCGTGTGGGTCATCGGCGTTGATGCGTTTTTGCATATCCACAGCTGGTTTCAATGGCCGCGTTTGTTTGAACTGGCGCATTTTGTAGTGCTTAATCGACCGGGGTTCGCGGTGGCTTCAGTCATGTCGAAAGAAATGGCCGACGTCTGCCAGGGTCGATTAACGCGCGACATTGACGCGCTGCACGCCACCACGCATGGCCACATTTACCTGCACACCGTAACGCCGCAAGCCATCTCCGCCACCGCTATTCGCAACACTATCGCCGCGGGTGAGGCCGATGAAGCGCTGTTGGCGTTGCTCCCAGCCCCAGTGCTGGCCTATATTCGTGCGCATCACCTTTACGCGCAGAGTCCAATTGCAACTTAATCCCGTTCAGAAAGCCGCCATCGCCGCCCTTGAAGACATCAAGGCCCGCGACATCACCGTCCTCGACACACGCGCCCAAACGGCCATCTACGATTCGATCATCGTAGCCACCGCCGATAGCCCGCGCCAAACCAAAGCCATGGCGCACCACGTGGGCGATAAGGTGCGAGAAGCCGGTGGCCAAGTGATCTCCATCGAAGGCGAAGCCACAGGCGAATGGGTGCTGGTTGATTGCACCGACATCGTGGTGCACATCATGCTGCCCACCACGCGCTCGCTCTACAACCTCGAAGATTTGTGGACTGTGCCCGGCGCAGCTAAACCTTACATCGTGCCAAAGCCAGCCACCGCGAAAACATCGGGTCGTCATGCGTCCGCACCAGAGGCAACCGCTGTTGCGCCGTCTGTAGCCAAGGCTCCGGTCGCACCTGCGCCCGCCGCCGCAGCCAAAGCCGCACCGAAGGCTGCCGCCAAACGCGTCACCAAGACAGCGACGGCTCCGGTCGCCTCGTCTGCTGCGACCGCCGCGACTGCGATGGCCGCGAAACCGGCGAGCAAAGCAAAACCAACAGCGAAAGCCGCCGACAAAGCGACGGCCGCTAAAAAGCCAGCAGTGAAGAAACCTGCCGCCAAAAAACCCGCTGTGAAAGCCGCAGCCACTAAAGCCACCAAGGCCACAAAGGCACCGGCGGTGAAAGCCAAAGCAACGAAGGCCACGAAAGCGGTTGCTGCCAATAAGCCTGCGGTGAAAGCGGCGGCGACTAAAGCGGCGAAAGTGTCCAAGGCAAAAGCTCCCGTTGCGAAAAAGCCAGCGGCTAAAAAGCCTGCCGCCAAAGCGATAGCTGTGAAGAAAGTAGCGGCCAAGAAACCTGTGGTAAAGAAGGCCGTGGTTAAAAAAGCAGCGGTGAAGAAACCTGCTGTGAAAAAAGTAGCCGTGAAAAAGCCTGCGGTGAAAAAAGCCGCAGTCAAAACCGTCGCGGCCAAAAAAGTCGCGGCTAAAAAACCCGCAGCTAAAAAGGCAATAGCGAAAAAAGTGGCGGCGAAAAAGCCAGCGGCGAAAATCGCAGCCAGTAAAAAAGTGCCTGCCAAAAAAGTAGCGGTGGCTAAGCCCGCGACAAAGACGGCTGCGGTCAAGAAGCCCGCTGTCAAAAAGGCAGCTGCGAAAAAGCCAGCCGCAAAGAAAGTCACAACGAAAAAGCCAGCGGCGAAGAAGCCTGCTACGAAAAAAGTAGCGGTCAAAGTCACAGCCACGAAAAAAGCCGCCGTGAAAAAAGTAGCGGCAAAGAAGCCAGCCGTGAAAAAGGCTACCGCTAAAAAACCCGCGGCTAAACGCAAAGCGGCGTAACGCCGCGCGGGATTAAACGATGAGGCTGAAACTCATCGCACTGGGGCAAAACCAGCCCGGCTGGGTGACGGACGGCGTGAGCGAATACGCGAAGCGCTTTCCGTCTGAATGGCCGTTTGAGCTGGCGGAGCTAAAGCCCGAAAAGCGCGCGGCCAATCGCAGCACAGAAATGGTGCTCGCAACGGAGGCCGAACGCATCCGCGCGCAGATTCCGCGTCAAGCGCTCACCATCGCGCTAGATGAGCGCGGCGAGCAGCTCACCACACGCGCCTTGTCCGAACGCCTAGCGCTCTGGTCACGCGAAGCCCCGTGCGCTACATTTCTGATCGGCAGCGCCGACGGCCTCGACGCCGCGCTCAAGTCCGGCGCGCATGCGCAGATCGGTTTATCGAGACTGACACTTCCGCACGGCCTTGCAAGGATTTTTCTGATAGAACAGCTCTATCGCGCCGTCACGTTATTGTCCGGCCACCCCTATCATCGCGATTGAAACTTGACCTGGGCGCCACGAGCGCATCCCTGAAAAAACGTGAACGAAATTTATCTCGCTTCAAAAAGCCCCCGCCGCCTCGCGCTGCTACAGCAAATGGGCATCATCAGCAAAACACTCATGCTGCGCGAGGATTCAAGTCGTGCCCGCGATGTCGACGAAACGCCGCTGCCCAGCGAAAATCCGTACATCTACGTCGAGCGCATGGCAAAAATGAAGGCCGACATCGGCATGCTGCGTGCCAAGCAGCGCGCACTGCCGCCGTTGCCTGTATTAGGTGCTGACACCATCGTCGTGTTCAACGGCACCATCTTCGGCAAACCCGCCGACCCAGTGGACGCGAAGCGCATGCTCAAGCTCCTGTCGGGCACCACGCATGAAGTGTTGACCGGTGTCGCCGTGACCGACGGCACGCGGATGTTGCATGACACGTCGATTTCGCGTGTGCGCTTTCGCGATTTGACCGAAGCCGAAATTACGGCCTATATCAACACCGGCGAACCGATGGGCAAAGCAGGTTCGTACGCGGTGCAAGGGCTCGGCGCCGTCTTCATCGAACGGCTCGAAGGCAGCTACTCCGGCGTAATGGGATTACCCATTTTTGAGACTTCAATGCTACTCTCGCGTTTCGGAGTCACCAGCGTATAGCGGCTGACTCAAATCGATGGTCAGTGTTTGCTGATTTCGCTGTGGTGTGCGGTGCTAGTTTTTTCCAACCGCAGCGAACGCAATAAACATTCTCTGGGGACAGCCCATGGCTGAGGAAATCCTCATCAACGTCACGCCGCAGGAGACGCGGGTGGCCGTGCTCAATCACGGTGTGATTGATGAACTACATATCGAACGCGCGAGCCACCGTGGCTTGGTCGGCAATATCTATCTGGGCCGCGTTGCGCGCGTGCTGCCGGGAATGCAAAGCGCATTCGTCGAGATCGGGCTGGAACGCGCCGCGTTTTTGCACGTCGCCGACATTTGGGAATACCGCCAAGCGCAGCATTCACCCGAAATCACGCCGAAGCCGATTGAAAAGCATTTGCATGAAGGGCAGTCGCTCATCGTGCAGGTCATCAAAGATCCCATCGGCACCAAGGGTGCTCGCCTTTCAACGCAAATTTCGCTCGCCGGGCGCTTGCTCGTGCATTTGCCGCAAGATTCGCACATCGGTATTTCACAGCGTATTGAGGATGAGTCCGAGCGTACGCTGCTCAAAACAACGCTCACGCAACTGCTGCCAGCAGACGCGCCACACGGCGGGTACATCATCCGCACTATGGCCGAGAAATCCGCCGAGCGCGACTTGGCGCGCGACGTGGCGTATCTCACCAAGCTGTGGGCGGACGTGCAAGCGCGCGCCAAAGCCGTAAAGCCTGGCACCGTGATTCACCAAGACTTGACGCTGGCCGAGCGTGTGTTGCGCGATTTCGCCACAGAAGACACGCAACGCTTGTTTGTTGATTCGGCGGTCGCCTATCAAGCCATGGTCGAATTTACGAATCGTTATGCGCCTGCGTTGACGGATCGATTGCGTTTGCATCAAGCCGTGCGGCCGCTGTTTGATATGTACGGCGTCGAACAGGAAATCGAACGCGCTATTCACCGTCGTGTCGATCTGAAAAGCGGCGGCTACGTCATCATCGATCAAACCGAAGCGCTGACCACAATTGACGTAAATACCGGCGGATTCGTGGGCGTGCGCTCGTTTGACGACACGATTTTCAAGACCAATCTCGAAGCTGCGCAAACCATCGCGCGACAACTGCGCCTGCGAAACCTCGGCGGCATCATCATCATCGATTTCATCGATATGGATTTGCCTGAGCACCGCGAAGCAGTGCTCGACGCGCTCAACGCCGCGATCGCAACGGATCGCACACGCCTCACGGTCAATGGATTCACGCACCTAGGCCTCGTCGAGATGACGCGCAAACGCACGCGCGAATCGCTCGCACACGTGTTGTGCGAAACCTGTCCCACGTGCAGTGGACGCGGCGAGATAAAAACCGCGCAAACGGTTTGCTATGAAATATTGCGCGAAGTGATGCGCGAAGCCAAACAATTTAACCCGCGTGAATTTCGCATTCTCGCGTCGCAGAGCGTGATCGATTTGTTGCTTGATGATGAGTCCGCCGCGCTAGCGCATTTGTCCGGCGACATCGGGAAGCCCGTTTCATTGCAGGTTGAAACAGGCTATACGCAAGAGCAGTTTGACATTGTGTTGTTGTAGCCACGCATGGAAACGATTGCATTCCTCTTAGTACTCACAGTCGGGTTGGGGCTCGGATACTTTTTCGCGCGCAAAACCGTCAACACTCGAGCCAACGACACGCATCTGCACTCGTCGTTGGAAGGCATGCGCGCGATCGGGGAGCTTTCTGTTTTCAAAGCTATCACCAAAGAAATTGTGACGGAAACGGATTACAGTTTTGGTGATTTTGGCCGTAAGTATTTGCGTTGGGCTTTCTCGCAAAAGAAGCTCGCGATGATTTTTGAATTTCAGATTGATTTTCGCTACGACTTGCGTTCGCCTGAATTCGCGATTGAATCGAGTACCACCGTGAGCGGCCGCGCCACCACACTTAAATTGCCACCCGTGCGCGCCGAAATCAGCGTGCGCTCGTTACGGTTTTACGATGAGCAGCGCTCAAAATTTTTGCCGTGGTTGCTGCCCGATTTGCTCAATGGCGCCTTCGGCCCTGGCTTCAGCGAGGAAGACAAGAATCGCCTGCTCGAAGGAGCAGCGGCACACGCGCAAAGCCATGCCCATGCGCTCATCGAGCAGCTTCGCCCCGAAGTAGAAGCTAGTGCGCGAGCGACGCTGCTGCCGATGGCACATGCGCTTGGCGTGAAAAATGCCGCGCTCACGTTTAGTGGCGACATCATTGAGATGAATCGGAGCAAAGACTTGCGTGCGCTACGCGAGCTGCCCGACGGTACGGAAAAAATCTAATTTATCGATTGATCCAGCGCTTCGCGGTATTTCCGTGCGCTCGTAAAATCACGTCATGAAAATCTTCGAATTACGCGGTGGCGCAGCACGCATGGCTGTTGCCGCCGTCGCGCTGCTGCTCACGGCTCACTGCGCGGCGCAAACGACACCCTCATTCGAGGCCATGACCGCGCGCCTTGAGGCCTGCGTCGCTTGTCACGGCAAAGAAGGCCGCACGATCAACACGGAATATCTGCCGCGCATCGCCGGAAAGCCTGCCGGCTATCTCTACAACCAGCTCGTCAATTTCCGCGACGGCCGCCGCAACAATGCGGCGATGTCACATTTGTTGCAGCCGTTGTCTGATGCGTATTTACGCGAGATTGCGCAATATTTTTCATCGCTTGATTTGCCATATTCACCGCCGCAAGCGCCCAAGGTTTCTGAGGATGCGTTGCGTCTGGGTGAATCACTGGTGCTGCGCGGTGACGCATCTAGGAAACTCCCGGCCTGCTCGCAATGTCACGGCACTCCGTTGACCGGCGTCGCGCCCGCGATCCCCGGTTTGCTCGGACTGCCAAGCGCTTACTTGAGTGCACAGCTAGGCGCATGGCGCGCAGGCCAGCGCCGTGCGCACGCTCCGGATTGCATGGGCGAAATGGCGAAGTCGCTTACTCCGGACGACATCAACGCAGTCGCATCGTGGCTCGCTGCGCAGCCGGTGCCGTCAATTAGTAAACCCATCGCTGCGCTACCTGCGCCTTTGCCGATGCGATGTGGCGGAGTGCCGCAATGAGTGCGCAGCGTGCGTTAAAGTGGACGTCCGCCATGCTGATACTGGCGTTGGTTTTGGCTTGTGGGATGGTGCTTAGCGAACGCTACGGCGGAGGCGAAATTGCGACGACTGATACTGCCGTCGCAGCAAAACCCGAGCAAATCGACCGCGGCGAATATCTCGCCCGCATCGGCAACTGCGCCGGTTGCCATACCGCGCGCGGCGGCGAGGCCTATGCCGGAGGCGGCGCTGTGAACACGCCGTTTGGCGCAGTGTACGCAAGCAATCTCACGCCAGATAAAACGACAGGCATTGGCGCGTGGAATGCGGACGCGTTTTACCGAGCGATGCATGAAGGCCGCTCGCGCGATGGTCATTTGCTCTACCCCGCGTTTCCATATCCAAATATCTCACTCACGACACGCGAAGATTCAGATGCGATCTATGCGTTTCTCATGAATCGCGTAGCGCCTGTGAAGCGCGAAAACACGGCGCACACACTGCATTTCCCATACAACAATCAACTCGCCCTAGCGGCGTGGCGTGTGCTCTATTTCAAGCCCGGTGCATATCAACACGACACCGCACAAAACGCGTCATGGAATCGCGGTGCGTATCTAGTGCAAGGACTCGCACACTGCGGCGCATGCCACAGCACACGCAACGCACTTGGAGCGCCGATCGCAGGACATGCCTACGACGGCGCGATGATGCCGCTTAACGATTGGTATGCGCCCTCCCTCACCGCGCGCAACGAAGCGAGCGTGGCGGATTGGGACATTACGCAAATTTCGGCATGGTTAAAACACGGAATTTCAGAGCGCGGCACGGCGCTGGGGCCGATGGCGGAAGTGGTTTACCAAAGCACACAGCATTTGCGCGACGATGATGCGCAAGCGATGGCCACGTATCTGAAAGCTTTAACGACTTCCGTTGCGCCACTTACGACCAAAACCACGGCGAGTAGTAAGGGTGACGCGCAAAGTGAAAAGCTCTACGTTGATCATTGCAGCAAATGTCATGGCGAGAAAGGCGAAGGCAAACCAGGTGCGTTCCCCGCGTTAGCAGGTAATCGCGCAGCCACAATGGCCAACACGACTAACTTAATTCACGTCGTGCTCGCTGGTGGCTTCGCACCGGCGACAACGGGCAATCCGCGTCCACACGGCATGCCGCCTTACTACCATGTGCTCTCAGACGCTGAAATTGCCAAGCTGCTGACGTTCGTTCGTTCGTCATGGGGCAACGATGCCGCAGCGGTGACAGATCTGGATATGGTGAAGTTCCGAAACGCGCTGCGGACGCCATAGGCGACTCCGGCTAATCCTTCGGCTTCTCGCCGCCGTCGTCCATGCCCGCCGCGACTTGCGAGAAACCGTTGTCGACGTAAAGAATTTCGCCGGTCATTGCGCTCGCCCAATCAGAGAGCAGAAACGCAGCGACGTTGCCTACTTCGTCGGCGGTAATGTTGCGGCGCATCGGCGCGGCATTGGCAAAGTTTTTAAGCATCGTTGAAAAGCCCGCGATACCTGCTGCCGCGAGGGTCTTAATCGGGCCTGCGCTAATGCCGTTCACGCGCGTGCCCTCCGGGCCAAGCGTGGCGGCCATATAGCGCACATTTGCCTCAAGCGCAGCCTTCGCTACGCCCATCGTGTTGTAGTTCGGCACGCTACGCACCGCGCCCAAATACGAAAGCGTTAGCAGTGCGCCGTTGCGCCCCTTCATGAGCGGCCGCGCGGCCTTGCCAAGGGCAGCAAAGCTGTACGCCGAAATATCCATCGCCGTCATGAACGACGAACGCGACAAGCCGTCCAGAAAGTCGCCCGCAATCGCTTCGCGCGGCGCATAACCAATGGAGTGCACCACACCATCGACGCCGCCCCATTCCGAGCCGAGCTTTGCGAACACACCGTCAATTTCGTCTTGCTTGGTGACATCCATGCTCATGATGAGTCCGCCACCCAACTCCGGCGCAAGCTTTTCCACGCGTTCTTTCATCGCTTCACCCGCGTAGGTAAACGCGAGCGTCGCGCCTTCGCGCTTGAGTGCTTTGCCAATACCAAACGCGATGGAGCGGTTGGAGAGCAGGCCAGTGAGCAGAATTTTTTTGTCTTGAAGGATGGGCATGAGAGGTCCTTGGTGCGCGCTGGCTCTGAGAGAAGCGCTTTCGTGATCGTTGAAGTTGCACGATTGTATTGTGACCGCAGGTTCACTTCGCGCCACTTAAAATAGTGGGTTGTCCATCGCATCACCCTCCGCACTATGACCACGCCCATGACTCCGAAAGAAATCGTTGCCGAACTTGATCGCCATATTGTGGGTCAAGCGGCGGCGAAGAAGGCGGTGGCGATTGCGCTACGAAATCGTTGGCGTCGGCAGCAGGTGCAAGATCCTTTGCGGCAAGAAATCACGCCGAAGAACATTTTGATGATCGGGCCAACGGGCGTTGGCAAAACCGAGATTGCGCGTCGATTGGCGAAGCTTGCGAACGCGCCGTTCGTGAAAGCGGAGGCTACAAAATTCACTGAGGTGGGCTACGTCGGTCGCGATGTCGACGCCATCATTCGTGATCTCGTGGACGTCGCCATCAAGCAAACGCGCGAACAAGCGATCAAGGCGGTGCGTGATCGCGCGGCAGACGCTGCGGAAGAGCGCGTGCTCGACGCGCTGCTGCCGCCGCCACATGCGGTTAACTTCGACGATCTAAAACCGACCGACAATGTGACGCGGCAAAAATTTCGCAAAATGCTGCGCGAGGGTGCGCTCGACGACAAAGAGATTGAAATTGAGGTGTCGCTGCCTTCCGCACAAATGGAGGTGATGGCACCGCCGGGCATGGAAGAGTTGACGCAACAGATTCAGGGCATGTTTTCGAACATGCAGCATGAGCGCAAAAAGTCGAAAAAAATGCGCGTTGATGAAGCGATGAAAGTGCTGCAAGACGAAGAAGCGGCGAAGCTCATTAACGACGACGAATTGAAAACCAACGCACTCGAAAACGCAGAGCAAAACGGCATCGTGTTCCTCGACGAGATCGACAAGATTGCGACGCGCCAAGAAACCAGCGGCTCCGACGTTTCTCGCCAAGGCGTACAGCGCGATTTGCTGCCGCTGGTCGAAGGCACGACAGTCAGCACCAAATATGGCGCTATCAAAACCGATCATATTTTGTTTATTGCCAGCGGCGCGTTTCACCTAAGCAAACCGAGCGATCTCATTCCCGAGTTGCAAGGTCGTTTTCCGATTCGCGTGGAACTCTCCGCGCTGACCGTGGAAGACTTCGAGCGCATTTTGACGAGCACGGACGCGAGCCTCACGCGGCAGTACACGGGCCTTCTCGCTACTGAGCAAATGACACTCGATTTCAAAGCTGACGCTATTCACCGCCTCGCCGAAATCGCTTTCACTGTGAATGAGCGCCAAGAAAATATTGGTGCTCGTCGATTGCACACCGTGATGGAACGTTTGTTGGAAGATGTGAGTTTCACAGCCGACGCCTTGACCGGCCAATCGATCAACATCGACGCGGCCTTCGTCGATGAAAAACTCTCTGGCATTGTGCGTGACGAGAATCTCTCGCAGTTCATTCTGTGATTCAGAGCAATGACACGCGCCGTACGGCGCGCCTTTTTGCGCTCGGCGTTTTCGTTCCGTTCGGCGCGGCCTATCTCATCAGCTATGCCCTGCGCACGGTCAACGCTGCGATTTCGCCGCAGCTGACTCGCGAGTTCGGCCTCGACGCCGCTGCCTTGGGTTTGCTTACCGCAGCATATTTTCTCGCGTTCGCGTTCACGCAATTACCGCTCGGCGCGTGGCTTGATCGCTATCGACCACGCCGCGTTGAGTCGGTTTTGCTCCTCTCTTGCGCAGTCGGTTGCTTTATTTTTGCTTCGGCCAATTCGAGCACGGGTCTCATCGTAGGTCGCGCCTTCATTGGCGCAGGTGTGGCGGCGTGTTTGATGGCGACTATTCGCACATTCGGCCTGTGGCTTCCTCCCGAACGATTACCCGCGATGAACGGCTACATGCTCGCCGTCGGCAACGCGGGAGCAATCGCGTCGACTGCGCCTGCGCTGTGGCTGTTGCAATCGATGAGCTGGCAGCAAATGTTTGTAGGCATTGGTGTGATTACGTTGATGCTCGCGGCGGTGCTAGCGTTTTTGGTGCCTGACCCGCCGATTGCTGAACACGCGTCCCCCGCACAGAAAGGCGCGACAGCCGCGCACACAGGCTGGGGCGCGGTGATCAAAAATCCGCTTTTTTGGGCTGTTGCGCCAATCACCTGTTTCTCGAACGCGGTTGGGCTCTCGGTTCAAGGCTTATGGGCCGGTCCGTGGTTAGTAGATGTCGCGAACATGGCACCGGGACAAATCGGTTCTTATCTGCTGCTGATTTCGGCGGGCATGTTGGTGGCCAATATTGCAATGGGCAAAGTGATGGCCGCGCTCATTGTGCGTGGCGTGTCGGGGCCGTGGTTTGCGTCGGTCTGTTGTGTGGCAGCGCTTGTCGGGCAATTGCCATTTCTCTTTTCGTGGTCCGGGAGCCCGGCGTTGGTGATGATTGCGTTCGGTTTGACGCACGTCGCGGGAAACTTGGTGTTCGCCGCCCTGTTCCCGATGTTTCCGGCCGAAGTGCGTGGTCGGTTATCGACAACGCTGAATTTTTTCATGTTCGGTCTCGGCTTTTTGCTGCAATGGTGCGTTGGTCTTGTGGTGAATCTTTTCCCTACCGGCGCAGTCGGCCGTTATGCGGCGCAGGGCTATGAAACGGCGTTTGCAATCATGGCGGGCATTCAAATCATCATCATTGCGTGGACTTTTTTCGCGCTCAACAAGGCCTCGCCCGCTAAGATCAAAGCATGAACATCACACTGCGCATTCTCGAAATTGTCCTGCCGGTGTTAGCCATCATCGTACTCGGCTACGTGTTGGGTCGTATGTGGAAGCCCGACATGCGGGTGGTCAATCGTCTGAACCTTGATGTGTTCGGGCCATTTCTGGTGCTAGCCTATTTGTCGGACAAGGGTGTGGATCTGGTGTCGTTGTGGCCGCTCGTGGTGGCCTCGGTACTCATCGTTTTGGGGTCAGGCTTGCTGGCATGGCCCTTTGCGAAATTTTCCGGGCAAAACCCACGCACGTTCGTGCCACCAATGATGTTTAACAACTGCGGCAACATGGGGCTGCCGCTCGCGTTGTTTGCGTTTGGTGCGCCAGGCGTGGCGGGCATGGTGGCGCTTTTCACGACCTCGAATTTGCTGCACTTCACTCTGGGTTCGTTCATCGTGAACAAGCACGCGGACCTCAAGGTGCTTCTGAAAAGCCCGATGGTGTGGGCTACGATTATTGGCGCGTCGCTTGGCTTAAGCGGCCTGCATTTACCGGACAGCGTTCACGCGCCGATGAAGATGATTGGTGATTGCACGATCCCTGTGATGCTGCTCTCGCTCGGTGTTCGTATGCTCGACGTGAAGCGCGAGGATTTTTCCAATTCGCTGTTGGGCGCGGCGGTGTGCCCGCTCACGGGTCTGCTGCTTGCTGGACTCGTAGCGATGTGGCTGCCGATGAACAAAACGCAAATTGGGCTGGTGTATTTGTTTGGTTCGCTGCCGCCAGCCGTGCTCAATTTTTTGGTCGCCGACTACTACAAACAAGAACCCGAAAAGGTGGCATCGATCGTACTCGTGGGCAACATTGCGAGCATCGTTTTCATTCCGTTTGGATTGTGGTTTGCGTTGCGCTGAGGCGCACACCTGACCGTTCGCCCTGAGCGTAGCGAAGGGTCTGAATTCCCATCCATCAAACCCTTCGCTACGCTCAGGGCGAACGGATACAGAAAGCTCAGTATGAACCTTCACGCCCTCCTAAAACAACGCCAGTCCGCGGGCAAGCCGATCCGCGTCGGCCTCATCGGCGCAGGCAAATTTGGCTCCATGTATCTCTCGCAGGCCAAGCACACGCCAGGGATTCATCTCGTGGCCGTCGCTGACCTTTCGCCTGATCGCGCGAAAGCCGCGCTGGTCAACGTGGGCTGGGACGCAGCAACGCTCAGCGCATCATCCTTCCAAGACGCGCGCGCTACAGGTCACACTCACATCACAGACGATGCGTTCGCAATGATCGCCACACCCGAGCTTGATGTGATCATCGACGCCACGGGTTCGCCCGCGCACGGCATCGCGCATGTGCTCGCGTGTTGTGCGGCGAAGAAACACATCGTGATGGTGAACGTCGAAGCGGACGCGCTCGCGGGGCCGCTCCTTGCGCGCCGCGCGCGTGAGGCGGGCATCGTGTATTCGCTCGCGTACGGTGACCAGCCGGCGCTGGTGTGCGAGATGGTGGATTGGTGCCGGGCGGCGGGCTTTGAAGTGGTTGCTGCGGGAAAGGGCACGAAGTATTTGCCGATGTATCACGAGAGCACGCCCGCGACGGTGTGGCCTCATTACGGCATCGCGCCCGAAGACGCGGCGAAGGGCGGCATGAATCCGCAAATGTTTAATAGTTTTCTCGACGGGACGAAGAGTGCGATTGAGATGGCGTCGATTGCGAATGCATGTGGTTTGACGCCTCCGCGCGGCTTGCTATTTCCGCCATGTGGCGTGGATGATTTGGCGCACATCTTGCGGCCGCGCGAGGTGGGCGGTTTGCTCGATCAGCACGGCATGGTGGAAGTAATTTCGAGTGTCGAGCGCGATGGTCGTCCGGTGTTTCGCGACTTACGATGGGGCGTCTACGTGGTGTTTCGCGCGGGAAGCGATGCGGGGCGCGAATACGTGCGCCGCTGTTTCAAGGAGTATGGCCTCGTCACCGACAAAACCGGCGAATACACGGCGATGTACAAACCGTATCACCTGATCGGCCTCGAGCTCGGCATTAGCGTCGCCAGCGCTGGCCTCCGGAACGAACCCACAGGTGCGCCACTCGCGTGGTGGCAAGACAGTGCGCTTGATTGGCGCGCAGATGTCGTAGCAACGGCCAAGCGCGCGTTGAAGGCAGGTGAAGCGCTCGACGGCGAAGGCGGTTTCACCGTTTACGGAAAAATTCTCCCCGCCGACGAATCGGTCGTGACCGGCGCGCTGCCACTCGGGCTGGCGCATGGCTGCACGCTGAAGCGCGACATCGCCGCGCACGAAACCGTGCGCTGGGAAGACGTGCAATTCGCAGCGCAAAACGACGTGCAGCAACGCGCGATTACGTTCCGGCGTGAGATGGAAGCGCTGGCGCGGAACGGGTAAGCCTCGAATACAGCTTTTTGGCGCGAACGACTGCCTGCTGGTCGATAGCGCCTGTTTTACGTTATAGTCGACTAACCTCAAAAATTCCTTGTAACGACCGCCCGCCGGTCGCTGAGCGCGCAAAGCCAATGGCATAAAATGTAGGCAACGCTCCCCACGGTTCGTTACCGCCATTCACGTTGAGCGTGCCAAGGAATTCGGTACCCGACCAGACGGTTTGCTTTGCTCAATGCGAACGGTTTCTCGCCAAACCGAGAACAACGCGCCTCCGTCAAAGTGCGCACACACCGAGCCTCCAATCGTCGCTACACTTTGCTCAACGTTGGGCGCAGCGTCCGACACGACTTTGGAATCTCATGCTCACCAATTCATCTCCCTCTGCCGTCGCGCGGCTCATTCGCCAACTCGCACCAACCGTCACTGCATTGTTCGCGTTCAGCGCGTTGAACGTTTCCGCGCAAAACCCCGCGGCCGCCGCAACTCCGCCTGCAATAACGGCGGGGGCGTACAAGACCGCTGCTGACATTCCCGTCGGTGAGTTCTTTCGATTGCCGCGCTATTCGCAGATGGCGATGTCGCCGGATGGCAAACGCGTGGCCGCGCTTGCACCAGTAAATGGTCGCGACAACATCGCGGTGATTGATTTGGAAAAACGCAGCGGCACGGTGATCACCAATTTCACCAAAACCGACGTAGCGGGATTCATTTGGCTTAACGCGTCGCGCATCGCTTTTCAGACGGGCGACCGGCAGTTGGAAACCGGTTTGTCGCAACGATTGATTGGCGCGTTCGCCGTCGACGCAGATGGTACAAATCTGCGCAATCTCATTCCCGACGGCAAAGGCTTTCGCGTGTTTAGGCGCGCCAGTGATGGCAGCGGCGACATGATCGTGGGCAAGATGGTCGACAGTCGAACCACCGAGAGCGTTTTGAGACTCGATACCCGCACCGCGCGCACGAAATCGCTGACATTCAAGAATCCCGGAGACGTCGTCGGCTGGGCCATCGACAGCCAAGACAACGTGCGCGCAGCGCTGCGCGTCGAAGAACGCGAGGCGCCCGACAAGCCGCGCAAGCGCAGCCTCTGGATTCGAGCGACCGGTGATGGTGATTGGGAAAAAATTCACGAAACGGGTGATGAACTCGAAGCGTTACGACCACTCGCGTTCGACACCGACGACAAAACGCTTATCGTTTCAAGCCGCGCGGGCGGCGATCGTGCAGCCCTCTATCGTTTCGACCCGACGACGCGCAAACTCGGCGAAAAGATTTTTGATCACCCATGGCTCGACGTTGACGACGGGCTAGTCCGTCATCCCAAAACGCTCGCCGTCATCGGTGTGCGCTACAGCGCAGAAATGCCGAAAACACATTGGATCGATCCAACCTACGTAGCACTGCAAGCCGCCGTGGACGCCGCGCTACCGAACACGAGCAACGTACTGTTTCCCGGCGATGAGGCGTCCAAAACGGTCGTTGTGTTTGCGCAGTCTGCAACCGACGCCGGCACTTACTACCTTTTGAACGCCGAAAAGCGTTCACTCGAAAAAGTAGCGGCAACGCGCGAGTGGCTCTCACCGGCGCTCATGCCCGAGCGCAAGTTCGTCGCGTACAAATCTCGTGATGGCATGACAATTCCGGCGTGGCTTACTGTGCCGCGTGGCGTTGAAGCGAAGCACTTACCGCTCATCGTTCATATTCACGGCGGACCGTGGGCGCGGAGTTATCACGGCGTGCAATGGGGGCGCTGGCCAAGCGCGCAGTTCTTCGCCTCGCGCGGTTACGCGGTGTTGGAGCCCGAGCCGCGCGCTTCGACCGGCTTTGGTCGGAAACACTACCGTTCAGGATTCAAGCAATGGGGCTTGACGATGCAAGACGACATCACCGACGGCGCACTGCATTTGGCGAAAGAAGGTATCGTGAACAAAGATCGCATGTGCCTTTTTGGCGGTAGTTACGGCGGTTACGCTTCGCTTCAGGGGCTCGTGAAAGACCCGGATTTGTGGTGCTGCGCGAGTTCATACATCGCGGTGACAGACCTAGAACTATTGCAAACTGTCGCGTGGTCGGACATCGCGCGAGGCAGCGACTTCTATGAAACGGACTACAAGTTTAGAGTGGGCGACTACGAAAAAGATCGCGTGCAGTTCGACGCGACTTCTCCCGCGAAAAACGCGGCGAAGATCAAGGCAGCTGTCATGCTCACGATGGGCGGACAAGATAAACGTGTGCCGCTCATTCATGGCACGGCCATGCGCGACGCCATGGAGAAGGCCGGGAAGCCGCTGGACTATAAGGTCTACGTCGATGAGGCGCACGGCTTCAATGCCAACGAAAACGTCATTGATTTCTACGCGCGAACTGAGGCTTTTTTCGCTAAGCACTTGAAGCCGTAGGTGTACGCTACGGTGAACTCATTCATCGGAAAATCGTCGTGAACTGCCAGCGTTTCTTCGCACAGGCGCAGATGAGCTTTCGCCGCAGCGTCCTGCTGGCGACGGTCGCGGCGATCGCCGTCGTGGCGTCCGGGTGCGTGGGCACAGTGGTCGTCGAGCACTCGCTCGACGCTAAGGTGCAGCGCACTGCGGAGAACGGCACGTCGCAACAAGCGACCGCGGATCAGTTTTCGGTGCAAGCCTTGTCGCCGGGCAGTTCGGTCGCGTTTCCAGCGGTGGATTACAAAAGCGATGCGTTCGCGTGGAGCATTGGCACGAGCTCGCTCGGGTTGGGCGGTGCGATGGAAAACTTCGCGTCGACGCCTTTGTGTTTTCGCCTCGACCAAGCAACGCTCTCGTCGAACTTTCATACGCGCGAAGTCCCGCTGCGCGTGGCGACTGTATTTAACATGATCTACGGCACGCCGCATCGACTCGGTTCGAATAGACCGTCGGATCGCAAATTATTTGTGCCGCAGCCGATTTGCTTTTTGTCGAAGACTTCAGCCAATTTTTCGTTTTGGCCGGATCTGTCGGAGCTGTTTCCGAGCGAAAAAATGTTCAACGTGCGGTGGCCCGAGGGCGACCCAAACCTCACTGAACGCGGCGTCGGCAATTGGATCAAGCTCACGCTGCCGATTGAGTACGACGGCAAACGGGAGCGACTAGAACTCACGCTCACCGCAAAAGACAGCAAGGCGCGGCTGTCGTACTACTGAGCCTCATGCGTCTGCAAACCCAATGGATTGTTTAAACGGCTTTTCGGCTCCAGCGACTAGCCAGCGGTCGTTACAGCGCGTTTATGACGTAAGTCGACTTAACGTCGAATGGTACTGTAATGACCGTCAGGCGGTCGCTGAGCACAAAAAGTCATTCCGAACACTTGTTGGAGCGGAATCAGCCGCGCTTCCGCAAATTGGGCGTGGGTTAACGCGGCCGATGCTCCGCGTACGCGGGCTGAGAGCGTCAGTCGCTGCGCGACGTTGCGTCGCTCAGATGCCTGCGCTGCCGGGAGGGTGTGGCCTTGCGTGCGCCGGCGTTGGCGGTGTCATCGGACGCGGTGAAGCCGCGCGTCATGAACGATAGACGGCCTTTGCTGCCGCTACGCTGATAGTCGGCGAGGATTGCAGTTTGTGCGGTCTCCACGGCGACCGCGCCGTCGCTAATGAGCCAGCGATAGACGAGATCGAACAATCGTTCAAGTGCGATTTGATGCGTTGCGCCGGTTTCGGCGTAGAGCCAATCGGCGAGCGCGAGAAAGCGTGCGAATGCACTGGTAGGTGCCTCGGCCAGCACGAGTGGCAGCGCTTGCGTGAAGCGCCCGGAGTTGCCGATCAAATCCCAGAACCGCGCGAAACGGCTGATGCGCTGCACGTCGGCAAACGAGAGCTCCGTGTTCGAAAGAATGTTGTACGGCGGCTCCGGGTTGTAGCGCATCGCGAACGCGTCGGTGTGGCGAATGATCGGCGTGCCGCGCAGTCGCTTCAGCACGCCGACCTGAATTTCATGCGGCCCTAAACGCGCGAGCGTGTCGAAGCCGTGGCCAAAGCTTGCGAACGTTTCCGACGGCAATCCGGCGATCAAATCAACGTGCATGTGCGCGTGCGAATTTTCATGCAACCAACGAATATTTTCTTTCGCCTTGTCATTGTTTTGTTTGCGTGAAATGTGGCCCTGCACGGTGGGGTTCCACGTCTGAATGCCGATCTCAAATTGCAGCGTACCGGCCGGAAACTTGGCGATAGTGTCTTTGAGCTTTTCGGGCAAGTGATCGGGCACTAATTCGAAATGCGCGAAGCACGGATCGTCTGGGCGTGCGTTGATGCGTTCCAGGAAAAAATCGAGAATCGCGAGTGAGGTTTTGATGTTCAGATTGAACGTGCGATCAACAAACTTAAACGTGCGCGCGCCGCGGTCATAGAGCTTCGCCATTTCCGCGAGAAAGCGCTCGGTGTTGAACGGTTCCGCCGTTTTGTCGAGAGCAGACAAACAGAATTCACACTTGAACGGACAGCCGCGCGAGGCTTCAACGTAGAGATGTCGACGCGCAATGTCTTCGTCAGTGTAGTAGTCGTACGGCAATGCAATATCGTCAAGCTCGAAGGCTTCGCCGACATGCACTTTCATCAGCGGTTTCGGGCCATGCAGCAACGCGCGCGCGAGCTTGTTGAGGGTAACGTCGCCGGGCCCGGTCACGACGCAATCGGCGAGCTGATAAATGCGCTGCTCGGTCGTCTCATAGCTTACTTCTGGCCCGCCGATCACTACTTTGATCTGCGGCGCAACAGCCTTGAGCATCGCGATGAGCTTGGTCGTTTCTTCAACGTTCCAGATGTAGACGCCGAACGTCACGACCTTCGCATCCAGCGCAAGCAATTGCTCGACGAGCACTTCGGTTTTGCTGCCAATCACGAACTCGACGATCTTGGCGTCTCGACGAATGTCTTCATCAAGATTGGCAAAAAGATAGCGAAGCCCGAGTGAGGCGTGCGCGTAGCGGGCGTTGAGCGTGGAGAGAACGAGTGCGGGCATAGCCGCAATTATCCGCGACCCGCGCCACTACACGGACGATTACTCCACCGTAATATTCGCTTGTTTGATCAGCCGCGCGTATTTGGCGAGCTGCGCTCTTGTTGCAACGCCCAATTCAGCAGGCGTCGAGCCGCGCGGCGTGAGGCCTTGCGCGATCAAGTGATTGCGCACGTCGGGGTCGGCGAGCGCTTTCACCAACTCAGTATTGAGACGTGTGACGATATCTTTCGGCGTACCGGCTGGTGCCATCACGGCGAACCACGAATTGAACTCAAAGCCCGTCAAACCCGACTCGCTGATCGTCGGCACATCAGGAAATTGTGGGAGCGACTTAGGCGTACTCACGCCGATCAAGCGCACTTTGCCGCCCTTGATGAGGCCAAACACGGTAGCGAGTCCTTGAAACGCCAATGGCACTTCCCCCGCAGCCACACCCAGCCCAGCCTGCGTTGCGCCTTTGTACGGCACATGCGTGAGCGTGATTCCGGCGCCGGACGCAAACAGTGCTGCGGCAATGTGTTGCGGGCTACCGTTGCCGCCGGAGCCGTAGTTAATTTTTCCTGGCGCGGCCCTTGCGGCGGCGATGAGCGTTTCGGCACTTCGGTACGGTGAATCGTTATTCACTACGAGGCCCCACTCAACCGTAGCAACCAACGATACGGGCTCGAAATCTTTGAGAATGTCCCACGTCATTTTGCTTTGCAGATTCGGCAGCATGGTCATGATGCTGTCGTTGAAACCGCCAATCGTGTAACCGTCTGGCACGGCTTTCGCCACGCGATCTGCACCAATCAAACCTGCTGCGCCAGGCTGATTTTCGATCACGATGCCTTGCCCCATGTTCTGCGACATTTTTTGCGTGATGATGCGTGCCGCTGCGTCGACTGCGCTGCCCGCTGCCAGCGGCACGATCATGCGGATCGGCTTGCTTGGATATGCGGTTTGAGCATGCGCTGGGAGATAAGGTGCGAGGGCTAAAAGGCCCATCGTGGCGAGTAAGGCGAATTGAGATGCGCGTTTGAGCATGATGAGTTTCTCGGTGGTGTGTTGATTGTTAAGACAAGAGTGGTGAAATGTTCAATTCGGCTGCTAGTGTGTCGAGTTGTTTGACTAGCGCGGGCGGAAGCGGGATACCGTCTTTCGTGTAGTTGACGCGTCGCAACTCGCTTTGTTCGCCTGGCAACCAGATGCGCTCTACGCCGTCTATGCGCTCGCTCGCGCGAAGGTCACGCGCCAAAGTATCAACACGTTGCTTGAACGCATCAACGTCCCCGAACGCGGAGAGATCAATCATGCAAATCGCCTGTCCAGTATTGGTGACGCTGGTGTCGTCGTGATTGAAATCGATCACGTCTTTGCCCATGGCTGCACCATTCAACGTGCCTGCGAGCAGGCCAACAATGAGTGCAAGGCCGTATCCTTTGTAGCCGCCGATGGGCAACAAAAATCCTTCTTCCGCGCGTTTCGGGTCAAGCAGTGGCTTGCCTGCGCGATCCATCATCCAGCCTTCTGGCATCATTTCGCCGCGCTGCGCCTTGGCCTTCACTTTTCCGTAAGCCGCAACGGTCGTCGCCATGTCGAGCACGATCGGCCCCTCGTTCGCGGCAGGCACCGCCACCGCAATCGGATTGGTGGACAACAGCATATCCAGCCCGCCCCACGGCGGCAGATGATTGGCGTTGCCAACGGCGAAATACAAACCGATCATGTCATGCGGCAACGCCATGCGCGCGTATAGCGACGCTGGCCCTGCGTGATTGCTGAATTGCGAACCCACCCACGCGATACCAGTGACGCGCGCTTTCGCTGCTGCCATTTCCGCCGCGCGCTTCATCACCAAGTGGCCCATGCCGTTGTCGCCATTGAGGAGCGCCATGCCAGCGCGCTCTTTTACGACGGTGATATTTGGCTTCACGTTGACGCCGCCCGCGCGGATGCGACGCGCGTACGGCACTAGACGAATGACGCCGTGTCCATCGGAGCCTTGCAAATCCGCCTCGGCCATGAGCGCGCCGATGGTTTGCGCGTCGTCAGTTGGCAGTCCAAGCTGGACGAAGGCGCTGGCGATGAAACGTTGCAGGCGGTCAAATGAAACGGTTTGCATGGGCGGCGGCGAATATCTAACTAGGTTCGACGTATTGTCGCAGCGCGCGCCCGCGCTGCACTCGCCAGCGTTTATTTTTGCGCCAGCGCTGCTGCGGCGCGCAGTTTGTCTTTCTTGCTCGGCCGAACGCCTTTGATGCCGCCCGCGCCAGCCGCGGCTTCGGCATTGAGCACCGGCAATTCTGTAGGCTCAAAGCCTGCGATCTCTTCGCGTGGCAACCGCATGTCGTGTCGCTTTTCGATGAGTCGGAAGTGTGCCTCAGTTGCGGCAGTGATGAAGCTCACGGCCTCGCCCTTCATGCCCGCGCGGCCTGTCCGACCAATACGATGCGTGTAATCCACCGCTGAGCGTGGCAAATCGAAGTTAACGACAACCGGCAGCTGCGCGATGTCGATGCCTCGCGCGGCCATGTCGGTCGCTACGACGACCTGCGTGGTTTTCGCTTTAAAGTCGTGCAGCACTTGCTCGCGCTTGCCTTGGCTCAGTTCGCCGTGAAACGGCTCGGCTTTGATGTTGCTGCGGCGCAGTTTTTCGGCCACGATTTCGGAAGCGTGTTTGGTAGCAACGAACACCAACACGCGGCTCCACTCAGCATTTAGCAGCAAATGCTTCAAGAGTTGCGTACGTGCGCTCGCATCGACCGCAATTGCGCGTTGCGAGATGTCCGGTTTCGCAACCTCGGTCGCCGCCACCTCGATACGCAGCGGATCGCGCAGCAAGATCGCCGCGAGTGCCTCAATCGCGGGCGGGAATGTCGCTGAGAAAAAGAGCGATTGCCGCTCGGCCGGAAGCATGCGCAGAATGCGTTGCAACTCATCGCCGAAACCAAGGTCAAGCATGCGATCAGCTTCGTCGAGCACGAGCACGGACAACGCAGAGATTTGCAATGCGTTGTGATCGATTAAGTCGAGTAGTCGCCCCGGTGTAGCGACCACAATATCTGCACCACCGCGCAAGCTCATCATTTGCGGATTGATCGACACACCGCCGAATAACACCGACACTTTGATGCGCTTGGTTAGATACGTCGTCAAGCCTTTGAAGGTTTCGCCCACCTGCACCGCGAGTTCACGCGTAGGAACGAGCACTAACACTCGCGTCCGTGTGCGTTCGTCGCGTTTGAAGGCAGGGGCGTTGATGATTTGCTGCAACAAGGGCAGCGCGAATGCTGCCGATTTTCCAGACCCCGTTTGCGCGGATGTGATCACGTCGTGCCCGGTCAATACCGCTGGGATCGCGGCGCGTTGTACGGGTGTTGGCTCGACGTAGCCCTTTTCGGCAATTGAGCGCAGCAGGGCTGGGGCGAGGTGGAGTGCAGCAAATGACATGCTGCGATTATCGACGACTCGGCCCGCGCGGGGAAACTGCTCGCATCGCGCGAGCAGGAGAGGTGCGCAGACCGCCGGTACGGAGATTACGGCGTCGAGGGCGGCACGTAGCCACAACGCTCGAGCATGAAGCCCGCTACCTTCTTCGTCGTGTTGCGCGGCGCTTGGAAAGCAATGTTGTTGGCCGCAGCTTGCGGCGTAAACCCCAGCTGCAGGCGAGTAATAAACAAGCCGTCGACCAATGGATTCATTACGCCGTCTCCATCGACGTCGTAGCAGTTCGGTGGCGGCAAGGCATCACCACCTGCGCCGTCAAGCTGTACGATGATTTGCGCGGGTGTCACGCCTGATGGTTGGGCGGTACAGGTCATCGTTGCGGATTTGTTGCCGTTGCTAGATGGGCGGAATTGGACGAGCAGTTGGCCGGTGGTGCCTGGGGCGACACTCAGAGCGTCGGGCACGCGCATGAAGTCGCCGGGATTGGTGCCGCTCATGACGCAGGCGTTGGCGGGAAAACCGATATTTTGTGCATTCATCGCTGGTGCGAAAACGACAACCGGATAAGCGTAACTCGACGTATTTGCGGGAATCGTTGGAAAGTGGATAAACGAGGGGGCGGCGGAATATTGCAACGGCGGAGCCGATTGCTGTAGCGCGAGCGACGCGGCGGAGATGGCTCCTGTGTCCATTTCGCAGTTGTCGGTCATTTGCAGCGTCCAGGTGCCGTTGAGGACCGCGGCCGTAGTTAGGCTGCTAAACGCAGCCAGAAAATTGGTAGGCGTCGGGGGATTGACCACCCCGTCGCCACCGACCGGAGTTGTCGCATAAGTGCCCTCGACAATCCCACCCGTGCCGGCGTTGGTCGCAGCTGTCCATATGTTGTTAGTCGTGATTGCAGGATCGACGAACACGTAAGTGCCGGACAGATTGGCGCTTTTACCCACACCAGACGCAGATTCCGCGCCGATCCGCCCAAAGAGCGGGAAATTGATACCGGTTGGGGAGATCAGCGTTGCTGTGACGTCGCCGCCCCAGGCGTGTGCGGTTCCGAATGTCATACTGACGCGAATATCGGTCAACGCCGTCGCCGTGAGCCCCGTCGCACTGAACGTGATATTGAGCGGAGCGCCGGGCGCCGGACAGGTGCCGCTAGCGCCGTCGGGGATGGTACCAACGCCAGAACCCGTGAACGTGGCGGAGTAACTCGCCATTGCAAGAGTGATCGCGCCGATTGTCGCAATTAGGCGAGTCGCGAACGTGAAGGGTTTGAGTCTCATCATTTTTCTTCGCTTATAGTGTGAAATCAGTTAACAATGCTGCCAGCCGGAATCCACTTTTCCAGCTTCTTCTTGCCGTCAAAGCGTATGAACAGCCAGCCGTATTCGGTTTTGTCGCCGTCACGCGATGGCCGATAGTCGAGCAACGTGACCGTGTCGCCTTTGATCAGGTACATACCAGTTCGTGCGGCCGGGTTGGGTTGCTCATGCAACCAAACTTTTGCTTCCCCAATCTTCGCAGTGGCACTCGGCCAAGTCTCTGGTGCGACGTTGATCGGGGCCTCGGCAGAGATGATGCGGCTCTCGGTCACCTTGCCGCTGTCAGCTGGATAAATCGTCAGCTGATCGAAGGGCTCGTTGAGCCAACGCAGCGCGTTTTGTTCGCGAACCACCGCGGTGGAAAGCACGCCATTACGCACGCGATACTCGGTACTCGTCCACTGTGGGCCGTCCCGTTCCCAAGAAATGACTGCCTTTCGGGACAGCTCAAGCGTTGGGTTGCCGAGGATGCTTGAGAACTTCTTGAACTTTCGCTCAGTCGGCTCCCACAGATGCAGCCAGTATGTGGTCATTGCGCCGCCGTAGCCAACACCCGCCAGTACGGCAACGTCGTCATAGCCATCGTAGTTGAAGTCCGCGACCAAAAGCGGCGCGGCGGCTCCGCGTTCACCGGCTTCGAGCGCCTCGCCAAAAGATTGTGTCCCGCTGCCGGGAAGCTTCACTTGCCACATGTCCTTCAAGACATCAACGACGACGACGTGGCCCGGTTGCGGCGAATAGCTATGTGGGAGGCGGGTCACGGGCTTCGCGTCCGCAGCAATCGATGCCGTGTTCAGCGCGAGGCACGCCCCGAGCAACGCAAATACTCGGTAGAGGATCGACGTAAGGGCAGTCAAGCGATTGATCATGGGTTCGGCGCGTTGTCTTTCAAAAATTTGGCCTCGGCCGGTCGTTTCGCATAGACAGCGTTGAGCGCAGCGAATCGCTGTTTGGCGTCGCCGCATTCACGCTTAATCGCGGCAGCGAGAAATTTTTGCCGTGCAGCGTCGGTAATTTCTTCACCCTCGAAGTGTTCGCAGCGTTCGCGCGCATTCAGGAACGCACGGACCTCCACAGGCAGTGCGCCTTGTGGCCACTTTCCCTGCATCGGCGGAAGTTGCGTGCGCACATAAGCGAGTTCTGGCGAGAAGTCCGGCGGCGCCACGTCCTCCTGACGCAACCAGCCTGTCGTGGCAACTTTATCGTCAAGGTATTGCGCCCGAGCGAACGCGGGCGCCTCTCGTAGTACAGCAACGGCATCCCACTTCACGACGTACGCGCGCTGTTTAGAGCTGTCGTGCGCCTCTCTGTGGAAGTGTGCGCGTTTAGCGCTGATCAGACGGATGCTTTGCCAGTCGGCGTTGTATTGGAGCCGGTACTTGGTGTTTGCCAGTTCGGGCGCAGCCGTTTTGCAACCCGGCGGCATGGCGACGCTGAGTTGCACGATTGGCGTGTCGCCGTCGTACGTAATCATCAGCTCGCCGTAACTTGCGAAGTTAGCGTCGGCGGCGTTGGCCACAGCGATCTGATAGATCTCGCCTTTGGGCAGCCCATGAAAATACACGCGGCAGGTTTTGTCAAGCGTCTCGAAATAACCCGTCACTCGCCCTTCGTCGAGTGGAGCCACGGCTAGTTTGAGTTCGGTGCCGTAGGCCCCGGACTTGAGGTTAGACGCACCCGCCCATGCCGTCGAAATGGGGAGCGCAAGCATTAGCGTGAGCGTGCCGCAGAAGGCGCGGGCAAGTTTTGGCATGGTTTTTTGTAGTAGCTGAGTCAACAATAAATAGCGGCCACAGCGTTAGGGCGTCACCGTCCGGAGGACCTCTGAGCAAAGAGAAGGCGAACGATGACGTCTTAACGTCTGGTACGCAGACCGCGAGAACGACGACAATCGACGCTCTCGCGGTGAGTACGAATCAAGTCGTCTACTACTTACGATTGCCGTCGTGTTTTTGCCGAGCGATGCGGCGACTTTGCTTGTTTTGTTCTTGCTTGATAGCAACACGCTCACTGCGCGTCACCTTGCCGTCGGCTTTGGCCGCTGCCTTCATGCCGGCCACTTTGGCCTGACCCGCCTTTAGGCGATTGGCTTCGCGCTTAGAAAGCTGGCCCGTGGCTTCGCCCTTGGCGATGCGCGCGGACTGGTTGGCCTGCGTTTGGTTGATGTTGGGTGTTGCCTGTGCGGACGCAACGGTTGACGCGGTCATAGCGGCAACGCCGACTACGAGTGCTGCGAGTGTAGCTGGGATTTTCATGTGATGCTC
Organism: Casimicrobium sp.; assembly: GCA_040079845.1. Taxonomy (GTDB): domain Bacteria; phylum Pseudomonadota; class Gammaproteobacteria; order Burkholderiales; family Casimicrobiaceae; genus Casimicrobium. Next base: position 145,329 of record JBEBJR010000002.1, on the reverse strand, counting down.
CTTGTGTTGTGTTGAAAATAAACGGCTAATTGAATGTCCGTGTTTGGGAAAAGACGCGGTCGCTGTGAACTTCACGCCATCCCACCGCTTTGCAATGTGTAATGAGTTGTAACTTTTTGGCGTGATGGCGATGGCGGCCTAAAAAGCGAGCATCACAAGTTCAAACATGCCGCTAGCGTAATCCGTAAAACGTTCCGTCAACATCGCATAACCATGCGACCCCTCGCCCTAGTGAACACGCTTAAACTCGCGGATACGATGGATCAGGTCTTACTTGTTGAAGACGACGTGCCGACTCGGGAGTGGCTCGTTTCGCTGCTCACGGCCACCGGCGAGCCGCAGCTCGCGCACGCCTGCGGCACCGTGCGCGAGGCGCTGGAGTGGTTACGGAGCGGCCGACCGGCCGACGTGGTGCTGACTGATTTGGGTTTGCCCGACGGTAGTGGGCTCGATGTGATTCGAGAGGCGTGTCGCACGCCAGGCCGCGAGGTGCTGGTTCTCTCCATTTTCGGTGACGAGAACAACGTGCTCTCGGCAATTGATGCGGGCGCGGGGGGCTATTTGCTCAAAGACGGCAGCATCGACTCGATTCGCGAACATCTGCGCTGTCTGCGTAGCGGCGGCTCGCCGCTCTCACCACGTATCGCGCGAACGCTGATTCGGCGCACGCGCGAGGCGCATGTACCAAAGCTGGCGACAGAACAGACGGGTGGACCATTGGCCGCGAGTACAGAGCCGCTGTCAGGCGAGCGCAATTTTCTGTCGGATCGTGAGCGTGACGTACTCACGGGTATCGGCAAAGGATTTAGCTACGTCGAAGTGGCCGACGCGTTGAAGATCACGACCAACACGGTGCGCACGCACGTCCGGCATATCTACGAAAAACTATCGGTCAACTCACGCGCCGAAGCACTGTACGAGTACAACCGTCGTATGGTCGAACAAGGTCGTCCACCGATTCGTTAATGAAGTCGCCGAACGATCAGACCTTTAGCGTGAGGTGGGCGCTTGCACTGTCAATAGTGTTTGTCTGCGCTGTGATTGCGGTTACGCGCTTGCATCTCCGATCAGAAGTCAGTGCGCCAGCAGCCACGCTGGTCACGAGCGCGTTCGTTGCAGAGGCCGGGGCAACCTATCCAACTACGTTTCCCGTCGGCAGCGGTTGGAAATCAGTCACTTTACCGGACAACTGGGATGGGCGGCGGCCAGATTACGTCGGCTACGTTTGGTACCGCTTGCCTGCACCGGATGCGCTTTCTGGATGGAAGCGGCCTGCGATGTATTTGCCCGCGGCGGGCATGAATGCTGAGGTTTGGTTAAACGGACAGCGGGTGGGCGGCGCGGGTCGAATGCAATGGCCAGTATCAAGGCACTTCTACACGCCGCAACTCATTGAAATCACACCGGGCCTGATACGGGGCGGAGCTGTAGCCAATGAAATTTGGGTGTTAGTGGCCGGTCATCCCGGTTACCGTAGTGGGCTCGCGCCTGTTTGGTTAGGTGAACATGATGATTTAGTTAGTGCGTGGCGTGCAAGGCGCTTTTGGCAAATTGAAGGTAACGCGGCGACGATCGTTATCAACCTAACGATCGCGATTTTTGTACTCTTCATTGGTTGGCGAGATCGCGCGCACTCGGCGTATTTATGGTTCGGCGCGGCCACTGTAGTGTGGGCGTTGCGCAATTTGAATTACTGGGTAACCAATCCGGCAATACCCGACCTGCTGTTTGCGGAATTGTGCGTGAGTGGTTCGGCATGGTTTGTCGCGCTGTTCTCAATTTTCTCCATGCGATTTGCTGAAGACAATCAGCCGGGATACGTTGGCCCGCGATGGTTGACGCGCGCTGCGCTGGCCTACGCATCAATCGCTACCGTGTACTTCCTTTCGGCGACTGATTACGCGCGCGCAAACGCGGGCTTTGCGCTGTTTGCCGCGATCGGAGTCGGATTTAGCATCTGGAGCATGCTTCGGTTGGTGCGGCTGGCGTTCGCACGACCAACGGGTGACATGATCGCTGTGGCCTGCGGCGCGGTCGTTTACTTGGCGCTGCTACTCAACGATTACGCCATTGGCGTAGAGACCACAACGCTAGGTGAGATTTTTATGCGGCAATACGCGTCTTTGCCGCTCTTTGTGGCGGTCACAGCGACGCTCGCACGGCGCTACATGGAAGCACAGGAACGCACGCGGCAGCTTGCGTCTTCTTTGCAACGCGAGGTCGCTGCGCAACGCGCGCAACTAGAGCAAAGCTTTGCGCAACTACGCGAAGCCGAACGCGAGCAGGCGCGCATGCAGGAGCGCACGCGCGTGATGGGCGACCTGCACGATGGTCTAGGCATGCATCTGGCTACGGCTCTGCGACAGTCGCGCAGCGCGGCGCATAACGATCCGCTGCTGACCGAAACACTGCTTGACTGCATGGATGAATTGCGCATCGCCGTTGACTCGTTGGACGAGCATGAGCGCGACCCGCTGTCACTGCTCGGGACCCTGCGCTTTCGTATGGCGCCGCGCTTTGAGTCGCTAGGCGTACGGCTCGATTGGCATGTTGCGGACGAGCTTGGCGAGCTACCAACACTCGACCCCTCGGCAGCCCTAAATTTGTTGCGCATCGTGCAAGAAGCGCTGAGCAATGCCCTCAAACACAGCGGAGCTAGCGTCGTCACGCTTGCCCTGAAGCGCACTGAGCACGGCGTGTGCATCCAGGTGGCCGACAACGGTTGTGGCTTTGATCCCGCCACGGTAGCGCGGGGTCACGGCATTGGGCAGCTGCAAAGCCGCGCCTCCCGCATCGGTGCCTCCATTGCGTGGCGTCGTGAAACCAACGGCATGACGCTCGAAGTCACGCTACCGCAGGTCCCAGTCCATCTTCGAGGATAACACCATGAACTTCCCGTGTCTCGATTCATGGCGATTCGCGGTGATTGCTATTGGCGTGTCGCTTAGTGCCCCAACGCGAGCAGCCACGATTGACGACGTGTTTCCAAGGACGACAGGTGCCTGCTGGGGACGCGTATACGACGAGGCGCATCTTGCAAAAAATGCAGCGCAGTCGGTGCGTGCGATCTATGTCAGCACCATTGATCGAGGCAAGAATCTCGAACGGTCGGCGGAAGACGCAGCGGTGGTCGAAGATTCTTCGATGCCGAGAACAGTCGTGCCGCAGATTTATGTCGAGTCTCGCTCGGGTGCGCTTATCGCTGGCGACACAGACTGCCGCAATGCGGCGCAGGGCATTGGATGTCTTAGCTCGAATAGCGCAGCCCAAGGGGACGAGCGGACAGCCTTTCGTCTTGAGCGCGTCGACGAACGTTTGCAGTTAACGGCACATGCAGCGGCGTGGCCGTTACGTTCATTCTCCGAAATCGTTTCACGCGTAGATGAGCGCAGCACGAGATCAATGCCGATTGGCGCGGAGGATCGAGACTTCAGGCTGGATCGACTGCCCGCCGCGCGCTGCGCTGAGGTGGAGCGCCGCTATGTGGGCGCATTTACCGACGTGAAACAGCCCTCCATTCTTTCGCGAGTAAAGCGAGCCGCTTCTAGTCGTGGAGCTGACGGACGAAAGCTGTGTTTACAAAGCGTTGACGAGTCTGGCGCTGGGGCCGCAACACAACCCTCGTTGCAGCTATTTCTTGACACAGGGAAATACGACTGGCCCGTAGAAGTCGACGAGTTCACGTTTCGCGTGACACAAACATTGGGCGAGTCGCGCGCTGTCAGCAGTCTGAGCTGCACCGCACGCACTTACGCGTGGCGGTGCGAGTGGCGAACAACCGACGATTACCGCGAGCAAAAAGCCAATCGTCTCGCCAATCGGATACCCCAACGAGAAGAAACGGGCATGCTTTTGCGCGGCCCGACCGGCGCAGTACTGCGTGGATTTTCTTGTCTTTCTGGACGTTGCGACCGTAACGACGCGAACGATATTCAACTCGTTTGGAGTCCACCCAAAGCGTGCGAAGTAGCGCCCTAAGCGCTAGCCACTCGCGGCTTACTCGCTAGGATTTGAATCAGCGCACCACATTCCCGCACGCAGCGCTGGATAATCCGTATCAATCTCATTTTTTATGGGTGCTTCCCATGCCATCGCGGTGGGACGCCCAACATCGATCATGACGTTTAACTACGCCCGTCCCTATCAAGGTGGCCGCTCGCCACTGATGACTCGCAATGTGGTGTCGACCACGCACCCATTGGCCTCGCAAGCGGGGCTTTCGATGATTCGCGCGGGTGGCAATGCCATCGACGCCATCATCGCGACAGCGGCGGCGCTGACCGTGGTCGAGCCTTGCAGCAACGGTCTCGGCAGCGATTTGTTCGCGCTGATTTGGAGTCCTGAAGACAAAGCTTTGCACGGCTTGAACTCCTCGGGTCGTTCGCCGCAAGCATGGACGCCCGAGACTTTCAAAGGTATGCAAACCGTGCCGATGCGGGGCTGGATGAGCGTGTCGGTGCCTGGCGCAATCGCTGGCTGGGTGGCGCTTTCAAAGCGTTATGGCAAATTGCCATTTGCCGATCTGCTTGCGCCCGCCATTGACATCGCCGAGCGCGGCTTCATGGTGACGCCGATCATCGCGGGTCAGTGGGCGCGGGCCGTGCCGGAACTGCACACTCAGCCGGGCTACGCTGAGCATTTCATGCCGCGCGGCCGCGCGCCGTTGGCCGGTGAACTCTTCCGCAATCCGGCGCAAGCCGAAGCGCTGCGCTTGATCGCCGAAAGCGAAGGCGAATCCTTTTATCGTGGTCAGCTTGCGTCGCGCATCGTGGCGCACTCGAAAGCCAATGGCGGCTTAATGACGGGCATCGATTTGGCTGCGCATGTGGCCGATTGGGTGGAGCCGATTCGCGTGGGCTATCGCGGTTATGAAGTCTGCGAAATTCCGCCGAACGGCCAAGGCATTGCGGCGCTCATGGCGCTTGGGATGCTGGAAGACTTTGATCTGAAATCGCTCGGACCGAATCATCCTGACTATTGGCACTTATCTATTGAGGCGATGAAGCTCGCGTTCCGCGACGTGCATGCGCAAGTGGCTGACCCTGCGCACATGCGTGTGACCGCTGAACAGATGTTGGATCGTGCTTTCCTGAAAGATCGCGCCAAGCTCATCGACATGAGTCGCGCGCAAGATTTTTCGCCGAGCGCCAAGCTCAATGGCGGCACGGTATATCTCAACGCCGCTGATGAAAGCGGCATGATGGTGTCGCTCATTCAATCGAACTATCACGGCTTTGGTTCCGGTGTGGTGGTTGACGGCATTTCGCTGCAAAATCGCGCGTACGGTTTCTCGCTCAACCCCGATCATCCGAACTGCGCGGAAGGCGGTAAGCGTCCGTTCCACACCATCATTCCGGGCTTCATCATGAAAGACGGACAGCCGCAGAGCGCGTTCGGCGTGATGGGTGGCCACATGCAGCCGCAGGGACATATGCAAACGGCGATTCGCCTGATCGATTTCGACGAGAACCCACAAGCCGCGCTCGACGGCCCACGTTTTCGTGCAGAGCAAGGCTTGGAAGTGGACTTGGAGCCGTGGACGCCCGCAGCCGTGCGCGAATCGCTCGCCGCGCGCGGCCACAAACTCAAGCAAAACGCGGACAGCTACATGGATTTCGGCTCCGGCCAAATCATCTGGAAAACGCCGGACGGCTACATCACGGGCAGCGACTGCCGACGCGACGGTGGCGCGATGGGCTTCTAGGCGCATCCAAAAGCCATGGACTCGCTCAAGGGATTGGCGTGGCTCCTTGCCGCGCAGTCACTCGGCGAAGGCATCGCGCGTCTCACGCATGCGCCATTGCCCGGCCCAGTCATCGGGCTCGTCATCCTGTTGCTAGCGCTCAATTTTTCGTTTGTGCAAGCGCCGGTTCAAGCGGCGGCCGAAGCGCTGCTGACGCACTTGTCGCTTCTCTTCGTGCCGGTTGGCGTTGGCGTGATGGTGCACACGGGACTGATCGCAGAGTACGGCGTGCGCATGCTGGTGGTCATCGTGCTTGCAACGTGGATTGGCCTCGCCGTCACGGCACTTGCGCTGCGTGCGTTCACGCCCGCCGACAAAGACTGAGCGCGCACGATGCAGAACTTTGTTGAGCTCTGGGTTTATCTCTCCGCGACACCGCTTTTCGGACTGACCGCCACGATCGTGACCTACGTACTCGCACAGACCGTCTATCTGCGGCTCAACCAAGCGCCGTGGGCCAATCCCGTGTTGTGGGCGGTGCTGGTATTGGCAGCGCTCCTAACCGCGAGCGGCACGCCATACCCGACGTACTTCGCCGGTGCGCAGTTCATCCACTTCTTGCTCGGCCCGGCGGTTGTCGCGCTGGCGTGGCCGCTGTGGCAGCGACGCCTTGAGGTTCGTCGACGCGCGGGAGCCATCCTGCTCGCCGCGTTGCTCGGCGGATCGGTGGCGGCGATCAGTGCCGTAGGCATCGGCTACGCGCTTGGGCTGCCGACGGAAGTCATCATGTCGCTCGCGCCGAAGTCCGTGACGGCACCGGTTGCGATGGGTGTCGCCGAAAAGATCGGCGGAATTCCCGCTTTGGCCGCCGTATTCGCTGTGCTAACCGGACTCGTTGGCGCGGTGAGCGCAAAGTATCTCTTCGACGTCCTCGGCATCCATTCTCTTGCGACACGCGGCTTCGCGCTCGGCACAGCGGCGCACGGCATCGGCGCGGCGCGCGCTCTGCAAGTCAATGCCGACGCGGGCGCATACGCCGGGTTAGCGCTGGGCTTACAAGTGCTCTTGGCGTCGTTTCTCATGCCATTGGCGTATCGATTGTTTTAGCGAGCGCGCAGCCGCGGTTTTGCCCGCAATTACAGATGAATCTTAGGAGCAATTACAGCGGGTTGCAGCAACAATAGGTTTTTGTTTTCCGCTGTGAGTGAGCCCGATGAACGGGTTCGTGGCGACGAGTCCCCGCACACATGAATCGTTCGCTTCCGCCGCTCTCCGCTCCCGTTTTGAATCTCCGCCGCGCCAGCGACCGACCCTCCGCGCGACATTGGCGAGTTGAAGTTTTCCGCTGGCTCGTTCCCGTGGGCATGTTCGCCTGTGTCGCCGATGCGATGGCGGCGCAGAGCCTAGCCATGTGCGTTGCACCGTTGCTCTCCGCCGTTTTTTTGCTCGCGCTATGGATCGCAGCCCTCATCCCTCGCGTCTCCGCGAGCCGACACATGGCGCGCTTTGGCGACGCGATGATTTCGTGCGCGCTGTTGGTCGCCGTTGGCGTGTTCGGCGTGATGCTCATCGTCCTCCGCGACGCAACGGCGCTTCAAGGCATGCGCCGTATGGCACTGTGGACGCCGTTAATCGCGCTGTATTCGAGCCTGATGTTGGGTCGGCGACCGTGGCTCGGCATCGCTGCGGTCGCATTCTTAACGGCGTTGATGGTCGCTATTCATCTCTACGCCGTGCAGTCTTTCGGAGCGCCGGTGCTGCCCGATTCGATTGCTAACTTTGTGGCGTTGACCATCACCACGGCGGGCACGGCGATAATTTTCAGTCGCTACCGCTCGGGCTTGGCGACCACGTTCGCACGCCTGCAAGTGGCGGAGTCGCAATCGATGACGGACGCGCTTACCGGCTTGCCCAATCGCCGCAAGTTTCGCTACGACAGCGCTAATCGTGTTGTCGGCTCGATACCGCATTGCTTGATCGTGCTGGATCTCGATGAATTTAAGCGCGTTAACGACGCGCGCGGTCACCAAGCGGGCGACGCGACGCTGACCGCATTTGCCGACGCCGTGTCCGAGCGTTTGCCCGAGGCCGCAACGCTGTACCGCTGGGGCGGCGAAGAGTTTGCGATTCTCGCGTTCATGCAGCGTACCGACGCGAAGGTGCTCGCCGAGTCATTGCGGCGGCATATCGAAAAGATGGCGCTACCGCTGGATGTGCACATCACCGCGAGCTTTGGCGTAACCGAGATCCTTCCCAACGAATCGGTGGACGCAGCGTTTCAACGGGCTGACGCGGCGCTATACGAAGCCAAACACGCAGGCCGCAATCGTTCAGTGTTTCGCGCGCCGTAGTTAAACGACGGGTGTTGTAGGCGACGACTTGGCGTCGCTTGGTGGCTTACATGAGTTGCAGGCGCAGACTCGGCCGCGCTTATTCGTTGCGCTGAGCGACGCCAAGTCGTCGCCTAGAACCGGAATATCGTGCCGTTTCTGAACGCAAAAGTCATGACGCCCGGCGCGAGGCATGATGGAATGCGAGCTACTCGTCTCATTCTTCTCAGGATTCCCGCGTGACCGCTCATCAAGTCAACACTGTCATTCAAGACCCCGCCAGCGTCGACGCGGCCATCGAGAGCCGCTTCTCGGCGCGCGCGTTTCTCCCAACGCCCGTACCGCGCGAAACCGTAGCGCGCATCCTCAAGGTCGCCGCGCGCGCGCCGAGCGGAACCAACACACAGCCGTGGCGCGTGTATGTCGTGCAAGGCGCAGCACGCAATCAGATCGTCACCGAAGTCTGCGCCGCGCACGACGCAATTCGCGCGAACCCCGCGCTCGCGAGTGAGTACAGCGAAGGCTACGACTACTACCCCGAAAAATGGGTGAGCCCGTTCATTGATCGCCGCCGTGAAAACGGCTGGAGTTTGTACGGCCTGCTCGGCATCATGAAGGGCGACAAAGACGCGATGCATGCGCAGCATCAGCGCAACTTCAAGTTCTTCGACGCGCCGGTCGGCCTCTTCTTCACCATCGATCGCGTGATGGGTCGCGGCAGCCTCGTCGACTGCGGCATGCTCATCGAAAACGTCATGGTCGCCGCCCGCGCGCAAGGCCTACACACCTGCCCGCAAGCCGCGTGGAACGGGTTCTCAAAAATCATCGCACCCATCATCGGCGCAGGCGACAACGAACTCATGGTCTGCGGCATGTCGCTAGGCTTCGCCGACACCAGCGCCGTCGTGAACACTTTCCATACGCCGCGTGTGGCGGTCGAGGACTTTACGCGCTGGGTGGAGTAAGCGACTGGAGTGACGATTAATGGCTTTTTAGCGCTAACGACCGGCGGGTGGCGATTTCAGCTATTTTTACGGCTTAGTCAATAAACCATAAAATATAGCTGCAACGACCACCAGCTGGTCTTTTCATGGAAAAAGCTGTAAATCAACCCACTAGCCGCACATAGAATCCGCTAAATTAAAAATCAGCGAATTACGAAACGCTCTACTAAAAAGTTAACCTTCCACGTGTTCGTTAAAACGCGTTAGGCGTCATGAGCGAGATTCCTGGCTTCTGGGACGTGGGTCCACACGATCCGTATCCTGTCGAACTCACCGTGCGGAAGTTCGTCCGCGAGTGCGGAGGTAGTGTTGTCGAAGACGTCCTGACAAGTCCGAGGACATTCGAGAACACAGACTTCTACTTTCAATCGCAAGGAATCGTCGCCGAGATCAAGGAGATTGAGACCGAGTTCTCGCAGTCGCCAGCGTTCGTGCGCGGCTTCAGTGCCCTTATGGAGCGGATTGTTGCCGAAGACCCGACGTGGCGCCCTCTGCTATTTGGAGGCGATGGGACATTCCCACCCTGGTTTCGCATTGAGTTTCTGCGCCTGTTTCGCCCTCCAATCTCTCGCATCCTAAAGAAGGCCAATCGCCAGATCCGTGACACCAAAGCCCACTTTGGCGTTCAAGAGCCGAAGGGAGTTCTCCTCTTTGTAAACGATGGCTTCCAATCGCTTGGGCCGGAGCCAGTTCGTGCGCTGGCTTGCGACTTGTTGCTTAACTCTTGTTCGTCAATCGACTGCATGGTTTACCTCATCGCAAACACCTACGTTGCCGTACCCGGCGACAGCACACCTCGCCTGCTGTGGACGCCGCTCGCACCCGGTGCACATGTGGTCTCCGACGGCTTGTGGTGCTTTGAGGCGGTCACCAAGATCGCCGACACCACACACGAGCGCCACGTTGTAGGCGGCGGCCCGCAAGCGGTCAAGCGCTCTGAGTTTCGCTGGGTCAATACGATGCTGGGCAACTTGAAAACCGCCTTCGCAGGCACGTATCATTCGTTTGACTACGACAAATATGCCCATCGCTACCTTGCCGAGTTTGCCTACCGTTTCAACCGCCGCTACGATCTGCCCGCAATGGTGCCGCGACTCATCCACGCCGCCATCCGAACCGCGCCCCTGCCTCGACGTGTTCTCTGCTTGCCTGAGGCAGGTAACTAATCAGGTGATCGCTTGTCAGTCCATCGGTTTTACAGTGCTCTGTCCCGTGAATTTGGGCTTAGAACCCCGGAATGGACAAATTCCGCCGGTTTGGGCTTACAACCCCTGTATTGTGCGTTGGCGTCACACAGTCAACATCGTTGAATGATCTTGATGTGATGGCACCTGTAATTCGCGATTGCGACGTGGTGCCGGTGCCGCAAAAAACAGAAGGCCGCTTTCGCGGCCCTCTTCTTTGTTGCGCTTGCCCATTGTGCAAGTGCCGCTAGATTGTCTCGAAGCCTTAACGTCGCGACTCATGAGAGGCGACGTCACGCGCTTCCTGCGCTACGGCGTCACCGTGAGCGTTACTGGCACTGCGATCGCAGGAAGCGTTGGGTCATTCGAGTCAATGCACAGATTACTTGTGAACGTTCCCGCAGTGAGCCCGCCTGCGGTGACGAGCAAGGACGCATCTTGCGAGCGTCCCGGCAACATCGAGCCAGACGCTGGGAAGCGGCGAGCCATCCAAGACGCCCCGCCACACGGCTCGATTCCGTCAATGCGCATCGCGAGTCCCGGGAATCCGGTATTCGTCACCCATGCGCCTGTACCATTCGGTGCGATCGTAATTGTTGCGAAGTTGGCGTGGCCGCTCGTTTGGTTAGAGGCATACTGCGCGAAGCGGTTGACAAACGTGCCTCGTGTGTTGACCACGAGCCAGTAGCGTCCAGGCGCAAGCGCGACATTCTGCCCAGCCGCTTGCAGATTCAAAGCGATTGCGTTGCTACCGGTCACCGTAACGCCAGCGCCTGCCGGCGTCGTGGTGTAAGTCCAAGTAGCGGCTGCCGCGTTCGTCTGCGGATTGCCAGCTGGGAACCCAGCGTTGTCGGCGTAAATGCTGAAGGTGAGGTTCGTTGCCGCAGTAGAGAGCGCGGTTCCACTCACCACAAAACCTGTAGTGCGGATGTTAGTCAGCGTGGTTGGTTCAATCACAACGAAATCGTCGGCGGCATACTGAGCCTGATTACTCGCCGTGGCCGGATCAGTGTAGGTTGTGCTTCGGAAACCTGAGCCGATACCTGCATCGGAGTTCGTCACTGCATTCCTCTCTGCTGTCCCCGTGCGATTGAGCGCGAAAGTCGCCGTGGCACCACCGGAATTCGACAATTTGAATTCCGCCGCGCCCGTGCGTGTGGCTGCGACCGTGGCCGCGATCCCCGTTGGCACTGACATCGCGGGCGGCTGCACCGCCACCATAATCGGCATCGAAAGCGCGGTGGTCGCATCAAAGCTTGACGGCCCCGTCGGCTCGCGTAGTTCGAGCGAGCCGAAATTTGCCGCCGAGTTAGCGACAATTGACGTGCTATCAATCGTGATCAAAAGCGTCTGCGTATCGCCCGCTGCAATCGTAGCGCTCGCGGGCGAAACCGTCCCGGTTAGCCCTTGCACCACAAAGTTCCAGGTGGCGGAGGTGCTGCGGGTGTTGCGCAGTGTGCGCGCGAACGTGCAAGACTGGAAGCACGAACGATTCGCCATCGACGCGACATTGATGGTCGCTGGATTGCCGCTTGTGGCGGGGTTAGCCGCTTCAAAATTCGCGCGCGTCTCGTTCAGCACAAGCCCTGCATTCACTGCGCGATCCACGCGAATACGACCACTGCCGCGCGCAAACGGGTTGGCAGCGGTGACTCCATCTTCAAGCAGCACTGCTGTGGTGGAGCTCATTGCGAGCGCCGAGGCAACTTCCATCGCCGTCCAGGTTGGGCGCGCTTGCCGAATGAGCGCTGCCGCGCCAGCCTGATGCGGCGAGGCCATCGATGTGCCGCTGTAGAGTTCGACCGCGTTTGGCGCGCCCGTAACAGCGGCGGTAGGAGACACCGCGGCAACAATATTGACACCAGGTGCCGTGACGTTAGGTTTCAGCAGGTTGTAGTTGCCAGCCGGGCCACGTGAGCTGAACGCGCCCAGCGCATCGGCAACGTTTGACGTGGCGTTCGGCGGGAAGGGAATCGTTGCGGTGGCTGTCGTCGGGTTGGCTTGACCGAAGTTACGCAGCGCGTCGCCTTGCGCTTGCGTGACCGAGAAAACAGGAATCGTGGTCCCAGGTACGCTCGGCAGGATCACGCCAGCCGCGTTGTTAGCCAAAACCACGGTGATCGCGCCCGCCGCAGACGCATTGTTTGCCTTAATTGCGAAGCTGCATGTTCCACGACGTATGACGGCGATTGCGCCAGCGAACGTGTTCGCGGGGTACGCTGCGCACCCGTCGCTGGTGGTATCGATTCCGGCGCTGATGCGAAGTGCCGTTGTTCCTGGAAAGGTCGCGCTGAAAGCGACGCCGCCGGTGCCGGCCGAGATCAGAATTGGGGCGAGGTTTGCCGGTACCGGCGCTGGGCCGGTGACGCTCATGGAGAGCGAGAAGCCCGCACGGCCTGTCTGCGATGCAGCGGTCGAACTCACCCAAGGCTCGTGGTGACCCGTCGTGTTCGATGCTGGTCCGCTATTGCCTGCAGATGAGGCGACGAAAATTCCAGCGTCGACTGCGCCAAGAAATGCGAGCGACCCCGCTTCAAGCCAGGGATCTACCCCACCGCCGATGGAGTAGTTGATTGCATCGACAATTCCATCAGTGACCGCCTGGTTAATTGCAGCGATGGTAGATACATTGGGGCACAAGCCACGACCGGTTGATGGCTGCGTGTAGCAAACGTCATACGCGATGATGTTGGCGCGCGGGGCAACCCCTGAGATTCGTAGCGTATTGCCCTGGTAGACGGCGTCGCGGGTGTTACCGGCAGCAGTCGATGCAACGTGAGTGCCGTGGCCGTTGGTGTCGCCGAAGCCGGGTTCCTCTCGGCTATCGGCGGCGGTACATTGCGTTACACCGCTGAAGTTACACACAAAATCGTATCCGCCGATCAACTTATCGTTGCAGCGACCCGCGTCAACCTGACCCGTGGCGCAGGTGCCTAGATAGTTTCCCGCCCCGAGTGGGTTGACGTGTACATAGCTGTCTACCGGCCCAGTAGCAGCGAACGATGGGCTCTCGAAATTGATCCCCGAATCGATAATGCCGAGCACCATGCCTTCACCGCGAAACTGGCTAGCGGCTCCTGGATTAGTGCCGGTCCATACGGGCGGTGCGCCAATCAGCGCGGGGCCGAGGTCGGTGTCTTGTTCGTATTCGCGATACGCCTCAACGAAGCGCACGCCAGGCATCGCCCCGACTTGTCGCGCCTCTTCAGCACTGAGCTCCAGCACGATCGCGTTAATCGCGTGCTGCATCCTGTGACTTGCCGCTACCGTGCGACCGACCTTGCTCGATAATTGCGCTTCAGTGCTGATCTGCTTGTTGAGTATGTAAGCGGCATAGGATTCGGCTTGCGCGCTCGCCACATCTAAGCGACCGGCTCGTGGCGCACTTGTTCGACGCGGAATGGCTTCGAGGCCCGCAACGCCGCCCTTGTAGCTAGCGACTGGCGCATCGGAGAGAACCACGATGTAGCTCGTTTGAGTTAATTGCGCGTCGACACCCGCTTTTTGGACGATTCCGGCGGGCGCGCGCTTGAAGCGATCATCGTGAGCGCTTGCCTTTTGTGCTTCACTGTGGATCGCCGCTTCATCCGCGACGGGCATGCTGCCCTGCCACACTGCCACAGACAGAGGTGATGTTGACGCCGCGCTCATCGCACAGGCAAGCGCGATGATGCGCTTCGTCCACTGGTTGGTTCCTGTCATGTAAATCCCCGGTACCGTTCGAACATTAGGTTGAAATAGCGCTCTCGGCTCACGCTGCTCAATAGGCAGTCGTTCATGAGCTCGGCATGCACGCCACCGTTACAGCTATGCGCGCGCTATCCGATTTTGTTTCGGAAGTGTACGCGCTCATGGCCGATTTGCGACTGAGGGATTCTGCGCAACGAACCCGGAATCGCAAAATTGGTTAGTGCTCACAGAATTGCGCCTTCTTGGTGGCACGAGTTCACCAAGCATGTGGAATTCACTTGAACAAAGGCAACCCGCCAATGGTTAACCCTGGCCGCAGTTTTGGGAACTCCTCATTTCTGTTTTTCGGCGAACGCAGCATAATCCGGGGTGAAGATGTGGAGCGCGAACCATCCGGTTCGAAAGCTTCATTCGTTGCGACACCATCGGCGAGGTCTGGCACCTCGCCTATACAGGCCTCACTCGCCGCATAACAGAGCCAATAGTTAACCGGGGTAATCAATGTCACGTTACGAACATTTGTTCTCGCCGAGCGCTGCACCCAAGCGCGCCTCGGCTCTCGCCGCACTTATCGCTCGCAGCGGGCGGGGTCTTGCAGCGATTGCGGCCTTGCTCGGTGTCGCGGTAGCGACGCCCGCATCAGCGCAGATTTCAACGGCCGAGCGAGCGGTGTTGGTCTCGCTCTACAACGGAACGAATGGTGCGAGTTGGACCAATACGACTGCGCCAAATGCTCCGTGGACCGTGGCGGCGGCACCTGGCGGCGAGTGCACGTGGTTCGGTGTGGTGTGTGCGCCGAGTGGTTCGAGCGATACCATTGTCGAAATCAACCTTCCTTCCAACAATTTAGTAGGCACGTTGCCAGCTTCGCTCAACACGCTTAGCAATCTACGCTCCCTGCGTCTTCAGTCGAACAGCATTTCAGGCGCGTTGCCTTCGCTCACGGGACTGAGCAGCTTGAGCTACGTTGACGTGCGAAGCAATCAGCTCACGGGCAATGTACCATCGCTTTCCGGACTCACCGCACTCGAAGCGTTTTCCTTTAGCAATAACCAGATCGCGGGGTCAATTCCATCGCTTTCCGGTCTAACTGCGCTCAAAGTATTTCAGGGCAGCAACAACCAGCTCACCGGCAATACTCCGTCACTCACCGGGCTTACCGGGCTTGAGTGGTTCCATGTGGACGGCAATCAGCTTTCTGGCTTGATCCCTTCGCTGAGTGGGCTATCCGCGCTTCAGTCTTTCTACGTTTCGAGCAATGCGCTCACGGGATCGATTCCTTCACTAAGCGGACTCACGGCGTTGCGCTTCTTCCGTGCTGATGCCAATCAGATAACCGGTTCATTGCCGTCACTTGCAAGTCTTAATCCGCTCGAAGTGTTTTTTGTTCGCAATAACCAGATT
Organism: Casimicrobium sp.; assembly: GCA_040079845.1. Classification (GTDB taxonomy): domain Bacteria; phylum Pseudomonadota; class Gammaproteobacteria; order Burkholderiales; family Casimicrobiaceae; genus Casimicrobium. Next base: position 130,034 of record JBEBJR010000002.1, on the reverse strand, counting down.
GCTGGCGCAGTGGTTCCAGTGCCGGCGCCTACCAACGTGTTGGTCGCGGGTCTCTCGTCACTTTGTCCGAATCAACTTACCGTGTCGGCGGACGCAGCGTGGGATACGGCGACCGGTAGCACGCCCTGGAGCACTGGCTGTGTAGCGGCTAGCACGGCGCAAACGCTTGCGTTCGGTGCTGCGCCAATGTTGCTTGTGGGTGGTACGGCAACCGTGGCGGCGACTGCTTCGCCAACGCCAAACTCTGCTGCTGCCATTACATACACCTCGCTCACGCCTTTGATCTGCTCGGTGAATTCTTCAAGTGGTTTGGTCACTGCGCTGGTCGGCGGCACCGTCGGCAGCGTGTGCACTATCGCTGCTGATAAGGCTGGCGACGCAAGCTTTAACTCCGCCCCTCAAGTGACGCAGAGCATTACTCTGGTGGTGCCAATCAACGGTGTATGCGGCACGGCAAACGGCGCAGCAACCCTGATCGCACCGACAGCCAATCTCTGCGCAACGGGTACAGCCTCCGCGGTAGCCACTTCGACCAATGAGTTCACCTGGGCCTGTGCCGGGCAAAACACGGGCACAACGGCATCGTGTGTTGCGCCGCGTCAGTACGTTGTCACGGCAAGCCCGGGTGCAAACGGTGCGCTGACTTGCACAAGTCCTGTTAATGGCGGCGCGACCTCAAGCTGTACCGCGACCCCGAACATGGGCTTCCGCACTGCAAGCATCAGCGGTTGCGGCGGTGTCGCTTCGGCGGCGGGTGTCAATAGCTACACCACGGCTGCGATCGCAGCGAATTGCACCGTCACAGCCGCGTTCGAGCCTGTTGTAAGCGGAGCCTGCGGCACGGCAAATAACGTGGCAACGGCAACGGCACCCAGCGCGAATCTGTGTGCAGCCGGCACGGCAAGCGCGGTCACGTCTGGAGCGAGCAGCTTCACTTGGAGCTGTACCGGTGCTGGTGGCGGCTCGACTGCAAGCTGTGCCGCACCGCGCATGTATGTTGTGACGCCAACGCTCGGAAGTGTGGGCGGTTCTGGCTCGATTACGCCAAACCTCCCTCAGTCGGTGGTCGCTGGCAGCAGCATCACCTTGACGATCCTCCCAAGCGGCGGTCAACGACTGGTGAGCGTCGGTGGCACGTGCGGTGGAACGCTCATCGGCAACACCTTCGTTACAGCAGCAATCACGGGCGATTGCACGGTCATCGCCATGTTCGAGCCAGTCGTGATACCGACGATGAGTGCCGCGATGCTTGGGGTTATGGGACTGCTACTTGCTGTGTTCGGCGGCGTGGTTACCCGTCGCCGTATTCGGTAGACACCGGTGCCCACGGTACCGCGGCAAACAATCGCGCTACTTGAAATCAAACGAAACGCTCGATTTATTCGGGCGCTTTTTTAATTTTTTGGCATTTTCGAAATAGATAAATATTCTCTTGTCGCCATGTGTGTTGATTCTCAAGCAATGCTTCTGCGGCGGCCGTGAAAGCGCCTGGCAAGTACAGGTAAGCCAGTACGTTAGTGTCAACAACGATCATGACCTACCTTCACGCTTCGCCAAATCGATGTCTTCCGTGAGGAACGTCTGCCTAGCCAACGCCGCCCGCAGCTCGCGTACGCGTGCCAGTCTCTCACTGGGCGCTAGCTTTGTTGGCAACAACACCGACTCAAGGCAGACAATAGCCTCGCTGTTGAGGCTGCGACGGTGCATCTCAGCAGCACTCTTCAAGCGCTCGTACACGGCATCTGGAATGTTCTTCAAGGTCAGAGTAGTGGGCATCGCGTTACACCCTAATGGAACCAAAGTGGTTTTATTGTCGTGCAGATCGGAGTTCGCGGCCATCGGCGCACAGAGGGCTAACTCAAACGTTAGAAGCTTGCGTCAGTTGGCAATTTGATGGCAATTAAGGTATATTTTTTATACCATGGTTTCCTTCGAGTTTGACCCCACCAAGAGCAATTCCAATCGGACGAAGCACGGTATTGATTTTGTCGAGGCGCAGAGCCTCAGGAACGACCCGATGTTGCTGGAGATTCCGGCGAAAACGGATGACGAACCTCGGTGTCGGATGATTGGGTTGATTGATGGGAAGCATTGGACGGTTGTCATTACCTACCGAGAGGCCAATGTCCGATTGATATCCGTTCGTCGTGCACGCACAGAAGAGGTGGCAATTTATGAAAGCTAGAAATTTCGATCAACAGTTCGATGAGGGCGTTGATCTTTCGCAGTCTTTGGATTTATCCAAAGCCAAGCGCGCGCTACAAGTGCAGAAACGCGTGAATGTTGATTTTCCAACGTGGATGATTGATTCTCTGGATCGTGAAGCCAGCAAACTGGGGGTTACGCGACAGTCGGTTATTAAAGTCTGGTTGGCAGAGCGCCTTGAAACGACCGCGTCTAGCGTGCCGGCCCAACGGGCGCGCACAGGCACATCGCGCCGCTGAACTCTGACGTTAGCCGTCAGAACTCAACCCCTCCTCCACACACACGCCACGCTGCCCCGACCCAGCGACTACATTTGCAACATGCCTCATGTCGTGGCTCGGGAAGTAAGATGATCATCAAGAAGAATCAGGTGCAAGCCGAACGGGCCGAGCGCGAGGCTTTTGGCGTTACGGATACCGTGCGCTTGTCACACGCAGGCGGGCTTTCGCAGTTCGGCGCCTACGTGCAGACGCTGCATCCCGGCGCGCGCTCGTCGAACAATCACTGGCATGAGAACGAGGACGAGTTCTTGCTCGTGCTGTCCGGTGAGGCGACCGTTACCGAGGGGGCCGAAGTTCAGGTCTTGCACGCGGGTGATTCGGCGTGCTGGCCTGCGGGTGTGCCGAACGCGCACCACGTGTCCAATCGGTCAAGCGAGCTGTGCTCGTACGTGATCGTCGGGACGCGCGTGAACCAAGACGTTTGCCACTATCCCGATACCGGGCGAACGCTGCACCGGGATGGCGCGGCATGGCGTCTGTTGGAGGCGGACGGGGAACTGTTCAAGTCTGGCGTGTTTTGAATTCGGCCTATTTAGTGCAAAGCAATGCACGTGTGATCTCGACGGCGACGGCAAGGTGCTTGCCACGACCGACATACTGATCGGCGCGCGGGTGGCGCTTGGGGTGAGGGGTAGCACGGCTCTGAACGGCATCACCTTCGCGGCGCACGCGACGCGCACGACGTGGCCGGACATTCGAACGTTCTTGGTGAGTCAGTGCGGGATGAGCATTCCGCTGTAGCTGGGGGTGCTGGGTTAGCACGCCCACCTACGTTTCTAACCGAGCCTTCGTTGCTGCGTCCGTGTGCAGCGGCTGCGTTCGCGGGTCACTTGCCCGTCGCCTGTCCCGACGAGATGTCGCGTGGCGACTCGATCTTGCGTTTGCCGGCACCGGGTTTGGTGGGAGCGTTCGCCGCGCCGGGCGTCTTGCGAATGTTGGTGCCTTCGAGGATGTCACCGACGACGGGCTTCGCGGTGTCGGGCTTCTTGCGAATGTCTGTGCCTTGCAAAATATCGCCGAGGACGGGTTTTGCCGTGCCAGGCTTTTTGGCGGCGGTATTAGCGGCGTTTGGCCGTGCTGGGGCGTCAGCGGCGAAGCTGCCCGACGCTGTGATCGCGGTGAGGGAGAACGCTGCAGCGACGAACACGGTGCGGACGGTGACGAAACGATGGGTTTGCATGTGGGCTCCTTACGAGTGTTGCGTGAGTTTGATGGTGAGACGTTTGAGGCGTGCTTCGGGATCGATGTAGGCGCGGACTGGGCCGCGCTCTGGGTGGCAACCAAGCGACGCCAAGTCGTCGCCTACCACTGCGCAGCTGAGCGCCGCGCAGTTCGGAATCGTGTCGGGCTAACGCTGACTGATGGTGGCGACGCCGCTGCTGTGCGTTTCGGTGCGCCCGGACGAGAGATACGCTTTGCCGATCAACGAGTTGCGAAGGTGCGCGTCGAAGAACGCGCGGCCGCCTGCGATTAGGATCGGGTCGAACGCGGGTGAGTTGTCTTTGAGATTGAACGTGTTGTGGATCGCGCCGGGATGGTCGATATACAAGAGGTATTTGTTGCCCGGCGGCATGAGTTGATAGCCCTGCACGCGATTGGCGGGTACGGTCGTCTCTGAGAAGTCGTTGACGCCGGTGAGCGTCATGTCCGGCGTCGTGCATTCGCGCCAGGTGTCGAGCTTGAACCACGGCCGATCCGTGCCCTGCGGCGACGCCGCCATCAACGCTTTGGGCACGATAGCCAGCGGCGTGTTGAACCTGTTCACAGCGCGGAAACTGTAGTCGGGATCGATGCCAATGTCGACGCGGGCGCACAGCGCCGCACGGACGCTATAGGTGCCACGCGAATGGGCGGCGAGGCCCACGCGGTCGTAATCAAAGAGCCCCTGCGCCTGTGGGTACGCCGCCTCGATGGTCGGCAGCGCGTTGAGCACCGCGATGGTGTCGCGCGGACGGTCGATGTTGGCTTCCGTTGATTGCGCCTGATCGGCGGTGAGCGGCGGGTAGCCAAATTCCGCGAGCAACGCCGATTGCTCGGCCAGCGTACGCGGCGGGTGACTCATCTGAACGACGATGTAGCCGACCTCGGCGAGCGCGGCGCCCCAGTCGTTGCCGATGTCTTTTCCGTCGGCGTTTTTGTCGCCGCCGTGCGAATAGACGATCACCGGACGCTTGCTCCGGCCTGCGTTGAGCGGATATTGAATCAGCACCGGAATATCACGCGAATGCGGCACGTCGCGCACTGTGTAGCCGTCGAGCATGCCGACGGCGTATTTCGTGGTGCCGGAGTAAAGCCCCGTTGTTGCCGGCGGCCACACCGCGGCGGCGTCGGTCGCGGCGGCGACGCAAAACGCGATGCCTTCTTGCGTCCAGCCTGCGACGGCCATCTTGTCGTAGCTTGCTTGCGAAACGGTGTAGCGATGGTTCGGCGTGCGCCCGCCCGCAGCGGGGCGGAAGCTTCGGTACACGGCGACCGGTGTGGCGAGCGGGCAGGTTGCCCCGACCTTGAGGCCGACCGCGAAGTCGATGCCTTCGTAGGTGAAGCCCGCCGGATTGGCCTGCGCGACCAACTGACAGTCGGTGGCGTGCAGGCCGTAGAAGTGCGAGCTGGTGTACGGCGAAGTCAGCGAGATGTAGTAGCGACAGATGCTGTTGGCGGCGTTGGCTTGGCTTCCGGCAGTGGCGTTGAAGCTCGCGCCGGTGCGCTCGAAATCCACAGCGAGGTCCAGCGCGTTGATTTCGGCAGTGCGCGAGGTGATGAAGTAAGCGTCGAGCACGCGGTTGTAATACTCGACGACGGTGACGGCCTGGGCCGAGGCTTGCGCCGCGAGTAGCGTGCTGAAAAGAAGGGCGGCGACTGTGCGAAATGGTTGCAAAGATTGCATTGAGTTTCTCCAGAAGTCCAGAAGTCTCTTAGGCGCGTAGGGTAGTCCGATGTGCGGCGCCGCGCATCGCATGCCCATGCGACCCCGAGCGGTGCACAGCGCCGATAAGGAAAGTCTGACAATCTGGAAATACAGCTTTTATGCACTAACGACAGCTAGACGGTGCTTTCGTGCATTTATTAAGCCAAGTCAACATAGTTATAAATGGGGCTGTAATTACCGTATCGCTGTCGTTACGTCGATAAAGCTGTAATCCGTTCATGCCATCATCATGGCAGGTAAAATCATGGCATGAATAAGATGCTGGACGTTACTGAATACATGCATGTCGTGGGCCGCGCTGCGCGCGCCGCTTCGCGCACCATCGCGCGCGCCTCCTCGGCCGCGAAAAACGATGCGCTTCTCGCCATCGCCACCACGATCCTGCAGCGCGAGAGCCATATCCTCGAAGAAAACGCCGCCGATGTGCGTGACGCGAAGAAAGCCGACCTTGCTGCGCCGCTGATTGACCGCCTGACGCTCACGTCGAAGTCGGTCGCGGCGATGGCCGAAGGCTTGCGGCAAGTCGCGCAGTTGCCTGACCCGGTCGGCGAAATCGCGAACCTGCGCACCCGTCCATCCGGCATTCAAGTCGGCAAGATGCGCGTGCCGCTGGGCGTCATCGGCATCATCTACGAATCGCGCCCGAACGTGACCGCCGACGCGGCGGGCTTGTGCCTCAAGAGCGGCAACGCGGTGATTCTGCGCGGCGGCTCCGAAGCCGCGCGCTCGAACCAAGCCATCGCGGGCTGCATTGCCGCCGGGCTCAAAGCGGCGAAACTGCCAGAGTCGGTCGTGCAAGTCGTCGAAACGACGGATCGCGCAGCCGTGGGACAGATGATTACGCTACCGGAATACATCGACGTCATCATCCCGCGCGGCGGCAAAAGCCTGATTCAACGCGTCGCCGCCGAAGCGACCGTTCCCGTGATCAAGCACCTCGACGGCAATTGCCACGTTTACATCGACGAACTGGCCGATGCTGAGAAAGCCGTGCGCATCGCCGACAACGCCAAGACGCGCCGCTACGGCGTGTGCGGCGCGATGGAATCCCTGTTGGTTCATGAAGCGCGCATGCACGATGTGTTGCCGCGCATCGCCAAAATTTTCGCGGACAAAAATGTGGAAATGCGCGGCTGCGAACGCACCCGCAGCGTGTTGGCCGCGTTCGACGTCAAAGCGGCGACGGAAGAAGATTGGGCGACGGAATATCTCGCCGCGATTGTGTCAATAAAAATCGTCGCGAACATGGACGAAGCGATTGATCACATCGAGCAACACGGCTCGCATCACACCGACAGCATCGTCACCGAAAACTGGTCAAACGCACAACGCTTCCTGCGCGAAGTAGACAGCGCGAGCGTGATGGTCAACGCCAGCACCCAATTCGCCGACGGCTTCGAGTACGGCCTCGGCGCAGAAATCGGAATCTCCACCGACAAACTCCACGCCCGCGGCCCGGTGGGGCTCGAAGGCCTCACCACGCAAAAGTGGGTAGTGCTCGGAGATGGCAGCGTGCGGGCGTAGCGCGCAGCGCAGCTTACCGAAACAAGTTCGCGAACGAGGCTTTGCCAGCAACACCAGCCGGAGCGCCATGTGGTCGCTCATGCAACCCCAGCAACGACGATTGGCCGGTGGCGCGCACGGACAGCACGGCGTCGTCGACCGTCGCCACATCGCCCGCAACGACACGATCTCCCAACAGCGTGTCGTTGACAGAAACCGCTTTCCGCACGATCACGACGGAATTGTGAAAACTAATCGAAGCAATCGTCCCCACCCACTCGGCTGGGGTGAACGGAATATTGAATTTGAAATGGGCGAAGAGCGATTCGATAGGTACCACGCCCGCCCAGTGCTCGTGGTTGATCAGATGGACTAGTTGCGCGAAGAAGCAGTTAGCGGTGTCTTTACGTGTGATGCTTCCTTCATGCCCTGGAAAGTAGTCGCAGGACAAGTCTTCGGCAATGAAAACGCCGCCCGGACGAATCTTCGGCCAGTAAAGCTGAAAGGCGGCGATGACGTCACGAGGAATATGCGACCCGTCTTCAATCACGACATCCAGACTTCCGACATCGCGCAAGACTTCAGCCACCGTGGTCGGTGAAGTTGCGTCACCCACCGTCAACCGAATGCGCGGATCCGAAAATTGAAGCGCAGCGCAGCGGGGATTAATGTCACAGCCCAAGACTTTTTCAACCGACGGAAAGTACTCGGCCCAAATCTCAAGACTGCCGCCGTTTTGAACCCCGATCTCAAGCAAACTGCGGACGTTGCGTCGTGCAAACAAAAATTCTTGCTCGTAGAGCCTCAAGTATGAAGCCCACTTGTCACTTACCTTACCCATTTTGCGAGCATAAAGTTCGGACAAAGTGGCGAGGGATTGAGTGTGCGCGTTGGTCATATGCAAGCTAACGTAAATTTAATTTATAAGGCATAGGCGAGCCTTTTACCGAATGAAAAAACGGCAATTTCCTAGTGTAGTGTTGACTGGCGAGATGTGTCCGGTTCACACGCGGAACACTACACTTAGAGCCTTGTGCAGGTTGCCTTTTGTGACATACGCTTTCTTGCTCAACCTTCGCCTCGACGTCCATGAAACTTCGCCCATGCTGAAAATTACTCTGAGCGCTCTCGCTGTGGCACGCCTGAATCGTCGGCGTCTCTCGCGCTTCTGTCGTGTCTAACACCGCACTGCTTCTCGCCGATGGTCTGATCGCTACGACCGCCATCGCGGAGCGCGTGCTTCGCGACGCCTTTGGCCCGGTTAAGGTCATCACGCCCGAGTCGTTGCCGGGCACAACACTGTGTGGCCGTCCGCTCTTCATCTCGAGACTCTGTCATCCGCGCTACAGCTGGTTACCCGAGTACCTACGCGAGCGATCAGCGAACTACGTGTATCTCTTGGATGACAATTTTTACGAATTGAGTGTTGATTACGATGCGCACAACGGTGCTTTTTTTTCTCACCCAGCAGTCCATGATTCGCTGACGGCATTCTTGCGAGGCGCGTCGTACGTCTGGGTGATGTCGCAACCGTTGGGCGACTATTTGCAACAGCGGCTCCCAGACCTGCGGGTTGCGTGGATTCCGGCACCGGTGGACATCGATTTGTTCGACGCGGCGGCGACTTCCACGAATCGTATCGCGTCTCCAAGAAGCAATCGACCGTTTACAGTCGGGTACCCGACGACGAGACGGCCGAATGTCGCCGAGTTAGTCACTCAAGTCGTTCATTTGGCGACCGAGAAATGGCGTGATGAGATACGTTTTGAGTTCATCGGATGGTGCCCAGATGCCATCACTGAGTACCCGAATGTCGTCTCGTTTCCAGCGACGTCGGACTACGAATCTTTCGCCAAAGTGCTTTGCGCAAGCCAATGGGATGCCGCGATAGCGCCACTGAACGAGTCCATCTTCGAAAACTGTAAGACCAACGTGAAATTTAGGGAATATGGTGCCGCGCGTATTGCGGGCATTTACAGTCGTGGCCCTCTGTTTGAGAGTAGTGTCCGCCACGGCGAAAACGGACTCTTGGCGGATTGGGATCCAACCGATTGGGTGGCGCAGATTGATCGCATAAAGTCTGACAATGACCTAAGGGCTTCCATCACACAGCTTGCTCGGCAGGACGTTGAGCACGTCCACGCGCAAGCTGTCGTCGCCCGTATGTTGCGCACGAAATTTTCGGGTTGCTTCGCGCAATGAATGCACCGATAAGCACGCCTTCCCGGAACGCGCCTTGCCATTGTGGCAGTGGTCGACGCTTCAAAGACTGTTGCGGACGCATTAGATCTCTATCGACAACGACGCCTAGTGCTGTGCGAGACAGTACGGCAATTTTTCTTGAGGCGCTAAGCGCGCAACAAGCGCGCAACTTGACGCAAGCCGAAGCGCTCTATCGGCAAGGATTGGCAGCCGAACCTAACCACGCTGACGGTCTACATATGCTCGGCGTCATACGCATGGAGAAGGGCGACCTTACCGAGGCGGCATCGTTGATACAACGCGCGCTCGATTTGACCGACCATCAAATACCGGCATTTCTGCATAATTTCGGGTTGGTCCTAGCGAAGCTCGCACATGCGAAACCGCACGCTCGTTTATCTCAGATTGGACAAGCCTATCGAGAACGTCGCAGTGCGACGAGAGCACCGAACGCTAATTCTCTAGTGAGCGTCATACTGCCAAGTTACAACCACGCGCCGTATGTCGAGGCGGCCGTTCGATCCGTGTTTAACCAATCTTACGCCTGTGTAGAACTAATCGCTATCGACGATGGATCCCGCGACGCTTCGGCGCGGGTGTTGCGATCCCTAGAGGCAGAGTCGCCTATACCGTTCAAACTGATTGTGCGTGAAAACCAAGGCGCATCCGCTACGCTCAATGAACTTGTTGCTCTCTGCCGCGGCGAATGGATACAACCGCTCAATTCCGACGACACACTCGCGCCTGATCGAATTGAGACAATGTTGGCGGCGGTTAGCGCCGCTGGAGGCGATTGGGGCTTTGGTGGTGTGCGATGTATCGATACGCACGGTGAACCCGTTGACGAACTTTCGGACAGCCGAGTGTTCGAGTTACGCTGTGCGCAAGCAGAGATCGGTTTTGAGGATACCGTAGGAGACGATTTTTACTTTCGTAACCCAGCAATTTCAACAGGCAACTTGTTTCTGCGTGCCGATCTCGTACGATCTGTCGGCGGCTTTGCGAGCTTTCGCTACCACCACGACTGGGATTTTTGCCTGCACGCGCTACGGCTCGCAGAACCCGTGTACTCACCCAAACCGACGTATTTCTATCGGTTCCACGAAACGAATACGATCAGCGAAGCTTCATCTGTTCGCCGCCATGAAGCAGATTCCATGATGCAGGCACACCTCGACGCATTTTTTGCGAACAATGCGACCAACCCGTGGGCACCAACCTACGTCTCTCGTGGCACGGATTTTTTGAGTCGACTGCTTTCAAGCGGTATGGGCGCTCTCGTTCGACCGGAGCTACTTAGCGCAGTAGCCGAAACCTTAATCGCGCAACATCAGTCACAAGCGATATGAAAATGACTCCTCGAACTCACCACGTAAAAGTGGGTGTTGCTGTGCGATGGCAGCGTGCGGGCTTAACGCGAGACGCGGCGTCGCGTCGAAACGATACCGACACAAAACGGTGATCACCAACGCAACAATGACGCCGCCCAAGTCGCGTAACGCCACGTGCCCCTGCGGTAGCGGCAAGCGCTACAAAGCTTGCCACGGCGCAACGGCTCCCGCGAGCAACGCACAGGCAGCCGAAGAAACGCTGGCAAGCCTGATGCAGGCTGCGCTCAGAGCGCAGGTTGCAGGTGATTTAGACGCTGCCGAAGCGCTTTACCGGCAAGCGCTCACGCTAGATCCCAACCAAGCCGACTGCCTACACATGCTCGGTGTCGTGCGAATGCAGCGTTTTGACCTGCTCGGCGCGCGCGAACTGATCGAGCGGGCGGGCGAGCTCGTTGAATGGTCACACACCAGTTTTCGCCACAACTATGCACATTTGTTGTCGTCGTTTCTGAGCGCGCGCGAACCAACGAATTTGCCGGAACGCTTGCGAGAAATGCAAGACCAACGACGGGCTCGCGAGCCACTTGCGCCGAGCTACGGCGTGGTCATCGTCAACCCGCTCGCAACGGCCAACACGCTGTCCGAAACGCTCGCCTCGCTCGCATCGCTTGCCGTCGCGCCGAGCGCCGTCGTGGTGCTCGGTGGTGGCGTAAACGTAGGCAATGACGCGTGGCCGTTTGCGGTGCATTCGACAGCGTGGCGCGGGGCCGGTGAAAGAGCTTCTGATGATCTAACCGTCGCGTTGGCACTCGTGCGCCAACCCTATGTCGCGATCATGCATGCGGGCGACACCGCGCAAGAGGCCTTGCCGATGGCGCTTAAATCATTGGTGGCGGGCGTCGCGCATTGGGGGGTTGCGCGGGCAGTGGCGAGCGACGCGCAGTCTGACAATTTGACGCTGTCGGCGCGTGAAAACATGTTTACGTTGCTGCAACATTCTCCGCGGGTGGGGGCGGCGCTGTTTGCTGAAGGTATTCCGCTGTCGTCGGTGTGCAATCTGCTGTGGCACACACCGTTTTTGTTGGCGCGACTGGCCGAACGTCCGGCGAGCTTTCGCGCTCTTTGCGAAATGGCGATGTGGGAAGAGGAGCCGCTTTTTCTCGATCACGTGATGGTTCGCTTCGCGGCGAGTTATCCCGCCAGCAGCGCCTTCTGGGATGAAGAAAGCGTGCTCGCAACTCTTGACGTCGGATTCCTCGCAAAAGCGTTGTCTGGTGTGCGCGCGCCCAATCCCGTTGCACCGTCCATCGAATTCGACGGGCCATCATTTTTGAAACGCGCGCTACGCATCGGACTCGGGCGACGGCTTGGACCCGCTTCGTTGCGCGCGGTTGCGCAGCAAGTCGTGGCAGCGCCGACGGCAAGCGCCGCGCTTGATCCCAATGGCGTCGAACTCATCGGTTTTGCGCGCGCCGAAAACGGCCTTGGCGAAAGTCTGCGATTGCTTGCGCACTCCTGCCAAATCGCCAACGTTCCGGTGGGAATCACCAACGTGCCGCTGGACATGGGAATGCGGCAAAACGACCGCTCCATCGACGCATTGTTGGTCAATGCGCCGACCTACCGAACACGCGTCATCTGCACCAATCCCGACATGCTCGGTGAAGGCAATTTCGTTGACGGCGCGTTCGCGCTACCGGACGCGTACAACGTGGGTTACTGGTATTGGGAGCTCGAAAATTTACCCGCCCGATGGCCCGATGTGGGACAACTCATCGACGAGCTTTGGGTGGCGACTGACTTTGTGGCCGACGCCGCGCGTAAGGTTCTCGACAAGCCGGTGTTCAAAGTCACGCCGCCCATCGACATGCGGGTGCCGTCGCGTCGCTACACGCGCGCTGAATTCGGATTGCCTGACGACGCGTTCGTCTTCATGTTTAGTTTCGATTTCAATTCGTACCCCGCACGGAAAAACCCCAGCGCTATCGTTCGCGCGTTTAAGTTGGCGTTTGCCTCGGCCGAACGCGGGGTGCGTTTGCTCATCAAGTGCCACGGTGCGAGCGGGTTTGTTGCGGAGCGTGAAGCGTTGCTACGCGCCATCAACGGCGATGATCGGATCACGCTGCTCGACCAAACATTGTCACGCGACGCCGTTGTTGGTCTACAAACGGTCATCGACTGCTACGTCTCGCTACATCGCTCCGAGGGCTTGGGATTGGGCCTCGCCGAATGCATGGCCCTCGGGAAGCCCGTCATTGGCACCGCCTACTCTGGCAATCTTGAATTCATGCGCGAGCACAACAGCCTGTTGGTTGACTACACGATGGTGCCTGTCAAAGAAGGCGAGTACCTCGATTGGCAGAACCAACACTGGGCGGAGGCCAGCGTCGTTCACGCTGCCGAACACATGCGCCGCTTGTTTGAGGATCGCGCCTTTGCGCGCGCGTTGGGGCTGGCGGGACAAAGAACAATTCACGAAGAATATTCACGCGACAAAGTGGGGCAGCGCATTCGCGTCCAACTTGATCGCATCAACTCCACGCTCGCGAACAACCCTCGAGCTAATGGCAACGCGATGCATCGACTGCTCGCGCGACAACAACCATGATGCCCAATAACCTGCCGTTTATGGTCAGCTACGCACAAAGTGGCGAAGACATTCTGCTGCGACGTGCGCTGCGTCATGTACAAACGGGCTTCTATGTGGACGTCGGCGCGCAAGACCCAACGCTCGATTCGGTCACACGCCACTTCTACAACAACGGCTGGCACGGCATCAATGTCGAACCGCACCCCACGTATTTCGCAGCACTGAAGCGCGAGCGCACGCGCGACATCAATATTCAGGCCGCCATCGCCGCATCAGGCACGCTCGCGACCTTTCATTTTGTAGATGATTCGGGGTTGTCGTCCCTCAACGCACGCTCCGCCGAGGTCGCGGCAAAGCACCATTTGAAAAGCCACACGGGGGACGTCCGACTGCTGAAGTTGGTCGATGTGCTGGAAGCCAATGCCCCACGCGAAATCTACTTTCTGAAGGTGGACGTGGAAGGTTCTGAATTAGATGTTTTGCAAAGCGGCGATTGGGATCGTCATCGACCGTGGATCGTTGTCGTCGAAGGCACGCTTCCAGCCGAGCCCACACCGTGTTGGGAATTGTTCGAGCCCTTCATGTTGGACGCTCGGTACAAACCAGTCGCTTTCGACGGACTTAATCGTTGGTATGTGCGCGAAGAATCTGCTGATTTGTTTGATTCTTTTGCGTGCCCCGTCAATGTGTTTGACAACTACCAACGCTGGAAAGAATACGAATGGGATCAATGGCAGGCACGCCGGCGCGTGGCTGAACCGTCCACCTCATTTGCCGCAGTCTTTGGCCGATGAATTAGCCCGACACCTACAGAAATTTTTACGATTTATGCATTTAAAAAAACAATCATTCGCTGCGCTCACGCTCTGTGTATTGGCGAGCGCCACGGCCGTCGCGCAAGACGCGCGCTGTGCGGCTGGCCCCGGCTCATTTAACGCTGTTAAAAAATATCAAGGCACGTACAGTTTCACGCTCGACAACGACCTCTTCTCGAATCGTGATCAGGACTATACGAGCGGGGCGAAAGCGGCGTGGGCTTCGCCGAATGTGCGCAGTTTTGCGGAAGACGATTGCTTGCCGCAGTGGTTGCAAGAGGCGGGCAAATTGTTCACTCGTGTTTACTCGCCGTCGGTCGATCAAGGCAACGTCACCTTCACTCTCGGGCAAGCCTTCTACACGCCGCGCGACGCCACCACAGCGGCGTTGATTGCCACGGACCGACCGTACGCGGGCTGGACCTACATCGGCTTCGGCTACAACACGCGCTCAGCGCGCCGTCTTGATTCATACGAAGTCAATCTTGGCGTGGTCGGCCCGTGGTCGCACGCGAAAGAAGTGCAAGATTTCATTCACAAAATGCGCGGCTTCGATCAGTTTCAAGGCTGGAAAAATCAGCTCGGAAACGAGTTCGGCGCGCAGCTCGTGTTCGAGCGAAAGTACCGCACGGAGTTTCATCAGTTCGCCGACCGTCGCGATGGTTTTGGCTTCGACATCATTCCACATTACGGCCTCTCGCTGGGCAACGTCGCGACGTATGCCAACGCAGGCTTTGAGCTGCGCGCGGGTTGGGGCATTCCGGACGATTACGGCACGTCGCCGATCCGTCCGGCGGGCGACAACGCCGCGCCGCGCGCGCGCGACGGCGCGCAACAGTTCACGCGCGAACTTGGCGCGCACGTTTTCGTGTCACTCGACGCGCGCGCCATCGGCCGCAATATTTTTCTAGACGGCAACACCATTCGCGATTCGCATTCGGTGAACAAAGAGCGCTTCGTGGCCGACGCCGCTGTGGGTGTCGCGGGCAACTTGGGCGCGTACAAAATCGCCTACGTGCGCGTGTTCCGCACCCGCGAATTTGTCGGTCAAGTCAGCGCGCCGAAATACGGATCGATCACGATTTCTGGGCCGCTTTAGTTCACGATCGGCGCGCGGCAACGAGCGCTGCGTCGCATCACTTTTACGCACAATAGCTTTTATGCGCTAACGACCACCTGGCGGCGGTTATAGCTACATATTTGTATTTGTTGATAATTACGAATATTGACCGCTAACCGCCACCCGCTGGTCGTTCAAGCCGTAAAGCTGTTACTCACAAATGAGGTACCGTGGTTGTAGGGTGCATACGCGAAGCGTCATGCACCAGCCACGCTCGCGGCTCCGTCAGCAACGAATCCGCGAAGTCATACAACAAAAAATTCGTCGAGTTCAACCGAACTTCAAAAACATCTGGCTGTAGGGTTTTTTGACTTTGTCGAGCGCAGATTTGGCGGCCGCCAAATCTTGTTTCACTAAGGCGTCACGCAACCCGGCGACTGAGTTTTGTACCTGCTGTTGCAGCGCCACGAACTCCGGATTTGCGGTTAGCGCGGCTGGCGCTTGAGTGCGCAGTCTCGCAGCCAAGTAGTCGAGCGCGCCCACGCTGGCGAGCAATTTCTGACCGCCTTGCGCCGAAGCCAGCTGCGCGGGACCGTCGATGAGTACATGTTCCATTTGCTCGTGGTACGCATTCATGTGATCGCTGAACGTTACGACGCCGTTTCGACGACGCAACTCGGACATCAAGTCTCGTGCTTTTTCCAGCGTTTCATGCGCGGGCACCAATTGCGTAGCGGCGATCTGTTTGGTCGCGGCATCGTACACCGCCGCAACATCCGCCAACGTGGCGGCGACCGTGGGGTCGCGATCATACGGAGCTGGCGGTTTCATGGCGTAGCGCGCCGAGATGTCGGCCCATGCCTGGCGAGCCTGCGACATCGCCTGCTCAGACTCTGCCTGCGCCTTGTTGTTCGTGCGAAACAGCGCGGCACGATAAGGCGCATACGCCGCCTGCATCGCATCGGTCAACGCGTCAGCCGCGAGCGTCACGGGCGCTAGCGTCAACGTGGCGGAAAGTGCGAGCGCTGCGCGTACCGTGTGAAATGGATTCATTGGTTTCCTTCGTTTGTGGGGATAACCGCATCGTGCGCCGATATGCTCAATGTCATATTGACGCCGCGCAAGCCCGTGCGGCGGTCTGCATGCCGATGCGAGACAATACCCACATGAAGTTCTACAAATATCACGCCATTGGCAACGACTATCTGGTGATTGATCCGGTGGATCATCCGGCTGCGTTTACTTCCGACGAGATTGTGCGAATTTGTCATCGCAATTTCGGCATTGGGTCAGACGGCATTTTGTGGGGGCCGTTGCCGGCGCGCGATGGTGCGCCGTTTGCGCTGCGCATCTTGAATCCGGACGGTGGTGAGGCGCAAAAATCGGGCAACGGTTTGCGCATTTTTTGCCGTTATTTGTTTGATCGCGGGCTCGTAACGCATGAGCCATTTAGGGTGCACACATTAGGCGGCGTGGTCGAGGCGACGGTACATGCGCGTGGCCGCAGTGTGACGGTGCAGATGGGTTCGGTGAGCTTTGACGCGCCGAAAATTCCCGTTGCTGGTGCGGCGCGTGAAGTAGTTCGTGAGCGCATGGAGGTGGGCGGCGAGACTTTGACGTTCACGAGCGCGACGGTCGGCAATCCGCATTGCGTGATCGAACGACCGGGCACCACGACGGCGGACGTGCATCGGCTCGGGCCACTGATCGAGCGCCACACGAATTTTCCGGAGCGCACCAACGTGCAGTTTTTGACGGTGCGTGATCGCAACAACATTTTCATCGAGATTTGGGAGCGCGGCGCGGGCTACACGCTGGCGTCGGGCTCAAGCTCCAGCGCCGCCGCTGCGGTGGCACATCGGTTGGGACTTGTGGATCGTTCGGTGACGGTACATATGCCCGGCGGCACGATTGCTATTGAGATTGGCGACAATTACGCCATTACGATGACCGGGCCGGTCACGCGCGTCGCTGAGGGCGAGCTACACAACGAAATGCTGGAGAACTAAGAACATGAGCGAAGCAAACAACGAAGTCAGCGGCGACGATGTCGCGGCGTGGCTCAAAGCCAACCCGGATTTCTTTATGGATCACTCGGACGTTTTCTCCGCGATGCGCGTGCCGCATCCGCAGGGCGGACACGCGATTTCGATGGTGGAGCGGCAGCTGATTTCGTTACGAGATCGCAGCGCACAGTTGGAACGTCAACTCTCTGAGCTGATTGGTTTCGGGCAGCACAGCGATGCGCTGATCGAGAAGCTGCATCGCCTCACGCTAGCGCTGTTGCGATCGCCCGATGCGGCGATGACGCTCGCTGTGGTCAACGAGAGCATGCGCTCCGACTTTGCGATTCCAATGAGTGCTGTGCGTTGGTGGGGCGGCTCGATTTCTGATGCGCCGCTCGATGAAACAGCGTCGTGCTCAACCGATGTGCGCAGCTACGTGGCGGGACTTGATCGTCCGTACGTTGGCCCGAACGCGGCACACGAGTCGCGCGAGTGGCTCGGCGACACTGGAACGGGCGCGACTTCATTTGCCTATGTGCCGCTCACCGACGGCCACGTCTGCGGCGTGTTGATGCTCGCGAGCGACGACGCCACGCGCTTCACGCCCGACATGGCCACCGACGTGCTCGCGCGCCTCGCGCACCTCACGAGCGCCGCACTCGCGCGCTTTGCTGCGCGCGGGTTTGCGCCGTTGGTCGCGTAGTTTCAGTGGACAATCGCGCCGCGCTCGACGCCTTCGCCGAAGGCCTCAAAGCGCGCGGTGCGCCGCAGACGCAAGAGCGCTATTTGCGCGCTTGCGAAGCGCTAATCTCTTCTGCGGGCGACACGCCGCTCTCCAAGCTGCAACGCCATGACATTCAACGCGCACTCGCGAAGTTGCACGCGAAGGGCTTATCGCCCCGCACGCTAGCCGTCACGCTCTCGGCGTGGCGCGCGTGGTTTCGCTACTTGAGCAAATCCGACGCTGCGATCAATCACACGATTTTCACCGGCATCAAAGCGCCGCGCGCGCCAAAGCGCTTGCCGAATGCGTTGACCGAAACCGAAGCCGTGCGCTTGGTCGAAGCGCCAGAAGCGGACGACGCAACCGCCTCGCCCGCGATCCTTGCGCGCGACCAAGCGATGTTTGAAGTGCTCTACGGTTGCGGCATCCGCATTGGCGAATTGGTGGGGTTGAACCTGCAAGACGTTAACCTCGCGAGCGGCGAAATGCGCGTGTTCGGCAAAGGCCGCAAAGAACGCATCGCGCCGCTCGGTGCGCCCGCGATTAAGGCGATCAACGCGTGGCTCGCCGTTCGCGTCGCTGCGATAAATTCAGAGGATAGCAACGCCCTCTTCCTCGGCGCACGCGGCGAGCGCATCAGCGCGCCGGTCGTGCGCCGCGCGCTGAAAGCGCGCGCGTTGCAACAAGGCATCACCTCAAACGTGTACCCGCATCGGTTGCGCCACTCGTTTGCGTCGCACGTCTTGCAAAGCTCGGGGGATCTGCGCGCGGTGCAAGAACTCATGGGCCACGCAAGCATCGCGTCAACGCAGGTCTACACGCATTTAGATTTTCAGCATCTGGCGAAGGTGTACGACCAAGCGCACCCGCGGGCGCGCAAGAAAGCCACAGCGAAATAACCAACACATCGCGCGCTTGCTCGCTTTTTTTAACGGCTTTCTGGACAGTCAGCGCCGATTCTGAGTAAATCACGGATTAGTCTGACGGTTACGCAATCGCTCGCGGGCCGCTCAACGCTTTCTCCATTTTTCATCCAAAGGATTCGCTCCGTGCGTATTACAAAAATTTTGGCTGCTGCAGCCGTATTGCCGACCGTCGCATACGCGCAGGCGATTGAGAACATCACCATCACGTTTGACTCGGCCGCCTTAGGCGTCCCTATGGGCGCGTGGTTGCCAGCAATCTTGGCGGGTGGAATCGGCATCGCCGCTTTCGTGTTGCGCAAAAAAATGGGTCGCGCGGCAGGCACATTGGCCATCGTCGCGGCGGGTGCGTTGGTCGTCGGGGCGGCAACGCAAATGACAGACGCTATCGCGGCGGTCCGACCACCGATCAACTTGGTCACGAGCCCTAGCTTGACGCCGGTGGACGGCAGCGCAACCTGGACCGTTAACAACACCGCGGGTCGTCCAGTCCGTTTGACCGGTGTTTCAGAAAATTCAATGTGCTACGACATTGATGCCGCGAACACGACCTGTACCGTGGGTTTGACGATGAACGCGGGCGGCAGCTGCCAAGTCGCGCTAGTAAACGCTGCGATCTGCCAGTAAAAAGGTAGCGCTCGGTAAGTTCGCGCGACTTGTTCGAGCGAACGCGGCTTAAAAAATAAGGGGCTCGTTTGAGCCCCTATTTTTTTCTGTCTGTGCAGACTTGATCGCCCAAACCCCGACGTTTAGCGCCGCTCAAATGCAATCGACGCACACACAATCGATGTCGATACGAGCGTAGCGACATTGATCCTTTGTCTCGGCACACGCACCACCTGCGCATCCATCAACACGCCGTTCCACGACACGCGGTACTGCCCCTGCACGGACACGTCGTACGCATGCTGTAGTGGCACGCGAAAGCGCTTGCTCATGCCCGGTTTAAGGCGCAAATATTCCGACGCCTCTGGCGGCATGCGCTTGGCCATTGCGCCGATGTAGGGCTGCGCTTTTCCGTTGTGTTCAACCACGAGACTGTCGGCCAACCAACCCTCCATTGGCGTATTGCGCTTCAAAATCGCCACGGTGTGCTCACCGCGATTGTGCAGCGTCAGGATGAGCGTCGCGCTTCGATGCCGCGTGAGCGACGCGGGCATGCTCAGTGCGCATGCCACGTCGTCCCCGAGCGAGCGCACGGGGTCAGACGCAGCAGACGCCGAAAACGGCGCGCTCATCGCAGACACCGCGACGAAGCACGCGGCCACGATCCGGCGCTTGAGCGTCCGATTAACCATGCCGCGTTCAGCCGTTGGTCAACGCGTTCGCTATGGCAGCGCAGGCGTGTTCTCGGCGAAATATTCGTGGCTGTCGGCGTTCATCACCGCTTGTGCAGGATTGGTCAAGGCAAGGTTTTTCGCTAACGTCTGGCCGTAGGCGTAGTCTTGCGTACCAGCGACCACGGTGAAGTGCGAGGTCTCGTGCACGAGTGTGCCTGCCTTGGAGTCGGTGCCGGTAGCAGGTGCGCTCCAGAACGCGCCGCAGAGATAAATTTTGTATGGCTGAGCGGGATACACATACGCGTACGTGTTTTTCTTGGTGCAGCCGCAATCGAACACGATGGGCTGCGTGTTGTACACCGCGCGGATGTTGGTGAAATGCGTTTTCACGGTGTTCCAGTTGGCCGTCGACAACGCGCCGAACCATGTCGTGTAGCGCGTCGTGGCGGTTGGCGTTCCGCTCAGATACGTGACCGCTGCGCCGGCGTACGCCTCGGCGTTGGTCAACGCGGTCACCAGCGCCGACTTGCGGCTCGCGGTGCACTTAGTGCCGGAGTAGCTGATGCCACCTGCGCCTGCTGCTTTCGAGTGGTCAATCGCCGACATCAAATCACGATGCGGATCGGCCTCGACGGCCAACGAAATCGCGTCCGACGACTGTGTTTGCCCCGCGATGGCATGTTTTGCGGAGCCGGAGAACGCGACCTCAAACACGCCGCCCTGCGCGAGGTTGAACACGCTGGAGAGTTCGTAGTTCACGGTCATTGATTCGCCCGGCTGCAACACAGTCGCGTCGTCAACCGTCAGCGCCATGCGTTTTACCAACGCGCCCAAATAGTCGGCCGGTTGCCCATCGCGCGAGACTTTCAGGAACGAGCGATCAGGATCGGTCGCATCGAACAACCAGTTCGCGAGCATCACCGGCGACGCCGACGTGTTGCTAAACACAACGCCAATGACAACGTCTTCGTTCGAGCGGTGATAGGCCTTGGCCGAGCTTAACGACGTGGCAACCGTCAGCGCAGTGTCGCCCGCATCCACCGCGTCAAGGTTTCGATCTTTCGGCGCTGCATTCACAACCGTCACACAAGCCGCAAGCAACGCGCTCGCCAGCAATTTCCAAGTCAACTTCATGGTGCCCAACCCCTTAAAAGATTTTTGAACAAAGACCGCGAAACGCGAGGCGTGAGTCACGCAAATGCGCTCGATGACGCAAAGCTATTCCATGCACGAAGTGCGGTCAATAGGCGATGAGGTTTCAAACGATGCGCTGCACTGGCGGGCGAGGATCGCGGAGGCGTACTGCGTGGAGTCCGACAAAGGGCTTCCTACAGCTTTTTAGTTCAAACGACCGCACAACCGTCATTTACGGGCATTTTCTCGTATTCTCGAGATTACGATAAAGTTGCCCGTGACCACCGCCTGGCTGTCGTTGGTTAGCAAAAGTTGTTTCACGCAAAGATGCTGGCGTCCGCAAAGTCTTGGCTCAGATCAATCCGACGCCGGTAGAATTTGCCATCGTTGATTCAAAGTCATGAATTAAGGGGGGAATTAAAGTGAGAACACCATTTAAGTTTTCGATCCAACTACTGACTGGCTTAGGTGTGGCGAGCTGTGCTTCGCTGGCCGTCGCCCAATCCAGCGTTGGTGCTGTCATTACCTACGGCCCTCTCGCCGTCATACCCACCATCGGCGGCGGCCTGCTGATCGCATTGGCGGCACTGCTGATGCTGATTGCGATTCGTCGAATGAAGGATCGCCCCCAATCGGGCACAGGTTTGGCAATCGCCCTTATCGCAACCGTCTCCTTGGCCACGGGTGCTGGTGGGCTCAAGCTGATGGCCGACGCTTATGCCGCAATTCCCGGAGTGCAAATGACTGCCGCCGCCGGCGGTACGCTGAATCTGCCTCCAGGCGAATCGCAAGTGATCAACGCCACGCAAGCGCCCCAGGCGATTAAAAGTATTCAGTTCACTCAAGGTTGTAGCCAGAGAAATCGCGGGCCATCAACGAGCGCCTGCTCCACGTCTTCTGTTCTGGCACCACAGTCCGCCGGTCAATGTGATATCGAGGTGTTTTGCCCCTGCGCCTACGCCTGGAATCCGAATTTCTATGTTGACTTCAGCGCTGGCGACTTTGTAGGTTCCGGCAACTATTGGAGTGACCAAAGTTGTACCGTCCCGAACGGCAACTTATCGCGTAAATGGGTGTATTCACCCAGCGGACAAGCCAATGCAACGAACATTTGTGTGGCGAATTTGGGGGCGGGCTTTACGGCGATACCGTCACATGGCCCACTTGTTTTTGAATGTGTGATTTAGGCTACGCGTGTCGCGCTTGTGCGCTTGGCGGTTTTCTACAGCGCTCGACGACAACCTCCTCGCTGGTCGCTCCACACCTTCTTCTGAGTCATCATTGACACGCTTTACGGGGAGTCGATCTCACCTCGCTGCCCCCCGCATCCGCAACCACCGCGCGCGCACCGGGCGCAGCCAAAGGTAGTTGACGAGCCAGTAGCCGTTCACTGCGAACCAGAGCCCCATGACCGGCAAACCGATGGCCAGCGGCCAGCCTAGCGATTGCACCCAATCGGTGAGCGCGCTGAACCACGCGGTGGTGCCAAACGTGGCATCACCGAAAGGTTGCAACTCGTGTTTTCCTGGGATGAGTAACGCGCCGATGTGGAACGCGGCGATATAGAGCGGGACGATAGTGATCGGGTTCGTGTAGAAGGTGGTGATCACGCCCGCCACGATGTTGCCGCGCAAGAGCGAGCACACGACAAGCGTGCCCGCAATTTGCAGCGGACCTGGAATGAGCCCGCAGAACAAACCCACCGCCACGCCCATCGCCAGCGGGCGTCGCGTGAACGAGAACAGATCATGACGATCAAGCCACGGTTTCGCCCACGCGAGCGAAGGGCGATCTAACTCGTGCAGAACCCTTGGTTCAAGCGAGCGAAACCAGCGCTTAATGTTCATGACGGATGTGTGCCGCTTTTATCTTTGCCACGCGAGACGTAAAACGACGCGATCATCGACGAAGCGATTAGACCGGCGGTGACAGCCAGTGCGATGCCAATCGGGATTTTGTAGACGTCGATGAGGAGCATTTTGGTTCCGATGAAGACGAGCACAAGCGCGAGACCGTAGGCGAGCAAGTGGAAGCGATCTGCAAGATCCGCGAGCAAGAAGTACAGCGCGCGGAGCCCCAAGATCGCGAAGATGTTGGCCGTGAGCACGATGAACGGATCGTCGGTGATGGCGAAGATGGCGGGAATCGAGTCAACGGCGAAAATCATGTCGGTCACACCGATCATAACGAGAACGACGAAGAGTGGCGTGTAGTGCTTAACGCCGTTAATCATGGTGGAGAGTTTTTCGCCGTCGAACTGCGTGGTCAGTGTGATGCGTTTCCGCAGGAATTTCAGCACCGGATTGTGTTCAATGTCCGGTTCTTTGCCGGCAGCAAACCACATCTTGATTCCGGTAATAACCAAGAACGCGCCGAACACGTAGAGCACCCAGTGAAATTGGGCGAGCAACCAAGCGCCGGCCAGAATCAGCACCGCGCGCAACACGATAGCGCCGATGATGCCTGTGATGAGCGCGCGCTTTTGGTATTCGGCGGGAACGGCGAAGTAGCTAAAGATCATCAAGAAGACGAAGATGTTGTCCACGGACAGGCTCTTCTCAACCAAGTATCCGGTAATGAACTGCATCGACACTTCGTTGGCGGTCTCGCGTCCTTGAGAGCCGTTTAGATACCACCACAGCAACGCAACAAACACGAAGGCCAGCGAGAACCAGAGCACGCTCCAGCCCGCAGCTTCTTTCATTGTGACCTTGTGCGCGCCTTGCTTTTCCATCACCAACAGGTCAATCGCGATTGCGACCACGACAAAGACGGCAAAGCCCGTCCACATCCACCACGTACCAATGGTTTCCATTTGCTTTCTTTCAGGGAAA
Source organism: Casimicrobium sp. (assembly GCA_040079845.1). Lineage (GTDB taxonomy): Bacteria > Pseudomonadota > Gammaproteobacteria > Burkholderiales > Casimicrobiaceae > Casimicrobium. The sequence continues at coordinate 106,220 of JBEBJR010000002.1, read as the reverse complement.
AGGGGGCGGTGAGCGACTGTGCTCGCTCACCGAAGCGCGTTCGCGCGGTGCGCGCGGCGACTTACTCCGCGCCGGCTTTCAACGGCAACGCCGCTGGCTGAACGCTACGTTTCTTGCTCTGTGCGTAGAGGAACATGCCCAACAACGCCGCGGTCAACAGCGCGCCGCTGAGTTCGTCGAACCATGTGTGTGCGGGCAGGTACGCGGTGAGCAGTTTTTCGTCGAGGATCATCTGCGTTGCGGTCCAAATCAACACGCCTGCACCGACGGTGATGATCCACGGACGTTTGTCGACGAGCTTAAGCACCAGCGTCGAGCCCCAAACCATGATCGGCACGCTAATCAGCAAGCCAAGCACGACCAGCAGGAAGCTGCCCTGCGCGGCACCGGCCACACCCAGTACGTTGTCCACGCCCATGAGCGCGTCAGCAACGATGATGGTTTTCATTGCGCCCCAGAAGCCGTTGGCGGTTGCGCCGTGGCCGTCACCGTGTTCGGTGCTGGGGTTCATGAGCTTGTATGCGACCGGCAACAGAAGCAAACCGCCGGCGAGCATGAGGCCCGGGATTTTGAGCAGCCAGACGATGCCGAGCGTAAACACGATGCGGATGCCGATGGCACCGGCGGTGCCCCACAAAATGACGCGTTTTTGTAAGTGCTGCGGCACGTTACGCGCGGCCAAGCCGATGACGAGCGCGTTGTCGCCCGCGAGCACGAGATCGATGACGATGATGGTCAAGAGCGCCATCAAGAATTGGGTCGAGAGCATGTCCATTGAAGTTGAGCTTACGAAGTTAGGTGGTTATGCGCCGCGCGCTCGGTATACGCGCACACGCAAACAACATAAGGCTTCGATGAGAATGCCCTCGCCGGTGCGTCTGCGCTCGATGCGCGACTCCTGACGAAGGTCTTGCCTGACAAAACGTGTGCCACACTTGGCGTTAGCCGAACCGTGTGCGTTTTGCCCACCTGTACCGAAGGCTGCACACAGTAATTCGTGCGGCCTCGTATTGACGATACGGGTGTGGGAGCTACTCCCCTTCAACGGATTGAATTATTGCAGCAAAAAAGCGTTTTCTAAACATTTTTTTTGCGCGCCTTTATGACTGGAACGACCGCTGGGTGGCGCTTTCAGGCCAGTCTTGCTATTTTGCGACTACCTATAAAAACGGGCTGCAACGACCACCTGGCGGTCGTTTGAAGCAAAAAGCCATAAATATTTGCAAATTTTGAGACGTAACGTTTCGATAAATTGCCATCTTGTTCATCGCATGCTTCCAGAAATCACCGTGAGCGGACCACACATCACGCCCGCGCGACTGCGCCGACGAATTGCCGAAGAAAGGCGTTGATCGGGCCGCCGCATTGCATAGAATCAGTGCAAATACCCACTCACCCCGCCAAGCCTCCCCCATGTCACTTACCGCCGCCACCGCGTCTGATCGCGCGCAGATTCTTGCCGACTCGCTGCCCTACATTCGCCAGTTTCACGACAAAACGTTGGTGATCAAGTACGGCGGCAACGCGATGACCGATCCGCTGTTGAAGAAGAGCTTTGCATTCGACGTGGTGATGTTGAAGCTTGTCGGCATGAACCCCGTCGTCGTGCACGGCGGCGGACCGCAGATCAATGACATGCTCGACAAAACGGGTAAAAAGGGCACCTTCATTCAAGGCATGCGCGTGACCGATGACGAAACGCTGTACGTCGTTGAGGCCGTGCTTGGTGAACTCAATCAAGAAATCGTCGGTCTCATCAATCAAGCTGGCGGTCGCGCCGTGGGGCTGAACGGCCAAGACGCCGGGTTCATTCGCGCGAAGAAGATGATGGTCGAGAGCGAAACCGAAAAAGGCAAGATGCTCGACATCGGCTACGTAGGCGACATTTACGACATCGACCCGAAGCTCATTCATCACCTCGACGCTGCGGATTTCATTCCCGTCGTTGCGCCGATTGGTGTGGGCGAGGATGGCCAGGCCTACAACATCAACGCCGACTTGGTGGCGAGTGAGCTCGCGCAAACGTTGAAGGCCGAAAAGCTTGTGTTGATGACCAACACGCCGGGCGTACTGAACAAAGCCGGAAAGCTCCTCACGGGGCTGACCTACAAAGAAATTAACGCACTCTTCGACGACGGCACGATTAGCGGCGGCATGAAGCCAAAAATTCAAGGCGCACTAGACGCCGTGCAGCATGGCGTCAAGACCTCACACATCATTGACGGCCGCGTAGAACATGCGCTGCTCTTAGAAATTCTCACGTCGGAAGGCGTGGGGACTATGATTCGCGCAGAATAAATCGTCGACCTAGCAGAGCGCTAGGATGACAACAAGGGGAACGGTAATGGCGATGAAACCGGGCGAACGTAAGACCCAGATCCTGCAAACGCTAGCCACGATGTTGGAGCAACCGCAGGGGGAAAAGATTACGACGGCTGCGCTTGCAGCGAAGGTGGGCGTGTCGGAAGCGGCGCTGTATCGCCATTTCGCCAGCAAAGCGCAGATGTTCGAAGCGCTCATCGAGTTCATCGAAGCCACTGTGTTTTCGCTCGTCAACCAAATCGCCCAAACTGAACGCGACGGTCGCGCGCAGGTGCATCAGATCGTGGCGATGCTTTTGAATTTCGCCGAGAAAAATCCGGGCATGGTGCGTGTGTTGATTGGTGACGCGTTGGTGAACGAAGACGCGCGCTTGCAAACGCGCATCAACCAATTGCTTGACCGCGTGGAAGCGTCGCTCAAGCAGGCGCTGCAACTCGCTGCCGCCGCAACAGGCGCGCCGGCCACGCAATCGGGTGCGTACGCAAATGCGCTGGTCGCGTTCGTCGTCGGCCGCTGGCAGCTTTTCGCGAAGTCAGGATTCAAGCGCTCGCCGAGCGAACATTGGGACGAGCAGGCGGCGTTGTTTCGGGTCTAATCGCAGCGTGAGCCGGCTTCGCGGAAGCGGCCTTTTCCACGACTAGCCTTTGAGTCCGCCTGCGGTCAAACCGCCCACAACACGCTCCTGAAAAATAGCGATCACGATCGCGACAGGCACGATCGCAACGATCAGCGCCGCCGAAATGATTGGCCAGGGGAACGTGTATTCACCTTGATAAAGCGTGATGCCAACCGGCAACGTGCGCATTGCCGCCGACGAATTGAGCGACAGCGCGAGCAGGAATTCATCCCACGCATTCACAAACGCCAGAATGCCCGCTGTGAAAACTCCCGGCGCGGAGAGCGGCAACACCACACGCCACAGCGTGCCAAATCGTGTGCAGCCGTCAATCATCGCGGCGTTCTCCAAATCCCGGGGAATGCTCTGGAAAAAGCTCACGAGAATGAGTGTGCACACCGGAAGATTGAGCACGACGTAGGGAAGCACCAACGCGATGTAGCTATTGAGCCACCCAAACGCACGCATCGTTTCGAACAACGGCACCAACAAAGTCACCAACGGAAACATCGACGAGGCGATGATCGCGGTGAGAATCATCTGCCGGTTCTTGAGATTGAGGCGCGCAATCGCATACGCGGCGAACGCGGCGACAAGTAGCGAAACCACGGTGGAGAGCAGCGCAACCACGACGCTGTTCTTCATGAACACTTGAAACAGCGGTTGCTCAAACGCGGCGGTCACGTAGTTTTGCAGCGTTGGTTCTTGTGGCAGATAGGTAATCGGTTTGCGGTAAAGCTCAGTGCTGGTTTTGAACGACGTCAGCAGAATCCAGACCGCTGGAAAGAAACCATTGATGACCACAATCGCCGCCGCGAAAAAACGCAGACGTGCGCCGGAGAATACACCGCCGTTCATGCTGATTCCTGCTTGCTGATGTGGCGTAAATACACGGTCGTCAAAATGAGTGAGAGCACGAACATCCCGACGGCAAGCGTGGAGCCGTAGCCCACGTCCAAATAATCAATGGTGGTTTTGTGGATGTACATCGCGAGCGTCTCTGTGGCGTTGCCCGGTCCACCTTTGGTCATCGTGTATGGAATGTCGAACGTCTGCAGCGCCGTAATCGTGCGGAAAATAAGCGCCACCACAATCGATGGCATCAACATCGGTAGCGTTATCTGCGTGAACTGCTGCCACTTGCTCGCCCCGTCCACTTCGGCCGCTTCGTATAGCGACTTTGGAATCATCTGCAACCCGGCGAGCAGGATCAACGCCATGAAGGACGACGCTTTCCAAATGATGGCAATACAAATTGCCGCAAACGCGGATACTGGCGAGAGCAGCCACATCCGCGGCTCGCCACCGAAGCGCGACCACACGTCGTTGACGAAGCCGTACTCGGTGTGAAAAAACCATGCCCAAATCAACCCCGCAAATGCAAGAGGCAATGCCCAAGGCAAAAGCAGCGCGAGACGCACGGGCCACTGCCGTTTGAACGGCAAGTTAGCCAGCAACGCTAAGCCCAGACCGACGAGCAATGCACCCGGCACAGTGACTACGGTGATGATGACGGTGTTGAGCGTCGCGTCCCAAAACGCGGTGTCCTTCATCATGTCGGCGTAGTTTTGCAGCCCGATGAATTTAGAGCCCTGCCCGCCGGACAAACGCATATCGAAAAAGCTGTTGTAGAACAGTTTGCCAATCGGGTAGACCACGATCAATAGCAAAAGCAGCGCCGCAGGCGCAAGCAACATCGCACCTAACGCCTTTTCGCTGGGGTCACGTAGCTTGTCGATGAAGGTAGGTTTGCTCAAGAAACGCTTCGAAAATCAGTGGGGCAGTGTTGTGCCCGTTTCAAAAACAATCGTCATCCCGGCGAAAGTCGGGATGACGATATTGATGGCTGCGGCTTAGCGCATCACGCGACGCAGTTTGTTTTCAATTTCCGCAACTCCATCCGCAGGCTTCACGGTGCGCGCAAGGATCGCATTCCCGGTAGTGCGAATGGCATCGGAGACTTCGCCGTAGCGATCAGACATTGGCCGGCCACGCGCGGCTTGAACAACAGGCAACGCATCTTTGTAATGCGGAAGCTTTTTCAACACATCGGCATCGCTATACGTTTGTGGGAACACCGGCAATAGCGAGCCTTCGATGGCGAGAAACTTAGAAGACTCTGGCGAACTCAAGAAACGAGCGAGCTTGACCGAAGCCGCCTTGTTTTTCGAGAACGCGCTCACCGCCCATTGCCAACCGCCGATACACGTCGCTGATTTACCGCCGGTCATCGCGGGCAACGGCAGCACACCGACTTTGCCCTTCACCGTGGAGTCGGCCTGCGATTGCAGGATGTCCCACGCGAAGCCCCAGTTCACCATTGCGACCAAGTTGCCAGCCTTGAACGCGTTGTTCATATCAGCTGGTTTCACCTCAGCGATGTTTTTCTGCATCACGCCACGATCCACCAGCGAGAGCCACATTTCCATGCCTTTTTGTGCGGCAGCTTTGTCGAGCGTGATGCGTCCAGACGCGTCGTTGAAGTCTTTGCCTTGGCTCCAGTATGGTTTGAGGAATGTGCACACGGTGCCTTCAATCGCTGCGCCCGTGGTGGCCACGCCATTCATCGCGGGGTTCTTTTCGCCGTCGAGAATCTTGCGCATACCTGCGGCTAACTCGTCCCACGTGCCGGGTGCCTTCACGCCGTGTTTTTCGAACAAATCTTTGCGGTAATACAAAAATTGTGCGTCGGCAAACGCGGGCAGTGCCACGATTTTTCCGTCGACCACATCTGCGCTGGCGTAAGCGGGCAAGTAGTTTTTCATCAGCGTCTTGGCGTCGGCCCCCAGATAGCCGTCGAGCGGCTCCAACCAACCCGCGCGCGCATATTGCATCGGGTTGACGATATCGATCATGTAGAGGTCGATCGCGCTGTCCTTCGCATTCAGCACGGTAGACAGATACTGGCGCTGCGCCTCAGAGGTCGCGCCGCCCGTTTCCATCTCGATCTTCGTGCCTGGGTTTTTCTTTTCAAACTCGTCGAACAGTTTGCGCATCAAATCCGGACGCTGACTTGCGCCGCCAGAAAATACGCGGATATTCTGTGCCGCGACAGTCGCTGATACGACCATCAACGCTGCGGCTAGCAGTGCTTTTCTCAGTTTCATAATGAAGGACCTCCTTGGTGTTTTGGTACGGTAACTAACGAATCGAATTGCCGGACTCAGCATCGAAGAGATGCAGTTTGTCAGAGGCAAGCTGAGCTTGAACGCTGTCGCCAGCACGCAAGCTGACATCGGGGCGTGCGCGCGCCACAAATTCTGCGCCGCCAATGCGCAAAGTGACCAAAGTTTCCGCGCCTAGCGGCTCGGTCACCACGACGGTGGCTGGTACCACGGTGCCGACGGTAGTCGCGGTGCGGTCTACCGAGATGTCCTCGGGACGAATTCCTAAGTCGACGGATTTGCCCCGACGTGCCGCGTTGGCGTTCCTCAGGCTATCCGGCAGCGCGATAGCTACGTCACCTAATTGGGCCGACGCACCATCAGCGGACACAATGGCTGTCGCAAAATTCATCGCGGGCGACCCAGTGAAGCCCGCGACAAATTTCGCGGCAGGGCGGTTGTAGATTTCGTCGGGCGAGGCGTACTGAATCACTTTTCCGCCCGAGAGCACGGCGATGCGGTCAGCCAGCGTCATTGCTTCGACTTGATCGTGGGTAACGTAGATGATCGTTTTTCCCAGGCGCGCGTGTAGCTTCTTAATCTCGGTGCGCATTTCGTTGCGCAGTTGAGCGTCTAGGTTCGACAGCGGTTCGTCGAACAAAAACGCCTTCGGATCACGCACAATGGCGCGCCCCATCGCCACGCGTTGACGCTGACCGCCAGAGAGTTGGCGTGGTTTGCGTTCCAGTAAATGCTCGATGCGCAGGATCGCCGCGGCGTCTCCTACGCGGCGCTTGATTTCGTCCTCGGCGGTCTTTCTAAGACGCAGGCCGAACGCCATGTTTTCGTAAACGCTTTTGTGCGGATACAGCGCGTAATCCTGGAACACCATTGCGATATCGCGGGAACGGGGCGGCGCATCGTTCACCCGCGTGCCGCCAATCATGATGTCGCCGCTAGTCGTCGTTTCGAGCCCGGCAATCATGCGAAGCAAGGTTGATTTGCCGCAACCAGACGGGCCAACGAACACCACGAATTCGCCCGACTTAATATCGAGGTCAATGCCGTGAATGACTTCAACGTCACCAAAACGTTTGATGATTTGTTTGAGTTGAACGTTAGCCACGTAAATACCTCACTTGAATCGCTTCACGTTCATCACACGCTGACCGTAGCTCCGCCATGCGCCGCCATCAGCCTTGAGTGAAGTGCTTTGGGCGCACACCTCATAGCCGCGTTTACCCGGTGCGCCAAATTCCGCCACCGCAACGACTGGCGTGTCGCCTTCTAGTGGGGTGGTTGATTGCACGACCGGGCCTATCGGCAGGGCAACGCCCGCCTTGACGAACACGGGGATGCGCTCCAAATCGTAGTTGAGCGTGATAACTTCGCCGCCGTCGACGTGCATGCCGCTCCACAGCTCATACCAGCCACCGGGCACGTCTGGCAAATAGCCCTCAACATCGCCTTCGCGGTTGAGCACCGGCATCACAATCATGTGCGGGCCGCAATAGAACTGCTGCTCAAAGCCGCGCGCCACGCGATCATCGGGATGCATGAGCGCCATTGAGCGCATGACAGGCAATCCCGTTTTCACCGCGAGATCACATGCGCCGCGCAAGTACGGCAATAGCTTGTAGCGAATTTCGAAAAATTCGCGCGCGATGCGCTCAACGTCTTTGCCAAAACACCACGGCTCACGCGCGCCGATGCCGTGAATACGAAAGTGCGACGCGAAGATCGCGGCCTGCACCCAACGTAAATACAACGCGGGCTCGGGCTGCGTCGCACCGTAAAAACCGCCCACGTCGGTGGCGTGAAACGGCGTGCCGGAATGTCCGTGATTCATGCCTGCGCGAAGGCTTGCGGCAAGGCCTTCCCAGTCGCTCTGCGGGTCTCCGCCCCATTGCAACGGGTGGCGCTGCGAACCAATCCAACCCGCGCGGCCCCACACGCATGCTTGGTCACCAAACGCATCGCGCGAGGCTTCGTACACACAGCGGTTGTAGAGATGCGAGTTCACGTTGTGAACACGTGCGCCGGTGTCGCCATTAAGCGCGAGCGCTTCAGCGGGCACCTGTTCGCCGAAATCGCTTTTAATCACATCGACGCCTGCCGCCCACAGCTGTTTGTGTTCATCGCGCCACCACGCATAGGCGGCGGGGTTGGTGAAATCAACCAGACCGGAAGGTGGAAGCGGCGTGAGCGTGGGGCCAAATGGCGTCGTCTTTTTGCCCGTGTCCCACTCGAACACGAGTTCGCTGCCGTCGGCGCGCTTGAGGAAATAGCCGCTTTGTTCGTATTTGCGATATTCGGGATGGTTCACCGAAACGAGCGGATATTCCCAGCAGCAAATTTTGTATCCGAGCGCTTTGAGTTCGTCGTTCACACGTTTCGGATCGGGATAGCGCGACGGATCGAAGTTGAAGTGAAAGCGCGTTGGCGTGTCTTGCCAAGCTCGGCCATCAAACGTAATCACGTCGACCGGAAACTTGCGTTCGCGGAATTCATGTGCGGTTGCCATGATGTCCGCTTCGTTTTTGTAGTACGCACGGCTGACCCACGCACCAAGCGACCAAAGCGGCACGTTTTCTGGTTTGCCGGTCACATGGTGGTAACCCGCGATCACGTCGGTTGGTGTGTCTGCTGCGAACAAAAATAGATCGAGCTGCGGTTCGTTAGCAACGATGACGTAGCTGCGATTCGACCACTGCGCATAACCTACGCCATGCATCACATCCACGGTGGTGTGCGTGAGAACGCCCCAGCATCCGCTCGTCGTGGTGCCCCACGCGAACGGCGTGTTTTTGTAGCTCAAATCGGTGTTGACACCCAGCGCGTCTTCCACACGTGAGGCGACGAGTTGGCCGCGTTTGTTCAGCGCGCCGCCCTTTTCTCCAAGGCCATACACCGGCGTGTCCGAGCCCAATGCGAACGCGGCGACTGCAACGGAATCAGTGAGTCCGAACGCGGCAACGCGCGTGGCTTCAAGTGGTTTCGCCATGCCACGAAAATGCTCGTCGGTGATGCTCGTGAGCACCGTTTTGCCTCGATGCGTGAGCGTGAGATGCAACGCATGTGTAGCGTCAGATGCGAGCGTGAGACTGGCGCGGCCAGAGGTGAGCGTGAGGCTGTTTTCTGAGCGCTTTACGCTGCCCACGGCTGGCGCAATCGCGTTGGCTACTAGCAAGCCGTAGTCGGGTTTAGCGATTGGATTTATGCGCAAGCGAAAGATGCCCGTGCCAAACGTTGCGATAGAAATACTGACAGCGTTGCCGTCGATAGAGCGGGCAATAGCCTCGCACTCACCGGTATCTTTCGGCGATAAAGAAATCAGTCGATCAAATTGCGTGAAGTCCATACGCTCGCGCGTCCTTCTGTCCGAGGCTAGTACGCCGAGTTGGGATTAAACGAGGTGGTGCTTGCCGTGGGTGCCGATATGGTGGGTGGGTCACTCATCGAGGCATCCACTGAGAGCTCTCGAATGCGTGCGATGCCGGTTTTCGACGCCCCCATCAACAGCCCCAAGTCACTTGCGTGCGACACAAAATTGAAGCCAACGGAATAGGCCCAGGCCACAAGTTCTGGCGTCGGCATCACGGTGCCAAGCGGCACGCCCGAGCGACGGCAATAGCCCCCCACCTCTTCCATCATTTCTTTCACTTGCGGGTGAGTAACGTCACCTCCGTGCCCCAATGCAACCGACAAGTCACCCGGCCCGACGAGCAAACCATCAATCCCCGGTACATTCGCAATCTGCATGGCGTTGGTCATCGCCAGTGGCGTTTCAAGCTGCGCGATCACGCACACTTCTTGGTTGATGCGATCAAAGTAGTCGGGCTGAGTGTTGTAGCGGCTGGCGCGGTGCATTCGCGCGAAGCCACGGTCGCCGAATGGGGGATAGCGGCAAGCACGGGCAAGCGTTACAGCCTCATCCACGGTGTTGACCATTGGGAAATACATCGAGAGCGCACCCATGTCGAGTGCGAACTTGATTTGCGTTTTGTCCTGCGACGCCATACGTACGACCGCTGGCGTACCGCTCTCTGCGACCGCTTGCAAGAGACCATGCAAATCATGTGTGCTCGCCGTTGAATGCTCAATGTCAATCACCATGAAATCGTAGCCTGCGTTGGCGACGAGTTCGGCCATCACTTTGGAACCTGACATGAACCATGCGCCAACTAGGCGTTCACGGTTGAGAAGCGCGTGTTTGAATGAATTGTGGAGTGCCATTGAGTTGTCCAGTCGAATTTGTGTTGCGTTGCTACACGCTAAAAAATTGTCGGTTCCGGCAGCTGATCGTTGCCTTGTAAAAAGTCGAAGTCTGCGCCTTCATCGGCTTGCGTGACGTGCTGTTGATACAACGCCGCGTAGCTTCGGTTGTAGCGAAGTGTTGCAGGTTTGGCCAGCGTCCATTCGCTCTTGCGCGTATCTAATTCTTCCGGCGAAACAAGAAGCGTGATACGCCGCGCGTCCACGTCTAATTCAATCATGTCACCATCGCGCACCAGCGCCAACGGCCCGCCAACAGCCGCTTCTGGGCATACGTGCAAAACACACGTGCCGTAATGCGTGCCACTCATGCGCGCGTCCGAAATGCGCACCATGTCGCGCACACCTTCGGCGAGGAGCTTCTTGGGAATTGGCAAATTTCCCGCCTCAGGCATCCCCGGTGCGCCCACGGGTCCTGCGTTTTTGAGCACAAGCACTGAGTCTTTGGTGACGTTCAAATCGGGTAAATCAATGCGCGCCTGCATGTCGGCAAACGTCTCAAACACGACGGCGGGCCCGATATGTTTCAGTAAGTGCGGCGACGCGGCCGACGGTTTCATCACGGCGCCGCGCGGCGCAAGATTTCCAGTCACTACGGCGATGGCTTGCTTCGACACCGGGTTCGTCAACGGACGAATGATGTCGGGGTCGAATACCTCCACGCCCTGCAAATGCTCGCCAATCGTGCGCCCAGTTACCGTCATGCAGCTTGTATCGAGATGCGCCTCGATTTGCTTCAACATGCCCAGCATGCCGCCCGCAAAGAAGAAATCTTCCATCAGAGCATTGCCCGCGGGCATGATGTTCGCGAGCACCGGAATTTGCTGGTTGTAGCGCTCCCACACGTCGAGCGGCAGCTTGATGCCGAGCCGACCCGCCATCGCGGGCAGATGCACGCAGGCATTGGTCGAACCACCGAGCGCGAGAACGGCTTTCACAGCGTTGTGAAAGCTTGCCTCGGTGCAAATGTCGGTCGGCTTCAAGTCTTCGAACACCATCGCCACAATGCGCTCGCCGACCTCGCTGCACATACGCGGATGCAGCGAATCAATGGCTGGAATCGACTGCGCACCGGGCAGGGTCATGCCCAACGCCTCCGCGACCGCCGCCATCGTGCTCGCGGTGCCTGCCGTGTTGCAGGTGCCAGGCGTGCGTGTCATGCAACTCTCAAGTTCTAGCCAATCGTCGTCGGGCATATTGCCGGCGCGGCGTTCGTTCCAGAACTTCATCGTGTGTGTGCCGGTGCCGACCTTTTGGCCCTTGAACGACGCGTTTGAGGACGCACCGGCAGGAATGAAAATAGACGGAATATTCGCGGAAAACGCGCCCATCAAGAGCGCGGGCGGCGTCTTGTCGCAACCGCCCATGAGGACCACGCCATCAATCGGGTGCGACCGAATCAGCTCTTCGGTTTCCATCGCCAAAAAATTGCGATAGAGCATCGTCGTCGGCTTCACCCACACTTCGCCGAGGCTCAGCGCTGGCAACTCGATCGGCCAGCCGCCAGCGCGCAGCACGCCCTCGCGCACCTTTTGCGCGCGCTCGCGCAGATGCGAGTGACAGGTCGAAATATCACTCCACGTGTTGATGATGCCGATCACGGGTCGGCCCATGAAATCCGAGCGATTCCAGCCCACTTGCGCGAGCCGCGCGCGATGCGTGAAGTTGCGCAGGGTATCGCCCGCAAACCAGCGCTGGCTGCGTAGTTCTTCGATGCGTTTCTTGGCTTTGTTCACGCGATCCGGCTCCTTTACAAGCGAATTGCGAGAATAGCATAAGATCAGCACAAACATCTATATCATCTAGATCATCTATATGACTATGAAGAAAATTGAACGGCTTAAGGCCGAACTCGCCCTCGACGCCCGCGCAACCCTCGGCGAATGCGTGCGTTGGGACGAGCGCGAAGGGCTCATTTACTGGGTGGACATTCCGGGCCAGCGCCTGCATCGCTACAACCCGTCGACCGGCCAGAACGAAACGATGGAAGTTGGCCAGGAAATCGGCTGCTTCGCGCTCGCTGAGCGCGGCGGCTTCATTGCCGGGCTGCGCTCGGGCTACGCGCGGATTGATGCCTTCGGCGGCACCGTGCAGCGCCTGACGAGCCCCGACTACGACCCTGCGCTGGTGCGCTTCAACGACGGTCGCTGCGATGGCGCGGGCCGCTTCTGGGCCGGAACGATGTGGGAGCCGCGCGACCGTTCCGCCGCACACGTTTATTGTCTCGAAGCGGATGGTCGTTTCAGCACCAAAGCCAACCCGATCACCCTCGCCAACGGCATCACCTTCTCGCCGGACAACCGAACCTTCACTCTCGCCGACACGCCGAACCACGTACTCTGGGCGTTCGACTACGATCTCGACACTGCAACGCCTAGCAACCGCCGCGTGCTGCGCACTTTCGACCCGCCGCAAGGGCGTCCGGATGGCGCCTGCGTCGACGCCGAAGGGAACATTTACCTCGCGATCTTCGCAGGCGCTCGCGTCGAAAAAATTTCGCCGAAAGGCGAACTGCTGGCCGTCATCGACCTGCCAATCCCGAATATCACCTGCTGCTCCTTCGCGGGCGACGACCTACAAACGCTCTACATCACCACAGCCCGCGTTCGCATGAGCGACGAGCAGCTAGCGCAACACCCCTACGCCGGCGGTCTGTTCGCCATCCGCCTCCCCAGCCACCACGCGCCAGGCGCGACAGAGGCGCGGTACGCGGGATGACCGAAATCAGCGGCTGACGACACCGCAATCGACTGGCACAATTACCGAGAAATTCTTATGAACCAGCTCACCAATCTCTACCCCACCCTTCGCGGCAAAAACGTTTTCATCACGGGCGGTGCCACCGGCATTGGCGCGGCGTTGGTGGAGGTGTTTATCGAGCAAGGCGCGCACGTTGGCTTTCTGGATATTGACGACGCCGCGGCGAACGAGCTTAAAGCGCGGCTGAACGTGAAGGAGCGGCTGCGCTATTGGCATTGCGATATTCGCGATGTGGCGGCGATACAGGCGACGATTGCGACGGCGGCGAAGGCGCTGGGTGGGCAGTTGAACGTTTACATCGGCAACGCGGCGAATGATGTGCGGCACGCGTTTGATGAGTTGACGCCGGAGTACTGGGACAACAATCAGTCGATCAATTTGCGACCGCAAGTGTTCGGCGCGCAGGCGGCGGCGCGCGTGATGGCAAGCGGCGGTTCGATCATCACGATGGGCAGCGTGAGCTGGATGCGCCGTCGGGCGGGCTTTGTGAGCTACACGACGAGCAAGGCGGCGATCCACGGGCTCACGCGGACGCTCGCGCAAGAGCTCGGGCCGCGCGGCATTCGCGTGAACTGCATCGTCCCCGGCGCGATCCAAACGCCCAAGCAAATGGCGCAAGTCGTGACGCCACAACTCGAACAGGAATTCCTCGACAACCAAGCGCTGAAATTTCGCCTAAACGCGAACGACGTGGCGGCGATGGCGCTCTTTCTCGCGAGCGACGATTCACGCGGATGCGCGGGGCAGGCGTTTATTGTGGATGGTGGGATTAGCTGAGTTCGGTTGCGTCCGCGTGCCTTTTCCCGTTCGCACTGAGCGTGGCGAAGGGCTTGAAGTTCAATCAGACCCTTCGCTACGCTCAGGGCGAACGGGGCTAATTCTGCGGTTCCCATTGTGCTCACGAGACGGCACACTTTCTGGATTCCCGGCCAGCCGGAGGCTGGTTTATCCTGAGCTTGCCGAAGGGCCGAGAATCACGGCAACGATTGGAAATAGCGGTAATACCTTTTTCGCGCTAACGACAGCCAGGCGGTCGTTAGCGGCCTAAAACTTCACTAGTCGACTATCAATAAAACCAACCCGCAAGCGCCGCCCAGCTGTCGCTTGCCGCAGAAAGCCATAACACTATGCCCACATCCATTCCCGGTTTGCGCTTCGGCGAATTTCAGGGCTTGCCCGCATTGCTCATCACGACGCCGTTCTCGAAGGCGGCCGTGAGTTTGTTTGGCGGGCATGTGCTTTCGTTTGTGCCGGCTGGGTTTGATGATGTGTTGTGGATGTCGCCGACGACGAAGCGCCCGCCGGATCCGTTGCGCGGTGGCATCCCGGTGTGTTGGCCGTATTTCGCAAAACAGGGCCAACCGGCCGACGCGCCGCAGCACGGATTGGTACGCACGTTGCAATGGCAGGTGACGCACGCGCAGCAAAACGCGGACGGCGAGATCGCGCTGGCGCTCGCTGCGCCTGCGGTGGACGGCGTGCCGATGAGTTTGATGTTGACCATGCGCATTGGTCGCACGCTAGAGCAAGCGCTTACCACGGTGAATCTGGGTGACGAAACCGTGCGCTTCACGCAGGCGCTGCATACGTACTTCCGAGTAGGCGACGCGCGCCGTGTACATGTGACCGGACTCAACGGCGTGACCTATGCCGACAAGTTTGATGACTTCAACGAGCACACACAAAACGGCAATTGGGATTTGCACGACGCGCGCGATCCGGGTCGTAGCGACCGGATTTACGCCGATGCAGGCAACACGTTTGAGTTGGTCGACCCGTCCGCGCAACGAAAAATTACGCTGAAAACTTCGGGCACAAATACGCTCGTGGTGTGGAATCCTGGCGAAGAATGGATCAAAACGTTCGCCGATTTACCAAGCGATGGTTGGCTGCATTACGTCTGCCTTGAGGCGGCGAACTGCGGCGCGGAGGTGATCGAGCTCGGCCCTGACGATTCGCATGTGTTGCAACAGACGATTACGTGTGAGGCGCTAACCGCGCATTAAGTCGAATCGAATAAAAAAAGGGAGCGCATCGCGC
The DNA here is from genome assembly GCA_040079845.1 of Casimicrobium sp. Lineage (GTDB taxonomy): Bacteria > Pseudomonadota > Gammaproteobacteria > Burkholderiales > Casimicrobiaceae > Casimicrobium. The sequence continues at coordinate 91,103 of JBEBJR010000002.1, read as the reverse complement.
TCCCTTTTTGTTTGCGTCCGACCGATTAAGGCCGTGCCGGCATTCCACGCGCAACGCGCTTGGCGTTCCGAAACGCTTTGATTTCAGCTCGGGTGACAACGCCGTCTCGGTTGACATCCATGCGCTCGAAGCGTTTGCAAACGGACGGCGTTTTGCCCGTGCACGCTTCGGCTTTGCTGAGCGCGCGGTCTTTGTTTGAGTCAGCGCCGCCGAAGCTCCCTGCGCCACGATTCGGTGCAGCGGAGGCGGTGGTGGCGACAGCCATCAAAGCGGCCGCAGCAAGCACGGACAGCGATTTAAGTGCGTTCATTTGAAGGCTCCCTTTCGCGTGGATTAGTGCGTGCGCCAGCCGCCGACTTCGTCGCGCGTCAGGTAGCCGTCACGGTTGCGATCGATGGTGCCGAAGTTGCGCTGCCAGTGCGGGTACACCGTCGCTTCTTGGTACGACAGCACGCCGTCGCCGTTGGTGTCAGCCGATGCATACGCGTCCGGTGCCGGTGCGGCGTAGTTCACCGATGAGGGTGAGTCGTAGTATGGAGCCGCGTAGCTCACCGCGACTGGCGCAGGTGCGTAGTACGTGGTCGGTGCGACGTAGGTGGTGTCGTAGTACGACGCGGCCGCCGCCAGCGCAACGCCGCCGATGATGACAGGCGCGATCCAACGACCGTTGTGCCAGTAACCACGATGGTTATGCGTGTAACGCACGGGAGCCGGGGCGATGTGGCGTGGGGCTATGTAGCGGGGTGCAATGTGGCGAACCGGCGCGTGCGTCACCACCGCCGGGCGGTGCGCGACGACGTGGCCACGGTTGAAGTGTTTGGCTTCGTCAGCCGTCGCAGCCGTAGCCGCAAACACGGAAATGAGCGCTGCGCCGAGCGTAGTCACCGAAACGATCTTTTTCATGAGAAATTTCCTTTGCGAAAACTAGGCACGGTGTGCCAATGAGTCTGTAACGGGGTAGACGCAACGAGCGACGACAAAATGTCAGGCGATTACAAAAAATTACAAGTGCTGCGGTGCGGAAATAATTTGACTTAGCCGCCGAGTCCGTAATGTGGGAGCGGGCTTCTCCACCGTTTTCCAGTCGAAACTCCATTAAAATCAAGGGTTTCCGCATTTCAGAAGCGCTGCCGTGACTGCCACCCCGCACACCGCAGAAGTCGCGCGCCGCCGCACTTTTGCCATCATTTCGCACCCCGACGCGGGTAAGACCACGCTGACCGAGAAATTGTTGCTGTTTTCGGGCGCAATTCACGTCGCGGGCAGCGTCAAAGCGCGCAAAGCAAGCCGCCACGCCACTTCCGATTGGATGGAAATCGAGAAGCAGCGCGGCATTTCGGTCGCGTCGTCGGTCATGCAAATGCTTTACCGCGAGCACGTCGTCAACCTGCTCGACACGCCGGGTCACCGAGACTTTTCTGAGGACACGTACCGCGTGTTGACCGCCGTCGACAGCGCATTGATGGTGATCGACGCCGCAAACGGCGTGGAAGCGCAAACTAAACGGCTGATCGAAGTCTGCCGCCAGCGCGACACGCCGATTCTCACGTTCGTCAACAAGATGGACCGCGAAGGCCGCGACCCGATTGAGTTGCTTGATGAAGTAGAAGCTGAGCTGGGCATGCCGTGCGTGCCGATGACATGGCCAGTGGGTCAAGGCCGCGCGTTCGGCGGCATCATCAATTTGCGCACGCAAACGATGCGCGTGTTCAAGGCCGGTGAAGACACGGTGGACGAATCGGACGTGGAAGAAATTCCACTCACCGACACCACCACGCTGCGCGCTCGCTTCGGTGCCGATTTCGATCACGCGATGGCGAATATTGAACTGCTGGCCGGTGTCGCTCCTGCGTTCGACCGCGAAGCGTTTCTCGCCGCGCAGCAAACGCCGGTGTTTTTCGGTTCGGCCGTGAATAACTTTGGTGTGCAAGAGGTGCTCGACGCGCTCGTTGATCTCGCGCCTGCGCCGCATCCGCGCGCCTCGACTAATCCGGACGGCAGCAAGACCGAAATCGCGCCGGACGCCGCGGGCTTCTCGGGCGTAGTGTTCAAAGTGCAAGCGAACATGGATCCGATGCACCGCGACCGCATCGCTTTTGTGCGCGTGTGCTCCGGCAAGTATTCGCAAGGCATGAAGCTGAAAGTTCAGCGCACATCGAAAGAAATGCGCCCCACGAGCGTGGTGACATTTCTCTCGCAGCGACGCGAGGCGGTCGACGAAGCGTTCGCCGGCGACATCATCGGTTTCACCATCCACGGCGGCGTGCAACTGGGCGACACCATCACCGACGGCGCAAGCTTGCAATACACAGGTTTGCCGTTCTTCGCACCGGAGCTTTTCCAAACGGTGGAACTCAAAAATCCGCTGCGCAGCAAGCAATTGCAGCAGGGCCTCGCGCAGCTTGGCGAAGAAGGCGCGATTCAAGTGTTCAAGCCGCAGCTCGGTTCGTTGATGCTTTTGGGCGCGGTCGGACAACTGCAATTTGAGGTAGTGCAGCATCGCCTGCAAACCGAATACAAAGCGGACATCAAGCTTTCAGGCAGCCAGTTCGTCGGCGCGCGTTGGGTAACCTGCGACGACGCGGCCGAGATGAAGAAATTCATGGACTACAACGCCTCGAAGCTCGCGTACGACGCAGCCAACACGCTCGCGTATTTGCTGACGTCTGCATACGATCTTCGTCTCACGCAAGAGCGGCATCCGAAGATTGAGTTTCATCCGCTGCGCGAGCATGCGGGGCTTTCGTTGGAGCAGGCTGCGTAGATTCTGCGCCGCTGTTGCGGCGCCCAATCGTGAACCGCGCGCACTGATGGGCGCGCGGCCGGTGCTAGTCTCTGATTCCTAAGTTCACCGTCTCGTCGGCGAACGCATGTTGACTCAGAAGGCTTCGCATGACCGCCCCCAACACACCGCACCGTCCGCTTCGCATTGCCATGTTGGGCGGCGGCCCCGCATCATGGATTGGCGGCATGCATCGACGTGCTGCGGAGCTTGACGGTGCGTGGAAGGTCGTAGCAGGTGTGTTTTCTTCTCACGCGGATCGTTCGCGTGACGCTGCGGCAGCGATGCGACTCGATCCCTCGCGCGGCTACGCGGATATAGCGGCGCTGATCGCGGGCGAACGAGCGCGAGATGACGGCATCGATGCGGTGGCCATCATGTCGCCCAACGACACGCACTACCCGTACGCGGCGGCGGCGCTTGACGCGGGCTTGCATGTGATCGGCGACAAACCGGTGAGCACGACGGCCGCCGAAGCGCGCGATTTGGCGGCACGCGCAAAGTCGAATGATCGTGTGTTCTGCGTGACGCACGGCTATTCGGCGTATCCGATGACGCGCTACGCCAAGCAACTCGTGGCCGACGGCGCGATTGGCGCGGTGCGGTTGGTGCAGGTGGAATACATCCAAAACGGACAGGCCAAGCCGATTGAACAAGGCGTGATGACGACGAGCCAGCAATGGAAATTCGATGCATCACGCAGCGGATTGGCGCTCGTTTTTTCTGCGATTGGCTGCCACGCGCAGCACTTGGCTTGCAACGTGATCGGGCAACGCGTTGCGGCCGTGAGCGCCGATGTCGGCGCGCTGATGCCAGGTCGAACCGTGGTGGATACGATGCTGGCAAACCTTCGTTTCGAAGGTGGTGCGCGCGGGCAGTACACCGTGACCCAAGCCGCGGCGGGCGGCGAAAATGATGTGCGCATTCGCGTGTATGGCGAGCGCGGACTGATCGATTGGTCGCAGCGCAATTCGGGCTATTTGCAGCTCAATATCGAGGGCGAGAACGCGCGCACCATTGGGCGCGGCGACGTAGGGTTGCCCGCGAGCATCGCGCGCTTGAGCCGCTCACCGCGTGGACATCCCGAAGGATTGCTCGAAGCGTTCGCAAACATTTATCGCGAGGCTGCCGAGGCGATCATTGCACAGCGCAGTGGCAAAGCGTGCGCCGCGAATTACCCGACGATTGACGATGCTGCACACAGCATGGCGTTTGTTGAGGCTTGCATCGCGTCGCACACTGCAAATGGGGCGTGGACGCCGGTCTAACGGTTGCCGACTTGAACATCGCGCCGTGAATATTTTCGTCCGACAACTGTAACCCGGCGTTACCTCAAAAATTTGCGATGCTTGATTGCGCTCGATAACATCAACCTAGCGCACAACGACCGTTCCAATATTCATCACACGTTGAGCTGCGACGATCCTTCAGGCCATCGACGAGACGCGAGGAATAGAAATATGGCAAGCCCAATAATTCGGAGATTCAATCGTTTTTTTGTGTGCGGTATCGACGGCACGGTCAATCACTTCGCGGGCATTGCCAAAAGCCTTGAAGAGAATCAGCGCGACTACGACAGCAAGTTCGCTCATAGTTTTGTACGCCAGCTTTGCAATGGCGGACTACCGTCGCGCTATCTGCGCGGCCCCGCCGCCACCGGAAGCGGATTGGGGTGGGCGATGGGCGAAGCCAAGCAAGTCATCACGAGCCGTTTCAACCAAGACGCGGCCGCGTACATTCGCTCGAAAAGCGAGATGCATGACCCTGAGCGTCGTGGCTACATTCTGACCGGATACAGCCGAGGCGCAGCGGGCATCATCGAAGTCGCCACACGCTTGATCTCTGACCCAGCCTGCAAAAAACTTGGCATACAAATCTATGCGATGATTCTTTTTGATACCGTCAACGAGACGAATACAAGTCTTCAGGGCGTGATCAATCGTGGTGGGATTCCGACTTTTTCTAACCCCGAAAGCATCATCACCGGGAATTTGCAGATTCCCACGAATGTCGCTAATTGCGTTCACTACATTCGTTCCGACGAAACGAATTCGCGCTCGGACACGATGGAAAAGTATCGAGGCGGCCCGATCAACAACGCGAAGACGCGCTACACGCCGCTTTACTTGAAAGCGACGCACGGCGGGCTTGGGGGCTTGCCTTATTTCAAAGGTGAGGGCGAAGGCAACAACATCCCAATCCTCGAACCCGGTGCCGCGTTCGCGACGAACGTAACGATGGCGGAAGACATTTTCGCTTCGCGACAAGTCGCGAAGAACGTCACAAACTTCTGCGCAACGTTGGGCATTCCACTGGGCGTCTCCGTCTGACGCATCGCTTCCTGTGGCGACAAGCCGCGAATTCGACTCTCACCAGACATAAAGCCGAGAGGCCACCGCCAACGTGCGGTGCAGGCGATGGCAAACCGCACGTCGGGCGCGAACCGCATGCGATACAGCTTTATGGCCGTAACGACAGTCAGCTGGTTATTTGAGCCCATTTATTGAATTAGTCAATATACGTGTTTTTGTGCCGTAAACGACTGCCCGCCGGTCGCTGGAGCCCAAAAGCTGTTGCGGATAGATTCTTAGCGTCCGCATCGCTATATCATTCTCGGTGGGTTAGCAGTTCACCCAGACGCTCCCAGCGCCTCACCTCCCGTGAGTCGCCACGCTAAACCTGCCGCCACGAAAAAAACTCCACACTTCACACGTTGATCCCTCAACGCTGAACCGTGTTGGAACGGGAGCTGCCAACGACTCATGGGCATTTCTAGAAACGCCCTCATTTCGGTTCGGCTTTGAAAGGCAGGTCTTTCGTGTCCGCTACAACTACGCCCCGTTCCCCCGCGACCTCACGCGCGCCCGCGCTTGCGTTCACCGCGCCGAGTATTTCGGCGCTAGCCAAATCCCTCTGCGAGCAATTCGCAGCGACAAACGCTGCGCCGTCGCATTTGCAAATGCTCAATTGGCTCGCGCGCGGCGCGGGGCATCGCAACTATCAGGCGTTTCGTGCGGCAGCCGTGGCTGCGCCTTCGATAACGCCCGAGCCAACTAAACGCCCGAAGCCACAAGCGGAAGTTCCTGTCGCGCTCAGCGCCCACGCCACCAAAGCGCTGATGCAATTTGACGAGGCCGGCCGTCTCGTGCGCTGGCCTAGCAAATTCGCTGTGCAGCGCTTCGCGATGTGGGCGCTGTGGATGCGATTTGACGCCAGCCGCGTCTACACCGAACGCGAAGTCAACACGCACCTAAACGCATGGGCCACGTTCGGCGACCCTGTCACACTCCGCCGCGAACTCATCAACATGAAGCTCCTCGCTAGAAAGAGCGATTGCTCAGCGTATTGGAAAGAGCCTCAGCGACCGGATGAGGAAATGCAGACGTTTCTGCGCGCAGCGCGCCAGCGGGTAGAGACTTAGCGAAACGCTATCATTGATAGCAATCCACTCGCAGGAGGTTCGCTATGAGCCAGCTTGTCGTCCGCAACATCGAACCCGAAATCGTCGAGGCGCTCAAACAGCGCGCCGCCGCCGCGAATATCAGCGCTGAAGAGCAGCACCGACGGTTGCTGCGCGAAGCGCTGGGGCGCCCGCGCAAGCTCACCTTTGAGGAGCTGATATTGAGCATGCCGAATGTGGGTCGTGACGAAGACTTCGCGCGCGACTACGAGCAGACCATGCGGCCCGACCCGCTCGAATCCTAGGCGACTTGCGGGCTCAACCTGTGTACCTGCTCGACACCAATATCATCAGCGAAACGCGAAAAGGCACCCGCGCGAACCGGGGCGTACAACGTTTCTCAAAAGAGTTATTCGCCAGCGGAGTGCGTGCTTTCATCTCCGCGCCCACCTTCGGCGAAATTCGTTATGGTGTCGAACGCTTGCGTTATCGCGGCGACTTGGAACAAGCCGAAGTCATTGAACGCTGGTTGACGATCGTCTTGCGCGAATACGCGGGTCGCATTCTTCCGTTTGACGAGGTCTGCGCGCAATTATGGGGGCGAATGATGGTGCCGGATCGCGGGAGCATCGTCGACAAACAAATCGCCGCAGTCGCACAAGCTCACCAGCTCACGCTCGTCACACGTAACGTCCGCGATTTCGCGCAGATCGGCGTTCCTCTACTTAATCCGTTTACTGAAGACAACTAAGTGCAAAAAGAACAACTCCTCGCCTGGCTCGCCGCCGGCCTGAAATCCGCCGGTTTAGGCGACGCTGCCGTGCCCGCGCTTGAGCGCCCGAAGCAAGCTGACCACGGCGATTTCGCGACCAACATCGCGCTGCAACTGGCAAAGCCACTTGGCAAAAATCCGCGCGAAGTCGCCACGATGTTGAAGGCCGCGCTCGACGCCGCGCCGCATCCGCTGGTGACCGAAGTCACGATTGCTGGCCCTGGGTTCATCAACATTCGCCTGAACCCCGCCGCGAAGTTCTCGGTTGTTGCGGACGCGTTAAAACAACGCGAAAAATTCGGCCTCGGCAGCGCGCGCGGTGGCGAAAAAGTGCTCGTCGAATTCGTCTCAGCGAATCCGACCGGTCCGCTGCACACAGGCCACGCGCGGCAGGCGGCGCTCGGCGACACGCTGTGCAACCTGCTCGAAACGCAAGGCTGCACGGTGCACCGCGAGTTCTATTACAACGACGCCGGCAACCAAATCGACAACCTCACGCGCTCGGTGCAACTGCGCGCGAGCGGCGTTGAGCCGGGCAATGACGGTTGGCCGGAAGACGGCTATCGCGGCGATTACATCGTCGAAATCGGCAAGCAATTTGTTGCGGCAGGCGGCGACGCGAAAGACGCCGACGCGGTGCGTGCGTTTGCCGTGAATGCGCTCCGGAACGAGCAGGACAAGGACCTGACCGCCTTCGGCGTCAAGAAATTCGATTGCTACTACTTGGAGAGCTCGCTCTACACCGACGGCCGCGTCGACAAGACAGTGACCGCGCTGCAAGCCAGCGGCCACACCTACGAATCCGAAGGCGCCCTGTGGCTCAAAACCACCGACTACGGCGACGATAAAGACCGCGTGATGCGCAAAGCGGCTGGCGGCTACACGTACTTCGTGCCCGACGTGGCATACCACGTCACCAAGTGGGAGCGCGGTTTCACGCAAGTCGTGAACATCCAAGGCACGGATCACCACGGCACCATCGCTCGCGTGCGCGCGGGCTTGCAAGCGCTCAACATCGGCATTCCCACGGGCTACCCCGATTACCTGCTGCACAGCATGGTGCGCGTGATGAAAGGCGGCGAGGAAGTGAAAATTTCCAAGCGCGCGGGCAGTTACGTCACGCTCGGCGAACTCATCGAATGGGTGGGCAAAGACGCGGTGCGTTTCTTCCTCGTGTCGCGCAAGGCAGACAGCGAATTTACGTTCGATATCGACCTCGCACTCTCGCAAAGCGAGGAAAACCCGGTGTTTTATGTGCAATACGCGCATGCACGGATTTGCTCGGTATTGCGCGAAGCCGCCGTTAGCGATGAAGCGCTGGCCGCAGCCGATCTGGCCTTGCTTACGCACGAAAAAGCCGAAGCATTGGCAACTAAGCTCGCCGACTATCCGGCCTTGCTCGCTACGACTGCACGCGACCTTGCGCCGCATTTGCTGCCGTACTACTTGCGCGAAGTCGCCGCCGCGTTTCACGCGTACTACGCCGTGGAGCGCATCCGCGTGGACGACCCGGCGTTGCGTGCCGCGCGCACGGCGCTGGCCGCTGCGACCGCACAAGTGCTAAAAAACGGGCTTCAATTGCTCAGCGTGTCTGCGCCTGAGAGAATGTGAGCGTGGATACTTCTCAGCTTAAATCTGGCCCGTTCTTCTTCGGCGGTTTGATCGGTTTCGTTGCCGGGCTCGTCGTCGCCGGCGTACTCGCCATCTGGATTTACAACGCGACGCCGTTCCGCGCCGAGTCCACGCCCCCGCCAAAACTGGAAGCCGTCAAGCCCAAAGTCGAACCGAAGACTGTCGCCAAAGCCGCCGATCCTGCGTCCGACAAAGACGCCGACAAGCCCGACACGGCTCGCATCGTGCAACCTGGCCTCTCGACCAAGCCGGTGCCAGACGCAACGCCAAGCACCGTCGCCGCCACAAAACCCGAGCCGAAGGCCAAACCTGGCAACGAGACGCAGCCTGAGCCTTCACCTAGTGCCGAGCCACGCGGAAGGCTTTGGCTGCAAGTGGGCGCTTACGCCAATAAACAAGATGCGGATAATCAGCGCGCCCGCTTCGCAGTATTAGGCTACGAGGCGCGCATTGAAAGCACCGACATTCCAGACAAAGGCACCATTCACCGCGTTCGCGTCGGCCCTTATCGTGACCCCGACGAAGCCGCAAAAGTGCGCGGTGACCTAGCGCGTCAGGGCATCGAGGTTTCGGTCATCAAGCCCTAAATTCACGCCGCTTGTCGGTCGCCAACAGCGGCCGAGCAGTGTCAGCGAACCAATCCCCTGTTACGTTAGTCGTAACAACCGCAATCAAAACATCACAGTAACGGAGACACTCGAATGATTCGTTGGGCAACCGCTCTCAAATGGCTGGCGCTGGGCTTTATGGCCGCGTCGTTTTCTGCAAGCGCGCAGCAACAACTGACCGAGGGCAAACAATTCCTGCGTTTGAAAAATGCGCAAGCCGTTGAGTCGGGCAGCAAAATCGAAGTGGTCGAGTTTTTTAGCTACGGCTGTATTCATTGCTACCACTTTGAAGAGTTCATCGGGCCTTGGGCGAAAAAGGCGCCGGCCGACGTAAGCTTCAAACGCGTCCCCGTAGTCTTCCAGCCTGCGTGGGTGAACCTCGGCAAGATCATGTACACGCTCGAAGCGATGGGTCGCGACGATCTGTCGATCAAAGTGTTCAAGTCAATTCACGACGCTAACGTCCGCCTGCACGAAGAGAAAGTGTTTTTTGAATGGGCGACCAGCAACGGGCTAGACCTCGCCAAAGTCAAAGAAATGTGGGGCTCGTTCGCGGTCAACAGCAAGATGAACCGTGCCGCGACACTCGCGAAAAACTATCAAGTTGAGAGCACGCCGATGGTGTTTGTCGACGGGAAATTCCGCCCGGTCTTCGGTCCCGGTTCGATTGAGTTCAAAGACGCCGCATCAGCGCTCGATTTCCTAGTCGCCAAAGCACGCAGCGAACGCAGCAAAAAGTAGTTCTGCGCGTTCCGCGAAAAGGCCGCCCGGCACTAACCGGCGGCCTTTTTCTTTTGCGCAACGCCCCCAAGTGCGAGCCATGAGTTTGCTTCCCGACGCCATTGGCCAACGCTTCGCACCGTTTGCCCACCCCACCAATCTGCGCATCGCGTGCCTCGTGCCCTCGATCACCGAGACGCTATTTGCCCTCGGGTTGGGTGAACAGGTCGTGGCGCGCACCGGCTTTTGCATTCATCCCGACCCGGCGGTACGTGAGGTGCCGAAAGTGGGCGGGACGAAAGACGTGAATATCGCGCGGCTTATCGACACCGAGCCGACGCACGTGATCGTCAACATCGACGAAAACCGCAAAGAAACGGTCGATCATTTGCGTCGCGTCATCCCTCACGTCGTGGTCACGCACCCGAATCTGCCGGAAGACAACGCGACGTTGTTTCGCCTGCTCGGACACATTTTTTCGGTCGATGAGGCTGCGCTCAAACTGACGCGCCAGCTGGCCGACGCATTGAGCATTGCGCGAGAAGTGGGCGCAACCATGCCGACGCAAACCGCGCTCTACGCCATCTGGAAAGACCCGTGGATGACCGTGTCGCGCGACACCTATGTGAGCGCGATGCTGGCGGTTGTTGGCTGGAAAACATTGCCGTTGCAAGCCGAAAAGCGCTACCCGGAAGTACCGTTGACCGATGGCGTGTGGCAGAACGCCGAGCGAATCTTTCTGTCGTCAGAGCCGTATTCGTTTGGCGATGAACACGTTCGCGCGTTGCGAGATGAAATGAACCTCACCGAGCACGCAAAGCCCATCGGACTCATCGACGGCGAAATGGTGAGCTGGTACGGGGTGCGCGCGATTGCGGGGCTGCGTTATTTGGCCGATTTGCGGCGCGGACGGTTGGCGCTTTCGGCGTAGTTTGCAATCTGCTTTTTTTGACACGGATTACGCAGAATATTCTTTAGGACGTGCGGTGATGTCGAGGCGAGTTGCGAGTTAGCTTGAATGGTCGGGTTCTATCGGCCGACTAAAAGGACACCGCGTAGCTTGTAAATGCTATTGGGACAACGCCTCGCGAATCGCCTTCTCGTACGCGCCTGCTTCAGGTAGACCCTTTGGCGAGCTGAACGCAATTTGTACTTGCTGGACAGTCGTGGTTTTTGTAGTAGACGACAGCAATTCTCGTGGCTGTCCATCAGTCACTAGCCCCAAGTCGTAAGTGCAAAAAGTAAGCGAGCTGTTCTTGATCGGATAGGCCGCGAGGTCGTTACCCAGCACCGACAAGATGTGCTTATAGACCGGTTCAGGACAGGCAAAAAACAAACCAGAGTTGCAGAGAGCCTCGCGCTCTAGCAAATGTCCTTTGTAGATCAATTGCGGCAAGATGCGCTTGTTGACGTTGGCCCAGTTCGGGCTCGCACTTTTTCCCGCAAACGGTTTGCCATTCAAGTGCGCAGTGCGCTCTTCTCGATAACTACCTATCGTGTCCATCGTCTGAACTTCCAACGCGGCAAATTCGACCAGTTTTTTGCATGAATCAAGCCTCGCCAATATCCAGTCAACGAACACGCTGCCAATGCGTCTGCCGCTTGCATCGTCCGCCAGAGGTCGACCTGGTAGCCGCAATTCACCGCCCCAGCCTTTACCAAAAACAGCCACCAAAGTCTTGTCTGGTTGCGGTTGATGTTCAACGGTTTTACTTCCGTTGATCAGCTCGATGTCCGGCGTTTTAAAGGCAAGTGTCGCGACGTCTTTCAGTAATCGGTACTGATTTGCATACATACGGATGGGGCACACCAAAACAGGGTGCCCATCTTTGTCGCGTATCGAGCAAACACCAGATTTGATGCGATTGCTGCGGTCACCAATCTCTTTGGTACACGGCGCTAAGCCATCGCTCACAAACGGGCAGAGACACTGTGCTCTTGCCTCTTTCGCCTGCACCGAAACGTCAGTAGGGGCGTAGCCGAACAGCTCGACAATTTTGCTAGCCACAAGCGGCCAACGCGACTAATTCTGTGGCATTCATCGAGCCTGACAAGTGCTCGCGGATTGATCTCGCGATGGCTGCCGCCATGACCACGGGCACCGCGTTACCGACCTGCTCATATTGTGAAACGCGCGAGCCCAAGAATCGGTAATGATCGGGAAACGATTGAAAGCGCGCAGCCTCGCGTACTGTCAGCGCTCGATCTTGCGTGGGAAGAAAAACGGTGCCCCAGTGCGGATCGCATTTGGTAAGTACGGTGCCTGAGAGTTTGTTTGGGTGAAGCCTGCCGTAGCGCTTCGTGTGATCGGATTTGCGCGCCTTTTGCATACCAGCAGGCAGCAAATCGTGCGGAATATCACGCCACGAACCGCCCGGCGGCACATGCTTCATTCGTTCGATATTTTTTAGCGCAAGCTTCGCTGCGTAGTGATTGAACGTGACACCTTTGGCGTTGCGCATACGCAGCGCGTAAGGGCTAGTGGCTACACTGGCGTAGCTAATTTCCTCCGCGCCTTCTCCCATTGAGAGTGGCGGTAGATCACTGATTGCATCGCCCACGGTGACCGCAGGTCTAAGGGCTGCGCGCTGCGAATCGTCAAGCTGAAACGTAAGTGTTGCGCCACCTCTGAAATTGGCGCGACCCTTCGCGAAATGTGTGGGTAAAGGGTGTGCAATTTCACCGCTTTTCGAACCGAGCAAAATAAGACGCCAGCGTTCCTGCGGTGCCCCGTAGTGCGCCGCGAAAAGTATCTTGACCGAAACACAGTAGCCGAGATCTGAAAACACTTTGAGAATTTGCTGGAACACTTTGCCGTCATCCATCGAGAGGATGCCGGGAACGTTTTCAAACAAAAATGTCTTCGGCTGAAACTCGCGGACGAAACGGGCGTAATGTTGAAACAGCTTGTTTCTCGGATCGGACAAAAAACGCTCGGGCGCGTTAATTGAAAACCCTTGGCAGGGTGGCCCACCGACCAACACGTCGAGTTCTCCGGGCGCAAGCTGCAGGCGCTCGCGAATTTCTGCAGCGTTAACGTCTTCAATTGGACGGCAATCTGCGATCGCGCCGGAATGATTTAACGCGAACGTCTGTATCGCCTCAGTCATGACGTCATTGCCGTACAGGCAGCGATAGCCTTCTCCGCGAAAGCCCTCGGCAATACCGCCTGCGCCACAGAACAGGTCAATCGTCAACAACTCATCAACGCGCTTTACCGTCGATCTTCGGCTTGGGGCTATGGGTGTGGTTGGACGCTCTGAAATCATCTACGGTACCGCGAAAGGTGTACTGTTAATTTATACACTTCTCGCGCCGTTGCCGCTAGCACAGCTCCATATACGCCGCATTCACCGGATTACGGAGTCGCTCCATATTCACAAGAAAATCGGCCCAATAGCGCTTCAAGCCAAAGGCGAGCACTTCGTAGGTGGTGCCGTAACGCAGGCCGGCGTTGATTTTTGAGGCGATTCTGCGCGGAATTCTGCCGCTGGGTGTGAGTAGGTCGTCTAGCGCCAGTGTGACCACATCGAGGCAGTTTGGCGTCGAAGATCACGATCTCAGCGACGCGACTGACGTCGATCACGTCGCGGTAAGTGTCGCGACAGGCTTCGAATACGGGTTCATGAAACGAGTCGGGTTGATTATCATCGGACTCTAGGCGTGATTTCTCATGTAAATCTGCGTTAATCAACTGTTACATCTGCGGAATCCGCGGAATCTGCGTAAAAAATTACAACCCGAACCTTGTAGCCCGGGTTGCGCGGAGAACAGCTCGATCAAACGTTTTTCTTGAAAAACACCTGCCGTGCGGCCCAAGCGAGGACACCTAAGTCGTCGAGCCAGCCGAAGAACGGAATCACATCCGGCACGAGATCGAGTGGCGAAATGATGTAGAGAAACGCCAAGAAGGCGATCACAGCCCGCTTCCATTTCGCCTGCGATTTCAGCGGCTGATCTTTCGCGGGGATGACCAAGGGAATCGGGTTGCTGGATGGTGCGGACATGGCGATAACTCCTAAAGAACGAACAATTCACGAACAGTTGTATCCGCACCGAGCTCGCTACTTCACTGACAACGCCAAAGTTGTAGCGACCTGATCGGGCTTGCTGGCCTTCGCAGGTTGCGGTGCAGCGACGCTAACGCGGTCTGCGCTAATCGTGTTGACAGCGGTGAGTGTGCTTTTGATGACTTCCGCGCGAAACCCGGCAAGCGTTGCGTACGCGATGTCGGGTACGGCTTGTTTGACTTGCAGCAGCTTGAAGAGTTCGGGGTAATACTTCGCGCGTGCTGCCGCGCGCTCGGCGCGTGCCGTCGGCGACAAGCGTTCGCGCGCGTTTTGCAGCATGCCTGTCACGGCGTTTCCGGCGGGCGGCAGATATTGCGCGCGCAATTTCACCGCTTCGTCGCCCGCCGAGGCAGCGAGCTCATCTAACGCGGCCTGCACCTTGGTGTCGGTAAACGAGATGATGAGCGGTTCGTTCGCGCCCGGCGGCTTCATGCCCGCGCGTTTGCTTACTTCGAGCTTCAAGATGTTGTCCGCCAACGCTTCGCGGTCGCGCGCCTTATCGAAACGACCTTCGACGGTGAGCTTGAGTTGCGGCCGCTTTTCTAGCGCTTTGATGAGTTTGCCGAGCTTCTCGCGTTCGGGCGGCAACAGGCGTGCTTCGCCGGGCTCGAAATTCACCGCCTCAAATTCTTCGCCACTGCCGCCAAGCAAAGCGCCGAGCGCGCGAAACGGAGCGGTGGCGATCTTGGTCAGCACATTGCCAATCGCTTTCCAGATCAAACTGCCGTAGCTAAATTGCGGATCGTCGAGCGAGCCTTGCACCGGCAGGCCCAACTCGATCACGCCATTACTGTCGCGCAGCAACGCGATGGCAAGATCGAGCGGCAGGTTCGACGCCTCTTTGCTGTCGACGCGTTCGCCGAGCACCAAATTGTCGATGACGATCTGGTTTTCGCCTTTGAGTTTTCGTTGCTGAATTTTGTATTCGAGATCGAGCGAGAGTTTGCCGGACTCGATTTTTCGGCCGGCAAATTTTCCGGAATACGGCGTGAGATTCTTCATCTCAAGGTTTCGGAAGATGGCCTTAATGTCTGTGAATTCGGTCGCCCCCATCGGCGCGATGGCGCCGGAAATTCGCGCCAACCCGAACTGATCGACTTTGCCTTCGAGCGACACTTCCGCACGCGACGACAACTCGGTCGACAAGCCGACAATCAAGCCGGAAAGGTCCGAGATGCGCGTGCCAAACTGCGGGCGCAGCGACAGGTCGGCGAATTCCACGTCACCGCCCGTAACTTGAACGCGCCGAACTTTGACCACGGGTGCAGCGTCGCTGTCGGTCGGCATGGGTGCGGGTTGCCCGAGTGCGGGCGCGGGCGCGGGCGCAGTTACGGCTGCGGGCGTTTGCGTTGGCACGGCAACGGACGACGCTTTGCCGATTTGCGCAAGATTGAGTGTGCCGTCTTCGGCGATGATGAATTTGCCGCGCGGCTGGTCGAGCAACAAGTCGGCGAGCGTCACGTTGAGCCCCGCATTGCCCGAAGCACCGGGCGCGCCCGTAGCGCCCGAGGTGATGCGAATACTTTGGCTCGACAATTCGGCCCACTGCGCGAACGGCTCATTGGTCGTCTCATCGATCAATTCGAATTCCCGAACCGCCATTTTCCCGTCGAAGCGGAACGCGTCGGTCTTGGCGTCCTTGGCCCCAAACGCGGCCTGCACGCGTCCGTCGAGCGCGGCTTCGCCTTTGGTGAGCTTTAGGCGCGTGTTGCGATTCAGGTACGGCGAGAATGCTGCGAGAACGACACGCTCTAGCGAAAACTCCGTGTCCACATTGTTGGCGCGCTGGTCAAACTTTACTTTCGCTTGGGCAGCGCCACCGCTGCCGACGCTGCCTTTGAACGTTGCATTGATGGGGCGCGCGCCGTTGACGTCAATGCGCTCGACGTTGATTCCGATGGCGTCAACGACATGAATGAGCGCGGTGGGCAGCGTGTTGTCGGTGAAATTGACGCGGCCGTTGGTTAGGTTGATGCCTGCAATGCTTACGTTCACGGGCGTGGCAGTGGGGACGGTTTTCGCCGCATTTGCAACGGGCGTCCGCTCGCCAGCCGGTGCAAATTTTTTCGCCACATCAACGCCCGTTTTATCGAGCGCGAGTGTGACGAGCGGTGCTGCTACGTCCATTTTTGGCAACTCGATCTTCGTGCCAAGCGCGTTGATTTCGAAAGGCGAAACGCGGAATTCTTTTGCGCTGAACCACGCGCTTGCGGGTGCGGTAGCGGCGCTGTCGCGCATCGCAATATCAGACAACGCGGCGCGCTTGCCGCTGACGATCACACTGAGGTTGTCGCCCGTGGCGATGCGTGCGCCGAGCGTCAGATCCAGTTTTGCGGTGGTGGTTTGTGGCGTGGCGAAACTTTGATCGTTGAACGTGATCGCGGCTTTGTCGGTCGTGACTTCGCCGACCGCGATTTGCCAGCCGAGCGCTGGGGCCGCAGAAGCCGCGGCGGCGGACGGCGCGGCAGCAGGCGGTGCGGCGGCGGGCCGAGTCGGCGCGGCGACTGGTGCTGCACTCGCGGTTTGCATGGAAGCAAACGGCAATACCATCGCGCCATTGCGGTCGCGAAGCGCGTTGGCCTGCATACCGGTGATGGTGATGTTGGGCACGTCGATTCGCTGCGTAGCGAGGTCGAGCGTGAACGGTTTTGCGGTCGCGATTTGTGCAATGTTGATGAGCGCTTCGGGTTGCGCAGCGGCCTTCACGTTGATGCCTTGCATCAATGCGTTCACTGGCAAAAACGCGAACACTTGCGACTCTTTGCCGTTGGTTTTTGTCTTCGCCCACGAGGCGCTGATCGGCGAGAGTTTGATCGTTTTCACCGTCGCGCTGTCGGCCTTGTCGCCGCTTGCATTGTTGCTTGGTTGCACCCGCAAATCGGCAATTTCAATGGTGCCATCGCCGACGCCTGCCGCCGTGAAATCGGTGCCTGCTGCGACGCTGTAATTCGCGCGAATGGCGGCGGTGCCGTCAAGTCCGACGGGCAATTTCAGGTTCGCCATCGCCTGCACGCGCGCGAGCGGCAAATCGGTGAGCACCACGTCGCCAGAACTCTCCACCGGATTCAAACCGACACGACCTTTCCATTGCACGCGCGTTTTGTCGTTCAACGTGGCCTGCAGCGAGTAGTCGCCCCGGTCGCGCGGCAACGTGGAAAGCTTGTCGATCTTGAACGAAATCGGCTCTAGCGCGAGGCGTTGCTCGGCCGCGCCCGCGCGCTCGTCGTTGAGACGAAACGCTGCGTTTTCGATGCTGACATTACGCAACACTACGCGCGGCACTTTGTCGCTCGGCGGCTCGTTCGACTTCGGAAACGCGTCGAGAAATTTCACCCAATCCATTGCGCCGTCGGCCTTGATGCGCGCGTTGATTTCGGGGCGCGTGATGGTGAGGTGATCGGTCATGAGCGCCATGTCTTTGAGCGACGCCCAACTGCCTTTCACGTCGAGCGCGGCGACTTTGGCGAGCGCGTTTTTTCCGTCGCTTAGCGCAACGTCGCTGGCTTTGAGTTGCAGCGTGAACGGATTGAATGAGGCCGCGCCGACTTTTAGTTCACGTCCCGATTTTTCCTTCAACCAATTCGGAGCGGTTTTCGTGAGCACATGCGGCAACAGCCACGCGAGCGAACAAAAGAGCGCAAACGCAATCGCCACGAGGGCAAGCACAATTCGCAACGGCCAGCGCAACAGCGAGTGGGATCGAGGGGATTCGGGTGAGGCAGAAACAGAAGCAACCATCAGCCCATTTTCTACAAATACCGAATGCGCTGCCTCGCATGCGTTAGCAATTCAACAGCTTTTCACGAAAATTCGGCCAAAACGACCAACGGGCGGTCGTCGTGGCCGCGAAACGGAGAAAAATACTTGAAGTCGATTACTAGATAAAACGCGCCGTAACGACCACCCGGCGGTCGTTGTGCGCAAAAAGCTAAATCAAAGTCAGCCCGTTATCGCCGAAACTTCCCGTCGCGCCCGATGATGGAGAGGTCCACGAAATCTAGCCCCGTGTGATCTGACGGCGAATAGCTCAGACTCAATCCACCAACGTCTAGATCGCGAATGCCTTCGAGCGCGGCGCGCACTTTTTCTCCGGTGGGGTTCGCGCCCGCACGACGCAAGCCTTCGACCAACACTTTGGCCGAGGTGAAGCCCTCCAACATCGCGGGCGAAAGATCCGTGATGTTTTTCGCTTTCGCCAGCGCGAGCACTTCCTTCACCAATGGCGAAGTGATCGAGCGCTCGTTGGGAAACACCTGCGTGATGATGGTGCCCGGCGCGTTCTCGCCGAGTGCTTTGATGAAGCCGCCGGACGCGTTGTTCGACAACGTCACGAGCTGCGCGCGCGAGCCGGTGGCGCGAACTGCCTTGAGCGCATCGACGACATGCGTGCCCGAGCCCACGATCAGCACCGCCTGCGGGCTGGTGCGTTTTACGTCTGCCGCGAGCGTCGAAAAATCGGGCTTGCTACGGTCATATTTTCCGAGGAACACGGGGTTGAGTTTCGTGGCTTGAAAGCCCGCCTTCACCCCCACCAAGGCGTCGCTGCCGAACGTGTCGTCCACGTGCAAAACGCCGATGTCGGTGATGCCAATGGCGGAGAGCAACGCGACCGCTTTCTCGGATTCGCGCTGGTAGGTGGAGCGCACATTGAACACGTTGCGCTTGACCGGGCTGTGCAAGAGCATCGCACCGGTGGACGGCCCCAAGAGCGGCACGCGCAGCTCGTCGAGCACGGGAATGATGAGCTCATTGTGCGGGGTGCCGCGCGTGAGAAAAAGCGCGACTGCGCCCTTCTCGGCGATCAACGTGCGCGCATTCGCAGCGGCGAGCTTCGGGTCGAATTTGTCGTCGAGGGAGACGAGCACGATCTTCTGACCGTTCACGCCGCCGCGCGCATTCACCGCGTCAAAGTAGAGCGACGCGCCTTCGGTCGCCTCCTTCACCGTCGCCGCGACCGCGCCGGTGAAGCCCGCCGTCTGTCCGACCACGATTTGCGCCGAAGCGCATGGTGCGCCAACAACAACCACGGCGAGCGTGGCAGCGGCAATCCAATGTCTTAAATCCATTCGAGCCTCCTTGTCGCCGCATACGCGGCACGACGCACGCGACAGGCGCGTCGAATGGGCGAAGCGTACGGCGAAACGCTGTCAGGTGGACAGAATTTTCTTAGGCGCAGCGTTTGACGTCAGGCGCAAACCAACAGCTTTTGCGCGTAAAAACACGCGACCGACCAACGAGCGGTCATTTGAAGCGGATTTCATCATTAAAAAGCAACAAGTCGAGATACGCATTTTTTCGGCTCAAACGACCGCACAGCTGTCGTTACCGCGTAAAAGCTAATCGCTAACCGCGCAGGATGGTGTCGCCCAGACTGTCGCCCAATTTCGCGCGATACCACTCGTGGAAATGCTGCATGCCGTCTTCCATCGGACTCTGATACGGCCCCACTTCCACGCGGCCTTCGGCGTAAAGCGCGCGGCGTCCCGCGTCCATGCGCTCGGCGATTTCGTCGTCTTCGACGCAGGTTTCCATGTACGCCGCCTGCTGTGCGGCGATGAATTCCGGCTCGAAGAGCGCTACTTCTTCGGCGTAATAAAATTCAACCACGTTGGTCGTCTTGCCCGCCGATTGCGGCCAGAGCGACGACACCACGAGCGTGTGCGGATACCACTCGACGGTGATGTTCGGGTAGTAGGTGAGCCAAATCGCGCCGTGCGGCGGCGGCACGCCTTGCCGGAACTGCATGACTTGATCGTGCCAGCGCTTGTAAACCGGCGAGCCCGGTTTGTCGAAACCGCGTGACAGACCGACCGTCTGCACCGAGAAATCGCTGCCCCATTCCCACGCCAAATCGTCGCAGGTCACGAATTGACCGAGCCCCGGATGGAACGGCCCAACGTGGTAATCCTCAAGGTAGACCTCGACGAAGGTTTTCCAGTTGTAGTTGCACTCGTGGACGACGGAGCGGTTGAACGCGTAACCCGAAAAGTCCAACGCTTGCCGCGTTTGCGTGGACAGCGACGCAAGATCAACGATCGGATCGCGTGGGCCGTCGAAGAGCAAACCGTTCCACGACTTGAGGCCGTGGTTCTGAAGATTGAGCGCAGGATTGCACGGAAAATGCGGCGCGCCAATGAGTTCGCCTTCGCCGGAATACGTCCAGCGATGCAGCGGACACACGACGTTGCCGCCGTTTTGCGCAAGTGATCCACGGCCATCGAGCATCATCGCTTGGCGGTGGCGGCAGACGTTCGAAATCAGATTGACGCCGCTTGCGGTGTGGGTGAGCGCTTGCGCGTTGTTGCGCGTGGCGAGCACGGCAAAGTCGTTGACGCTAGGCACCATCAGCTGGTGGCCCGCGTAACCGGGGCCGCGCGCAAACAAAATCTCGCGCTCGCGGGCGAGCAGCGATTCGTCAAAGTAGGCGGCGGGGGGAAGTTGCGAGACCGGCGCAGCAATTTGCGCGTCGGTGAGGGGGCGAGTCATGGCTCCGAACCGTTCAGAAAAAAGTTAACCCAACACAAACCAGGTGCAATTTCGGACCGCACCCAACCCTTGCTAAGTCAACCTCTGCCCCGAACGTGTGCGGTGGCGGGAGGCTGCATCGTCAAACGCGTCAATTATCCCACGGTTGACACAAAGCGCCTTGCGGCTAGCTTGGTCAGGTTCATTGAGTTGGCCTGACAAACCCCCTTGCCGTCATTCTCGCGAAGCGGGAATCCAGAAAGCTGCCAGCCGCGACGCTTCGGCAACGCCTTACCCGTCTGCCGCGTCCGTCTCGCCCAGCGCCACCCGCGGTCGCCCCACGCTCTTAGAACTCGCCCCACGCATTCGGCAGAACCGCAAGCGTTCTGCCCTACCGGGCTAAAGACCATCGCCCCGCGATTTCACGAGAACCAGCTTTCCGGCGTGGTCAAACTCGATTGTTACCCCAAACATACGTCCTAAACGCGACTTGAACAAATGCCCGCTCTTAATAGTCACTCCGCCGAAATCGTTACCATCAACCCGCTGCCAGCATCTATTGCAGTCAGTCATCAGTCGTAATTTTCGCAAAACCGATGATGCGGAATCGTTGCGGTTGACGTGCGCGGGGAATTGGCCACTATAGCGACTAAGTGTCAATGTGACCGACTCAACCTCTTCTCCATGAATCCACACCGTAACGCCGGCGGAGTTAACGAACTCGCAAGAATACGTGAGCTTGATCGCCGTTTTCATGTCGGACGTACAACTAGAAAGCTTCCGCCAATCGCCGCGCAAGTTTGTCTGCTTTAGCCCGATAGGGATACCAGCAACCGCTAGGCTGTCGCGTTTGTCTACACGTAGAACACCGGATGCATCGGCACTGGCGACCAACATGAGCCAAAGAAGAACCGCACTTGACCTCAAAATGGAATAAATGAGGTCAGACACCATTGTTTTGGATTCATCTGCCATTTGTTGTTCAACAAACCCGAAAAAACGACATCTCCACGCGATCTGGAAAACGCGCGCCGGTGCCGATGAAAAGGCTCTCGGTCAGCCACGCGAGCGACGGGTCGGAGACTTCAAAACTTGGTGCGCAGCGGAAATACACCGCGCTTGGGTCGACCGGTTCGCCGCGCGCGAGCTTAGCGACGTTTTCTGCGGAGGCCCGGCGAAGCGCGTGGTTTTGCACGAACACGCGCGCGCCGCCGTCGAGCTCCAACATGTAGCGCGCGTCGAGCACGGCCGTCGTGGCCGACACGATGATTTGAAAATCGGCTCCGGCGTCGAGCACGCGGCCATTGAGCTTGCCGCGCACGGTGCCGCCAGTAATCGGGATGATGCGGCGGCGTCCGCTCAGCGCAACGCCCTTCACGTCGCCCGCCTCGATGGGCTGCGCCACCGTCACCGCAAGGTCGGCGATGTGCTCAAGCGTGGGTGCATTTAGCGCCATGATAAGTCTGCCTTAGTGTGCTTTAGTCTGCTTTGAAGCCCGTCGCGGCCACCGCTTTGCCCCAACGTGCGGTGTCGTCTTTGATGACGGCCGCGAACTCGGCGCGCGTGGTGCCTGTGACCTTGAAGCCCATGTCTTGCAATTTCGCGCGGGCCTCCGCGCCGGTGACGGCCTTGACGACTTCGGCGTTCAGTTTGTTCAGGATGTCCTCCGGCGTTTTTGCAGGCGCGACGACACCAAACCAAGATGAGAACGTCAAATCCTTAAACCCCTGTTCTTTGAGCGTAGGCACGTCAGGCAGTGTCGCGGAACGAGAATCACCGCCCACAGCAAGCGCGCGCATCTTGCCCGCCTTAACGTTAGGTGCCGCAAGCGCAACAGACGCAAACATGGCGGGCACATCCCCGCCTAAAAGCCCGCCGATGGCGTCCCCCGTGGTTTTGTAATGCACCGGCTCCACGGCTACGCCTGCGGCATTTGCGAACATGTAGGCACCGAAGTGTCCAGGCGTGCCCGCACCGAAAGTACCCATGAAAAATTTGGGTTGTCGCTTTGCCCACGCGGCGAACTCTCCGGCCGTCTTGCTCGTATTTTTGTCAGGGTTGGTCAGGAGCACAAAGTTGGTGCTCGCGATATGGCTCACCAATGCAAAGTCGCGCTCCACGTTGTACGGCAGCTTGTTGTAACTGCTGGTTGCGATGGCAAGTTGGCCGACCTCACCGAGCATCAGCGTGTAGCCATCGTTGCCGGCGCGCGCCGCTTCTTGTGCGGCGATGAGTCCGCCAGCACCCGGCTTGTTATCCACGACAACCGTCATTTGCCCGGATTCTTGAAGTTTTTGCGCCAGCACCCGCGCGATCAAATCCGGGCCGGAACCCGCCGGAAAGCCCACAATAAGACGAATCGGCTTTGACGGAAACGGCTGCGCGCTTGCGGGTGCCGCAACCAGCCCGACAGCTAGCAAAGACGCACACAACGATGCGGTGCGAAAGAATTTTGACAACATGAGCAGGTCTCCTTTTTTGGTGAATGATTTAGTCTAGTCGAGGTCGCGTAAGGTTTGCTGTCGTGTCGTCTACGAACTGTTCAATCCGCTCACCTTTGAAAGCCATCATGTCTAACGCTGCGTTTGCGTCAAAACTGCGTTTCCCGTTGTTCTTGTTCGTGTTGACGGCGTTCAGCGCGAGCGCGTTCGCCGCGCCAAAAATTGCAGAGGGTGCCTACCGCGTCGACTGGAACCGCAAGGTCCGTGACTTGTGTGTGGACAACTACACCAACGACGATCTGACGGCGCGCGACTGGCAAGGCGTGTTGGCGGCGCTGGGCTCGATTTGCACGTTATCCAATGTTCGCGAAGGCAAAACCGAGGCGAGCTGGACCGGAAAATGCTCGCAACCGGGCGTCGGGCGGGTGCTCGACGTGAAGTACGACGTGAGCGTGAAAGTCAACGCCGACGGCAGTTTCGACATCCTCACCGTGATTTCTGGCGACCAGCAGGCACGCATTCCCATTCGCGGCGAGCGGCTAAAGGGTGCTGCGGCGGCGTGCAGCAAAGAGCAGCCGTTTTTCCGGCCTTGGCAGTAAGCACGACAAAAACGCCCCGAAATCGGCCATCTTCGTAAAATCAACGGTTCGATCACCGCCCGAACTGCTGCCCGTCATGGCCAAATCCGCTCCGAAAACCTTTGAATCTGCGCTTGATGAGCTGGAGAAGCTGGTGGCTGATCTTGAGAACGGCTCGCTGCCGTTGGCTGATTCGATGGCGGCGTACAAGCGTGGCGCGGAATTGTTGAAGTACGCGCAGGGTGAACTCGCGCAGGTGGAGCAACAGGTCAAAGTGCTTGAAGGCGACGTGTTGAAGCCTTACCAGCCGGAATAGCGCGCGATGACGAAAACCGCATTTGAGGCCTGGGCCAAGACTCATCGTGCGCGCATTGAGAGCGCACTTACACGCTGGACGCCCGCCGCCGAACTCACGACCGGCCGCCTGCTTGAGTCGATGCGCTACAGCGCGCTGGGCGGCGGCAAGCGCATGCGTGCGCTGCTCTCTTACGCCACAGCCGAGGCCATTGGTGAGACGGCCGAAGTGGCCGATCACGCCGCTGCCGCGGTGGAGCTAATTCACGCGTATTCGCTCATTCACGACGACATGCCCTGCATGGACGACGACGCGATGCGTCGCGGCAAACCGACGAACCACATCGCGTTTGGCGACGCCACGGCGATGCTTGCGGGCGACGCGATGCAGCCGCTCGCGTTTGCTGTGTTGCTCGCCGCACCGGTGAGCGCGACGGGCGTTGTGACCGCCGCCAAGCAATTGGCCGATGCATCCGGCGCGTACGGCATGGCCGGTGGACAGGCGATTGATTTGGCCAACGTTGGCAAGCCGATGACGCTCACGGCGCTCGAAGAAATGCACGCGATGAAGACCGGGGCGATGTTTGAGGCGGCGGTGTTGTTGCCTGCGCTCTTGACTGAGGAAGACGGCGCCACGCTCGCTGCGCTGACCGTGTACGCGCAAAAAATTGGCCTCACGTTTCAAGTCGTGGATGACGTGCTCGACGCGACGGCCGACAGTGCCACACTGGGCAAAACCGCTGGTAAAGACGCGGCGAACGACAAGCCCACGTTTGTGTCGCTCATGGGCATCGACGCCGCGACGCGATATGCGCATGAGCTAACCGCCGCTGCGATCAATGCGCTGCCCACACACCTGAACACTACACGCCTGACCGAACTTGCGCGGTCAATGGCGGAAAGAACTGCGTAAATGTCTCTGCTGGAACACATCGACGAACCGGCGCAACTGCGCGCGCAACCGCAAACCGCGCTTGTCGGCGTGTGCGATGAAGTGCGCGCGTTTGTGCTCGATTCCGTCTCGAAAACGGGCGGACACTTGTCGTCGAATTTGGGCGTGGTAGAGCTTACCGTCGCGCTGCACTACTGCTTCGATACGCCGCATGATCGCGTCGTGTGGGACGTGGGGCATCAGTGTTATCCGCACAAAATTTTGACCGGCCGCCGCGACCGCATGAACACGCTTCGCCAATGGCGCGGCCTTGCTGGTTTCCCGAAGCGCGACGAAAGCCCTTACGACACGTTTGGCGTCGCGCATTCGTCGACCAGCATTTCCGCAGCGCTCGGCATGGCCGTTGCGGCCAAGGCAAAAGGCGAATCTCGGCACGTGGTCGCGATCATCGGCGATGGTTCGATGACGGCGGGCATGGCCTTCGAAGCGCTCAACAATGCAGGCGCGATGAACACCAATTTGCTGGTGATTTTGAACGACAACGAGATGTCGATCAGCGAGCCGGTGGGCGCGTTGAACAACTATTTGTCGCGCCTACTCGCGAGCAAAACCTACGGCAAAGTACGTAGCGTGGGCAAGAGCATGCTCGCGGGCATTCCGCCGGTGTCGCGCTTCGCGCGGCGCTGGGAAGAGCACATGAAGGGCATGGTTCTGCCCGGCACGATGTGGGAAGAATTTGGCTTCAATTACATCGGCCCGATTGATGGGCATGATGTGAACTTGCTCGTGGATACGCTCAACAAAGTGAAAGAGCTGCCAGGCCCACAGTTTTTGCATGTGCTCACACGCAAAGGCGCGGGCTACGAGCGCGCGGAAGACGATCCGATTCTGTATCACGGCGTTCCGAAGTTCGATCATGCGGCGGGCATTCCCGCTGCGCCCGCGACGGTGCCGAAGAAAACCTATTCCGACATCTTCGGCGATTGGTTGTGTGACGCCGTTGCCGCCGACAAACGCGTCGTGGGCATCACGCCCGCGATGCGCGAAGGTTCGGGCATGGTGCGCTTCTCGAAGGAGCATCCGAATAATTACTTCGATGTGGGTATCGCCGAGCAACACAGCGTGACCTTCGCCGCCGGGTTGGCTTGCGAAGGCATGACGCCGGTCGTGGCGATTTACTCAACGTTCTTGCAGCGCGCGTATGACCAACTCGTGCACGACGTGGTGCTGCAAAACTTGCCCGTCGTGTTCGCGATTGATCGCGCGGGCTTGGTCGGCGCGGACGGTCCGACGCATGCGGGCTCGTTTGACGTGGCGTTTTTGCGTTGCTTGCCGAACATGACGATCATGAGCGCAACGAGCGCCGCCGAATGTCGCGCGATGCTCTCGCTCGCCGTCGCGTTGCAATCGCCTGTCGCCGTGCGTTATCCGCGCGGCGCGGCGCATGGTGCGGCGGATGCAGCGATTGCACCACTCGAACTCGGCAAAGGCGAAGTGCGGCGCACCGGCGAGAAGCTAGCAATTCTTGCGTGGGGCTCGATGCTCCACCCGGCGCTCGTGGCGGGCGAAGCGCTCAACGCAACTGTCGTAAACATGCGTTTCGTAAAGCCTATCGACGAAAAACTGCTGCGCGAAATCGCGGCGACGCATCCGCTGATCGTCACCGTTGAAGAAGCGAGCGTGCAAGGCAGCGCGGGCGGCGCGGTCACCGAATTTTTGGCCAACGCTGGAATGACGAATCGCGTGCATACGCTCGGTTTGCCCGACACGTTTATCGATCAGGGCGACCCGGCTGTGATGTTGGCGTCGGTGGGGTTGGATGCAGCGGGCATTGAGGCGAGTGTGCGGGCGCTGTTGTAGTCGGCGTCTTCATGGCTTTAGCGTTAACAGCTTTTTAGCGCTAATGACCGCCAGGTGGTCGTTATAGGCGCATTTTTCCACTTGTTGATATAGTATATTTTTTCGCTGAAACGACCGCCTGCCGGTCGTTAGCGGGCAAAAGCTGTATCTAGAAAATTGAGCGGCCGGTGAGCGAGGTGAACATTTCCAGCGCCATCGAACCAGCGTGACTGTTACCGCTCTCTTCGAGAGCGGGCGACCAGACGCAGATGCCGCATTCGCCGGGCAAAATCGCGACGATGCCGCCACCCACGCCGCTCTTGGCGGGCAGACCGACGCGAAACGCGAAGTCACCGGCCGCGTCGTAGGTGCCACAGGTGAGCATTAACGCCGACAAGCGTTTCGCCGAACTCGGATCAATCACCGCGTTGCCGTTCAAAGGATTGACGCCCTTGTTCGCGAGAAACCCAACAGCGCGCGCCAACTCAACGCAGCTCATCTCAATCGCGCAGTGATGGCAGTACGCCGTGATGACTTCGCCCACGCGATTATTGAGATTGCCGAAGCTCTTCATGAAATGCGCCATCGCGGCGTTGCGGGACGACGTGCGCACTTCCGATTCACCCACGCGGCCGTTGATCTGGACGCCAGGCGCGTTTGCGAGATCGCGCACGAAACTCAGGAGCGCTTCTTGCGGGTCGTCGTAATGCGCGGCAAGCATGTCGGTGATCACCAGCGCGCCCGCATTGATGAACGGGTTTCGCGGAATGCCCTGCTCCCGCTCCAGCTGTACCAACGAATTAAACGGATTGCCCGAAGGCTCGCGGCCCACGCGCGCCCACAGCGAATCGCCCTCACGTTGAAACGCGAGCGTCAACGCAAAGAGCTTCGAGATCGACTGGATCGAGAAGCGTTTCGTCGCGTCGCCCACCGCGAAAACGTTCCCTGCGAAGTCCACCACCGCCATCCCGAACTGATCGGGCGAAACACTCGCCAACTCCGGAATGTACGAGGCGACGTTACCCTCGCCGATGACGGGCTGTAGCGCGGCGTAGATTCGGTCGAGCGTGGGTTGGTAATTCATGATGCGGCCCTTAACGAACCACGATTAAACCAACACCCGCTCAATGCCGCCGTTGTTCGCGCGGGCTACGTATTCGGGCATCCATTTCTCACCAAGGATGTGTTTCGCCATTTCGACCACGATGTAATCCGCCTTGGTGTCGCTGTCATTGTCGTATCGCGATAAGCCTTGCAAACACGATGGGCAGCTGGTGAGAATCTTCACATCGCCTTGGAACTTTTCGTCAACGCCCGACGCCGCTTTCACCGGAATCGCGCGCAGCTTGTCTGCGCCTTTGCGCATCTCCGCTTCTTTGCGGAAGCGCACTTGCGTGGAGATGTCCGGGCGCGTGACCGCCAAGGTGCCCGATTCGCCGCAGCAGCGTTCGTTGAGATCCACCTGCTGGCCCATCAATTCATTGACGACCTTCATCGGCTGATAGGTTTGCATCGGTGAGTGGCAGGGGTCGTGATACATGTAGCGCGTGCCCGTCACACCTTCGAGCTTCAAGCCCTTTTCCATCAAATACTCGTGAATGTCGAGCAGACGGCAGCCGGGGAAAATTTTCTCGAATTCGTACTTCTGCAATTGATCCATGCAGGTGCCACAGCTCACGATCACCGTCTTGATATCGAGGTAATTGAGCGTATTGGCCACGCGGTGAAACAGCACGCGATTGTCGGTGATGATTTCCTGACCTTTGTCCTGATTACCGCTCGCGGTTTGCGGATACCCACAGCAGAGATAGCCGGGCGGCAACACCGTCTGCGCGCCGACGTGCCAGAGCATCGCTTGCGTCGCGAGGCCCACCTGCGAGAACAGACGTTCTGAGCCGCAACCAGGGAAGTAAAACACCGCTTCTTGCTCGTCCGCGTTCATCTGCGGATTGCGGATGATCGGCACGACCTTGTCGTCTTCGATA
Organism: Casimicrobium sp.; assembly: GCA_040079845.1. Classification (GTDB taxonomy): domain Bacteria; phylum Pseudomonadota; class Gammaproteobacteria; order Burkholderiales; family Casimicrobiaceae; genus Casimicrobium. The sequence goes on along the minus strand of JBEBJR010000002.1, from coordinate 62,625 downwards.
TCGAGCAGTTTGCGCGCGGTTTGCTTGGGCAATCCACCGGGCATCGGCTTGTTGATGAAGTGAATGACTTGCGCTTTAATCGGCGGTTTACCGCCCGTGGTGGCGGGCGGGCGCTTGGTTTGTGAGCCAATCAAACCGAAACGTTTCGCGAGCTTGTGTGCAAGGCGCTGCGCGCCGTAGCCCCAGTTGAGCATCGTGCTCTTGAGTAAATTCACGGTGGCGGGATCGCGTGCGTTAAGCAAAAGCATCGAAGCCGCAGTGCCGGGATTGAATTTCTTCTTGCCCTCTTTGCGCAGTAAATTGCGCATCGCCATCGACACGTCGCCAAAGTCAATGTCGACCGGACAGGGGTTCACGCATTTGTGGCAAACCGTGCAGTGATCAGCCACGTCAGCAAGTTCGTCCCAATGTCGCAGCGAAATACCGCGCCGCGTTTGCTCTTCGTATAGAAACGCTTCGACGAGCAAACCCGTTGCGAGAATTTTGTTGCGTGGTGAGTACAGCAAATTCGCGCGTGGCACATGCGTGGCGCACACGGGCTTGCACTTGCCGCAGCGCAAGCAATCTTTCACCGAGTCGGAAATGGCACCGATGTCGCTCGCTTCAAGAATCAGCGATTCGCTGCCGAGCAATCCGAACGACGGCGTGTATGCATAACGCAAATCGCCGCCGGGCAGCAATTTGCCTTTGTTGAACCGGCCTTCCGGATCAACTTTTTCTTTGTAGCGCTGGAACGGCGCGATTTCCTCGTCGGTCAGGAATTCGAGTTTGGTGAGCCCGATGCCATGCTCGCCCGAGATGACGCCGTCGAGCGAGCGCGCAAGCGTCATGATGCGCGCAACGGCCGCATTGGCCTCTTGCAACATTTCGTAGTTGTCGCTGTTGACGGGAATGTTGGTGTGCACATTGCCGTCGCCCGCATGCATGTGCAGCGCAACCCAAACGCGAGCGCGCAGCACTTCTTTGTGAATTGCTTTGAACCGATCAACGATGGGTTTGAGCGCTTCGCCCGCGAAAATGTCTTCCAGCGGTGCTTTGATCTCGGTGCGCCAAGACACGCGAATTTCGTGCGATTGCAGTGAACGGAACTTCGTGTCAACGTTGTCGAGCAAGTGCTGCCAATTCGCACGAACGCTCGCGACTAAAGCGCTGGCTTCCGCCACTTTTTCGGCAAGCAGCTCCGTCGACACGCCGTATTCTTCGTAACGATGTTGTGGCATCGCGCCAGCGAAAAATGTTTCCAACGCGGCGCAGAGCTTGAGCTTGTTTCGAATCGAAAGCTCGATGTTGATGCGCTCAATACCATCGCAATAGTCGCCCATGCGCGGCAGCGGAATCACTACGTCTTCGTTTAGTTTGAACGCGTTAGTGTGCTTCGCAATCGCAGCGGTGCGCGCGCGATCTAGCCAAAATTTCTTACGCGATTCGGCGCTCACGGCGACAAAGCCTTCAGCGCCGCGCATATTGCAAATGCGCACCACTTCGGAGGCGGCTTTCGCCACTTCATTTTCGTCGTCGCCGACGATGTCGCCGATGAGCACCATCTTGGGCCGGCCGTGGCGTTTCGCTTTGGTGGCGTACCCTACGGCGCGCACGTAGCGCTCATCCAAGTGCTCAAGGCCCGACAACATGACCCGCGTGTTGCCAAGCTTGGGCAGCGCATCAAGGTAATCCTTCACCTCAACAATCGCGGGCACCGAATCACGCACTTGGCCAAAGAATTCCATGCACACCGTGCGCGTATGAGGCGGCATTTTGTGCAGCACCCACTTCGACCACGTAATCAGGCCGTCGCAGCCCTCTTTTTGCACGCCCGGCAAACCGGCTAGGAATTTGTCGGTGACGTCCTTACCGAGCCCGATCTTGCGGAAACTTGGCCCTGGAATAACGAGCGTTTCTTCGCGCAGCATTTTGCTGCGATCAAATTTCGCGTCGAAATATTGCAGGCGAAACGTAGCGTTCACCGCGTCGTGAATTTTGCCGAGGTTGTGATCCATGCGCGTGACTTCGAGCCACTCGCCTTGTGGTGTCACCATGCGCCACTGCGCCAAATTGTCGAGCGCAGTGCCCCAGAGCACGGCCTTCTTGCCGCCGGCATTCATCGCCACGTTGCCGCCAATGCAGCTAGCGTCGGCGCTGGTCGGATCGCAAGCCCACACGAGGCCCGCGTGCTCCGCTGCCTCCATCGCGCGACGCGTGACAACGCCCGCCTCGCACTCAATCACGCCATACGCTTCGGTGTGGCCCGGCAGCAATTCGTAGTTCACCGGCGATAGCGTTTCGAGCTTTTCAGTGTTGATGACGGCTGAGGTTTTAGTGAGCGGAATCGCACCGCCCGTGTATCCCGTTCCGCCGCCGCGTGGGATGATAGTCAGGCCCAGCTCGATACAACCATTTACGAGGCCGATCACCTCTTGTTCGGTGTCAGGGTGCAGCACGACAAACGGATACTCGACGCGCCAGTCGGTGGCGTCAGTCACATGCGAGACCCGCGCTAAGCCGTCGAACGTTATGTTGTCTTTGTGCGTGACTTTGCCTAGCACTTTGACCACGCGTTTGCGCAGATCATAGGTCTCGCGAAATTGCGACTCAAAACGATCCACGGCCGCTTTGGCGCGGACGACCAATTCGCCTACTTTTTCCTTGCGCTGCGCACCATCGGTGTCTGCAACGTCGATGTTGCGGCGCTTTTCTACTTCGGCGAGGCGATGACGAAGCGCTTCGATCAACTGCGCACGACGGCGCGGGTTGTCGATCATGTCGTCTTGCAAGTATGGATTGCGCTCTACAACCCAAATGTCACCCAACACCTCAAACAGCATCCGGGCACTGCGGCCGGTTTTGCGCTCACCACGTAGCGACAACAAAATGTCCCACGCATCATCGCCCAACAGGCGAATGACAATTTCACGATCAGAGAAGCTCGTGTAGTTGTACGGAATTTCGCGAATGCGGCTGCCGGAATCGTTCTGAGAATCAGCGGTGCTGGCCCAAGCGGCGCGTTGCGCGATGGTTTTAGGAGGCTCTAGGCTGGCCACTGCCGTCGCGGGCATCGCGTCGAGCTGAAGCAATTTGTGGAGAGTTCGCGGGAAAAAAGCCTTCATGGGCTCGGGTTCAGGTCGCTGCGTGCGGCGACCAGAGTCAACGGAGACGCATTGTATCGCGGTGCAGCATAGGCTGAAACCCGCATGAAACCACGTTCGGCGGCGGGTTTATGTAGCATTCAACTCCTCTCTGCGTACTCCCGTTTTGTAAAGGCCTCGCTCAATGAAATTTCGTTTCCCCGTCATCATCATCGACGAAGATTGGCGCTCTGAGTCCGCTTCGGGCTTGGGCATTCGTGCGCTCGCGAAAGCGCTTGAAGAACAAGACATGGAGGTGGTCGGCGGCTTTACCTACGTGGACGTCGGCATGGTGGCCAATCAGGCGGCACGCGCGTCGGCGTTTGTGGTGTCGATTGACGACGAAGAGGTCAACGAAGACGGTGTCGAGAGTCAGGCCGTACACGACCTGCGCAAATTCATCGAAGCCACGCGCAAGCGTAATGCCGACGTGCCGATATTTTTGTTTGGTGAAACGCGCACCTCACAACATTTACCGAACGACATTCTGCGCGAGTTGCACGGCTTCATTCACATGTTTGAAGACACGCCGGAGTTTGTTGCTCGCAATATCTTGCGCGAAGCGAACAAATATCTCGGCTCGCTTGCGCCGCCATTCTTTAAGGAATTGCTTGACTACGCCAATGATGGGTCGTACTCGTGGCATTGCCCAGGACATTCAGGCGGTGTGGCGTTTTTGAAGAGCCCGGTCGGGCAAATGTTCCACCAGTTTTTCGGTGAAAACATGTTGCGCGCCGACGTGTGTAACGCGGTGGAAGAGCTTGGCCAGTTGCTTGACCACACAGGGCCAGTAGCGGCCAGCGAGCGCAACGCAGCGCGTATCTTCGGAGCCGATCATCTTTTCTTCGTGACCAACGGCACGAGTACGTCGAACAAGATCGTGTGGCATGCCAACGTCGCGCGCGACGACATTGTGTTGGTGGATCGCAATTGCCACAAGAGCATCCTACACGCGATCATGATGACCGGCACGATACCGATTTTCTTGCAGCCAACGCGAAATCACTTCGGTATCATCGGCCCGATCACGCGCGACCAATTTTCAGTTGAATCAATCCAGAAAAAGATCGACGCGCATCCGTTGGTGAAAGACAAAACAGCCAAGCCGCGCGTGATGACTATCACGCAGAGCACCTACGACGGCGTGCTCTACAACGTGGAGACGATCAAGCAAGAATTGCAGGGCTACGTTGAGAACTTGCACTTCGACGAAGCGTGGCTGCCACACGCTGCGTTTCATCCGTTCTACCAAGATATGCATGCCATCGGCCCCGGCCGAAAACCGTGCAAAGACTCCACGGTATTTGCAACGCAAAGCACGCACAAGCTGCTTGCCGGTTTGTCGCAAGCCTCGCAAATTTTGGTGCAGGACGCCGAGAATCTGAAGCTCGATTTCACGCGCTTCAACGAGGCGTATCTGATGCACACCTCTACCAGCCCGCAGTACGCCATCATCGCCAGTTGCGATGTCGCCGCTGCGATGATGGAGCAGCCGGGCGGCGGCGCGCTGGTTGAGGAGAGCATTTCCGAAGCGCTTGATTTCCGTCGCGCGATGGCCAAAGTGGATAACGAATTTGGTCAGGATTGGTGGTTCAAGACCTGGGGGCCGGACGCGTTTGATCACGTCGGCGTAGGGCAGCGCGAAGAATGGTTTTTGAAGCCGACAGACGAATGGCACGGCTTCGGAAAGATCGAGCCTGGCTTCAACATGCTCGACCCGATCAAGGCAACGATTGTCACGCCGGGGCTCGACATCAACGGCAAGTTTTCCGAACAAGGCATTCCTGCGTCATTGGTCACTAAGTATCTCGCCGAGCACGGCGTAATCGTCGAAAAAACCGGACTCTACAGCTTCTTCGTGATGTTCACCATCGGCATCACGAAAGGCCGTTGGAACACGCTGGTGACCGAGTTGCAACAGTTCAAAACTGACTACGATCAAAATCAACCGCTTTGGAAAGTGATGCCTGAGTTCGTGGCGAAATATCCACAGTACGAGCGTGTGGGTTTACGTGATCTCGCTCAACGCATTCATGAGGTGTATCGCAAGTACGATGTGGCCCGCGTCACGACAGAAATGTATTTGTCGCCGATGGAGCCCGCGATGAAGCCTTCAGATGCGTTTGAGCATCTAGCGCACCGCACGGTGGATCGGGTGCCTATCGACGAGCTTGAAGGTCGCATCACTGCGATGCTTGTAACGCCTTACCCTCCGGGCATTCCACTGCTTATTCCAGGTGAGCGTTTCAACACGACCATTGTGCAATACCTGAAATTCGCTCGCGAATTCAACACGCTATTGCCCGGATTTGATACCGACGTGCATGGGCTGGTGATGGAGCATGGCAAAGACGGCGAACAGTATTTTGTGGATTGCGTGCGGACTTAGTTACACAGCCGTCAGACGCAGGCTCAGGGTATCTCAAAGCGAACCAAAGAGAACTGTAGTTTGCTCGCATTGACGTGCTGCGCGATGTGATTGCGCAGCACGTCAGAGCAATTTCTGCTCGTAAAAGCCCTACGCGCTGGCGTAACTCTCTAGCGGTGGGCAAGTGCACATAATGTTCCGGTCCCCGTACACATCATCTACGCGCCCAACGGGTGGCCAATATTTGTTTGCTCGTAACGACGCAACCGGATACGCAGCTTGCTCGCGCGTGTAGGCGTGATTCCATGTTTCGGTGAGCAACACTTCGGTCGTGTGTGGTGCATTGACGAGCGGGTTGTCGTCCTGTGGATAAACGCCCATTTCAACCGCGCGAATTTCTTCGCGAATCGAAATCATCGCGTCGATGAAGCGATCAATTTCGCCCTTCGGTTCGCTCTCGGTCGGCTCGATCATGAGCGTGCCGGCAACCGGGAAACTGACGGTCGGCGCGTGAAAACCATAGTCCATCAAACGTTTGGCTACGTCCATATTGCTGATGCCGCAGATCTCTTTGATTGGACGCACGTCGACGATACATTCGTGCGCCACAAAGCCGCCGTGGCCCGTATAGAGCACAGGGAAGTGCGGGGCAAGCTTCTTCGCGATGTAATTCGCATTTAGGATCGCAACCGCGGTTGCGGTGCGCAAGCCGTCGCCGCCCATCATGCGAATGTAGGCGTACGGAATCGGCAGAATGCTCGCAGAGCCGAAGGGCGCGGCGCTAACTGGCCCGACCTTGCCGCGACCGGGCAGGAACGGTGCGAGCTGCGATTTCACGCCAATCGGACCCACGCCTGGGCCGCCACCGCCGTGTGGAATGCAAAAGGTTTTGTGCAAATTCATGTGGCTTACGTCGGCACCGATCTCGGCCGGGTAAGTCACGCCCACTTGCGCGTTCAAGTTCGCGCCGTCCATGTACACCTGTCCGCCGTGCTGATGCACGATGGCGCAGATCTCTTTGATCGCCTCCTCGAACACTCCGTGCGTTGAGGGATAGGTAATCATCAGTGCGGCGAGATTGGCCGAGTGCTTTTCAGCGGCCGACTTGAGGTCGGCCACGTCGACGTTGCCGTGTTCGTCGCATTTGGTTACGACGACCTCCATGCCACACATTTGCGCACTCGCGGGGTTGGTGCCATGCGCGGACGACGGAATCAGGCAGATATTGCGATGCGCTTCATTGCGGCTGGCGTGATAGCCACGAATTGCGAGCAAGCCGGCGTATTCGCCTTGCGCACCGCTGTTCGGTTGCAGCGTGACCGCATCAAATCCGGTGACCTTGCAGAGCATGTCTTCAAGGTTTGCAATCATTTCCGTGTAGCCCGCTGCTTGCGCGGCTGGCGCAAACGGATGCATGTTGCCAAACTCCGGCCACGTCACCGGAATCATTTCGGTCGTAGCATTGAGTTTCATCGTGCACGAACCAAGCGGAATCATAGTGCGATCCAGCGCGAGATCTTTGTCCGAGAGGCGGCGGATGTAGCGCAGCATTTCGGTCTCGGAATGGTGCGTGTTGAACACGGGATGAGTGAGGATTGCGGTCGTGCGTCGCAATGCGGAGGGAATCGCGCTGGCTGCTTCTCTAATTCCCTTTGGAGGTGGCGTTTTCGTCGCGTCGCCGATGATGCTCAACACGAAGTGAACGTCCGCGTCGGTATGCGTTTCATCAAACGTGACGCCGACTGCGCCCATGTCCGCGTAGTGACGGAAGTTGACGCCAGCCATTCGTGCCGCTTCCACGATCGCTGCATGCGCATCATGCTTGAACGTAACGGTATCGAAAAACTCCGACGCTACCAAAGCAATGTTCGTCGCTTTGAGGCCCGCAGCGAACCGTGTCGCGCGGCCGTGCACACGCTCAGCGATGCGCTTTAATCCGGCGGGGCCGTGATATACGGCGTACATACTCGCCATCACGGCGAGTAGCACTTGCGCGGTGCAAATATTGCTCGTCGCTTTTTCGCGTCGAATGTGTTGCTCGCGCGTTTGCAGCGTGAGGCGATAGGCAGGTTTGTTTTGCGCGTCGATAGTGACTCCGACCAAGCGGCCGGGCATATTGCGTTTGTACGCATCGCGCACCGCCATGAACGCGGCGTGCGGACCGCCGTAGCCCATCGGTACGCCAAATCGCTGCGAGGTGCCAATCACAATGTCTGCGCCCCATTCGCCCGGCGCTTTTAAGAGCACGAGCGCGAGCGGATCGGCTGCGCAAATGAACAGCGCGCCTTTGGCATGCGCGGCGTCGGCATGCGGTTTCATGTCGTGAATCTGACCAGACGTCGAGGGATATTGCGCGAGCACAGCGAAGTAATCAATCTCTTGCATGAGCTTCGGTGCGAAGCCCACTTTCACCTCAATCCCCAAGGGTTCCGCGCGGGTTTTCAGGCACTCGATGGTTTGCGGATGGCAGTCGCTGGCAACGATGATGGTGTTGCTATTAGATTTGGCTTGACGCTTTGCGAGTGTCATCGCTTCAGCGGCCGCTGTGCCCTCGTCGAGCAGCGAAGAATTCGCGATGTCCATCCCCGTGAGGTCGCAAATCATCGTTTGATAATTCAGAAGCGCTTCCAAACGGCCTTGCGAAATCTCGGGTTGATACGGCGTGTACGCGGTGTACCACGCTGGGTTTTCGAGGATGTTTCGCAAAATCACGCCCGGCGTGACCGTGCCGACGTAGCCCTGACCAATAAAGTTTTTGAACACCTGATTTTTGTCGGCAATCGCGCGCAGCTCGGCCAGTGCTTCCACCTCAGATTGTGCAGGCGGCAGCGCAAGCGGTTTGCTCCCCACGATGCTCGGAGGCACCACCTTGGTGAGCAAATCTTCTAGCGAATGCGCGCCCACTTGCGCGAGCATATCCATCTGCTGTTCGCGATTGGGACCGATATGGCGGGGGAGGAAATCAGACATAAAGTGGCCGTTATTGAGAAATCAGAAAGTAGGGTGGGCACCCCGTGCCCACGTGTCGTGAAGGTTCTTTGGTTGTCCGCGTGGGCAGCAAGTTGCCCACCCTACGAACTGCCACTAGCTCGCGCGCAGCGGATGAGCGCTCCGCTCACATGGCCATTCGATACACCAGAAAGCCGCTACGTTCAGCGACCTTGTTGTAGAGCACCATCGCGGTGGCGTTGGTCTCGTGGGTTTGCCAGTACACGCGACTTGCGCCTTCTAGCTTCGCCGCGACATGCACCGCTTCAATCAACGCTCGCCCGACGCCTTTGCCGCGCGCTGCATCGACCGTGAACAAATCTTGCAAGTAACAAGTCGGACCCGGTGTCCAGCAGGTACGGTGGTAGATATAGTGCACGAGGCCCAGCATCGTCTCTCCCTCAAACGCGCCGAGCGCATGCATCGGTTCGGCCGGGTCGTGAAAGCGCGACCATGTGAGGTCAAATTGCTCAGGCGGCAGAGACGTTTTGTAGAACGTCAAATAGCCTCTCCACAGTGGTTCCCATGCCTCGCGGTCAGCGGGTGTAAGCGGGCGAACGAGCACCATGATTTAGGCGATCAGCGCTTTGTACGCGGCCTCGTCTTGCAACGCGGCAACGGCTGCAACGTTCGAGACTTTGATTTTGAAGAACCACCCCGCGCCCTCGGGGTCGGTGTTGACGAGCGACGGATCGGCAACAACGGCGTCGTTAATTTCGACGACTTCGCCTTCAACCGGCGCTTTTACTTCGGCTGCGGCTTTGACGGACTCGATGATCGCCGCGTCTTCCTTCGCGGTCAGTTTACGGCCCACTTTGGGCTGCTCAACATAGACGAGATCACCCAATTTATCTTGCGCAAAGTGGGTGATGCCGACGGTGCCAATATCGCCGTCCATCTTGATGTATTCGTGGTCTTCGGTGTAGCGCGTGGTCATGTGTTTCCTTAAGAGAGCGGTGAGTAGTGGATGAATAACGAATTGGTTACGGCTCAGCGTTTGTATCCATGCGGCGCAAACGGCATCGCCACCACCGTAACCGGCGTCGGGGTACCGCGCAACATCGCGTTCATCTTGGTGCCGGGCGCGGCGTGTGCAGCGTCGACGTACGCCATGATGACCGGTCCATTGACCGTAGGGCCAAAGCCGCCGCTGGTGACGACGCCGATCTTTGCGCCACCGGCGTCATGCAATTCAACGCCCTCGCGAATCGGCGCTCGTCCGTCGGGTTTCAGGCCGACTCGTTTGCGCTTAACGTTGGTCGGATTGTCGAGCTGGCCAAGGATCGCATTCGCGCCGGGAAAGCCTCCCGCGCGCTCGCCGCCGGCGCGACGCACTTTTTGCATCGCCCAGAGCAGCGAGGCCTCCACTGGCGTGGTGGTCGTATCTAGGTCGTGTCCATAGAGACAAAGGCCCGCTTCGAGGCGCAGCGAATCGCGCGCACCCAAGCCAATCGGTTGCACGTTGGGTTGCGCCAAAAGCGCCTTCGCCAGCGCTTCGCATTGCGCGGCGGGAACGCTGATCTCAAAGCCATCTTCACCGGTGTAGCCGGTGCGCGTTACGAGGCAATCGATGCCCGCAAGCCTCACGCGACCGCCCGCCATAAAAACCGCTGGAATCTCGCCGACAGCGACGCCCGCGAGCGCCGCCTTCGCGCCTGGCCCTTGCAGTGCCAAAAGCGCGAGATCATCACGCACACGCAATTCGCAGCGATCGCCAATTTTGGCTTTTAGATGTGCGATGTCTTGAGCTTTACACGCCGCGTTCACCACCAGATGCAGGTAGCTACCGGTGTTGAAAATCATCAGGTCGTCAAGAATCCCGCCAGCGTCGTTGGTGAAGAGCGCGTAGCGCTGTTTGCCCGACGCAAGGCCGATCACATCAACGGGGACGAGCGTTTCTAACGCGGCGGCGGCATCAGAGCCGTGCAGCTCAACCTGCCCCATGTGCGACACGTCAAACAAGCCCGCATGCGCGCGGGTGTGCAGATGCTCTTTCAACACGCCGAGCGGATATTGCACCGGCATTTCATAGCCAGCAAACGGCACCATGCGCGCACCAAGGCTCACATGCAGATCAAACAGCGGGGTGCGGGAGAGAGATTCTGGGGCGGACTCAGACATATCGGGACGTGGCTCCAATGCGGAAGGGTTACGTCCCGGATCTGTCCTTTGTGCCTGAGAGATTCATTCAGCGAGCGCTGAATTTGCCCCTTCGGCGGAGGCTCTCGTTGGCGTGTCGCCGACTGCCTCGCTCTCCAGATGTTGTTCTGGCATCAGTATGGGTACCTGAGCGATCCTCCGGGGATTACGCCTACGGTAGCAACGAACCTTGCGGCATTGCTTCTCCTGAAACCAGCCGTAATCTTACTATCCCTCGAAGACCTCTGCACAACTACTGCGAGCCCTTGATGCGTCGTTAAAAATTACCGAAAAATCCTCACGTACCTAAGTACGCTCCGGTGTTTTCAGTAATTTTTGCCTAACCTGACGAACTCTCACTACGTTGTGCAGAGGCCTTCATCGGTAAAAAATTACCCCTCGCCGCGCCAATTCCCCAAAAAGTTTGTCATCGCGGCTTCGGCTGTTTTGTGCCATTCATTGATTTCTGCGCGGTAGCGTTTCCAAGGCTCGTAAATCTTCTTGAACGCAGGGTTGGTCGCGGCTTCGGCGTCGTAAATCGCAAAGGCCGCGCGATAGGCGGCGATCATGAAATTGTTCGGGAACAATTGCACCCGCGTGCCGCTGCCGATCATGCGTTTGTAGACCTGCGGATTGCGCGAATCGTACGCAGCCATCATCCATTGATTGACCCAGCCCGTGGCGACGCTGATCGCCTCTTTGTACGCCGGGGGCAGCGCCTCATAGGCCGCCTTATTCACATACAGGCTAAGCGTGGCCGAGGGCTCCCACCATGCGGGGTAGTAATAAAACCGCGCCGCTAGCGGAAGCCCAAGCTTTTCGTCGTCATACGGGCCAACCCATTCGCCCGCGTCGATCTTTTTGTCACGCAGGGCGGCGGCGATTTCTCCGCCGGGCATGCTGACCGGGTCTGCGCCGAGTTTCTTCCATATTTCGGCGCCGAAACCTGGAATACGAATTTTGAGACCCTTCACGTCGTCAACGTTGCGAATCTCCTTGTTGTACCAACCGCCCATTTGCGCGCCAGTGTTGCCCATCGGAAAGTTCACCATGTTGTACTGGGCAAACAAGCTGCGCAGCAGTTCCAAGCCGCCGCCGGTGTAAACCCACGCGTTGTGTTGTCGCTGATTCATGCCGAACGGTAATGTGGTGTCGAACGCCAGCGCCTTGTTCACGTTCGGGAAGTAGTAGCCTGCCGTGTGGGTGCATTCGACCGTGCCCTTTTGCACTGCCTCAAAAGCGCCAAGAGCGGGGACAATTTCGCCGGGACCGGCCACGGTGATCTTGAAACGCCCGCCGGTGATCGCGTCGATGATGCGCGCAAATTGCTCCGCGCCGCCGTAAATAGTGTCGAGCGATTTTGGAAAGCTTGACGTCAAACGCCAGCTCACGGCGGGCAGGTTTTGCGCTGATGCGCTACCTGCAGCAAGTGCCGCAAGCGTGGCGGCACTCAGTGCGCCCGCAGCACCTGCACCCGAGAGAAATTCGCGTCGTTCCATAGTCGTCCTTAGTTGGTTTTCTGCGGAACGACGCGGTGCGTTTGAAATGCGCGCGAGCGCACGATGTGCGCCTACAATCGGCTCAAACCTACGGGTCAGTCCTCTCTTTTTTGCGCAAAGGAAATTATTTTGAACATCTCGATGTACACGCTTTCTGTCCCGGTCTTTGATCGCTACCTTGGCAATCTCATGAACCTTTTGGACAAAGGCGCGGCCTCTGCTGCGGAACGTAAGATAGACGAGACGGTGCTCACTTCTATGCGGATTTACCCCGACATGTTTCCGTTAACGCGGCAAGTTTTTATCGCTGCGGATTTTGCGAAGGGCGCATGCGCACGACTCGCCGGCGTCGAGGTTCCGAAGTATGAGGACACTGAGAAGACTTTTGCTGAGCTCAAGGCGCGTTGCCAAAAGACGCGTGATTTCCTCGCCACCTTGAAGCCGGAACAGTTCGAAGGCAGCGACAAGAAAACCATCACCATTTCCATCGGCGGCACGCCCACCGAATTCGTCGGCCTGCCGTATCTCACAGGTTTCGCGCTCCCGAATTTCTACTTCCACGCGACCACCGCATACAACCTACTGCGACAAGCCGGCGTACCGATCGGCAAGCGCGACTTTGTCGGCGGCGCGTAGGGTTCGTTCGTTAGGGTTCGAGTTCATTGATTCAAACAAGGAGGATTCCATGAAACTAATCACCGCATTGCTCTCGACGTTCATCGCGAGCGTCGCGTTCGCCCAAACGCCGGTTGGCGTTTGGAAGAGCATCGACGACAAAACCGGAAAAGAGAAATCCATCATCCGCATCACCGAAACGGGCGGCGTGCTGACCGGGAAAATCGAAAAGCTCCTCGATCCGACCAAGCAAGATGCCAAGTGCGACGAATGCAGCGATGAGCGCAAAGGCAAGCCCGTCACGGGCATGACCATCATTCGCAATGTGAAAAAAGAAGATGATCGCTGGGGCGGCGGCGACATCCTTGATCCAAACGACGGCAAGATTTACCGCGTTCGCCTCACGCCAAGCGCGGACAACAAGAAAATGGATGTGCGTGGCTACATCGGCACGCCGATGCTCGGGCGCACGCAAGTATGGATGCGGGTCGAGTAACAGCTTTTCGCGTCTAACCACTAACGGGCGGTCATTACCGCCCGTTTTTGTCTTTAGTCGATAAATACGTTAATTGTCCTGCAACGACCACCTGGCGGTCGTTCGACACATAAAGTTATTGCCTCTAACTTTTGCTTACGCTAGACGCGCGGGCATTACGCGGCTAGCGCACGCAACGCGGTGATGTGACTCGCGCCGTGCGAGCGCGACGGTCAAATCAGTATGCTTTGCGATTCTGCTTTCTAGATTTCGCGTCATGACCGCCACCACTGATCTTTGCGACGCCCATGAGCCCATGCTCGCTGACGGCAGCCTGCGCGTCCTCGCCCCCACGTTTCGCCGCTATGGCAAGCACACCGTTTTCAGCGGCCGCGTGAAAACGCTCAAAGTGTTTGAAGACAATTCGCTCGTGCGCACCGCCGTAGAAAGCGCGGGCAACGGGCAAGTGCTCGTCATCGACGGCGGTGGCTCGCTGCGTTGCGCGCTGCTCGGCGGCAATCTTGGCGTGCTCGCTGAAAAGAATGGTTGGGCCGGTGTGGTGCTCAACGCGCCGATTCGCGATGCTGATGAGATCGACGCTTGCGCCATCGGCGTTCGCGCACTCGGCACTTGCCCAGTGAAAAGCAAGAAGGGCGGCGCGGGAACGTTCGACGTGCCGCTCGCGTTCGGCGGCGCGACGATCAAGCCGGGCGACTGGTGCTACGCCGACCGCGATGGCGTTTTGTTCTCAGATGTGGAGTTGAAATGATTCCGAAGCCACACCGCCGCAACAACGTCGCGGTGCCCCTGGGCGGTGTGCTCAAGCACATGGCCGTGCACGAATGGGGCGACGAGAAGAATCCGCGCGTCGTGATTTGCGTGCATGGTCTGTCGCGCAATGGGCGCGACTTTGACGTGCTCGCCGACGCGCTGAGCCGTGATTGTCGCGTGCTTTGTCCCGACATTCCCGGACGCGGCGAGAGCGATTGGCTCGCTAGTGCGGAGCAATATGCGATCCCCGTGTACGCGCAGTTCGTCGCCGCGATGCTCACAGAGTTTGGCATCAAACAATACGATTGGGTCGGCACCTCGATGGGCGGTCTGATCGGCATGGTCATGGCCGTCACGCCGGGTAACACGATGCGCAATTTCGTCATCAACGACGTCGGCCCGGTGATTGAGCGCGTCGCGCTTGACCGCATCGGAAACTATGTTGGACGCAATCCAATTTACACAAGCTACGAAGCGCTGTTCGCTGCGGCGCAACCGTTCTTATCCACCTTCGGCCCGCTCTCCGAAGAAGAGCAACACCACATGATCGGCACGTCCGTGCAGCGTCGCGCCGATGGAATGTGGGAATACAAAATGGATCCGAAAATCGGCGATGCTTTCCGCGCGACGCTGGCTGCGCCGGAGGTGGATTTGTGGCCACTGTGGAACGCCGTGAAGCAGCCCGCGCTCATTTTGCGCGGCGCACAGTCCGATTTGTTGAGCGTGGCGACGCTCGAAAAAATGCTCGGCACGCATCCGAACGCCCGCGCTATCACGCTCGAAAAAACCGGTCATGCGCCCGCGTTGATGGACGCGCCAACGGTCGCCGCGATTCAACAATTTCTTTCGGAGTCGGCATGAGTGTCGTTAGTCTTTCGCCCTCGGATTTCACGCCGGACGAGCTCTATTTCGTGCTCCGCGACGCGATCATTCCGCGACCCATCGCGTGGGTGTCGAGCGTTGACACGAACGGCGTGTCGAATCTTGCGCCGTTTTCGTTCTTCAACGTCTGCTCGCCGGTACCTCCGATTCTGGGGTTCAGTTGCGGGCCACGCGGCGAAGATCGCAAGAGCGAACACGTGCAGCCAAAAGACACCTGGGCGAACATTCGCGAGACGAAAGAATTCGTCGTGAACATCGTGCCCGAAAGCATGGCCGAACAGATGGTGCGCACGAGCGATCCGCTGCCGCCGGGTATGAGCGAGTTTGAGCACGCGGGGCTCACGGCCGTTGCATCCTCGCTCGTGAAACCGCCGCGCGTCGAAGGCGTGCCGATCGCGTACGAATGTGTATTGCGCGAAGGCATTCCGCTCGGGCGCAATACGTGGGTGATGGGTGAGGTCGTGAAAATTCACATCGATGAGCGCGCGTATGCTGGCGAGAAGCGCGGCTTCAAGCACCGTGTTGATGTGCTCGCACACGTCGACCAACGGCCGTACGCGCGGCTCGGCAGCAATTTTTACGCTCGCTTGCGCGACATCGAGACGCTGCAACGCACCGACGGTGGGCAGCGTGGAACGTAATTCGCTCGCGGCGACGATGGTTGTCGCTGGTCTGTTCTTTGGAGGCAACGCAATGGCCGCAGACATCGACGCCTTGTGGGATTACAACCAACCGGGCGTGAGCGAAACACGCTTTCGCGATGCGCTCAAAACAGAAACTGGCGACGACGCACTCGAGCTAGAAACGCAAATTGCACGCACGTTCAGTTTGCGTCGCGAATTCTCACAAGCACATGTTCTGCTCGACAGCATCGACAAACGTATCAACGAAAAAACGCGGCCTATCGTGCGCGTGCGCTCGCTCCTGGAGCGCGGGCGAACGTGGCGTTCTGCAGGCGACATTGTGAAGGCGCGACCGCTGTTTTTCGAAGCATGGCAAATCGCAGATCGTGAAAAAATCACGCTGCTCGCCATTGATGCGGCGCATATGCTCGGCATCATTGATCCGCCGACCGAGGCGATGCGCTGGAACGAGCGCGCCATGGCGCTGGCGATGTCGTCGAACGCGCCGCGCGCGCTGCGTTGGCGCGGTTCGCTCGCAAACAACATGGGCCACACGGAGCGCGAACGCGGCAATCTCGACGTTGCGCTCAAACACTTTCACACGGCGTTAGTTGCGTTTCAACTCACGCGTATCGACCAGCAAATTCGCGTGGCGCAATGGCAAATCGCGAACACGCTTCGACTGCAAAAGAAGCTCGACGAAGCGCTCACGATGCAATTGAAACTCGAAAAAGACATGTTGGAAGCGAACGATCCCGACGCGTATGTTTACGAGGAAATTGCTGAGATCTACACCGCGCAAAGCAAGCCCGCCGACGCCAAACCGTATTTCATTAAAGCCGCGAAGCTGCTAGCCGCGGACGCGTGGTTTGCAGAGAACGAAAAGGCACGACTGGCGCGGATTGTGGAGATGGCGAAGTAATTTCCTCCGTAGCTGTTCTTGCACCGGTGTGCAGCTCTAGGTTGTCGCGCGGCCAAGCAATCAGCTTAAAGCGTGGTGGGTATCCCTTGCCGATAGTTGAATACGTTTTTCGGATCTACTGCCCGCTTGACTCGCACCAGACGCTCCAAGTTTTCGCCGTAGTAGGCGCGTAGGAAGTTTGTCTGAGTGTCGTCGATGAAGTTCTGGTAGCAACGGTCCGAAGTGTGTTCTGCCATCACCGCGTGAAAATTGGCTAGCCACGCCTGACTTGCCGGAAGTGTTGTTCCGATGTCGGTGGCGTCCCAATTTAGTTCGACCGCAGTTAGCATCGTCGCCGCACGATGAACGTAGGCCGTCACGCTTGGTGCGACTTTGGCGGCGGCCCCTCCCATCAAGAACATCTTCCACAGCGCGCGTTTTTTGGTGCGAGGCCAACGCCGCAGCTCCGCGAGGATAGTTCGACTCGCCGCTTTGCTCATGGGGCCGAAGGCGTAGCGCGAGCGTTCGTCGAAGTGCTCCGGCGCTCCGCTCTCTCCTAAGAACGATGTTTGCGCCTCCCAGTAACTCATCGGCTTTACGATGTCGTAGTTGGGTTTCGCCAGTCGATACAAGGGAGCAAACAATCTACGCAGCTCGTTTGCATCGCCGCCTTTTAATTGGCCCGCGATCTCGATGTTTAGTTCGCCATTGGCTTCCGCCTCAACCGCGAGCACGCAACCGAAACCGTTCGGCATGGACGGCAGTAAATCAAGCATTGCGGGTAAAAGCTCGTCGAGATTCGCCATCCAATCTACCTTGAAGGCAGTCACCGTTTCTACCGGGAAGGTCTGAAACGTCAGCGAAGTATTGATCCCGAAATTGCCACCGCCACCGCCGCGACACGCCCAGAAGAGATCGCTATTTTCTGTTTCATTGCAGCGCAGTAGCCTGCCATCGGCGGTGACGATTTCGGTCTCGCGCAATTGATCGATCAGCAGCCCGTGATCGCGTAGATTGAGCCCAACCCCACCGCCCAACACCAACCCACCAACGCCTACCGTGGCGCACATGCCGTGCGTTACTGAAGCCTTCGCAGCGGGCAATTTTCCGTACAGCGTCAAGTTGCGTGCGCCACCACCCACCACCGCTTTGCCGGTTGTGGGATCAAAAGCGACCGAGTCGAGCTGCGTCAACTCGATCATGAGTCCCGGCGTGGTCGAATAGCCCGCGTACGAGTGGCCGCCGCCCCGTGTAACCAGCGGCAGCTTGTGCAGCTGCGCCCACGCGAGACAGGTTTGCACGTCGGCGACACTCTTGCAACGGGCAATGCCGGCGGGACCGGCCGCGCTGGCGTAGCGCAAATTTCGGGGCGCGGCGAGGAACCCGAAGTCGCGCTGACCAGGAAGCAGCAGCTCGCCTTGCAAATGCGACGCCAGTTCAGCCCAAGCTTTTGGGCTGACCGACGATACATCGCTGGAAGGTGTTGTTGTGCAACCAGCGAGCCACGGGGCGGCCGTTAGGGCAGCACCAGAGGCCAATTTGATGAATTCGCGGCGACCGGATTGCGCTTTTGGGGGGTCGGAATTGAGTGGCATCGGGGGTTCTAATTGGACGGTTGGCTCAGACGCAAATGGGTCGCGTCAATTTCAATTCTTAAACAAATTCAGCACGGCTTCGATAACGGGTTGAGGCAGACTCAGGCCATCCGTCAGGTAGGCGTTGATGTGCTGATACCCCGCTTCAGGGAAGAACCCGCCGGGACTTTCTGGCGTATAGGTGTTCGGCGTTCCGCTGAATACAAATTCTTTGTCAACTGCGATGCGCGTGTAGCCCTTGTTCTGGACCGCTACACGAACGGCTTCGTAAGCACCCAGCAGTTCCGAAGGAAATGCAAAACCGGCACCATTGTTGAACGCTGCGCCCCGGTAAAGTGTAGGTATTCGTTCGAACATGTCTCTTTGCCAACTGTTGGGTACGATGTCGTAGCGGTTGATGACCGAAAAGTACCGGTCGCCAAACTTCGTGGCAGCATAAGCCGCGAAGGCGGCATCGCCCGGTGTTGCTCCGGCAAGGGGATACACACTGACAGTGATGTGGTTGAAAACGTTTTTCTCTTTCCACTCGATGAGAGCAAGCGCGAGTGCGGGGCTCAACGCCCCACCTAAGCTGTGGCCCGTGCTCGCTACC
Organism: Casimicrobium sp.; assembly: GCA_040079845.1. Classification (GTDB taxonomy): domain Bacteria; phylum Pseudomonadota; class Gammaproteobacteria; order Burkholderiales; family Casimicrobiaceae; genus Casimicrobium. The sequence goes on along the minus strand of JBEBJR010000002.1, from coordinate 44,055 downwards.
TCAACCGGCGCATCTTTCGGGAGATTGCCGAGAAATTCGGTCAATGTTTTGCCGGTGACGGTGTCTTTCATCGCCATCAAGATGGCCAGTCCGGCGTGCGTTCCCGCGCTGATCTGTCCGCTGCCAGGCGTGGGCCAGTCGACTTTCTCGAACACGTTGAAGTCTTCGACCAACCACCCTTTCTTCGAAACGATATTGGTGCCAGCCACGGCAACAACGTACATGTCACGCCCGGTCGTAGCGTCCTGTCCTTTGGCGACATACATCGCGTTGTCGGTGACGTAGGTGATCGCACCGGTGTCTTTGTCTTTTTTCGGGCTGTTGGAAAGCACAGGGCCCCACACCACCCGCCAGCTGTCGCCAAGGTAAGCACGCAGGTTGGCGTTGGTGCTCAAGGTGCTTGCAATTTTTGCGGTGTTGGCCGCAAGCGCCTCCTCGGAAGGGGTGATCAAATTGAAGTTCACATCAGCCATCAATCCCAGTACGGCGATTATGCGGTGCTTCTGTGTCGGCCCGGACGAAACCAACAGGCCATTGCCGTTCTCTCCCGAGTTGTCGGTATCGCCACCGCCGTTGCAACCCATCAAGGCTGATAACAAAAGCGTCATCGCAACGTGGAGCACCTTCTGAAGTGACGTATATCGGACGTTCACGTTTAACGATCTCCAAAGTAACAAACCGAATTGAGGACTAAGGCTACGGTAGTTTTTAATTGGCGCCAAATGATCCGACTTGTATCGTCGCGCACGATGTCGTAAAACGGTAACGCCGCCGATGGGTCGAGGCGGTCTTACCTAGGCTCTACCAGCCCGCCGCGGCCTTGGTGGATCATACGACTCAAAGCGAGAAAACAACGTGCAGGGAGTGACGCAGTGGCGACTCACAACGAAATAGTCAAAGAGCAACTGTTGCACATGCTGTCAGCGACCGCAATTTTTATAGTGCTGGGCGCAATCGCGGTGGGATTGGATGCGGGCGCTGATGCGGTCGCGAGCGTTCAGGGCGTCAGTGCGTTTACCCATTACGCCATCGAAATCACTGCGCACGTAATGCTTGTTCTCGATCTTTCGCTTTTTGCCGTGTATCTATACACATCGAGCGTGTCGCTGTTTAGAGCGATTACCAGCTGATCCACTCGTCGCAACGATGTCGATGCGCACCTCGCGCGAGCAGCGCGAGCTCGGAGCATCGACGACTCACGCAATGCGCAAGGTTTGCGTGAGGATCGGGCGTTTAGGCAACGGCGCTGGCCAACGGAATGCTCTGCGCGAAACGAAACACATTTTTCGGGTCGTACTTTTGCTTTACGCGAGACAGCCGGCTTAGATTTTCGCCGTAGTAGCGATTGGCCCAATCCTTCATGTCGCGATTGGGGAAATTTACATAGGAACGTGGCTGTAAGTAGCGTTGCATGGCAACAAAATATTGCGCCAACCACTCTCGCTGACGCTGCACTACTTCGGGTCTATCAATCGGGCTCCACATGGTTTCCTGTTCGAACACGAAGTTCGAATTGCGATGCGCATAGGCCGTGCCATCAACCGGAATATCTTTCACGGCACCGCCCATCGCAAACAGTATCCCCATGTTTTCCTGTAACACCGAACCGCCCGGCCAGCGCGACATCCAGCTCAGCATTGTTTCAATGGCCTCGCTGCCCAGCGTGGCACCGACATAACTTGAATTCATGTCATACAAACCAGTCGGATCGTCAGTCACCAGTTCGTCGCGCGCCGCCCAGTACGACATTTCGCGAATGTCCAACACGTTTGGTTTGAGCAACGTAATCAAGGGTGCCATCAGCTCGCGTAGTGCGTCCGGCTTGCCCCAGTACAGGCCCAGCGTTTCAACCAGCAAATTGGATCGTGCGGGGAACGCACCGGGTGACTGAGGCCGTGCCTTACTGCGCGTCGAAATCGTTCTCGGGTTTTCCAGTTGCAGTTTTTGCAGACCTTCGAGTAACTCCACCTGCTTGCCGGGCGGCCACACAATGTTGAATTTGGTGATGTTGCCGACTTCGTGCAACTTGAAGGTAAACGACGTGTGTACGCCAAAGTTTCCGCCGCCCGCGCCGCGCACCGCCCAGAACAAATCGTCAGCCTCTTTGCTGTTGACCTTGAGCATGGACGCATTCGCCATGACAACGTCGGTCGACAGCAGGCTGTCACACGTTAGTCCAGCATGACTCGCCGCAAATCCCCAGCCACCGCCCAGCACCAGGCCGCTTGCCCCCACCGTTGGGCAACGGCCTGACGGTACGGCAAATGGCACGGCGTGAAGCTCGTTGGCCATGTCTTGATTGTTGACACCGCCTTTTATAGTCGCGGTTCCGTTTTTCAAATCCATCGTCACGCCGTTCATGTAGCGGACACTCAACAGCAAGCCAGGCGTCGTCGAGAAGCCGGCATACGAGTGACCGCCCGAACGAATCGCAAACTGCTCTTTGTGCTCGGTGGCCCAACGAATGCAACGCTGCACGTCGGCGTCCGTCGTGCAGAGCGCTATCGCCTTCGGCGTCACATTGCCCCAACGTGCATTGTTTGGTGCCGCAGCGAGTGGAAAGCCCTGATCGCCGGGCAGCAATAAACGACCGTCCATGTCGCGTTGCAATGCTGCGAGCGCACGGGCGGACCAACTCGGCACCGACTTCGCGGATACAAGGTTCGGCAGGGTCCCGGCTACGCTCGCTCCAGCAAGAAGGCCTCCGATTTTTAGTAGGTCGCGGCGTGATGGCATCGTGTAAGTCCCCCTCTTATAGAAATGCTAAAACTGTGGCGCTGAGAATAATCTGACATGCTACGCTCACTGTTGCTCTGAACGTAGATCACGGCATGTTCAGCATGCACATTCGGAGCATATTCGCGATTCGGAATTTTTGGAACGAGGGGCAAAACGGGTGAGCATCGGGCTGTCTGCGGCATTGGCCGAGTACAAGAAACACAGGGCGACAGTCGCGCGACTGAAGCGCTTTTGTTCGACGCTCGCGATGGCCTCGATCACGCTCGTTCTCGGGTCGTGCTCTGAGTCTCAGCCTCCGAACCTAATAGCAAGCAGGCACTTGGATGCCGTCGCAGCATCCGCCCCTCACCTACAGATACGTCCCGGCGGGCGACGCCGTGACGGCTTGCTTGGCGAAACGAGCAACACCCACAACAGTGGCCGCGTCGTCGAGGTGATGACAAAGTGGTTAGGCATCGAATCGGAGGGCCTCACGCCAACCACCGAGCTTGCCATCAATTACGTGGTGTTCTCTTTTTTGAGCGACAGCGCCGTGAACACGAGTTCAATAGCGCTCGGAGCGGCGCAGACAGAGGTGTGGCGCTACGGCATTAACCGCACATGGTGCCGCGTATTGACGCTGCCATTTTCTACGTCAACGGTCATGCCGCTGGACGAGGTATCCAACAGTGGTGCCTCGGTGCCTCGCGGCGCGTTAGCTGTGACATTTCTGACAGGATCCGCGGATGGAACGCTGGGAAAAGTACGGTTTTGGGATGCTGCGCCACTGAGCAGCGAATGCAGTAACACTCAAATTTCCGTCCCGACTGGTGAAGGCACCACACTGTACAACGTCATGCTCGACAGTATCGGGCCTGGATCGCTTGACAAGATGAAGCTGGTTCCGGTCAGCGAAGGCTTCATCGCTGATAGCGCTAAACGCTTCGCCTCCTATCGCTATCTGTATGCATGGGGAAGAGTGCGGGGTTGCGGCGGATCCGGGTCGTGGGTTGACAGTGCTGGCAACTGCTTCCCTCAAGTGTTGCGTCCCCTAACGGTCTCACTGCTAAAGGACAATCAATTTACTCAGACGCAACCCGTATTGGCTTCGGGGGATCCTGCCACAGCCTCTCTGCTGTCTGATTTTGACGCAACCATCACTGCCAATTCGACCGGAGGCGTTGACTTTAGATATGGCCTCGGATTCGCTGATAGCCAGACTCTGATGCGTCTTGGGCGCGGACAAATTTCAGTTGCAGCGGGGCCTCAGTCGCTAGGGCTGCCCGAGATGGTCTGGGACGACAATCTGACAACCGGCAACATTCCCTACAACAACGTCGTGGGAATGACATTGGTGCCGCCCACCGCCCTAGGCGATCAATTGTTCGTCACCAATTACACGATCAACGGCGTGGATCGACTGAGCGTTGGCGGCTGGCTGTGCACGTCAACTTCAGTCGGAGCGGCTACGAGGGGATGCATCAATGCGTTCAGTACCCCCACGGGGGGACAAATTGTCCCCGGATACAGCCGAGTGCAGCCTTTTGCGCCGTATGATTTGTTGAAAAAGTGGGCGTTTGATCCTGACCACTGGATTCCTCAAACGCAGGGTCGCCTCGCTGGTACGCCGGCTGCGAACTACGTGCGATTTCTTGACTGGAATGTGCTACCGGTACCGCTAACCCAACCGAGCGGTACGGCAGAGGTTATCGCTCCAGCACAATTTTTTACTGAGTACACTCCTTTCCGTGGGAATCCTTCAGCGAAGGGCGTCTATATCGACCAGTTCGCGGCATTCGTAGCGCCCGGACCAAGCGCAAATCAATTACTGGTCTATCGCGTTGGGCAGGTGAACGACTTCTCAAGTAAGTCAGAAGACGGAATGCAACAACAGATGGTGCACGGAGGTGTAGTGATGTGCTCCTCTCTAATCTTTGTCGACCCCAAGCTGCCGCCGTTGCCGGGCTCGTCATCGACGAGCGGGCAAGGCAACCCCAACGTGGCTGCATGCAACCGCTTGCGCACGGAGAGCACGGCTGACGGTGTCGCCTACGCTACGGCACAAAATATCTTCCCCAACCAGACGTTTATGTCGAGTCCGCTGTTCATCAGATTTTCGGTCTCACCGTCTGGAACCGCTTTGTTGACTTATGTTTCGTTGAGCGGTGCCATCGCGCAGATAAATGCGTCGGATCCAGGTACCGACTGGACGGGTTTGCAAGCCTGGACAACAATCAGCCCTGGCCGAAGTGCGGGTTGCCATGCGAAACTGTTCAAACCCACGCCGCCTTCCGCACCCGCATACACCTTCTGGTCAGACATTTTTAAGTCCTCCGTTCTGTGGTTGGTGGCGTACGGAGTGAGTGCGATTGCCGAGCCGGTGGGTATCATGGTAGATGTCGCGTTGACCTTGGGCAGTGAGACTGCGACTCTCCAAGACCAAGCAACTGCGGATTTCGCGTGGCGGAACGTTTACCAAGGCGTGCGGCTCGACACCGAGTGCGGCGTTGGCTCTTAGTCTCCGATAGCGAACGCTGCGTCCGAGCGGCTCCCTTTTCTTTCGTGACGCACACAGCGGTTTCTTGCGACGAGGTACCGCTCTCACAAGTGGCGCGGTACGGATTACGGCACTAGACCAAGGCAAGGTGGAGACATGAAAGTTTTACAAATCAGCGCAGGACGCGAACGCTCCGTCGCGTTGGCCGTTGATGGTTCAGCTTTTAGTTGGGGCAACGTCAAACGCATCGGCGCGACGCTTCCGCCCGGGTATCCGGGTGAGCTCTGCACGTCTAATCCGACGGAGATTGGGCATAACCGTTACGCGCAACCGGAACCGCAGTTGCTCAATCCGGCGGCACCATTCGCAACCGTGTCGGATGGCTACGCCGACACCTTGGCGGCAGACCGCAAGGGTGTAGTGCTCTCGTGTCGCCCGGTGCTTTCACAAGCCAATGGTGCGCCGCACTTCGCCGTTGCTGCCTTGCCACCGGCTCCGATCCAGCTTGCGTTGAGCGAATCGGCTGCATTTGCGCTTTATTCAGACGGCAGTCTATGGTCGTGGGGCATGCGTGCCAATGGGCAGCTAGGGCGTTCGACTGCATCCTTAATGGAAGCGCCCGCATTGTTAGATGCAGTTCCTGAATTTTCAACACTTGCGACCGGTCACGGCCACGTTTTGGCGCTTGATCGCAGCGGCAACGTATGGACCTGGGGTGCGAACGCGGCGGGTCAACTCGGTGTGGGCGATCTCAAGGCGCGAGCGCGGCCTGTGAAGATTGATTTGCCGACGCGCGTCAAGTGCATTGCCGCCGGGGACACGCATAGCCTAGCGCTCGACGAGGCCGGACATTTATGGGCCTGGGGCGCGAACAACTTTGGGCAGTTGGGGGAATCTGCGGCGGCAAATGCGTCGGCCCGGTACGCCGCTTTTCCAGTTCGAATTCGCACTGAATTTAAAGTAGCACAGCTTGATGCGGGAATGTTCTACAGCGTTGCCACATCGACACACGGCGATGTGTTTGCGTGGGGCTGGAATGGTCTGGGCCAGTTGGGTGCCGACGGCATTGCTGCGTCCGCAAAACCGCTGCGCATCGCGGAACTCACAAACGTGACCAAAATTTCTGCCGGTCAAGCGCACGTGCTGGCAGTCAATGATTTCGGAGTGAGCGCGTGGGGTGACAACCGCTCGTCAGCATGCGGAACCATGCCAACGATTGCTGTGCAACATAAACCTGCGCGCGTTGCTTTCGCATAAGAGAAGGTGATCCCTATGAACCGCACGACACCCTCCATTAATGAATCTCGGCGCGATACCCTGAAGTGGGTTTTTGGCCTCTCGCTTGGCTCCGCACTAGCTCCGCTTGCTGGTTGCAGTAGCGACAACTTGACTGCCGACACCTTGCCTGACCCTGCGATGCTTACGTCGGTGAACGGAAAGCTGAGTCTGGATCTAACCGCCAAGTATGCGTCGGAAACGCGCGCTATTGCTATGGCTCAAGACACTGCATATCCCGGTGTTTCGAAACAGATAGCAACGGCATTGCGTAGTTTCAACGGGCGATACATCGCCCCAACCCTGGTGCTCAATGTGGGCGATACGCTGCGTATCAATCTCAATAACGCGTTGCCGGCCAACGTGCCAAAGCAGTCGTCACTGGCTTATCTCAATCATCAGAACAGCACCAATTTGCACTTCCACGGACTGCACGTTGACCCGAAAGAAATTCGCCCCGGCGTATTCGGCGATTACGTGGTTGACGTCGCTGAGGCTGGTGTGCTGCCCGGAGCGTCACGACAGCACGAGCTGACCATTCCCTTAGATCATACGAACGGCATTTACTGGTATCACCCGCATCTGCATGGTTCGTCTAACGCGCAGGTTTCCAGTGGCATGTTTGGCGCGATCATCATCCGTGACCCGGCGGACAAATTCATCACAAACATGGAAATTCGCGAGCGCGTAATTTTTACGCACAAAGTCAACCTCACCGCGGAAGGCAAGACTGAGTCTTTTTACGACTCAATCGCCACCGCTCCGTCGGCGTTTCTGCTTAACGGAGCCTATCAACCCACCATCGTGATGCGTCCGGGCGAGGTGCAGAACTGGCATTTCATCAACAGTGCCTCGTTCTATCCCTTCAATCCTGTGCTCGACGAACATACTCTGTTTAATTACGCCAAGGATGGCAACGTATTTGAGGGTGTGTTCAAACCCTTCAACAAGGCAACCTCCACCCAGTTTGGCAATCAGCAATGGCCCGGGAATGCGATTTATCCGGGCGGACGGCATTCGGTCGTGTTCAAGGCGAGCAGCATTCCCGGCACCTACTATTTGCGCGCTGCTCTTGCGCCATCGGGTGCAGCGAAGGAAGAAATCGTCGCCCGCATCGTCGTTGAAGGCGCGCCGATGACCACGCCGCTGCCGTCAGCAGCGAACCTTCCGCGCTACACCGATCACCTTCCGATTACAGACGCCGAGCTGGCAAGTCACGGCGGCAAACAACGGAACCTCGTGCTCGCCATACTCCCAACCAGCAGCGATAGGCTGGCGCAACCCATACCACCCAACGAAGGCTGGTTCATTCCGACAGGAGATGGCGCTGATGGCTCCGCGAACTTCGTATTCGCATCGGGGGATGCAGCGCCTACCGCGAAACTATCGCCGTTTCAGTCGCCACTGACAGCGACGCAGACGGTTGCGCTCAACGCGGTGGAAGAATGGACGATCAATAACTTAAATACCTATCCGCACCCTTTTCACGTTCACGTCAACGATAGCTACGTAGTTAAAGTCAACGGTGAGGCGGTGACGCCATTCTGGGCGGACACATTGCCGGTGCCTTCAAATGGCAGCATCACCTTCCGGATGAGGTTCACCGATTTCAGCGGGAAATACGTGTGGCATTGCCATGCGCTTAATCACGAAGATTTGGGCATGATGCAGCTGGTCGACGTGGTAAGTGCATAGAATTTCCCACAACTTTTTTCGAAACAACACACCAACTACGGGGTTTTTAGATGCGTTCTTTCAATCGATCTGGCCTGGCGCTGATCTCACTATTAGGCTCGGTCACGGCATGCACCGTCAACGTCACCGCACCCGCAGCACAACCGACGACGACTGCCGCAACCACCGCCTCGGCAACGCCAGCACGCGCCCCAGAAAGCCCCGCTCTGCTCGAAGCGCGTAAGAAGGTGCGCGATATCAACTGGGAAATTGGGCGAGCCGAGAGCGAACTACGCCAGCTTTCTCCGCCCGTTCGTATTACAGATTCCAAAGGCACCACGTTTGACGCGGACAAGCAGCGTCTGTACGACAATAACCGCGCGCGCATTGACCGCAAGATTCGCGATCTCAAGGACGAACGTACAGTATGGGAGCTGCGCGTAAACCAGCTGGTACTAGCCGAAGACGTGCTTAGTCGGCCAGCCAAGTAGTAGTTTCGGTTGCGGCTGAGAGGCCCGGTGTCGGACTGTGTCGCGCAGGTCTCAAGTTCGCACAGTCGCAACCCTTCGGGTTCATTTCGCGGCCATTCAAACAACGCCTCGTTTGCTTGACTGTGTTGAGCAAACGCGCGCTATCCCCGGCGCGCCATAAACATGAGCTTCGTGAACAGTTCCGTGTCTTGCTCATTTTTCAGCACGGCACCGTATAGCGGCGCAAGCACCTTGCGTTGATCTTTTTCGCGGAGCACTGCGGGGTCAACGTCCTCAGCAAGCAGCAATTTGATCCAGTCGATCAGTTCGCTCGTCGACGGCTTTTTCTTGAGGCCCGGCATTTCGCGTAGATCGAAAAACGCTTCCAGCGCTGCGCTGACCAATTCTTGCTTGATACCCGGATAGTGCACGTCGACGATTTGTTTCATCGTCTCTTTGCTCGGAAATTTGATGTAGTGGAAAAAGCAGCGGCGCAAGAAGGCGTCGGGCAGGTCTTTTTCGTTGTTGCTGGTGATGATGAACAGCGGCCGGTGTTTGGCCGTGATCGTTTCATGCGTTTCGTAGACGTCGAAGGCCATCCGGTCGAGTTCGCGCAACAAGTCATTCGGAAATTCGATATCGGCTTTGTCAATTTCGTCGATCAGCACTACCGTCGGCACGTCGCTCGCGAAAGCGTCCCACAGCACACCGTGCTTGATGTAGTTGGCGATGTCTTTGACCTTGGCCTCACCGAGCTGCGAATCGCGCAAACGACTTACCGCGTCGTATTCGTAGAGGCCCTGTTGCGCCTTGGTGGTGCTTTTGATGTGCCATTGCAGCAGCGGCCAGCCGAGCGCGCCGGCGACTTCTTCCGCAAGTAAGGTTTTGCCGGTGCCGGGCTCGCCTTTGATCAGGAGCGGTCGCTTGAGGGTGACGGCGGCGTTGACCGCGAGCAGCAGGTCGGGGGTGGTGATGTAGGTGTCGGTACCCTGGAATTTGACGGTCACAGCGGTGGTCTCAAAAACGTTGGGCCGTGTCAAAGCAACACGGCGATGAAGCTCGTATGATACGGTGCATGAGCACAAATAATCCTCTCGCCGACCTCCGCAAAGACTACAAGCTCGCCTCGCTGGGCAAGCGCGACCTTGCGGCCGATCCCTTCACGCAATTTGGCAAATGGATGGACGACGCCTTGAAGGCGGAGCTGCCAGAGCCGACGGCAATGAATCTGGCCACGGTCGGTGCCAACGGGCGACCGTCGGCGCGCATCGTGCTGCTGAAAAGTTTCGACGCGAACGGTTTTGTGTTTTTCAGCAATTACGACAGCCGCAAAGGCCGCGAGCTGGCCGAAGCACAATGGGCGGCGTTGACGTTCCATTGGGTGGAGCTTGAGCGCCAAGTGCGCATCGAAGGCCATGTGGTGAAGGTAGACGCGGCTGTGTCGGACGAGTATTTCGCCTCGCGCCCCCTGCTCTCGCGCATCGGCGCGCATGCGTCGGCACAGAGCGAAAAAATCGAAAGCCGCGAAGCGCTAGAGAAAAATTTCGCTGAGGCGCAGGCCAAATTCGGCGACACCCCCCCGCGCCCAGCACATTGGGGCGGCTACGTGATCGTGCCGGAAATGGTGGAGTTTTGGCAGGGTCGCCGCTCGCGCCTGCATGATCGTCTTGCGTATCAGCGTCAATTTGGTGGCTGGCACATCGAGCGACTGGCGCCTTGACTCGCAGTACAGCGCGTGATTTGGGTTGAGAAGGCCTGCGCCTGCGTGGTGCGGCGCGGGCGCTTGTTGTTGTTTCAACACCCAACAGCGGGTGTGCAAATTCCCAAGGGTGGGATTGAGCGCGGCGAACTGGCCATTGACGCGGCGGTTCGCGAGCTGCGCGAAGAATCGGGTCTATCGCTCGCAAGTAAACCGAGCTACGTGTCGACGCTCGAATTTGAACGGCCACCCAAGCCTGGCATTCATGGTGGAAAAGTCACCTCGCAGCGTTGGTTATTGTTTCGCCTCGACACCGACGAAACGTTGCCGGAACGTTGGCAACACGCCGCGATGGGCGGCCCCGACGAAGACGGTCTCACCTTCGATTTCTTCTGGCATCCGCTTGATCGTTCACCGACAGAGATGTATCCCGACATCGATGCACGGTATGTTGCCGCGATCGAGGAAATACGTCCTACGCCACGTTAGTTGCGGCGGTCACACTCCGCAGTGCTATGCTGCTCGCGAATGGCGCTGCGTCTAGTTTTGTCACTGCAAATTCGCTCTCGGGTGAATGGGTTGTGTCGCGCGGAGAAATTCCGCAACAAGCTGTATACCTCGACAAATTCGAGGGCCGATACGCATGGGGACGCCGCATGAACTGCCGCTCAGGTTGCGGCGCGTGTTGCATCGCGCCCTCAATTTCATCGCCGATTCCTGGCATGCCGCTAGGCAAAGCGGCGGGCGTTCGCTGCGCACAACTCGACGACGAAAATCGCTGCAAGATTTTTGGCGATCCGCGCCGACCCGCTGTATGCAGCAGTTTGCGGGCGTCGGTCGAAATGTGCGGCGCGGATGAACACGTGGACGCGACCCGAGCCCACGCCATGGCGCTTTTAGCGCGTCTTGAACGTGAGACGCGTTAGCTTTGAAGCGATGTCGTCTCCAGCTACGTATTTACAAGCCGCTAGAACAAATGGCGAATGCCAATATCCAGCCCTCGAGAGGTTGCGTTCGCAACCGCTGTAGCTCCGTTAAGCACCGCGGCGGCACCGCCGGAATTGCTTAGGTGAGCGGCTGTTGTGTACAGCGCAGTCCGCTTCGACAAGTTGTACACGTAGCCCGCGGCGACTTTGCGCACCTTTGGAGTTCCTAATGCGTCTGTACCATACTGAGATAGTGCAAGCTTCAACTGATGCGCGCCCGGTGACCACTGACCGGCAGCGATCCAGCCCTTTGCGTGAACCGGTTTCGTTGCGCTGACCGTGTCCCGATAGAGACCACCCATTAGCGTGACATCGCCGATTTTGTAACGCACGCCAAGGTTGTTAGAAGTGATGTTGCCCAAAGTAGCCGTAGTTGCGTAGGAGGTTCTCCCGGATGCGACCGAAATATTCACGGGACCGTACTCGTATCCTAACCGCGCCGATACCCCCGTTCCATCGCGTGAATTCGCGGCACCACTTGTGTTTTCACCCATGTAGTACTGCGCTTGGCCGTATGCGCCACCGAGGTTACCCGGTAGGTAGTACCCGAGCATGTTGGATACGCGGGTCGACACAACGCCGCCAATGGAGCCCGCGAACGCCTGACTAGCCCCCACCCCCGCGTTACCGAACGGATCTACTTCAACGCGGTTGCGATAGTGCGATGTAAAGTCGCGTCCTGCGCGCAGCTCACCCATCGGGCCGAACAAACTAATCGTCGAACGGCGCGCGAATGACATGGTGGCGGTGGTTGCTCCACTTGCTTGATTGTTTGCGTTCGTACCCTGCCCCGCGCCGCTGTCCACAAACACTTGCGACTCAAGGTTGTACTCCACGCGGTATCCGCTACCAAGATTTTCGGTTCCCCGAAAACCAAAACGAGATGTCATGTTCCCGCCTGAACCAAGAGCAGACAGGCTATTTTTTTCGCTCTTACCGTACGAATACATCGAATCCACGACGCCATAAATCGTGGTTTGTGCCATGACGGCGCTAGTAGTGCCGAGAAGCGCGAGTGCGAGCAAAGTTTTCTGCATGATCTCTTCCTAAATTAGATGGAGCGAGCACGCTTCCTACATGCTCGGCTTGTACGATTATTCCCGCCCGAAGAGTAATCTATATATTCCTTTATTGCAAGAATATTTATTTTTCTTACATCGCGCGTTTGTAGCTCACAAGACTTTGCTCGCAGCTGCGCCGCCTTGCGCCATTTCACAGCGAAAATTTGCTGCTGCTACCCACAGGCACGGCAGCGCTGCTTACGAAATCGGTGTTATCGATACGTCCATTAAATTAGTGCAGCAATTTTTCAGACGTGACCGCACAATGGGTAGCGTAGTGCTGCCCCTGTTCGTCCGTAAGGAGACCGACGACCTTCGGTGACAGATGCTCGTCAGCTGACAGCAATCGAAAAATAAGGGCACGATAACCGCTCGTATTTTTAACAAGCGCAAACGTCAAATTAGTCAGATTGCGCCATATTCATTTCACTGGCTATCGCTGCCGCATTGCGTTGGAGGAAGGGCACGAATTCAACAGCGCGCTTCATACTTGTCGCTGATGCGGAGCCGAGCATGAGCAAACTGCCGGCCACCTTGCCGTCGACCCTCACAATGGGAACGGCTACGCTGTGCATGCCAGGATTCATTTTCCCAATGGTTTGCGCAAAACCTAGGCGGCGAATTTCGGCAAGGACGCCACGAAAATCTTTCCAAGTATTGCCCAATCCCGCTTCGGCGATCTGTGGGGAGTTGCTCAAATACAGCGACTTCACTTGATGTGGCGGAAGATTTGCGAGCAGCGCCTGCGAGCCGGCGCCGCTAAACAGCGGTAGCACGGTTCCCCTGCCCCGCATGATTTTCATGTTTGAGCCTTTGAATGTAATTTCGTCCGGCCCAACTTTGTAAACGCACAAGGCTGCATCACGATGGTAGGCGCAGAGCAAGAATGCGCGGTTATCGCAGGATTCATGCAACGCGTCCATGACAGGGCGTCCGGCGAGCAGCAGTGGGTCGGATAGCTGCAGCAGCCGCTCCAATTCAACGATACGACGCCCGAGCGAATAGACGCCTTTACCTTGTTGCGCTAGCAGGCCAGCGTCGCACAGTTCTTTCAGGTATCGATAAGCGGTGGACTGAACGATTCCAAATTTCGCGACCACTTCTTCGACGCGAACCACGGGATGCTGCAGCGTGAACAAGTCCAAAATCGCTAACAGTCGCGTGAGCGCGCTACTTGCAGACTCATCACGGGACGATATGGCGCGCGCGCTTGTCGGTGTAAGTAATTTATTGCTTGTTTTTTTTGAAATCGTGCGGATCGGCTGGTTCACGTGACAACGCTAAATTAGGTTTAGAAGATTCGTGCGATAGCCAATTTTGCATCATGCGCAACGATCCAACTATTTAAACCCCAACTTAGGTCGTCTGGCCGACGTCCTCGACGTCGAAGGCAGCGGCAATCACCTATTGCAATGAATCGGCGGTCACGCGGTTGTCAGCGATCACCTTACGCCATTTCGCAGTTTCTGCCTTAAGCATGACGCCAGTTTGCTCGGCACTGAGCTGCATCGGAACGCCGCCAATGTCCATGAAGCGCTTCTGGACGCGAGAATCAGCGAGCACGGTAGAAATTTCTTGACTTACACGGTCAACAATTGCTTTTGGCGTTCCCTTCGGCGCAAACAGCGCAAACCACCCTGATGCTTCAAATCCAGCGAAGCCCGATTCGGCGACCGTGGGCACGTTCGGCAAAGCGCTCGTTCGCTGCGCGCTTGTCACAGCGAGCGAGCGCAACTTCCCTGCGGTAACCATCGGCAGTAGCGTCGCCAAATCGCCTGAAAGAAAATTAACTTGACCGCTCACCACATCGTTCATGGCCAATGACGAGCCGCGGTAGGGCACGTGCGTCATGTCAACTTTCGACATGCTCTCCAGCAGCACGCCGACGAGGTGGTTCGTCGTACCGTTCCCCGGAGACGCAAATGTCAGCTTTTGCGTCTTGCCCAATTCCACTAAGGAGCGAATATCCGTAGCGTTCACGCTAGGGTGGGCAGCGATGAGATAGGGAATGGAAGCAATGCCCGCGACCGGCTGGAAGTCACGCTCGACTTGATACTTGACATTCGGATATAGCAACGGGTTGAGTACCATCGTGCCGTTGCTGCCAAGCACGAACGTGTAACCATCAGGCGCTGCGGTGGCGGCGGTAGCCGTGCCGATTGCGCCCCCCGCCCCCGGCTTGTTGTCGACGACGACAGGCTGTCCGAGCCGTGACGAGAGCGCCAAGGCGACCGGGCGGGCAATCGAGTCGGTTCCGCCACCGGCGGCAAATGCAACGATCAATCGGATCGGCGCGCTCGGGTACACATCTGCGCTGTACGCGGGCGACGCCGCAAGCGCACACGCCACAAGCAGGGCGCATGACAGGTTAGTCAAATGGTTGTCAATAAAGAATCGCATATGCTGTCAATCGTATCGTTTGCGAAACAACGGGCGCAGCTCGGATAAGGGTGCCTTAGAGGTGATTAAGTCACGCATTTTGTCTTCGGCTGCGCCAATGGCTTCGGCCTCGGTGACTAGCAGCTCAATACGATCTGCGGGCACGACACAGATACCGCAGTCGTCGGCCACGATCAGATCGCCCGCATACACAACCACGTCATGCAAGCGAACCGGTCCGTTGATTTCGGTCGCTTCCATACGAAATTTTCCAGTAATCGGTGTAACGCCTGCCGCCCAAACGGGAAAGTCAATTTCACGGATAGCCGGGAGATCACGAATGGCTCCATTCACCACCGCGCCGACAAAGCCCGCAGTTTTACCGACCAGTGCAGACTGCCCGCCCATATTTGACACGTCCAAGTTGCCGCCAAAGTCGGCGACGAGTACGTCGCCGGGTTCAGACAAGTAATAGATTTCACGGGTCGACATTTTGATGGGCTCTTTGTCAATCGAACCCTGCGTCGCCGTTTTTTTCTCGGGCATTGAGCGCAATGTCACGGCAGTGCCCACAATGCGCTTGCCGCTCAGCAGTGGCTTGATGTAAGACGCGGGCACCACGCCGTTGATACCGTAGCTGTCGAGCAGGTCGGAAACGGTTGTGGTCAAATCTGGCAACGCGAGATAGCGCTCGATGATGGACACCGCAGGCCGTGCAAATTTAATTTTGGTGATGCGCTCCACCGGCACCTGTCCCCATACACGCCCTTTTGCTTTGTACTCTTCATAGTCGCTTAAAACTTGGTCTCTGCTCATGATCTGTTCCTATCAAGTGTCGTAGGTTTATTGGCCGGGGTGGCGAGAAGCGACAAAACTTGGTCGAGCGCTGAAGCGTTCAAACCAATCCGCCAACTTTGGCGCTGCTGCGCGCCACGTTAGTTCGGGAAACCTGAAATCGAGCCAGCCAATCGTGCAGGCGACGGCAACAGCACCAATGTCCGCATCGGCGGGAAGTGTCTTCTCAAGAGACGCGAATCCCTCACGTACTTTTATTAGCTGCGCGTCGCTCCATTTCGCATAGCGAAATTGCTCTGGTCGACTTTGCTCGAAGCGCGCCAACTGCGCCGCCTCAAGCATCCCGTTCGCAACCGCATTGCATCGCAAGGCGTGCCAACGCGCTGGTCCAGAAGCAGGGAACCAGATCTCATCGCCCGCGTGTGCGCTTAGGTATTCGCAGATTACCGTCGAATCGAATAGCGGGTAGCCATCCTCGGTGGTAAGCACGGGAATTTTTCCAAGCGGATTTAGAGCGACGACCACGGGATTGGGATCGTAAGGCGACAGCGTGAGCGCATCGCGTGCGATCTGGCCGTCAAGGCCGAGCTCCTGAGCGAGGATGATTACTTTTCGCACGTAGGGCGAGTTTGGGCTGTATTTTAGTTGCATAGAAAGTCCAGAGAGTTAGTGTGATAGTTGGTCAACCACAGTGCGAAACACGGGTACTGTTTCGAGATGTCGTATCAAGGGGAAAAGCTTTGGCGCGACGTCTGACGCGAACTCTGCGGCGGCTAGGCAGCCTATAAATTTTTGTTCGGCTTGTTCCCAACTCATTGGTCGCTCCGGGTGACCTGGTGCGATTCGAACCCGCTCAGTATCGATACGACCATCAAGCGCTTCGAGTTCAACGCGCACTTCGCCGCGGCTACCGTAGCTCTGCGCCTCATAGCCAGGGTAATCGGCAACGCTTTCGATACTTTCAACCACCGTAATTCGCTTAAGCATTTCTGCGACATCCGTAGATTGAACGCGCTGAAGATCAAACGATTTGAGCCCCGGCATACCATCGAGCGCCGTGACGGCCAGCGCGTAAGGCAGGCTAAACAAGCTCTCGAATTGTGTTTTTGGTGCGCTGAATTTGAGCGGGATAAGACCACCAAGCGGTGCTTTGCACCGGATCGCTTTTACTTGATGCCGGTCGATGCCCATACGATGCATGAGTTTGATCAACGCGTCCATGCCTCTGTGGCTTGCATAGCAACAGGGGAAAAGTTTGAGCGTTATTCCCGGCTCATCAAAGGCCCACGGCTTGCCGAAGTCGACCGGAATTCGTTCGGCATTGGACGCGTCGCTACCGTATGCGGAAAAGAAGCCGCCTTCCGCCTCAAAAATTTGTTCGCTCGCAGTGAGGCCGAAGCGCGCCAACTCTACAGCGGCGATTGCGTTTCGCGCTGCCCAACCGCTGTGAAGCGGCTTAGTCATGGTTCCAAAATTTCCTTGGAGTCCGCTCGCCATTGAACCCGCAATGCCAAGTGCTCGCCGAAACTCGTTCTCCGGCAATTGTCGAATGCGTCCGATGGCACACACAGCGGAGAAGAGCGTTAACGTTCCCGTCGCATGAAAACCGCGCTTGTAGTGGTCTAGTGTCATCGCCTGCGCAATCCGAACACCGGCCTCCACGCCAACCGCATAAGCCTTGATCACCGCTTGCCCGGGCGCATTCAGCGCTGCATCCGTGGCCATCAGCGCCGCCATTACAACCGCACTAGGGTGCGCCGGCATAAGCGACATCACATCATCAAACTCAAGCGCCGCAGCCATCGTTGCATTGACCAATGCTGACAACTCTGAACTTGTTCGGCGCATGCTGCCAAGGATTATCTTGTCGCCCTGGGCCGTGGATTGTTCGTTGACGTAGGCGTGCAACGGCACGACCACATCACTCGTTGAGCCTGCAACAGTTGCGGCCAACGTATCTGAGATAACAATTTTTGCGCGATCCAGTGTCGCGGCATCCGGCGCGACAGCCGAACAGACGAAGCGCGCAACGGATGCGGCGAGGTCACCGGTACGATCAAACTTCATGAGTGTTCCGTAAGCTTGCGCGTTGAAATGACTTCCGCCCATCTCGCGCTGTCGCGAGCCATGTGCGCGACAAACTCGGGAGGAGACATTGGCGTAAGCGATATTCCACTTTCAGCCCATTTACGGCGGGCGTCGTCCGATCTCAGATAGAGATTGCTTTCCGTATTCAATGTCTTGACGATGTCGGCCGGCACGCCTGCCGGGCCAAACAGTCCCCACCACAAATCGGCCGAGTATCCCGGCAACACCTGTGAGATTGGGGGAACCTCGGGCAGGATGGCAAGGGCTTGACTGCTAGTCATGCCCAAAGCGCGAAGCTTTCCACTGCGGATCAGCGGCAAGACATTGAGAACGTTGCTGAACGCTGCGTTCACAAGACCGCCCATTAGTTCAGTGGATGCCTGCGAAATTCCCTTGTACGGCACATGCAGCATATCGACGCCGGCAAGCTGCTCAAACATCGCGCCGGCCAAGTGCCCGGCGCTTCCATTGCCGACCGAAGCGTAACTGACACTTTCCCGCTTCAGTTTGGCGAATGCAATGAACTCCCGCAGATTCTTCGCGGGTACGGACGGATGCACCGTGAGGATGAGCGGTGTGCTGCCGACCATTGCGATCGGCGTAAAGTCTTTCACGGGGTCGTACTTCGCGCCTTTCCCGATGAGCAACGGACTCGTAACGTGCGTGGCGATGCTGCCCATGAGCAATGTGTATCCATCTCCCGGTGCTTTGGCTACGACCTCCGAGCCGAGAGCGCCGTTGGCGCCGGGGCGATTGTCAACAAGCACGACGTGTTTCCAATTCCTTTCCCAGTGTGCTTTCAGGCCCCGCGCCAACACATCATTGCCTCCTCCTGGTGGATAGGGAATGACTAGTTTGACCATCTTGTTCGGATAGCCGCCGACCGCACTTTCGGCCGCAGCCATGAACGGGGATAAAGCGATTGAACTTAAGCAAGCTCTTCGAGTAATAGACACCATTGAATGCTCTCCTCACTTTTGTGTGCGTTAAATTATATTAACGTAATTCTTGTATAGCAAGAATTATTGCTTTTCTTGTAAATACGCGATAAGCTAGATATTTACAACTGTGGAGGCAAATGTGAATGCTTGTGATTTGGGCAAAGCGCGACGTCTAATGGTCGCCGCAGTAGCGTTCGCATGCTCGGCATTACACGCTTTCGTCAACGCACAGACGTTCCCCGCAAGGCCGATCACGCTCGTTTCACCCTTTGCAGCAGGCGACACCAGTGATGTTGTTTCGCGCGCGACGGCAAGACTGCTCGAGCGTGAGCTAGGGCAAGCGGTGGTCGTAGTCAATCGACCGGGTGCGGGCGGGACTGTGGGCATCGCGAGTGTTGCTACGGCCGGCGCCGATGGCTACACGCTAGTCATGGGTGGACTAGGCTCGATCGTGTTTCCTACGGTCATGTACAAAGGGCGTATCAAATACGACGCGACGCGCGATCTGACGTTGATCGGTGCCGTCGCATCAGCGCCAACCATCATCGCTGCGCGGACAACGTTATCCGCGAAATCGCTACCAGAGTTCGTGGCGGCCGCGAAGATGCAGCCCAACAAGTTTTCATTTGGGTCGGCGGGCGTTGGCGGAACACTGCATGTCGCGGGCGTGCTGTTGGAGCGCGACACCGGGATAGAGCTCAATCACATTCCCTATAAAGGCGGCGCACCCGCCATGACGGATCTAGCCGGGGGCACGCTCGATATCGCGCTCGCCGACATGACGCTGGTCAAGCCGTTGATCGGTTCCGACCGCATACGTCCGCTGGCTGTTGCCAGCGGCGAGCGCAGCTCACTACTTCCTGACGTGCCAACGACAACTGAGTTGGGATTGCCCGGTGTACAGCTCGATACATGGTACGCAGTTTTCGCGCCTGCAGGAACGCCGCCGACCATACTCGCGCGACTTCGTGCCGCTCTCGAAAAGTTACGCAGTGCGCCGGAGTTTGTCACGGTACTTACATCACAAGGGCTAGTGCCTTTCACAAAACCTTTCGCCGTGTTTGACGAAAAAATCAAGCGAGATTTTGTGACGTGGCCGGCGCTGCTCACGCAAATATGCGCGAAGTCGAATTGCGACTAACTCACTAGCGCGATCTGAAATCACCCTCTTTTCAATCCATTAATAACAACACCGCTTTATGAAAATCGTCGATTCACAACTGCATTGCTTCTACGCGGATACACCGCAACGTCCGTGGCCAAAGGGCGCGACGACAACGCATGGCGCGGAATTTACGCCGGTGCAAGCCCTCGACTTGATGAACAAGCATGGTGTACAAGCGGCCGTGCTGGTGCCACCTAGCTGGAACGGTTGGGACAATCAATACGCCGTCGATGCAGCAATCGCGCAGCCGAAGCGTTTTGGCGTGATGGGTCGGTTAGACATCGAAGCGCCGAACGCAGCGGCGCTTCTCGAAAACTTTCGTGTACCGGGAATGCTAGGCGTACGCTTTTTCATATCTGGCGATCCGTGGATGTCGCTGTTGACGCCAGAAAAAGATTGGGTTTGGGCCATTGCAGAGCGCACGGGCATTCCCGTGATGGCAACCATTCCGGGCAACATCTCAGGGTTCGAACCTATTCTTGCTCGACATCCCGAGCTGCGTCTGATCATCGATCATGCCGGGCGCCATCCTCGCGGTGCGATGGACGAGGGTGCTTGGGCCGATGCAGCCCAACTCCACGCACTGGCCAGATACAAAAATGTGTCGGTCAAAGTGTCGTCACTGCCGTGCTTCAGCACTGAGATGTTTCCGTTTAGTAACCTGCATCAGCACATCAAAGCGATGTACGACCGCTTCGGTCCCCAACGTTTGATGTGGGGCAGCGACGTGACTCGGCTGACATGCCCCTATGACGCAAACATTCGCCTATTTACAGAGGCGCTCGATTTCCTCTCGACCGAAGACAAAGCGTGGATCATGGGGCGAGCCATGGCGCAGGCATTGGATTGGGACATTTAGCGATGAAACCTATCCCATATGTCGCACCTAGCTTTCGCGATGTCAGACGAAAAATTCGCCACCTGATCACGCGCATCGCCCAAGCTTCTGTGGCTCTCAGCGTGTGTGTTGTTGTCGGCCTCACTCACGCACAGACCGTTTCCTTTCCGAAGCGCCCAATCCATTTTGTGCTCGGCGCACCCGCCGGTGGCGGCGGGGACGCTGTGGCACGCCTCTTCGCGCAACACATGGCGGGCACGCTAAAGGTGCCGATCGTTATCGACAATAAGCCCGGTGCGTCGGGCAACATCGGTGCTGACACTGTAGCTAAGGCCGCACCCGATGGGTACACGGTGCTTTTTGCCTACACCGGCCACACCATCAATCCCGCTCTCTACAAAGCGCTCCCGTTTGACACGTTCAAGGATTTCAAGCCGGTCGCGCACTTGATCAGCGCACAGTCTGTCCTGTTGGTCAGGGACGCGCTGCCGGCGACAAACCTACGGGAGTTGGTGGCAGCGGCCAAAGGCAAGGCAGAAGGCCTTACTTTCGCCACGCTTCCTGGCACCATCCATTTCTTAGCCGGCAAACTCCTTGAGCAAGCCGCCGGCGTGAAATTCGTGATGATCGGGTACAAAGGCACGCCCCCGGCCATGAATGATCTAGCGGCAGGTCAAGTGGACTTCATGTTCAACACCGTGCTCGCCGCGCAACCGATGATCAAGAGCGGAAAGGTTCGCGCGCTGGCGGTGACGGGCAAAACACGCACGAAGCAGCTGCCGAGCGTCCCAACCGCGACAGAGGCCGGCTTCCCTGAGCTCGCAGCAGAGGGATGGTACGGCATCTTGGTTCCTGCGGCAACGCCTGCCCCCATCGTGGACGCGCTCAATCGCGCTGCGCAAGCGGCGCTTGCCGACCCCGTCGTACGCGAAAAATTAAACGGCATGGATGCCACACCCCTAGGGGGCACGCCTGAAGCCTTTGATCGTTTCATCCGACAGGAGGCTGTGCGATGGGAAAGCGTCATTCGAAAAGCAGGGATCAGCGCGGAATGAGCTTGGCCCGCCCCCTCGACGAGCGGTGCAATGTGTGTATTGAGGCGCTCTATCCGGAAGTTGACAGCATTGACGACCCTCAGTTAAAGGCAGCGGTTGCAGCGGTTTGGGGCGATCTGTGGGCGCGCTCACGTTGGGCGAACCCTGCCGACGTACCGACATCTAGCGAGATCAGCTACCCCAACTTGCCGCACACACGAAGCGTTCTCCAAATCTCACTGGCGATGGCCGACGCATTTTCGACTCATCACGGCATACAGGTTAACCGTGACCACCTCATTGCAGCGGCGGTGCTACAGGACGCTAGCAAGGTGATCGAATACGAACCTGCGCCCGGCGGCGGAGCGGCCAAGACCGAGATTGGCAAGACGTACCCGCATGCCTTCTGGTGTGCACACCTCGGCGTGTTGCATGGCCTACCTGCAGACGTGTGCGACGCAATCCTGACGCATTCGCCGTCGGCGGCTCGACTGCCACGGACGCTAGAAGGAAAAATTCTCTTCTTCGCCGACCAGATTGACATCATCGCCATTCACGGCGACCAGTGGACGAAGCACCTTTTCTTGTCTAAATAGGACGATCAAATGCAGAAAGACGAGGGCGTTGAAGCCAGCAACACACTGCTTGACGCATTGAGAGCCGATAAAGTGGTCGGCATGATGTCAATTCGGCTCACGCGTGGCGCGGAGATCGCATCCTTGATGCGGATTTCTGGCTTCGAGACGGTCTACGTCGATATGGAGCACAGTACTTTTTCGGTCGCGGAGGCGGCTCAAGTCTGCGTCGCCTGCCTCGGCGTGGGAGTCACCGCGTTGGTCCGTGTAGCTGTGATCGACGAGGCGCAGGTGTCGCGTGTGCTTGACGCAGGCTCGATGGGAATCATCGCGCCACACGTGCGCGACGCGGCGCAGGCCCGCCGCTTAGTTGATTTGTGCAAGTTTCCGCCGTTGGGTCGGCGTTCATCCGTCGCATTGCTGCCGCAGCTGGGGTATCGCTCGCTTAGCCAAACTCAAATTGCGGAGGTGATGAATCGAACCACGACCGTCATCGCCATGATTGAAGACGCTGAAGCGCTGTCAAAGGTAGAAGAAATCGCAGCAGTTCCGGGCGTGGACATTCTCTTCGTGGGCTGCAGTGATCTCAGCGCAAGTCTTGGCATTCAGGGAACGCAGGACGAAACCCAACTCGACGCGGCTGTCGACGCCGTGATTGTGGCGTGCAAAACCTTCGGCAAAGTCGCCGCGATCGGCGGCCTTGCGCGTCGCCCTGAATTGCTGCGGCGCTATGTGAGCAAGGGAGCCCGCCTCGTGAGCATGGGAACCGACATTTCGTTTCTGATGGACGGGGCCAAGCGGCAGGCTACCGTCGTGCGCGCACTTTCTGAAATAACCTGACATGTTTTCCGCGCCTCCCATCATCGAAACCAGGGTCTTCGCGCGACTACCCGACGCGCTGAGGCAACCCCGCCACGGCAGCACATGGCACGTCGGCCGAGTCGGCCCGGCTGTCAGTTCTTTTTTGGAAGGCCCGTCCGTTGACCGCAACGGCAACTTGATTTGCACGGATATCCCCAATGGACGCATCTTGTCGATCAACCCCGATGGTTATGTCTCGGTCGTGACCGAATACGACGGGGAACCGAATGGCTTGAAGATCCACGCGGATGGCCGATACTTCATCGCAGACCATCGCCGAGGCCTGATGGTCTACGACCCCGCGACCGCTAACGTCGAACCCGTGCTGGAAAGAGCGGGCCGTGATGGTTTCAAAGGCTTGAATGACTTGACCTTTGCCAACAACGGCGACCTCTACTTTACGGATCAAGGTCAGTCCGGACTTCAGGACCCGTCGGGGCGTGTCTACCGCCTGCGTGCGGGCGGCCGCTTAGACTGCGTGCTCTCAGGTATTCCGAGCCCAAATGGCTTGGCGCTAAGCCAAGACGAGCGCACCCTCTTCCTGAACGTCACCCGAGCCAATGCCGTATGGCGACTGCCTTTGGACGACGATGGGCGCGCGTCCAAAGTCGGTACGTTCATTGCGCTCTCTGGCGGAAGCGGCCCGGACGGCCTAGCGTTGGACAGCGCGGGGAACCTCGCGATAGCTCATCCCGGCCTTGGTACGGTGTGGTTGTTTGATCCGCACGGAGAGCCGCTTGCCCGCATCAAATCCTGCACTGGCCGCCGCACGACCAACATCGCGTTCGGCGGATCAGATCTGAAAACGCTCTACATCACTGAGTCGGAAACGGCTACCGTCCTCATTGCCCGGATGCCCTATTCAGGGCTAGTGCTGCCGTCAAGCGGCGCGTAAGCACCGAAACGCATGGCCTGCATCAATCCACCGCGATTGAGCATGCCACGTTGGTTCTGCCCTTTTGAATCGGCGGCACGGGTGCTACCGACTCGGGCGGGTTCGCTCAAATCGCACGACAGTGATCCGTAACAACTTTATGGCTTTAGCGACCGACTGGTGGTCGCTACAGGCTATTTTCATATTGAGTCGACTTATAAGAAAAACAAGGCGTAACGACCACGGACTAGTCGATTGAGTGCAAAAGCCATAAAGTACAGGACTACAATTTGCGACATCGTTCGTCAACCGTTCAGTACAGAGATCGCACTATGGCCGCTCGCCGCACTACGCTCACTCAGTTTCTCGTCGAACAGCAGCGCTCGGCGCGCGCAATTAAGCCGGAGCTGCGGCTCCTGATCGAGGTCGTCGCGCGCGCATGCAAGGCCATCGCGGTAAACGTCGGCAAGGGTGCGCTCGCGGGCGTGCTCGGCAGCAACGACACCGAGAACGTGCAGGGCGAGGTGCAGAAAAAACTCGACGTCATCTCGAACGAAATTTTGATGGAAGCCAACGAGTGGGGTGGCCATCTCGCGGGCATGGCCTCCGAAGAGATGGAGACGTTTCACGAGATTCCGAATCGCTATCCGAAGGGCGAGTATCTCCTGCTGTTCGATCCGCTCGATGGTTCGTCGAACATTGATGTGAACGTGTCGATTGGCACCATTTTCTCGGTGCTGAAATCGTCCGACGAACTCGGCCCGGTAACGGAAAAATCGTTTCTACTGCCAGGAACGCAGCAAGTCGCGGCGGGTTACGCGGTGTACGGTCCGACCACGCTGCTCGTCCTTACCGTGGGCACCGGCGTGCATTGCTTTACGCTGGATCGCGAGATGGGCTCATGGGTGCTCACGCAGTCGAACATGATGATTCCTGCGGAGACAAAAGAGTTCGCGATCAACATGAGCAACATGCGGCATTGGGATGCGCCAGTGAAACGCTACATCGACGAATTGCTGCAAGGCGAAGAAGGTCCGCGCGGCAAAAATTTCAACATGCGGTGGGTGGCGTCGATGGTGGCGGACGTGCATCGCATCATGACGCGCGGCGGCGTGTTTATGTATCCGAGCGACAAGCGCGCAACGCACCGCGCGGGGCATTTGCGCCTGATGTACGAAGCTAATCCAATGAGCCTGATCGTGGAGCAAGCCGGTGGTGCGGCGAGCACCGGCAAAGAGCGAATTCTGGACGTGAAGCCCGGAAAATTGCATGAACGTGTAAGCGTGTTTTTGGGCAGCAAGAGCGAAGTAGATCGGATTGCCGCGTATCACGCGGAAGCTGCGAAGTAGCGGATCGTTGCGCCAGTGACCAACAAGCGGCACCACTCGTTCACCGGCATCACGCGCGAGGCGATTGAGAACGATCACTCGCGCGAGGCGATCAAAAATTCACCGATGGCCAGCGCGGTGTTGTGCGATCAAACGCTTGCGGCGTCGCTCGACGACATGCTCAAAGATTGGGACGGCGAGAGCGATATTTACGTGTTCGGTTACGGCTCGCTGATCTGGAACCCGTGCATGCATCACAGCGGACGCGTCGCGGGCACGGTGCGCGGGTTTCATCGGCGCTTTTGTTTGTGGAGCAATGTCTATCGAGGAACGCCGGAGAACCCCGGCCTCGTGCTCGCGCTGGATCGTGGTGGCGCGTGTCGCGGCATGCTTTACCGCCTGACGGCCGACGTGGCATACAAAGAACTAACGCTGCTCTGGCGGCGCGAAATGTTCGGTGGCAGCTACGTCGCGAAATGGCTCAAGGCGAGCACCGAAGACGGGCCGCTCATGGCCATTGGTTTCGTCATCAATCACGCGTCGAAAGCGTACGCGGGCAAGTTGCCCGACGAAGAAGTCGCGCACAAGCTCGCGCACTGTCGCGGCCACTACGGTTCCGGCGCGGATTACTTGGTACAGACGGCTGCCGCGCTACGCGCCGTCGGCCTTGATGACCCACACATGGATCGGTTGTGCGATTTGCTAACCGCACTCGAAACCGCCGATCATCCTGCGGGTCAACCGTCGCCGTCAACGCCGCGTTAGCGTTCGGTTTAGCGCACGAGCGCGGCCACACGCGAATCAGAAAGTACGCGCTAGCGCAGCGTGCGGGGCTGTGATACTGTGCGCGGCGAATATCGGACAGCAGTCAGTTTCTACATTTCAACGAAAAGGGATCAATCATGGGTTTGCTAGATGGCGTATTGGGTGCCGTACTCGGCGGCGGTAACAACAACCAAATGGGCGGCGGTCAACATGACCTAGTGAGCTCCGTGATCGGCGGGCTGATTCAGCAAGCGGGCGGCGTGGGCGGACTGCTCGGAATGCTCAAACAGGGCGGCCTTGGCCAACAAGCCGACTCGTGGCAAAGCACGGGACAAAACCTGCCAGTTGACGGTGGCGACTTGATGAAAGTGCTGGGCGGCATGATGGGCGGCGCGGGACAACAACAAGCGCAAATGGGTGCGCAGGGCGGCGGCGGTTTGGGCGGTCTGCTCGGCTCGGTGCTCGGTGGCGCGGCCCCCGGCGGTGCTGGTGGCAACATCGGCGACTTGCTGGGCAAAGCGGGCATTGGCCAAGACCAATTAGGCGGCTTGCTCGCCCAAGTTTTGCCCGGCGTACTCGATGGCATGACACCCGGTGGCCAAGTGCCGCAAAACCACTCGAATGACATGTTGCAAGGCGTGCTCGGCAACGTACTGAAAAGTGCAATGGGCGGCAAAAGCGGCGGCGGATTGTTCGGCTAGTCTGGCCTCGTGCGAGCGGGCTTAGCTCGCTCCTACAATGCAAGGGCGACTTCGGTCGCCCTTTTTATTTTTGCCGAGGTTACGAATTGAATCTGATTGACGCGACCATCCTAGGAGTCGTCGAAGGCATCACTGAGTTTTTGCCGATCTCGAGCACAGGGCATTTGATCATCGCTAGCTCCTTGCTTGGCGCGCTTGACGAACGTGGCAAGGTCTTCGACATCGCCATCCAAATTGGCGCGATATTCGCGGTGGTGTGGGCGTATCGTGAGCGCTTTTTTTCTGCGTTTAAAAGCGTTTTGCGGCCGGGTGATGGACAACGCTTTTTTGTGAATTTATTCATCGCTTTTTTGCCGGTAGCGATCATCGGATTGCTGTTCAACAAAACAATCAAAGCTCTACTGTTCAACGCGTACGGCGTTGCTGCTGCATCGATCATCGGCGCGATCATCATTTTGTGGGCTGAGCGCGACAACCGCCGCGAGTTGCGCGAATCACGCGCTCGCGTGCGTGACGTCGACAACATCACCGCGCTTGACGCCCTGAAGATCGGCTTCATTCAATGCCTAGGTTTATGGCCCGGCATGTCGCGTTCGGGCTCCACCTTGATCGGTTCAATGCTTTTGGGATTGTCGCGCCGTACCGCCACCGAGTTTTCATTTTTCCTCGGCGTACCCACGCTCGCAGCGGCTAGTTTGTATTCGCTCTACAAAGAACGTGCGCTACTCTCGGCGGCCGACGTGCCCGCGTTCGCGGTGGGTACGGCGGTGTCGTTCATCGTGGCGCTCGTGGTGATTCGTTGGCTCATCCAATTCGTCGCGAGCCATTCGTTGCGCGCATTCGCGTGGTATCGCATCGCGTTCGGCATCGCCATCATCACGGCGGGGCACTTCGGATGGGTGAACTGGCCGAGCGCCTAGTCGCTACGGTCACATCGCGAACTTAATCGCGAGCCCGAGCAAAGCGCACACCGCAATCGTCTCCATCGGCCCTCGCTTAAATTTGACGAACGCGACGAGCGTTGCCACAGCAATCGCCGCAGACAAATAGTCGAACGCACCGCCAAAGCCCTTCGGCCAAAACGTGTGCTCTGCGAAGAACACAGCGAGCGACGCGATCACACCCACGACCGCTGCCGTGATGCCCGTGAGCGGCGCTTGTAGCTTGAGCGAGCGGCGCGTGCTCTCGATAAACGGTGCGCCCGCGAAAATCATCATAAAGCTCGGCAGAAACGTGAAAAATGTCACCACGCTCGCTGCGAGCACGCCGCTCGCAAGCGGTGAACTCGCCACCGCGTTTTTCACGCCGCCGAGATAGCCCACAAACGTGAGAATCAAGATGAGCGGCCCCGGCGTAGTCTCGCCTAACGCGAGGCCGTCCATCATTTGCGCCGTACTCAGCCATTGATATTTTTCAACAGCAGCTTGCGTAACGTAAGGCAACACGGCATATGCGCCGCCAAACGTGACGAGCGCGGCGGACGTGAAAAACTCCGCCATGTCGGCGAGCGCTTTGTTAGGCATCAGCGCATACACCGCGACGCCGAGCGCAACAAAAGCAACCACCAAACCCAGCGAGCGCAGTAACGAGAAGCGCGCGTGCAAAGGCGTCGGCGTGTCGTCGTCAATCACTGCCGGCGCATGAGCTTTCGCCTTGCCGTCGCCGTGCCCGCCGCTGATCCATTTCGGGCGCAGTTCACCCGTGATCCAACCCACGAT
This sequence comes from Casimicrobium sp., assembly GCA_040079845.1. GTDB lineage: Bacteria > Pseudomonadota > Gammaproteobacteria > Burkholderiales > Casimicrobiaceae > Casimicrobium. The sequence goes on along the minus strand of JBEBJR010000002.1, from coordinate 15,613 downwards.
AGCCGCGCCAAGAACCACCCACGGAAAGCCGATATGCAGAAACGTCACCGCGACGAAAGACGCAACGGCCAACGCCCACCACACCGTGTGATTCAGCGATTTGGATGCGATGCGATACACGGCAAACAACACCAATGCGACGACCGCAGGTTTAATGCCCCAGAGCACTGCTTGCAGCGCAGTCGTATTGCCGAACGTCACATAGCCCCACGCAAGTGCCATCATGATGAGCGCACCGGGCAACACGAATAGGCCACCCGCGATCACGCCGCCCCAGGTGCGATGCATCAGCCAGCCGATGTAAGTGGCGAGCTGTTGCGCCTCCGGGCCGGGCAATAACATGCAGTAGTTCAGCGCGTGCAGGAACCGCTTTTCGCTAATCCAGCGGTGACGCTCGACGAGCTCTTGTCGCATGATTGCAATTTGTCCTGCCGGGCCGCCGAACGAGATGAAACCGAGTTTGAGCCAAAACGCCAAGGCTTCCATAAACGTCGGCGCGGCGGGTTTGAGAGCTGTTGGTTCGCTCATACCGCTGGTGTCCAGTTGTGAGTTTCGTCAGAGGCATCGAGCGCCCAGCGATAAAGCGCGTCGTAAACGGGCATCATCGCGTCGAGCATTGCGTGATCGTCGGAGAAGTTTTTAGACATACCGAGCGAGACGGCGAGCAGGCCCGCGCTTTGCGGCGCGAGATTTAGAGCATTTGTGTCTGCGCCGCGCACGATGGTGGCGAGTCGATCCAACGCCGCGCTTTTTAGCTCAAAAGCACGCAAGAAATTATCGAACGAGCACAGCGGCCCGTCATGCTCCAGCGGAGCGCCGGGAATGTCGTAGGCCACAGCGTTGTTGGCCTTGGCGAAGGCAAACACTTCATCGGTAGGCACATAGAAAAATTGTGCGGTGGGATCAATGAAACGCCGCACTAACCATGGACAGGCGATGCGATCAATCTTTGGCCGCGCGCGGGTGACCCAGCGGCTGGTCGACTCACCCGTCACGCCAAAGTCGGGGCGCTTTTTCACAGCAATTGCGCCTGCGGCCGTCCACGCGCGCAGGCCGCCTTCGAGGAAGGTGGCGTCGTGTTGCTGCGCGCGCAGCTTTTCGGCTCCAGTGACGCCGACGTGCGCGCCTTTGACGCAGTAGGCCACCACGCTTTTGCCGCTGGGCAACGCAGGATTGACGTCGGTGGCGTGGTAATCCCAACGGACTGAGCCGGGGATAAAGTGGTCGCTCGCCGCGAAGTCTTCGGCTTTGCGAACGTCAACAAACAACGGCGCATCCGGCGTGCCAACGAGGCGCGCGACCGAAGAATGGGAAGTGGGAACAATAGAAGAGGCGGTGTCCATCAAGAACCTTTCAATAGAAGAAAGTGTTGCAGATTGGACGAGACACCGTCAGGCCGATTCGAAAACTCATCACGGCAATGGGTTCTGCGATAACCCACGCTTGAAGCATACATCAAGCGCGCAAACACCAAGTGCGCCACGTATCTTTGGCGTCATTCTCGCCGAGGGCGGGCGTCCAGAAACGTTGCTTACATACATACGATGCTTCCTCGTGCAAATTTTCTGGATCCCCGGCCGTTAGCCGAGGATGACGACACTTTTATTTACACGTTGTCGGCAGCACAAAACGTCACTTAGCAGTGGGCACGACCGAGCGCACACCAAACACAATGCCGACGGTCACCAGCGCGAGTCCAACCAGCAAATTCCAATACAACGGTTCGCCCAAAAACACGACCGCGCCGAGCGCTGAGAGCGCCGGCACCAGCGCGGTCACCATCGTTGTGCGCACGGGACCAAACGTTTCCACCATGCGCATGAAGGTGATGCCTGAAATCACGACTGAACCAATACCTTGCGCAAACGCTTGCACGGCGATCTCACTCCATGGCGCATCGCGTAAGTGGCTGACGATGCTGCCGCTAAAGGCGAGCACCGCGTAAATCGGCACGTACGTGAGCACCGCAAACACGGACACCGCAATCGTGGCCGGTATTGCTGCGAGGGCATTTTTTCGGGCGATGACGGTGTAGACCGACCACGTAAACGATGCGGCCATGAATAACACGTCGCCTTGCCACACGTTGCCGCCATCGAAGGCTTTGAGCAAACTCGCGCCGCCCACGAACAAACCGCCACCAATGATGAGTGCAAGCCCAAACCAACGTGCGCGCGTGACAGGCGTGCCGATCACAGCCAGCGCGAGAAGCGTCGTCCACAACGGCAACAAGCCGGGCATCAACACCGACGCGTGTGCTGCTGGCGCAAAGAGAAAACCGGTGTACGCCAAGCTGCCGTAACCCACGCCGCCGATCATGCCGATCAATGCGGTGAAGCGAAAATTGTATGGCGAAAGGCCGAACCAATAGACTCCGTTTGGATTCGCTAGGCGTTGTCGCCGTACCCACCACCAACCCCACGGCAGCATCACGATGCCTGCGCCAATGAAGCGCACGAATCCAATGTCAAAAGGCGTCAAAGTCTTGTGCGCCATCGCGCGAGCGAACACGATAAAGCCCGACCAAATGGCGACGGTGATGATGGCGGCGGCGATGCCGATAGTGCGTTTTGAAAGGTGCATGAACACATTATGTGTGCGGAGCACACTTGCGACCTCGCTGCTCTACGGCTGTAGGCGCGGACTTGGCCGCGCTTGGCGCCATTGAGCGACACCTAGTCGTCGCCTACCAAGGGAGCGCTCTCGCCCAGCTCACGTTCACAAAATGAACGCGCAAACGACTCGCCAGCAGAATTGACGACAAGCGACACACTAAAATCAAACCGTGTCATCCCTCAAATCGGCAGTCTCCGCCGGCGCGCTGTTCGCAGGCGCTGCGCAATTGGGCTTTGCTGCCAAAGCCATTTTCATCAAGCTTGCCTACGCGGCGCATCCGGGATTGGACGCGGTTACGCTGCTGGCGCTACGCATGATTTTCTCGTTGCCGTTTTTTTTGCTCATGGCCTGGTGGGCGCAACGTGACAGCGCGAATAGCGCGACAGAGCCGCTATCGCGCCGTGATTGGGCGTTCATCGCGTTCCTCGGTTTCATCGGCTATTACATGTCGAGCTTTCTCGATTTTTGGGGATTGCAGTACATCAGCGCAGGTCTTGAACGATTGATTTTGTTTACCAACCCGACCATTGTTGTCGTGCTGTCAGCGTTGTTTTTGAGCAAGCGCATCACCGGCCGCGTGGCGCTTGCGCTTCTCGTGTCGTATCTTGGCCTTGGCCTCGCGTATTGGCACGATCTCGTGATCAGCACCGACACCCGCGCGCTGGTGACCGGCACCGTGCTCGTGTTCGGAAGTGCCGTCTGCTATGCCACTTACATGCTCGTCGGAACCAACCTCACGCGTCGCATCGGCAGCACCCGCTTCACGGCGTACATGATGCTCGTCGCTACCGTGTTTGTGATGACACAGTTTTTCATCATGCGCCCGCTCTCGGCGCTTGATCTGCCGATGAAGCTCTATGGTTACAGCGTGTGTCTCGCGGTGTTTTCAACGGCTGCGCCGGTGTGGATGATGGCCGAGGCATTGAAGCGTATCGGCGCGAGCGACGCATCGATGATCGGCACCATCGGCCCGGTCATCACGATTTTCATGGGCGCGGCATTTTTGGACGAACACATCTCGGCGTTGCAGCTCATCGGCGCGGCACTGGTACTTGCGGGGGTGGCGATGATTTCCCTGTCGAAGCCAACGATACAAAAACCGGCGACACCAGAAACACGATAGGGCTCTGTCGCGCCGTATCCTCGATGTAGCGAAGCGGAATCGAGGCTACGATTAGGTCTACTCCCCACACGCGAGCCCCACATGCGCAAAGATCCTCGTTTCGCCAATCTCACCATCGTCGATCACCCGTTGGTGCAACACAAACTCTCGCACATGCGCGATCGCAACACCTCCACGCGCACATTTCGCGAATTGCTTCGCGAGTTGACGCTGCTGATGGGCTACGAACTCACGCGCGATTTGCCGATGACCACCGAGCGTATCGAAACGCCGATTTGCGCGATGGACGCCCCAGTCATTGCGGGCAAGAAAATCGCCGTCGTTCCGGTGTTACGCGCGGGGCTTGGCATGGCCGAAGGCTTGATGGACTTGATTCCGTCCGCGCGCCAGGGCCACATCGGCCTCTATCGCGGCGAAGACAACAAGCCGGTTGAATACTACGTGCGACTCCCAGAAATCGAGGGCCGCATGTTCATCGTATGCGACCCCATGCTTGCCACCGGCAACTCTGCGGTGCACGCCATCAACGTGCTCAACAAACGTGGCGTGTCCGACACGCAAATTCGTTTCTTATCGCTAGTCGCCGCGCCCGAAGGCGTGCAAACACTCCTCGACGCCCACCCAAACGTTGCCGCGTTCACCGCATCGCTAGACGACCACCTCAACGAGCACGCCTACATCGTGCCGGGGCTCGGCGACGCGGGGGATCGGATATTTGGGACGAAGCATTAACCACGTGTTCGCGCGCCTTGCGGTCATAAGTGTTTGCGCTCGCGTGAGCCCATGCAGAGGTGCTGAACAAATTTAGGCTACGCGTGACGTCACTATTGCCGATGAGTTTTCGTCTTACCGAAGGCTATGTCGAGCAGTTTAGAAAGGTGCGTCATGAAAAGTTATGTGTTTTGTGGGAAAGACGGTTGCCGGCCTCTGGGTACAGGCAAGTCGCACGCCTCGAAACTGGGCATTGTGGCGGCGGTAGGGCTCGCATCACGTTGCCGCAACCATAGCGCAGACGTGCGAAAGGTTCAGGTTGCACTCAACCGGTTTCCAGCGCATGAGGGCGGGCCGAGTCCACAGCTAATTGTTGATGGCATTTGTGGGCCAAAGACTTCGGCTGCGATTCGCAAATTTCAGACGAAACAGTTCGGCGCAAGCGAAGCCGATGGCATCGTAGACGTCGGTCGTTTGACCGACCGACGTCTGGGCGGTCCCGCAACGACATACAGCAACCTCACCGCTGAGATGCAATCGCACATTCCGCGCGTTAAGGCGATCATTTCGATCGCTCGTTCCGCGCTAGCCGCGGCTGAACGATTCAAGCAGGGAGACGGTGGGCACTCGTTTGGATTTGGCGAAGCGAGCTGGAACAAATTGGTGAAGCACTTTCAGGTTGATAAGTTCCCGAGCTGGCAGGCGCAAATTCGATGGATCAACAGTATCTACATCGGTATGGAAACCGCGATTGGATACATTCCGCAAGGCGTGATTGCCTTGGCGGATGAACCCGATGGCAGTAGCGTGGGAGCGTATGCCTTCACTTTTGCGGGCGGCTACCACTTGAGCGAACGCAACAAAACTTGGCAAGGGCTACCGCGCGGGACGGTGTATTTGTGTGCGCGGATGCAGGAGCTCAATCGTGATGCGTTTGCTTATGTCCTTATCCACGAGTTGGCTCACTATGTCGGACCGCCCGGCGACAGTGGCAACGAAATCGACGACCATGCGTACAAACATAAGCCGCCAAAGTACGATCACTTGTTGCCGTGGCAGCGAGTGCACAACGCCGATTGCTATTCGCAGTTTGCGTTTGAGACGGTTGGCAAGCCGTTTGATTTGAATGCGCAGGTCACCTGACGAGTTCTAAGTCTGGTGTGAAACCGTTTCAACGCACACAACCGGCTATTACATAGACCTACCCGTTATTGGTCGCATGATCGTGACATTGTTTCGCCGCACGCTGAAAATACCACTTCGCTTGGTCTTTCAATTGGGTGGGCATTTCATGATTTCTTCGTTTGATCGTTCGCCGCAGCGCTACGTGCGCATGGCGGGTATTTTTTATTTGGCCATCATCGCGCTGGGTTTGTTTGGCGAGGTGTATGTTCGCGCTGCCCTGGTGGTTTCGGGTGATGCGGCGGCTACGGCGCAGCGGATTGCGGATTCGCCGTTGCTGTGGCGAATGGGTATCGCGGGCGATTTGTTGATGCATGTGTTTGATCTGCCGGTGATTGTGGTGATGTACCTTTTGCTACGTCGGGTCAGCGAACCCTTGGCGTTGTTTACGACGTTAATCAACGTGGTGCAAACGGCGGTGTTGGCACTGAACAAATTGAATCTGGTGTTGCCGCTGTTGTTGCTGAGCGGTGGCAGTACGCTGAAAACATTTACACCTGAGCAATTGCAATCGCTGGCCTACCTTGCGATCAAAGCACATTCGTTTGGCTTTGGAATCGGATTGATCTTTTTCGGCGTCGCGAGTGTCGTGCGTGGTTACCTGATCTTCGCGTCGGGCTTTTTGCCGAAGGCGCTGGGCGTGTTGCTCTTTATCGCAGGGCTCTCGTATCTGCTCAACAGTTTTGCCTTGCTGCTCGCGCCCACGCTGGCCTCAGCGCTGTTTCCTTACGTACTTATTCCGGCGTTTGTTGGCGAATTGTTGCTCGCGCTGTGGATGATTTTTAAGGGCGTGGACATGCGGGTGTGGGCGCGGCGCTCACTACGTGATTAGCTATCTGCGATTGGCCGGAGCACCATAATTTTGCCGAACGACATGAGGTCGACGGTTTCTTCGCGCTGCACGCCGCTCATCGCGAACAACGCATCCCATTCATCACGCGTGCGTTCGCGACCACGCGTGCCCATGAGCATTTGCATATCAAACGATGCGCTGGCGATGTCAGCGCGATCAGGCATGACGAGTTCAAGTACGGCGATGGTCGCGCCCGCGAAACCTGCTTGGCGAGCCACGTTTTGCAGGGCGCGCTGTGCGGTTGCGTCGTCGAAACAGTGCAGCACTGCGCTCAATAGATAAACGTCTCTGCTGCTTTCGGCGGCGGGTATGTTGGTAAACACGTCACCTGCAACAAACGAGAGTCGCGAAAGCGCGGGCTGCAACGCGGCAGCGTCTGCATGTTCGCGCCAGTATCGTTCGGCCTGTTCGACGATCTGTGCGCGATCAACGACGAGGGCGGTGAGACTTTTGTGGCGCCTCAGAATGGCGAGCGATTTGGCGCCCTTGCTGCCACCGACATCTATCACACGATCAAACGCACCCCAGTTAAATTCGGTAGCGAAACTGTCACCGGAAAGCGCATCGACACTGTCCATCGCCGAACCAAACTGCGCGTCGAAATCGGCGTGCGCGTCCATGTAATCAAAAAGCGTCTGCCCGTGCGCGAGCTGAAATGGCGGCGTGCCGCCGCGGATGCCGTCCTCCAGCTGCGTGAACCACGGTTCACTCATCTCTGGCGAGTTGTGCATGAGCACCATCGCACGCACGCTGCCGGGCTGATCGCTTCGCAGCGCGGCGGAGAGTGTGTTGTTGCGAAAGGCGCGCGGTGTGGGTTCGTCGAAAACGCCCATCGCGACGAGCAGGCGCATGAGTCGGTACAACGAATCAGGATGCCCGTTCACTGCCTTCGCAAGCTCCTCCGCCGACAATGTACGCTGGCCGAGTATGGTTGCGATATCCATCTTTGCTGCGACGTGGAGCGCGCGCGACTGCCAAAACGCGGAGCCGATTTGCAGCAAGCGAAATGCGGGCGGCGTGAGGCGCTGCGGCCATGCTTGCAACCTCGTGACGAAGCGAGCGACACGCTCGAAAGCGCGCGAAGCGAGGCGACGGCGCTGGTAGGTCATGCCGCGTCCCCACGCGCGGCCGCCGGCGCGCACATCGCGGTAAGTCCGGTCGCAAGCAGCGTGCCGTTGAAGTTTGCGAGGCGTTCGAGAAACGCAGCGTCCATCGGACGATCCATTTGTTCCTCAAACACGCTCTTGAGCAGCATAGGTGTCATTGCGAGACTGACAAACGCCATGCGCACGACGTCGGCGTCGATTTCGGGTGCCGCGATGCCGCGTGCCTTTAGTTCATCAAGGCGCTGCGCACCACGCGATCGACCGCGTTCCAACAATTGCTGAATGAACCGTCGTCCTGGACCGTGTTTGAGCGCGAGCACTTTGAGGATGAGTCTGGGAAATTCGGGCGACGCAAGCATGGTGCGGTAATACAACCCGAGGTAAGCCGAGAAACCGTCGAGCGTCGCGAGCATGTCACTGTCGAGCACGTCCAGCAGAGGATTGAGCGCATTGCGAATCATCTCCTCGTATAGCCCTTCTTTGTTGCCAAAGTAGTAGCGAATCATCGAGACGTTGACGCCCGCGAGTTCAGCGATCTGGCGCGTGCTGACTTCGTGATAATCGTCAGCGAGGAAGCAGGTTTTTGCTGCGTCGAGCAAGCGTGCGTGAACGCTGGTGTCCGCTGCGTTATCGGGGCTGGGTTTCATACGTCGCGACCTTTCTTTCTGGACGCTACGTTAGCGCCGCGAATCGCGCCGCGAAAGAAGTTTCGTCACTCAATTCGGCGCGTTTGATTGAACGAGGGCGTGTGGACGGTCTCCGCTGCGTCTGTGATCTGGCGTTTACAGCTTTCGGGCGCTATCGACCGCTGCGCGGTCGATAGCGGCGTAAAAAGTATGTAGTTGACTTTTAGCAATTTATGGCGCTAATGACCGCTGATTGGTCGTTGGTGCCATAAAGTTATTGTGACTGCGCAGTATGCGCGGATCATGGGGAGCGGACTAGCCTGCGATGGTCGGTTGCGAACGTAACGATCTTTGCGATAACGACGGTTTATCGCGGGCGCGCCCGCTCCCACAGACTGACACCGCGGCCGCAGCCGGTGACTCAGTCCTTCTTCGGCCGTTTCCAATTGGCGATGCTGACCTGCTTGCCGCGCGCGACGCTGAGTGCGCCGGGTGGCGCGTCTTTGGTGATCGTGCTACCACCGGCAACGGTGCCGCCCGCGCCGATGGTGACAGGCGCGACGAGCACGCAGTTGGAGCCGATGTGCACATCCGCTTCGATGACGGTTTTGTGTTTGTTCGCGCCGTCGTAGTTCGCCGTGATCGAGCCCGCGCCGTAGTTCACGCGCTCGCCGACCGTGGCGTCGCCGAGGTACGCGAGGTGGTTCGCTTTTGCGCCCTTGGCGAGCGTGGAATTTTTGACTTCGACGAAGTTGCCAATGTGTACTTCGTCGCCGAGCTTTGCGCCGGGACGCAAACGCGCGAACGGACCGATCAACACGCCGTCGCCCACCGCGCAGCGTTCGAGGTGGCTCATCGCGTGCACCACCGAATTCGCGCCGATGGTGGCGTTGGTAATCACGCAATTCGGCCCGACGGAGACGTTGTCGCCGAGCGTGACGTCGCCGATGAAAACGCAGCCCACGTCGATAAACACGTCAGCGCCGCACGAGAGCGTGCCGCGCACGTCGATGCGCGCGGGGTCGGCGAGCGTGACACCTGCGTCCATGAGTTTGTTCGCTTCCATGAGTTGCACTTTGCGCTCCAACGCCGCGAGCTGCGCTTTGTCGTTGATGCCTGCGATTTCCACTTCACTCTCCGGTTGTGCGGTGGCGACCGTGAGGCCGTCGACCGTGGCCATTGCGATCACGTCGGTGAGATAGAGCTCGCCCTGCGCGTTCTTCGGCGACAGGCGCGCGAGCGCCCCGCGCAGCCACGCCGTGGGCGCGGCCATGATGCCGGTGTTCATCTCATGGATAGCAAGCGTGGCCGCGTCGTTCGCAGCGAGTGCGTCTTTGTGTTCGACAATCTTCACGACTTCGCCAGCGCTATTTCGGACGATGCGTCCGTAGCCTGTCGGATCTTCGACGAAGCAGGTCAAGAGCGCGAACGTCTTGTCGTTCACAAGCGCGACAAGTGCGGCAAGCGTTTCGGCGCGAATGAGCGGCGTGTCACCGGTGACTAAGAGCGTGATTCCGTCCTGCTCAACCGGCGCAAGGCCCACAGCGGCGGCATGGCCGGTGCCGTTCTGTGGCATTTGTAGCGCCCACGTGAATGGCCCCGATGCGAATGCAACTCGCACCTCTTCCGCGCCGTGACCGACCACGACAACCGTTTGCGCAGGCTTCAACGCAGCGACGCTCGCGAGTGAATGCGCCAGCAGCGGTTTGCCCGCGAGCGGTTGCAGCACCTTCGGCAAACGAGACTTCATGCGCGTGCCTTTTCCAGCGGCGAGAACAACAACTGAGAGCGGAGCGGTAGCGGTCATAGAGTTTGGTGCGGCGCAATAAACGACGAATGCAGGGATTCTACGGAGACGCTTGCCCTCGTTGCTTCTTACAATGAAGGATTGACCAGCTACGGACTTGGCAGACGCTCTTGGCGTCATCCTCGGCGCAGCCAGGGATCCAGTGGGCGGTGCTTTTTGCGCATCGACCTCGACAGACTGGGTTCACGTTTCTGGATCCCCGTCTTCGGCGAGGATGACGCCATAGCTAGTTGATTGAGTTCGCTAAAACACGGGAAAACGGGAAAACGATGAAACAAAATTTACCCAGCACACTTCGCCGCGCCATGATCGCCGCGCTTGCCATCGCACCCATGTGCGCCTACGCCGCCGACGATTGCAAAAATCGTGGCGAACTGGACACGAATTACTGCGACGAGGACAACAACCTCGTTGCCGAGGCCCCGAAAGACAAGAGTAAATGGAAAGACCCGAACACGCTGGTCTTCGCCTACACGCCGATTGAAGACCCGGCCGTTTATGCAAATCTGTTCAAAGGATTCACCGAGTACTTGTCGGCATGCACTTCAAAAAAGGTCGTGTATTTCACGGTGCAAAGCAACGCCGCCCAAATCGAAGCGATGCGCTCGGGGCGCTTACATGTGGCTGGTCTCGCGTCGGGTGAAACCGGCTTTGCAGTCAACCTTGCGGGCGCAGTGCCGTTTGCGATCAAAGGCAGCAAAGACGGGCCGCGCATGTATCGACAAGTGGTGGTCGTGAAGAAAGACAGTACGATTAAAACGATTGCGGACCTGAAAGGCCGGAAGGTCGCGCACACCGCGCCGTCTAGCAATTCGGGCCATCTCGCACCGTTGGCGCTGTTCCCGAAAGAAGGCGTGACGCCGGGTAAGGACTACAACATCGTCTTCTCAGGCAAGCACGATCAATCGCTTGCCGGCGTGTTGAAAGGCGACTACGAAGCAGCCCCCATTACGAGCGATATTTTTGATCGGTGGGTGATGCGTGGACAAATGAAAGCGGACGATGTGCGCATCATTTACCGCTCGGGCACGTTCCCGACCTCCGCGTTTGCGCATTCGCATGATCTAGCGCCTGCGTTGGCCGAGAAGGTGAAGAAGTGTTTCTTCGATTACAAGTTTTCGCCCGAACTGCAGAAGGAATTTTTGGGCGATGATCGCTTCTTGCCGGTAGACTACAAGAAGGACTGGGAGCTGGTGCGTGCGGTGGCGGTGGCGTCTGGAACCCCCTACAACCGCGCACAGTTTGACAAAGAAAACGCAAAGAAGAAATGAGGATTAATTTATGAAAAAAGTATTGCTTACCGTTACGGCGGTCATTAGTGCATCGCTCTTGACGAGCGCTGCGTGGTCGCAAGCCAGCTGCAAAAATCGCGGCGAACTCGACGCGAATTACTGCGACGAGAACGGCGACTTAGTAGCTGATCTGCCAAAAGACCAGAAGAAATGGAAGAACCCATCGACCCTCGTGTGGGCGTACACGCCGGTGGAGGACCCTGCCGTTTACGAAAAAATCTTTTCGCCGTTCACGCAGCATTTGGCCGCATGCACGGGCAAGAAAGTGGTGTTCTTTCAAGTACAAAACAACGCCGCTGAAATCGAGGCTATGCGCTCGGGTCGTTTGCACGTTGCCGGTTTCTCGACCGGGCCAACGGCATTTGCCGTGAACGTGGCAGGTGCGGTGCCGTTCGCCGTGAAGGGTTATGCCAAGGATTTTCAGGGCTACAACCTGATCGTAGTGACCAAAGCGTCCGGTGCGATTCAAAAACTAGCTGATTTGAAGGGCAAGAAAGTCGCGCACACGTCGCCTTCATCAAACTCCGGCAACATGGCACCGCGCGCGCTCTTCCCATCTGAAGGTGTGACACCTGAAAGAGATTACACGGTGGTGTACTCCGGCAAACACGATTCATCCATTCTTGGCGTGATGAAAGGCGACTACGACGCCGCGCCGGTGGCGAGCGATGTGTACGAACGCATGGCGCGTCGAGGGCAAATCAAGGACAGCGATTTCCGCGTCATTTACCGCAGCAAGAAATTCCCAACGTCGAGCTTCGCGTATGCGCACGACCTAGAACCTAAGCTCGCGGACAAAGTGCTGTCATGCTTCTATGACTATCGCTTCACGCCGGAAATGGTGAAGGCGTTTGACGGCGCAGATCGTTTCTTCCCAATCAATTACAAAACGACTTGGGAGCCTGTGCGCCAAGTAGCGTCTGCTGGCGGCGAGAGCTTCGGCAAGGCGGCGTATCAGAAGGAAACCGCACGCGAGGCGGCGGCAGCTGCGGCGAAAAAGAAGTGAGCTAAGCCATAGGGCGGGCACTGCCCGCCTTGTTATAGACGGCGGGAAATGCCCGCCCTACCACCGCTCACTTCCTAAAAAAATGTCCACCCTCTCCATAAAACACCTGGTCAAAGAGTACGTCCCCGGCAAGCCAGTGCTGAAAGATATTTCGCTCGACATCGAAGGGCGCGGGATCACCGCCATCATCGGCCCTTCCGGCACCGGCAAATCAACGCTCATTCGTTGCGTCAATCGCCTGATTGATCCGACGGCGGGCGAGATTTGGTTTGAGGGTAAAGATCTTGCGACGCTCTCCGGCCAACCGCTGCGCGAAGCACGGCGCCGCATCGGCATGGTGTTTCAGGAGTACAACCTCGTTGAGCGCTTAACCGTGATGGAAAACGTGCTCTCCGGGCGGCTCGGTTACATGGGCGCGTGGGCAGCATGGAGGCGCAAATTTAGCGATGCAGATATTCAGAAAGCGTTCTCGTTGTTGCAACGCGTAGGGCTCGCGGATTTTGCGAACCGTCGCGCAGACGAGCTCTCCGGTGGGCAGCGCCAGCGCGTGGGCATTGCGCGCGCCGTGATGCAAAGTCCCGGATTGTTATTGGCCGACGAGCCGACCTCTTCGCTCGATCCGAAAACCTCCGTCGAGATTATGGAGATCATGCGCGATCTGGCGGCGGACAACAACATTCCGGTGATGATCAATATTCACCAAGTGGAGTTGGGCAAACGCTACGCCGAGCGCATTATCGGAATGAGTGGCGGTTTGGTGGTTTATGACGGTGCGCCGGATGGCTTGGACGGTGAAGTGCTTCGCAAAATTTACGGCGGGCAAGATTGGTTGGCGACATGAGCGCCACGCCCACGGTAACGGCAACGGCAGTTACGCGTGCCGATTTTTTTGCGCCGACGATTGGTAAGCGATTGGCCTACGTCGGCGTGCTCGCCTATGTTGTGTACGCCGCTGCGACGTTGGGGCTTTCGCTTGAACGCGTACAAGCGGGTCTCGGTCATGGCGCGCGTTTTTTGGCCGGTTTTTTTCCGCCCAACTTTACCGAGACAGACATCATTCCAGGGCTGTTGGAGTCGTTGCAGATTGCATTGTTGTCGTCACTGATTGGTACGGCGCTGGCGATCCCGATTGCGGTACTCGCGGCGCGCAACATGATGCCCGCGGCCGTTAGCAGTGCTGCACGGTTATTGATTGCGTTTTGCCGATCATTTCATCCGGTCATCGTGGCGATCATCGCCGTGAAGGCCGTGGGCTTTGGCGCGCTCGCCGGCATCATCGCATTGACGTTTGCGAGTATTGGTTTCGTGGGCAAGTTGCTCGCCGAAGCGATAGAAGAAATCTCGAAGAAACAGATTGAGGCGGTACGTGCGACGGGCGCGTCGTTCATGAGCGTGATTGCATTTGGCGTGGTGCCGCAAGTGATGAATCGCTTCATCGGCTTTGTGGCCTACGAGACCGACAGCAATTTGCGTAACTCAACGATGGTCGGCGTGGTCGGCGCGGGCGGTATCGGCGGCACGCTGTTCTCGGCGTTTCAGCGCTTTGATTACGCGTTTGTCGCAGGCATCATTATTTGCATCATCGGTTTGGTGATGATTGGCGAAGTGCTGCAAATTTATGTGAAGCGGGTGTTTCGATGAGCGCGCTTGGCACATCGGCGGCCGCGGAAATGCAGCGCTGGATTCGCTTTACGCCTGCTCAGCGCATGGCGCGGTTTGCGGTGTTTTTTGTGATGGCGGCAGCGATTGCATGGGCGGTCAAAACCATCGAGATCATCCCCGAGTTTTTGTACGATGCGCCTGAGCAAGTGGTGGATATGGGCACGCGCATGTGGCCGATCGACTGGGCGCACTTCGCGCCTGTGGTCTGGCCTGCGTTGGTGGAAACATTACATATCGCAGCGATGGCAACCATCCTGGGCCTCATCATGGGCATTCCTGTGGGTTTTCTTGCGGCGCGCAATGCGACGCCGTTCTTGTGGGCCAATTTGATTGCCAAGTTCATTCTCGTCGCGACGCGCTCCATCTCAACGCTGATCTGGGCCTTGTTTTTTGTGGCGATGTTTGGCCCCGGCCCGCTCGCGGGTGCGCTCGCGATTGCGTTTCACTCTATTGGTTTCATCGGCAAGATGTTTTCCGAAGGCGTGGAAGAAGCGAACAAGGGCAGCATCGAGGCACTACAGGCGGCAGGCGCAACGCGGATGCAGCAAATATTGATGGGCTACTGGCCGCAGGTAAAGCCGACGTTTTGGTCGGTTGCGCTCTTTCGTTGGGACATCAATGTGCGTGAATCTGCCGTGCTTGGCTTGGTCGGCGCGGGCGGCATTGGAATGGCGTTGAATGCGGCCATTGATTTGATTCAGTGGGAACGCGTGGCGCTGATTTTGTTCACGATTTTTGTCGTGGTCATCATCATCGAAGCCATCGTGACGCAGATCCGCAAACGCGTGATATGAGCGTAACGGTTTACGGCATTCCCAATTGCGATAGCGTAAAAAAGGCGCGTGCGCTGCTCGCCGCAAATGGCGTGGTCTACGCGTTTCATGATTACAAGAAGCAGGGTGTGCCCGAAGATTTGCTGCAAGCATGGGTTGCGGCCAAGGGCTGGGAGACACTGCTCAACCGCAAAGGCACGACTTGGCGCTCGTTGGATGAGGCGACGAAAGCGAGCGTCGACGGCGCAGCGGCGGCGCTTCGCGTGATGTGCGCGCACCCACGCACCATCAAACGTCCCGTCGTGACCAACAACACCATCGTAATCGTTGGCGTTGACGAGCTCGCGATCCGCCAGCTGGGGTAGGCGAGTTTTCGCTGGACTGCGCTGCATCGCATCGCACACGACAACGGCTTTTTAGCGCTATCGACCAGCGGGCGACGCATTGCGTGCCATATTTGCATAAGTCAACAACGCAGAAATACGCGCTGGAGCGACCGTCCGTCAGTCGCTAACCGCTAAAAGCTATATCCACTACCAACGAGCGTGCTTCGCGCTCGTGGCTCATCGCTTCTGGCTTCGTGGCTTAAGGCTCTTCGCCTGCGCGCGTCAATAAAAAAGCGCCCCACACGGTGGCGCTTTTAGGCCGGATTAGGTCGCGCTGGGGGAGTTAAATCCCTCGCGCGACCGAGTCAGGTTTACGACTGACGCGTCCGAGCGGCGATGACGCCGATCGAGAGCATCATCATCGCCAACAGCAGCTTCATCAGATCAGAGAGCGTTGGCACTTCGACCGGCGGCACGATGTAGCCCGCATCAAGTTGCGGATTGTTGTCGCCCGGTGCGACCGTCACCAG
>JBEBJR010000063.1:0-4419 GCA_040079845.1 Casimicrobium sp. | reverse complement strand
GTTGTTGAGATTTCTGTAAGGAGATAAATTGCCAATATAACTATTGCTTTTGAATTCATGTGGCTTCCAATGCTGTGGTCCTAATGTGCCGCCTAACGCCTGAGTTAAGCCGCCCCGCAGCGGGGTGGCGGACGCGTGCTAGCGTAGCGCAGGCACGTGGCCGACGCCACGATGCGGGGTCGGCTTGAACGAATTGTTAGGCGGCACTACCGGCCTCTCTTTCCAATCATTCGCCAAACTTGCGGAGAGCTTGTCCGTTTGCTACGGATAACTTGCCCAGTGGTCAGGGCGACTCTTGCTAAGAGCATCGGTCCGTAAATGCTGTTTAATGGGTGCTCGAAAATTTCAATTTTTAGGGTAACTAATTGCCCAGGCTCTATTTTTACCGGATCGTCCTTGACGAAATTATAGACGGCGCCGTTGTACCAGAGATTTGGGTAGAGAGAAGGCGAAAGAAATGGGCGTTTGATGTGACGCCAAAGTAGGCTCCTGACTGGGTATGTACTTCTGATATTGCAGGATTTAACGTAAATTGATGATGTGGATTTATTTGTAATTTCTACTGAGATTGAGTCTGGCCCTGACCCGTCAAGAACAAGCTTGTATGAGATAGAAGCAGAGCATGGTAACCACCAAAGGTAAAGCTTGCGTATTACTACGAAAGCTGCAGCAACTGCAGTAATTCCTGCGCTAATTGTAAGTATGACTTCGAGCATGCTCATCATGTGCCGCCTAACGCCTGAGTTAAGCCGCCCCGCAGCGGGGTGGCGGACGCGTGCTAGCGTAGCGTAGGCACGTGGCCGACGCCACGATGCGGGGTCGGCTTGAACGAATTGTTAGACCCATCCCTTGGCGCGATTAGGGTGCGACTCTATACGCTCAGCCAACTCTGATGCCAATAGGCAGTAACCATACGATAGTTCCGGGTCCGATATCACTGAGGGAACTTCATGTTCGAATGAGCGAAGAGCAGCAAGAACATCATCCCACGACAGGTTGGGACAAGAGCTAAGTGCTCGTGATTCAGGCAGCAATGTGATAAGGGCTTTTGGTGTGTCCGGAAGTAGTAAGGCCATTGACGATTCTTGTTGCTGAAGCTGCGTCTCTAAGTCCGACGTTCTGAAGCTCGCAGTCTTAACCTCGATCCAGATGGTTGGTCGACCATCTGATCCTAGCCCAATGTCTGATTTGCAGTTTCGTTTATTCCCCGAGAGCTCAAGGCTTGGGTAAGGCGTGATTTTTATTCTGCTCTCTCCGAGCGAGCGAAGTGCAAGATCGACTTGACTGCTACTTGATGCAAGTCGGCTAAGGAGCGGGCGCAAGAATAGGCGTTGTGGGAGGATGTCAAAAGCGCGGATCAACTCCCAAGTAAGAACTTCCTCTTGCTTCCAGGATGCCTTGAGTCTCGCCGGTCGATAGTGGAACCAATGCAGGATCTGTACAACGTAAGATTTCTGCCGGAGGTCCGCATCCGCCCAGAGTTTGAATTCTGTATCAGTCGTCGGATTGCTCATTGATGGGTCTAACGCCTGAGTTAAGCCGCCCCGTGGCGGGGCGGCGGATGCGTGCAAGCGTAGCGCAAAGCACGCAGCCGACGCCACGACATGGGGTCGGCTTGAACGAATTGTTAGGTGCCGCCCGATGGCGGATAAACCACTATGCCAAAGCCCGTATGCAGAGCTTCATGGAACGCCACTGCCTCCGGCGTGTCCTTGCCAGCGAATTGATTGAAATCTGTGACGTCTTTGTACCGTTCTATAGCCATTGAGGCCCAGCCACGCTCGCTTAGCTCGCGGGAAGCTATAGCTTCAAGTTCGGCAGCGCTGACAGTCTTAACGAAGAAGAGAGCGGGAAACGATTCACCGTGGGCATATTTCGAGTGGTCTGCACCTGCGATCAAGTTTGCTCTAACGATGATCATGAGTGCGGCACCTAACGCCTGAGTTAAGCCGCCCCGTGGCGGGGCGGCAGACGCGTGCAAGCGTAGCGCAAAAGCACGCGGCTGACGCCACGACACGGGGTCGGCTTGAACGAATTGTTAGGCACTGCCCTCGGGCTCTGCAAGTTTTAATACCCTGTCAAGAAAACTCTGCTTATCAAAGTAAGCATCATACTTTTTAAGTATCAGCGGCTCAGATGCTGTGGCGAGCCATACAGGCTCAGCTATCTGTGTTGCACCTTCGCTATCGACTGGTGTTGCCCACATGGGCAAAACACCAGATTGAATTAGCTGAGCCATTGCACCTAGCCGTGTCTCAACTGCATGTGCTTTTTCAGGCTGGCCGAGGAATAGCTTTACGAGCGCAATTTTTCGGCCTTGCCAATCTCGATCCTCCTGGGGAAGATCGTGGACTGCTTTTGATGCTTGCAGCAAATCATCTAAGGTGATTTCTACGGAATTCAGCTCGTTCTGTAATTTTCCGATGGACATGAGTGCAGTGCCTAACGCCTGAGTTAAGCCGCCCCGCAGCGGGGTGGCGGACGCGTGCTAGCGTAGCGCAGGCACGTGGCCGACGCCACGATGCGGGGTCGGCTTGAACGAATTGTTAGGCGTCGCCTTTGCGCAACCCAAGGCCAAGATGCTTTGGACAAAGCCGACCGACTGCGGCATGTTCAAGAAGTGCGCGTGCTCTATGATTCTTCACCGGCAGGCATTGAAAGAAGAAGCCTTTGCGCAGCGAATCGGGGCCAATGGGTAAGTTGCGCGCGAATACAGAGCGGCCGTTCAAATGACCATGTAGCCGTTGATAGAGACCCCCTTTGCAATGAGTTCTACCAACGTATAAGGCGCGGCCCCTCTTGCTGCAGATAATGTAAACACCTGGCATCTTCGGCGCGTCTAATTTGCCTCGATGTTCCGGAAATGGTTTGTGTGGCTGTTCGATGAGTTCCTGAAGCAGCAGATCAATTCGGTGGGGCTCATTCATGAGTTTCCTACAGCGGGTCTTAGACGCCTAACGCCTGAGTTAAGCCGACCCGTGGCGGGGCGGCGACTGCGTGCTAGCGTAGCGTAAAGCACGCGGGCGACGCCACGACATGGGGTCGGCTTGAACGAATTGTTAGGTGGCGGTGGATGCCGATGCAAATCGGACACTGGCGCACTTGCCGAAAGCCGGAGCCCGGATGCTTGAGCGCGTCTCGTGAACTATCCGCCGGCCGTCTCCGAAGGAGCGGGTCCGGCGTGGGGAAACTAACCGATGAGGTACGTTGCTTCCGAAGCAGGCAAGCGTAACGCATGCGAAGTGTGAGCGCGCCCCGCAAACGCTCCGAAGCAATGCATGATTGCCGAACAAAAGAGCGCAGCAGTTGAGAACGGCAAAGACGCGGCAATGAGTGGGACGGTTGAACAGACCGGCAAAGCGGCGGCGGAAAACGAATGTTTTTCTGCCGCCTAACGCCTGAGTTAAGCCGCCCCGCAGCGGGGTGGCGGACGCGTGCTAGCGTAGCGTAGGCACGTGGCCGACGCCACGATGCGGGGTCGGCTTGAACGAATTGTTAGGCGGCGGGGGATGCCGGCTAAGTATGAACCGTGCAGACGCTTCCGAAAGACGAAGCGGTGAAACCGGAGCGCGCCCTGTGAACTTTCCCGGGGGTCTCCGAAGCGACAGCATCTGGAGCCGACAAGCTCACCGAAAGCCAACCACCGTTTCCGATGCCGGCGAACGCAACGCATGCGAAGTTTGAGCGCGCCCCGCAAACGCTCCGAAGCAATGCATGACTGCAGAAAACAATGAGCGCAGCAGTTGAGAACGGAAAAGACGCGGCAATGAGTGGGGTGGTTGAACAGACAGGCAATGCGGCGGCGGAAAACGAATGTTTTTCTGCCGCCTAACGCCTGAGTTAAGCCGCCCCGCAGCGGGGTGGCAACAGCGTGCAGCGTAGCGCATAGCACGCTGTTGACGCCACGATGCGGGGTCGGCTTGAACGAATTGTTAGGCGTCACCCCTGCTGCGGACTGCGGCCAGAACCAAGGTGGAGTGGTCTGTACGCAACCTAGCTAGTATTGCAGGCGGGCACTTTTTGTTCAGTGCGATTCTGGCCCTAACCGTTTCGTCTTTGTCTGATGCAAGCAGTTCAAACAATTGAGCACTAAGTTTTCTCTTGCAAGCAACATCATGCCGTAGGGCGGGATTAGGGCTTTGAGCTACCAGAGCTAGCACCTCCAACGGAACTGTCTTGTTGTGTACAACCGAAGACGTCATCTCTGGATAGTCGCGGATGATCTCAAGCCAAACATTTATAGGCGCGGTATCGGAAGCAGCTCGCTGGTACTCTAGCTGAACTTCGCTGGTCCTCAATCTTACAAATTCTTCGGCCGATTTGATCACTTTCTATGACGCCTAACGCCTGAGTTAAGCCGCCCCGCAGCGGGGCGGCGGACGCGTGCTAGCGTAGCGCAGGCACGTGGCCGACGCCACG
>JBEBJR010000021.1:0-95558 GCA_040079845.1 Casimicrobium sp. | reverse complement strand
GTGGAAACACGTTTGAACCTTCAGCCCATTTCGAACTTGTCCACTCACAGCCCGATCACTCTCGTGATCTAGCTGTTGACTTTCAAGACGGTATCTACGACTTCCCACGAGTTCGTGGTTCGACGGGCTCACGACGATCGGAGCCGAGATTCGCCTCGGTCGCGTCCAACGCTTGATCTACAACAGCCCTGCGTAAGGCCGGGTGGCTATGATTCATGACGCGTTAAGGGCGTTTTGGTTCACTTGGCGCGTTGATGGTGACCATCGAAAACCGTCGCCACCCGAACCCTTCCGTCGAAGGGTTTGTATTTTTGATCGCAAAGCTTTGACTTCTCCAAATTCCAACGCCATGACCCCCACCGAGCGCCGCGCGAGCGGGTGGCTCGCGAGCATTTTTGCGCTTCGTATGTTCGGGCTGTTTTCGCTATTGCCGATCTTTGCGATTTACGCGAAGGATTTACAGGGCGCGGATTCGGTGTACGTGGTGGCGCTCACACTCGCGATTTATGGCGTGGGCGAGGCATTGATGCAGATTGCGTTTGGCGCGGCCTCCGACCGATTGGGTCGCAAGCCGGTGATCGCGTTTGGCTTGATGTTGTTCATCACCGGCAGCGTGGTGGCGGCGATGTCGACATCGATTTACGGCGTGCTGGTGGGGCGTGTGTTGCAGGGGCTCGCGGCGATTTCGTCGGCGGTGACGGCGTTGACGGCAGATTCAACGCGCGACGAAGTGCGCACCAAGGCGATGGCGATGATCGGCGTGTCGATCGGCATGTCGTTTATCGCGGCGATGGTGATCTCGCCGATTGTGGCGGGCTACGTGGGGCTTGCGGGAATATTTTGGATGAATGCTGCGCTGGGCATTGGCGCGCTATTGGTGCTGTTCTTTGTGATCCCAGATGCGCCGATTCGTGACGAGCCGGCGACGATGGTGCGGCATGGCGATGTGTTGTTCGACCCAAATTTGTGGCGCTTGAATTTGGGGGCGTTTGCGCTGCACGCGTGTCAAACCGCGATGTTTGTGATCGTGCCGACGATGCTCGTGAAAAACGGCGATTTGCCCTCGCCCGAGCAATGGAAGGTTTACCTGCCGGTGGTGGTGGGCTCGTTTTTGTTGATGTTGTTTCCGATGGTGATCGCGGAAAAGCGCGGCAAGATGCGCGAGGTGTTTTTGTTTGGCATCGCGATGTTGGTGGCGGCGCTGATCTTTGGCGGCGTGACTGGCGGCACGTCGTTGACGCTCTTGGCCATCTTGTTGTTCTTGTTCTTTTTTGCGTTTAATTTGTTGGAGTCGATGCAGCCTTCACTGGTGTCGCGCCTTGCGCCGCCGGCGGTGAAGGGCTTTGCGTTGGGGGTTTTTGGCACCACGCGCGCCGCCGGTTTTTTCATCGGCGGCATCCTTGGCGGTGCAGTGTCGAAGCATTTTGGCAATAATGCGGTGTTTTATGTGTGCGCCGCGCTTGCGGCGATCTGGTTCGTGGCGGCCTTCTCGATGCAACCGCCACCTGTTAAATCGAAGGAGAAATAAGCATGGCATCCGTTAACCGCGTCACCCTCATCGGCAACTTGGGGCGCGACCCCGAAATGCGCTATCTGCCCAGCGGCGAGGCCGTGGCAACCTTCTCGGTGGCAACCACCGAGCAGTGGAAAGACAAGCAAGGCGGCAAGCAAGAACGCACCGACTGGCACCGTATTGAATTCATCGGTCGCACAGCCGAAGTCTGCGGCGAATACCTGAAAAAAGGCGCGCCGGTTTACATCGAAGGTCGCATTCAGTACGACAAGTGGACCGACAAAGAAGGCGTCGAAAAAACGATGCCCAAGATTCGTGGCGACCGCATGCAAATGCTCGGCGGCCGCACCGGCGGTGGCGGCAGCGATGCGTCGTATGACGACGGTGGCAGCAGCGGCGGCGACCGCAACGACCGTGGAGGCTCGACACCCCGCACGACCGGCCAACCGATGGGCTCTGGCTCCGCGGCTGGCGCACCGAAAAAAGCGAAGCTTGACGATTTCGACGACGATATTCCGTTCTAGGTCGCCGTCGCCCCGCAAGGTAAGCAACAGCTTAATGCCGCCACCGACCGCCAGACGGTCGTTTGGCGGCATTTTTATTGATTGTTGATATGTATATAAAAATAGCTGAAAGCGCCGCCTGGCGGTCGCTAGTGCCATAAAGTTGTTAATCGGAATGTAGGCGACGACTTGGCGTCGCTCGGTGGCACGGAGAGCGCGGCCGAGTCCGCGCCTACAGGGTTTTCGTACTGCGCGGTTTTGTGCGTCGCCGCGCTTACAACGGGTCCCGCCTCAGATGCGCAATCAACAACCGCGCCGCAGCCGAAAGCGTGTCGCTGTCGCGGTAACAAATGGCGAAACGCCGCTCGGCCCACGGCTCAGCGAGCGGAATGCAGCGCAGGCCGTACACCTCTAGGTACGGCGCGGCGACTTCTCGTGGCACGACGCAAATCGCCAAGTTCGCGCGCACGACGCGCAGCGCGGCCTCGAAGTTCGTCACCACCACGCGGTGCCGCACGCGCTTGCCTTCGGCGGCGGCGGCGCGCGCGAGCATCACATGCACTGCGCTCGACACCGGCATGCTCACTTGTTCGTAGTCGAGCGTGTCGGCGAAGGTAAGTGCGTCGCGGCCCGCGAGCGGGTGCGACGGGTGGATTGCGACGGCGAGTGTGTCGGTGCGGTATGCCGCCGTTTGCAGGCCGGAGGTGTCTGCGGCGTCCCAACAGATGCCGAGCGAGGCCGCGCCTTCGCGAACGCTTCTGACGATGTCGGGGCTGATGCGCTCGTCCATACTCACTTGGATGTCGCGGTGCGCGGGCAGCGCGAGAAATTCGGCAACGTCGTCGGCTAGCGATTCAGCCATGACGGAGGCCGATGCGAGCACGCGCACCTCGCCGCGCACGCCCGAGGCGTAGCCCGCCATCGCGTGCTCGATACGGCTCGCGGTGGCGAGCATGTCGCGCGCGTGCTCCAAAAGCGTGAGCCCCGCGGCCGTGGGCTCAACGCCGTGACGACGCCGCTGCAAAAGCGGCACCCCGAGGTTGTCTTCAAGCTGCGCCAGCCGCTTGCTCACGGCCGAGCCGACGAGGTTCGCGGCGCGCGCGGCGTGAGCCATGTTGCGCGTTTCGCAAACCGCGATGAAAAGGCGCAGCGTGGTCAGGTCTAGGTCGCGCATCGTGTTTTTATGTTTCCATAACGGAACATCTAGATTCTATTTTTATCGTTTTCTGACTTCCATAGCAAATCTAAAATGTAGGTAGTACGGGCTTTGTTCGCCCTGCTCCTGACCGAACTGCGCAAGCTGCGTTAACAATCGCCGCGTAAAAATATTCACTACCGAATCGCTTTTATGAAAACACCCGTCACCGTCCGCGAAGTCGGTCTGCGCGATGGCTTGCAGAGCATCGCAACCATTCTGCCCACCGCGCAAAAACTTGAATGGATTTCTGCCGCTTACGCCGCCGGTCAGCGCGAGATTGAAGTGGGCTCGTTTGTGCCCGCGCGCTTGCTGCCGCAATTGGCCGACACGGCCGAGCTGGTGGCGCACGCAAAAACGTTGCCGGGGCTCAAAGCCTCGGTGTTGGTGCCTAATTTAAAAGGTGCCGAACGCGCCATCGAAGTCGATGCGCACGCGTTGTTGGTGCCAATTTCTGCGAGCGCGGCGCACAGTGCGGCCAACGTGCGTAAAACGCCGGATGAGATGATCGCGGCGATTGCGCAGATCCGTGCCGCACGCGATGCAGCGGGCTCGAAAATGTTGATCGAAGTGGGCATGAGTACAGCGTTTGGTTGCACGATTCAAGGCGAGGTTTCGGAGGATGAAGTGCTGCGTTTATTGCAGGCGTCGCTGGACGCCGGCGCGGACAGCGTGGGCCTCGCCGACACCGTGGGCTACGCCGACCCGGCGCAGGTGCGGCGCTTGTACGAGAAGGCGTTTCGCGCGGTCGGCGACAAGCTCGCTTGCGCGCACTTTCACGATACGCGCGGGCTCGCGCTGGCCAACGTGTGCGCTGCGCTCGACGTCGGCGTGCGGCGCTTCGACGCGTCGCTGGCAGGCATCGGCGGCTGTCCGCACGCGCCAGGCGCAAGTGGCAATGCGTCGACCGAAGACGTAGTGTTTATGTTGGAGCGCATGGGCTTCGATACGGGCGTAAATTTGAGCGCGCTGCTCGCGCTGCGCAAGCGCGTGACCGAGTGGTTACAAGGCGAACAATTTGGCGGCGCGATTTGGCGCGCGGGGATGCCGAAAGCGGCCTAACCGTAGCGCGGGCACTGCCCTACGAATACTTGGAATCGACGATCACTATGACTCAAAAGAAACTCCCTCTGACCGGTCTCCCGGCGCACAACGGCAAAGCCCTGCCGTTGGCAGGTCTTCGCGTCGTCGAATTCACCCACATGGTGATGGGCCCGACCTGCGGCATGGTGCTGGCGGATATGGGCGCGGAGGTGATTAAAGTCGAGCCGATTGAAGGAGATCGCACGCGGCATTTGCTCGGCGCAGGCGCGGGATTTTTTCCGATGTTTAATCGCAACAAAAAAAGCATCGCGATTGATCTGCACACGGAACAAGGCGCAGCGGTCGCGCGCAAACTTGCGGCGAGCGCCGACGTTGTTGCAGAAAATTTCAAGCCGGGTACGATGGCGAAATATGGCCTCGATTACGCGTCGCTTTGCAAAGTCAACGAGCGTTTGATTTACGTGACCTGCAAAGGTTTTTTGCCCGGCCCGTACGAGCACCGAACTGCGCTTGATGAAGTCGTACAAATGATGGGTGGCCTCGCCTACATGACCGGCCGCCCCGGCGACCCGCTGCGCGCGGGCACCAGCGTGAACGACATCATGGGCGGCATGTTTGGCGCGATTGGCGCGCTCGGTGCGCTGGTGCAACGCGGCATCACGGGTAAAGGACAGGAGATCGCGTCCGCGCTCTTTGAAAACAATGTGTTTCTGGTCGGTCAGCACATGCTGCAATACGCGATCACGGGCAAACCTGCCGCGCCGATGCCTGATCGCATTTCCGCGTGGGCGGTATACGACGTGTTCACCGTGAAAGCCGGCGAACAAATTTTTCTCGCAGCGGTGAGCGACGCGCAATGGTCGACGTTTTGCCAGCTGCTGGGCTTCGCCGACTTGTTGGCCGACCCGCGCTACACAACGAACAACCAGCGCGTCGAACAACGAAAGACATTGATGCCCGTGCTACGCGAGCGTTTGTCACATTTGTCCGCGGCGCACCTCGCGGCGGAGTTCGAGCGAGTCGGCTTGCCGTTTGCACCGATTCGCAAACCCGAAGAGCTGTTCGACGACGAACACCTCAACGCCACCGGCGCGCTCGCCGACATCACGTTGCCCGACGGCGAACACGCGGGCGAAACCGCGCGCGCGACGCTGTTGCCGTTTACGATGGATGGCGAGCGCTTAGGCGTGCGTCTCGACCCACCGCAACGCGGCGCGCACACGCGGGAATTGCTTTCAGGACTGGGCTTGCCCGACGAAGAAATCGAGTCACTGATGAAGGCTCAGGCCGTCGCGTGACGCATCAGATGTCGGCGCGGCATCAACCGCACTAACTCGCGCTTCGACACAGAGCGCGCGGCTGATACCACGCGAAAAAAATACGAAATCAATAAGGAGATTGTCATGAAGTTCACACGCCGCCACGTTCTCAGAGCAACGCTATCCACGCTAGCGCTAGCCGCCGCGCTCCCGTCATTCGCGCAGAGCGAAAAACTCACCAAACTCATCTTGCCGTTCGCCGCAGGTTCGGGCGTCGATGTGATCACGCGTGCAAGCAGCAAGTCGCTCGCGGCGGCGCTCGGCGGTGCGGTGGTCATCGAAAACCAACCCGGCGCAGGCGGAATCGTCGGCACCTCGGCATTGGTGAAATCTGTGCCCGACGGCGCAACGCTTTCCGTCGTGTCGAACAATCACGTGATCTACCCGAGCGTGTACAAATCGCTGCCGTTTGATCCGATCAACGACATCACGCCCATCGCCGTGATGGGCACGACACCGATGGTGCTCGTTGTAAACCCAAAAGTCGCGGCGCAAAACTCGAACGAGTTAATCGCGCTTCTGAAAGCCAAGCCGGACGCGATGAATTACGCCTCCAGCGGCAACGGCACCATCCTTCACCTCGCGGCCGAAATGTTTCTCGACGAAGCGGGTGTCAAGGCGAAACACATCCCGTACAAAGGCGTCGGCCCGATGATTACGGACCTGATCGGCGGGCAGGTGGATTTTGGTGTGCTGGCGCTGCCCGCGATTCAAGCGCACTTGAAAAGTGGTGCATTGCGGGCCATCGGCACGTCAAGCAAAGCGCGCCTCGCAGCAGCGCCGGAAATTCCAACCTTCGCAGAGCAAGGTCTGCCGGGCTACCTCGTCGAAGGCTGGTTCGCGGTGATCGGACCAAAGAATTTGCCCGCAGCCGAGGTCAAACGCGTGCATGCGGCGTTCACGAGCGCATTTGCGTCGGCGGAAGTCAAAGAAACGATGAACAAGCAAGGGAACAGCATCGCGATCAGCGCCCCAGAAGCGTCTGCGGCGTTCTTTAAGTCCGAGATGGACAAATATGCCAAGCTTGTGAAGAAGGCGGGCGTCAAGCTCGACTAGCCCAGAGTGCCCGCACCGTGCTTCGCACTAAGGCCTGCGACCAAAGTCACGATGGAAGAATGCGATCTCTCCAAGCGAGTATCCGAGACTCAACCCCAGCGTAAAACGCCGAAGCAAACAAGACGACCAAAATGAGCCACAAAATCATTCCAAGAGCAAGCGCCCCCGCTTCACGCTGACGAAATCCGGGGAAAAATTCGTCGAACAGCAGCAACAGCGGAAAGTGACATAGATAAAGCGCGTACGACCACAGCGCGACACGAGATACCAGCCTCGATAAGATTGGCAGTAATTGTGGTCGCTCAACGCGGGCCGCGAACGGTAGGACAAGCGCAGCACCCACCCCAAAAAGCGTTAGCGTGAACGCACCACTCAGAGCAACACTAAACGATGTTAGCGGGGCTAAAAATTCGTTTGCTCGTACGACGTAGACGATACTGATCGCCGCGACACCGACCAACGCGACGCCGAATATGGCGCATCGTACTGCAAATACTCTGCTCAGTGGACTTCGTGCCAACGCGGCAATCAGAACCCCCAGCGCAATTGCATCAAGACGGAGTAGCGTCAGCTTGCGTAAACCGCTATCCCATTCATAGCCGTGCATTAAGCCCCACGCCGCACGCGCGACCGGCGAGCAGATCACCATCCCCCACAGAAGCCAGCGGAACAACACCGCGCGCTCTCCGCCAATTCGAAAGCTCAATGCAGCCGCCGCAGCCGCACCCAAATAGAACCATTCCTCAACCGCCAAGCTCCAGCTTTCGGCAAAAAAAGTGGTCGCTGAAGGCGTCACTAAAGACTGACTGAATATCGCGTAGCTGAATTGTGGAGGACGACCCTGCACAATCCATGTTGAGAGAGCCACGTTAATTAGAAGAAAGATGTAGTAATTAGGTAAAGTTCGCCATGCCCGACGGAGCCAAAACCGACCAGCCGTACTTTTGCCCTCAGCAACGGCAAATAGTCCCGGAGCGATCAAGAAACCGCTGAGAACAAAAAAAACCTCTACGCCAAACGTCGCGAGCACCACCGCCGGCAAGATGAGCTGAGGGTAGTTGGCGGCCGCGTACATCATGCCGTGGGCTAGCACCACCATTGCAGCAGCGGCGGCGCGCAAAAAATCCAACCCGAACTTACGTTCAGAAAAAATAGTTTTCAATACGACCGCCTCCAGCTAGCGACGCGACTGTAAGGCTCGGAACCAAGTTAAGAACGGTCCGACAGCCGCTTCCCGCAGCGAGGAATTCGGCTCCCCATCGTCGTCAACAACACCCGTTGCGGGGAACTCCTGCGCATGAGGATGGTAGGCAGTGCCAAACAAATAGTCCCAGACGGGAAAAAATGCGGCAAAGTTTCGATTCAGGTGCGCAGATTCGATAGAGTGGTGAATCCGGTGATATTGCGGCCCGGTGAAAATGCGCCCAAATTGCCCAAGATTCAGCCTGACATTCAAGTGAATGAAAAACGGCCACGCAGCAAACACCAACCCAACCGCTGCGAATTGAATCGGCCCAAAATGAAGCAACCATCCCAATGGCAACAGCACGACGAGCGGACGAAGAGTCTCCTCGAGCCAGTGGTGACGCACAGAGGTGGTGACGTTGAGAGCTCGCTCAGTATGATGCAGCCGGTGAACAGCCCATAGCGCGGCAGACGAATGCTGTGCTCTGTGCCACCAGTAATAAAAGAAGTCGTATCCCAGCAAAAACAGAAAATTCTGGGCGACGGCACCGTACAGAGTCCTCCCCCAATCTATCGCAAGCAGCCCCGGAGGCGCTGGCAACCACGTCGCTAGCGCCGGCGCGAGGACCGCAAATGAGACGACGTACGGCAAAACGTAGCACACATTGAACAGGACTCGGCGCAGAGGCTGCCGACGCTCCGCCGGACGAAGCAATTCAATTACATACCCGATCAGGAAATATCCGCCGATCACCGTTAATAAGGGCCCCAGCCCAACGACCGCTGCAACAAGTTTCGACAAAGTCATCCCAAATTTCTCTCTGCTACCGCGGCGCGGCATTTTTGTCCCCGACAGCGAAGCCGGCACACGCCATTTTGGCGACGTAACCACGGAGGTCGCGGGGCAGACTTACGTGCCGGGTCGCGTTGAAAACATCCGCCCCTCACACAGTCGCTGAGTCTCTCCACGATGCCCTCGTAGTTTACGGTTTCATCCAAAAAAGGTTACTTGCGGTATTGGATCGCCAAGGTTCCAATGGGGAAATATGCCAATATCATACACTTAAGGTTCTCACAACTACATTCATTTCAAATGTCTGAGTGGCCGACGAGCGGCTGAAATGTGAGCAACGGAAATAGTCAACACTTACCACAATAGAGGAAACATGATATGAAATCTAACGTCGCGAGGCACGTTAAACAATTGTCACTGGGCTTGGTTGCGCTATTTGCGGGCGCGCCATTGGCGATATCTTATGCGGAACAGACGATCGCGGACCCTAACAAATTAGACGAAGCCGTATCACCTCACGTGTCAAGCTGGAACCGTGATTCAAGTCTTGTCACCAGACAAACGGACGAGATAATAGATGTCTCGCGTCGAATCACTTCGACCGAAAATCACGTCGACGGACTGAAGTATTGGATCAGCGGGGCCAAACCACTTGTAACCATCTACGTGCCCACGAACAACACTAGTAGAGTTTACTTTGAAGTGCTTACCGGTTGGTCCCCAAATTCATATGGCATTTGCGGGGTTGATATACCGGCGCCGACAATGAATCTCACGTTCGCGCGCGACGGCCAAGCATATGCAATTATGAACGGGGTGACGGCGCAAGGTGGGTTCCCTGTGACGACGTCTCGTGGCGTGGAATGCAAGTCAACTTTCTTTACAAGTTCGACCAATAATCAAAGTCAGGCTCCGAGGCCAGGTACGTGGTCGCTTACGGTAGTGACGACTAATGGCAGTGGAACCAATTCATTGGCGCTAAATGCCTGCACCACAACGGCTCTGTATTCGAAGTCGCCAATGTACCGGGTCTATAACGATCAATTTACGGACTATTACTATAGTCGTAGCCTCAGCGAAATTAGCGCCGCCGAAACCTATGCAGGCTACTCTGGACGGGTTACCGCCTACCAAGCGCCAAATACTCCCACCGACGCGTCCAAGCCGTGGTTAGCTTACTTTGGCCCGGCTCCCTGGCTCGAGCATTACTACACATCAAATGCAGCGACAGGACAGTTTGTTGTAAATGCTGGCTACATCTCTGAGGGTTCCGAGGGTTACGTGTACACCTCACCAGTTTTGGGTGCCGTTCCGCTGTACCAATTCAGTCAGTATTACCCCGCGACGGGCGACCTCATGCATCATTACTCGAAGTCAAGCACACCACCAGCGGGCATGTCGTTTGAAGAGATTGCGGGTTACGTCTGCCCGTAGGTCGACCACATAGCACTCGTACGCGGTCAATGCCTCACAGGCATGGCCGCTACATCAGGCCTCCGCAATCGTGGTTTCGGTCGTAATTGTGGCCGTACTTCCGAGCATTGCTGTTGCAGAGCAATATTTTTCTTTCGAGAGCTTCACAGCGCGTTCAACGGCCGCCGGATCAAGCCCTTTTCCGGTCAACTTAAACGTTAGTTTGATTGCGGTGAAGACTTTTGGATCGGTTTCCGCGCGTTCGGCGTCAGCCTCGACATTCAAGCTGGTGAAATTTTGCCGTGATTTTTTCAGCATGAGCACAACGTCAAACGCAGTGCAGCTCGCCGCGCCAGCGAGCACTAACTCCATGGGCCGTGCCCCGGTATTTCTGCCGCCGTATTCCGGCGCGCCATCGATGACGAGCGCATGACCGGAGCCTGTTTCGGCCACAAATTGAACGTTATCGACCCACTTAATTGTTGATTTCATAAGAATTTTCCGGAAGCCGGATTGGTTAGAGTTTGTTGTCTAGAGAATTATTACGGCAAAGCAATAAACAGTGTTGACTTGTGCAGTGCAGCATGTTTGAATAGACCCATCGCCTAGTTCCTCCTCCTTACTAGGTGATTGATGTCCTCCTTCCTCCTCCTTTGGTGAGACATCTTTAACGGCAGGCCTTCGGGCTTGCCGTTTTCTTTTGTGCTCCCGGCGCACCCAAGCGCTCATTCTCGGCACCGCACAGAATCCTGCCCTTTGCCCCCGGTTCAGCGCTATACTAGCGGGCTTGCTGCAATTTTTGTCAAAGAATTTTGCAGTTAACAAGGTAACTAAGAACGCCGCGCGGCCCGCTCTCAACAACGTTGGGTGGCAAGCCCGGCATATAAAGCGCTCGACGACAGCTCTCGAAATTTTGGGGGCACCGTAGTTCGCAAAACACCAAAAGAGTCTAAGCAATGAAAACCTTTTCAGCAAAGCCGTCCGACATCACGCAGGAGTGGATCGTGGTTGACGGTACCGACAAAGTGCTCGGTCGTCTCGCCACGCAAATCGCGATCCGTCTTCGCGGCAAACACAAAGCCATCTACACGCCACACATGGACACGGGTGACTTCGTCATCGTGACCAACGTGGAAAAACTGCGTGTTACCGGCAACAAAGCTTTCCAAAAAACGTATTTCCGTCACTCGGGTTACCCAGGCGGCATCTACGAAACCAACTTCGAAAAGTTGCAAGGCAAATACCCTGACCGCGTGTTGATGCACGCTGTCAAAGGCATGCTGCCAAAAGGCCCGCTGGGCTACGCACTGCTCAAAAAGCTCAAGTGCTACACCGGCGACGCGCATCCGCATGCTGCGCAACAACCCAAAGCTGTCACGCTGTAATCGACCACCCAAGGAATCATCAAAATGATCGGTAATTTCCACTACGGTACGGGTCGTCGCAAAAGCGCTGTGGCTCGTGTATTCATCAAATCTGGCAAAGGCGCCATCGTTGTAAACGGTAAGCCAGTGGACCAGTTCTTCGCTCGCGAAACCGGCCGCATGATCGTGCGTCAGCCGCTGATGCTGACCAACAACCTCGAATCGTTCGACATCATGGTCACAGTAGCTGGCGGCGGCGAGTCCGGCCAAGCCGGTGCAGTGCGCCACGGTATCACCCGCGCGCTGATCGAATACGACGCAGCGTTGAAACCTGAGCTGAAAAAAGCCGGTTTGGTGACGCGTGATGCGCGTGAAGTTGAACGTAAGAAAGTCGGCTTCCGCAAGGCGCGTCGTCGTAAGCAGTTCTCGAAGCGCTAAGCCTACCAAGGCTCGCTGCCTTTCGCTTCGCGCAGTTCGCTGCGCGATCCGCGAAAGGAGACACAAAAGCCGCGGAAACGCGGCTTTTGTTTTTTATGAAGAGCACGCGCTTGCAAACGCTCGTTTGACACTTAATTTACCTTAAGCCGTCATAGCGGGAAATGTGTTCTATTACGGACTCCATTCGTTATGAACGGTTCGATTGCAGGAAAGATAGGAAAGCAGTATTCATGAGCGCAGACAAGAACATCAAAGTAGGCATTGTTGGCGGCACCGGCTACACCGGTGTTGAATTGCTGCGCATGCTCACCTTGCACCCGAACGCAACGGTGACGATGATTACGTCGCGCAAAGAAGCGGGTACGCGCCTTGACGCCATGTTCCCCAGCCTGCGCGGCCGCTGCGATCTCGTGTTCAGCGACACAGCCACGGCGGATCTCACGAAATGTGACGTCGTTTTCTACGCCACGCCGCATGGTGTAGCGATGGCCGACGCGCCCAAGCTCGTGCCGGCGGGCGTGAAAATTATTGATCTTGCGGCGGACTTCCGCTTCAAGGATTTAGCCGTGTTTGAGAAGTGGTACAAGCTCACGCACATCTGCCCAGAACTCAACGCCAAAGCCGTTTATGGCCTTGTTGAACTCAATCGCGACGCAATCAAGAACGCACAAATCATCGGTAACCCCGGCTGTTATCCGAATACGATGCAGATTGGCTTTGCGCCGCTGTTGAAAGCGGGCGTTGTCGATGCTAGTCACCTCATCGCCGACTGCGCATCCGGGGTTTCCGGCGCTGGCAAAAAAGCCGAAGTCGATTACCTGTTTACCGAAGCCGGCGACAGCTTTAAGGCCTACGGCGTGTCGGGCCACCGCCATCATCCAGAAACCGTTGCGCGGTTGCAGGAGATGACGCCTGACAAAGTGGGTTTACTGTTCACGCCACACCTCACGCCGATGATTCGCGGCATGCATTCCACGCTCTACGCGCGACTTAACAGCAAAGGGCTCGCGCTGAGCAACGCCGAGCTGCAAGCGTTGTTTGAGAACGCCTACAAAGGCGAGGCGTTTATCGACGTGATGCCGTTCGGAGCGATGCCCGACACTCGCTCGACACGCGGAAGCAACACGCTGCGCCTGGCCCTGCATCGCCCGCAGGATGGAGATACGATTGTGGTGCTCGTCGTGCAGGACAATCTCGTCAAGGGCGCGGCAGGCCAGGCCGTGCAGTGCATGAATTTGATGTTCGGCCTCCCCGAAACGGCGGGCCTCGACACCATGCCGCTGTCGCCCTAGACCGCGCCTCCACCCAACACGCATGGCACTCTTCCGCTCTGACCGCATCATTTCCGACTTGCGGCGCCGCTTCGGCATTTCTGCGCCGAAGCTGGCCGTGCGCACGCATTGGTCATGGAAGGTCAAGGGCACGATTCTGGGAATCGCTGCGTTGATTCTCGCCGGCCTGTTCTACGGCGGTTTCGATGCGGGCCGGATTTTTGCGGGCTTTAATATCGGCAAGGTCGAGGAAGAGCGAAAGCGCATGTCCGAAGAGCTCGTCACCCTGCGCGCGGAAAACGCCCAACTCAAGCGCGACACCATCGAGCTGACCAACACTTCCCAGATGGCGGTGGGCGCAAAAGATGTGCTCTCGAAGCAAATTATTTCGCTCCAAGCCGAGAACACGCAACTCAAGGAAGAAGCAGCATTTTTTGAGAAACTTCTAGGCAGCAAAACCGCCGGCAAGAACGGCTTGGCGGTGCAACGTCTACAAGCAGAGCGCGAAACCGCCGATAGCTACCGTTTCCGAGCACTGGTCGTGCAAGGCAGCGCGGATGGACCGTTCAAAGGTCGCGTCAGCATGACCGCGACGGCCGTGCACGACAACGGCAAGCGAATTACGATCAATCTGCCCGAAGAACAGGCCGATCTGCTACCCTTGTTGGCGCTCGATTTCAAGACGTATCAACGCGTCGAAGGCGTGATTAAAGTGCCAGCGAATACGCAATTGAAAACACTCGTCATGCGCGTGCTGCCCACGGGAAGTACGACGCCCAAAGCGACGCAGTCACTGCAACTCTGAAATAAATTACGCAAAGGATTCCCCATGTTCGGCAAGAAAAAAGCGCACATGCCACAGCGGCAAATCGACAGCCTGATCGGTGCCGCGACCACCATTCAGGGTGACATCAATTTCACCGGTGGGCTGCGTGTTGACGGTGCGGTGAATGGTCATATTCATTCCACAGGCGACGCGCCGTCGACGCTGGTCGTGAGCGAAAAGGCGAAGATCAGCGGCGAGATTCGCGTGTCGCACGTCGTGATCGACGGCACCGTTGAAGGCCCCGTCGTCGCCACCGAATATCTTGAATTGCTACCCAACGCGCGCATCACCGGCGACGTGAGCTATCGAACGCTCGAAATGCAAGTCGGCGCGGTGATCGATGGTCGTTTGCTCCACATGCAGCAAGACACGGCGGATGTCGTCGAACTTAAACGTATTGGCACGGCGAATTAGCCAGCGCTTAAGCCCCTTCACACGTCGCGGTTGAAAAGCTGCGCTAGCGCCCCGATAATGTGAGGTGTGAGTCGGTGTGACTCATCAGGAGAGAACTCAATGAATGCCATGACCGAACTGCCCGCCCCGATCAATTTCACCGATGCTGCGGCAAACAAGGTGAAAGATCTGATCATCGACGAGCAGAACCCCAACCTGAAACTGCGCGTGTTTGTCACGGGCGGCGGCTGCTCGGGATTTCAATACGGCTTCACGTTCGACGAAGAAGTCAACGAAGACGACACGCAGATGGTCAAAAACGACGTGACGCTGCTGATCGACGCTATGAGCTACCAGTACCTCGTCGGCGCTGAAATCGACTACAGCGACGGCCTCGAAGGCGCGCAGTTCGTCATCAAAAACCCGAATGCAACGTCAAGCTGCGGCTGCGGCAATTCGTTTAGCGCGTAACGATTCGACACGGGTCCAGCGACGGCACCTTCGGGTGCCGTTCTTGTTTCTAGACCCGTTTCACGCCGACATTACTGTGGGAGTGGGCTTGCCAGCGATTTCCTCTTGGCACGCGGCCAATCGCGGGCAAGCCCGCTCCCACAAATGCACGCTTCGAAGTTTTTCACATTTGCAGCTCATACAGCTTTTTGGCGCCAACGACTGCCAGGTAATCGTTTCGAGCACAAAACTCTAACTATCGATAAATGCAAAAATATGCATGAAACGACGGCTAGGCGGTCGTTTAAGCTTAAAAGCTGTATCCGCAAAGAATCAAGCCGGATAGACCGCCCCCAAAATCCTCAGCCCCTTCGCGCCGGTGACCGCCGGCTCGTTCCCCGGTTCGCTGTTGAAGCATTGCCGCGCCAGCCACGCGAACGCGAGCGCTTCCACTTGCATCGGGTCGACGCCAATATCCGCCGTCGAACGCGCGCCAGGAATCGCGTGCATCAAGCCTGCGTTGAACACGCCGCCGCCGCAGACGAACGCAGCGCGCCCATCGACGGCTGCCGCAATGCTCCGCGCTGTCAACGCGACGAGCGTCGCCTGCACGTCTGCCGGATTGAGCGCAGCTGCGCTTGCCACGTGCGCAGCACCCGTGTCACCCGCATGCGCCGCCAAAACCGCATCCAGCCACGCTGCGTTAAACAACTCCCGCCCCGTGCTCTTCGGCGCAGTCTTTGCGAAATACGGCTCCGCCAGCAAGCGCGAGAGCAGTGCCGCATCCACACGCCCCGTCGCCCCCCACGCACCGCCCTCGTCAAACGGCTTCCCCGTATTCCGCTCGCACCACGCATCGAGTAACGTGTTCCCCGGCCCGGTGTCGAAGCCGCGAACTGGCTCCGTTGAGCCTCTCTGCGGCAGCAGCGTCACGTTCGCAATGCCGCCGATGTTGACAACCGCGCGCGGCTCGTCCCCCTGAAACACCGCCGCATGAAACGCCGGCACCAGCGGCGCGCCCTGCCCGCCTGCCGCCACATCACGCGACCGAAAATCCGCCACCACGCTGATACCTGTCAGTTCTGACAGGTGCGCCGGCGCGTTGAGTTGCGTAGTAAATCCGCGCTCCGGCCGATGCCGAATCGTCTGCCCGTGCGCTCCAATCGCTGCGATTTGCTCCGCTTTCAGCCCCGTTTTGGCCAAGAGCGCGGCCACCGCGTCCGCATAGGTTTTTGCCAGCGCCACAGACGCGTCACCAGCGCGTTCAATCTCATCCGGGCCGCTCTGCATCAAAGCCTGCAACGCATCGCGCAGCGGCCCCACAAACGGAACGTGCACATGCCCCAGCGTTTTGACCCCACCGTCAGAAAAGTCAGCAACAACGGCATCAACGCCATCAACACTGGTGCCAGACATGAGGCCGATGTAGCGGTCGGTTAGGAGCATGTGTGTTCCGTGAGTTCGCCGGAGGCGGCGAGAGAGTTAAGCATCGCGGCAATCCTATCAACATTGTCTATCGTGCGCGAACGTACGGTGAGATCACGGCTGGGTGCCAGCGGACGGCGTGGACGCCTTGCACGGCGAACTATTTCAAACCACGCTGAGCAGCCACGCCCGAAACGCTCCCATCGCTGCCGTTTCCGCTTTCGAGGCGAGCCGCGTGAGCCAGTAGCTGCCGACATCGACTTCGAGGTCGAAGGGTTGCGCTAACCGCCCTTCCTCAATCTCGCGATGAAACATGTTTGCCGGCGCGAGCGCGATGCCTTGGCCGCGCATCGCCGCGTTAACCATGAGCGTTGACGCATCGAAGACAGGGCCGCGTGGCTGGATGTGCGGCACACCGGCGGCGGCGAGCCACGCGCTCCAGTCAGAGGCGCGATACGACCGAAGGAGCGAAAATTTACTCAGATCATCTAGACGCTGCATATGCTTCGCCGCCGCGCGACAGCACAGCGGCGACAACGGTGCACGCATGAGGCGAACCGCATCAACGCTGCGCCACGCGCCGTCACCAAACTGTATGCCGAAATCTAAGTTTTCGGTCGCGAGATCAAGTTTGTTGTTGTTCGTCAGCAGACGCAGGTCGATGCGTGGATTCTGCGCGAGAAACTCGGCGACGCGCTCCATCAAAAAGCCCACTGCGAACGTGCCGACGACGCCAACGGTGAGCACTTCTTGCGGGCCGCCGAGCCTTACGGCGTCGAGCGCACGCGTGAGCTGCACAAACGCATCGGAAACGGCGGGCATCAGCGCCGCGCCCTCGTCTGTGAGCACCAAACCGCGCGCGGTTCGTCGAAACAACGCGCTACCGAGTTGGTCTTCAAGCGCTTTCACTTGGTGACTCACAGCAGCTTGCGTGACGCAAAGTTCGTCCGCAGCGCGCGTCAAATTCAAGTGCCGCGCCGCGGCCTCGAACGCGCGCAGCGTGTTCAACGAAACGCCCGACAGCGACATCAATACCCCAAGAAAAAGTATGAACTGATCTCAAAGATCATACATTGTGCGGACAGTCGTGCGCAGGAAGAATCACGATCTCTCACATAGAAGCCATAACTATGAATATGAACAATCTTCAACGGCGCTGCAGCATTCTGATTTCAGTAGCGGCCACGTCGCCTAGCGCAAAATTCGCAGAATCCCTCGCTCTGGGCACCGAACCCGGAGCAGCCACTCTCGCGACGCTCGAACAGACGGTCGGCGAACCGACTGAGTTCACAGTCAATCCGTACGCGCAGGGCATAACGCCGCTCGCAGTAGCAATAAAACGGTGTTGGGCGTTTTTGTTGGCGTCGATAATTTCGTGCGGTGCATTGGCGGACAATCGCGCAGTGGAGAGACCCGACTGGGGCAAGTACTTCGCCGAGTTTGGCGCTACTGGCACTATGGTAATCGTCGACGAGCGTCAGGGTTCCCCGAAGACCCTCGTGTTCAACCGCGAGAGATCAATACAACGCTACTCCCCAGCCTCCACTTTCAAGATACCGCACACCCTTTTTGCGCTAGACGCAGGCGCGGTCGTCGATGAGTTTCAAGTATTCAAGTGGGATGGCGTAAAGCGAACCTTTGGAGGGCATAACCAAGACCAGAATCTGCGTTCTGCAATGCGTAACTCCACGCTGTGGGTCTACCAGCGCTTTGCACGGCACATTGGCGAGGAGAAAGCGGCCGCGTATTTGCGCAACTCGAATTACGGCAATGCCGATGCCTCAGCGAGACGCGGCGACTATTGGGTCGATGGAAACTTGAGAGTATCAGCCGTTGAACAAGTTTCCTTCCTTCGAAAACTTTATCGCAACACGCTACCTTTCAAGGTAGAGCATCAACGCCTAGTTAAAGATCTGATGATCAAGGAAGCCTCTTCGGAGTGGATCTTGCGCGCCAAAACAGGCTGGGAAGGACGCTATGGGTGGTGGGTGGGGTGGGTCGAGTCGCAGGACGGTGCCGTCTTCTTTGCGTTAAACATAGATACGCCACAGCGCATGCACGACCTACCCAAAAGAGAACAGATTGCACGCGCAGTTCTTCGTTCGATCGGGGCACTTGACGCAGAGTGAGGCGCGGATGGCTTCTGACTTAGGTCGTTGATGCCAACGAAGGCTCAATCGGATCCGCACGGCCGCCCGCCTTGGCTAGGGGGGCGATACGCGCGGGGGCTGTCTTATTGGCCAAGTTGCGCGACGAGGAGCAGGCGACGCGAGCAAGCGTCGGGAGCGTCGCCGCGACGTGGAAGCGCGGTTTATTGCGACCGCAACCTTTTCCGTCTAAGTCGTTGATGCAGCTTATGGGCTAAAACGACGGCTGCGTAAGGCTTTGTGAAGTTTTTCTTGAATGTCGACATAGCAGTAAAATCGTCCGTAACGACCTGCTGGCTGTCGTTAACGCGTAAAAGCCGTTACGCACCAATCGCCGTTCGAGCGCACGCAACGCGCGGGCGATCACGTCGCAGCACGAAGCCCCGACGCTCCCCCGTAAAATTCAAGCGATCCCTAACCTTTCCGTCGTTCGTGCGATGGCCGACCGCCAAGCGAAGCTGGCGCGTTCTCTCCGCAAAAACTCATCGGTCACGATGAATTCCGGCGCGCGCCGCCGTGACGACAACACATAGAAATCCCATGGCCCAAGCCACTCTCTCCGCTAAAGACCAACTCGACATCATGAAGCGCGGCTGCGACGAGCTCCTCGTCGAAGCTGAGATGCTCAAGAAAATTGAAAAGAGCATCGCGACCGGCACGCCGCTGCGCGCGAAGCTGGGGCTCGACCCGACCCGCCCGGATTTGCACATTGGACACTCGGTGGTTCTGAACAAGCTGCGTCAGTTTCAAGATCTCGGCCACACGGTGATTTTTCTCGTCGGCGATTTCACGTCGATGATTGGTGACCCGTCGGGTCGCAACGATACGCGCCCGCCGCTGGAGCGTGAGCAGATCATCGAAAACGCGAAGACTTATCACGCGCAGGCGAGCAAAGTGCTCGACCCCGCGCGCACCGAAATTCGCTACAACAGCGAGTGGTCGGACCCGCTCGGCGCAGCGGGCATGATTAAGCTTGCGTCGCGCTACACGGTGGCGCGCATGATGGAGCGCGAAGACTTTACGCAGCGCTTCAAGAGCGGCGTGCCGATTGCGATTCACGAGTTTTTGTACCCGCTGATGCAGGGCTACGATTCGGTCGCGCTGAAGGCGGATATCGAGCTCGGCGGCACCGATCAAAAATTTAATTTACTGATGGGCCGCACGCTGCAATCGCAATACGGCCAAGAGCAGCAGTGTATTTTGACGATGCCGCTTCTCGTCGGTCTCGATGGCACGGAGAAGATGAGTAAGTCGAAAGACAACTACATCAGCCTCACCGAACCGGCGAGCGAAATCTTCGGCAAAGTGATGTCGATTTCCGACGAGTTGATGTGGAATTACTACGACCTGCTTTCGTTCAAACCGGTTGCTGATATTGCGGCCGTCAAAGCGAAGTGTGCAGCCAAAGCGATGAATCCACGCGACGCGAAAATTGCGCTTGCGCTTGAAATCGCAGCGCGCTTTCATTCTCCTGCGGACGCCGACAAAGCACTCGCAGAATTCGAAGCCCGCAAAACTGGCGCGGCACCTGAGAGCATGCCCGAGATCACCATTCATTGCGCCGAAGACTCGATGCTCGTCACACAAATTGCGAAGCAAGCGGATTTGGTCGCGAGCACGTCGGACGCGGGGCGTCTCATCGAAGGGCGCGGCTTCAAGGTCGACGGCGTGACGATCGAGGACCGTCACCTCAAACTCGCGAAGGGCGGCACGTACGTTGTGCAAGCAGGCAAGCGCAAGTTCGCGCGCGTGACGTTGGCGTAGGCGTAGGGCGATGAAACAAAGTCGTCGGACGCTCGCGGCGTTTGTCGCGCTTATATCGTGGTTTTGCGTCGCGGTAAGCGCCGCGCCTGTGCCAGCGCCCGACTACGCGAGCTACTTTGACCGACTGCCGTGCGTGAGCCGCATTGGTCGTTGCTTCAATGCGACCGTAGGCGGAAAGCCAGTGACTGTGATTGCGGAAAAAGTGGAATTCGAAACACTGAAATCACAACTTAAGACGCTCAACAGCAATGTGCGAGACGTTTACTGGATTGTGAAAGATCCTGTCGACGGAAAGAAAGCGCTCGACATTACGGTGGAACCCACGTCCATCGGCCTACCGATTATTGGCGAACCAAAAGAGGAGCCAGACGTGACGGTCTACGCGCTCGACGGACAAGACCTCGACAGCAAGACGGAACAAGTCGCACGCAACGACGTTCGCGTGAGCGGCCAACCCTTGGTCACGCAGCAAGAAACACTGACGCAAGATTTCTTGCCCGCGGGACGCTACGTAATTGCGATCAAATATCTCGGTAAAGAAAACTGGGATCGCAAATGGGTCTTGGTCACGGTCAAATGACGCAACGCAGAGGGGAATACCGATGATCGATCACATGACATTTCGCGTGACAGACCTCGCGGCAACGCGGCGTTTGTACGAAGCCGCCCTCGCACCGCTCGGCTATCGCGTGTTGCACGAGTTCGAATTCGATGGCCAGAAAATGTTTGGCATGGGGTTTGACACGTCCGACGGCACCAAGGTGACCACTTGGTTCATTCAAGGTGCGTCTGAATACGGCGAACCCGTGACACGCGGTTGTCACCTTGCATGGAAGGCACCGACGCGCGCTGCGGTGGATGCGTTTTACGAAGCGGCGATTGCGCACGGCGCGACGGACAACGGCGCTCCCGGACTACGAGCGCACTATCACCCGAATTATTACGGCGCGTTTGTGCTTGATCTTCATGGCAACAACATCGAAGCGGTGTGTCACCAGCCGGAGTAAGTTTCCCGATCGAACCATTACGACGAAGGGGCTTGGCCGCAGCCAAACATGATCTTACTTTGGATCTTTACGACGTTCTGGTGCGCCATCAGTTTTCTGGTGTTCGGCACCATGCTGCGCTCATCGGCACCTTGGTCAGCACTGGCCTTTAGCGGCGTCTTCGCCTTGATCGGCGTTGCGCTTATTAGCGGTTTGATTCTCACGCACATTCAGCGCTGGCGCTTGGGTCGAGCGAGCTTAGCCGCCGACCCTGCGTCGGTCGAGGAGGGTGACCGCGTTACGCTCCGATTGCAGCTTGAGCGCAATGTGCTGGACACGCGCGAAGTGAAGTTCGAACTCGCGTTGCAAGAGGAGGACGACGGCTGGACGACGCGCCGCAGCGACAAGCGCACTGCGACACTGCACGCGGGGACCCTCAGCGCCAGCACACAGTTTGTGGTCGAACCCAATGCACCGCACACAACGTCAAACCGACGTTGGCACGCCACCGCCGCTGTCCAGGGTATGCGTTTCGCGAGCGTTGACTGCGACGTTGTGGTCGAACGCAGCGAGCGCGCGAGTCGCCCCTCCGATGAAACGTTTGTGCTCGACGACGGCAACACGGCAACGGACGTCGTGGCGCCTGACAACGCGCGTGAAATCGCACCCGGCGTGTGGACGTGGACGCACACGTATACCTCGCTGCGCTGGATCGGCGTATTTCTGCTGTGCTTTGCGTGTTTTTGGCTGTGGGGTGCGGGCGCATCAGTGTTCACTGACCTCGCGCAGTTGGTTCGCTCTAAGCGCAGTGCGTTACCCAACATCGGTGCGCTCTTGTTTCATCTCCCGTTTCTTATCGTTGGCATCGCGATACTCGTTGGTGCGATTGCAGCGCTCACGCATCGATTCGCTTGCGAGGCGCGTCGTGGAGAAGTGCATGTTCGCGCCAGCGTGTTTGGCCGCACCATGTACGACAGCGTAATCAGGGCAGATGACATCAAACTCTTTCAAGCCGGTTCATGGCTCGCCAGTGGTAACGCGGTGTTGCGCTATTCGCTCGTAGCGCGCACCGAACGCGGCGCGGCAGTATTACCCGTCGAGGCGACCGGCACCGATGCGTTGGCGGCAAACGCGCGCTGGTTGGCCAACGTGATGGGGTGCCCGGACAAGCGGTTCGACCCGGCCATGATGGACAGCAGCGAACCGCGCATGGCCCTTTCAGGCGACCGGAGCAAAGCGATACTGTTTGGGGGAATATTGAAGTCAGTGCTCAACGCCGCGTTCATGATTGGCATCGTCGGATTCGCATTGCTGCTACTGGGCGTTCTGTGGGCTCGTTGAGCTCATTCCGAAGCGCGCGTGGCCACCGCCCGCGCCGTGCCCAGCCGGACTGGGGCGCAGGCTAAAATCACTTTCAACTATGAGCAAAATCCTCCTCTCCCTCCCCGTCGGCCAGAAGGTCGGCATCGCTTTTTCTGGCGGCCTCGATACTT
Source organism: Casimicrobium sp. (assembly GCA_040079845.1). Classification (GTDB taxonomy): domain Bacteria; phylum Pseudomonadota; class Gammaproteobacteria; order Burkholderiales; family Casimicrobiaceae; genus Casimicrobium. The sequence continues at coordinate 72,980 of JBEBJR010000021.1, read as the reverse complement.
CCGCTGCGCTCGCTTGGATGCGTCACAAAGGCGCGATTCCATACGCCTACACCGCAAACCTCGCACAGCCGGACGAAACCAATTACGACGACATTCCGAAGAAGGCCACCGAATACGGTGCTGAAGGCGCGCGCCTAGTCGATTGCCGAGAAGCGTTAGTGCACGAAGGTTTGGTCGCGCTGCAATGTGGCGCGTTCCACATCACCACGGCGGGTCGGACGTACTTCAACAGCACGCCGCTCGGTCGCGCCGTGACGGGCACCGTGCTAGTGAAAGCCATGCAGGAAGACAACGTCAACATCTGGGGCGACGGTTCGACCTACAAAGGCAACGACATCGAGCGCTTTTATCGCTATGGTTTGATGGCCAATCCAGCGCTGAAAATTTACAAGCCGTGGCTCGATCAAACGTTCGTGAAAGAACTCGGCGGCCGCAAAGAGATGAGCGAATGGCTCAACAACAACGGCTTCTCGTACAAGATGTCGACCGAAAAAGCGTACTCGACCGACAGCAACATTTGGGGCGCGACACACGAGGCTAAAGACCTTGAATTTCTGAACAAGGGTTTGCGCATCGTCAACCCGATCATGTCGGTGAAGCATTGGGATCAATCGATTGCGATTGCGCCGGAAGAAGTCAGCGTGCGCTTTGAAGACGGGTTCCCGGTTGCGTTGAACGGCAAGGAATTCGCAAGCCCAGTGGACTTGGTGATGGAAGCCAACCGCATCGGCGGTCGGCATGGTCTTGGCATTTCGGACCAGATCGAAAATCGCATCATTGAGGCCAAGAGCCGAGGTGTGTACGAAGGCCCAGGCATGGCACTTTTATACATCGCCTACGAGCGTTTGCTGTCTGCGATTCATAACGAAGGCACGCTAGAAAACTATCGTACGATGGGGCGTCGCCTCGGTCGTTTGTTGTACGAAGGCCGTTGGTTCGACCCGCAAAGTTTGATGATGCGCGACACGCTGCAAAAGTGGGTCGGCCGCGCAGTCACCGGCGTCGTCACCATCGAGCTTCGTCGCGGCGACGACTATTCGCTCTTGGACACGGAAAGCCCGAACGCCACGTATCACCCCGAACGCTTGTCGATGGAGCGGGTGGAAGACGAGGCGTTCTCGCCGCTGGATCGCATTGGTCAATTGCATATGCGTAACCTTGATATTTCGGATTCACGCGCGAAACTCGGCGTGTATGCGAAAGCTGGCATGCTGACCGCAGGGTCGGGGGCTGCGAATTTGTTGGAAGATAAAAGCGGGAAGTAGACGGCTACGCTGGGACGGTGCTTGCCACCGTTCGCCCTGAGCCTGTCGAAGAGTCTGATTGCGTTAGTTGATTCGTTTGCCACCGCTGCGTTTCGCCTGTCGGCGAGTTACTTTTTGCGCCGCCAAAAAGTAACCAAAAAGCTCGCCCCGAACCCCGCTGTTCCCTGCGGTGCTCGCAACGGGCGGGACCAAAACAAATCGCCGGATGGCGCGCTAACCGCGCGCGGTGGGCTCATGGTTTTGGTCTACGACCGCCCGTTGCTCCGCTCCTCGGCGCGGGGTGACGGGGCGTTAACGGCAACAAGTGATCGCTTCGCGATGCTTATTTATGCGGCCCGGGATACGAACTGCATTACGGAGCGCCCACTGCAATTATGTGAAACTTGCGATAAGTGGATACGGGAAGTCGACATGTCTTGGTTCAAGCAACTCTTTCAGGCGAATTCAACAACTGGCTCCGCGCAACCGCAGTCGATTATGCAGGTAGTCGAAGACGCTAGGGCGACGTATCAAAGCGTCCTGTTGCAATTGGCCACAGATGCAAAACAACAATACTCAGATGTCCATACCGAGATTCAGATAAAGCTAAACCTCGACGACACTCCGATGCCGTTTCAGTTGATGCGAGTCGACGCACTTTACCAGGATGGTGAAAAGGTTGGAACCTTGGAGGCGAACTTAAAGGCCCCTTGGAAATTCCGAACTTTTTCGGAACAGTGGGGTTCACTAAACGTCACCGTCTCCCCGCTGGTTTGGAATGGACTGGAATTCAAAGTTCTCGGACCAGCTATCAATGCCGAAGTCCTATCGACATGGCACCATGTTTGGTACGACGCAGACGACACGCGCGAGGCGGACGCGAGCGGATTCCACGGGGTCGTACACAACGTGACCGCACCAGAGATTACGACATCTGGTTGGAGTATCTCTGTCGACTTTGGAAGCAGTGACTTGGACGCGTTTTCCGCGTTGGTGGAAAAAATCAAGGAATCGGGCGCAACGGATCTTCAAATTGGGTCGTTTAGCTACGGTCCCGCAAATAGCTGAAATCCAACTCGCGTAGCCCGGATGCTCGCATCCGGGTTCCTGTAGCCCAATCGCGAAGCGATCATCATTTGAAGTTAACGCCCCGTCACCCCGCGCCGAGGAGCGGAGCAACGGGCGGTCGTAGACCCGCACCATGAGCCCACTGGTTGCGCGTTAGCGCAACTTTCGGGCGATTTGTGCGGGTCCCGCCCGTTGCGAGCACCGCAGGAAACAGCGGGGTTCGGGGCGAGCTTTTTGGTTACTTTTTGGCGGCGCAAAAAGTAACTCGCCGTCAGGCGAAACGAAGCCGTGGCACACGAACCACCTCATTCCATCAGACCCTTCGACAAGCTCAGGGCGAACGGTGGTTAAGGGGCAAACGTTCGCGCCTAGTCCAACTGGGTTGGTATCAATTTGGGTGCGGTGAACCGGCACCCTACCGGTTTACGCGCTGGATCCCCGCTTCGCGAGGATGACGGCAGACTGGCGATAAGCACCAACCTGCGGCAAACGCCGCCACACGCGGCTTGCTCTACTTCGCCTTCGAGAGCAGCTTGAGTGCCTGCCGAATCGAGTCATTGAGCGGCAAATCTGCCGGCAGATCACGACACACCGCGGCGGCTTCTTTTTCGCTGTAGCCCAATGCGAGCAGCGCATTGACAACATCGTCTGCGGGGCTCGGCGCGGCTGCGGGTGCGCCGGGCGCGCCGCCGGAGGCGACGGCTTTGCCTTTGAGTTCGAGCAGCAATCGTTCAGCCGTTTTGTTGCCGATGCCGGGCACGCGCGTTAGGCGCTTCACGTCTTGCAACATGATGGCCTGGTTGAGTTCGGCCACCGAGAGTCCGGACAGCACGGCGAGTGCGACTTTGGGGCCGATGCCGGTGACTTTGATGAGTTGGCGGAAGGCGGCGCGCTCGTCGTGCGTGGCGAAACCGTAGAGCAAATGCGCGTCTTCGCGCACGACGTAATGCGTCATGAGCATCACGCGTTCTCCGGTGGCGGGCAGCGCGTAGAACGTGCTCATCGGCACATCGACTTCGTAGCCTACGCCGTTGACGTCAAGAATAATTTGCGGGGGCTGCTTGGCCGCGAGAATGCCGCTGAGACGTCCGATCATGGTGCTGATTTCGCTGCTGCTGGTGAACGAGATTGAGACATTAACCGAGATTGAGGTTTCGGTTGCGTTTCGGCGAGGTGGCGCGCGGGCGGGGTAGGTCGCGGGCGTAGAAATGTTTATGGCTTTTTGCGCTAGCGACCGCCTGGCGTCGGTTAGCGGCATAAAAATTATAAAGTCGACTAATGCAATAAATTAGCTGAAACGACCGCCTAGCTGTCGTTAGAAGCATAAAGCTGTATCCACCTACCAGGCAAACATCACACCATTCGCCCGCCGCGTTGACGCACTTTGCGGTTGGCTAAAAGCTCCGCGCCGAGCGCGCCAAAACCTTGGCGCGAATGCGCGTGGGTGATGGCGGTGGCGAGTGCGTCGGCGGCGTCTGCCTGCGGGGTCGTTTCCAGATGAAGGAGGCGCTTGACCATTTCCTGCACCTGTTCTTTCGCGGCCTTGCCGTGGCCGACGACCGCCTGCTTCACTTGCAGTGCGGTGTATTCGTAAACCGTCGCGCCCACGAGCACGGCGGCGGTGATCGCCGCGCCGCGCGCTTGACCGAGCAGCAGCGTTGACTGAGGGTTCACGTTAACAAAGACTTTCTCGACGACCACGTCGTCTGGCTTGTGGTGGTTGATGATGCTTTGCAGGTCTTCGGCGATGGTTTTCAGGCGCTCGGGGAGCGTGCCCTTATCGTCGGTCTTGATGCAGCCGCTGGCGACATACGCGAGCTTGCTGCCGGTCTGCTCAATGACGCCGAAACCCGTGCTTCGCAAGCCGGGGTCGATGCCGAGGATGAAGCGGGAAGCGTTCACGGCTTACCGCTCACTGCTCGCAGCTCACCGACTACATCTTCACCGCGGTACCGCTTACAGCCACCATCATCATCCCGTTGGTCTCACCTAGCACTTCGTAGTCAAAATCAATGCCGATAACGCCCGTCGCGCCGCGCTCTTTTGCAGCAGCGATCAGGTCGTCGAGCGCGGCGTCGCGGGCGCCAGACAACGCACGCTCATAGCCACCAGCACGACCGCCAACAACATCGCGCACCGACGAAAACATATCGCGAAAAATGTTTGCGCCGATGATCGCTTCGCCGTTGACTACGCCGAGATACTGCGACGACCCAATTTCCGGCGGAGTAGTCGTTGAGAGAAAAAATCCGTCGTCGTTTTTTGAAAACCAGCCCATACGTACCTCCGAAAATTAGTCTTGGATCACCGCAGACGTATACACGTCTTGCACATCGTCCACCGCATCAAACGCGTCGAGCAGTTTCTGCATGCGTGCAGCGTCGTCACCCGTGAAAACGACTTCGTTTTGCGCTTTCATCGTGACTTCGCCCGCGTCGGATTTGAAGCCCAGCGACGCAAGCGTTTCTTTGACCTGCACGAAATCGTAAGGGCCGGTGACGACCTCCACCGAGCCGTCGTCGTTACTGACCACGTCATCTGCACCGGCCTCTAGCGCGGCTTCCATGAGTTTGTCTTCGTCAACACCAGGCGCGAAAAGCAACGTGCCACAGTGCTTAAACATGAAGGCCACCGAGCCATCCGTACCAAGATTGCCGCCGTGCTTATTGAACGCGTGCCGCACTTCGGCGACCGTGCGCACACGGTTGTCCGTGAGGCAATCGACGATGATCGCAGCACCGTTGATGCCGTAGCCTTCGTAGCGCACTTCTTCGTAGTTCGCGCCGTCTACCTCGCCCGCACCGCGCTTCACTGCGCGCTCGACGGTCTCTTTAGTGAGGTTGTTGTCGTAGGCTTTGTCGACTGCTAAACGCAGGCGCGGATTGCCGTCCAAACTGCTGCCGCCCATGCGCGACGCGACAGTGATTTCTTTGATCAAACGGGTGGCAATCTTCCCTTTTTTTGCATCCTGACGCCCCTTACGGTGCTGGATGTTTGCCCATTGACTGTGACCGGCCATAGTGCTTTTTCATGCGTCCTGCGCATGCCTGAATAAGTGACTTAAACCAGATTTTACGAGGGCTGCCCCGAACCCGTCGTTGCCGTCGCGTTTGACATGCGCGCTAGCAGTTGCCGGATCGTATTGAGGCGCAGCGACGCATCGTTAATTTCCAATAGCGTTTGCTTGATGGACGGCGGCAGCGGCAGTGCTTCAGCGAGACGAGAGCCGACCCATGTGGCGTCATCAATCGCAATCGGCTCGGCAAATTTATCTTTTCCGTTGCGCTCGATAATCTGCGCGAGCAACACAGCCAGCGCGCCGTGCTCTGAGGGCATCTTCGATTGCGGTTCCGGTTTGATCCAGCGCACCTGCGCCTGGTGGAGCCCCGATTTATCTATCGTCGTTCGCAGCACTTCGAAGCGATCTTCACCGACGACATCGAGCAAAAAGATGCCCGCATGCGGCACGTCGTATGAGCGCACGCGCGCAGCGGTACCAACGTTAGCGTACGTTTGCGCTGCGCCGACTTCGCCGCCACTGGTGAGCGTGACAACGCCGAACAATCCGCTATCGGCGATACGTGCCTTGGCCAATTCCAGATAGCGCTGCTCGAACACTTTGAGCCCTAAACGGCCACCGGGAAACAGCGTCGCACCGAGCGGAAACAGCGGCAAGGTGTCGGGTAGCGCGGTTGCACGCTTTCGCATGAGGAAGGACAACATGGGTAAATCAGTGTGGCGAAAAAATTAGTGGGGGAGCGGGTGCTCACGATCATGGCGAAGTACACGCGCCTCGGACGCAAGCGCCGCTTGCAGCGCGTTGGCGACATAGATTGAGCGGTGCTTGCCGCCTGTGCAACCGATGGCGATGTGCAAACGCGCGCGATTGTCGGATGCAAACCCCGGCAAGGACACGCGCACAAAGGCAGCAATCGCGTTAACGAGCACAGCGGTTTCGGGCTGCGCCTGCAAAAAATTAACGACGGGTGCATCGCGTCCAGTAAGCGCGGCCAAGCCGTTTTCGTAATGGGGATTCGGCAAGATACGTGCGTCGAACACCAAGTCAGCGTCGGGCGGAATGCCCTGCCGATATGCGAACGATGAAATTTCTAGAAGCGGCGATTCAACGTGTGACGCGTGGGCGGCAGCGAACGCCCGAACGCGCTGCCGCAACATGTGTGTGCTGGTGCTGCTGGTGTCGATATCGAACGCGTCGGGCGCGACCGCCTGAAGGCGGTTACGCTCCTCGTTGATCGCTTGTTCTAGCGTGATGTCGTCCGTGGCGAACGGATGCTTGCGTCGTGTTTCGGCGAAGCGGCGAATCAGCGTAGTGTCGCTTGCGTCGATGCGCAAAACGCGCACCGGCAAACTCGGATGATCGCGGCGTAACGTGACGCAGCCCGCTTCGAAATCTTCAATGAAGCTTGGCGAATGCGCATTCAAGCTGATGCCGAGCGATTGCGTGTGCGTCGCCAACATCGCCTCGACGGTATCTACGAGCAACGCGGTCGGAAGGTTATTGACGATGGCAAAACCGGCGTCTTCAAGCGCACCCAGCGCTACGTTTTTGCCTGAACCAGAAACGCCCAGCACGAGAATGAGTTGCATGCGCGTGAGAGAAGGCGTTTAGCCCTCCTCCATCAACTTGGCTTGGCGCTCGATAAATTCGCGCGTGGAATCGATGCCACGCAGATTCAACACAAAATTGCGAACAGCCGTCTCGACCAGAACCGCAAGGTTTCGGCCTGCCGCAACGGGGATCGCTACTTTACGAATTTTCACGCCGAGAATTTCTTGGTACGTCGCGTTGACGTTCATGCGATCAAGGCGCTTGAACTGCTCATCGGTGTGATCCTCAAGGTGCACGATGAGCTTGAGTGATTTACGTGGACGCACCGCCGTTTCACCAAATGTGGTGCGGATGTTCAGGATTCCAATGCCACGCACTTCGAGGAAATCTTTGAGCACATCCGGGCAGCGGCCTTCGATAAGCTCGGGCGACATTTTGTAGACCTCAACAATATCGTCCGCGATCAGACCATGACCCCGACTTATAAGCTCCAGCGCTAACTCACTCTTACCGATGGCCGAGGCCCCGGTAATCAGGACGCCCATTTCGAGCACATCGAGAAACACGCCATGCAGCGTCGCGTTCGCCGCCAGCATTCGAGAAAGATATAAACGCAACACGTCGACCACGTGTGGACTCGGGTGCGGCGATTGCATGAGCGGCACATGTTGCGCGTTGCATTGATCCACCATGTACAGCGGAGGCGCGCCCACGCCGCAAACAAAAACGGCTCCAAGCTCTTCAACTAGAAGTCGCGCAAACGATGCCCGTTGATCGTCCAGCGATAGCGTCGAAAGATACGCAATTTCTGCCGGGCCGATGAGCTGCACGCGAAACGGGTGAATGAAATTCATGTGGCCAACGAGGCCCACATCCGCTTGCGTCGTTGTGTCGCGACTTAGCGCACGACCACCACCATCGCGGCCGGCGACCCATTCGATGTCGAGCCGCTCCTGATTGTCGCGAACGAGCTGGGATATTTCGACAGAGCGCACGAGGCCTCGCTTTTTAACGTGAGTTCAACCGGAAGAGAAGGTACAGCTAATGCGCGGCAGCAAACATCGCGTGTATCGCGACAGGATCGGTCGCTGCTGCAAGCGCATCGCGGAAGCTGCGATTGGAGAAACGTTGTGCGAGCTCGGAGAGAATTTGCAAGTGCTCATCCGTTGCCGCTTCGGGCACCAACAGCACAAAAATTTCCCTCACCGGCTGGCCATCAGGTGCCTGAAAAATAATAGGGGTTCTCGGGCGCGCAAAGTACCCAATCGCATGCTCAAGGCCACGAATGCGTCCGTGCGGAATGGCAATGCCTTGTCCTAGGCCTGTCGACCCCAAGCGCTCCCGCGCCAGCAGACTTTCAATCGTGACCGTCGGTGTCAGGTCGTAGCGAAGCTCCGACTCAAGCGCGATGACCTCAAACAAACGACGCTTGTTGCCGACGTCAAGGTCGAGCAACACGTTTTCGGGTATCAGGAGGTCGGCTAGGCGGCTCACAAGTGGCTGAAATCCGTTAGGGTCGCGCCGACTTGCAGGTCAGGACGACGGTTTCAAGGGCATGGAATACCCCGATTCTAGTGCAGCCGAGGAAATTTGTGGTGCAGTGCGTCAAATGGTGACGCACTGCGCGCGGCGCGGCTTGGTTAAAGCGGAACGCCTTCGCTTAGGGCGCCGCGTTTGCGCTCGCTTCCCTCGTTACGATGCACCTGCAGTCGCTCTTTGTGGCGCACCACTTGACGGTCAAGGCGATCTGCCAGCTCGTCGATTGCGGCGTACAAATTTTCGCCTTCAGCGGCGGCGTGAATCTCGCGTCCGCTGACGTGCACATTAGCCTCTACTTTTTGCCTTAATTTTTCCACCGACATTACGACGGTAACGTCGATAACGTGGTCAAAGTGTCGCTTCACGCGTTGCAGCTTGGAAACAACGTACTCGCGGAGCGGATCGGTCACAGCAACATGATGGCCAGTAATGTGCAAATTCATGAACGTACCTCAAATGCAAAAAAAGTCAGAAATTGAAACTAGGCGCAGCAGCTCCGCAAATCAGCTCTTCAGCAAAGATTTAGCCACGCCGTCTCAGGTTGACCGGGGCAATGTTCTGTAGTTCCCGGTATTTGGCCACGGTCCGTCGTGCGACAATGATGCCTTGCTCTCCGAGCAATTCAGCAATGCGGCTGTCGGTCAATGGCTCGTTAGTGTCCTCCTCTGAAATAAGCGTTTTGATCATAGCGCGAATCGCCGTTGAAGACGCAGCGCCGCCTGCATCGGTGGCCACATGGCTGCCGAAGAAGTATTTAAGCTCGAATGAACCTCGCATGGAGCTGAGGTATTTTTGCGTGGTAACGCGAGAAACGGTCGACTCATGGAGACCCAGCACGTCAGCCACTTCCCGAAGCACCAGTGGCCGCATAGCGACCTCGCCGTGATCAAAAAAAGCCTGCTGTCGTTCCACAATTTCGCTAGACACTCTCAATATCGTATCGAACCGCTGAGCCACATTCTTAACCAACCAGCGCGCTTCTTGCAACTGCGTTGATAGAGGGGTTGAACGGCCTTCTTTTTCGCGTTGCAACATGCCGGCGTAGACCGCGTTCACGCTCAAGCGCGGCACCGCAATGGGGTTGAGTTCTGCGACCCAACGGCGCTTGCTGCGACGCACAATCACATCGGGCACCATCTGGCTTGCCGACACATCGGCGAACGGCGCACCGGGTCGCGGCGTGAGCGTTTTGATGACGGTGTGGGCGGCTTTCAGTTCGACGTCATCAATATCAAAGAGTTTTTTGATGCGCGCGTAGTCACGTTTGCCCAAATACTCCAGCGCTTCGCTCACGATACGGCGAGCGAGGCGCACGTCGGCGTTGTTGCGTTTTACGTCCAGCTGCAGCAGCAAACATTCACGCAAATCTGACGCGCCGACGCCCGGTGGATCAAAGCCTTGCAACACCACAAGTGCTGCCGCCCAATCGGTCGCTTCAATGGGCTCTGCATCGTCCCCGCCTTGCAGGATGAGCGCGTCAATATCTTCTTTGCTGACCGACAGAAAGCCATTTTCGTCGACGCTTTCGATGAGCGCCCGCACGAGCTGCGTCACTTCGGGCGACTCGTCAACAAACGCGAGTTGACTGCGCAAATGTTCGATCAAACTAATTGGTGTTGCACGCTGCGATTCGAACGATTCGTCGTCGTCATCGAAGCTCCCTGCGCCTGTGCTGCCCCACTCAGAAAGATCGAGCGATGGGGTATCAAAATCGCCGCTGTCGCCTGCCTCACTCGCGCTACCTGCCTCACCAGCCAAGACAGAGGTCTCAGGTTGTGATTCGGCGCTGAGTGACGCGCTTTGCAATCCATCGGCGGTGAACACGTCGGAGGCGTCGCCGTCAAACGCATCCGACGACGCAAACGCCTCGAAATCGTCGCTACCGTCGAGCACACGCTCGCGATCTTCAGGCAGCGCAATCGCGCTCGCGATGACTTCAATTTGCGTCGCTTCTTCGCCAGGCTCGGGCTCGGCGAGTTCAAGCAGCGGATTTTCTGCGAGCGCAGTCGCGATTTCCTGCTGCAATTCGAGGGTAGAGAGTTGCAACAGCCGAATCGACTGTTGCAATTGTGGCGTCAGCGTTAAGTGCTGCGCTAGTTTGAGTTGGAGGCCGGCTTTCAAAACTGCAATTAATCAGAGCCGGAAATGCTCGCCCAGATACACCTTACGCACGGACTCATTGCCAATAATTTCTTCGGGGTGCCCGTCGGCCAACACGCGGCCCTCGCTGATGATGTAAGCGCGATCACAAATGCCCAAGGTTTCGCGCACGTTGTGGTCGGTGATGAGTACGCCAATGCCACGTTCGCGCAGGAAGCGCACGATACGTTGAATCTCGATCACGGCAATCGGGTCCACGCCGGCAAACGGTTCGTCGAGCAAAATAAATCGTGGCCGTGACGCCAACGCGCGCGCAATTTCCAGGCGACGCCGCTCGCCGCCAGAGAGCGCAACCGATGGCGTGTCGCGCAAGTGCGCAATCGCTAAATCATCCAGCAACGCTTCAAGTTCACGCTCAATCACGGCTTCATCTTTTTCGCGCAATTCAAGAATCGCGCGAATGTTTTCACCCGACGTGAGCTTGCGAAAAATCGATGCCTCTTGCGGCAGATACGACAATCCGCGACGCGCGCGCTCGTGAATCGGCAAATGCGTAAGCTCGGAATTGTCGAGCTTGATGATGCCGCCGTCGGCCGCGACGAGCCCCACGATCATATAAAAACACGTCGTTTTACCCGCGCCGTTCGGCCCGAGCAAACCGACGACTTGACCGCTGTCTACGGTGACAGAAACGTCGTGAACGACGGTGCGGGATTTGTAGCGCTTCTTAAGCGCAACGGCTGAAAGCTGGCTCATTGCGCTTTGGTGGAGTTGCAGTTTTAACGATGGGGGCTTTGGCAGGTTTTGCAGCCGGTTTCCCGGAGGCGTCTGGCGTGCCAGCAGTTTCTTCTTTGTCGCGCGGTTGCAGCACGAAGGTCACGCCTTTGCCTTCGCTAGCGCGGCCTTTGGATTCGCGCGCCTCGTACTTGCTCGTTTGCGTGTTGTAGGTGATGTAATTTGCGGCGGTTTCGTCATCGCCAACAAACAAAATCGCATTGCCGAACAATTCAACGATGCCTTTGCCGCTGTCGTAGTCCACGCGATCAGCGACGCCTTGCGCCCAATCGCCGTTATCGGTGCGCTGGCGAAAGCAGACGGGCTTTCCATTGAGCACCGCGTTGTAATTTTCGTTCGCGTTAGTCTGTGCAGTGCCGCGGTCGGCCGTGAGCCGCAATGTGCCCTGCGTGATTACTACGGACTTCTCTAGTTTGTAAAAGCCCTTGGCGTGATCGGCGTCGCCGTCAACGGCGTTTATCCGGACTTTTTCTTTTCGATCTGCCTTCTCGGCTGCGACCATTCCCGAGCCAAGACACAGCATAAGCGCTGCAATCTGCGCCGAGAGCACGTATTGGTTTCTGGACAATTTCATCTTCATTCTTTCTACTGCGTTGAGTCTGCGCCTTTCGGACGCAGTTCAATTTCAATTCCTCGGCTCGTTTGGCCTTGCTTTTTGTCCGCGTCTAGACGCAATCCCTGCGTCGTCATGACGCGGTCGCCACTTGTTGTCCGCGTCTGCGACTGCGTTTGCGCCTGTTGTGTCTTCGGAAATACCGTGAGCGTTTCACTCTCGTAGGTCACTGCGTCGCGTCCTGGGCTCGCGCCCTGATGCGCGACGACCTTACCGGAAAAATCCACCTGTTCCAGTGAATTCTTTGGCCCGCTGCTCGTCAGCAATGCGCGCGTGGCCGTCACATCCATTTTGGGCTTACCCGCCGGTTGGCTTTCAAATTTTGGGTTCTCGACAACGGTCGTTTGATTGCCAGGAAAATGCGTTGCCCGCTGACCGGTCATTGTGCTCTCGATACTTCCGTCCGCCGCGGTGCGAGAAATAGTGAACCGTTCGAGGAAATGATCCGGCGCGAGCGGTGTTGATTTTTTTTGAGACTCTGCACTCGCGGAAACGCGCGCATCCAGCCAGAACGTGAGCATCGCAAACAACGCAATCGCAATCACCGGAAACAATGCGGCGAGATGATCTTGACGACGGCGCCACACGAACGCGCTCATGCGCCGGTCCCCGCCGCGTAGCGCTGCACCATCTCTTCAAGCCGCCCTTGAACGCGCAAAATTGATTCCACCAATTCACGCACTGCGCCACTGCCGCCGGGCGCGTTCGCAAGCCAATGTGCGCGTTGGCGCACGGCTGCTGCGCCGTTGGGAACCGTGGCGGCTAATCCCGCCAGCGCCATCGCGGGCAAATCAAGCCAGTCGTCGCCGATGTACGCCACCTCATTCATCGGCACGCCCCACCGCGCGCAAATATTAGTGAAACCCACGCCTTTACTGCGCTCGCCGCTGACGAGCTCTACTCCGAGTTCGCTAGCGCGACGCTCAACCGCCGAACCACCTCGCGCCGTCAGCAGCGCCACTTTCCAACCGGCTTGCTTGGCGAGCGTGATGCCAAAACCGTCGAGCACACAAAACGATTTAAGCTCTTCCGAACCCAAGTAATTAAGTTTTCCGTCGGTGAGCACGCCGTCAACGTCGCACACCAGAGCACGAACGGCGAGCATGCGCTCCGCAACCGTGAGGTGATGAATTTTTGCCATGTTTGTTGAGCTAGACCACTTTTGCACGCAGTAGATCGTGCATGTGCAACGCACCGACGAGTTGGCCGTTTACGTCAACGACCAAAAGCTGCGTTTTGCGCTGCGTTTCCAAAAGACTTACCGCTTCAACGGCCATTTCGTTCGGGCCAATGGTGACCGGTGTGCGCGTCATGAAATCAGCCACGCGCGCTGCGTTGAAATCAGTGACCTTGGGTAGGCAGCGGCGCAAATCGCCATCGGTAAACATGCCGCCGAGCGTGCCGTCGGCGTTCACCACGGCGGTCATGCCCATGCCTTTGCCGGTAATTTCAAAGAGCGCCTGCGCCACCGTCGCGTCAGGCGCCACGGTCGGGATCGCGCTGTGAGTGCGCATCACGTCCCGCACGTGCGTAAGGAGTTTGCGCCCCAGCGTTCCACCAGGATGCGAGCGGGCAAAATCTTCGGCCGTGAAGCCGCGCGCTTCAAGAAGCGCCATCGCCAGCGCGTCGCCGAGCGCCATCGCGGCAGCGGTGCTGGCGGTGGGCGCGAGGCCGAGCGGGCAGGCCTCCTCGCTAACGCCCGCGTCGAGCGTGATGTCGGCCTCGGTGCCGAGCGTGGATTGTTCGTTGCCGGTGATCGCGATAATTTTTGCGCCTACGCGTTTGATTGGCGAGAGGAGCGCGTTCACCTCGGCAACCTCGCCCGAATTTGAGAGCGCGATGACTACGTCAACGGCGGCAATCATTCCCATATCGCCGTGGCTCGCTTCGGCGGGGTGCACAAAAAACGCGGGGGTGCCGGTTGACGCGAGCGTCGCAGCGATCTTGCGCCCGACGTGGCCAGACTTACCGATACCCGTCACCACCACGCGCCCCGGCCCGGTCGCTATCAGAATTGCCTGAACCGCAGCCACCAGCGCGTCGCCGTTAGCGGCCAAGCGCGACTCGACCGCCGAAATGGCGGCAGCCTCAGTCGAAAGCACGGATCTCGCACGTCGCAGAATGGCGACAGTGTCTACTGCAATATTCATGCGAGGCAGTATAACGGGGTTACCCGATGCACTACTTGCCGCAGTCTCCACAGCGGCGCAAGGCTCCTCTACGAAGAAGACGCCAAGGCCGACGGCAGCAGCGAAGCCCGCGCCTACCTCTCGGGGCTTCTCCGGGCCGCGCGGGGTTGTTGCGTTGCACATCACGTCGAGCGCGGGCAGTGCAACGCTCAACTACTTGTGTCGTGACCAACTCGGCAGCCTCGGAGGCAGGACGCCCGCGGGAAATGACCTGCCGATGCCGTTTTCTGCGCATGTGCCGCCGGCGCGGTGAAGCGGGTTGGCGGGCATCGGGACCCGCCCTATAGCTTTTTCGGTCGGACGACCGTCCGGTGGCGGTTGTAGGTCTTTTTTACTTAATATCGACTTACCAATAAAAGCACCTAAAACTTCCACCAGTCTGTCGTTCAAGGCAAAAAGCTATTATCGTAGACAGACGGAAAGCAAACGGACTAAATCACCAAGCGCAAAACTACGCCGTAGCCAATGACTCACGCCGCCGTTGCACGCGGGTGCGCACAAGGTCAAGATCGTCTCGGATGCTGAACTGGTCGTTGCTGTAGCCGTTTGGAATGGCCATTTGTCCGATGGCGCTATCGAGCTCGTCTAGCTCCCGTTCAGCGGCGTCAAGTTCGTCGCGCGTTTGGGCGTTGCGCACCCGTTCGTCGATGCGTTTCATAGCTTTGTAATGCGCAAACAAGCGCGACTTGACACGCATGCCGTAGAGCTTTGGCAACCAATCTGTCAGCGGCAGCAAGAGAGCGAGTAGTGGCAGGACAAAAATAACCGCGCGGCTGGCGAAGTTCGCGACTTTAAACGGCAAGTAGCGATACAAAAACGGCACGCCTTCTTTGGCGAAGCGCTCCGCCTCGGCCGCGACCGGAAAATCCTGTTGCAGTGCGATGCTCGGAAATTCATTGTTCTTCGAGAGCGCGCCGCCGGGGTTGTGCAGTTTCTTCGCGGCGCGCATGAGCAAAAAGATCACCGCCGGATGCAGGTCCTCGCGCACGATGAGGCTCGATGTTGCGGCGATGGTGCGCACGGCGGTGGCCGGAATGAGCGCAGGCAAATCAATGACGCCGGCGGGTAGCGTGACCATCGACAGCGAAGGCTTGAGCCGTGAATACGTTTCGGCGAGTGCGAGATCGGTAACGCGCAATGTCGTATCGCGAAACGCGGCCTGCACCAACGGCGCTCCGACTGCACCGACGATGAACGCCGCGTCGACGCTGCCTGCGCGCAATTGATCGACGCTCGCCTGTGCCGCGAGCTCCGTGAATGTTGCGTTCTGCGCGTTAATCGCGTGCAGCCCGAGCACGTCGCCCACCAACACCCGCGTGCCGCTGCCCTGTGCGCCCACCGCGATGCGCTTGCCCGCGAGTTGCGCGATGGAGGTCACAGGTTGCGTAAACGCGGCTGGGCGATAGAAAACCCACAGCGGCTCGTAGAACAGGCTCCCGAGCGAAACCAAGCCGCTGTCTTCCATCTTTTCGCGATCAGCGATTCCGCTTTGGATAAACGCGACGTCAACACCGGATTTTTCGTCGCTGAGCTGCGCCAGGTTTTCGACAGAACCGTTAGACGATTTCAGGGTGAGCGTGACGCCCTCTTCCGCAAGCGCAGCGGCGTACTTTTTGCCGAACGCTTCGTAGGCACCGCCGCTGCCGCCGGTGGACATCACCACCTCAGACGGCAAGCCCGGGCGCGCGAATTTGTACGCAAGGCCCATGAGCAGCGCGATGAAAACCGCTATGCCGAGCACCCACCAACGTCGTTCTTTATCCAAAGTAATCGCCATAAATCCCCCGCTATTTTTTTCGAATCACGTGCAGGCTCGCACCATAAAAAAGGCCGACGCAAAGTCGGCCTTCAAACGTTGAGCAAACGAAAATGCTTTACTCGACGCTAAGCTCCACCCGACGCGCTTCGGAATTATCCCCGGAACCCGTCGTTACTTGTGGCTTGCGCATGTCGATTCTTGACTCGTCGATGCCCGCCGAGCGCAGCACGTCGCGCACGGTCTTGGCGCGATCTTTCGCAAGCTGCTCGTTCTTCGCCTTGTCGCCGCGCGGATCGTGGAAGCCTGAGAGCACAGCCTTCGCGCTCGCGTTGGCTTTCAGATAGCCCAACACATTGGCGATGGCGTCTCGATCCTTGGCGTCAATGTCTACCTTGCCCGTTTCAAAATAAATTTTGACGGCAGGTGGTTTGCTGCTCGCGTCGGCAGCTTTCACTTGAAGTTGATTGTCGATGGTGACGCCTGGGCCGTAGAGCGTCGCTGCCCAATCGCCGCGCGCTTTCTTTTCGTCCTCCGTCGCGACCACACCGTTGAGCACCACTTTGCTCGCGGCATTGGCATTAACCGTGAGTTGGTCAATCACGTTGCCTGCGCCGTAGCGCGCGGTGGCCGCGTCGAGGATCGCCTTCTTCGCGGCTTCGTCTTTCACGTTCCCCGACAAAGTGATCTTGCCATCGAGGCCCCAACTGAGGCCACCCGCTGCTGCCGCAATCGCCGCAGCGCCGGTCGCCGCCGAGCTTGTTGCAGCGGACGTAGCAGCGGCCAGAGCGCCACAGCATCCGGCTTGGTTAGGGCCGCGGCCCATCATCCACAAGATGATGAGCAGCAGTGCCAAGACAATTGCAAGCCAGCCGCTCGCGCTGTCAAAGGCTCGCCAATTGGCAGGCGAGCGTTCGTTGATTCGAGACATGATGATCTCCTCGGCCTAGGCGTTGTCGTCTTTGAGCGCAACACCCGCGACGAGCTCGTCTTGCAATTTCTTGAGCGCGTCCCACGAACCGCTGGCACAGAGCGCGGATTGTTGGGTCCAGCTTTGTGGGTTTGCAAGCTTGAAGTTCGGGCCCGCCGCGTCGAGAATTTTCGATACTGCGGCGACATCCATCGACGCTAATTGCGAGAACGTGTGAACACCCGCAGCGTGCAGCACGCCGTTGATCTTAGGGCCAATACCTTCGATGATCTCGAAGTTGTCGTAGCCGTTTGCGCTCTTCAGTTTTCCGAAACCAAAGCCTGCTGCGCTAGCTATAGCAGCGGCCGTCAGTCCTGTTGCAGCGACCGTCGGCGTCGGCGCGGCAGCGGGTGCGGCTGTAAACGAGGAGGACGAAGCATGCGCGTGGGTGCCGCCTTGATCGCCGTTCGAGCCACCCCGTCGGAAGAATTTGTCAAACAGCCAATGCAAAAGCCAACCGAGCAAAACGCCCGCGAGGAACCACCACAAACAGCACATCAAACCAGACATGAATTTCTCCCCAAATGTTGAAATCGTCGTTCGTTCGTTCGACCGAAGATCACACGCCAGTGCGCGTTCAGCTCCGAACCCGGCGCACTATGGCGCAGCGTTTTGAGCGCGTCAAGGAAATGTGCGGCATTCGCGCGCAGACGAGAAAGTTCTGAGCGTCAAGCTAATACGCCAACAACGTGTTAGCTACGCGTGCCGAGCGCATGCCCAAAGAAACATGGTTACATCTTTATGGCACTAACGACCAACCGGCGGTCGTTAGTGGCTTATTTTGCGCATAGTCGACTAGTAGACAATAATGCTTAAAACGTCCATATAGCTGTCGCTACAGCCTAAAAGCTGTTGAGTGCACATGGTATTCGCACCCGGTCTCCAGAGTTTCGATTCAAGCGACATCACTTCGCGATGCGACGCAAATCAGAAACGCGCTTCCTTATTCGGAAAATCGCCAAGCATCTGGCCGCGCTTGAAGCGCAAGGCAAAGCTTGTTGTTGAGTTCATGGCCCGATTTGAACGCGTGGTACTTTGCGCGAACGCGGTGTCCAAGCAAAAAAAGATCGCCGACCGCATCAAGCACTTTGTGTCGTGCCAGTTCATCGGCGAAGCGCAGACCTTCGCGATTGAGCACTTTGTACTCATCTAGGACGACCGCGTTTTCCATGCTGCCGCCCTGTGCCAGTCCCATCGAACGTAGCGTTTCTACTTCATACGCGAAGCCAAAGGTTCGAGCGCGGCTGATGTGCGACAGAAAAGCTTCGTCGTCCATTGTCATGCGCACACGACACTGATCGTCTGGGATCGCGGGGTGTGAGAAATCAATCGTGAAATCCACTTCGAAATGCGGATTCGGTAAGAGCTCAGCGAACTTGTCGCCCATCTCGACGCGCACGGGTTCGAGCACTTCAATGTAGCGGCGCGGCGCGTCCTGTGCGACCACACCGGCCTGCTCAATCAAGAAAACGAAGGGCGCAGCCGAGCCGTCCATGATCGGCACTTCGAGGTTATCGAGCTCGATGATCGCGTTGTCGACGCCGCAGCCAACGCACGCAGCTAGCAAATGCTCTACGGTGGCGACCTTGGCGGTTCCCAGCACCAACGTAGTCGCAAGGCGAGTCTCTTTCACGAGATCAGCGCGCGCGGGAATGTCTTGTGGCGGCGTGAGGTCAGTGCGGCGGAAAACGATGCCGGTATCGACCGGTGCGCTCTTGAGCGTGATCTGGACGCGGACGCCGGAGTGCAGCGCGACGCCGGTGGCGGCGATGTCGCTAGCGATGGTGTGTTGCTTAGGCATAGCGAAAGTATAGGGTTCGCCGGGCCAGCGGCGCGTGTCGCCGAGCAGCGACACACGCGACGCGCCAGCGAGAGGGAGCGATTCTCTGCTGGCGACGCGCGCGCCTAACCTAATTAAGATCGACCGACAAACAGCGGGCCGGTGCCGCCCCGCTCATTAGTGCACACCGCTAACCGATCAATCAGCTTGCTTGCGAAGAAACGTCGGAATTTCCAACGATCGTGCTGAGTTGCGATTGGGATTGCGAACACCTGGCGGTAGATCGTAGTCTTCGCTCGTTGCGTGCATCGTGGTGGTAACAGCTTCGCCGAGTACCGGAATATTGTCCGTGCCCGTGCGCATGACTGGCAATTCGAGGCGTGGCGCGTTTGCCATTCCGCCTTGTACGGCCTGCATTTTGCGCTTGGCGCCAAGACCCGTCGCCACCATTGTGACGCGCATTTCGTCGCCCATTTCTTCGTCAATGACGTGCCCCCACAATACGGTCGCGTCGGCCGACACGAATTCAGCCACCGTGTCCGTCACGTCGTAAAGTTCGCCCAGTTCCACACTACTTGACGTCGTGATGTTGAGCAATACGCCGCGCGCACCTTGAAGATCCACGTCTTCAAGCAATGGGCTCTTGATGGCGGCCATCGCAGCCACCTTGCCGCGATCCTCGCCGCTGGCCGTGGCCGTACCCATCATCGCCATACCGAGTTCCGACATGATGGTGCGCACGTCAGCGAAGTCACGGTTAACGAGACCGCGCTTATTGATGATTTCCGAAATGCCGGCGACAGCGCCATGCAACACGTCGTTAGAGGCGGCAAACGCGGCAGGCAGTGAAATGTTGCGACCGAGCACTTGAATGAGTTTTTCATTCGGAAC
Source organism: Casimicrobium sp. (assembly GCA_040079845.1). Lineage (GTDB taxonomy): Bacteria > Pseudomonadota > Gammaproteobacteria > Burkholderiales > Casimicrobiaceae > Casimicrobium. The sequence goes on along the minus strand of JBEBJR010000021.1, from coordinate 53,465 downwards.
GACGATCAGCGAATCGACATGCTTTTGCAGCTCGTCGATACCGGCCTGCGCCGTGCGCTCACGTTTTTGCATTTCAAAACGGAAGGGTTTGGTAACCACGGCCACCACGAGAATGCCCATTTCCTTGGCAAGCTGCGCGATGATGGGCGCTGCGCCGGTGCCCGTACCGCCGCCCATGCCAGCGGTGATGAAAAGCATGTCTGCGCCGCGGATGGCCTCTTGCACCGCCATTTTCGACTCCATCGCCGCATCGCGACCGACTTCGGGTTTAGCGCCTGCGCCCAAACCCATCGTCAGTTCCGCGCCAAGCGGAATGCGATGAGGTGCGGGGTTTTTGTCAAGCACCTGACCGTCAGTGTTTGCGGCGATAAATTCAACGCCAGCAACGCCTTTACGAATCATGTGTTCGACCGCGTTTCCGCCGCAACCACCGACCCCGATCACTTTAATGACCGCACCGTCCCTTTTTTCATCAACGATCTCAAACATACTTCCGCTCCTCTTCAAGGCAAACAAAACATTAAACAATCTGTAAAAAAATACCGCGTAACCTGAATACTCAACACTCAACTCACACTAAAAAACATCCACGACTAAACACCAAACGCATCGCGCAACTTCGCAAACATTCCGGCCGCCGCAGAATCGCGACGGCGCAATACCGCCTGTCGCGTCTGTTGGTCGCGACCATGCATCAGCAAACCAATCGCCGTCGCATATTTAGGCGCAGCGAGCACGTCTTTCAGCGCGCCGCGATACTCAGGCACGGCGAGCCGCACGGGCATGTGGAACACCTCTTCGCCGAGGGCAGCCATGCCAGGCAACAAACTACTACCGCCCGTCAAGGCGATGCCTGAGCGCAATAATGGCTCAAAGCCTGAGCGCTTAATCTGCTCGTGAACCAGTTGAAATAACTCCTCTACGCGCGGCTCGACGACCTCGGCAAGCATGTGACGCGCCATCGCTTTTGCAGGACGATCAGCAACGCTTGGCACTTCGATCAACTCGTCGGGCTCCACCAATTTGGTGAGCGCACAGGCGTAGCGATGCTTGATATCTGAGGCTTCTTTACTTGGCGTGCGTAACGCCATCGCGATGTCATTAGTGATTTGATCGCCTGCCACCGGGATGACGCCGGTGTGTCGAATGGCCCCGCCAGTGAACAGTGCGAAATCGGTAGTGCCGCCACCAATGTCAATGAGACCCACACCAATCTCCATCTCGTCGCTGGTGAGGCAAGCCGCCGCAGACGCGAGTGGCTGCAACACTAACTCTTGAACATTCAAGCCACAACGGCGAACGCATTTCTCAATGTTTTCTGCCGCCGACACTGCGCCGGTCACGATATGCACTTTCACCTCGAGACGGCGACCACTCATACCGAGCGGACGACGAACACCCTCTTGTCCGTCAATGATGTATTCCTGCGGCAGCGTGTGCAGCACCACCTGATCGTTCGGGATGGCAATCGCCTTGGCCGTCTCGACCACGCGCTCCATGTCCGCCTCAGTGACTTCACTGTCTTTCATTGCGACCATGCCGCTTGAATTGAGACTGCGAATGTGGGCACCAGCAATACCTACGTAGACATTGGTGATCTTGCAATTAGCCATCGCAGCGGCTTCGCGCACTGCTGCGGCGACGCTGTTAGTCGTGGCGTCGATATCCACCACCATCCCTTTGCGCAATCCAAGTGAAGGTTGTTCGCCGAAACCGATGACATTTATCTGTCCCTCGGCATCAATCTCCGCCACGAGCGCAACGACTTTTGAGGTTCCGATATCGAGGGCTGCGATCAATTCGCTCACGATTGACCTTTCTGATTTTCTGTAGACACAACGTTTCCGGTTCGGGCGACAGCTACCGCCGCTTTGTAGCGCAAGTCAACACGTGCCAAGTTGCTTCGGTAGGACGGTGGCCAACTGTTATAGAGAGCGACAAACCGGTTGAGTCGCTCTTGAAAATGCTCACGTCCGAAATCTAAGCTCACACCACTGCCGGTCGTCACTGTGATTGCACCACGCGGCGACATTGCAAACGAACGAATATCAAGCCCATGCGAAGCCAACGCAATCTTCGCTTCCCCGTAACGTTTGAGCACGTCGGGCGCGGCCGTAATTGGCCCGTCAAAGCGCGGCATGGGCGCTTTCGAAGCGGCGCGAAATATGTCACCGCGATCCGAAAGCAAATCGTTGTCGCCCCAATACCCAATTGCGCGATGCTCTTCAACACCAACATCAAGAGCCATCGGCCAGCGGCGTTTGATTGACACGTCACGCACCCACGGCAATTTCTTGAGCGTCGCGCGCGCGCGGTTCGGTGTGACGGTAAAAAAAGTTCCGCGCAATTCAGTTCGGATTGCCGACTCCAGCAATCCGGAATCGATCTCATTGAGCGGCGACACGACTTTGACCTGACGAATCGCAAAGTAGCTTTTGTTACTCGCCCACGACAGGGCACACCACGACAGCGCGACGAGAGCGAGTGTGGCGATGATGGCAGCAGCGCGGTTGATTGATTGCGTATCAGACCACATGCGTACCTCCGCTGCTGGCCTGCGCTATCTTTTGCGCAGCACCACCAATCGAGCCTGCACCCATCGTCATCACGACATCGCCCCCCCGAACAACGCGCAACAAGTCTTTAGGCAGGTTGACAATATCTTCAATGAACAACGGTTCAACACGGCCACGCAATCGAATCGCGCGCGACAGTGCGCGGCCGTCAGCCGCCGTAATCGGCGCTTCACCCGCCGAATAGACCTCGGCTAATAAAAGCACGTCAACGTCCGACAGAACAGATGCAAAATCTTCAAATAGGTCACGCGTACGTGTGTAACGGTGCGGTTGAAAAGCAAGGACCAAACGGCGTCCGGGGTAAGCGGCACGTGCAGCGGCAAGCGTTGTTTTCAACTCGACGGGATGATGGCCGTAGTCATCGATCAACTCGAATTTGGCACCGTTATGCGCAATTTCGCCGTAGCGCTGGAAGCGACGCCCCACGCCGCCGAAATTGCGAAATGCTCGCGTAATCGCGTCAGCAGAAACGTCTAAATCCTGGGCAATCGCAATCGCAGCAAGCGCGTTTCGCACGTTGTGCAAACCGGCCACTTGCACGGACACGGCCAAGTCAGCGTGGCCGTCGCGCGTCGCTGTGAAGTGCATCATCGATGCATCTGCACGAATATCGGTCGCACGAATATCGGCCACCTCGGATAGGCCATAGGTCACAACAGGCTTCACTACGCGCGGCAATATCTTGGCGACGCCTTCGTCATCAATGCAGGCATACAACGAACCGTAGAACGGAAGACGATGTGCGAAATCTACAAACGCTTGATGCAGACGATCAAGGCTGTGTTCATAGGTTTCCATGTGATCGGCATCGATATTCGTAATCACAGCGAGCGTTGGGGACAAGTGCAGGAAAGAGGCGTCCGACTCATCCGCCTCGGCGACCAAAAATTCACCAGAGCCCAGACGCGCGTTTGACCCAGCGGACAGCAATCGGCCGCCGATTACGAACGTAGGGTCTAAGCCCCCTTCAGCAAGCACGCTAGCAACGAGCGATGTCGTTGTGGTCTTGCCATGCGTACCTGCTATTGCGATGCCGCGCTTCATGCGCATAAGTTCGGCGAGCATGAGCGCACGCGGAACCACTGGCAATTTTCTCGACCGCGCCGCGACCACTTCTGGGTTCGAAGGATTGATTGCGGTCGACACCACTACGGCTTGCGCGTCTTGCAAGTTTTCTGCGTGATGACCTACAACCACACGTATACCGAGCGACGCCAATCGCTCCAACGCTGGCGAGTTTGCGGCATCGCTACCGCTGACCTTGTAGCCTTGATTGTGCAAAACCTCGGCAATACCGCTCATGCCGATGCCACCGATACCGACGAAATGCAAGTTTTGTAAACGAAACTTCATCGTTCGCCTCCGTTCACCGCAGCGAGCGATTCGATCACCTCGCAAATTTCAGCAGTTGCATTCGGTTTAGCTACTTCGAGCGCTGCTAGCGACATTGCGAGGCAATTAGCTCGCGTAAGCGTGCTAATTTCGGCAGCTAGCGTTTCCTTGGTCAAACCCATCTGCGGCAATACTTTTGCAGCGCTAACCCCCTCAAGAATTCGGGCGTTATGCAACTGCTGTTGGTCTTTATGGTGCGGATATGGAATGAGAATTGAGGCCACGCCCAACGCCGCAAGTTCCGACACTGTGCTGGCCCCACTTCGCCCGACAAACACGTCGCAATCAGCCAAGGCTTGTGGAGAGTCGTCGATGAACTCAACCACTTCAGCTTTGACGTTCAGCTCATCGTAGAGTGCTTGCGTATTTTCTCGCGTACCACGTCCCGCTTGGTGCGTTACGACGGGCCGCTGTGCTTCGGGTATCAGAGCAAGCGCGGACGGTAGAAGTCTGTTGATCGCCTCGGCCCCCCGGCTGCCGCCCATCATGAGGACGCGCAGCGACCCTGAACGACCCGCAGTGCGTGTCTCCGGTCTCGGCAAGCGCGCAAATTCTGGGCGAATCGGATTGCCGGTAACGACTCGCTTTCGGGCGACGTTGTCAAAAACGCTTGAGAAACCGACCAACACCTTAGATGCAAAGCGCGCGAGTAACTTATTGGCCAAACCGGCAACTGCATCGCTCTGATGAATGACCAACGGTACACCCTTGCTACTTGCAGCCAGTCCCACCGGCACCGTCGGGTAGCCACCCATTCCAATCACAATGTCGGGCTTAATTTCGTCGACTAACTTAAGTCCATGCCGATAAGCCTTTAGCAAACGCCACGGTAACGCAAGTTTTGGCTTGAGCCCCCGGCCCACGATGCCCTCAAAGTCAATGGTGTGCAACGGAAACAGGTCTCGCGGCACGAGCGTTTGCTCCATGCCAGTTTCTGTGCCTAACCAGCTCACGCGCCAACCACGCTCGCGCATTGCAAGAGCGACGGCAAGTCCGGGAAAGATGTGTCCGCCTGTGCCACCGGCCATCACGAGTAGATGCCGCGTCATACCTTGAACCCTCGGAGTAGGCGTCGGTTTTCCCAATCAACGCGCAACAGAACCGACAACGTAACGAGGCTCGCGATCATTCCGCTGCCGCCATACGACATCAATGGGAGCGTTAATCCTTTGGTCGGAGCGAAGCCCATGTTCACCGCGATGTTGATGAGCGCCTGAATACCGAACAACGTGCCGATGCCCTGCGCGACCAATGCGGCGAACGGTTGCTCCAGACGACGCGCTTCTTTGCCAATCGCAAACGCGCGCCAAGTGAGCCAAGCGAACGCCCCAACAATCACGAAAACACCGATCAACCCAAGCTCCTCTGCCGCGACGGCGAGAATAAAGTCTGTGTGTGCCTCCGGTAAGTAGTAGTGCTTGGACACGCCTGCGCCCAACCCCAGACCAAAAATGCCCCCGCGACCAATCGCCATTAGCGATTGCGTTAGCTGGTAACCCTTTCCAAACTCCTCTTTCCATGGGTCAAGGAAAGGTAGGATGCGATCCAAACGGTACGGTTCGAGCCACACCAGCGCCACCGCAGAGCACAATCCCAGTAGCAACACCGGCAGCACGACGCGGTGATCCAATCCCGCCATGAAAAGGATCAGCAGTCCAGTACTTAGCACCACCAACGTTGCGCCGAAATCGGGTTCGCGCAAAAGTAATGCGCTGACGACAAGGGCGATCAGCAAGAAGGGGCCAAGTCCTTTGAGTACGCTCTGCTTAAGAGGTTGGGCCGCGTGCAGCACGTCAGCCTTTGTCACGGCGTAACGCGCTGCGAACAACACCATTGCCAGCTTCATCAGCTCAGACGGCTGCAAACTAAACGGCCCCAACGGAATCCAGCGCATCGCGCCATTCACTTTACGACCCACGTGTGGAATAAGCACAGCAACAATTAGCACACACGCAACGATGAATACCATTGGCGCAATACGCTCCCAAGTCTTCATAGACGTATCGAACACGAATAGTGCGAGCACCGCGCCAATCAAGACAAATAAACATTGCCTCGAAAAGAAATAGGTAGGCGAGTAGCGCGTGAAGCGACTCTCGCTAGCACTAGCAATGGAAGACGAATACACCATCAGCAACCCGAGCGCTACGAGCAGCGCAACCACCCAAATGATCTTCAGATCAAATTCATCGGTACTAACCGATGCGCCGCGTGTGGTCGGAGCAGCGCCAGGCTTGAACAGCGATGACATCCAAGCACCTGCACGTACCGGCCACTGCGTCACTGTAAGGAGGATCGAGCTTTGTGCCATCACCGCACTCCCTTGAGAGGCGCGAAAAAAGCATCACGCGACACGGCCCATGCAGCAGCCGCGTCGGTAAACACCTGCGCGCGATGACCGTAGTTTCGGAACATGTCCCAGCTGGCGCAGGCCGGCGAGAGCAGCACTTGGTCGCCTGAAACTGCTCCCTCCAAGGCTGCGTAGGTTGCGTCTTCCAACGACGCGAATATGTGATGCGCCACGCCATGAGTCGCCAATGAAGCCGCCATCAGATGCGCGTCGCGGCCGATCAAGTGCACCGCTTTGCAATGCTTAGCAGCCATTACGCCGAGCGCAGCAAAATCTTGGCCCTTGCCATCGCCCCCCGCGATAAGCCATGTCGGATGCGTGCTTCCTGAAAGTGCCGCAGCCGTAGCCACTACTGTCGTCGCTTTAGAGTCATCAATAATGCGCACGCCGTTGATGGAGGCCAGCAGTTGATGGCGATGTGGCATGCCTTTGAAGTTGCGCAAAACTTCTTGTTGGGCAGCAAGCGGCACGCCGAACGGTCGCGTTAGCGCGAGCGCTGCAAGTGCGTTTTGGGCGTTGTGTGCGCCACTCACGCCCAGTTCAGTGCATGGCAACACAACTTCATCGCCACACACCAGAAAATCCGCATTGCCATCAACGCGCACGCCAAAATCAAAAGCGGTAGAAGGCACGTCAACGCCAAACGTAATAGCGTCAACACTTGTGCGGCGCATGCTCATTGACCATGGGTCGGCACGGTTGAGCACTTGGCTGCGCGCATGTTCGAAGATGCGCTCCTTCGATGCCGCGTAAGCAAAAAAACTCGAATAGCGATCCAGATGGTTGTCCGTGACGTTTAGTACGGTCGCAGACGCTAAATTCAGTGACTGGGTTGATTCCAACTGAAAGCTCGAAAGCTCAAGCACCCAGCTGGACGAATTAGGCGTTTCTTCGAGCGCGTCAAGAATCGGCAGGCCAATATTTCCAGCGACACAGGCGTCTGGCCGCACATTTCGCGCAAACTCACCGGCCAGCGCCGTTGTCGTCGTTTTTCCGTTTGAACCCGTCACGCCCACCACCGTGGCATTCGGCGAAATCTCTCTTGCGAACAGCTCAATATCGCCAACCACCGGCACGCCAGCATCGATGCTTTCCCGCAACGCGAACAGTGCGTGAGGCACGCCCGGCGAGAGCGCTACGAAATCGCAAGTTGGCAGTGTGTCCCGTGCCAGATCAAGTTGGTGAAATGTCGCGTCTGGGCAAACCAAACGCAACTGCGCCAAACCGATGGGTGCAGTGCCGCTGTCTACAACAGTGACCTTAGCGCCGCGTTTGTGCAGGAAGCGCGCAAGCGACAACCCGGTGGCACCTAGGCCCACGACAGTTGCTTTTGCGTTCGAACACTGAAACACGATACGTGACTTTCTATTTGTCGGTTGAGTGGCTAGCGAAGTTTGAGTGTTGAGAGCCCGGCCAGCACCAAGAACATCGTGATGATCCACAACCGGATGACCACATGGTTTTCATGCCAACCACCCAATTCAAAGTGGTGGTGCAGCGGAGCCATGCGAAAAATTCGTTTTCCCTTGCTGTACTTGAAATAACCCACCTGCAACATCACGGAAATCGTCTCGGCAACAAACACACCGCCCATCACAACCAAGACTATTTCCTGGCGCACAATCACTGCAATCGTACCCAACGATGCACCGAGCGAAAGCGCCCCAACATCGCCCATAAACACTCTCGCTGGGTGTGCGTTAAACCACAAAAATCCCAGTCCGGCGCCAGCCATCGCGCCGCAAAAAACCATCAGCTCGGCCGCGCCGGGGATATACGGAAACAACAAGTACTTGGAATAGTCCACGCGTCCGACAACGTAGGCAAACACAGCCAGTGCGCTTCCCACCATCACGACCGGCATGATCGCTAATCCGTCGAGACCATCGGTCAAATTCACGGCGTTACTCGTGCCCACGATTACGAACCAGGTCAACGCGATGAAACCAAACACGCCAAGCGGATAGCCCACGTTCTTAAAGAACGGAACGATCAGATCTGCCTTCGACGGCAAATCCTTAGTGAAGCCGCTCTGCACCCATGCAAATATCAGTTCAAATATTTTGCTTGTACTCGGAGCGGACACTGCGAAAGCGAGATACGTCGAAGCAATAACACCAATCAATGCCTGCCAAAAGAGCTTCTCTTTGGCGGACATGCCCTTCGGGTCTTTGTGCACGACTTTTCGGTAATCATCGACCCAGCCAATCGCACCGAATCCGACCATCACGAACAACACAACCCACACAAAGCGATTGCTTAAATCGGCCCACAGCAGCGTCGAAATGGCTATCGCAGTGAGAACCATCGCACCGCCCATAGTAGGCGTGCCTTGTTTCGCCAAGTGCGACTGCGGGCCATCGCTGCGGACGGCTTGCCCTATTTTCATATCGAGTAGCCAGCGAATCATGCGCGGGCCGATCGCAAGCGCGATAGCCATGGCGGTTGCGCACGCCAGCACGCTGCGCAGCGTTATGTAATTGAAGGCGCTGAACGCCCGCACCTCAGTGCTCATTAAATTTGCAAGCCACAGCAACATTAGTGTGCCCCCTTATGTGTGGGTTCTAGTTTTTTTATGACACGCTCCATCGCCATCGAGCGCGAGCCTTTGACAAGTACCGTTGTGTCCGACGACAACTGCGTCTTCAAGTCCGACACCAGCAAATCAATATCGGTAAATGTTTTCACGCGGTCTCGCGAAATATTCATTGCCGCTGCGGCGCGCTGCATTCGCTCACCGAGCGTGAGCAGCGCAGTGAACGGTAGTTGTGACAACTCAGCGAGCAGCGCTTGGTGCATAGCGTCACTGCTCGCACCCATTTCTGCCATGTCGCCGATCACCATGATCTTTGAGCCAGATTCCGCCATCAGAACCTGCGCTGCCGCACGCATAGACGCAGGATTTGCGTTGTAGCTGTCGTCGATGATCGTAGTACCGTTGGCGATCACACGCCGTGTCAGTCTCCCGTCGATGTTCGATGCGGTTTCAAGTCCAGCCTTAATCGTCGGGGCGTCGATGCCTAATGCGCGTGCAACAGCCGCCGCTGCGAGAGCGTTACGTGCATTGTGCTCGCCTGCTAGCGAAAGATTGATGCTGACAGGTTCACTTGTGGGCGTGAGTGACAGCTTCAACACAGATTTGACGAAGTCGTACTGTCCCGCAACATCTGCGCTTGTGCTCAGCCCAAATGTCAGCTGGGGATGCGCGCGCGAAACGACTTGCCAGTACGCATGGAAATAGTCGTCTGCGTTGAGAACCGCGACACCACCGGCGCGCAGACTGCCAAAAATTTCGCCCTTTGCGAGCGCAACCCCTTCGATGGATTCCACACCTTCCAAATGCGCCGAACCTGCGTTGGTTACGAGGGCAATCGTCGGCTCCACCAGTTCACTCAGCAAAGCAATTTCACCAAAATGGTTCATGCCCATTTCGATCACTGCGACGCGATGCGTTGACCGCAGGCGAAGCAGAGTCAGCGGTACGCCTATATGGTTGTTCAAATTGCCGTCCGTAGCGAGCACCGCCCCCGGCCCATAGTGCGCACGACACACCGAGGCGATAAGCTGTTTAGTAGTGGTTTTGCCGTTGCTTCCGGTAACCGCTATGACGGGGCCGTTGAACGCCATCCGGGCCGCATGCCCCATCTTTTGCAACGCAACGAGGGTGTCAGCGACCCTCATGACCGTCACATGCGTTGGTACGGTCACGGCTTGCGAAACTACCACTCCCGTTGCGCCCGCTGCCACCGCTTGTTCGACGAAGCGATGACCATCAAAATTTTCACCTCGCAGTGCTACAAACAGAGCGCCCGGCATCACGGTACGCGTATCAATGGACACAGACGAGAACGCAGCGACCGGACCGGTCAAGGTTGCATCGCAAGCGTTGGCTAGCACATCACTTGCCAACATGATTGCCCTGCGCTTTCCAATCAAGCCTTGCCACTGCACCGTGCGGACGATAAGACGTGAGCGCACGACGCGCTTCGTCCTCGTCCGAGAAGGCCAATTGCTCTCCGTTAATTTCTTGGTAAAGCTCGTGCCCCTTACCCGCAATCAGTACAGCCCCCGCACTCTCGGTTGCATGGATCGCCGCGTGAATTGCTTCGCGCCGTTGAACGACGATATTTAGTGCCGCGTTGTACGAACCCAGACCTTCCACGATTTCGGCGATGATGCGTTCAGGTGATTCATTACGTGGGTTGTCGCTAGTCACGAAAACACTATCTGCACGATCAACTGCAATTTGTCCCATGAGCGGGCGTTTGCGTCGATCACGATCGCCGCCACATCCGAAGACGACGGTAAGCTGTCTGGGTTGTGTTTCACGGACCGTATCGAGCGCCTTTGCCAATGCGTCCGGCGTATGTGCGTAATCGACGTAAACGCTAGGTACAGCCATTCCGCTATCAGCAAAAATTCGCTGCATGCGCCCGGGGGCGGCTTTCAAGCGTCCCAACACGCTGGCGACGACCGCTATCGCGATTCCGTCGGCGAGTAACGTTGCTGCGACCGCCATCAAATTAGATGCGTTGAAGCGTCCAATCAACGCCGTTTCGACGAGCGCTGTATCGCCAGCAAAGTGTAGGCGCAGCGTCATGCCGCTCGAACTTGCTGTCAGCAACTCACCGCGTACATCACCGCGATCAAGCCCGTAGGTGATGGTGTTTGCCAATTTGCGTGCATGTATAGATTCGCCAAATGCATCGTCTGCATTCACCACTCGATTGCGAACGGGATAGTCCGTGAAAAGCTTAAGTTTCGCGTTTCCGTACGCGGTCATCGTGCCGTGAAAATCGAGATGGTCTTGCGTAAGATTTGTAAATATTGCCGTGTTGAAACATACGCCGGATACACGGCCTAATTCAAGCGCGTGCGAGCTGATCTCTATTGCAACGGAGTCCGCACCCGCCGCATGAAGATCGCGCAGGATCGTATGTACGGACGCCGCCTCAGGTGTTGTGTTACTCGTCGGCCATGACTTGTCTCCGAGGCTCACGCCGAGCGTGCCAATGGCACCGCAGCTACGCCCCAATAGCGAAAACGCCTGCGCCAACCAATTGGCAATCGAAGTTTTTCCGTTGGTGCCTGTAACCCCGTATACGTTCAGCCGCGATGACGGTCTTTCGTAAAAGGCATCGGCTATGTGTCCGAGTGACATGGCCAAATCTTCAACGACAATCACAGGGATCGTGAGCGCCACCTTGTCGGCAGTGCGGCCGTCGGAGGGTTCCCACAAAACAGCGGCGGCCCCTCGTTCCTGAGCCGCCATAACAAAGTCTCGTCCATCAACCCGTGATCCAGGAATTGCGACGAAGACGTCGCCCGATGCTACCGAACGCGAGTCGACAGTCATACGTTGGCGTTTGACGCCCAACGCATTAAGTTTAGGCACCACATCCGTCACGGAAGCGCAAGTCACCGCCATCAGCGGTTCTCCCGCACTACTGCCACTAGCGTGTCGCTAGCATTCGGCTGATGGGGTTGATTAGGCAGCGGCGCATCGTAAGGTGCCTCCATCAAGCGAAGCGTTTGCCCCATGACGCTGGAAAATACTGGCGCTGCGACTTGCCCACCATAGAAAACACCGCCGCTAGGCTCATCAATCATGACGGCGACAACGTAGCGCGGGTTGCTAACAGGTGCCAATCCAACGAACGAGGCTACGTAGCGACCCTCTGCGTATGTCGCGCCTGCCAATTTTTTTGCAGTTCCTGTTTTCCCGGCAACACGATAGCCAGCAATTTGTGAAAGCGGAGCAGTGCCCTCCTTCGCGGTCGCCTTCTCGAGCATGGGCAGTACCGCATCAATAGTGCCGCTCGAATACACCTTAGTTTGCCGTGCCGCACCACCGTTTTTGAGCAGTGTTACGTCAACGAGCGAGCCTCGGTTCGCAAACACCGTGTACGCCCGCGCAAGCTGCACGAGATTGACCGATAAACCATAGCCGTAGCTCATAGTGGCTTTTTCAATTGGACGCCATGATTGCGGAGCGCGCAAGCGGCCATGAGCCTCACCGGGAACGCCGGTTTGCGGCGCGCGTCCGAAGCCGGCGCGTTGCAACTGCCGCCACATCACTTCGTTGGGCAAGCGCTCGGCGATACGGGCGGTACCCACGTTGCTGGACTTTTGAAGGATTTCAGTCACCGACGCGACGCCGTGGCTTCCGATGCTGTGAGTGTCACGTATCGTCGCGCCGTTGAGCGTGTACGTACTGCCTGGCATAGGGATGAATGCGTCTGGCTTCAACACACCGGTTTCGATCGCCGTGGCAATCGTAAAGGGCTTCATCGTGGAGCCCGGCTCGAACAAATCGGCGACGGCACGATTGCGCAGCCCGCCCGTCGCAGCCGCAGAACGATCACCCGGATTCGAAGTCGGGTAGTTCACCAGCGCGATAATTTCACCTGAGGTCGCATCGAGAACTACGACCGCGCCGCCCTTGGCCCGGTGCGTTTCGACGCTGCGCTTGAGTTCACGAAACGCTAGATGTTGCACGCGACTATCAAGCGCCAGCTGCAAGTCGCGTCCTTGCTGTGGTGAGCGCACACTACGTATTTCTTCTACGACTCCGCCGCGCCGATCAATGGTGACACGTCTCGCGCCCGCCTTGCCGGAGAGCCATTCGTTTTGAGCCAACTCAAGGCCTTCTTGGCCAATGTCATCGACGTTGGTAATGCCGAGCACCTGTCCCATCACTTCTTGCGCGGGGTATTCGCGCTTGAACTCTTTCTGTACCGCAACACCGGGGATTTTTAGAGCGGCGATGATTTGGCCTTGTTCGGGTGCAATGCCACGAGCAAGGTACACCAGATCACGCTCTGTATCGAGCTTACGGTCAAGGTCTTTCGCCCGAAGATTGAGCGCCTTCGCTAAGCCGTCACGCTGCGGCGGTGTCAATTCCACTTGATCGGGAAATGCGAAAACACCGCTCGCTGGCACGCTAGAGGCGAGCACCGCACCTTCACGATCCAGTAAACGCCCGCGATGCGCTGGTAGCACCAAATCACGCGTCGTGCGAGCGTCGCCGCGTTTGGTTAAGTCGTCGTGCTGTACGACTTGCAAGTAAACGCCGCGCCCGGCGAGCGTGACAAAACCGATGAGCAAACCATAAGCAACCGCACGCACACGCCACGCGGCAAACTGCGGCGTCCCTTTGTTCGCGTTTGTGCTTTGCTTAGCTTTCAGCAGTTTCATTGCACGTCCTTAGCACTAGCCGCGACATTCAAGTCGACAAGCTGAGTGCGCGAGCCTTCGGGCAAGTCCATATCCAACCGCTCGCGCGCTGTGCGCTCAACAATAGTCGGCGTAGACAATCTAGATTGGACTAACGTTGCACGATTGCGATCTGTTTCGAGTTGATAGGCGACGTCGCGCGCACGATTGATCTCGATCGTCAGATGACGAACGCGGTACTGGCTGCTCACTAGGGCGAACGCACTGATCCACACAAGTAGACCGAGAATGATGTTGATGCGCGTCATGCGGATGCGCTCTCATTGGTGCCAAGCTTTTCGGAGACACGTAACCGCGCGCTACGCGAGCGAGGATTCGCGCGCACTTCCGCGTCGGACGGCGCAACGTCGCGGCCCACCAGTCGAATTTTCGGATGGGCCACTGACACCTGTGGCAAATGACGTAGCCGTGGATCTTCCGGTGCGCGTCCCGCTTGTTCGCGCATCCACAGTTTGACCATACGATCTTCAAGCGAGTGAAAGCTGATGACCGCGAGACGACCACCCGGTGCGAGCAAAGGCAATGCCGCGCTCAGCGCCATTCGGAGTTCCTCGAGCTCGCGATTGATGTGAATCCGAATAGCTTGGAAGGTTTTCGTGGCCGGATGCTGCCCAGTCCACCGCGTTGAGACGGCTTTTTCGACAATCTGCGCAAGCTGAAGGGTTCGCTCGACTGGTTGCCGCTCGCGCTGCGCAACAATCTCTGCTGCAATCCTCGAAGCAAACCGCTCTTCACCGTAGTCACGGATGACCTCCGTTATTTCGTTGTGTGAGGCTGTAGCAATCCAGTCGGCCGCTGTGGGCCCGCATGACTGGTCCATACGCATATCGAGCGGGCCGTCACGCATGAAGCTAAAGCCTCGCGTGGCGTCGTCGAGTTGAGGTGACGAAACGCCAATGTCGAGCAAGATGCCGTCGACTTGCGTAACGCCAATGTTGGCAAGCGCCGACGACATGTTCCCGAAGTGCGCCGCGACGAAAGTAAATCGTGAGTCGGCGATGCTGCGCGCTGACTCAGCGGCTGCGGCGTCGCGATCAATGGCGATGAGCTGCGCGTTGGAAGGCATTCGGCCGAGTAGTGCTCGGCTGTGGCCGCCACGGCCAAACGTGCCGTCGACAAGCGTGCCGCCACGCTCGGGCAGCAATGCGTCAGCGGCCTCTCGTAGCAAAACAGAGATGTGGGTTTCCGACATGTGCTTCTCGCGCCTCTCATGCCGAATTGCCGGAATACGTCGCCGGCAGGCCATCGCGATCAATGCGACGCGCGAGTTCTTTTTGTTCCAGCAAACCCGCCTCGCTCCAGAGTTCGAAACGGTCGTCTTGGCCGATCATCTGAACTTTGCGCTCTAGCTTGGCGTGCTCGCGTAATTCCGGTGTGAGCAACAGACGGCCCGCGTTATCGATCTCGCAGTCCAATTTGCAACCAAACCACACACGCTTCAGAGGCTTCGTGGATTTGTCGTCAGCCGGCAAACTGCGCACGTAGTCTTCGAACGGCTTCCAGTCTTCCTGCGTGAACAACAGCAAGCAACCGCTGGGGTCTCCGGTCAACACCACATGCGTGCCCAACGCTTCGCGATAGCGTGTTGGGATCGCTATGCGACCCTTCACGTCGAGGCTGAGGTTGGATGCACCAGAAAACATAGCTTTGATTATCCACGTTTTTGCAACTTTTCCCCACAATTATTCACAAGTTAGCCAAATTAGGATGTTTCTCGTAAAAGCCTTGTTTTTCAATAAGTTAGAAATAAAATCTCAAGTCAAATAAATTGAAAAACCCTATTAAAAATAGTGAGTTATGCACAGTTTCAAAAGTACGTTCTGAAGTCGCGAAAAAACCACTTCGCGCGGCGCACACATGTGATCGACTTTGCTAAAAAATGGCCCGCAACGACCGCCCAGCGGTCGCTGGAGCCAAAAAGCTGATTCTGGATTCGAAGTCACGCGCTTGCCAAAAATCGCGTGCTTTTGTGGTGAATTGGGGAGTTTTCGCCCAAAGCGGCGCAGTAGCAATGCGGACGGTGGCGAAGGCCGAAGTGTTTGAGTCTGACTCGCGTTTCAGGCTGTGCTGTCGTTTCAGGCTGTGCCGTCTCCAGCCGAAATAGATTGTTACTTTTCACCGCTAGGAACCTGTTCGCGAATCCGCGACACTTTCCGCCAGACACCGACCTTCACACATCGTCGGCATTGAGTAACGAGGAACACATCATGCGTAAAACACTTTTGCAGCGCGCGCTTTCTGCGCTCACCGGCGTCACGGCGCTCGCGGGCCTGAGCGCGTATGCCGCCGAGCCGGCAGCCACCATCGTGGAATTTTTTAACGCGCCAGCCAACAAGTACTACATCACCGCGATCCCCTCCGAATGGACACTGCTTGACGGTGCGGCAAATATCGGCTGGAAGCGCACGGGCGTGACGTTCTCGGCGTACAACGCTGGACAAGAAAGCGCGGCGCTTCCGGTGTGCCGATACTTCGCACCGGCTGTCGCTTCGCACTTTTTTAGCGTGAACAAAACCGAATGCGATCTGCTCGCGACTCGTCCAGACTTGTTCGTCAACGAAGGGATTGCGTGGTACGCCGAAGCGCCTGCGAACGGTGCATGCGGCTCGGGCACAACGAGCCTCTTCCGTACCTTCAACAACGGCAACAACGGCCCCGCGAATCATCGTTACTTCGCGGACTACACCTTCTACCAAACGTATGCCGCGAAGGGCTACGCGCTTGAGGGTTTGAGCATGTGCCTTCCGCCTTCGACGGTCGAGAAACGCGCCGACGCCTCTCGCTTGTTGTTTCAAGCGTCGTTCGGTGCCCGCCCAGCGGACGTAGACACGGTGGTAAGTCGTGGCGTGAACGGCTGGCTCGACGACCAATTTAACGCCACAGCCTCACGCTACACCGCGCGCGACTGGATGTCGCTCAATCGCCCTGACACTTGCGTCAACAACACCACGCCTCCGCTCACCGCCACCAGTTATTGCCAGCGCGATAACTACTCGATGTATCAGCCACAGCGCGAGTTTTTTCAACACGCCATCAACAATTCCGACCAGCTACGCCAGCGCACGGCCTGGGCGTGGTCGCAATTTTTCGTCACCTCGGGGCTCGACGTTCAGATGGCCTACGGCATGATCGACTATCAGCAGATGCTGCGTGACGATGCGTTCTCGAACTTTCGTTCACTCCTATCAAAGGTGACGCTGCACGCCGCGATGGGCCGCTACCTTGACATGGTCAACAACCTCAAGCCCAACACCATCACAGGCGTTGTGCCCAACGAAAACTATGCGCGCGAATTGATGCAACTCTTCTCGCTTGGGCTGTATCAACTCAACAACGATGGGACGCGCAAGGTCAACGCCAACGGACAGCCCATCGACGCGTATTCGCAAGACGATGTCGAAAATTTAGCGCATGTTCTCACCGGTTGGACGTACCCGACGGTGCCCGGCCAAATACCCGGTGCGATCAATCGCGCGGCGAACATGAAGGGCATGATGGAAGAACGAGACGCGCAGCACGACTACTCGACGCAGATGCTCATGGGCAGCACGATTTCAGGCTCGCTGATTCAGTCACAACGTCTGGACGCAGCGCTCGATATCATCTTTAATCAAGCGAATGTGCCCCCGTTCGTCGCCACCCATTTCATCAAACAACTCGTCACCGGCCAGCCATCTCCGAGCTACGTTGATCGCGTGGCGAAAGTATTCCAAAACAACGGAAGCGGCGTGCGCGGTGACATGAAGGCGGTCATTCGTGCCGTGCTCACCGACATCGAAGCACGCGGCGCGTCGAAGTGGACGCCGGACTACGGCCACCAAAGCGAACCGGTGCTCGCCATCACCCGTTTAGCGCGTGCAATGGGCGCGCAAACTGACGGCGTTTACTTCAGAAATACGC
This sequence comes from Casimicrobium sp., assembly GCA_040079845.1. Classification (GTDB taxonomy): domain Bacteria; phylum Pseudomonadota; class Gammaproteobacteria; order Burkholderiales; family Casimicrobiaceae; genus Casimicrobium. The sequence goes on along the minus strand of JBEBJR010000021.1, from coordinate 36,011 downwards.
CGACGAATTCGGGGCAAACTGTTTTCGTTTCGCCATCGGTATTCAACTATTACCCGCCTGATTTCGCGCTTAGCAAGAGCGGAACAGTCGCGCCGGAGTTCGCGATCTACAACACCACTTCCGCCATCAATCGCGTGAACATCGCCTACAACACCGTGTACGGCACGATCAACCCAGACCCGACCGTGTTTGGCGCGACGGGCACCCAATTTGATCTTGCGCCCTTCACCTCGGTTGCCGCCAACGCGAACACGCTGCTCGACAAAATGAACGAAGTGCTTTTCGCTGGACGTATGACTGCTACCACGCGCGGCATCATGAAAACGGCCGTCGAAACGGTCGCCGCAACCGACACCACAGGTCGAAGCCGCATGGCGCTCTACCTAGCCAGCGCCGCCCCTGAAACCCAAGTGCTTCGCTAATCGGAGAACAGAACATGAGCCACATTCACCACTCCCGCCGCGACTTCCTGCACACGCTGACTGCCGGCGCAACGCTTGCTTCGCTGACGCGATTCGGCGTCTCGCCTGCCCTCGCGCAGTCGGCCACTGACTACAAAGCGCTGGTCTGCATTTTTTTGTTTGGCGGGAATGACGCCAACAACATGATCATCGGTGCGGACACCGCGGGTTACGCGGCGTACTCTGCTGCGCGCGGTGCCTCCAGCGGCATCAACATCGCACAAAACGAATTGCTGCAATTTCAGCCGAAAAACAGTACGCGTGTGTTCGGTATGAATCCTTCGCTCACAAAAATTCACCCGTTGTTTGCATCCGGCCAACTCGCTGTGCTGGCCAACGTCGGGCCGCTCAATCGTCCACTCACGATGGCGCAATACAAAGCCGGTGGCGACAATCCGTTCCAGCTTTTCTCGCACGCCGATCAGCAGGCGCAGTGGCAATCCTCAATCTCCGATGAACCGTCGCGCACGGGTTGGGGTGGACGCCTCGCCGACGTGATGAAGTCGATGAACGGAACCGCAGCGATGCCCGTGACGACCTCGATTGCAGGCAATGTTTTGTTCGCGCAAGGCACCACGACCAGCGCACTGACCTTACCTTCCAGCGGCACCTTCGGACTAAGCGACGCTGGCACGAGCGCCACGGCGCGCGCGCGGCAACAGGCGCTTACCGCGCTGCTCGGTGAAGGCCGCGACCAAACGCTAGTCGCCGAAACCGCAGACGGTCTGGCCAACGCAATCAATCTTTCGACCATCGTCAATCCCGTCATTAGCGCGAACAACACGACGGTGCAATCGTTGTTTGATACCAACGGCAACACGCTCGCCGCGCAGCTGCAACAAGTCGCAAAACTCATCGCCGCGCGCGACACGTTTGGCGTGAAGCGACAAGTGTTCTTTGTCTCGCTCGGCGGATTCGACACGCATACCAATCAACTGACGGTGCAGAACGGGCTGCTCACGCAAGTTGACAACGCTATGAGCTCGTTTTACGACGCTACGGTCGCGCTCGGCGTTGCCAACCAAGTGACAACCTTTACGCAAACGGATTTTGGCCGCACGTTCAAACCTGCGGCGGGTGGCGGCTCGGATCACGCGTGGGGCAACCATCATCTCATCATGGGCGGCGCGGTCAAAGGTGGCGCGATGTACGGCACATTTCCGGACGTTTCGCTGCGCGGCGCGGACGACGTGTCGAGCGAAGGACGTTGGTTACCCACAAGCTCAGTGGATCAATACGCCGCGACACTCGCCAGTTGGTTCGGCGTGCCAGCGGCTCAACTCAACACGGTTGCGCCCAACCTCGACGCGTTCTCGGTCAAGAATTTGGGTTTCGTGTAACGACAGCCGCAGCACCGTGGGTGCGCTCATCACGGCATAACGTGAGCGCAATAGCTTTTTAGCCCTAACGACCGCCTAGCAAAGACTTGGCGGTCGTTTTTTTATTTGTCGACATTGCATATTATTGTGCCATAGCGCATGTATAACTGTCGCTCGAGGCAAAAAGCTGTACGGATCTGTCTGCGTCACGCGCGCGACCTTCGCGCTCAGTTTGGACTTTGTGCGCGGTACAAATGCTGCGCCGCAAAAGAGCCAATTTTTAGAGCGCCAACGCTTCGACAAATAAATATTCTGTGCTGCGCTGCGGTAGCCAAAGCCGCACAAATTCGCTTGCGCCGCGCCGCCAACATAGTTACATTTAATAATCAATTAGGAGGAAAACTATGGATGCGTCGTCCACATCCCACACATCCCAAACGTCCAACACACCGAGCCATCCCATTGGCGACGTCAGCGTTGAGCTGCGCGGTGCCATCGCCATCGTGCGCCTTCAGCGCCCACACAAACGCAACGCGTTGAGCGACGGTCTGATGGCGCAAGTCGATGCCGCTTTCGCGGGTTTACCAACGACAGTCGGCGCGGCGGTGCTCACGGGCGACGGCGATCATTTCTGTGCCGGTCTCGATCTCTCCGAACTCAAAGAGCGTGACGCCGTGGACGGCTTGCATCATTCGCGCAGCTGGCATCGCATCCTGACCAACATCGAATTCGGGCGCATTCCGGTGATTGCCGCACTGCACGGTGCAGTCGTGGGCGGTGGTTTGGAACTGGCGACGAGTTGCCATATTCGCGTAGCGGACGACACGTCGTTTTTCGCGCTACCCGAAGGTTCACGCGGCATTTTTGTCGGCGGTGGTGGCTCGGTACGCATTCCGAAATTGATCGGCGCACACCGTATGCTCGACATGATGTTGACGGGGCGCGTCTACAAAGCCGCAGAAGGTGTCGCGCTCGGTTTCGCGCAGTACCACGTCGCAGCGGGTGAAGCCTTAGCCAAGGCCATCGCGATTGCAGAGCGCGTGGCCACCAACGCGGCGATGACGAACTACTCGCTGATTCACGCGCTGCCGCGCATCGCTGAGCAACCAGCAGATCATGGCTTCCTCACCGAAGGTTTGATCTCCGCCATTGCGCAAAGCGCACCCGAGGCGAAGGCCCGCGTGCGTGACTTTCTCGAAGGACGTGGTGCAAAGGTCAAAGCATCATGAGCACCGCATCATCACCCAAATATCGTGAACTGCATTTCGGCGTTGATCGCGTTGCCGTCCGAAATGAAGCGGGCAATACGTACGTCGTTGCGGAGCAAGCGCTCGCGCCATTTGCAGATCGACTGACGGATCGCTTATTGCATTGGGCCGCGCTCACACCGGACCAGCCGATGATGGCGCGCCGCGCGTTGAATGCCGACGGCACGCGTGGCGAGTGGAAATTTGTGACCTACGCCGAAGCACTGCGCGCCGCGCGCAGCATTGGCCAAGCGCTACTAAACCACGGCGCAAGCGCCGAGCGTCCGCTAGCGATCCTTTCGGAAAATAGCATTGAGCATGCGCTACTCGGGCTCGGTGCGATGTACGTCGGCGTGCCGTATTGCTCGGTGTCGACCGCGTATTCGCTAGTAAGCCAAGACTACGACAAGCTCAAACACGTTGTGCGCACCATCACGCCGGGCGTGGTCTACGCAGCCGATTTGCAGCGTTACGGCAAAGCGATTGACGCCGCAATTCCAGCCGACACGCCTGTCGTCGTGGATGCGGTCGGCGAACGCAAGCGTGCCGGCGGTAGCGTCGACACGTTTGCGTCTTGGCTGGCGACGGAATCGACCGAGGCTGTCGATGCTGCGATGCACGCGACAGGGCCGGAAACGATTGCGAAGTTCCTGTTCACCAGCGGCTCGACCAAACTGCCAAAAGCCGTAATCAACACGCAGCGCATGTGGTGCGCCAATCAGCAGCAAATGCGTCAATCGATGCCCGTGCTCACCGAAGCACCGCCAGTGCTCGTCGACTGGCTACCGTGGAACCACACGTTCGGTGGCAACCACAATTTCGGCCTCACCATTTACAACGGCGGCACGCTCTACATTGACGACGGTAAACCCACGCCCGCATTGATGCACGAGACGCTCCGGAATCTGCGCGAGGTCGCACCGACGGTGTATTTCAATGTGCCTACGGGCTTTGAAGCTATCGCCAACGCGATGCACACCGACGAGGCACTGCGCCGCACGATGCTCTCGCGCGTTCGTATGTTTTTCTATGCCGGTGCCGCGCTCGCGCAGCCGGTGTGGGATAGCCTGTTTGCGCATGCCGAACGTGAAGTGGGCGAGCGCATTGTCATGACGACGGGCCTCGGGATGACCGAGTCTGGCCCGTTCGGCATTTTTGTGACGAGCCCGAACGTGAAGGCCGGCGACTTAGGCGTACCCACGCCGGGCATGGAGCTGAAACTGGTGCCGTCTGATGGCAAAGTTGAGGTGCGCTACAAGGGGCCGAACATCACGCCGGGCTACTGGCGCAATGATGAGGCGAGCGCAGGTGCGTTCGACGACGAAGGCTTCTTCTGCACCGGCGACGCCGTGAAGTGGATCGACGAAAGCGATCTGCACAAAGGCGTGCGTTTCGACGGCCGCATCGCCGAAGATTTCAAGCTCGCGACAGGCACGTTCGTCAGCGTGGGGCCGCTGCGCGGCAAGATCATCGGCGCAGGTGCTCCGTACGTACAAGACGCGGTGATTACCGGCATCAATCTGCATGAAGTCGGCGCGATGATTTTTCCAATCGTTCCAGCCGTGCGCAAACTTAGCGGATTGGCGGACGACGTAAGCCTCGCCGATGTGCTCGCATCGGCACCTGTGCTTGCGCATTTTCAGGGCGTTGTGAACACGTTAGCGGCTACCGCAACCGGTAGCGCTAATCGCGTGGCGCGACTGTGTTTGCTCAGCGACCCACCGTCGCTCGACAAAGGAGAAGTCACGGACAAAGGTTCGATCAATCAACGCTCAGTGCTGGCGCATCGCGCAGCACTTGTTGACGGCCTACACGCCGGCTCAATCGCCAACATTCTGAAACCGCAATAACAATTTTGGCGAACGTTGATCGCTCGCTGCGTCCCGTCATCACGAGTCTGTAAGGAGGAATCAAGATGAAAACTAAACCCGCACTACTGCTCTCTACTCTTGTAGTTCTGAGCGCCTGTGGCACTGATGGCACTAATGAGTTAATTCGGCTGCCCGAAGCCAAAGGCGCGACACTCACGTCGTGCACTGATTTGACGACGCGTTTTACGTACGCAAACACCGCAGTGGCCTCAGCGGCAACGGTCACGGCAGGCACGTTGTCTCTCGGCGGCCAAAGCGTCGCTGAGCATTGCTTAGTCAAAGGTGCCATGTACAAGCGCACCGGCACCGACGGGAAAGAGTACGCCATCGGGTTCGAGATGCGCTTACCCAAGGACTGGAACGGACGGTATTACTACCAAGCCAACGGTGGCCTCGACGGCAGCGTCGCAACCGCACAAGGCGCGCTCGGCGGCGGCCCGCTCACAGGCGCGCTGGCGCAGGGTTTTGCTGTGATTAGCTCCGACGCCGGACATACCGGAGCGCAAACCACCGCGTTCGGTTTCGAGCCCGTGGCCCGTCTCGATTACGGCTATCAGGCTGTGGGGAAGCTCACGCCAATGGCAAAAGAGTTAATAAAAACTGCCTACGGCAAAGTTCCGGATCGTTCGTACATCGGCGGATGCTCGAACGGCGGACGGCACACGATGGTTGCAGCCGCACGATACGCCGATCAATACGACGGTTTTCTGGCGGGCGCGCCGGGCTACAACTTGCCGAAAGCTGCGGTGGCCAATATCTGGAGCTCGCAGCAGTTCGCCAAGATCATGACCGCGGGTGCGACTGTTCCCAACGGCAACTCGACCATTGCCGATTTGTCGACCGGCTTTACCGCCGCCGAACGCTCGATGGTTGCCAAGAAAATTCTCGACAAATGTGATGCGCTCGACGGTGTCGCCGACGGTTTGGTACAAGACGTCACGACCTGCCAGAAATCGTTTAATTTGTCCGCAGACGTACCCACCTGTAGCGCGACACGCGACGGAACCTGCTTAACAACAGCACAAAAAACGGTGGTAGCCGATGTTTATGCGGGCGCTAAAACCACTACGGGCACGGCGATCTACAACAACTGGTGGTTCGATCCGGGTATCGCTGGCAGCGGATGGGCCACTTGGAAATACGTGAACTCAATCGCGCTCGACCCGCTCGCGGCAGGCACAGTGTTCCGCGCGCCCCCCGCGTTCATTAGTAACTCGTTGGCAGTATCGATAGACGACTTAGCCACGCAAATTTACGCCACCAACGCAACGTTCACCGAGGCTGGGATGACGTTCATGTCGCCACCGAACGCCACCAACCTTGCAACGCTCAAAATGCGTGGCGCAAAAATGATGGTTTATCACGGCGCGTCGGATCCGATTTTCTCCGCCGCAGACACCGCCAGTTGGTATGCAGGTCTAACCAGCAACAACAACGGCGACGCGACCAACTTTGCACGCTTTTATCCCGTACCCGGTATGAACCATTGCAGTGGCGGCCCAGCCGTCGACCAATTTGACATGCTCACACCACTCGTCAACTGGGTTGAAAAAGGTGTCGCCCCGGAGCAAATTGTGGCCACCGCACGCGGCACCGGTAATGCAGGCGGCGTGAATGCCGAGCTTCCCGTAGACTGGGCCGCAGCCCGCTCTCGCCCACTTTGCGCGTATCCAAAGGTAGCAAGGTATGTCGGTACTGGCGACAAAGAGCTAGCCGCAAACTTCGCCTGTCAATAACGCAGATATTTTTGTCCCACGGTCGCGACGGCTGTCGCGACCAACCACAAAGCTGAAGGATTTCAAAATGACTACTCGTCGTCAGTTCAATCAATCCCTGTTGTCCGTCTCGGCGCTCGCGGCGCTTCGTCCGCTAGACGCGCTCGCGCAAGCCGCAGCAGTCGATCAAGTGAAAATTTTCTACGGTTTCCCCGCGGGCAGCGCCGGTGACGGCGTGGCGCGTCGCGTCGCAGAACGGTTAGGCGGAACCCCTTTCACCAAGAACCCTGGCGTAGTGGAAAACAAACCTGGCGCCGGTGGACGAATTGCCTTGGAAGCGCTTAAAGGTGCGCCCGCCGACGGCACGGCGCTCACGCTTTCGCCCTTCTCGCCACTGTCCATCTTTCCTCACGTATACGCGAGGCTGGGCTACGACCCGATCAAGGACTTTGTGCCGGTGTCAATCGCGGCGATCATGCATCACGGTTTCGCAGTCGGACCTTTGGTGCCGGCAAGCGTGAAGACGGTGAAAGACTTTCTTGCATGGGCTAAAGCCAATCCGAAAGACGCAAACTACGGCTCTCCCGCTGCGGGCTCAACCCCGCATTTCATCGGTGCACTGTTGGGACTCAACTCGGGAGTTGACCTGAAGCACGTGCCGTATCGTGGCTCCGTGCCGGGTGTGACCGACGTCGTTGGCGGGCAACTTGCCTCGATGTGCACGCCGAGCGGAGACTTCTTGCAATACCACCGAGCGGGTCGTTTGCGGCTGCTTGCGACTTCGGGCAAACAACGTTCACCGTTTTCTCCAGAGGTAGCGACGTTTGCCGAGCAAGGCTTCCCGGAGTTGACGACTGAAGAATGGTTTGGCTTCTATGCGCACGCGAAAACGCCAACGTCGATTGTCGCTGCCGCCAGCGCGGCTATCAACGCCGCATTGAAAGACAAAGCCGTCATCGACAGCCTTGCTGTCACCGGTCTGATTGCGCAAGGTTCTACGCCCGACGAACAAGCGCGCTCGCAAAAAGCAGAATCCGACCGTTGGGGGCCATTGGTCAAACGCATCGGCTTCACGGCGGAATCGTAAACCGTATGGCGCAACGTTCCGTGCGCGCGAAGCGGATAACGTCCGCTTCGCCGTCTGTCGACGGTGGAGGCGACACGCCCGTCGACACCTCGTTTCTCGAATCCCTACTGGGGTACAACGCGCGCCGCGCTGCGCTCACGGTGATTGAGGTGTTCCTAGAGCGCATGTCCATCTATGGGCTGCGGCCCGTGGATTTTTCGCTCTTGTCACTGATCGCGCACAATCCAGGCGTGACCTCGCGTCAGCTCTGCACAGCACTGGGCATTCTCCCGCCCAACCTCGTGCGACTAGTCGCTGATATGGATAAGCGCGGTCTGATTGTGCGTAAGCCACACCCAACTGATGGTCGTGCGATTGGCTTACATCTCACCACGGACGGCAAAAAATTCATGCGCGAAGCAGAGGCCACCGCGCGTGATCTTGAAGATCGTGTAGCAGCGGGACTCACCGCAGTGGAGCGGCAAACGCTAATGTCGCTATTGCAAAAAGTTTACAAACCCAAGAGAGCTTCGGCATGAATCACAAAGACCTAATCGCCATTGATATCCATACGCACGCCGAGGTGAGCTGCTGGAATCCGTTTGATGCGTATGGCGAGGAATATGATCGTGCAGCAGACAAATACTTTCGCTCCAGCAATCGGCCGACGATCGCGGAAACCATCGCGCATTACCGCGAGAAAAAAATTGGTTTGATTATGTTCACGGTCGACGCCGAGGCGAATCTTGGCCGCAAGCGCATCCCGAACGAAGAGATCGCCGCTGCCGCCAAAGAGAACAGCGACATGATGATTGCGTTCGCAAGCATCGATCCGCACAAAGGCAAGATGGGCGCGCGTGAGGCCGAGCGCCTCATCAAAGAAGAAGGTGTGAAGGGTTTCAAGCTGCACCCCACTGTGCAAGGCTTTCATCCGAACAACCGTATGTGTTGGCCGCTCTACGAAGTAATCAACGCGCATAAAATGCCGGTGATCTTCCACACCGGACACAGTGGCATTGGATCGGGAATGTATTGCGGCGGCAAGCTGCGGCTGGAGTATTCAAACCCCATGCACCTCGACGACGTCGCTGTCAATTTCGGCGACATGCAAATCGTGATGGCGCACCCGAGCTTCCCTTGGCAAGACGAAGCGCTATCAGTGGCGACACACAAACCCAACGTGTGGATCGATCTCTCCGGCTGGAGTCCAAAATATTTTCCGAAGCAACTCGTGCACTACGCCAACACGATGCTGAAAGATCGCGTGTTGTTCGGCTCAGATTACCCGCTCATCACGCCCGAGCGTTGGATGAAAGATTTTGAAGAGGCTGGGTTTAAGCCCGAAGTGATGCCGGGAATTTTGAAAGGCAACGCCGTGCGGTTGTTGGGGTTGCCGGAGTAGCGACATCCACAACGTTATAGAAGCTCGCTGTGGCAAATGCCCTGGCGCGTCGTTTGCGGAACGTCGACCTCCTCGGCCACATCCCCTGCACTACCATGTACTGAAACGATGAACAGATCGGTATGCGGTGTGTATGAATACGACGGTCGGGGAGATAACGCTTGGTAGCGAGTGAATTGAATACACCAAGTCGCGCGCTAACAGTGCTCGCCCTAAACAGTGGTTCCTCATCGCTGAAGTTTGGACTGTTTCGCCTCGTAGGTTCCACCGTCACGACGTTATTAACTGGCGACGCAGATGCGATTGGTTCGGCTCACAGCCGCTTTGCCGTCAAAGACGCCTCCGGGAATGTAACGGCCAACGGAGAGGTGCATATCGCAGATCAACGCGCAGCGATGAATTGCGTCGTTGAAGCACTGGTCGCCGCGGGCATGCCAACGCCAGACGCTGTTGGTCATCGCATGGTTCATGGCGGTCCCGCCTTGCGAAGCGATTGCCGCATCACTCCGGCAGTCCTTGCGCGATTGGAAGCGGCAAAAGGATTCGCGCCACTCCACACGCCCGTTGCGTTATCCGTCATTGCGGTAGCGCAGGAATGTTTTCCGAACGTTCCACATGTAGCGTGTTTCGATGGCAGTTTTCATCGAAACCTGCCCGAGCGAGCGCGCACATTACCTATCCCGCGCGCGCTCAAAGCCGAAGGCATTGAGCGCTATGGTTTTCACGGCTTGTCGTGCGAATCTATTGTGCGACAAATGAGCGTGCCGATTCCCGAGCGCGTGATCATCGCGCACCTGGGAAATGGCTCAAGCATCACCGCGGTGCATGACGGTCAATCAATCGACACCAGCATGGGATTCACGCCAACCGGCGGTGTGATCATGGGCGCGCGTACCGGCGACCTTGACCCCGGTGTGCTCGTCTATCTGCTACGTGAAAAGAAATTCGACGTCGAGCAACTCGATACGCTGCTACAGCGCGAGTCCGGCCTGCGAGGAATCTCAGGACTGACCAGCGACATGCGGCAATTGCGAGCCGCGGCGGCGACCGATGCCGACGCTGTGCTCGCCATAGAAATGTATTGCGTATCCGCAGCGAAGCAAATTGCCGCGATGATTGCGTCGCTTGACGGTGTAGATGCCCTAGTTTTTACCGGTGGCATAGGCGAGAACGACACCCAAACGCGCGCGGCCATCTGCGCGCAACTGCGTTGGATCGGGGTTCATCTTGACGTAGAAGCCAACGCAGCATCGAGTCGCACGATTAGCTCTGTTACATCACGCTGCGCCGTGCACGTCATCCGCTCGGAAGAGACGCAACAAATCGCGCGTCGCGCGCGCGACGAAAGTCAACGGGAACAGTAGGGGCGGTAGCCTCGCCTCGAATCAACCGGCAGGACCACAGGTTGGCGTGCGGGGAAGTTCACAAATGACCCAACGCGTTCGGAACCGGCGCTCTGCTAAGAAACCGGCAGGAGGTTGGCGCGTGGCGAAGTTCACAAATGACCCAATCGCTATGCGATTGGTGCCGAGGGCGGGACTCGAACCCGCACGATGTCACCAACGGCGGATTTTGAATCCGCTGCGTCTACCAATTCCGCCACCCCGGCGTGTGAACTTATGAGGAGCGTTGCTAGCCAGAAATTATAACCAACGGGCGAGTTCTGCCACATCCTCATCGAGCAATTCGCCGGATTCGACCTGTTTTAGCTTGCCGTCGCGGCCGATGACCCACGTTACCGGTAGCCCTTTGACGTCGCCGAGCGCCGTTTGCCACTCGGGTGTCATCATCGCGGCGTTGAACGTGTAGCCATGCTGCTTCATGTATTTAGGCACTTCGGCGACGTTCTTATCGATTGAAAGCGCGAGCACTTCTAGGCCCTTGCTCTTGTGTGCCCGCAACAATTTTTCGAGTTTCGGATTCAGCACCTTGCAAAACGGGCACCACGTCGCGAAGCGTTCGACGATGAGGACTTTGCCTTTCCAATGCTCGGGCTTGAGTACAGTGCCGTCGATCAGCGTTGTCGACGGAATTGCAATGGTTTGACCAACTGTCGTGGCATGCGCACCGCGCGACAGCAACAGGCAAGCGCCGAGCGCAGCCAGCACCCGCCTACGTTCTATGGAGACCAGGCTCGTGTCGGTCTGGATTCCAGCCGTCGCGGGAATGACGCTGCGTTGATCGCGCATAGTTACGCGACGCCCTTGTTGCCCGCAGCGTTCATGATGCGCGGCACGTTCAGCGTTCTCGGAGTGACGTGTTTTTTCGACTTAAGCCACGTCTCGATGACGTCCCACACCGGCTCAGTCTTGGCGTCGCGTGCGGCCTCACCCACCGGTGCCCAGCCTGCAACTTTGTACGTTTTATTCGCGTCAATCGGTTTGTCGCCGAGGCGCATATCGGTGATGCGTTTGCCTTGTGCTGCGAGCGGATCAATCGTGTACTGCAAGCCGCCGACGCGCACCATGTCACCGCCTTGTTGGTAATACGGATCGGGGTTAAACAGATTGTCGGCCACGTCTTCGAGGATCGTTTTGATCGTCTCGCCCGTCATGTCGGTGACCGTGGTGTACGGATACGTAATCGCGGTTTGATCCATGACGTGTTCGCGCGTGATCGCCTGTCCAGGGAGCAGCGACGTACCCCAACGAAAGCCCGGCGAAAACGCGATGGGCGCGCTCTTGCTTTCCATCAATGCGTCGAGAATGAGCTGGTCAAAACTGCCATTGAAATTGCCGCGGCGGTACAGCAAGCCATCGGTCGTCGCGAGGGGTTCTGCAAGCTTCGCCTCGTAAGGTGCGCGGATCTTGGTGACCAGCGCCTCCATCGTTGGATCGGCCTTGAGCAAGTTCGAGAAAACGGGCAGCAACGTGTAGCGGAAGTCGGAAATCTTGCCGTCCTTCACGTCGAAATCGAGCACGCCGAGGAACTTGCCGTTGCTGCCCGCGTTGGTGACGAGCGTCACGCCGCCAGCGTTCTTTACGGGGATCGCGTGTGGCACACCATCGTGCGTGTGACCGCCGAGGATCGCGTCGATGCCGCGCACGCGCGACGCCATTTTTAGGTCAACGTCCATGCCGTTGTGCGAGAGCACCACCACCACTTTCGCGCCCTTTGCGCGCGCGTCATCGACGGTCTTTTGCATGTCGTCGTCACGAATCCCGAACGTCCAATCGGGCGTCATGTAGCGCGGGTTCGCAATCGGGGTGTACGGAAACGCTTGGCCGACGATGGCCACGGGCACGCCATTCATCGTTTTCATCGTGTACGGCTTGAAGACAAGGTCTTCGAAATCTGCGGTCTTGATGTTCTGCGCAAGAAATTCCAGCTTGCCCTTGAAATCTTTTTCAACGATTTCCTGAACGCGCTTCGCACCGAGCGTGAATTCAAAGTGGCCTGTCATCACGTCCACTCCAAGCGCGAGGCAAGCGTCAACCATGTCTTGGCCGTTGGTCCACAACGCGGTCGCCGAGCCTTGCCACGTGTCGCCGCCGTCGAGCAGCAGTGCGCCGGGGCGCGAGGACTTGATCTGCTTTACGAGCGTGGCCAGATGCGAAAAGCCGCCGACCTTGCCGTAGGTTTTTGCGGCTTGTTCGAAATCGAGATAAGTAAATGCGTGCCGAAGATGGCCGCCGTGGCGGATGTTGAACGCCTTCAACAAATGTTCTCCAACAAGATGCGGCGCTTGATTAAACGCGGCGTTAAAGCCCAAGTTCACGCTGGGTTCGCGGAAGTAAATCGGCTTCAACTGCGCGTGGCAATCGGTCATGTGCAGGAGATGCACATTGCCGAAACGCGGCAAGTCGTAGAACGACGCCGGGTTGGTGGCGGCGAGTAACGCCTTGGAGTCCAGCGCTGCGCCCGAGGCGGCGGCGATGGCGAGGATGTTTAGAAATTCTCTACGTTGCATATTCATTCCTTGTCGTTCCCGCGAAGGCGGGAATCCAGACCGTAAGCTCCGTTCGTGGTGAGCCTGTCGAACCATGAACACGGTTCGGTACTGCAACCTTGTTCGCTAAACCAACTAGCCGGGTCTCGGCCCGGCGGCCGAGTTACTTTTTGGCATTGCCCAAAAAGTAACCAAAAAGGCTAGCCCCGAACCCCGCTTCATCCTCCGGTGCTCGCAACGGGCGGGACCCGCACAAATCGCCCGAAAGTTGCGCTAACGCGCAACCAGTGGGCTCATGGTGCGGGTCTACGACCGCCCGTTGCTCCGCTCCTCGGCGCGGGGTGACGGGGCGTTTCGCGCTGTATCTTCTGCCTTATTCAGCTAAACGAGGTTCGATCAGTGTGAGCGAACCATCTTCATGTTCAATGACCTCAGCACACCAATTTCTGTACGCTGCGATTTCGTCCTGTCGAGAAAACTTGGGAGCATCTGCGTCATGTTTCGCGGGCAGAACAATTACGCGCTTAGGCACATCCGCTCGCGATAAAAACCCGGAAACATCGCCCGACGCGCTGCGCTCGGCGTAGCCAGATTTGACGTACGGTCGCCCACTATCCATTGGGTAGAACGGCGTCTCCAAAAACTCCCTATCGTTCTCGCCCAGCTCGCGAACGCTGCCGTCCGCAACCACTTCAACGAAGGGATACGGACGCCGTGCCGCGTCGGCGCGGCAAACCTTTGGTCGAATGCGAAGTCGTCGCGGCCATTTTCGAGTCTGTGCGCGAAACAAAAAAACAACGATCGCCACAGCGACAACTGCCATGACCAAAGACGCAGTCATTGAGCCGTAGCCCGGATGTTCGCATCCGGGTTCCACAACGCGACAACGTCTTTGATCCCTACGGGAAACTCGGAACGGGAGCCCGGATGACGAGTATCTGGGCTACTTACAGCTTTTCGCATTGAACGACAGCCTAGTGGTCGTTTCAGGCATAAAAACGGTGAAGTCAACAAACGATAAAAACAAGCCGTAAAGACCGCCAGGCTGTCGGTAAGGCGCAAAAGCTGTTGCGCATCAAATCGCCCCGTGAGCCCGCGCCGAGGAGCGGAGCAACGGGCGGTCCAAGCGTCGCACCATGAGCCCACCGCGCGCATACCTGCGCGCCCTCGGGCGAGTTGTGCGGCGCCCGCCCGCTTTTGAGTGCTCCGCGAGCACCGGAGGATGAAGCGGGGTTCGGGGCTAGCCTTTTGGTTACTTTTGGGCAATGCCAAAAGTAACTCGCCGAAAGGCGAAACGCAGCCGTGGCAAACAAACCAACTCATTCCAGCAAACCCTTCGACAGGCTCAGGGCGAACGGCATATTGCGCTTCGCGGGTATCACCCACTGGATCCCCGCTGCGCGAGGATGACGCCAGCAAGAGTGGGTTGGTAGCAATTTGCGGTGGGTTGAAACCCACCCTACGGGGTTTACGCGCTCACCACGAACGGCGCTCACGGTCTGGATTCCCGCCTTCGCGGGAATGACAGTCGCAATCGACACGGCGCGCGCCACGTTCAACTCAATCCATCACCGGTTATTGATTCACCGGCGAAGCGGGATCAAGCAGTAGCGCCATCACATCCTTGATCTGTGCTTCAGTGAGGATGCCCGCATCGCCGAAGCGCGGCATATTCACACAGGCGTTGAACGCATGGGTGTTCCAAATGCGCGTCCACGTGTATTTGGTGATTTCGGGTGTTGGGCCGCCGCGCAGCTTGCCGTAGTTCCACAACGTGGGGCCAATGTTGCCGTGCGCGATTTCTTTTTTGTCGATCTGGTGGCAGGCGTAACAGTTACCACCGGAGGCCGCGCCGACAGCGTCGGTGTATTGCAGGCCGCGACCGTTTTGGGCGATGGCTTCGCCTTTTTTCCAGTCGCCGAGGTACTTGCCGTCAGCGGGATATTTCACGCTGGCCATTGCCGCTTCTTGCAGCGAGATACGCACTTTGTCATCAACCGGCTTGCCGGTGCGGGAGGCCTCAGTGCAGGCTTTTTGCAATGGGCTTTGATCGAGACGATTGTGTCCCGCTGATGCCGTGTTCTTGAATGACGCTTTGAGCAGTGCAACAATTTCAGCGTCGGTCGGCGCTTTGGCAACAGGCGCGGCCTTATTGCCGGCATCCATCGCCACACAGCCTGCGAGCACCGCTGTCGCGGTGAGAATCAGAGAGGTTCCGATCACAGATTTCTTGTTCATGATGAGCTTCCTTTTCTGATCCATTAACGCTTAATCGCCGGCGCATCCATCACGCCGTCTTTGCCCTTCACACCCATGTAGGTGATCAGGTCAATAGACGCGGGTGACAGAAACTCAAGCTCGGGCAGACGTTGTTGACGGAAGCAGTCCAGCAAGCGCCACTGCATCGTGCGCATCGCGCCTTGGCTCACGCGGTAAGCGGGCCATGTGGTGAATGCACGTTGTGCGTTGTCGGCCTTCTGAAAATTCGGCAGGTCTTGCAGACGGATGCGTTGGCCGTCTACGCCGTGGCACGTTGCACAGGCGAAGTCGTACGGACCACCCTTGAAGAAGAACATTTTTTCGCCGCGCAGGAAGGACTCCTGCTCTTTGACATGCGTTTGCGGCACGTTCACTTTCGCGCCACGCGATAGTCCAACTACGTACGCGGTGAGCGCCTCGTGATCGGTTTGACGTTCGCTTTGAGCAAGGGAATGCGGACGCTTCGTCAGCTCCGCCATCGTGAAGCCTTGCAGCGTGATTTCACAATGCACGATGCGTGACTCAAGATCCATCACGCGATCAACATCGGCGAAGTAGCGCGGCAACACGGCGTTAACGCCCGCGAGCTTGCCCGCGCCTAAGCCCAAATCACAGGCTTCCATCGACGCATTTTTCGGGCCGCGCTTTTGCTTCCACAAAGCTTCGCCGCGCATTTCCAGCAACTCGGCTGGATTGCCGTCGGCCAAGAGCTGGCGGTAGCGTTCAATTTCTTTTTGTGCATCTTGCGCGGTCAGCGGCAACGACGTCGCGGCGAACACCGCCGCGAGTGCTGTGACGATTAACTTCTTCATTCCCCATCCTCCTTAATTGCGTTTCCTCGATCCCCACCGAAACACGCGGACGGCGGAACGTGTCCACCGTCAAACCACACACAAGGCGGGCAGTGCCCGCCCTACCCCGCTCCCGCATCGCGAGCGCGGAGTCAAGACTACGAAATAGTTGCTTCGTCGCTGCGTTTGTCGCCGGTGGTGTCGGTCCAGCTCACGATTACTTTGTCGCCCTTGGCGCCGCCTTTGAAGCTGAAATTCATCACCGGATTTTGCGACACAGCTGGGCCAAACTGCGCAGACAGCACTGTCTTGCCATTCCATGTTGCGGTCACGTTTTGAATGTGCATCGCAGGAATCACTTTGCCTGCGGCGTCTTTACGCTGGCCAGTTTCCATGATGTGCGCCATCAGGACGCGAACTTCGGTGATGCCACCGTCTTTGAGTTGTGCGCGAATGCGCATCGGATCTGCCATGTCTGTCTCCTATTTCAACGAGTATCGTCGAGCAAAAAATATTGTGAATCTATCGAAGCGCGCGAAAGACCGGCAGGCGACGAAGCGATTCGCGCCGTGTGCTTGTGCACACAAGCGGATCGCTGACGAAGCGTCCCGGTCTTGCAGCCGCTTCGAGTTAGCCGCCGCAGCCGCCGAGGGTGACCTTGACTTCCTTCGTGGCGACGTAGAACTTGCCGCCGGCCTTGACCACGGCGTGAACGTTTGAGCTTTGGCCCATCTTCACGCGCGTACCAACGTTGGGCTCGGTGCCTGCGAGGATGTCGAACTGCGCTGTCAACGCCGATGGATTTTTCTCGACCAAAATGGCGATTGATTGGGTGTTCGCGATTTTGCTGGCGACAGCGATCGGTACCACAGCGCCGTTTTCCGCAATATCAGGCGCGGTAATGGCAATGTCGCTGGACTTCTCTGCGCCGGTTCCGCCGAGCGCTTTGATCACGTCATTGAGCGTTTTGGCATCAAACGCGCCTTTGTTGTACTGAGCAAAGGCGCTCATAGGAAGCACGCCCGCGCTGACAGCGGCGGCGATAACGGCGAGCGAACCGCCGGTTTTGATTGCGGCTCTGCGGCCGTCGTTAATCTGAGTCATGGAACTACCTCCGGGATGATGTGAGTGGGGACATTTTATGGTTCAGCGCAGAGCGGAGTACTTCGGTTTACCCTGCGATGAAGAATTGGGCGAAATTACTGAAATTTTCCAGCGGCGATCCATTCAGCGATAGCCTGAATATCGGCATCCGGAACATGGTCTTGGGCTGGCATTGGGATAGAGCCCCATGCGCCGCTGCCGCCAGACTTGATGCGGACGGTCAAGAGCTTCGCTGCGGCCGCTTTTTGCGTGGCGTACTTCTTGTGGACGTCCGTGAAGGCGGGCCCTACGATTTTGTTACCGATGCCGTGACAGGCGAGGCAAGCGTGCTGTTGCGCAAGCTTGGCCGGGTCGCTTGCCGCGACGGCGGGAGCCGCTGCGGCTTTGCTTTGCTTGGCGCGTTCCGCGACCGACACGAACTGGCTCGGGGCGGGGTTCAACGTGTCGGCACCGCGCAGGCCGCCGAGAAGGCGATTTTGCGCAGCGATATCGCCGTGGGCGTTGCGGGCAAACGCCGGTAGCGCGCTGGTGATCGTGACCTTTGGCGTGCAGTTGGTCATACAGGTCGAGCCTTGAACGTCGGGCTTACTGCCTAACTCCCACATGCCGTGATCGCGAGATTTGCCATTGCGGTTGGGCAACATGTCTTGCGTGGCTTGCATGTTTTTTTCCGACAACACGTAGTCGGACGGCACCACGCCCGCCATGTTCAAGATGTAGGACACCACCGAATACACCTCGTCCGTGGACAGGCTCTTCGGCGCATTCCACGGCATGGCGCGATTGATGTAGTCCCACAAAACGGAAAGCTCGGAAAGCTTCATCATCGTGGTGCGCTGCGGAACGGTGTCTTTTCGCAGTGCCGCTACGCGGCCAGTCTTGATGTCTTCTTTGGTGGTGTGTCCCACGATGGGCGTGAACACTTCGTTGGATTCACCAAACGCGCCGTGACAGTTTTCGCATTTGCTTTCCCACACTTCTTGACCACGCGCGACGGTGCCCGCACCGGGCGGCAAGCCCACGAAATCGGGACGCACATCGATGTCCCACGCTTTGATTTCGGCTGGAGTCGCAGGACGGCCGAGCGTGGCTGCGCCAAGTTGCGTAGCTGTGACAAAACCGAATCCGACCGTTAACGCGCATAGCGCGATGCGAGTACGCGAATTAACCGATTTGGACATTGCTAACCTCCCCGTTAGCCGAGACGAGCCAGCTCTGAATTGCGTTGTTGTGATAGATCGATTTGGTGCCGCGCACTTTGCGCATTTCGGTCATGGACGCCTGCACTTGGCCGGTCGAGTCCGTGGCGCGTGACATCAAAATCGCGTCGCCGCCGTCCCATGTCCAATCGATATTGAAGCGCGTGAGGCACTTGTCGAGAATCGGCGTTTCTAAGCGCGCAACTTTCCAGTTTTTGCCGCCGTCAATCGAAACATCCACCTTCTTAATCTTGCCGCGACCGCTCCAGGCGATTCCCGTGACATTGAAGAAGCCTTTGTCGAGCAACACCTGACCGCCGGACGGCGACGTGATGACGCTCTTCACTTCTTGAATGCTCGTGTACTGCCGATGCTGGCCGTCGGGCATTAGATCCACGTAGTGCAGCGATTCGTCTTTGGCGCCGTACGGCTGGTCGCCGACTTCGATACGGCGCAGATATTTCACCCACGACACGCCTTGGACGCCGGGGACGACGAGGCGCAGCGGATAGCCGTTCTCTGGACGCAACATTTCGCCATTCATGCCGTAGGCAACCATGACGTCGTCAAGCGCATTGGCGAGGTTCACAGTGCGCGTCATGCTGCTGCCGTCCGCGCCCTCGGCGAGGATGAACTTCGCCTTCTTCATGTCGATGCCGCAGTCGTCTAGCAGCCATTTCAGCGGCACGCCCGTGAACTCACAGCAAGAGAGCATGCCGTGCGTGTATTGCACCGTCGGCACCGCGACGTTGCCCCATTCCATACCCGTGTTTGCACCGCATTCGATGAAGTGCATGCGCGAAATCGACGGCATACGCATCAGGTCGTCCATCGTGTAGACCTTGGGCTGTTTGACCAGACCGTTGATCATGAAACGATGCTGCGATGGGTCGATGTCCCACCAGCCTTGGTGGTGGCGCTCAAAGTGCAGGCCGCTCGGCGTGATGATGCCGAAAAAGCCTTGCAGCGGCGCGAAGCTCACGCTTGCCGCGCCGACGCGCGTGAGGCCCGGCGATTCGCGACGTTGCAGGTTTTCTTCGTACTTCGAAGGCAAGCCGTAAGCGCGCGCTGCCACTGGTTGGCCAAGGCCTTTGGTGTGCGCGGGCAAATTCAGAATGGCGGGATCGCCGTCTTGGGCAAACGCTTTGGGCAACGCCAACGCGCCTGCTGCGCCGCCAGCGGCGAGGAAGGCTCTGCGCAGAAAACTGCGGCGGTCGTCGCGTGGCAGCGCCATCGCGTCGCGCGTCAGGAAAAACTCGGGGGCCTTCTGAAGGCGGCCGAGGCGGGTGGATAGTTTGTCGCTCATCGTGGGGTCGCGGTGTCCAAGGTTGCGGTGAAGGCCGCGTAGCTCGGGGCGGCAGCCTCGGCGTGTTCGGCGGTCATAAATTGGGCGGCGCTGCGTTTGAGCGCGTCGATTTCTTCTCGCTCCATTTCGCGCGAGACGAGGCTCACGCAAGCGGTGCGGCAGATTTCCGTGAGTGTGCGGTCGCTAATCGTGTAGAGCGCTTGGGCACCCGCTTTGCGCCGCGAGGCGACGCCCGCGAGGTGCAAATTCGAGAGGTGACGCGAGACCGTGCTCTGCGACAAACCGGTGGTGTTCACCACATCGTTCACGCTCGTTTCCGTGTTGCAGATCGCGTGAATAACCTTGAGACGAGAGGCATCCGACAGCAGCGAAAAATATCGCGCTACCTTGTCGAACACCGGGCTGAGTTCTTCCACTTTGTTGCTCCTCCTTACGAGGAGCGAATTATGCGCATACGCGCATATTTGCAAATAAGGGTTTTCCCGATTATCGACAACTTTTCAGCGCTAGCCACCGCCGGTTGGTCGTTAGCGACCCATTATTCAATAAGTCGATATAGGATACGGCAATAAAAAAAGCACCGCCAGGCGGTGCTTTATGGTCATTTTCAGCAAAAAGCTGTTACCGGTATTTCACGCTACATCCGTACGGCGTAGACGTCGCCACCGCTATCGGCTTACCCGCCAGCGCGTCATCGAGCGCGGCACGAACGTAGTTTTTCGCGACCTTCACGTCCGCCGGGTTGGCGCTGCGTTTGTCGTCGATCCCGCCCGCGTAAACGAGCTTGCCCGCGGGGTCAATCAAATACATATGCGGCGTGGTTTTCGCGCTGTAGAGTTGGCCGACTTTGCCAGACTCGTCCATCAAAATGTCTGCCGCTGCGGCCTTCCATTCACCATTCATTTTGGTGGCGAGTTTGGCGGGCGCTAGGTAATCCTGATGCCTCGGCTCGGTGCTGCTAATCGCGAGCCACACTACGCCTTTGGCTTTCGCGTCGCGTTGCAGCGATTGCATGTTGTCAGACACGTAATGCTTCTGCACAAATGGGCAACCAGGGTTCGTCCACTCAAGCACAACGTGCTTGCCCTTGAAGTCGGCGAGGCTCACGGTCTTGCCGGACACGTCGGTCAACGTGAAATTGGGGGCCGCTTGGCCAACGGTGACGGCGTGCGCAGCGAGCGTAACCGTGGCGAAAAAAAGAGTAGCAAGTTTGCGGATCATGAGGACTCCTACGTTAAAAAAGCATTTACCTGTGCGAGCGGGCTCGCCCGCGATTGGT
The DNA here is from genome assembly GCA_040079845.1 of Casimicrobium sp. Lineage (GTDB taxonomy): Bacteria > Pseudomonadota > Gammaproteobacteria > Burkholderiales > Casimicrobiaceae > Casimicrobium. The sequence goes on along the minus strand of JBEBJR010000021.1, from coordinate 15,103 downwards.
GTCATCCAATCAACCTTAGCCGCTAGCCGCCGCCCATCGCGGGCAAGCCCGCTCCCACAAAAATCAAAGCACGGCTCAGGACGCTACGGCAATGTATTGAGCGCGTCGCGCACGATACCTGTTGTCAAAATTTCTGGCAAGAGCTGCGGCGCTTTGCCCGGTGCGTGCAACACATATACCGGCACGCCCGAGCGGTTCATCGCGGCGAGCGCTTGCGTTATGCGCTCGTCGCGGTTGGTCCAATCGGCACGCATCAATGTGACCTTCTTTGCAGCGAATAATTCCACGATTTCGCTGCGCGTCAACACCGTGCGTTTGTTCACCTGACAACTCACGCACCAAGCCGCCGTAAAGTCCACGAATACCGGCTTTCCCTCAGCCATCAGTTTGTCCACGGTCGCCGCGTCCCACGCTTGCCACGTCACGCCGCCCGATTTCACTGCACGCGTGGACGCACTATTTGTTGTGTCCGTGCTCGGCCACGCCAACACCGCCGCCGCCAACACGACCGCCGCGCCCGTCCAGCGCGCGGCTGGCTTGTGCGAGCCAATCAGCCACGCGCCAAACGCCAAACCAACCAAGCCCAAAAGCACCATGCCCGCGCCATCTGCGCCCGCCTGAATGGCAATGACCCAGACGAGCCAAACAACGGTTGCGAACATCGGAAACGCGAGCAATTGCTTAAACGTCACCATCCATTGCCCCGGACGCGGCAGCTTGTCGAGCCATTTCGGAAACCATGCGAGCAGCACGTACGGCAGCGCCATGCCAACACCCAACGCAGCGAACACCGAGAGCGCCGCCACCGCGCTTTGCGTTAGCGCAAAACCCAGCGCCGCCCCCATGAATGGCGCAGTGCACGGACTCGCCGCAATCACCGCCAGCACGCCCGAGAAAAACGCATCCACACCTGGATGTTTCGCCTGCATCGACAACAGCGACGACGGCGCGAGTTGCCCCACCTCAAACGCGCCCATCAAGTTCAAACCGATCAAGAAAAAGATGATCGCCAACACCCACACCACGCCGGGGTTCTGCAACTGAAAGCCCCAGCCAATGGCGCTTCCGGCGCTCTTGAGCGCAAGCAAAACGCCCGCGAGTGCGAGGAACGAAAGCACCACGCCGACAGCGTAGAAGATGCCGTGTTGGCGCATCGCGCTGCGCTTGGCTTGCTCGTGATCGGTCGCATCATCGTGGCTTTGCACGCCGTTGCGCAACCAACGCGACCGGCCACGCCCGCGAGGTTGATCTAACGCGTGGGTTGAGGTCAGTGCGCCGCCGCCGTGCTTCGCGAAGCTCAAAATTTTGAGCGACAAAACCGGGAACACACACGGCATCAAATTCAAAATCATGCCGCCGAAAAAAGCGAGCACCAGCGCGGAAACCAGTGTCACATCGTTACCGCCGGTTACCGCGAGCGCCGTTGCTGCCGCGCCGGATTTCAGACTTGCATTTGCGCCAGCGTCGGCGAGCAATACCGCACCCGAAGGTACTGCTACGCTTGCGCCCGCGGCGGATGTGGCGACCGAAATCACGCCCTCCTTGGCGGCGCTAGCGGCACCGTTGAGCGGCTCGCCCGCGGTGATCACGAGCGGAAATGTTGGCGGCACCTTTGCGCCATCCACTAATTTCAGCAGCACTGCATAGCCGTTCGCCGTGCGGTAAACCTTCTGCACCGACGGGTCGGTGATCTGCTCGGGTTCCGGAAAAACGTCAAATTTAGCGAGTGCGGGTGCACCCGCGGTTGCCGTGATTTCGACGAGCATTTCGCGACCGGCGACGGCGGCTTTGCCGGTCCAGCCCGCGAGCGCTTTGGGCACCGCAGCGTCTGCCGCATCGAAGCGAGATTTGTGTGCAGACACACCCGCATCGCCAGACACCGGCAGCGTCAACGACACTTCGCCGTCTTCAGGGATGCATACATCTTTGCAAACTAGCCATTCGGCTTTGCCTTTGAGCGTCACACTACCCGGAATGGCGTCGGCTGGCACTTTCACTTCCGCCGTTAGCAGAATCTCGCCGTCGTAGCCGAAATTTACGATAGGCCCGGTGTAGATTCGCGTTGGAGCGGGCCACGTAAACTCAGAAACGGAAAATCCCTTCGGCAACGCCCACATCACCTTGGTCGGATAACCCGAGTCACCGGGGTTTTTCCAATACGTATGCCAATGCGGTTGATGCTTAATCGATAGGCCGACACGAGCGGTTTTGCCCGCCACCAACGCCGTTTGCGGCGAGATCAGATCTACTTCAACATGCTCGGTTTTGATCGGCGCGGCGGAGAGCGCCGAAACGCACAGCAATGCGGTTGCGCTAATCCATAACTTCGTCGCCCCCGCGAAGGCAGGGGCGCAGTGACTGATACGTACTGACATGGGCATTTTTTGGGGGTAGCAACGGGTATGCGCCGGTGCGGGCAAGAGTGACGGAGGGTGTGACCCGACCCACATGAATTGGTTTCGTCCCGAATGTCGAACGAACCTTACAATTCAAGGGATTAGACCCATTTTAGGGCGCGCTAAGCACGCGGTAGATGAGGTAGTTTAGAACTGCTTCCTTATGTGTTGCTGAGTCGTGCGCGCCACCTCCTCTGCACGCAAGGCTCGTTATGGAATCCACTTATAACCACAAAGCGGTTGAAGCCGCTGCGCAATCCCTTTGGTCGTCGACCAACGCCTACACGGTCGTCGAGAACGATCCGCGCTTCCCGAAAGGCCAGTACTACGCCTGCTCGATGCTGCCGTATCCATCAGGCAAGCTGCACATGGGCCATGTCCGGAACTACACGATCAACGACATGATGTATCGGCAGCTTCGCATGCGCGGCTACAACGTGTTGCAGCCAATGGGTTGGGATGCGTTTGGCTTGCCAGCAGAAAACGCGGCGATGAAAAACAACGTGCCGCCCGCAAAGTGGACGTACGAAAACATCGCCTACATGAAGAAGCAGATGCAATCGATGGGCCTGGCCATCGACTGGTCGCGCGAGATGGCGGCGTGCAACCCGGATTACTACAAGTGGAATCAGTGGTTGTTTTTGAAGATGCTAGAAAAGGGCATCGCGTACCGCAAAACGCAAATCGTCAACTGGGACCCGGTCGATCAAACCGTGCTCGCGAACGAACAGGTGATTGATGGTCGCGGCTGGCGCACAGGTGCTGTAGTCGAGAAGCGCGAGATTCCGGGCTATTACTTCAAGATCACCGACTACGCCCAAGAATTGCTCGACCCGGTATCGAACCCAGACAGCCCTGACTTTTTGAAAGGCTGGCCCGATCGCGTGCGCGCGATGCAAGAAAACTGGATCGGCAAGAGTGAGGGCGTGCGCTTCGCGTTTCCGCATGAGATTAAAGACGCGAACGGCAAGCTCATTCAAGACGGCAAGATGTACGTCTTCACCACACGCGCCGACACGATCATGGGAGTTACCTTCGTCGCGGTCGCGCCGGAGCATCCGCTCGCAGTTTGGGCGGCTGAGTCCGATCCAGAACTTGCGCCAAAAATTGAAGCGCTCAAGGCTGGTGGTACGACAGAGGCAGAGTTAGCAATCAAGGAAAAGCTTGGCGAGCCAACCAAGTTGTTCGTCACACATCCGTTGACTGACGTCAAGGTTCAAGTTTGGGTTGGCAATTACGTGCTCATCAGCTACGGCGATGGCGCAGTGATGGGCGTGCCTGCGCACGATGAGCGGGATTTTGCGTTTGCTCAAAAGTACGGAATTGAAGTGCGCCCGGTGTACCAACTCAAGCTCCCTATCGGAGACATGATGCCCGGTCAGCATCCAGAAAGAGATGCATATGTCGAACAGGTCGATGCGAAAGGATCGTGGAAAGCGTGGTACGCAGCCAAAACCGATGATCCTCTCGAGGCTGTGGCGCTTGAACGTATCTGTCCCAATCCATACAACGATCTCAGCCCTCAAAAATGCGTCGATGCGGTGGCTGCCGATCTCGCGGCGAAGGGCTTAGGAGCGAAGAGGGTCACCTGGCGTCTCCGCGACTGGGGGATTTCGCGCCAGCGCTATTGGGGCACCCCCATCCCAATCGTGCATTGCGACGAGCACGGCGCACAGCCGGTGCCTTACGACCAGTTGCCGGTCGTGTTGCCGGAAGACTGCATCCCGGACGGCTCCGGCAATCCGTTGCACAAGCATGAAGGCTTCCACAAAGGCGCGACCTGCCCCGTATGCGGCAAAGGCGCGCGACGCGAGACAGACACGATGGACACCTTCGTCGATTCGTCGTGGTACTTCATGCGCTATACGTCGCCAGGCAATGCCAACGCGATGGTCGATGAGCGTAACGATTACTGGATGCCGATGGATCAATACATCGGTGGCATTGAACACGCGATTCTTCACCTGCTCTATGCGCGCTTCTGGACGAAAGTTATGCGCGACGTAGGTCTCGTGAAATTTAACGAACCGTTCACCAAGCTGCTGTGCCAAGGCATGGTGTTGAACCATGTCTATTCGCGCAAAAACGAAAAAGGCGGCATCGAATATTTCTGGCCAACAGACGTTGAAAATTCGTTCGGTGCGGACGGACGCGTGATCGGCGCGACGCTCAAGTCCGATGGCAGCACCGTCGACTACGGCGGCGTCACCACGATGTCGAAGAGCAAGAACAACGGCGTTGACCCGCAGGACTTGATCGAGCGCTACGGTGCGGATACCTCGCGCCTCTACATGATGTTCACCGCGCCGCCCGAAGCCACGCTTGAGTGGAACGATTCCGCAGTCGAAGGCTCGTGGAAATTCTTGCGACGTGTGTGGGCTTACGCCGCGAAGCACGAAGCAGCGCTCCGCGCTGGCATTGCTGGTCCGCGCGACGAATCAAAATTCAGCGATGCTGCGAAAAATTTGCGCCGTGAAATTCATACGACGCTCAAGCAAATCAATTTTGACTTCGAGCGCATTCAATACAACACCGTCGTGTCCGGTTGCATGAAAGTGCTCAATGCAATGGAAGCAACAGATGCGGCGGCGATCACGCCGCCCGCGCTGGCTGAATGTTTCTCGATTTTGCTCCGCGTACTCTACCCCGTCTGCCCACACATCACGCAAGGCTTGTGGCGCGAATTGGGCTATGAAGCCTGTTGCGGTGAGCTTCTCAACGTAGCTTGGGCCGAAGTCGATGAAAAAGCACTCGTAAGCGACACCGTCGAGCTTGTGTTGCAAGTCAACGGCAAAACGCGCGGCACTGTCGTCGTGCCGTCGGGCGCGGACAAAGCAACCATCGAAGCCGCCGCAGCCGCGAGCCCCGAGGTCGCGAAGTACGGTGAGGGTCGCGCACCGAAGAAGATCATCGTAGTGCCCGGTCGTCTCGTGAATGTGGTGGTTTAGATGAACCGTAAGTTCGTAGGGCGGGCACTGCCCGCCTTGTTCACCACGGCGGGCTGTGCCCGCCCTACGTTAGTCGCTCTGCTTGCGACATTAATGCTCTCCGCCTGCGGATTCCAACTACGTGGCGCGGCGAACTATCCGTTCACCAGCGTCTATGTGCAACGTCCCACGACGTTTGGAGTTGGCACAGCCAACGTCGCCGGTGCCGGTGCGCCCGTGGTGCCCGACGTTATCGACGGGCTAACGCGCAACGGTGTCGCACTGAAAACGAAAATCGAAGACGCTGATTTTGCGATTCGTTTTATTCAGGTGTTCTTCGACAAGCGTGTGCTCTCGCTGTCGGGCGGTGGCCGTGCGCGCGAGTTCGAACTTGAATACCGGGTGCGTTACGAATTTGTCGACGCGAAGGGCCGCAGTTGGGGCGAGCCCGGCGAGATCACCATCCGCCGCGACTTCTCGTTCGCCGAATCGCAAGCGCTCGCGAAAGAAGCAGAAGAACGGCAGCTCGTGCGCGATATGCAGCTGGACGCTGCGGCGCAAATTTTGCGGCGACTACAAGCGGTGAAGCGACCGAACTAGTCCGTTATGCAAATTTCGCCCGACCAACTTGCAACGCGACTTAACGATGGCTTAAAGCCCATCTACGTGATTCACGGCGAAGAGACGTTGATCAAGCTTGAATCGGCAGACGCGATTCGGGCGGCGGCGCGCAAAGCGGGCTACAGTGAGCGCGAACACTTTGTGGTTGAGGCGCATTTCGACTGGAGCGTTGTCACGCAATCGAGCGACAACCTTTCATTGTTCGCGACGTTGCGCATCGTTGAAATCACAGTCAACACTGCAAAGCCGTCTATCGATGCAGGCAATTTTTTCGCAAGCATCGCCGCGAATCCGCCTGCCGATACGTTGTTCATTATCAACCTACCGAAGCTTGATCGGACCGCCACGGATTCGGCGTGGTTTTTGGCTTGCGACCGAGCTGGTGCAAATGTCTCCGCGCCGTTGGTAGACCGCGATCAATTGCCGCGCTGGATCAAGTCGCGTCTCGCGAGCGCGGGCTTTGATGCGAATCGCGAGGTCATCGAATTGATTTGCGAGCGATGCGAAGGCAATTTGCTTGCGGCAAAGCAAGAGATTGAAAAACTCGCGCTGCTCGCACCGCCGGGAACACTCACGATTGAGGCTGCGCTTGATGCGGTGACGGACGTTGCACGCTACGATGCCTCCGAACTCAGCGAAGCGTTTCTGCGCGGCGATCTTGCGCGCTATGGCCGCGTGCTCGCGGGATTGCAAGCGGAAGGAGAACAAGCGCCGCGCTTGTCCTGGCTCATCGCGGAAGACGTGCATGCGCTCGGCAGCATCTTCATGTCCAAGCGCGACGGCACGCCGATGATGCAGGCGCTGCGCAACGCACGGGTGTGGGGCAAGCGACAAAAGGCGATGGAGATCGCAGTCAATCAAATCGACCCGCGTCGCGTGGGTACGTTACTCAAGACTTGCGCAACACTAGATGCGCAAGGCAAAGGGCAAGCAGCGGGCGACGCGTGGCTAACGCTGGGTGGTTTAGCAGCGCTCGCGCACGGCGCGTTAGCTTTGTAGCGCGCGTAGGGTGCTTTTCTTTTGCACCCACTTGCCGATCGAATCAGTGATCGAGGTGCAATGAGATTGCACCCTACGACAACACCGCCACCGCAGCAATTGCCGCCGTCTCGGCACGGAGCACGGTTTGTCCAATGCGCAATTTCGTGTCGCAGTGTGCACGCAGCAGTGCCAACTCATTCGGCGAATATCCACCTTCAGGCCCGACAAACACGTTCACCGCCGAAGCGTCACCGACCGGCACAGCGAGGCCATCCGCATCCAACAAAACATTGTTCGCGCCACTCGTCGCAGCAATCGCGTCACTCAACGCAATCGGCGCGCACACCGTCGGCAACTGATTGCGCCCGCATTGCTCACACGCCGCGATGACCACCCCGCGCCAGTGCTCTGCACGTTTGTTCACATCACCCGGAATGCGTTGCGAGCGCTCGCTGTATAGCGGTTGGATGGCAGCGACACCGAGTTCCGTCGCCTTTTGAATCATCCAGTCCATGCGATCGTTCGCGATCAACGCCGCGTAAAGCGTGATGCGTGTGGCGCTCTCACGCTCGACGTTTTGGTGCTCGCCAGTGGTGACCTCAACAACCCTTTTGTCGATGCGCGTCAACGTCGCGGGCACTTCGCCGCCCGTGCCGTTAAAGAGCGTAATTGCCTCACCTTCGCGCAGGCGCAACACGCGCACGTGTTGTGCGACGCGAGCGTCGAGCTCGAATGTCGCGTTCGGAAGTATCGGCGTGTCGAGAAAGAAGCGTGGCATTACTTTTTATTCGCAAATCGCCACAGCGAATTCAACGCATCGCTCGGCGCTTCGAACAACATGTTGTGCCCGGCTTCGGGCAATAGTTCACTGCGCGCGTTCGACAACGCGGCGAGCACAGCGACGGTGGCCTTCGGTGGCGTCATCATGTCTTTGCCGCCACACAAAACGAGCGTGGGTACAGAAACTTTTTTGGCCGCTTCCAAACCGTTCATGTACGCCCTGCACGCCGATAGGTCGTAATGCAATACGCCCTTGTTCATGCGTCGCATGAGCGCGAGATTGTTACCAGGCAACCACATGCCGGGCGCGGCGTTCGCGTTCCCGATGTGAGACGCGGGCGCGAACGACCATTCGATGATCATGCGCCGCGCTTTGTCTTCGTCGTTCAACGCCGCATCGATCAACGCATCGCCCACCGCCATCGGCACCGCCGTGCCCACGAGCGCGAGTCGCGCGACCAAGTCAGGCCGCCGCGCCGAAAGTTCAAGCGCGGTGAGCGAACCCATGCTGTGTCCGATCACCGTCGCACCTTTGACCTGCGCAGCATCTAGAAAAGTGGCGACCCACTCCGCGAGCGCTTCAATGCTCGTGCACAGCGGACCATCGCTCTGGCCATGTCCGGGCAAATCGAGCGCGAGCACGTTCCATCCGTGGAACGCGAAATATCGCGATTGCAACGACCACACGCTGTGATCGTTCGCAGCGCCGTGGAGAAACACCGCCGTGCGCTGCTCGGGATTGAACGCGCGTGTGCCGGTGTACGCGTAGGAGGTTTTGGAATTAATCTGGAGTTTCATCGTTGCTCTCTATAGCTGTCGTCCCCGCGAAGGCGGGGACCCAGACCGAACGCCGTACATACGGACCGCACTCCTACAGAACCGGTCGAGTGGTCGGCCTGGATTCCCGCCTTCGCGGGAATGACAACCGATGTGGCGCTCATTTCGCACGCTCCGCCGCTTTCAACGCACGCCCCAGATCTTCGATCAAGTCTCTCGCGTCTTCAAGACCAATCGACAATCGAATCGTGCCTTCGGTGATGCCCGCTGCGCGCAAAGCGTCGGCGCTCATGCGCGAATGCGTCGTGCTCGCCGGATGAATCACCAGCGATCTCGCGTCGCCCACGTTTGCCAGATGCGAGAACAGCCGCAGGTTGTCGATGAACGCCCTGCCCTGTGCGCGCGTGCCCTTGAGGTCGAACGAGAACACGGCGCTTGCGCCTTTCGGGAAGTACTTCTTCGCGAGCTCATGATCGCGATGCTCGGGCAATTCCGGATGATGAATCGCGCCGACGAACGCGTGCGAGCGCAGGAACTCAAGCACTTTGCGGGTGTTCGCGATGTGCCGCTCCATGCGCACAGGCAGCGTTTCGATACCCTGCAAAATCTGCCACGCGCTCATCGGTGCCATGCACGCGCCAAAGTCGCGAAGCCCTTCGCGGCGGCAGCGCAACAAGAACGCCGCCGTCGGCGATTCCTCCGCGAACACCATGTCGTGAAAGCCGTGATACGGCGCCGACAGCGTGGCGAACTTCTCGCGCGCCGCGTCGGACATCCAGTCGAATCGCCCGCTGTCGACGAGCAGCCCACCGATCACAACGCCGTGCCCCTGCAAAAATTTCGTCGCCGAGTGAAACACGATATCCGCGCCGAATTCAAACGGTCGGACCAAATAAGGTGTCGTTAAGGTTGAATCCAGCATGAGCGGCACGCCTGCTTCGTGCGCAATGGCCGACACCTTTTCGATGTCCAAAAGCAAATTGCCCGGATTACCCAAAGTCTCGCCGAAGAAGAGTCGTGTGTTCGGTCGCACAGACGCGCGCCACGCGTCGAGATCGCCCGGATCGACGAACGTCGTTTCAATGCCAAAGCGCGGCAACGTGTAGTCGAGCAAATTGTGCGACCCGCCATACAGCGCGCGACTCGCCACGATGTGCCCGCCGGCGCCCATGAGCGTCGTTATCGCGAGGTGCAGCGCAGCCTGCCCCGACGCCACGGCAATCGCGCCCACACCACCTTCAAGCGCCGCGATGCGCTCCTCAAGCACGGCATTGGTCGGGTTCGAGAGGCGCGAATACACGTGCCCCGAGCGCTCCATATTGAAGAGCGCCGCAGCGTGGTCGCTGTCCTCGAATACGAACGACGTGGTTTGATAAATGGGCGTGGCGCGCGCGCCGGTGGCCGGGTCCGGCCTTGCGCCAGCGTGAACGGAGAGCGTATCGAGCTCAAACATGGGTGAATTCCTGCAATGCCTAGCAATGTGTCCGCCAGCGAGCTCAGTGCTGCTTCGTGAGGCGCGCTAGGGACGAAACAGGCAGTTTACGTGTGCGGAGTGGTGCGGTGCGTGCGCCACACGCATGGCCCGCTCCGCGCGAAACGAAAAGTGCCGCACTTCACTAGGGTTCATTCGTAGCGTGAGCACCTCGCGCCCTCCCTACAGGCTTTGAGCAAAGATACCAGCCCGAAAAGACCATCGCGCGCACCGCGATTTCAGCGTCGAAAGTGCCAATTTACTTTTTTGCACCGCAGCAATTCACCAGAAATCGCGGAAACCTCGAAATCGCACAGCGTTTAAGTGTTGTATTTTTGCAACTTTTTTCAACAGCTTTATAGCTCTGACGACTGCCAAGTATGGCTTCCAGCGTGATTTTTAAAAAAGTCAGAAAGTATATTTTCTGACCTGTAATCCCCACACAGCTGTCGTTAAAGCCAAAAAGCTGTTGCGCAAAAAAGCACTCACTTCTTGCGCCAATTTCGTCACAAAAATGCGCCGGAATCGAACGAGCCCATTTCACCCAACATGGTCTGCATTTTGTCGCGCGCGCGAATGAAGGATGAATTTTTGCTCGGCTCCGCGAGAAAGTCTTCAAAACCCGCGCCATGTTTGCGACGCAAATCCTCAACCATTTCGAGGAATGCCGTCGCGAAAGTTGGGTCGAACTGAGCCCCCGCGTTGTCTCGGATAAATGCCGCTACATCGTCATGCTTCCACGCGTGTTTGTACGGGCGCGCATGGGTCAGCGCGTCATACACATCCGCGAGCATCACGATGCGCGCAGGCACCGGAATGTGTTCACCGCGGAGCGCATTCGGATACCCCGTGCCGTCCCATTTTTCATGATGGCAAAGTGCGATTTGCTCTGCGACGCGAAACGCGGAGTGCGCGCACTGACGAATGATCTGTGCACCGATCAGCGTGTGGCGTTTCATCACGGCCCACTCAGACGGCGATAGTTGGCCGCTTTTCAAAAGCAGGCCGTCGGGAATACCGAGTTTCCCTATGTCATGCAGGCGCGCGCCCTTCTCCACCTCATCGGCGAATTTGGCGTTGTAGCCAAGCTTTTCGGCAAGCAAACCAGAGAGCCTGCCCATGCGGTACGCGTGTCGGCCACCCGCGTCCTCTTTCATTTCCGCTGATACCGCTAGACGCTCGAACGCATCACGATACTCCTGCTCCGGCACCTCCACTTGAGTGGCGCCAGCACGCTGTTGCGACGTCGTTGCAGTGGACGTACCAGGGCGCGATCTTTGTATCGCGTCAATCACCTCTTTCACGTCATCCTTGCCGGGCAGTGGAGTCGCGTGTCGCGCCTCAATGGCGGCAAGGCTTGCGCGCACCGCAACCACCTGCTTTTCGCGCAGAAACTCCACCAATTCGCCAAGGTAAATCAACGCGCCGCCGTGATCTCCCGCCTTCTCATAGGCCTTCACGAGCAACGCAAGATTGTCGCGATATAGATTGGGCATGGTCTTGGTGTGCTTCAAGAGCTCTAGGAGCTTTGCCACAGCAATCGTTAAGTCGCCCGCATACGATTGATACGCCGCTTCAGCCAATAGGTGATTCAGTTGGAGCCTAGGGGACTTAAACGCATCTGACATGCCGCGCAGGAAGACGATGCGCTCTTCGACGACAGAGCGTTGGTCGAGGCCGATAGCGGCCTTCATCCACACAGATTCCGCGATCACGCGGTTAAGGATGCCGATGGCGTCACGCGGAACACCCAATACGGCGACCGAATCGCGCGCAGAGTCGGAAGCCAGCGCAAAGTGCGATAGCGCAAGCGCTGCGCTTGCCAAATTCGTCCGCGCGGAGGCAACAATGACGGCGCAATGCGCATCGTCTTTGAAACGACGCAGAGTGCGCAATGCAACGGCTATGGTTTCGCGGTAGAGGCCCATACTAAGCAGCGCAGCAGTCATGTTCGACCAGGCCGCCGCAATCGCCATGGGATCGTCGATCTGCCGGCCGATCTCAGCGGCTTTGATCGCGTACTCAAGTCCGCGCGACGGCAACCCCATTTCGGAGCTCAGAGCTCCGTATATCGCACACGCACGACGCAATTCGGGGAGCAACCCATTGTCTTCTGCCAAGTCGTGTGCCCGCTCGGCGAAGGTAATCGCGTCAGGCGCTTTTCCGCGCGAGGCGTGTGCGGCCGCGACGTCTAACAGAATCGCAATTGCCAAGCGGAGCGGTGCAGGGGAATTACTAAAGCTGATGAGACGCGCGGCCTTTACCAATATCGCGAAATCTTCATCGTTCGACGATTGCAACAACCCCGGCAGATGTTCTTTGAACTCCGGCAGCAAATCCGCCAACCCGTCGCTGTCAAACTCCTGTACGCAGGTGTCGATCAGGCCAATAAGCGCTGCACGTTCCATCTTGATTCACCGGTATGATGTCGTCATAATTCGACTCACATTCTGCCCGCATCACTCAATCGACACAAACTAATCAGCAAGGAAAGCGAATCATGAGCCAGCAAGCAATCAACGACCTTCTCGAAATCCTCTCTGACGAGCCCACCGTTCGCACCTTACAAGATTGCGAAGTTATCCTCATCGGCGGCGGCGATCTCTCCCAAAGCTACTACTAACCCAATTCCACGCGCCCCCGCCATCTCCACGGTGTGACCCAACAAGGAAACTAAATCATGAGCCAGCAAGCAATCAACGACCTTCTCGAAATCCTCTCTGACGAGCCCACCGTTCGCACCTTACAAGATTGCGAAGTTCTCCTCATCGGCGGCGGCGATCTCTCGCAAAGCTACTACTAACCCAACCCCACCCGCTTCCCCGCCATCTCCACCGTCGACTCGCGGTGCGCAATGATGAGTGTGGTGATGCCTAGGTTTTTCACGACGTGATTGACGGCCTGTTCTCGCTCGGTGTCGAGCGCACTGGTGGCCTCGTCTAACAACAAAAACTTCGGCTTGCGATAGAGCGCCCGAGCGAGCAGTAGCCGCTGGCGCTGGCCGCCGGAGAGCGCGCTTCCGGTGTTTCCCACGAGCGAATCCGCACGCATCGGCATGCGCTCTACTTCTGACCACAACGCCGCTCCTTGGAGCGATTCGGTCACGCGTGCGCTGCAAATTTCGTGGTCGAACAGACTCACGTTTTCGTTGATCGAACCGTTGAACACGTAGTCTTCTTGCATCACGGCGGCGAGCTGCGCGCGCAGTGTCACGGGATCAATCTCGCGGATATCGAGCCCATCGATCAACACACGGCCTTCCGTCGCAGGCAGCAAGCCAACAACCACTTTTGCGAGCGTTGTCTTCCCCGCGCCGGACGGGCCGGTGAGCGCGACGCTCTCGCCCGGCTCGATCGTGAAGCTCACGTTGCGGAAGATAAACGGGTCGTGCGGGCCGTAACGAAAGCCAAGGTTCTCGATCACCCACGTCGCACGCGAGAGATCAGGCGCAACGGCAAGACCGCGCGCTTCCGCCCCCGCTAGAGCGACGTCCGCCACACGCTCGGCGTGCAAGTCGAGCAATTTGAATTCGGTGAATTTGTCGATCAAGTTCGAGAGGCGTGACACGAACACAAGCTTGTACGCCATGAAAGCGAGCAGCATGCCGACGCTGAAACTGCCAGCGATCACTTCGCGCGCGCCGAGCCAAACGATGAGCACGTTCTCAAGACCAAACAATGCGAAGCTCGCCGTCTTGTATGTGAGCGTGAGCGACTGCGCGCGGATCGAGGCGTTGACGGTATCGACGACCGCGTTTTGCCAGCGCGACAGGCGATCAGCCTCGCCCATGTGCAGCTTGATCGTTTGCATCCCACGCAGGCTTTCGATGAAGTTTGTTTGCTGCGTGGCGGCGAAGATAAGCTGCTCGTTCACCGCCTCGCGCATCGGGCGAAACAGCACCCAACGCAACAGCGCATAAATAATCGCGACGGCGAGCACAACGAGCGCGAGGTTCACGCTGTAAATCGCCATCACCGCGAACATGCTGATGGCCAGCACACCATCAATCAAAACTTCGAGCGAACTGCCGGTAAGCGTGCGTTGAATCGCGTCCATTGACGCAAAGCGCGAGAGCAGATCGCCCACGTGGCGCTTCTCAAAAAACGCGAGCGGCAAGCGCAGCAAATGCGAAAACAATTGCGTGAGCACTTGAAGCGACAACGTGCTCGTCAGGTGCAACAGAAGCCACCCGCGCAGCGCGCCAATCGCGGCTTGAATCAACACCAAGAGCGCAAAGCCAAGGGCGAGCACCGTCATCAAATCACGATCCGCCGAGACGATGACTTCATCGACCGTGAGCTGCGTAAGCCAGGGCATCGCGAGCGCGAACACCTCGAACGCGAGCGCGAGCAGCACAAGCCGCAGCAGCGCGCTGCGCACACCACGTGCCGCACCGACGATGGACCAAATCGAGAAACGGTCTACGGCCTTACGCTTCACGAAGCTCGGCGTGGGCGTCAACTCTAAGACGATGCCGGTAAAGTGTTTCGAGAACTCCGCGAGAGGCAACGTGCGCACACCGCGCGCTGGGTCGTGCAAGGTGACTGCGTCTTTGCCGACGTGAGTGACGACAACAAAGTGGTTGAAATCGAAATGCGCGACGGCGGGCAGTCGCACCTGCGAGAGCGCAGGCAACTCAACGCGCAGCGGCCGCGCGGCCAGATGCATGCTGTCGGCTATGTCGATCAAGCTCTTTAGCGTGGAGCCCTTGAGCGACACCGCGTGGTCGCTGCGCATCGAATGCAAGTCAGTCTGCATCCCATGAAACCCCGCGATCATCGTGAGGCACGCAAGTCCGCATTCGGCGGCTTCGGTTTGCATGACCAGCGGGACCTGGCGGCGGAAGAAGTTTAGGGACTTCATGCGGGGTCCCGCAGGGAAAGAACTTTAGCGAAGTTAGCGCTCCGTACGGACGAGCCGGGTCTCGGCCCGGCGGCCGACCTACTTGCTGGCATTGCCCAGAAAGTAGGCAAAGAGGCTAGCCCCTGCTGCCCACCTGTTTCCTGCGGTGCTCGCGGCAGGCGGGACCAAAACAAATCGCCCGATGGCGCGCTGCCGCGCGCGGTGGGCTCATGGTTTTGGTCATGGACCGCCTGCCACTGCGCTCCTCGGGGCGGGCAGAAGGGGCGCTTATCTGCACAGGGCGGGCA
>JBEBJR010000020.1:0-95768 GCA_040079845.1 Casimicrobium sp. | reverse complement strand
CCGGAGGACCATCCGCCGCCGGAGCCAAAGCCACCACCGCCCCAACCGCTCGAATTGCGATAAACGCGACGCCCCCCTAGCGGCGCGCCGCGCACGGAGCCGAAAATCCCTTTCAGAATGCCTGCCCCCACCAGTCCGGCGAACGCAGCAATACCAGCGGCGGGCAAGGAGTTCGTAAAAAAGAACGCACCCGCTCCGGTAATGAGCCCGACGACAAGCGATGGCAATAGGAACGACAAGACGGCAACGGCACCCAGCAACATCGGTGCGAGTCCGAGCAGTGATTCGACCGCGGCGTCGGCGGTGCTGGCGTTATGGCTTTGCGTCCATTGGCCTTTGTCGTCGACGGTGGTACTCGCCGCCTTGTTTTCTTTGGCGACGGCGAGTTGAATTTTGTCGATACCCGCGTCGATGCCCTGCGCAAACTGACCTTGTTTGAAGAATGGCGTAATCGTTTCGCGAATGATTCTTTTCGCTTCGACGTCAGGTAGCGCACCTTCCCAGCCGTAGCCCACTTCTATACGCAGCTTTTTCTCTTTCATCGCAACGATGAGAATGGCACCGGTATCCTTGCCCTTTTTTCCGATCTTCCACGCCTCGCCAACGCGAATTCCGTATTGATCGATGGTTTCGGGTTCTGCGGTTTTTACGACGAGGACAGCGAGCTGTCCACCGGTCGTTTGCTCGAACGATTGAAGCTTTGCGTCAAGAGATTGCTTGGCTGACGCACCGAGCGTGCCCGCCGCGTCGGTAACACGGGAAACTAGCGGTGGGATGGGCGCGAGGTCTTGGGCGAAGGACGTCGCCGCGAGTAGCGTCGCCACAACGAGACTCACCGCTCTGTGAGTGGCGTCATGTAATGACAACGAAGTGAACCAACTCATGGGGAAGCCGAACTTAGGTTGTGGGACGTGTGCCGGTGCGAAATATGTGTAGGGCGGGCAGTGCCCGCCCTACACAAGTTACGGTTTTGCGGGAGCCGCAGGCTTATTGAAATCGACCTTCGGTGCGGATTTGATTTCGGCCTCGTTTTCAACCGTGAACTGTGGCTTCTCTTTGAAACCAAAGATCATCGCCATCAAGTTTGTTGGGAATGAAACGACTGTGTTGTTGTAGCCCTGAATCGCTTTGATATAGCGATTACGTGCAACCGTGATTCGATTTTCTGTGCCTTCGAGCTGCGCGGTCAGATCGCGGAACAGCGCATCGCTTTTCAGGTTCGGATAATTTTCCGACACGGCAAGCAATCTGCTCAATGCGCCTTGCAATTGGTTTTGCGCAGCAATGAATTTCTTGAAAGCCTCTGGGTCGTTCACCAGTTCAGGTGTGGCCTGAATGCCGGTGGCCCTCGCGCGCGCTTCGACGACCTTAGTTAAGGTGTCCTGTTCTTGAGCGGCGTAGCCTTTAACCGTGCTGACGAGATTGGGAATCAAATCCGAGCGGCGCTGATATTGGTTGAGCACTTCGGCCCAGGCCGCTTTGATCGTCTGATCGCCCTGTGCCATGTCGTTGTAGCCACAGCCGGAAAGTCCGAGCGCAGCAGTGAATGCGGCAAATGCCAGAAAAATTCGTTTCATTTTGTGTTTCCTCCGCTGGCGCTCGCAGCGTTGGGGGATGAGCGCAGAAGTTTTGATGGGTGCAATATGCCTCCGCTGCAATCAGAATTCAAGAGACGATTGAGCTGAGAGTGTTCGGAGGGTGTCTTGCGGCAGTAGTACTCGACCGTTATGGCACCATTGAGCGAGCTTTTATCAGGTCTTCCCATGCTTTAGCTTTTTCGAGCGGGCTGCGCAGCAGGTAGGACGGGTGGTAAGTGACGACTACGGGCACGCCCTCGTAAGTGCCGCCGCTGGCTCGCATCGCGCCGACGGTATCTTCACGATTCAGCAAAGTCTGAGCAGCGAATTTGCCCGCTGCGAGCAGCAGCTTGGGCTCGGCCAGTGCGATTTGACGCTTGAGATACGGTGCGCACGCGTCGATTTCGGCAGGCTCGGGGTTGCGGTTTCCCGGTGGGCGACACTTAATGACGTTGGCGATGTACACACCGGCACCACGTTTTTTGTTGACCGCAGCGAGCATTGCATCAAGCAATTGCCCGGCTTTACCGACGAAGGGTTCGCCTTGTTTGTCTTCGCTTTCACCCGGCGCTTCGCCGATTACCATCCAGGACGGAGAAAGGTCTCCGACGCCTGGGACTGTGTGCGTTCGAGTTTTACACAGCGCGCATGCGGTGCAGCTGGCGATACTTTCGCGCAAATCAGTCCATGACATTTTCGCGATGGCGTTGTTGCGTTCCTCGACGTTGGGCGCGATAGAAATTGTCCGCACTTCAGGCGCTTGCGACCTTGGTGCGACCGCTTCGTTCTGCGCTGATGCCGCTACGCGAGACGCTGCGCCGTCATTCACGCTCGCGTCGGTAGTACGCGAGCGCCACACAGGCGTGAGCCCCATTTCGCGCAGAATCACATCGCGTGCGGTCATAGTGAAAGTGTTCCCTGCATGAGGATCGCGTCTTCGCGCTCGGTGCCGTGAGCCCCGCTGGGGTAATAGCGTTTGCGACGGCCGCTTTGCGCGAGTCCACGCGTTTCGTAAAACGATTGCGCGCCCACATTGCTTTCGCGTACTTCGAGATGCAGCACGCGCGCGCCGTTCACATACAGTCGTTCACTCATTTCGTTCCATAGTAACGCCGCCACACCCTGTCGCCGTGATTCAGGCGACACCGCGATGAGCAGTAGTTCGGCTTCGTCGAGCAAAAGCCGCGCGATGGCAAAACCGCAAACAGCGGCGTTATCGCGCGCGACGAGGCACAAATAGCCCGAGGTGAGCGCATCGTGAAAGTTGCGCTCGGTCCACGGATGAGAATTGCTGCGTCGTTCGATGTCGAGCACGCTCGGCAAATCTTCTGCGCTAAGAAGCGCAATAGTTGCGGAGGAAAAACTTAGATGACGCATCGCGCTATTAAAGTCTTGCCGCAGCACGTTCGGCTTCGGTTTGTGCGACGTTGTTGCGCACGTAGAAAGGCTCGGCTTCGGACGCCGGTGTGACCTGTCCCAGCGCCAGTTTTCGAGTGGCTACGCGCGCCACGCCGTGCGCCCAATTTGATTCAGCGTGATCAGTTTGTTCGACTGAGGCGGTGTGGAGCGCGTGATTGATCAGATGTGCGCCGGAGCCGAGCACCGCCATGTTTTCATGTGAGGCGAATAGCTCGGGCGAACATACTGAAGTTTGCGACACTCGGTCAAGGGCGCCGACCTCGTTGCGAGCAAACGATGCCACATAAATTTCTTGCATTCGCGCATCAATCGCGACAGTGACACGCGGCAACGCCGAGGCTTCGGCCAAGGCTTCGAGCGAATCGACGCTGATGAGCGGCTTCTGCCACGCATACGCCAGCGCTTGCGCGGTGGCACAGGCGGTGCGCACGCCAGAGAACGAGCCGGGCCCGGCACCGAAGGCAATCGCATCAATGTCTGCGCCGCAGACGTTGGCTTCCGCCAGAACGCGCTGAACGGCGGGCAACATCCAGGCTGAGAGCTTGATCTCGTTGCGCACCACCTCGCCAAACGCTGCGGCGGACCCGTCGCCAAAGCGCACAAACGCGATGGCTCCAACGTGTGACGACGATTCGATGGCAAGGATCATTGGCATAGCCGCTGATTTTAGGTGCCTGTTGCCCCATAAAATGGCTGACTCGCCGCGCCGCGCATTTTTTCGCGGCTCGTCACACTCTTTTTGAAGCTTCCCATGCCCGATTTGCTAACACTGACTGTTGAATCCATTGACCACGAAGGGCAGGGCATCGCCCGCAACGACGGCAAGACGGTGTTTGTGGAGGGAGGCTTGACTGGCGAGACCGTTGAAGTGCGGATTACGCGTAGCAAGCCGACTTACGACAAGGGCGTGGTTGAGCGTGTGATTAAAGAGAGTTCACAACGTGTGACGCCAGCGTGTCCGCATTTTGGCGTCTGTGGTGGGTGCAGCATGCAACACATGGACGCGCGAGCGCAGCTTGCAGCGAAGCAGCGTGTGCTGGAGGACAACCTGCGGCACATCGGCAACGTGAAAGCGGACAACATTTTTCCGCCGATTGAAGGGCCGCATTGGGGCTACCGGCATCGTGCGCGCTTGTCGGTGCGGCATGTGGTGAAAAAAGGTGCTGTGCTGGTGGGTTTTCACGAGCGGAAATCGAGTTTTGTCGCGGACATGCGTGAATGCCGCGTGTTGCCGCCGCATGTGTCGGCGTTGCTGGTGCCGCTGCGTGAGCTGATTGCGGGCTTGGCGATTCGTGATCGTGCGCCGCAGATTGAGTATGCGGAGGGCGACGGCACACCGATGTTGGTACTGCGTCATCTAGAGCCGGTGCCGGACGGCGACATGGCCGCCCTGCGTGCCTTCGCGGCGGAGCACAACGTGCAGTGGTATTTGCAATCGAAAGGCCCGGAGACTGCGATTCCGTTACCTGGCGAGCACCATACGTTGGGCTATGCGCTTAGCGAGTTCGGTCTGCGCTACAGCTTCCAGCCTACCGAATTTACGCAGGTGAACCCGCACATCAACGCGATGCTGCTGCGCCGCGCCATGCGGCTCTTGGAGCTGAAACCCTCGGATCGCGTGGGCGATTTGTTTTGCGGGCTCGGTAATTTCACGCTGCCTATCGCGCAGCAAGCGGCGTTCACGTACGGCATCGAAGGCTCGGCGGGACTCATCAAGCGCGCGCGTGACAACGCCGCGAGCAACGGGCTGAGCGACAAAACGGATTTCGCGGTGGCGAACCTGTTTGAGATTGCCGACGATTGGTTTGACGGCCTTCCGAAGCTCAACAAGTTGCTGATCGACCCGCCGCGCGACGGCGCCCTGGCGGTGGTCAATGCGCTGCCGCACGCAGATACCGGAAGGCTTGAGCGCATCGTTTATGTGAGCTGCAGCCCGTCAACTTTGGCGCGCGACGCTGCGATATTGACCCATTTGAAGGGTTATCGCCTGCGCGGCGCGGGCGTGGCGAACATGTTTCCCCATACTGCGCATGTGGAATCGATTGCGCTTTTCACCGCCTAAATACGGTGCTTTGCGGCACTAATTCGTAGCGATATTGGCGGATTGTTGGCGCGGGTGAATTTTTGTAACTCATTGATTTATAAGGGTTTTTATAAATTCAGGCAAAAAAAAGCCGGGGTTTTGCCCCGGCCTCAAATTGCTGTTGATTCTAACTACGTCACCTCAGAAGCTATCCCGAACGAGGGACTCTCGCACGTCATAACGCCTGAATTGACGAAATGATTATAGCCATAGCGTTTTGCGCAAAAAAAGCCCGATCGCCTGCAAAACCCTAGTCATTTACGTATGTTGTAGCTGCGTCACAAAGCCGTCGCTGAATTGCGACACTGGGGCAAGAGTCAATACAGCTTCGACGTATCATCGACTGCCTGCTGGTCGTTTCGGCGTATTTTTTCAAATAGTCGACTTGTATTAAAACGTCGCTGAAACTTATACAGAGCAGTCGTTTAGTGGAATAAGTTATTGCTTGGAGCGCGTAGGATTCTGTAGTTGCATGTTTTTTGCTGTATCGCAACATATTTGTTTATCTTGCGCGCGGAAGTTCGTTCCGCGCGCAACGCAGCGTGAGGCTGCCAATGTGCGAATTTTGTTACTTCACGACACCAAACATGACCTGCCCGCCGTCGAAACGGCGCTTGCCGCCAATGGTGACGAGGTGCGCAGCATGGCGGTCAACGCGTTAACGCTGCACGCCGAGATTGAGCGCTGGAACCCCGCGTTGATCTTGATTGCCGCCGACGATGCCGCGCGCGATGTTTTGGAGCATGTCTGCGTCGCCTCTCAGCATCAAGAACGCCCGATTGTGATGTTCACCGAGGACGAAGACCCTGTCGCCATGCGCGCGGCGATGCGTGCGGGTGTTGCCGCGTACGTGGTGGCCGGGTTGAGCCCGCACCGCCTGCGCTCCGTCATCGGCGTGGCGCTGGAGCGGTTTAGTCACGATCAAGCGCGACTTGCCGACTTAAGTGAGGCCAAGATAGCCGTTGAGGGCCAAAGTCATAAAGATCGCATGCTTGCACAGGCCAAGGCGCTGTTGCGACGGCGCGGCATGACTGAGCCAGAGGCCTACGCCGCGCTCCGAACGCGAGCAATGCAGGAGCGTTGCACCGTTGCTGAGGCCGCCGAGCGTTTGCTTCACCGTGAGCGTGCTTGAGCACGAATAACGCCACAAAATGGCCTGCACTGCGCCGCTTTGGTGCGCCGCAGCATTTCCTTCGGTGGATTTGTGCACATGAACGCTGAACTAGGCCGACCGCACCACCGCGCGAAGCGCATCTGCACGGACTTTTTCGTCGCTGGCACGACTCTCGCTAAGGAGGCGTGTGGCGGTCAAAGGCGACCACTACAGTCTCTCTAGTCTGAACAATTCGCTTGGGTTTTATCGACCCACCATGAGCACAGGGGCTCGCAACCGTCAGGTCGCGCGCCCCTTTTTATTTCCGGAGTTCGTTTATGAGCGTTATCGAAAAAAACATTTCGTCTACTGAAATCTCCGCTGCGTCGGCCGCCCTCGATTCAACGGCACCGGCCTCCGCCACGCGACGCAAAATTGTGCAGTCGGCCGGGGCTGCCGGTTTGATGTCGCTGGTCTCGCCGTTGGTGCGGCAAGGCGCTTGGGCACAAGGCTCGGACGCGCCCGAGAAAAAAGAGGTACGTATCGGCTTTATTCCGCTCACGGACTGCGCGAGCGTGGTGATGGCGTCGGTGTTAAAGCTCGACGAAAAGTACGGCATCAAAATTATTGCGTCGAAGGAATCAAGCTGGGCTTCGGTGCGCGACAAATTGGTGAACGGCGAACTCGACGCCGCGCACGTGCTCTACGGCTTGGTCTACGGCGTGCATCTTGGCATTGGCGGCCCGAAGAAGGACATGGCGGTGTTGATGACGTTGAACAACAACGGTCAGGCCATCACCATCAGCAATCAGCTCAAAGACAAAGGCGCGGTGGACGGCGCATCGTTGGCCGCGCTGATGAAAAAGGAAAAGCGCGAATACACATTTGCGCAAACCTTTCCTACGGGCACGCACGCGATGTGGCTCTACTACTGGCTCGCCGCGCACGGCATCAACCCGATGGCTGATGCCAAAGTGATCACGGTTCCGCCACCACAAATGGTGGCAAACATGCGCGTGGGGAACATGGACGGCTACTGCGTGGGCGAGCCGTGGAATGCGCGCGCAATTTTCGACAAGATTGGCTACACCGCCACGACTACGCAAGACATCTGGCTCGATCACCCCGAAAAGGTGCTCGGTACGACCGACGAATTCACGAAAAAGTACCCCAACACTTCGCGCGCGATGGTCGCCGCGATTCTTGAGGCCTCGCGCTTCATCGATCAAGAAGTAGACAAGAAAAAAACCGCCACGATTCTCGCGGACAAGTCGTACGTGAACACCGCCATTGAAGTGATCGAAGACCGTTGGGAAGGCAAGTACGACAACGGTAACGGCAAAAAGTGGACCGATGCCAACGCGATGAAATTTCACAAAGACGGCGCGACCAACTACCCGTATCTGTCCGACGGCATGTGGTTCCTGACGCAGCACAAACGTTGGGGTTTGCTCAAGGAACATCCGGATTATTTGGGCGTGGCTAAAGCGATCAACAAAACCGACATCTACAAGAAGGCCGCAACAGCCGCGAAGGTCAACGTTCCGAAGAGCGACATGCGTAGCTCAAAGCTTGTCGACGGCGTGGTGTGGGACGGCTCCAACCCGAGAGCCTACGCCGACGGCTTCAAGATAAAGGTGTAACGCCGCAGCGGGCGCCGTGTGCCCGCTTGACTTGTAAATCCGTTGAATCAAGAGAACTTCGTTATGACTGCAACACTGACAATGAACGATTTAACGCGCGAGGCGCAAACTTCCGCATCAACCCCCGCTGCAACCGCTTCGGACGCATCCGAGATTGCCGCGACAACTACGCCAAGCGTCGTCGCGCCCGATGCGGTCGTCGCCACGGTGGCCCACGTCCAACGAAATGAGAAGACGCAACTCGCCGCGCGTCGTCGGCGTGAAGCGCTTGCCGGATTCGTGCAAAGTGTGGTGCCAGGATTAGTGGGTGTGTTGCTCTTCTTATTGCTGTGGCAAGCGCTTTCGCAAACGGTTTCGCAGTTCCCGGGACCCGCCAAAGTGTGGGACAGCGCTGTGAAATTGTTCAGCGATCCGTTCTATCGCAAAGGGCCGAACGATCAAGGCATTGGTTGGAACATTTTGGCTTCGTTGCAACGCGTCGGTATTGGCTTTGGCCTCGCCGCGCTAGTAGGCATTCCGATGGGGTTCATGATTGGCCGTTTCACCTACTTAAATCGCATGACCGCGCCGATCATCAGCATCCTGCGCCCAGTGTCGCCGCTGGCATGGTTGCCGATTGGACTCATGGTGTTTAAGGCCGCCAATCCTGCTGCGATTTGGGTGATTTTTATTTGCTCTATTTGGCCAATGATTATCAACACGGCGGTCGGTGTGCAACGTATTCCGCAAGATTATTTGAATGTGGCGCGCGTGTTGAACCTCTCTGAATGGAAAGTGTTC
Source organism: Casimicrobium sp. (assembly GCA_040079845.1). Lineage (GTDB taxonomy): Bacteria > Pseudomonadota > Gammaproteobacteria > Burkholderiales > Casimicrobiaceae > Casimicrobium. The sequence continues at coordinate 87,173 of JBEBJR010000020.1, read as the reverse complement.
ACCAAGATTTTGTTGCCCGCCGTTTTGCCCTACATGCTCACGGGCGTGCAGCTATCGATTGGTGTCGCATGGCTAGTGATCGTGGCCGCCGAAATGCTGACGGGCGGCGTGGGCATTGGCTTCTGGCTGTGGGACGAGTGGAACAACCTAGTGATGGAACACATCATCATCGCCATCTTCACGATTGGTATTGTGGGATTGCTCTTGGAGCGACTGCTCATTGCGGTGGCGAATCGCTTTAAGTTTGAACAAGTTTGAACACGGGTAGCCGAGGAGAACAGACATGAGCAATTCATTTCATCTAGTCGTCGACAACGTCGATAAACGCTTCAACACCAAGCAAGGCGAATTCATCGCAATACGCGACGTAAATCTGCGCGTTGAGCGCGGCGAATTCGTCGCGCTGATTGGTCACTCGGGCTGCGGGAAATCAACGCTTCTCAACTTGATCGCAGGTTTGAGTGATGCGTCGAGTGGCGTATTGGTCTGTGGCGGACGCGAAATTTCGGGGCCGGGTCCAGACCGTGGCGTGGTGTTTCAAAATCACTCGTTGCTTCCGTGGCTGACGTGTTTTAACAACGTGTACTTGGCTGTCGAGCGCGTGTTCGGCGCAACGGAAAAAAAGCCGCAACTCACCGCACGCACCGAAGCGGCGCTGAAAATGGTGGGGTTGACGCACGCAATGCATAAGCATCCTAACGAAATTTCGGGTGGCATGAAACAGCGCGTGGGTATTGCCCGCGCGCTAGCTATTGAACCGGCCGTGTTGTTGCTTGACGAGCCGTTTGGTGCGCTGGACGCGCTTACGCGTGCGCACCTGCAAGATGAGCTGCTGCGCATCGTGGCCGAAACGAAATCAACCGTGGTGATGGTGACGCATGACGTCGACGAAGCGGTGCTTCTATCGGATCGGATCGTGATGATGACCAACGGCCCCGCGGCGACGATCGGCGAAATTCTTGATGTTGATTTACCGCGTCCCCGTGACCGCCTCGCGCTGGCAGAGAACACCGATTACCACCACTACCGCAAGGCCGTCGTTGAGTTTTTGTACGCGAAACAAAAGCGCGCGGCGTAATGAGTACTACGCACATGAAAAAGCAAAAACTCGCTGTGATTGGCAATGGCATGGCGGGCATTCGCACGGTTGAAGAGCTTTTGAAGATCGCGCCCGACAAATACGACATCACCGTGTTTGGTTCCGAGCCGCATCCCAATTACAACCGCATCCTGCTCTCGCCCGTGCTCGCTGGCGAGCAGACCATTAAAGACATCGTGTTGAACGACTGGGATTGGTACAAAGATAACGGCATCAATCTCATTACTGGCAAAACAATCACCGAGATACACCGTACGCGCCGTGAATTGAAAACCAATACGGGCGAAGTGTTCGGCTACGACCGCCTGCTCATCGCAACCGGCTCTAATCCGTTCATCCTTCCTATCGAAGGCAAATCGTTGCCCGGCGTGATTTCGTATCGCGATATCGCCGATACGGAAGCGATGATTGACGCGGCGAAGCTTTACAAAAAGGCAGTCGTCATCGGCGGCGGTTTGCTCGGACTCGAAGCGGCCAACGGATTGAAGCTTCGCGGCATGGATGTCACCGTGGTGCACGTCATGCCTTGGCTCATGGAGCGCCAGTTGGACGAAAAGGCAGGCAAACTGTTGCAAGCCTCGCTCGAGGCAAAGGGCATTGAATTCAAAATGCAAGGCCAGACCGAAGCGTTGATCGCAGGCGAGTCGGGCCGCGTTGCGGCGCTTCGCTTCAAAACGGGCGAACAAATTCCGGCCGATTTGGTGGTGATGGCCGTGGGCATTCGGCCCAACACTTCGCTCGCAGAAAAATCCGGCTTGCAAGTGAGCGCGCGACCCGGCGGCATCATCGTGAACGACACGATGCAAACGCTGACCGATCCACGCATTTATTCCGTCGGCGAATGCGTAAACCACCGTGGCACGGCTTATGGCTTGGTTGCGCCACTGTTTGAAATGGCGAAAGTCTGCGCCAACCACTTAGCCGAATATGGCATTGGCCGTTACGTGGGTTCGGTGACTTCGACCAAGCTCAAAGTGACGGGCGTTGATTTGTTCAGTGCGGGCAATTTTCAGGGCGGAGAAGACACGGAAGACATCGTGCTTTCGGACCCGATGGGTGGTGTATACAAACGGCTGGTGATCAAAGACGACAAGCTCGTGGGCGCGTGCCTTTACGGCGACACGGTGGATGGTTCGTGGTATTTCAAATTGCTTCGCGAAGGCAAAAACGTTGCCGAAATTCGCGATCAACTGATGTTTGGTGAATCGAACATTGGTGACGTCGGGCATGAAGGCAACACGCGCGCGGCCTCGATGAAAGACAGCGACGAGGTCTGTGGTTGCAATGGCGTATGCAAAGGCACTATCACCAAAGCGATTAAGGACAAAGGGTTGTTTACGCTCGACGAAGTACGCAAACACACCAAGGCGTCCTCGTCATGTGGTTCGTGCACGGGTTTGGTCGAGCAATTGTTGATGTTCACAGCGGGTGGCGATTACAGCGCCACGCCCAAGACCAAACCGATGTGCGCATGCACCGATCACACGCATCAAGAAGTGCGCGACGCGATAAAGGCGCAGAAATTGTTGTCGGTGCCGGAGACGATGAAATTCATGCAGTGGCGCACGCCAAATGGCTGTACTTCTTGCCGCCCGGCGATTAACTATTATTTGATCTCGACGTGGCCGAAGGATGCGCTGGATGATCCTCAGTCGCGCTACATCAACGAACGTGCGCACGCCAATATTCAGAAAGATGGCACCTTTAGCGTGATCCCACGCATGTGGGGCGGCGAGACGACGTCAAGCGAGCTTCGTCGCATTGCGGACGCCGTCGACAAATACAAAATCCCCACGGTGAAAGTGACCGGCGGCCAGCGCATCGATTTGCTGGGCGTAAAGAAAGAAGACTTGCCCGCTGTGTGGAAAGACATCGGCATGGTGTCGGGCCACGCGTATGCCAAAGCGCTGCGTACCGTGAAAACCTGTGTGGGCTCGGAATGGTGTCGATTTGGCACGCAAGACTCCACGCAAATGGGCAAGGATCTAGAGCGCGCGATGTGGCGCATGTATGCGCCGCACAAGGTGAAATTTGCGGTGAGCGGTTGTCCGCGAAATTGTGCGGAAGCCGGTATTAAGGACGTGGGTGTGATCGGCGTTGATTCTGGCTGGGAGCTTTACGTTGGTGGTAACGGCGGCATCAAAACCGAAGTTGCGCAGTTCTTCGTGAAGGTGAAATCAGCAGAAGAGGTACTCGTATACACCGGCGCCTTCATGCAGCTCTACCGCGAAGAGGGCTGGTATCTTGAGCGCACGGTGCACTATCTTGCGCGCGTGGGTCTTGATTACGTGAAGCAAAAAGTGATCGAAGATGCGGCCAATCGCCAAGCGCTCTGGGAGCGTTTGCAATTCGCGCTCGATGGCGAGCCTGATCCGTGGGCGGAGTTTGATAAAGCGCGTGTGGACACGCGTCAGTTCATTCCGATTAAGGCCGTGGCTACGGCGGCCATGAAGGAGGCCGTATGAGCACCACTTTCTCTGTCATTCCCGCGAAGGCGGGAATCCAGACTGTGAGCGGCAACGCTTCGTTATCGGTTGCTGGACTCACCACGGCGGACGGTCTAGGTTCCCGCCTTCGCGGGAACGACAAGAATCCCGCATGGTTTTACGTGTGCAAATTTGATGAGATTCCGGTGCTAGGCGCACGCGTGGTTGAGCGCAGCGAAAGCGAAGGCGGTAACGTGGCCGTGTTCAGAAATTCGGAGAACGTGGTGTTCGCGTTACTTGATAAATGCCCGCACAAAGGCGGCCCGCTGTCGCAGGGCATCGTGTTTGGCGAGCGCGTAGCCTGCCCGTTGCACAACTGGTCGATTGAATTGAGGAGCGGAGAGGCGGTCGCGCCCGACGTGGGCTGCACCAAGCGCTTTACCGTGAAAGTGGACAACGGAGATGTATTCGTTGATCTTTCATAGCCGAGGGGGCCGTCGGTGCGAACGATTGATGATGCGCCCGGGCTGGGCATGAAGGAAGTCAAAACAACCTGCCCGTACTGCGGTGTTGGCTGCGGCGTATTGGCAACGACGGACGGCAAGCGCATCACCGCCGTGCGTGGCGATCCGGAGCATCCGGCTAACTTCGGTCGCCTGTGTACCAAGGGCAGCACGCTGCATCTGACGACCACGCCTTACGGTCGCGCGCTGCACCCGGAAATGCGTGTGTCTCGCGACGAGCAACGTACGCGCGTGAGTTGGGATGTTGCATTAGACGCTTTGGTTGAAAAATTTGCGTCGACGATTGCCGCGCACGGCCCCGACAGCGTAGGTTTTTACATCTCTGGCCAGCTGCTGACCGAGGATTACTACGTGTTTAACAAGCTGGTCAAAGGCTTGATTGGTACCAACAACGTCGACACCAACTCGCGGCTGTGCATGTCGTCTGCAGTGGCTGGTTACAAAGCTACCCTCGGTGCCGACGCGCCGCCTGCGTGTTACGACGATTTGAACCATGCGGAATTGGTGGTCATTGCTGGTAGCAACGCCGCGTGGGCACACCCGATTCTCTATCGTCGCCTTGAAGACGCCAAGGCTAAGAATCCCTCGCTCAAAGTGGTGTGCATTGATCCACGCCGCACTGAGACTGCGCGCGCAGCGGACATGCATCTGCCGATTCTTCCCGGGACCGACGTGGCGTTGTTTAACGCGGTGTTGCATTGGTTGTTGTGGGAAGACGCGACTGACTCGGCCTACATCGCTGCGCATACTGAAGGTTTTGCGGCATTAAAACTCGCCGTGCGTGAATGCTCCCCGGCTTGGGCTGCGCGTATTTGTGGTGTGAGCGAAGCGCAAATTGTTGAATTTGCATCGTGGTGGAAAGCATCCAAAGCTACGCTCTCGTTGTATTGCCAAGGCTTGAATCAATCATCCTCGGGCACCGATAAAAATGCGGCGCTCATCAATTTGCATCTCGCAACGGCGCAGATCGGCAAACCGGGGGCGGGTCCGTTCTCGTTGACGGGCCAACCGAACGCGATGGGCGGGCGTGAAGTGGGCGGGCTGGCCAATTTGTTGCCGGGCCATCGCGAAGTAGTCAATGCCGACCATCGCGCGGAAGTGGCTGCGCTGTGGGGCGTGCCCTCGCTGCCTGCGGTGCCCGGCAAATCGGCCGTGGAAATGTTTGATGCAGTGCGTCGAGGCGACATAAAACTGCTCTGGATTGCGTGCACTAATCCTGCGCAATCGATGCCCGACTTGCGTTCGGTTGCCGATGCGTTTTCGCAGGCGGAGTGCGTGATCGTGCAAGAGGCGTTCGCCACCACCGAAACCGCGAAGCTGGCGGACGTTTTGTTACCGGCAAGCACATGGGGCGAAAAGCACGGCACCGTGACCAATTCCGAGCGCCGCATTACGCACGTCAACGGTGTGCTGCCACCTCCCGGACTCGCGCGGCATGATTGGGAAATCGTCGTTGAATTTGCGCGTCGGCTTGAGCGAAAGCTTGGGCGCAGCGAAACGTTGTTTCCATATGAATCGCCAGAAGAAATTTTCAACGAACATGTCCAGACAACACGTGGGCGAGACTTGGACATCACCGGGCTGAGTTACGAAGTGCTCGACGCCACCGGCCCGCAGCAATGGCCGTTTCCCGCAGGCGCAACGGCGGGCTCGGCGCGGCTCTACGGTGACGGCATTTTCCCGACTGCAACTGGAAAAGCGCAGTTTCGCGTGACGCCGTACAAACCTGTTGCAGAGCCCGTAGACGCGCGCTATCCGCTAGCCCTCACAACGGGGCGGTTGCGCGATCAATGGCATGGCATGAGCCGAACCGGGCGCGTGCCGCAGCTTTATGGCCACGAGCCTGAGCCGATGTTCACGATGAATAGCAATGATCTGGCGCGACGCGGTTTGGTCGCAGGCGAGGTGGTGAAAGTCTCGTCGCGTCGCGGCGACCTGTTGGTACGTCTAGCAGGCAGCGACGACGTGCGCTCAGGACAGTGTTACTTGCCAATGCATTGGGGGCGGTTGACGCTCGCTGCGGCGGGTTCGCATGGTGTGAACGCACTGACGATTGGTAGTTTTGATCCCGTTTCGAAACAGCCTGAGCTTAAGCACACAGCCGTTCGCGTCGAGCGCGCCGTTTTGCCGTGGATGATGGTGGCGTTTGCCTATGTTGCGAATGCTGATAAGGCTGAAAGTGGGCGCGACCCGGTGGCGGTCTGCGACGAGCTACGTGAAGTTGCGCAAACGATGTCGGCCAGTGCTGGCAGTATGTTCGCCAGCGCTACCTTGATTGGCGCGGAGCGCCCCGGCGTAGTGCTTCGTTTGGCGGCTGAGACTGCGCCGGACGTCGCGACATTGATGCAGATTGACCGTGTCTTGGGATTGGTGGGTGTGAGCACGCTGGCCTACGACGACGCTCGCCGGAATCTGAGCCGCCGGGTGCGGGTGGAAGATGGGCGACTGGTCGGCGCGCGTCTGGCGGGCGATTTGGCGGCGGAGACTTGGATGCGCGACTACTTTTTGTCGGGCACGTCGGTGCTGGAGTTACGTCAGCGCTTACTCGCCGGAAGCGCGGCAGCACCCGGAGGATTCGTCGCACGCGGTAAAGTCGTGTGCAACTGCTTTAATGTGCCGGAGCGGGAAATTGTTGAGTTTTGCGCTTCCGCTCTTGGCAATCCGGTGGAACGCCTGAACGCGCTTCAGACTGCTAAAAAATGCGGAACAAACTGCGGTTCATGTTTTCCCGAGCTGCGCGTGTTAGTGGGCGCTAGCGTCGCCGCGGCTTAGCTTGTTTCGACGTTTGATCAATAACTTTTTGCTCGCAACGACCGCTGGGCGGCGCTCGGAGCGGTATTTTTGTAAAAGTCGAGCAACACTTTTCACTTTTACTGTTCTTGCTCCGGCCCTAACTATCGCAATGCAAGAAATCGCGCTATAATCATCGGCTAACCAAATTCTCGGCTACAAAATACTGTCATGGTTGTTATTCGTCTTTCTCGCGGTGGTTCTAAGGGTTCGCCTTTCTTCAATATCGTTGTTGCTGACTCGCGCAATCGCCGTGACGGCCGCTACATCGAGCGCTTGGGTTTCTACAACCCAGTCGGCAAAGAAGGCGCCGAAAACGTGCGTATCGCTCAGGCGCGCTTGACGCACTGGACGAGCAAGGGCGCGCAAATGTCGGATACCGTTTCGCGTCTCGCGAAAGGTCTGGCAAAAGCTTCTGCCGCTGCTCCGGCCGCTTAAGTCCTTTGCTCGCGTGGCGGCGCGCAATTTGCTGTCGTCACCGACAGCGATATGAAAACCGCCAACTCGTCGGCTTCAGCCTCAGATACCCCGCCCGCTAAAGCGGCGGCGTCGCCTCAGGCTGCCGCATCACCGACATTCATTGCGCTGGCCAAAGTGGGTCGCCCATACGGGTTGACCGGAGCGTTGCATTGGTATCCTTACTCGCAAGACGCACAGACGCTGCTCAAAGCGCGTGAAGTGACGATCGGTAACACGGTCTACACAGTCAACAAATCGCGTCGGCATGGCGAAAGTATCGTCGCGCAGATTGTTGGCATCGATTCGCCAGAAGCTGCGGCAAAACTCACCAATAAAGAAATCTCGGTCGACCGCGGTCTATTTGCGCCGCTGCCGGACGGTGAGTATTACTGGATTGACCTGATTGGTTTGGCGTGCACCAATGGGGAACGCGTGTTTGGCGAAATCACTGAAATTTTCGAGTCTGGTGCCCACCCGATTTTGCGCGTCAAACGCCCTGAGAGCGATCCGAAAGCCGCAACCGGCGATGAGCTGATTCCCTTTGTTGACGCGATCATTCGCTCGGTTGATCTTGCTGCGCGTCGGGTTGATGTGGACTGGGAAGGCCTCGACTAATCATGTTGTCGATCTCCGTGATCGCGGCATTTCCTGAACTGGTTGAAAACGCGCTGAAATACGGCGTCACCGGTCGTGCTCGCGAGCTTGGATTGTGGCGGTGGCAAGGTTTTCCGTTGCATGACTTCGCAACAGACGCACGAAAATCGATTGACGCACGGCCCGCAGCTGGCGGGCCCGGCATGGTGCTCATGTCGGCCCCGCTTGACGCGGCGCTTGCCGCAGCCCGGGCGTGGCACGGCGAAAAGTCGACGGTTGTTTTTATGAGCCCCGACGGCGCAACGCTTGGCCAATCGCGCGTCCGCGAATTCGCCGATTGCAAACACCTAACCTTCGTCGCCGGACGCTACGAAGGCATTGACCAGCGCTGGATTGACGAAAACGTGGACGCCATCGTGTCGATTGGTGATTACGTGTTGTCTGGTGGCGAACTGCCGGCGGCGGTGGTCATCGACAGCTGCGTGCGTCTGATCCCCGGCGCTTTGGGGGACGATGAATCTGCGACGTTCGAGTCATTTTCCAACGGACGGCTCGACTGGCCGCAATATGCCGTCGCTCCGACCGCGTCGGGTGAGAACATTCCATCCGAACTGGTCAAAGGCGATCATGCGGCAATTGACCAATGGCGTCGCCGCGAAGCCTTAATTCGCACGTGGAAGCGACGTCCTGACTTATTGCTCAACGCAAATTTGACACTCGAAGAGCAGGCAATGATCGACTCTACTGTCGAGTTCGACAATCCGGCGAAAAACGAGTTAAAATCATAGGCTTACTACCGAATTCCTAAAAGAATACGATTTGTTCTAACAGAAATGTTGGGATCAAGCCGGTTCATACGGAACTGATGTGTGTTGAATGTCTGGTCGCTTAGGTGTCCTAGACATAGATTTGGAGCCACCTGTGGCCTCCGGAATCGCACACCGCTCAGACTCTGAAAACACCAAAACAAGGAACAAAAAATGTCAAAGTTTTTGATTGCTCAGCTCGAGCAAGAAGAGATGGCCCGTCTTAACAAGACGATCCCCGCGTTCGCGCCGGGCGACACCATCATCGTGAACGTAAACGTGGTCGAAGGCGAGCGCAAGCGTGTTCAGGCTTACGAAGGCACCGTTATCGCCAAGCGTAACAAGGGCCTCAACAGCTCGTTTATCGTCCGTAAAATTTCCAATGGCGAGGGCGTCGAGCGTACATTCCAGATGTACTCCACGCTGATCGCTTCGATTGAAGTGAAGCGTCGCGGCGCAGTGCGTCGCGCCAAGTTGTACTACCTCCGTGATCGTTCGGGCAAGTCGGCGCGTATTCGCGAAAAGCTCACGTCACGTCAGCCAACCGGCGCTTAATCGCCGGTTCGCGCGAGAAAACAACGGCCCTTCGGGGCCGTTTGTTTTTTGTACAACGGCTGCGAATCGCCTGCCGTCGGTGCGGGTATCATCACGGCAACGAAAATCATTCGAATGTCATGCGCAGCAGCAGCATTTACGAAGCGCTGGAAGTTAACCCGACGAGTCCCACCGACAGGATTCAGGCGTCGTTGCGCTCTGTCCTACGGCGATTCTGGGCCGTACCTCGGGACGCCTCGGGCGACACCGAAGAGGCTGTCCGTTTCGCGGCACTCGCCGCAGCAATTCTGGTCGACCCGATTCGGCGCAAAGATTATGACGCCGCGCTGAGCCCGGGTGTGGGCTCCGGGCCGTGGCGTTTGCCCGTGGGTGGTTCGCGTGACACGACGGGCGAGGCACCGTCGCCAGATCGTGTCGGTGACGCTGCGATGGAATCCTCGCGACTTAGCGTCGTTGGGAATGCGCCCAAATTTTTGCCCGGCGTTGACGCGCTCGCCGACCCGTTGCCCGAAGCGGTGGCATGGGCTTCGCCTGCGGTTTGGCTTGCGGCGCTGGTCTCGTGGCTGATTCTTTGGGTGGCAATTGCTCGTCCGTTTTCATCGACGCCCGATCTCCCTTTTTTCGTGGCGTTGAGTGCGGCCGTCGCTGTCGCGGCGGTGGTTGTTCTTGCCGCGCTTTGGATTAGCCAGTCGCGGGAGGTGCCGGTTTCTGCGGCAAGCTTGTCGCGACTCGCCGTAATCAAATGGCGGCGCGAAGGGTCTATATTTTTGGGCAACCCGCCCCCACAGCACGACACCGCGTGGATTTTCAAGCTTCGGTTGATGGAGCTTACGCGTAGTGCGGCGGGGTACGTCACCGCCACTGGCGCGTGGCGCCGATTCGCCGCCCGGCTCTTCGATTACGCGCTGGTAGCGTTGATCCTCTTCGCTGCCCTTGCATTGGCCGAAAGCATATTCCCCGCCGCCGCGAGTGCGTGGTTGGCGCTCCGATCACCCCTAATCTTGCCTACGCTGGCCGTGCTGGCCTGCGTGCCCATCGAATCGGCGCTTTACGCAAGATACCGAACAACGCTTGGAAAATGGCTGTTTGGGATGGTGGTGGTGACGGGCGCGTCGCGCCCTTCTGACCACGTTCAGCCCACAGCAGCTCAATTGGCGTGGACACGCGCATGGCGTGTCGCGTGGGTGGGCGCCGCCGCAGGATTTTTACCTGTGGCCGTTTTTCGCTTTCGTGACCAGATGCAAAAGGCGCGCGACAGCGAAACGGACTGGGACGCGGGCGGAGATGCCGTCATCATGGGGAGGCCGACCTCGGTGCCAGCAGTCGTCACGGCGTTGTTCATCATGTTGGCGGCCATCAGCGTGCTCGCTTCTGCTTGGCGCGACGACTTCAAAACAGTACAACCAAACGTGAAGTCGCTGACGCAATCTTGGACCAGCAGCATCGCTGGCCTTTGGTCTGCGGGTGAAAAGCAGGCTTCGGAGATCGTGGCAGCCGTTTCAAAGAAAACCGCCGGAGAAGAACCGGCGCCCACTACACCCGTGGCTGCTGCGACTTCGCCGACTCGTGCGGCTACCGCGTCATCGGCTTCAGTGCCGACGCCTGTGCGCGCCGCGTCCGAGTCGGAGGTAGCCATTGCGCGTCTGTCGGCAGACGCGAACCAACGGCGTGTGCGAATAGAGGGCTACATCCGCCAAACCGAAACTGCGCGTCGAACCGGAAACTATGCCGCATCGCAAAGTGTCTGCCAGCGTTGGGCGGACGATCAACCAGCCAATGCTCAGGCGTGGCAGTGTCTCGGCCTAGCGCAATTCCAAAACGGCGCTGGGCGAGCTGCGCTCCCGGCATTGCGTCAGTCGCTCAAACTTGAAGCGAACGACCCGTCGGTCGAGGCCGCAATACTTAAGATTCTGCGTCCGTAATTTTTCGGCTAGTGGCGTTTGTCGATCTGGTCGAATGCGCCCGCTAAACCACGCGGCGAGCTAAGCTACTTGCGACGCAGTAAGAAAATAAACTCGCCGTTGGCTGCGCTTTGGTCGACCAGCGCGTTTCCCGTTTGTCGCGCGAACGCCTGAAAGTCGCGCTGCGAAGCCGGATCGGTGGCGATCACGCGAAGCACTTCCCCGGTTTTCATGTCATTGAGCGCTTTCTTCGTGCGCAAAATGGGAAGCGGGCAATTGAGCCCTCGGGCATCGACCTCGCGATCGGCAGCAGCTTGTGTCATGTCAGGTTCCTGAGGATCTCGTCGTCGAGCGGCGCTGCCGGCGCGAAATGCGCCAGCGCAGATCAAGGATTTTAGTCGAGGTACTCAAACAACCGAACGACGCGCGAAACGCCACTGGTCGTACTCGCCAGTTGGCTGGCCGATTCAGCCTCGCTTCGCTTAACAATGCCCATCAGATAGACCGCGCCACCCTCGGTGACGACTTTTACGTGATTTGGTTGGAACCGATTCGCCTCAAGGAATCGCGTTTTCACCAAGGTCGTCAGACGTGTGTCGTTAGCGATGGACATGACGCCACGCGACTCGCCAACTGTCATCTCATTAAACACGCGTTTGATGCCGCCAACGGCCATCACTTCCGCTTCAACCCCTTGCTTGACCGCTTCGGAGGCAGCTTCGCCGCTGATGAGCACATGCCGGTTATAGCTTGTGATGTTTACGTGCACTTGGCTGCCGAAGCGTGACTTTACTTTCACGAGCGCGCGGTTTTCGATATTTTCGTCATCAATGAAAACGCCGCTGCTACGCCTATCTTCCGAGACAGCCACGGCAGCGACCGCGCCGCCCACAACCACCGCTGCGCAGCCGGACAACATGTTTGCAACGGCCGCCACCGCAATGGCGGACAACATCAGTTTCACATTTTTTTTCATCGCTACTCTCCCAACAAAATTCGATCAACGGCATCGCACAATGCATGAATGCACACGCGATGAAGCTCCTGAACGCGCATTATGCGGGTTGCAGGCACTGAAATGAGACAGTCTTGTGACGAGAGTTGTTCCCCGAGCTTGCCTGGGTCGGCTCCCGAAAGCGCGATCACATGCATTTCGCGCTCATGCGCGGCGGCCACGGCCTCGACCACGTTGGTTGAATTACCGCTGCAAGAAATCGCGATCAACACGTCACCCGCACCACCATGCGCGCGCACCTGTCTCGCGAACACATCTTGATAACCGTAATCATTGGCCACAGCGGTTAGCACGCTACTGTTGGCCGAGAGCGCAAAAGCAGGCAGCGCAGGCCGATCACGCTCCAAGCGACCGACCAACTCCGCCGCCAAGTGCTCTGCGTCGGAAGCCGAACCGCCGTTGCCACACGTGAACACACGATGGTTCGCCATGAATGCGTTCACGATGCGCCCGGCAGCGTCTTCAATGACCGGTGCCAGCGACGCCGCAGCCGTGGCGAAATTTTCTGCGGCGTCCTCGAAATGTTTACGAATGCCGCTTACCATCGCGTTGTCTGTGGGTTCATCAAATTCGTCGGTGAAAGATTCCGGCATTGCGATTTTCTCGATTACTGAATCCGTTCGCCCTCAGCGTAGCGAAGAGTTTGATTGTGCATCGAACCCTTCGCTACGCTCAGGGCAAACGGCGCAGAGGCCCACGTATTTACGCTAATCCGCAAAAATATTCTTAAGCCACTCCGGCTTTTTACCGCCCTCAAACAATACCGCGTCCACACGGCATGCGGGCGTTGTCGGCAGCGCACTTAAATACATTCCGACGGCGCGCTCAATGCGCTCGCGTTTTTGTCGGCCAATGCTCGCGCCCGCGCCGCCGAAGCTCGCGCTGCCCCGTTGCCGTACCTCCACGAACACAAGCGTCGCGCCGTCCTTCATGATGAGATCAATCTCGCCCATGCGGCACGACCAATTGCGCGCCACAACCGTGAGCCCCGCCTTGCACAAAAGCGCCTCCGCGTCGCGCTCGTAACGTTCTCCGGCGGTCGTCACGCTTTTTACTGCCCGAGCTTCACGAGCACGCGATCACGAAATTCGCCGACCATCGGCTGCCGACGATACTGACCGTCTTTCAGTGTGAGCTGGCCAATTGCCCCGTCGAAAGAACGCGGCAACGCGTCACGCGCTGCGGCACTTACCAAGCGCGCGGCATCCACGCCCAACGCGTACAAGCGCGCGAGTGTTGGCGAGAGCTTTTCGGTGGGTGCGTACGATACAAATTCCTCGCGTTCAGCGTCGACTAACCACGGCGCATCGGCAATGCGCAAGCCGGTCCAATCGGTGGTGCGATCCGGCGCAACCTCGTAGCTCGCGCTGGTCATGTAAATGCTCATGCCGCGCAGATACGGGCGCAACTCGCTCAGCACCGGGCCAGCGCCTGCGAAGATCACGCAATCCACGTTGTCGCGCCGCCAGCCGTCTGCCGCTTTGCGCCAACTGCCGCGATCACCCAGCGTCGCTTGTCGCAGTTTGATCGCGTTTTGGTCGCGCCAAAAACTCGCTACCGCCACCGCCACGCGGGCCGATAACGCACCGCTGCCCTCCACTAACATCGGCGTGCGGCATGCGTCGCTCATCGCTTGCTGCGCAATTGCCTCGCCTTCGGATTCCAAGTCCGGTGCCAGCACTGCCATCGTGTTCGGCGGCACTGTGCCCAGCGAAGAGAGCATCAACGTCGGCCGTGCCACCGCCAATTTTGCGAGCGCCAGCGCCGTCACGTCGGCGCGCCCCAGCGGCCCAATCACCCAATCGGTGCGTGCGTCCACGCAGCGTTCATACGCCGCCACCACGCTCTCTGCACCGCTGCCGCCACTAGCACCGTACGCGCATTCGCTCACGATCACTTCGTTTTTGCGCGTCGCGAACACTACATTCGCGCCGTCACGCACGGTTACTGCAGCGCGCTTCAACAACGCGTTATCGAGCGGCAACAACAACACCACGCGTAGCCGCGCGTTGGACGCATCGGTCGCAGCGACGGTTTGCGCTACAGTGCGCGCCGGGCTCTCGCTAGCGATGACGCGCTCACGACGCTCGCCCGACTGCGCGCTGGCCGCGCCGGACAGCAACGCAAGTAACGCGACGACCCACAGCGAAAACGGGGGCTTCATGGCTCGCAGCGAACGACTCAGAATTAAACGACACATTTTTTGGACACGAGCGAGATGAGTGAAGACTTAGAAATTCAGGCTGGATTGTATGTAGTGGCCACGCCGCTGGGGAACTTGCGCGACATCACCCTTCGCGCGCTGCATGTGCTCAAAACCGTGCCCAGTATCGCCTGCGAAGACACGCGCATGACGCGCGATCTGCTGCGTCATTTGGACATCGCGCCGCCCGATTTGTACTCTGTACGCGAGCACAACGAACGCACCGCCGCCGAAGCGGTCGTCGCTCGAATTGCACGCGGCGAAGCCGTCGCCTACGTCAGCGACGCCGGCACGCCAGCCATTTCTGACCCCGGTGCGCGGCTCGTTGCGGCGGTGCGCGAAGCCGGTTTTCAGATTTTTCCGGTGCCTGGTGCCAGCGCCGTCACCGCAGTGCTCTCCGCCGCAGGACTCGAATCGACCGCTTTCACGTTCCTCGGTTTCGCGCCTACCTCGAACGGCGAACTCGCGACATTCGCCGACGCCATCGCGGCTCGCACCGAAACCACGGTCTTTTTCGAGTCGCCACACCGCGTGGAAAAAACGTTGCCGATCCTCGCCAAATCGCTTCCAGCGGAGCGCCGCATCGTTATCGGCCGCGAGCTCACCAAGAAGTTTGAGACGATTAGCGCAACCACCGCGGGCGAACTCGCAACGTGGATGGAGGCCAACGCCGAACGCATGCGCGGCGAATTCGTCATCGTCGTCGAAGGTGCACCTCAAGCCCAACGCGCCACCAGCCTAGACGCCCGCAGCCTGCTTAAAGCGCTGCTACAAGAACTACCGCCCGCGAAAGCCGCCAAACTAGCCGCAAAACTCACAGGCGAAAGCCGCGACGAGCTTTACGCGCTGGCGGAGACGATGAAGGGTTAGCTGAGTAACAGCTTTTACGCGCCACCGACCGACGGGCGGCGGTTGCAGCCATTTCCAATCAATTGTCGATAAATTAGCAAAACTCAACGAAACGACCGCCCGCTGGTCGTTAGACCGAAAAAGCTGTTTGTAAAAAGTAAGCACAAACATAGCCACGATCACGCGAGCGTCGCACGCCGCAAACCAGCGCCGCCACATTCGTGGGAAATGTAGGGTGGGTTTCAACCCACCGCAAATTGATACGAGCCACAGGCGGATGGTGCGGTGAACCGCACCCTACGAACTACGTAGCGGGAGCGCTTGTTTTCGTGTTGCGTATCTAAAAATCGTTCGTTTCAACGTAGGTATGCATAAAGGTGCTTGGCGATGGCTCGGGCTCGCGGACCATTAAATTGGCGCGGAAGCTCCGGCACATCGACTCTGTAGTGGTCGACGATGCGTCGCAGCGCGACCATTGCTTCTTTCACGACAAATTGAAGCTCCCGGGCCTCAACGGCCGCCTCCTGCCACACTCGTTCCCGATCAAGCACACCTGACTCGTCTATGTGCATCAAGTCCTTGTCTCGTAGGTGCTTAATGCGCTTGGCGATGTTTCGCATTCGCTCTAACGAGGCCGCGCCGCCTTGAAGCGCTTCGACCAGCGTGGTCGGGTCTGTCCGTTCGATGTACCAAATTGAGGCGGGCCGTCCACCAAGTTCAAAGACTTTTGCACACTTCGAGATGTAGTCATTAAATAGCGCGTTGAGGCATACCTTAGCGAAGAGATGTTTTGGCGACCCAGCTGCGGAGAAGCCCCGGGTGCAGATCCAAGCCAACTGAGCACGCTGCAGTTGATCAAGATTGTGGGCCAGTGCGGCTAGGTATCGTTTACTTGGATTCATGACACTAACCACAAATATTCAACTTTTCCAACATAAGAAACTGCTGCGGATCATTATGTAGCTATTTGCGCTATTCCCACGCGCGGACGCTGCGCCCACCGCCTTCCGCGTGGGCAACAAGTTGCCCACCCTACGCCAAAACATCGACCACAACTAAACAACCCCAACGACCGCCCAGCGGCGCATGCAGCCCTATTTAGCACGTAGTCAACAAATAATAAAAATCGCATCAAACGACCGCCAGGCAGTCGCAGGAGGCAAAAAGCTGTTACCCGATTTCGGCTCACCGATACAATGCGATTCATGACTGCGGCCAATGCTTTTTCTTCACCCGCCGCTTCGCCCCCGAACCGGGAATTGAGCGAATCTTGCGAACCCCTTGTCGAGCTTAAAGATGTGAGCTTCGGGTACACACGCGACCGACAAATCCTGTCGGGCGTGACGCTCACTGTGCCCAAGGGCAAGCTCGTCGCAGTGATGGGCGGTTCGGGCTGCGGCAAGACGACGATTTTGCGGCTTTTGTGCGGCCAGATTCGCGCTAGCAGCGGCGAGGTGCTCGTCGGTGGCCAATCGGTCGCGACGATGGATACCGAGCAGATGTTTGCGCATCGTCGTCGGCTGGGCATGCTGTTTCAGTTCGGCGCGTTGTTCACCGACATGACGGTGTTCGACAACATCGCGTTCCCGATGCACGAACACACCGAATTGCCCGACGACATCATTCACGATTTGGTGATGATGAAGCTAAACGCTGTCGGCCTTCGAGGCACGGCGCAACTCAAGCCGAGCGAGCTTTCCGGCGGCATGGCGCGTCGCGTGGCGCTCGCGCGCACGATTGCGCTTGATCCGCAGATCGCGCTTTACGACGAACCTTTTGCGGGGCTTGATCCGATTTCGCTCTCTGTGGTTGGCCAGCTTATTCGCCGCCTGAACGACGCGCTCGGCATGACCTCCATTTTGGTGACGCACGACATCGCCGAATCTTTGAAGATCGTGGACTACATTTATTTCATCTCCGAGGGCCGCGTCGTGGCGCAGGGCGATGTCGCTTCGATCAAAGCGAGCACCGATCCGTTCGTGCGCCAGTTCGTTGACGGCGAGCCCGACGGCCCCGTGCGCTTCCACTATCCGAGCAGCAAAACGCTCGCTGAGGATTTCGCTTGAAGCCGGCGTTGAACGCGGTGACACGCGTGCTGTCGAGCCTTGGCGCGACGGTGATCAACGCGACGGCGCGCGCGGGTTTCGGCGCGCGATTTTTTATGGCGCTCATTCGCCAGAGTCCCGCGTCGTTCATGCGGCCGCAGCTGATCCTCAAAGAGATTTATCAAGCGGGCGTGCTCTCGCTGATCATCGTATTGATGAGCGGCTTGTTCATCGGCATGGTGCTCGCGCTGCAAGGCTACGAAACGCTGGTGCGCTTCGGCGCAACGGAGTCGATGGGCGTGCTCGTCGCGCTCTCACTGGTGCGCGAGTTGGGGCCGGTTGTTGCGGCGCTCTTGTTCGCCAGCCGTGCCGGTTCGGCGATCACCGCCGAGATTGGTTTGATGAAAACCACCGAGCAGCTTTCCGCGATGGAAGTGATGGCGGTGGATCCGATTGCGCGCGTGGTGTCGCCACGTTTTTGGGGCGGTGTGATTTCATTGCCGCTGCTTTCTGCGCTGTTTTCCACGATGGGCATTTACGGCGGGTATCTCGTAGGCGTGCGGCTTATCGGCATTGACGGCGGCGCGTTTTGGGGTCAGATGCAGGCGGCGGTCGATTGGCAGCACGACGTGATGAACGGCGTGGTCAAAAGCGTGGTTTTCGCGTTCGCGGTAAGTCTGATCGCCGTGTTTGAAGGCTATGATGCGCAGCCCACCGCTGAAGGCGTGTCGGCCGCAACGACCCGCACGGTCGTGACTTCCGCCTTGGCGATTTTGGCGCTCGATTTTGTGCTCACGGTGTTTATGTTCCGTGGTGGCCTTAACTGACCGGGAACGGTGGGTGGTGAGCAGTGTGTAGTGAACAGCAGTTTTTAGGAAGGGCGTAGAGCCTTATGAACCGTAAAGCGATTGATCTTTGGGTCGGAATTTTTGTTGCCATCGGGCTCGGTGCGTTGCTATTTCTTGCGCTCAAAGTTGGCAATTTGTTGACCACCAACGAAGAGCGCAGCGGCTATCAGGTGGAAGCCCGTTTCGACAACATCGGCAATCTGAAACCGCGCGCGGCGGTGAAGAGTGCGGGCGTTGTCGTCGGGCGCGTGGAGTCGATTCGATTGGACGGACAGACCTTTGAAGCGGTCGCACGATTGCAAATTTTTTCGCAGTACAAATTTAGCCGCGACACCATCGCGGCGGTGTTTACGTCAGGTTTACTGGGTGAGCAGTTCGTAGGCCTCGAAGCCGGCGGCGATAGCGTGATGCTCAAAGACGAAGACCGCATCAAGAAAACCCAGTCAGCCGTTCAAATCGAGAAGCTGATTTCTCAGTTCATGTTTAGCAAGGCGCAGGATTCGCCTGCCGCGCCCACGTCAGCCACGCCAGCCGCGCCAACGGCCTCGCCTGCATCACCCGTATCACCCGCCGTCGTACCCGCTCCAGGAGTCAAGCCATGAAGTCCGTATTGAAGTCCACGCTGTTTCTGGCGCTCGCATCGAGCGCGCTTGTCCTCTCCGGCTGCGCCTCGTTCAAGGCCGCCGCACCCGGCGACCCGCTAGAGCCGATCAATCGCGGCATCTTTTCGTTTAACAACACCTTCGATCATTACCTGTTCAAACCGATTGCGAAGGGCTATGACGCTGCCGTGCCTAATCTCGTGAAAGCGGGTGTCAGCAACGTGTTTCAAAACGCCTCCGACGCGCAGTCGATGGTGAGTGACGCGTTTCAGTTGAAAGGCCAAAAATTCGGCGACGACTTTGGTCGCGTCATCCTGAACACCACGTTCGGTTTGGGCGGGATTTTTGACCTCGCGACGCCGATGGGCATTGAGCGCGGCAATGAAGACATGGGTCAAACGCTGGGCTACTGGGGGCTGGGCGCGGGGCCATACTTGATGGTGCCGTTCCTCGGGCCGTCAACGGTGCGCGATAGCGTCGGTCGCTACGCCGACGGAAAAATTGACCCGATTTCGAATCTGTCATCCGTTCCGGTGCGCAACTCGTTAATGGGCGCGCGAGTCGTTGATGCCCGCGTCGGGTTGTTCCCGGCGGAGGCGCTGATGAATCAGGCCGCGCTGGATCGCTACACATTTATGCGATCAGCCTACCTGCAACGTCGGCAGAGCTTGGTGCTCGACGGCAAGCGTCCGAAAGACGAATAAAGACATTTGAGAAAGTTGGATTCAATGAAGTTTTCGAAATGGTTGATTGCGCTGGCGGGTGTAGCTACGTTGGCTGGCGCTGTCGTAGTTCAAGCTCAAACGGCACCCGACGCACTGGTGAAGTCCGTTTCGACGGAAGTCACCGCCGTGCTCAAAGCCGACCCTGCAATTTTGGGCAATCAAGCCAAACTCAAAAGCCTTATCGAAACGAAGCTTCTGCCAAACTTTAGCTTCGCGCGCATGACGCAGCTCGCCATGGGGCGCAATTGGGCCAAAGCTTCGCCTGAGCAGCAAGCCGCGTTGACCAAAGAATTCCAAACGCTGTTGGTTCGCACTTACTCGGGCGCGCTCGCTAACTTCCGCAACAACACGATTGATTTTCGTCCGCTGCGCATGCAAGCTGCCGACACCGACGTGATCGTGAAAACGGTGGTTAATCAAGCCAACGGCCAAGGCATTCCTATCGACTACTCAATGGAAAAAGGCGCGGACGGCAGCTGGAAGGCCTACGACATCGTGGTCGCGGGCGTGAGCCTCGTGACCAACTATCGCGAAGAGTTCAACAACGTGATCCGCGATCAAGGTGTTGATGCGTTAGTCAAGCAATTGCAAGCGAAAAACAAGTAACGCACTGATGCAGCTCTCCGGCCCGATCACCTTTGCGAACGCCCACAGCGTGTGGGAGACGTTTGCGCCGACCGCCGTCGGCAAAGCAACCATCGAGGTGTCGGGCGTCACACAAGTCGATTCCGCTGGCCTTGCGCTCATTACTGCGCTTAAACGCAAAGCGGGCCCGCAGTGCCGAGTGGTCGGACTAACGTCCAAACTCGCGGCGCTGGCGGATGCTTACGGGATTGAAGCGCTTTTCTGACCGCGAGCGATCTTGGCAATCGTAGGGCGGGCACTACCCGCCTCGTGACCCTGCGCGGGAAGCGCTAGATTAGTTGGACTTCGGCGTATGTGCACGGCGGGCAGTGCCCGCCCTACGGCTGCTACGCTAACCCGCAACCGAAAACGCATAAAATCAGGGGTTGCCATTGAGGTTGCCTTTGTGAAGTCTGTGTCGTCTTCTGTTGCCGCTGTCGAAGTCACCGACGTCAGCAAATCCTACCCGAACGTTCGCGCGCTTAACCACGTTTCTTTACGTGTGGAGCAGGGCGAATTTTTTGCGCTGCTTGGTCCAAATGGCGCGGGCAAAACTACGCTGATTAGCATCCTCGCCGGGCTCACGCGCGCCGACAGCGGCACCGCGAAAATCATGGGCTTCGATACCGTCACCGAATACCGCGATGCGCGACGCAATCTCGGCGTGGTGCCACAAGAGTTGGTGTTCGATCCGTTCTTCACCGTGCGCGAAACCATGGCGTTGCAAGCGAAGTATTACGGCGTGTCCAAGGCCGACGCGTGGATCGACGAAATCCTGCACCACCTCGATTTAACGAGTAAAGCTAACGCCAACATGCGCGCCCTGTCCGGCGGCATGAAGCGCCGCGTGCTCGTTGGGCAAGCGCTCGTGCACAAGCCGCCGGTGATCGTCCTCGACGAGCCGACGGCCGGCGTGGACGTTGAACTCCGCCAAAATTTGTGGACGTTCATCAAACGCCTGAACAGCGAAGGCCACACCATTATTTTGACCACGCATTACCTTGAAGAGGCCGAAGCGCTGTGCAATCGCGTCGCGATGCTCAAAGGCGGCGAAGTGGTCGCGCTCGATACGACGACAAACCTTTTGCGCGGCATGGCGGGCATCACGGTGCAAGTATCAGCTGATGCGTTGCCTACGGCATGGCAAGCGCGTGGTAGCGTGCAGGCGTCAGGCGCGTTTGGCTTCACGCTCGCGGGCTTTAGCGAACTCGAAACATTGCTTGCGGCATTTCGCGAAGCAAACATCACGATCAAGGAAATGAAGCTCGGCGAAGCCGACCTTGAACAGGCGTTCTTGCGCTTGACATCGAAGGAGGCCGTATGAGCAAAACTTCACCCGTATCGGCTGCGGCTTTCAATCCATCGCCGCTGGCGTTGGGGCCTGGCTTCAAGGCGTTGTTCTACAAAGAGTGTTTGCGCTTCTGGAAGGTTGCATTTCAGACCGTCGTCGCGCCGGTTGTCACGACGCTCTTGTATCTGTTGATCTTTTCGCATGTGCTCGAATCGAACGTGAAGGTGTACGACGGTCGCGTGAGCTACACCGCGTTTCTGATTCCGGGGCTGGTGATGATGGCCGTGTTGCAAAACGCGTTTGCCAACAGTTCATCATCACTCATTCAATCGAAGATGATGCGCAGCATTATTTTCATTATGCTGCCGCCCATTACGTCATTCGAAATTTTCTGCGCATATGTGGGCGGTGCGATGGTGCGCGGCCTCTGCGTGGGCCTCGGCGTTTGGCTCATCACCTTCCCATTCGTCGGCGCAGCAGCGGCCATTCCGCAGCACCCTTTGTGGGTGTTGGGGTTCGCTGCGGGCGGCAGCGCGATCATGGGTACGTTGGGTTTGATCGCCGGCATTTGGTCGGAAAAATTTGACCACCTTGCGGTCTTTCAAAACTTCATCATCATGCCGCTCACGTTTTTGTCCGGCGTGTTTTATTCGATTCACTCGCTGCCGGTGTTTTGGCAGGGTTTGTCGCATTTCAATCCGTTTTTCTACATGATCGACGGCTTTCGTTATGGCTTCTTCGGTATCGCCGACGTGAGCCCGTGGCGTAGCCTCGCAGTCGTTTCAATCTTTGTTGTTCTACTCTCTATCGTTGCAATGCGTATGCTTGCGACGGGTTACAAACTGAGGCCGTAATGCTTACTCCGGACACCGTAAAAAACTACATCGCGTCGGCGTTGCCCTGCACGCATATCGAAATGGAAGGCGATGGCCAGCATTTCTTCGCCGTGATCGTGAGCGAAGAGTTTCGAGGTCTGTCGATGATCAAGCAGCATCAGCGTGTGTATGCCGCCCTCGGTGATCGCATGAAAGCCGAAGTGCACGCTCTCTCAATGAAAACCTATTCACCCGAACAGTGGGCAGCGAAAAATGGACAAGCTTAAAGTCACGGGAAACGGCGCGCTGCGCGGCGCAGTGCGCGTCTCCGGCGCGAAGAACGCGGCGCTGCCGATTTTGTGTTCATCGCTTTTGGTCAAAGGCCCGGTCACGTTCACCAACGTGCCGCAATTGAACGACACACGCACGGTTGTGCGACTGCTGAATCTTATGGGCGTGACCGCATCGCGTACCGAAACGCATCGTGTGGAGATTGATGCGAGCACGTTAACGAAGCCGGTTGCCGAATACGATTTGGTGAAGACGATGCGCGCATCGGTGCTCGTGCTTGGCCCGCTCGTTGCGCGTTGGGGCGAGGCGCGCGTGTCGCTGCCCGGCGGTTGCGCGATTGGTCAACGGCCGGTGGATCAACACTTAAAGGGCTTGGAAGCGATGGGCGCGGAGGTGACGCTCGACGGCGGCTACATCAATGCCACCGCCCCCGGCGGGCGTCTCAAAGGCGCGCGCATTGTGATGGACATGGTCACGGTGACAGGCACCGAAAACATCATGATGGCCGCAACGCTCGCTGATGGCGTGACCGTTATCGAAAATGCAGCACGCGAACCCGAAGTCGTTGACCTCGCCAATTGCTTGATCGCGATGGGCGCGAACATCAAAGGCGCGGGCACCGACAGCATCACGATCACCGGGGTGACAGACTTGCACAGTGCCACATGGCGCGTAATGCCCGACCGTATCGAAGCGGGCACTTTCGCCTGCGCTGTGGCCGCGGCCGGCGGCGAGATCACGCTGCTTGATGCGCCCGTCTCGTCGATGGAAGCGATTCTCGATAAGCTGCGTGACGCGGGTTGCGACATCACGATCAATGGCACCTCCATCACCATCGCACGCAAAGGCGCGCTCAAGGCGGTGAGCGTGAAGACTGCACCTTATCCGGCGTTCCCGACGGACATGCAAGCGCAGCTCATGGCGATGAACGCTGTGGCCGAAGGTACGGCGGTAATGACCGAAAACATTTTCGAGAACCGCATGATGCATGTGTCCGAGTTGTCGCGCCTCGGCGCGAACGTGGAAGTCACAGGCAACACGGCGGTGGTCCAGGGCGTGAAAGGTCTCAAGGGTGCGAATGTGATGGCGACCGATCTTCGCGCATCGGCGAGCCTTGTGATCGCAGGCATGTGCGCCTCGGGTACAACGATGATTGATCGCATCTATCACCTTGACCGCGGCTACGAGCACATCGAAGACAAACTGATCGGTCTCGGCGCGATCATCGAGCGGATTTCGACGTGATCACCTTCGCGCTCTCCAAAGGCCGTATCCTCGACGATACGCGGCCCTTGCTGCGCACGGCGGGGATTGACGTGCTCGAAGATCCAGAGTCGTCGCGCAAACTTATTTTTGCCACGCAACGCGACGACGTGCGCGTGTTACTCGTGCGTGCTAGCGATGTGCCGACTTACGTGCAGCAAGGCGGCGCGGACATCGGCATTTCCGGCAAAGACGTGCTGATGGAATCCGACATGTCGGGCCTCTACGAGCCGCTCGACTTGAATATCGCCAAATGCCGCCTCATGGTGGCGGTGCGCGAATCTACGGATTACGAGCAACTGGTGCAGCGCGGTCGCCGCCTGCGCGTGGCCACGAAATTTATCGACACCGCGCGCGCGCACTTCGCGCAAAAAGGCGTGCATGTGGATTTGATCAAACTCTACGGTTCGATGGAGCTTGCGCCACTCGTAGGCATCGCTGATGCGATCGTGGATGTGGTGAGTAGTGGCGCGACGCTCAAGGCGAACAACCTCAAAGCCGTCGAAAAAATCGCCGATATTTCTGCAAGACTCATCGTTAATCAAGCCGCACTAAAAACCAAACGCGACGCCATCATGCCGATCATCGAAAGCTTCGCGCGTTCGATTGATGCGCGCGGATGATTTGTTCGAGTGCGAGTACGATTTCGTAAAAGCGTAGGGCGGGCACTGCCCGCCTTCAAGCCTCGCGCAGCGCCAACAATGGTTTTGCCTTCGGCGTAAGTTACACGGCGGGCTGTGCCCGCCCTACGAAAATTCGCTAACGATTGAATTATCGGGGCAACGCCCCACAAACTTATGAAACTCCTCAACTCCACCGCCACTGATTTCCTTGCCTCGCTTGATGCATTAACGCATCACGCGGGCGCATTGGATGATGGCGTGGACGCGACGGTTGCGGCGATTCTTTCGGACGTGCGTGCGCGTGGCGACGCGGCGGTGCTGGATTACACGCGAAAGTTTGATCGCTTGGACGCGCCGAACATGGCGGCGTTGGAGTTGACGACGGCAGAAATGAAAGCGGCGTTCGATGCGCTCACGCCCGAGTTGCGCGACGCGCTCACGCTTGCGCGAGATCGCATCGAGGCGTATCACCGCCGTCAGCTCACCGAGGGCTGGCGCTACACCGAGGCCGACGGGACGCAGCTTGGCGTGCAGATCACGCCGCTGGATCGCGTCGGTCTTTACGTGCCCGGCGGCAAGGCGGCGTATCCGTCGTCGCTGTTGATGAACGCTGTGCCCGCGAAGGTGGCAGGTGTGCGCGAGATCATCATGGTGGTGCCGACGCCGGATGGTGTGAAAAATTCGACGGTGCTCGCGGCGGCACATTTGGCGGGTGTAGATCGCGTGTTCACCATCGGCGGCGCTCAGGCGGTTGGCGCGCTTGCGTTCGGCACGGCGACGGTGCCCGCAGTCGACAAAATCGTGGGGCCAGGCAACGCGTATGTCGCGGCGGCGAAACGGCGCGTCTTCGGCATTGTAGGTATCGACATGATCGCTGGGCCGTCGGAGATTTTGGTGATCGCGGACGAAAACGCGAACCCGGATTGGGTCGCGATGGATTTGTTTTCGCAGGCGGAGCACGACGAAGTGGCGCAATCGATTTTGCTCACGCCGTCCGACGCGCTTATTGCGGCAGTGCAAGCGAGCATCGCGAAATTGCTGCCCACGATGCCGCGCAAAGACATCATCGCCGCGTCGCTCGCTGGACGTGGCGCAATTGTCAAAACCCGTTCGCTCGAGGAGGCGTGCGAAATCAGCAATCGCGTCGCGCCGGAGCATCTTGAACTCTCTGTTGCCGACCCTGAAAAACTATTGCCGCTGATTCGTCACGCAGGCGCGGTGTTTATGGGTTACGGCAGCAGCGAATCGCTGGGCGATTACGTCGCGGGCACGAACCACGTGTTGCCGACGTCGCGATCCGCGCGTTTCTCATCGCCGCTGGGCGTCTACGATTTTCAGAAGCGCACGAGCCTGATTTTCGCGTCGAAGGCCGGAGCGGCAACGCTTGGCAAAGCGGCGGCGACGCTCGCGTATGCGGAAGGCTTGCAGGCTCATGCGCGGGCCGCTGAGATGCGTAACGAATAGTTAGCGCTACGCGATCCATTTGCGCTTCGGATTGTCATTCCCGCGAAGGCGGGAATCCAGGCCGGACGCGCGAAGGCTTGCCAACGTTTTAAGCAAAAATAAATTCTAGGTCTGGGTTCCCGCCTTCGCGGGAACGACAAAGGTAACGCAATGAATCGCTCCGAAGTAATCGCAAAAACCATCCGCCCCGAAGTGCAAGCCATGCGCGCGTATCCCGTTACGCCACCGTGGAAGGGCATCAAGATCGAGCTGATGGAAGACAACCACCTCGACTCACCCGAGGCCGCGCCTGAGATGCGCGCCGCGTTGGCGAAGGCAGTATCGGAGGCGGCATTCAATCGCTACCCCGATCCCGCAGCGCCGAAGCTCAAAGCGAAATTGCGCGAGAAGCTGGGCATTGCCGCGCACCACGGCATTTTGCTTGGCGCGGGTTCCGACGAAATCATCTCGCTCGTGTCGCAAGCGATCCTCGCGGGCGGTGGCACGGCGCTCTCGTTGGAGCCGTCGTTCGCGGTGTTCAAAAACGCGGCGCTCGCAGTCGCCGGGCGCTTCGTGGGCGTGTCGCTCAATGCTGATTTCTCATTGAACCTCGACGCGACGCTCGACGCGATCAAACGCGAACAACCGAAGCTTGTCTGGGTGGTGTTTCCAAACAATCCGACCGGCAATGTCTACCCCGACGCCTCCATCGAAGCGATCATCAAAGCCGCGCCGGGTCTCGTGATCATCGACGAAGCGTACGAGCCTTTTGCGGGTCGTTCGTGGAAGGATCGGCTCGACGAATTTCCGAATGTGCTCGTGATGCGTACGCTCTCGAAAATCGGCCTCGCGGGCGTGCGCCTTGGCTACATTTTCGGCGCGCCGGAATGGATCAACGAAATCGACAAAGTGCGCGGCCCTTTTAACGTCGGCGTGTTGCAGCAAGTCGCTGCCGAAGTGTTGCTCGACCATTACGGCGAATTGCAGCGCCACGCAAAGCTCATGGTTGCGGAGCGCGAGCGGCTGTTCGCCGCTCTCTCCGCGATGCCGGGCGTAACGCCGTTTCCGTCGACTGCGAACTTTGTGCTCGCGCGGTTTGCAGACGCGGCGGCGGTGTTTGATGCGCTCAAAGCGCGTGGCATTCTGGTGCGCAATCTTTCCGCGATGCATCCGCTGATGGCGGGTACGTTGCGCGTTTCCGTGGGCACCGGCCCCGAGATGGATGCGTTGCTCGCGGCGCTACGCGAAATTCTGTAATTGAGCGGTGAACGGCGCATCGCCCGCGCTGCTCATAAGGTCATTCCACAACACCTTAAAATTGCATCATTCCATCCGTATTTTCAAAGCAAAGGCCCGACCCCATGAGCGCACTTCCTGAAACCCTCAAACAAGCCATCGACGAGATCGTTGGCTCCAACCGCGTGGTGCTGTTCATGAAGGGCTCGCCGCAAGCGCCGATGTGTGGCTTTAGCGCATCTGCCGTGAAGATGCTTGCTGATGCAGGCGCGGGCGATTTCGCGTACGTGAACGTGCTCGAAGACAACGAAATTCGCGAAGGCATCAAAGCCTATTCGTCATGGCCCACGATTCCGCAGCTCTACATCGACAAAGAATTCGTCGGCGGCGCGGACATCATGCGCGAGCTGCACTCAAACGGTGAATTGGCGACGATGCTAGCCGCGTAAAGGCGAGCACTCAGTCGCGAGCTGTCATTCCCGCGAAGGCGGGAATCCAGACCGTGATCTGCATACGCACTAGTGGAATCGCTTTTCTCTAGCGATTGGATGTGTATTCAGCTTTATGCATTGAACGACCGGCCTGCGGTCGTTTCGGCGCAATTTGTAAATAAGTCGACAATTGATAAAAACCACCTGAAAGCGCCGTACGGCTGTCGCTGGCGCCTAAAAGCTGTATTGTGCTTTCAATGCATACGAAACTCGGGTCTCACGACTTTTGCGCCTGTGGCCGACATCTGCCCCCGCTCCTACAATAGAGCTTATGAACGCCACCACTTCCCGCACCGCGCGCCAAGCCACGATGGAGCGCAACACCAAAGAAACGCAAATTACCGTTGCGATCAATCTCGACGGCTCTGGCGTCGCCGATCTGCAAACCGGCGTGCCGTTTCTCGATCACATGCTGGATCAACTCGCGCGGCACGGCATGATGGACGTGACGGTGCACGCCAAGGGCGACCTGCACATCGACGCGCACCACA
Organism: Casimicrobium sp.; assembly: GCA_040079845.1. GTDB lineage: Bacteria > Pseudomonadota > Gammaproteobacteria > Burkholderiales > Casimicrobiaceae > Casimicrobium. The sequence goes on along the minus strand of JBEBJR010000020.1, from coordinate 59,164 downwards.
CGGTCGAAGACATCGGCATCACGCTTGGGCAGGCCTTCAAGCAGGCTGTGGGCGACAAAGCGGGCATCAATCGTTACGGTCATTCGTACGTGCCGCTCGACGAAGCGCTTTCACGCGTGGTGATCGATCTTTCCGGGCGTCCGGGACTTGAGTTTCATGTGCCGTTCACGCGCGCGATGATCGGCACGTTTGACGTCGACCTCACGCACGAATTTTTTCAAGGATTTGTGAATCACGCGCTCGTGAGTTTGCACATCGACAACCTGCGCGGCGACAACGCGCATCACCAATGCGAAACCGTGTTCAAAGCGTTCGCGCGCGCGCTGCGCATGGCCTGCGAGCGCGACGCGCGCGCGGCAGGAATTGTGGTGTCTACGAAAGGCGTGCTGTGACGCGTTTCTCGCGTTTCGTCTCTTGCGTAGGGCGGGCACTGCCCGCCGGCGTGCAGCAGGCGGGCAGTGCCCGCCCTACGTTGGGTTCGTTGGCGAAGCTATGAAAACCATCGCGATTGTGGACTACGGCATGGGCAATCTTCGCTCGGTAGCGAAGGCGTTTATGCACGTCGCGCCGGATCAGAGCGTGCTCATCACGAGCGACGTGAACGAGATCGAAAGCGCTGACCGCGTTGTTTTGCCCGGCCAAGCGGCGATGCCTGAGAGCATGGTCGCGCTCAACGCCTCGGGCCTGCGTGGTGTGCTCGACAAAGTGTCGCGCGAAAAGCCGTTTCTCGGCGTGTGCCTCGGCTTGCAAATGTTTTTCGATACGAGCGAAGAGGGCCCGGCGGCTGTGGGCACGCCGTCGCTAGGCTGGATTCCCGGCAAGGTAGTGCGTTTTCCGAAGCCACATCTGGACACGGACGGTAGCACGCTAAAAGTGCCGCACATGGGCTGGAACGCGGTGCGTTTTCCCGGTGCAATGAGTGCGCATCCTTGTTGGGCAGGCCTCAACAATACCGCCGACGGCACCGCGTTTTATTTCGCGCATGGCTTCTACGCCGTGCCCGAAGATAGTGCGGTGATCGCGGGTGTAGCGGACTACCCAAACCCAATCTGCGTCGCCGTCGCACGCGCGAACATTTTTGCGGTACAGTTCCATCCTGAAAAGAGCGCCGACGCGGGTTTGCGGGTGCTCAAGAATTTTTCTATGTGGAACGGATCGTTCTAGTTTTTTCACATCGCGGCGCGCGTTGCGCATCATGCAACCGCCGCATAAGTTGCAATCGTCTCCAAAAAAATTCCCATGCTAGTTATTCCTGCCATTGATCTCAAAGACGGTCATTGCGTGCGCCTTCGTCAAGGCGATATGGACAACGTCACCGTGTTCTCCGAAGACCCGGCCGCGATGGCGCGACATTGGGTGGATCAAGGCGCGACGCGCTTGCATCTTGTTGACCTCAACGGTGCGTTCGCGGGCAAGCCGATCAACGAAGGTGCGATCAGGTCGATCCTCGCGGAAGTGGGCGACGATATTGAAGTGCAACTCGGCGGCGGCATTCGCGACCTCGACATCATCGAGCGCTATCTCGACGACGGCATCAACTACGTCATCATCGGCACCGCCGCAGTAAAAAATCCTGGCTTCCTGCACGACGCTTGCAATGCGTTTCCGGGCACCGTCATCGTTGGCCTCGACGCCAAAGACGGCAAGGTTGCTACTGACGGCTGGAGCAAACTTTCCGGGCACGACGCGCTTGATCTCGGCAAGCGTTTCGAAGACTACGGCATCGAAGGCATCATCTACACCGACATCGGTCGCGACGGCATGGGCACTGGCATCAACATCGAAGCCACGGTTCGCCTCGCGCAGCCTTTGCGCGTGCCGGTGTACGCCTCGGGCGGCATTCACAACGTTGAGCACGTCAAGGCACTTAAACCGTTCGCTGCGGATGGCATTGCGGGTGTTGTGTGTGGGCGTGCGTTGTACGAAGGCACGCTAGATTTCGCCGCCGCCGTTGCGGCATTGCGTTAGGCATAAAGGATCACATCGTGAGCAGTGAACTTCGATCGCACCGTGACCTCGTCGTCTGGCAAAAAAGCCTCGATTTCGCTGAAACGATATACCGACTCACGGCCAAATTTCCGGCGAACGAGCAGTTCGGTTTCTCCATGCAATTGCGAGCTGCCGCGACCGCTATTCCATCGGGCATTGCGTCGGGCGCCGCTCAGGGTAACAACCATGATTTCGCCGATCAAGTCAGCACCTCACTCGGTGCGCTCGCACAGGTCGAAACGCAGCTAGAACTCGCCACCAAGCTCGGTCTGCTCGAAGCGTCACAATCGCTCACACCAGAAATTCTCCAGCTCATGCGCATGCTCATGCGGCTGCGGCAATCGTTGTTTGAGAAGCAGTAGCGCTGGCGGCCTGCCCGATACGTGGGCAACAAGTTGCCCACCCTACTACTGCTCACTGCTCACCTTCCGCCCAATATGCTCTGCAAACGAATCATTCCCTGCCTAGATATCAAAGACGGTCGCGTTGTGAAGGGCGTCAATTTCGTTGGCTTGCGTGATGCGGGTGATCCGGTCGAAGTGGCCAAGCGCTACAACGATCAAGGTGCGGACGAGCTGTGCTTTTTGGACATCACGGCGAGCGTCGAAGCGCGTGGATTGCTCTACGACTTGATCGAGCGCGTGGCTTCGCAAGTGTTCATTCCGTTGACCGTTGGCGGTGGCGTGAAAACGGCCGAAGATTTGCGCCCGTTGCTCAATGCGGGCGCAGACAAAGTGAGCATCAACACCGCTGGCGTGAATACGCCAAACCTATTCAACGAAGCGAGCCATTTTTATGGCGCGCAGTGCGTCGTTGCCGCGATTGACGCGAAGAAGCGAGCGAATGGCGACGGCTGGGAAGTGTTCGTGCATGGCGGTCGCACGCCGACGGGCAAAGACGCGGTGCAATGGGCGCGCGAAGTGGCCGACCGTGGCGCGGGCGAAATTTTGCTCACCAGCATGGATCGCGATGGCGCAAAAATCGGTTTTGATCTGGAGCTAACGCGCGCGATTGCAGACGCGGTGAGCATTCCGGTGATTGCATCAGGCGGCGTTGGCAATTTGCAGCATCTGGTCGACGGCGTGGTTCAAGGCGGCGCCGACGCCGTGCTTGCTGCGAGTATTTTTCACTACGGCGAACATACCATTGGCGAAGCGAAATCGATGATGCGCGCAGCGGGGATTCGCGTTCGCTAGTTCAGGCACGAAGCGACGCCAAGTCGTCGCCTATAACTTGAACGTTCGGGGCAAACTTCGCGCGGGGGAAATGTAGGCGCGGACTTGGCCGCGCGCCTCGGTCGCACGAAGCGACGCCAAGTCGTCGCCTACAACTTGGCTAACGATTGGTTCTAGATCACGTTGATTTGCTATGACAGCAACAACGCTGCCACAAATATCCCAATCATCATAAAGACGAGCACTAGCTTCACCACGGTGCCGACGAGTAGTCCGATCCACGTTGCGAAGCCCACCTTCGCGGCTTGTCTGGTGTCTTTCTGCGCGATGTACTCGCCGATGGCCGCGCCGACAAACGGCATGAACAGCACGCCCACCAAGCCCATGAAAATTCCTGCAATCGTGCCTAGCGCTGCGCCGATTAACGCCCATTTACTCGCCCCCGCTCGCTTCGCGCCCATCACGGTCGCGACGTAATCGGTGACCCACGCGACGACGGCCAGCACCGCGATGATCGCCACCACCCACGGCTTCACGCGCGTGAAATCGTCCAGCCATGCTCCGAGCACGACGCCGCCCAACACCAAAATCGTCCCTGGCAGCGCAGGCAGTACCGTTCCAGCGACGCCGACGGCGATCAGCAGTACAACGGCGATCCAACCCAGTGCGTGTGCGTCCATTTCAAATCCTTGTGAGTTGCGGGGGAATGTTCGTTGCGCCGCGGCGCGCGTGCCGTGTCCAGCGTTGCCGTTGACCGCGACGCTCGCGTTAGACCGCGAAGTTCGGCGAAAATTCAGTGTAGCCTGCTCGTGTTTCAGCGTGTCGTTGCTGGTTGTGTACGGGTGAGTCGGGCCAGATCAACGGGTTCTTCACCGTTCATAGTTTCGTAATACGGCTTTATGGCTCGAACGACCGCTCCTGCATGATTTCGTAGAGTTTTTTGAATAAGTTGATTTGTATGAAAAATGGCCTGAAAGCCAACGGTAGCTGTCGTTCTAGCAAAAAGCTGTATCAATACGCGATCAACGCAGACGCATCGCGCGCACGACCGCGCGCGCGCGCCAGCGCACTGGCGACAATCGTCGCTGCCGTGTTCGCCGCTGCGCCGATGATCGCGTCTGCTATTGACGTGGTCGAGTATTACAACCGCAGCCTCGACGCCTATTTCTTGACCGGTCGCGCCACCGAACAAGCGTTGCTTGACGCGGCCAACGCTGACTTTTCGCGCACCGGCATGCGCTTTACGGCTGAGCCCGCCGCCAATGCCTCCTCACTCGGGTTAGCGTCCATTTGCCGCTACTACGTCTCGCTCGCGACCCCGTTTGTGAGCAGCCATTTTTATGGGCGTGACGACACCGACTGCGCGCTCATTCGCTCGTTAACGCCAGCGGGATTCACTGACGAAGGCTTGGACTTTGCGGTTACGCCCGCGAGCGCTGGTGCGTGTCCTGCACAAGCGCCGGTGGCGGTCTACCGAAGCTTTCGAGCCGCCAACAACGGACGAACCTCGAATCACCGCTACACGATAAGCGCAGCAAGCTACGCCGCCACAGTGTCGGCCGGTTGGGAGGGCGAACAAGTCGCGTTTTGCGTAAGCGCCGCCACCGACGTCGCCGCGCCGATCAGCGCAAGCTTCAAACGCGTCGTGTCGGCCGCGTCCACACCGTTCTCGGCGGGCTGCAACGCACCCGCCAGCGGCACGCTGTATTCAAGCGCCGAGGTCGAGCCATCGCTCGCTCGAAATCCGCGTGACCCCAATCACATGCTCGCCGCGTGGCAACAGGATCGTTGGTCGAACGGCGGCGCGCAGGGGCTTGCCGGGGCCGTCACGTTTGATGGCGGGCGAACGTGGCAGCAAAGCATCGCGCCGTTTTCGCGGTGCGCTGGCGGCACCGCAGCCAACGGCGGCGACTACGAACGCGCGAGCGACCCGTGGGTGACCGTCGGGCTTGATGGCGTCACCTATCAAATGGCGTTGGGCTTTAGCGGCGAGAGCTTCACCAACAACGGGCTCAGCGCCATGCTCGTCTCTCGAAGCAGCGACGGCGGTCGCACTTGGGCGACGGCGCAAACCTTGGTGCGTGATTTGTCGGCAAACATTTTTCACGACAAGAATATGATCATCGCCGATCCCACGAGTGCGAGTCACGCCTACGCCGTCTGGGGGCGCTTAACCGCGAACGGCACCGGCCCCGCGTGGTTCACGCGCACCACCGACAGCGGTGCGACGTGGGAGCCCTCGCGCGCGATTTACGAACCCGGCAACACCAATCAAACGTTCGGCAACCAAATTGTCGTGCTGCCCGACGGTACGCTCGTCAACGTATTTCTCGCCATCATCCGCGCGGGCAGCTCGACCAATTCGGTCGGCAGTGAGTTTCGCGTCATTCGTTCCACCGACAAGGGCGTGACCTGGAGCGCGCCGATCACCATCTCACGCTCGCTGGGCGTTGGTACGCTCGACCCGGAAACCTCCGCGCCGATGCGCGACGGCAGCGGGCTGGCGTCGATGGCGGTCGGCAAAGACGGCGTGCTGCATGTCGTGTGGCAAGACGCGCGCTTCGGTCGTGGTGACTACGACGGCGTGGCCTACTCGCGCTCGGCCGACGGTGGCCTCAATTGGACGAGTCCGGTGGCGGTGAACGCACGCACGGACGTGCCCGCGTTTGTGCCCACGGTGCATGTGCGCGACGACGGCATCATCGGCGTGAGTTACTACGATTTTCGTAGCAACACCACGGACGCTGGCTCGCTGCCCACGTCGTACCGACTGGCCGTTTCCAGCGACGGCATGACGTGGCGCGAGAGCGAGGTCAACTCCGCGTTTGAGATGAACCGTGCACCCATCGCGCGCGGCCGTTTTCTGGGCGACTATCAAGCCCTTAGCAGCAACGCAAGCGCGTTTTCCGCGCTCTATGTGCGCACCACCGCGCCCAACCAAAGCACGAACACAAGCGACGTCACCGAAGTGATGTTCGCCAATCTCGCGGACGGTTCGCTCAAACGTGCCGCTTCGGCCGCCGCGTCGTACCGCGCTATGCCTGCACCGACCGATTTTTTGCCTTCCGCGGCGTTGCTGTTACGTGCGGCGCAAGCCACCGAACGCGCGGTGTCGTGGCGTCTGCCGGGCGGCAAGGCCAGCAAAGCAGGTGATGCCGTTGGTGCGCCAAGGTCTTCCCCGGCACCTACCTTTCGAAGCGAAACCCGACAATAACGTCTGCGTCAGCAGAACATCAGAGGCGGCACACTACACACGCCGCATCGCGCTTCACGCGCATGGTTTGCCACTCCATCGACAGTCCGTCGAGCAGGAGTAGGCGCCCCACCAACGGTTCGCCGCATCCGATGAGCACCTTGAGCGCTTCTGCGGCTTGGGTTGCACCAATGATTCCAACGATGGGGGCGAACACGCCCATGAGGGCGCAGCTCGTTTCCTCGAAGGCTTGGTCTTCGGGGTACACGCAGTGATAACAGGGCGACGCGTCAACGCGCGGGTCGAACACTGACACTTGGCCGTCGAAGCCGATGGCTGCGCCTGAGACGAGCGGCTTTTTATGTGCCACGCAAGCTCGGTTGATCGCGTGTCGCGTGGCGAAATTGTCGGTGCAGTCGAGCACGATATCGGCCGCCGCCACTTGCACGTCGAGCGCTTCGCCGCTGAGGCGTTCGTTGATCGCGATGACATTGCATTCGGGGTTGACGTCGGCGAGCGTGGCTCGGCCGGAAAGGGCTTTGGGGTGACCTACCGCGCCGTTGCGATGCAGAATTTGCCGTTGCAGATTGGTCAAATCCACAGTGTCGCCGTCTGCGAGCACGAGTGTGCCGACGCCGGCTGAGGCAAGGTAGAGCGCCACCGGCGAGCCGAGGCCGCCCGCGCCGACAATGAGCGCACGCGCCGCGAGCAGGCGCTCTTGTCCGTCCACATCAATTTGCGGCAACAGAATGTGGCGGCTGTAGCGCAGGAGCTGGTTGTCGTTCATGGCGTGGGGTTGGAACCGATGGGCATGGCGATGTTATCGCCGTTTCGTCGAAATTCGTTGCGATGGCGATACCGTTGGCCTAAGGGGTAGGCGACGACTTGGCGTCGCTTGGTGCCATGGGGAAGCGCGGCCAAGTCCGCGCCTACAGAGCGTCGGATCGCCCAGCGTATTTGGAATTTCGTTCGATTCGTCGCATCGCCAACGCTGCCTGTCTATCATTACGCCAACGCGATGTTCACATCGCAACTCTCTCGACACAAAGGACTCCCGTGGCAAACAGCGCAGCATCCCAAAAAGCAACGTTTAACTGGGCAGACCCATTGCTGCTCGATCAGCAGTTGACCGAAGACGAGCGCATGATTCGCGACGCGGCGCAGCAGTATTCGCAAGACAAATTGTTGCCGCGCGTGGTTGATGCGTTTCGCAATGAGCACACCGATCCCGCGATATTTCGTGAGATGGGCGCGCTGGGTTTGCTCGGCCCGACCATTCCCGAACAGTATGGCGGCGCGGGGCTGAATTACGTCGCGTACGGTCTGATTGCGCGCGAAGTCGAGCGCGTGGATTCGGGCTATCGCTCGATGATGAGCGTGCAGAGTTCGCTGGTGATGGTGCCGATTTTCGAGTTTGGTTCTGAGGCGCAAAAGCAAAAGTATTTGCCAAAGCTCGCCACGGGCGAATGGATCGGGTGCTTCGGTTTGACCGAACCCAATCACGGCTCAGACCCTGCGAGCATGATCACGCGCGCCAAGAGCGTGCCGGGCGGTTTTTCCGTGAGCGGCGCGAAGATGTGGATCTCGAATTCGCCGTTTGCGGACGTGTTCGTTGTATGGGCGAAAAACGACGAAGGCCGTATTCGCGGCTACATTTTGGAGAAGGGCATGAAAGGCCTTTCAGCGCCAGCGATCAAGGGCAAGGTGGGCTTGCGCGCCTCAACGACGGGCGAGATCGTGATGGACGAAGTGTTCGTTCCCGCCGAGAACGAATTGCCCAATGTGGAAGGCCTCAAGGGGCCGTTTACGTGCTTGAACAGTGCGCGCTATGGCATCGCTTGGGGGGCGCTGGGCGCGGCTGAAGATTGCTGGTTCCGAGCACGGCAATATGTCATGGATCGCAAGCAGTTTGGTCGTCCGCTCGCGGCCAATCAGCTGATTCAGAAAAAGCTCGCCGACATGCAAACCGAAATCACGATGGGCTTGCAAGGCTGTCTGCGCCTCGGTCGCATGAAAGACGAAGGCACGGCCTCCGTCGAAATCACCAGCATCATGAAGCGCAATAGCTGCGGCAAATCGCTCGACATTGCGCGACTCGCACGCGACATGATGGGCGGCAACGGTATCAGCGACGAGTTTGGTGTTGCGCGGCACTTGGTGAATCTTGAAGTGGTGAATACCTACGAAGGGACTCACGATATTCACGCGCTGATTCTGGGTCGCGCGCAGACGGGGATTCAGGCTTTCTCCTGAAAAGCGTAGGGTGCAAGCCAATTGCACCCATGTGTCAATCGAGCGAGCGTCGAGGAAGTGCGCGCGCTGCGCGCGGCGATTACGAGGTGCAATAAGATTGCACCCTACCCACCGTCACGTTCACAAAAACATGAAGCTCTACAACTACTTCCGCTCCTCCGCCGCGTATCGCGTTCGTATCGCGTTGAACCTCAAGGGCATTGCCTACGACCCCATCGCAGTGCATCTGGTGAAACGCGAACATCGCACTCCAGAGTTCTTGGCATTGAACCCGGCGGGGTTGGTGCCCGCGCTGACGACGGACGACGGCGCGGTGCTGACGCAATCGCTGGCGATCATTGAATATTTGGAAGAGGCGCATCCGGCTACGGCTCGCATCCTGCCCGCCGACGCACTCGCGCGTGCGCATGTGCGCTCGCTCGCGCTCGCGCTGGCGTGCGACGTGCATCCGTTGTGCAATGTGCGCGTGTTGAATTATTTGACCAACGATCTCTCGGTTGCGCCGTCCGCGAAAGATCAGTGGATTGTTCACTGGATCAGCACCGGGCTCGATGCGTTCGAGAAGACGCTGGCACAGTCGGGAACGAGCGGCACGTTTTGCTTCGGCGACACGCCGACGCTCGCCGACATCGTGCTCGTGCCACAGATGTTTTCTGCGCGCCGATTTGGCGTGGATATGGCGGCGTATCCGCTGATTTCGGCAATTGACGCGAGCTGCAACGCGCTCACCGCCTTCGCTGACGCCGCCCCGGCGCGGCAGCCGGACTTTCAGGCATAGTCGGTTTAATGACTTTTTGGCGCTAACGACAGCTAAGCGGTCGTTTGAGCCTTTTTTTATATAAAGTCAACAATACGATATTTTGTCCGCCAACGACCGCCTGACGGTCGTTGGCCATTAAAAGCTGTTAAATCGCCTGCTAAACTGCGTACATGTCCACCGTAAATCCGTCCACAGCCACTTTGACCGCAGCCGCCGCCGAGCTTTGCTTCGACGCCAATGGTCTGATCCCGGCCATCGCGCAAGACGCCGTGACCAACGAAATCCTCATGGTCGCGTGGATGGATCGCAGCGCTTTCGAGCGCACGTTGGCGACCGGGAAGGCGTGCTACTACTCGCGTTCGCGGGCCACAGCGTGGATGAAGGGCGAAAGCTCTGGCCACTTACAAATTCTTCGTGAGGTGCGCATCGATTGCGACGGTGACGTGGTGCTTCTGAAGGTCGAGCAGATCGGCGGCATCGCGTGCCACACCGGGCGGCGCAATTGCTTTTTCCGCAAGCTCGAAATGGCGGCTGACGGCGCGCAGCGTTGGGTGAATGATTTTGATCCTCTGAAAACCGAGGCGGAGATTTACGGTGAGCGCTGAACCACGCACCTCTGTTGACGCGCAGCAAGTTTTTGCGCGGCTCGCCGCGACAATGGCCGAGCGAAAGAGCGCAGACCCTGCCAGCTCCTACGTCGCCAAACTCTTTTCTAAAGCGCCCGATGGTGCGCTGAAAAAAGTGGGCGAAGAAGCGGCCGAGTTCATCATGGCGTGCAAGGACGCGGAACACGCGCCAGACGCAAAGGACAAAATCGTGTCCGAAGCGGCCGACGTGTGGTTTCACATGCTCGTCGCAATGGCAAGGCATGATTTGGGCGGCGCGGAAGTGCTCAACGAATTAGCGCGGCGTGAGGGAATGTCCGGCCTTGACGAGAAGGCCTCGCGCCCCAAATAAATTAGCGATTACGTACATAACGATTCGACCGAACTAACGCATCCACCATGAGCACCGACAAAGACTGCATCTTCTGCAAAATCATTCGCGGCGAAATCCCTGCCACAAGGGTTTATGAGGATGACGACGTGTTGGTGTTCAAGGATATTCATCCGTCAGCGCCCGTGCATTTGCTCTGTATTCCGAAAGGCCACATCGGGCGTTTGTCGGAGGCCACCGTCGCCGATCAAGCGGTGCTCGGTAAAATGATGTTGATTGCGCCAAAGGTGGCGAAAGAGCAGGGCTCGACCGACGGATTCCGCACCATCATCAACGACGGGCGGGTCGGTCGGCAAGATGTTTTTCATTTGCACATGCATGTGCTGGGCGGCCCGAAGCCGCTGGGGCGCATGATTGCGCTCGACGAGTAGTCAGATTTTTAGAATTTAGGAGTTACACACATGGGTTCGTTTTCGATTTGGCACTGGTTGATCGTTCTGCTGATCGTGGTGATGGTGTTCGGCACCAAGAAGCTGCGTAACGTCGGCAAAGACCTCGGCGGCGCAGTCAAAGATTTCAAAGAAGGCGTCAAGGGCGGCGAAGAAGCGGCCAAGGGCACCACCGAGGCACCGCCAGCTGCCGCGCCTAATGTGATCGAAGGCGAAGTCAAGCGCGACAAGGTTTGATCCTTTCGACGCAGCCAGCGCAGCTAGTAGGGCGGGCATTGCCCGCCTTGTGCTTGTGCGGCGGGCAATGCCCGCCCTACTGCGGTTACGACGGCGCACACCAAAATGTTTGAACTTTCCTTCGGCAAGATGATGATCATCGCAGTGGTTGCGTTGATCGTGCTCGGCCCCGAAAAACTGCCCAAAGTCGCCCGCACCCTCGGCCACTTGCTTGGCCGCGCGCGCACCTACGCGAACACGGTTAAACAAGACATCGACCGCGAAATGCAGATGGACGAACTGCGCAAACTCCAACAGCAGGCGCAAGAAGCCGCGCGCAGTTTTGAGACTGCCGTGAGCGATGCCGGTCGTAGCGTGGAGCAGGGAGCCTCGAGCGTGCAAAACAGCGTGAATGCGTCTCTGGCGCAGGCTGAATCTGCCGCTCTTGGTAATGCTGCCGCCGACACCACCACGCCGCCCGTGCTTGGTACGGATAACGTGATCGCCACGCCGTTGCCGGTCGCAGAACCGCAGGTTTCAACGTTTACTGCGAACGACGAAATCGCCGCGCTAGAAAAATCAATTACCGAGCAAGCCACCCTTGCTAACCATGCCCCACAAGCGATGGAATCCAAACCGATTATTTCGCCAGAGCAGATGAGCCTGACGCTCAATCCCACCGCAGTCGAATCGGCAAAGAAAATCGCGTGACATTCTCGAATGCACACGCGGATTTGCCAGCGATCGTGTTCTCGTCAAGTCCTCCGCAGCTAAGATCGCTTCCGCAAAGCCCCACCTCTTAAGACCATCGCCTACATGTCCGACACTCCTGAACAAGGCATACAAGAAACGTTCGTCTCGCACTTAGTCGAGTTGCGGGAGCGTTTGGTTAAGGCTGTCGCGGCGGTGCTCATCATGACCATCGCGCTGAGTATTTGGCCTGGCATGAAAGAGCTTTACGCGTGGGTCGCCGCGCCAATGCTCAAAGTGTTGCCGGTGGGCACATCGATGATCGCCACAGACGTCACGGGCACGTTTTTTATCCCGCTGAAAGTTACGCTGATGGCGGGCTTCTTGATTTCGCTACCCGTAGTGCTCTATCAAATGTGGGCGTTTGTTGCGCCGGGGCTCTACACCCACGAAAAGAAGATGGCACTGCCTATCATCGTCTCGTCTACGCTACTGTTTTTTGTCGGCATGGCGTTCGCGTATTTCGTTGTATTTCCATCGATCTTCGGCACCTTCGTAGGCTTCACGCCAGCGGGTGTGAACATGACGCCGGATATCGATAAATACTGGAGCTTCGCACTCACGATGTTTATCGCGTTTGGCATCACCTTTGAGACGCCTGTCGTACTCGCTGTACTTACGCGCGCAGGCATCGTGACGGTGACGCAACTCGCCGAATTTCGCGGTTACTTCATCGTTGCAGCGTTTGTAATCGCTGCCGTGGTCACGCCACCTGACGTGCTCTCGCAATTGTTCTTGGCTGTGCCGCTGGTGATCCTCTACGAAGTTGGAATCATTGTCAGCCGCTTCATCACACCGCGCACCCGCGCCAGCGAAGACGCGGCGTCGGCGTAGCGCTGCACCGTAGGGCGGGCACTGCCCGCCTTCAACAGCGCGCGTAGCGCCTGATTTAACCGATCAGCAATGTGCCTCGGCGTTGATAACGACGCGGGCAGTGCCCGCCCTACGACCCGACGAGGTACGCGTGCCGTTCAACCCCGCTATTGCCGTTTTGTCGGCGGACGCTTACCGAGCGTTACGCGCAATTCAACTGGCTGCCCATCGCGCAAAACTTTCATCGGAATGGTTTGTTCGGGCGCGGTCATCGCAATCAGATTAACGGCGTCCGTGCGATCTGGCGTGGCGCGGCCATTGATCTCCACGATCACGTCGTTCACGCGCAGTCCCGCGCGACTTCCCGGTGCACCGTCGAGTACGGCCGCAACGAACGCGCCGCCCAAATCTTTCAGCGCTAGTGCTTTGGCAATTTCAGGCGTCACGGCACCCAGGTTCACGCCAAGATAACCGCGTTTGACTTCACCAGTTGCAATCAGCTGTTCCATGATCGGTCGCGCCAGTGCACTCGGAATCGCGAAGCCAATGCCCGAAAAATCGCCCGTTCGCGTGAAGATGCTGCTGTTGATGCCGATGAGCTCGCCCGTGGCATTCACCAGCGCACCGCCGGAATTGCCTTGGTTAATCGCCGCATCGGTCTGGATGAACGACTCAAACGGATTGGCATCCGACACCTGCGTGCGCCCCAACGCGCTCACGATACCCATCGTGACGGTGTTGCCGAACACACCAAACGGGTTACCAATGGCCAACACCACATCGGCCACTTGCAATGCTTGCGAGTCACCAAACGCAGCCGCCGGGAAGTCCGCGCCTTCTATCTTGATGACGGCAAGGTCGGTATCGGGGTCGGTGCCGATGACGCGTGCCGGTAGCACGCGCTTGTCGGTGAGTTCCACTTGGATCTGTTGCGCGCCTTCGACCACATGATTGTTGGTGAGGATGTACCCATCTGCGCGCACGATCACGCCCGAGCCCTCGCCGAGCAATTGCTGCGCGTTGTCCTCGCGTCCTCGTCCGAAGAAGCGTTGAAATGTTGGGTCTTCCGTGAGCGGGTTGCGTACGCGGCGTTGTGCACTCGTCGCGATCTTTACGACCGAAGGCAGCGCACGCTTCGCCGCGTCACTAAACGTATTGGCTTGGGTGCCCGTCACGCGCGCAATGCCACTCCCGGTCGAAGTCGGAACCACAGTTGCCGCAGCGTTGACTGGAGCGCTACTCGCAGTCGCGCCGACGGCTAACACTGGGCGTGCAAGCCACTCTGGCCGCAACGTGTTCACCGTGAACAATATTGCGACACAGACCGTGCACACTTGGGCAAAAACGAGCCATAATCGATTCAGCATGATTCGGGGGACGCTTTCATAAGAGCGAGATGAGTGCTTGAGGTGACAAAAACTAGGATCGGCGTGAATTGCGCGCGGCCCGTCATTGCCTGACTCCAGTGCGAGTTAGGCTGGAGGGTTGCTGGGCGAGTTGTGCAATCCCGGAACCGTTGGGGAAAAGTGTGCGAACCGTTGATCATCCAAATTCTATGCAAGAAGCCGACGCTGATGACGTGCCGTCGTCGCGAACAGCTGTAGGACACGCCTGTGACCGCGACACGCTGACGCGTCATCTTAACGACTATCTCGATATTCGTCGTTTCAAAGATGCCGCGTACAACGGGTTACAAGTGGGTGGCAAGTCCACCGTTTCGTATGTGGTGGCAGGTGTGACAGCAAACAAGGCCTTGATTGACGCGGCGATTGCAGTCGGGGCCGATACGGTGGTCGTGCACCACGGACTGTTTTGGAAGGGCGATGATCCGCGCCTCGTGGGATATCACCGTGAGCGCGTCGCCGCTCTGCTGGCAGCGAATATTAATTTGTACGCTTACCACCTGCCGCTCGACGTTCACGCAGAGATCGGAAACAACGCGTTGCTAGGACGTCGCTTGGGATTGACCGCTACCGAGAGCGTCGGCGAGAACGGATTGATTTCCATCGGGCAACTCGGAGTGGGTGTGGCCGTGAAATCGACCGTGCTCGCGGCGTATTGTGCGCGCCACTATGGACGACGCGTGACGCTTTATGCGAGCTCACAGCGGCTCGTGCGAAAAATCGCATGGTGTACGGGGGCAGGCGGCTCGCTACTGCGCGAAGCGATTGAAGCGGGTGCCGACGCCTACATTACGGGCGAAATCGCCGAGCATCACATTCATGAAGCACGCGAATCGGATGTAGCGTTGATCTCCGCTGGGCACCACGCGACCGAATGCGACGGCGTGGCAGCGCTTGGCGCACACATCGCCAAACAGTTCGGCGTCGCGTATCAATTTATTGACGTGGATTCGCCGCTGTAACTTCTACTGCGCGATGACGACGCGCCGCACGGCCAGCCGCTCAATCGCTTCCCAGTCCCACGCAATACCCAGCCCCGGCGCGCTTGATGGCAGCGCGAAACCACCATCGCGCGACATGCGACCTGTCGTGATTGAGTCGAGCTGCGGAATGTATTCCACCCACGGTGCGTTCGGCACCGCCGCACACAAGCTCACATGCAGCTCCATCAAAAAATGCGGGCAGATGGATACGTTAAAACTCTCGGCCAAGTGCGCGACTTTTAACCACGGCGTGATGCCGCCGATGCGCGCCACGTCAGCCTGCACAATCGAGCATGCTCCGCGTTGCAAATACTCGCGGAAATGCTGCAAGCTGTAGATTGATTCCCCTACGGCAATGGGGAGCGAAATCGACTGAGACAATCGTTCGTGGCCGCTCAAGTCTTCCGCAGGCAGCGGTTCTTCGAACCAAGCAATGCCCAGCGACTCGTAGTGCTTTGCGCGGCGAATCGCCTCGCTCACCGTGAAGCACTGATTGGCGTCAATCATGATTTCGAACGCGTCGCCCACGGCGTCGCGTACCGCGCTGAGCCGCGCCATGTCTTCGCTGACGTGTGGTCGCCCGACTTTGATCTTTACGCCGCTAAACCCATCCGCTTTTGCCTCCAGAGACTGTGTAACCAACTCCTCCGGTGACAAATGCAACCAGCCGCCTTCGGTGGAATACATCGGCACACGCTTCTGCGCGCCACCTGCGGCCTTGTGCAAGGGAAGATTCGTGCGGCGACAGCGTGCGTCCCACAGCGCCGTGTCAATCGTCGCTAGCGCGAGCGCGGTGATCGCACCCACGGCTGTCGCGTGCGTATGGAAAAACAAATCCTTCCAAATCGCCTCGATGTCGTCAGCATCGCGCCCGATGAGCTTGGGCGCGAGATGATCTTCGAGCAGCGCCATCACCGACGAACCTCCGGTGCCAATGGTGTAGCTGTAACCCGTGCCTTGCGAGCCGTCGTCGCAGGTGATACGCAGCATCGGCGTCTCCTGCGTAACGAACGACTGGATCGCGTCTGAGCGGGGTACGGGCGGTGCGAGATTCACCTGCCAGAGTTCAATCTGGGTGATGCGTGGCATGGAACAGCTCCCGTTTAGGGGTACAGCTTACCCGGCAGCCACAGCACTATCTGCGGCACGTAGGTAATGAGAATCAGCGTGGCGAATAGCGGAAGCATCCACGGTATCACTGCTGCCACCGTGCGTTCAAATGAGATTCGCGCAACTTTCTGCAGCACGAAAAGCACCATCCCAACAGGCGGAGTAAGCAGACCGATCATCAGGTTGAGCACCATAATCAGACCGAAATGCACCGGGTCGATGCCGAGTTTCGCAATGATTGGCATAAACACCGGGACGAGGATCGTAATGGCTGCGATGGTTTCCATGAAGCAGCCGACAAAGAGCAAAAATATGTTGGCAAGAAGCAAAAACACCAACGGGTTGCTGCTAATTGAGAGCACCCACGCACCGACCGCCTCGGTGGCCTGTGTGGTGGTGAGCACCCAAGCGAATATCGACGCGCTAGCGACGATGAACAGCACGACGGCGGTTGTTTCCACTGTTTCCATAGAAATTTTGATGAACATGCGCCAGCTCAGCGTGCGGTACCAGACGAAGCCCAGAAACAATGCCCACGCGGACGCCGCTACCGCAGCCTCTGTTGGCGTAAACAGGCCAGAGGCCATGCCACCAATCAAAATCACCGGCGTCAACAGCGCCATAAATGCTTCGAAGCGGCACAGACGATCAACGACAAGCACCGCGATCAAAGGCAAGCCGAACCGCACAAACCCGCCGAGACCCTCGCGCTCTTTGTCCCACAGCACAAACAGTACTGCTCCCGTGAGGATCACCGCTGCGAGTTCGATAAACGCCCGACCCATGCGTGGCCAAGAAAACTTGATGTCCGCTCCGTACTTGCGAACGTGCGCGTAGTAAGTCACCATGCACATCATGAAGACCGCCATGATCGCACCGGGGATAAAGCCCGCAGCAAACAACTTGCCGATGGACGTGTTGGCTTGTACCCCGTAAATCACCATAGGAAGTGACGGTGGGATGATCGGCCCCAGCGTGGAAGACGCGGCCGTTATGCCGACAGCAAACTCGGTCGGATAGCCGTGGTCTTGCATCGCTTTAATTTCGATGGTGCCGAGGCCGCCCGCGTCAGCCACTGCCGTGCCGGACATGCCGGCGAACACCACCGAGCCCACCACGTTGACGTGTCCCAGGCCGCCCTTGAGCCAGCCGACTAGCGCCAACGCAAAATTGTAGATTCGGTTGGTAATCCCGGCGGAGTTCATTAAGTTTCCGGCGTAGATGAAGAACGGCACGGCCAACAGCGGAAAACTATCGATGCCGCCCACCATTCGGTGAATGACGGCCACTGGCGGGATCGCGCCCGAAAACCAGATGTAGATGAGCGAACCCACGCACATCGCAATGGCGATGGGAATGCCGGTGGACATCGCGGCGAGGAAGCTAGTGAAGAAAAGGGTATTCATGATTACAGTCCTTCCATCGGGCGCTCAAGCGTGCTCCAGCCCTGTCGCCAGTGCTTGATTGACACCTCAACCGCGCGGTACGTCATCAGCGCGAAGCCTGCTGCGACAAAACCGTAGATGTAGCTCATCGGAAAATCGACGACTGTCATCGATAAGTTGTGCATTTTCGGTACGAGCTCGCACGCGAGCCACGTCGCATAGCCAAGAAACGCGACGCGAACTAAATCGACAAACGTAGACAACGCGCGCGCCATCCACAGCGGCAAGTATCGAAAGACGAACTCGACGTGAATGTGTGTGTTCTTACGGACCGCCATTGATGCGCCGAGAAACACCACGATGATCAGCAGGTAGCGCGCAATTTCCTCGGTCCATGCTGCCGAATCAGAGAGCACGTAGCGGGTGAAGAACTGATAAAAAATATCCAGCGCCAGCAACAGAAAAAAACCGAGCGAGATCCAGTCTTCCCAGCCGTACACTGACAAATCGATTGGCGCGTCGGTTGCGTGAAACTGACCGTCGTCGTCCAAGACTTTCGGTTCTGTTGCGGAGGTCATAAGCTGTCACCCGTTCATAGCGTGGAAAAAAAACACCCCCGCAGACAAAGCATGCGAGGGTGTTGTGCGACAAGAAACCGTGACTTACTTAATCGCAACGATGCGGTCAAAGTCCTTCTTGTCGAAGCCGAGCGACTCCAATGTCGCGCCTTTGAGCACGGCGGCTTGGAAGCCAGCACGGTCAACGGTCACGATGTTGAGGCCCTTTTTCTTGAACTCAGCGACCAACTCGCCTTCGCGCTTGATGATTTGCGCGGTGGCACGGGCTGCGGCTTCGCGCGTTACGTCCGTGAAAATCGCTTTCTCCGCGTCGGAGAGCTTGCTCCAAACGTGCGGCGCGATTTGCGTCACCAAGCCGTCAACGATATGGCCAGTCAGCATGATGTTCTTTTGAACTTCGTAGAACTTCTTAGCTTCGATGGTCGTGAGCGGATTTTCTTGGGCTTCGACGGTGCCGTTTTGTAGCGCAAGATACACCTCAGCGAACGCGATAGGCGTTGGGTTTGCGCCGCATGACTTTGGTGTCGCCATGTAGACCGGCACGTCTGGCACGCGAATTTTCAAGCCCTTCATGCCCGCGCAGTCGGTGAACGGACGGTTCGACGTGGTGTGACGTGCGCCGTAATACGTGTAGGCGGTCATCTGAATGCCGGTCTTGGCGCGGTAGCCGTCGACCATTTCTTTGAACACATCGCTCTTCGAATACGCCGCCTGATGCGCTGCGTCGCGGAAGATGAACGGGTAGTAAGCAATCCCGAGGCGCGGAAAGCTGCGTGCCGCGAACGACGGGCCGCTGATGATCATGTCGACCGTGCCAAGCGTCATGCCTTGGTTGATGTCGGTTTCTTTGCCGAGCGACGAGGCTGGGAACACCTGAATGTCGAACTTGCCATTCGTGCGCTTCTTGATTTCGCCTGCGGCCCACACCGATTCTGTGTGATACGGCTCGGACGTTTCATAGACGTGCGCCCACTTGAGTTTGGTCTGGGCAAATGAAAGCGCGGGGGCAATCAATGTGGCCGCGGCGAGCGCGGCGGTAACTAACGAACGAAATTTCATGGCAAGGCCTCCTTAGTAGAAATTCGATTAGGTTGACAGCAATCATCATACCTTTGGCTCTAGCATATGCCAATACGCCGTCAGGTAGTTAACAGGAAAGAGAAAGTGAAACCAAGCAGGATTACCCACATACGCGCCACGCCTGTCACCGTGCCGCTCGAGGCGCCTTTGCTGCACAGCAACGGCGCGCACTGGGGGCGCTTCGTGCGCACCGTGGTTGAAGTGGAAACCGACGATGGTTATGTTGGTCTTGGTGAATTTGGCGGTGGTGGCGAAGTGGCCAGCGCAGGCATCGAGAGCCTGATCGGCTACTTAAAAGGCCACGACGTGTTCAAGCTCGAAGCCTTGCGTTTCGCGATCTGCAATCCCACCGCGAGCCTCTATAACAACCGCACGCAGCTGCACGCCGCCATCGAATTTGCCTGCCTCGACATCATGGGCCAGCGCCTCTGCGTGCCGGTGGCGGAACTCTTGGGTGGTCGCATTCGCGACAATGTGGAATTCGCCAGCTATCTTTTTTTCCGGTTGCCCAACGAAAAGACGGGTGCGGGCGAAGTGCGCACGCCGGATCAACTCGTTGCCCACGCCAAAGCGCTACAAGCCGAGCATGGCTTCACTGCCCACAAACTGAAGGGCGGCGTGTATGCGCCGGACTACGAGTTGAACGCGTATCAAGCCGTTGCGGCAGCGCTTCCGGAAGATCGCTTCCGGTTTGACCCGAACGCTGCGTTCTCGCTCGCCGACGCGATTCGCTTTGGACAAGGCATCGAGCACATCAACAACGATTACTACGAAGACCCGGTGTTCGGCATGCCGCAACTCTCGCGGCTACGCGAATTTGTGCGTATCCCAATTGCGACCAACACGGTCGTGGTGAATTTCGAGCAACTCGCGATGAACGTGACGAGCACGCCGCGCGCGGTGGACGTCGTGTTGCTGGACACCACCTTCTGGGGCGGCATTCGTCCGTGTATCAAAGCTGCGGCGATTTGCGACACGTTTGGCATCGGCGTCGCCGTACATTCGTCCGGCGAACTCGGCATTCAGCTCGCCACCATGTTGCACATGGGCGCAGTGGTTCCAAACCTCGGCTACGCGGCCGATGCGCACTATCACCACCTCACCGACGACATTATCGTGGGCGGAAAAATGAAATACGTCAACGGTTCGATTGCCGTGCCGACGGGACCCGGCCTCGGCGTGCAACTCAACCGCGAAAAGCTCGCCGAATATCACGAACTGTTCAAAGAAAAGGGCGGCTACACCTACGACCGCGACCCGTCTCGGCCAGATTGGTATCCACTAGTGCCGAATGAGCGTTGGAAGCGGGCCAACTAATCGCA
The DNA here is from genome assembly GCA_040079845.1 of Casimicrobium sp. Classification (GTDB taxonomy): domain Bacteria; phylum Pseudomonadota; class Gammaproteobacteria; order Burkholderiales; family Casimicrobiaceae; genus Casimicrobium. The sequence goes on along the minus strand of JBEBJR010000020.1, from coordinate 38,769 downwards.
CTTTTGCTTTCGTAGGGCGGGCACTGCCCGCCGTAAGCGATCAGTTTTTATCAACGAATTTCATCGCGAAATACTGTTCCCGCCCCGCTTGCCGGGGAGGGCTAGGGTGGGGTAAGACCGTCGCTCGGATGTGGCATCCTTACCCCCTCCTAACCTCCCCCGGCAAGCGGGGGAGGAACCAAGACAATCGCGAAGATGCCTGTTCTCTCGTAATTCTCATGCGCATAAACCTATCCAATCTCCCGTCGCTTCCCGCAAACATCCAACGCCCCGCGTTCGATCCGGCCGCGGCCGGCATTGGCATCGTCCACCTCGGCATCGGCGCGTTTCATCGTGCGCATCAAGCCGTGTACACCGACGACGCGATTGCGGCGCATGGCGGTGATTGGGGCATCTGCGGTGTGAGTTTGAAGACTCGCACCGCGCGTGACCAACTCGCACCGCAAGACGGGCTCTACAGCGTGCGCACCGTGTCGCGCGAGCCCGACACATGGCGTGTGATTGGGAGCGTGCGCGAGGTGCTTTTCGCACCGGATCAACTCTCCGATGTGGTCGCCCGCATCGCGCGTGCCGAAACCAAAATCGTCACCATCACCGTGACCGAAAAAGGCTACTGCGCGAACGTCGCGACGCGCGAACCGTTGTGGGATCACCCGGATATTGCCAACGATTTGTTGCATGCGAATGCGCCGGTGAGCGTGCTCGGCGTACTCGCCCTCGGGTTGTTTGAGCGTTTCAGAAAGCGTGGCGAACCACTCACGGTCATGTGTTGCGACAACCTGCCAGAAAACGGCGCGGTGCTTGAATCATTGGTGCATCATTTCGTGCAGCGACAATACCCGCAGATCATGCCGTGGCTTCGTGACAACGTGCGCTTTCCGTCGTCCATGGTCGATCGCATCGTGCCCGCAACAAAGCCCGAAGATCACGCGGACGCAGCCGCCGCGTTGGGTGTTGACGACGAAGGCGTGGTGCGCGCCGAGCTTTTTGGGCAATGGGTGATTGAAGACAATTTCGCGGGCGCGCGACCCGCATGGGAACAGGTCGGCGCGCAGCTCGTCGCCGACGTTCGTCCGTACGAAAAAATGAAGTTGCGTTTGCTCAACGGCTCGCATTCGCTCATGGCGTATCTCGGTTTCTTGGCTGACTTAGAGACGATTGCCGAGACGGTGACGAACCCATCGTTCGAGCGATTGGTCAACGCGCTGATGCTCGAATCCGAAGCCACGCTAGAACCGTTTCCCGCCGCCGCGAACGTTGATCTCGCGGCGTATCGCGCGCAACTCATCTCGCGTTTTGGCAATCCCAACACGGGCCATCGCTGCGCGCAAATAGCGATGGATGGCTCGCAGAAAATTCCGCAGCGCTGGGTCGTGGTTGCCAGTGAACGCCTCGCGCGCGGGCTCGACGTGGGCGCGCTCGCGCTCGCCACGGCGGGCTGGATTCGCTACGTGTACGGCAAAGACGAATTGGATTTGCCGATCAACTTCGTCGATCCGCTCGCCGCCGAATTTGCCGCGATCTCCTCGAAGCATCCTTACGACGCGCTCTCGTTCGCCGACGCGATCCTGCGCATCGAGCCCGTGTTCGGCGCGCTGGGCCGCAACCCCGCGTTCGCCGCGCCGGTGAAACGCTGGGTCAACGCAATCTTTCGCGACGGCGCGCAGGCGGCGGTCGATTCGTTTTCTGCGGATACAGCTTTATAGTTCAAGCGACCGCCAGGTGGTCGTTACAGGCGAATTTGTCTATTAGTCGAATATTGTAAAAAATATCCGCCAGCGACCGCCTGTTGGTCGTTGGCGTATAAAAGCCATTGCGGCAATCCACGCTCGAAAAGCACAGCAAATCCCGCTCACAGCGAGCATCGGCGTCGCATTCATCGACGCGCAAACGCCGTTTGCCGCGGCGCTTTCCCAAGCCGACGCCGCCCTCTATCGCGCAAAAAACGAAGGGCGCGATCGCGTCTGCGTCGCTTAGCGCGAAGGGCCGGTGGCCGAAATTGTCCGCCACGCCAACGCGATTACAGCGAGCGCAAACGCCGCAAAGCTCACCACGCTGCGCAACAAATTGGCCGCATTCCATTGCTCACGCACCCGTGCCCAATCGGGCGGCAGCGCGTTGGGTGACCACGCCTCGGTCGTCGCGTTGAGCGGCAAATTCACTTGCTGCGTGAACACAATAATTCCCAATGCGTAGAGCAGCATCGCGACCACCACACACCAAAACCAAGCCGTGCGTCGCTGCGCCCACGCCGCTAGGAGCGTCAGCGCGCATAGCAGCGGCGGGCCGAAGAAAAACGCGAAGAACAACGCGTGCCGCACATTGCGGTTAAACGCCGACTGCACCGTGGCGTAGGTCGCGCCATCCATTTGCAGCATCGCGAGGTTCACGTTCGCGCTGTACGTCGAGAAAAAGCCCGCCATGATGCCCAGCCAAATAATGGCGAGGCCATGCAGGCCCAATTGCAGTGTTAGATTGATACGCGGCATGGTCGCTCCATCACAAAGTGTTGATGGTGCAAGTGTCTCAGCGCGTCGCGCACCGCGCCTTAACGCGGGATAAGTCCCATCTCGGCGCGCAAACGTGAGAGCGACACATCGGTCATGCCCAGATACGACGCGAGGTGCCGTAGGGCAATTCGCTGCGCCCACTCGGGCCGCGTCGCCAGTAGATTTTCGTAGCGCTGTCGTGCGCTGTCTTGCAAAAACGATTGCTCGCGCTGCATTTTGTCGTCCAACAACGCGCCCAGCGCCGCCAGTTGCAAACTCGTCCATGACGGCAGCAAACCTGCGGCGTTCTCTAGTGCCGCATACGGCAAGCAATGCACCACGCTCGGTTCCAGTGCTGTCACGAAAAAACGCACTGGCGTATCACGCAGCGCCCGCGTGATCGGCCACAACAGCGCCCGCTCCAAATGGAAATTTTTGTTTGCCTCGTTGCCGTCGCTGTCGATGTAGAACAGCCGCAACGCCCCGCGCTCCACCCAAAACGCATCGCGCCACGTGTCGCCCGCCCGGAGCAACGCATCGTCGCGTTTGAGCGTACGCACCCGCGCTAACGCAGTCAGCGCCGCCAGCGAGCCCGCCTCCGCCTCGGCCAGCTCGCCCAGCTCAGGCAGCGCCGCCGCCAACGCGTCGGCAAACGGGTTCCTAGTCGCCGCGTTGCTCACGCGCCCGCCGAAGCAACGAAGTCAGTGTCCGCGCGCCACATATTTTTCCTCACCGCTCACCTAGATCAAAAGTATTTCCGAAAGCCGTCGTGAGCGTACTCACCGCACCGCATTTTCGTTTTTTTTCGCGGACCGTGTGCGTGCGTCACGTCGCGTTCTGGCCGCATCCGCTTATGCAATTTGTAGGCGCGGACTCGGCCGCGCTTCCTCGTCGCACCGAGTTTGTAGGCGCGGACTCGGCCGCGCTTCCCCGTCGCGCCGAGCGACGCCAAGTCGTCGCCTACTGGTTTAGCTGCATTGGGCCTGCCACCCGCAGCTACAGGCGGATGAGACGAAATGCACAAAATACATAAATTACGTAAAATAGACGAACAAACCCCAGAAACCTAAGGCGCACTATGCCCGTCTCGGCCGCAATTCACTCGCTCTCGCCGACCTTTGATCAGCTACCCAAAGTCACCGCCAGCGCGCTCGTCACCGGTATGCAGCAAGTGACAAAAACCGTCCTCACGCAAGGCGCAGTCGTCATCACCAAGCACGACCAACCGGCGATGGTGCTCCTCTCCGTCGAGCGCTACCGCGAGCTCGAACAAGCCAGCGCGCCGGACCTCGACGCGCTAACGAAAGACTTCGACGCGATGTACGCACGCATGCAAGCGTCGGGCGCGAAAAAGCGCATGGCCAACGCCTTTGCAGCGAGCCCGAAAGCGATGGGCGCGGCCGCCGCCGCTGCTGCGGCGGCACGTACCGCTGTCGCTGCGGCGGAACGCACCGAAGTCGCGGATACCACGTCGGCTGCGTAACCGATGCCCGCTTGCATTTACGTCCTCGCGGGCGTCAACGGCGCGGGCAAATCGAGCATTGGCGGCGCGTTGTTCGCGGCCAACAACGTTGATTACTTCAACCCCGACCTAGCCGCGAAAACGCTCCTCGACACCCACCCCAAGCTCACGCAAATGGAAGCCAACGCCCGCGCATGGGAGCTAGGCCGTCGCGGCCTCGCCCGCGCGCTCGAAACCGGCGGCACCTACGCCTTCGAAACCACACTCGGCGCAAACACCATTCCCGACCTGCTCATCAAAGGCGCAACGAGCGGCGCAGACATTCATATCTGGTTCGCCGGGCTCGCCACCCCCGAGCTGCACATCGAACGCGTGCAAGCCCGTGTAGCCGCAGGCGGCCACCCGATCCCCGAAGCAAAGATTCGCGAGCGCTACACCAGCAGCCGCCAAAACCTCATTCGACTCCTGCCACACCTCGCATCGCTTCGCGTGTACGACAACAGCGAAGACAACGACCCAAAACTCGGCGCACGACCCGAACCGGTGTTTGTGTTGCATTGGGTGAATGGGCGAATTGAGCATGCAGCACAAGCCGTGCCGCAGTGGGCGAAAGCGATTGTGATGGCAGCGGTACGCGCGCAGGCGTAACCCGTCATCGTGGGAAATGTAGGGTGCGTTTCAACGCACCCAATTTGATACACGCCAATGTGTTTTGTCGCACCACCAACGCGCACCAAGATCGTCGCCCTCCGTCCGTGGCGAGCTTGTCGAACCATGCACCCGTTTAACCGTAGGGTGCAATCTCATTGCACCACAAATTGATACACGCCAATGTCTTGTGTATCTCCCCCAACGACCGCAAAACCCTTGCTCTCCCCGTTCGTGGTGAGTCCGTCTTCCCCCGTACGTGGTTAGCTTGTCGAACCATAAACGCGGATTGGAGAATCAACGTAGTTCCTGATGAGCTACCTGCCTCAGATTAGGAAGATATTGTCGTTCCCGCGAAGGCGGGAACCCAGACCTAGCGCGGTCCGATGCCTGTGGCGTCGGTGGCTAACGGGCTTGGCGCGATTCGGTCTGGATGCCCGCCTTCGCGGGCATGACAGCCGTTTGAGGCACGTAACTAATCAGGACGTAGATTGTGTCGCCACCAACGTGCTCTGTGGCCGCGCGGGGCCAGTTACCTTTTTGCTTCGCCAAAAAGGTGACCCAAAAAGGCGACCCCGGGGATTCGCTGATTTCCTGCGGTGCTCGCGTCAGGCGGGCGTCGCACGAATCGCCCGATGGCGCGCTAACCGCGCGCGGTGGGCTCATGGTGCGCCGCTTGGACCGCCTGCCGCTCCGCTCCTCGGAGCGAATCCACGGGGACCCCGCTCGGGCGGATATTTGATCGCTTCGCGATTGGATTTACGGAAACCCGGATGCGAGCATCCGGGCTACGCGGTTGTGCGCGCTTTTATACCGATGGCGATCATGTATAAACGAGTTGGTCGCGCAGATTCAACCACTTGCACGCGAGTTCAGCAAATGACAAAGTGTTCGATTAAAAAGTTATACGCGCGTCGCGTCGTTAAAACACGTTATGCGTAAGGTGGAAAAGCCATTGAAATTTAGTCAGTTCGGCTCCGATCATGGACGCATGGTCGTCTATTTTCATGGCGCGCCTGGCGCGCCGGAAGAATGCCACATTTTCGATCTGGAGGGGAAAAACCACGGTCTGACGTTTATTTGTTTAGATCGGTTCAGTGTCGATTCGTCTATCAATGGGGAAGCGTATTACAAGCTTCTGGCGGCGGAAATTTCAATAATCGCCTCCGGAAAACAAGTGGATATCGTTGGTTTTTCAATCGGTGCATTTATTGCGCTACAGACCTCCCGTTACATGGTCAATGGGGTCGGAAGTCTGCATTTGGTTTCTGCTGCCGCACCTCTGGAGTCTGGTAATTATCTTGAAGCCATGGCTGGCAAGCAGGTTTTTATGTTGGCAAAAGCAGCACCTGCCTTATTCAATTTGTTGTCTTACTGGCAAGGATTGCTAGCGAGGCTTTCTCCCAATGCCGTATTTCGCTTGTTGTTTGCCAGCGCCGCTGGCGAAGACAAGGCATTGGCCGCCGACAGTGAATTTCGCGCTGGCATTACCAAAGTATTGAAGGCCTGCTTTGTTGGCCGAATCCCAGGCTACGCGAGAGATATTGGTCTTTATGTGCGACCGTGGAAAGGGGGGCTCGCCGAAGTATCCGTCAATACTCATATTTGGCACGGTGCCGAGGATAACTGGTCTCCTCCGCTTATGGCAGAGTACTTAAAGTCTGCGATTCCCGGTTGCTCCTCAACTACGATATTCAATGGGCTGTCACACTATTCATGCCTGTACCAAGCGGTACCCGAAATATGCAAGCTATTAGGCAAGGCATAACATTACTGTCGAGTGGGACGCTCCTATCGTCGCGCCCCTCACCTCTACGTTAGAAGGCTATCGTGCACTACTGCTATGTCTGCGGGGCACCCTGTGTAGACCCACCTTGGGGAGACGATGGTCGTACGCCGCTTTTCGAAATTTGTCCCTGCTGCGGTTGCGAGCATGGCTACGAAGATGCATCAATGAAGGGCATTGATGCTTTCCGCGCGAAGTGGCTGGAGAGTGGCGGCCTCTGGCGTGAGCCCAAGTACAAACTAACTGATCTGAGCCTAGATCAACAGTTGAGACAAATTCCGACGGAGTTACCAGTTGGTATTCTCAAAAACTAGCCCGCCTTCTAACCCTACGCTCAAGTTCGCTCCCTCCGGTCGCTGGGACGCGCCTTCGGCGCGCCCCTTAGCTATACGTTAGGCCTCATAGCCGCAATGTCCGCTGTCATCAACAAATCGATCCAAGTCTTCGCGGACTACCATCAGTTCTATCTGCAGGACGGTGGAATCAATCCACCTGCGCCAGAGACTTGGACCGACGACGACATCACCAATCGAGGCAAGGTCGCTGAGAACGTTGTGGTGGTCTGCCCACTGCGGAACACAACAGTCCCCGTCGAGTTGAAGGTTCTCAGCACAGAACCGCCAGAAGATCGGGCCTCTGCAGATCATCTTATCAACTGCTGCCTCAGTTTGCCGACTGGACATCTTCAAATCCACGAGTGCACAGGTGGTCCGGTTCTGGACTTGCAAGTCACCCCGGGTATGTACCGCGTACGGCTTTCATACAGAGGGCTGGCTTCAATCTCGGTGTCAGGCGAAGACGGCGAAGACTCGTACAAGATTGAACTCTGGCCTGGCAAGCCACGTGCTCTAGAGGTCGTACGCTCGTGGCCACCCGAAGAATGAGGCCGAACCAGTCGCACAAATTGACGCCCAGCGCGTCACACCGCCGGGCGCAACTTAGCTCGAACGTTGATGCGTCGTTTTCAAACGCAATAGCTTAGCGACGCGAAGCGCGGCGATACGTCGTCGGTGCTTCACCCATGCGTGCTGCGAACGCGCGAGCCGTCTGCGAACTGCTGTAAAGTTTGAGCACTCACCCGGTTACAAAATTTAGCAAGACACCATGCCCCAAAAATCCTCAGCTGCGCACCCATTGCTTCGTTTTTCCTTGAGTCGCGTCTCTCTGTGCGCCTCGGTGCTCGCCGCTGTCGCAGCGCTCTCCGGTTGCGGTGGTTCGAGCGATACGCCGGAGACGCCCGTCCTGCCCAGAGCGTGGAGTCCAGTATCGGTGAGCGCGGTGTCGTCGTTAAGTGTGCCAGAGGTTTTTTCTGATGGCGTTGGCGGCGCGCTCGTCGTCACGTCGTCGCCGACCAATACGCTTGTGCAGCGCTTTGACGCTGTTGCGGGTTGGCAGCTGGCGCAAATATTTCCACTGGCAACCACCGCGTTACGTAGCGCGTCCGGCGTAACACTTGTCGGGCATGACGCGTCTACCTGGTGGCGTATTGATGTCACGGCGACTACGGCGAGTGCGCTGATCCCGGTGTTGCCTTACGCGCTTACTCCATCGGGGCCAGTCATAGTCTCGGCAGCTCAGAATGGGCGATTGCTGTTCACTGAGTCGGTGTTTACCGAATCGTCCGGCCGCAAGGTGGTCGTTCGCGAGGTGGAGGGCGCCGCTCTCGTTGCAACTACGCTTTTCGACGATGCGACAGGAGGCATTCTTACTGCGTTCGTGCGAGACGCCGACGGTGACTGGATGACGTGGTGGCTGGCAGGGCGTCGCGAAAATTACACGGGCCTAGCAATGCGCGGGCCGACCGAGACGAGCTACGTAACGAAGCTGAGTGGCGCCACAGGCCCATTCGGAGATCGAACGTCGCTCGGGCCCGTTCGGATGGAAGGCGACGGGCACGCGTCGTTGTTGGGTGCCCTCACGCCAGCGGTCGCCTCACCGACGGTTGGTATTTGGTACAGGATGATCTCCGGCAGTCTGCAAGACATTTGGACGCTAGGTGACGTAAAGCCCGGCCGACCCGATCAAACTAGCCGCGTGGTTCGCGCTGACGGCACGCACGTTTGGGCGGCTTTCGACAGCGCTAGCGCTAGCAATCGCATCTGGGAGGGGCGCACCGCTTCAACGTGGGTGACGACGGACGCAACAGAGGCCGCGTGCCCGCCGTCGCGGATGAATTGCCAGGCCTTCGCCGCGCCATCGGGCACGCGGGTGGCGTCGCTTTCGCAGAATGCGGGTCAGCCCGCAACGTCGAACGATTTGTTCATTAGTGAGCGCGCGCAAATCGCTGGCTGGGCGTCGTCGGCACGCGTGTCGTTGGCAACGCTCGCTTCTGCCGGTGGCGATGCGAGCTCTACATCGCATCAACTGGCGGCTTACGTTGAGAGCGGTCCTGCGCAAATTGTCGTGGGATTTGTTCGGTATCAACTCAGCCCCAGCGATACGCGGTACGCCACGTTTGCTACCGGAAAGTAATCGCTGATTCGACGCGGCGCTCGCTCGCATTGTTCGGATTTCGCTTCGACTCGCACCGGCCATCGCGGGCGAGCCCGCTCCCACAATTTGACGGTTTCGGTGGTTTATAGCTTTTCCGCGCTACCGACCGCCGGACTGCGGTCGCGGGGCTATTTTCTTGTTTATCAACATATAAGAAAAACAGCCTGAAACGACCACCCGGCGGTCGTTCAAACCACTTAGCTGTAACTCACATCGAGCATTTCGGCCACATCTGCGAGCGCGATGCCGCACAATACGCGCCAAATCCTGCATCCCAACTGAGGAAATCACCATGAAGCTCCGTCAAATTTTCGCCGCGTGTTTCGTCGCGGCCACTGCCGTCGTCGCGACCACTGCGTCGGCACAAACCAGCAAACCGCCGCTGAAAATTTTGGTGGGGTTTCCGCCGGGTGGGTCGGCGGATGTGATCGCGCGACAGATTGCTTCGCGCATCGGGGCGAACTTGGATGGACAGTCCGTCGTCGTGGAAAACAAGCCGGGCGCGGCGGGGCGTATCGCGATTGATGCGCTGAAAAATTCGCCGGCGGACGGCAATACGGTGATCGTGATGCCGAGCGGGCCGGTGGTTTTGTTTCCGCATGTGTACAAAAAGCTGGGCTACGATCCGGTGAAGGATTTGACGCCGATTAGCCAGCTCGCGAGCTTTCAGTTTTGCATCGTGTCCGGCCCGAAAACGAACGTGAAAAACATCGCCGAAATGCGCGCACTCGCGAAGACCGATCCGAGCGGCACGACCTTCGGTTCGTCGGGTAACGGCACCGTGCCGCACTTCCTCGGCGTGATGCTGGGCGACGCGGCGGGCATTCCGATGAATCACATTCCGTTCCAAGGCGGCGCGCCCGCGATGAACGCGTTGATCGGCGGACACGTGGGCTACACGATGGACGTGGTGACCGAAGCGCTGGAGCAGCATCGCTCGGGCAAGGCGCGCATCATCGCAGTGGCCGGGGCCAAGCGCGCGCCGCAGATTCCCGAAGTGCCGACGCTGCGCGAGCAGGGCGTCGCGCTCGATGCGTCGGCGTGGTTCGCGATGTACGGTTCGAGCACGATGACCAAAGACACAGCACAGCGCCTGAGCCGCGCGGTCGCGACCGCTGTGCGCGACGCTGAGTTCGCGGCGCGATTGTCAGCGCTCGGATTGGAGCCGATTGGCTCAACGCCAGAACAATTGGCCGCGGTGCAAGCGGCCGATCTCGCCAAATGGGAAAAGCCGGTGAAGGCGTCGGGATTCACGGCGGACTGACGCGAGATTAGCGCGAGATTTACGCGGCAGGCTTCGGGCGCATGTCCCGAAGCACCGCGCGGATGCGTCTACCTAAGCAGTGCGACCCATCGTTAATGTGACGACTGGGCGTTCGCCTCAAGGTCACTCCGACCGCTAGGACATGCCATGACCATCCGCACGCTTTCTACTTCGCCGCACGCCATCACGCCGTCACGCGCGTGGTCCGTCATGAGCTTCGGGGACTTCTCGGAGTTCGCGGGCGCGGGAGGCGGCGCTTGGCATTTTCGATTTCGCAATGGCGCAACTCGCACTGAAGAAAATTTTCTGTTGATGGCGTGCGGCGTGGGTCTGTCCGTGGAAGTGCCGACTGAATTGTTGACGTCGTTGGGGCGAGTCGCCATCGCGGCGTACGACAACCTAATTTCTCGGGCGGCCAATGGCGCAACAGCGACGTACTCGCCCTGCACCGCGCGTCGTGCGGTGTGCTTCAACGATCTCGTCGGCGCGCGCGGCGCGATCTCCAGCGCGCAAGCAGGCGTCGCCATCGTCGGCTACGCGGCGTTTGGCCTGAATGTGATGTGCGCCGGCAGCAGCGGCCCCAGCCTCAGCGCCAACATGTCAGGCCAGTCATACAACCTCGGCGCAGGCGCATTCGCCGCGACCGGCGTGTTGATTCCCGTGGGCTTTGGTCGGCTTCCCTACAGCACGAGTGACCGCGATTTTCACGGTATGTCGACGCGCTAGCTCGGAGGCTGCGGCGGCGCGCGGCGGATCGTTGGTCGGTCGTTGCTGCCTGTCGCGTGCGCTTGCCAGCGGGCAAGCCTACTTTCGATTTCGCGAGATTTCCGCGCCACGTTGACTTGGATCACTCGCGCGACGTCGTACGCCTCGATCGCTTTCGTTCCCGGCGCACAATGATTGGTGCGGGCGGTTTTCGTTCGTGAGAACGATGAGGAATGCGTGTGCCGACACAACTGAGCTTTCTGAACGAACCGACGCGATTCCTGTTTTTCACGGGCAAAGGCGGCGTCGGCAAAACCTCAATTTCTGCGGCCACCGCGCTAGCACTTGCAGACGCGGGCAAGAAGGTTTTGCTGGTCAGCACGGACGCGGCGTCGAACCTTGACGAAATGCTCGGCGTTGAACTTCGCAACACGCCCACCCCCGTGCCCGGCGTCGCGCGACTCGCGGTGCTCAACATCGACCCGGATAACGCTGCGCAGTCTTACCGCTCGCGCGTCTTGGCACAGATGGACATCGCTGCGACGGCATCAGAACGAGCCGAAGTGACTGAACAATTGTCCGGAGCTTGCACTACGGAAATCGCGTCGTTCGACGAGTTCGCTTCGCTTCTCTCCGACAACGCGGAACAGTTCGATCACATCGTGTTTGACACGGCACCGACGGGCCACACATTGCGCCTGCTGAGTCTCCCGAAAGCGTGGAGCGGGTTTCTCGCGGGTAATGATCGCGGCGCGTCGTGCCTCGGGCCGCACTCAGGCCTCAAGATGCAAGAAGCGCGCTTCAAGTTGGCGCTCGACGCGTTGAGCGACCCGGCGCGAACGACGGTCGTTTTGGTGACGCGGCCCGACAAGGGCGCGATCGCCGAGGCGGCTCGCACGTCGGACGAGCTTCGCGAGTTGGGCTTGAACAATCAACGCTTGGTCATCAATGGCGTTTTTCATGCGAGCGAGCGAACAGATTTGGTGGCCTGCGCCATTGAAGACTTGGGACGAGTCGCGATTGATGAAATGCCGCAAACGCTGCGCGCATTGCCAGAAGATCGCGTGCCGTTGCGTGCGTTCGATACGGTTGGGCTGCCAGCGTTGCGTGCGTTGCTTGTGGATGGCGCTCCGCCCGTTGCCAAGGCTGATGCGCTCGCGGTCGAGCTCGCGGAAGACATCGAGGGTTTGAGCGTGTTGGCCGATCAACTCGCTGCCGCCGGGCACGGGCTGATCATGGTGATGGGCAAGGGTGGCGTTGGCAAAACAACCGTGGCCGCTGAGTTGGCGCTTGGGCTGGTTCAACGCGGAAAGACGGTGCACCTGAGCACCACGGACCCCGCCGCGCATCTCGCCGGAACGCTCGACGGCGAAGTGCCGGGGCTTCGCGTGGATCGCATTGATCCGAAAGTGGAAACGCAGCGCTACGTCGACAAGATCATGGCCGCTAAATCGCCGGGATTGGACGCGGATGAGCAGGCATTGTTGTTGGAAGATTTGCGCTCGCCATGTACCGAAGAGGTGGCCGTGTTCCACGCGTTCTCACGCATCGTCAGCGAAGCTCGAAGCGCGTTTGTCGTGCTCGACACCGCGCCGACCGGCCACTCGTTGTTGTTGATGGATGCAACGGGCGCGTATCACCGGCAGATGGTGGCGGAATATGGTGGCCGAAGTTCGGCGCACATCGTCACGCCGTTGATGCGGCTGCAGGACCCGGCGTACACCCAAATCATTTTGGTGACGCTGCCCGAAGCGACGCCGGTTTCGCAGGCGGCAGCGTTGCAGGACGACCTACGCCGCGCCAACATTGAACCCTACGCGTGGGTGCTCAACAAAAGCGTGTTGGCTGCCGGAACACGGGACCCGTTGTTGATTGCGCGTCTTGCCAGCGAGCGCAAGCAGATAGCGCGCATGCACGCGGGGACGGCGAAGCGACTGTTCACGATTCCGTGGTTGGCGCGCGCGCCCGTCGGCGTTGCCGAACTTTCCAAGTTGGTGAAGAACAGTTAGAGCGTCGAGGTGCCAGCGTGGCAAATAAAACCTGGCGCGTAAGCTTTAATAGATGACTTTTATGAGCCAACGACCGGCGGACGGCGGTTGCGACTATTTTTATGTCAATGTCGACATCCACAAAAAAACAGCGCTAACGACCATATGGCGGTCGTTAGCGCTGTTTAGTTGTATCCGGAGAGGCGTGCGTTTAGTAGGTTGGGTTTGCGCGCAGCCTACCTCGCGACGCTGCTACGCCGCCTGAATAATCCGCAGCATGCGGCGCAGCGGTTCGGCCGCGCCCCAGAGCAGTTGGTCGCCGATGGTGAACGCGCCGAGATATTGCGGGCCCATTGCGAGTTTGCGCACGCGACCGACCGGGATCGTCATGGTGCCGGCGACGTTGGCTGCCGTGAGGTTTTGCTCGGTGGCGACGCGCTCGTTCGGCACGTACTTCACCCACTCATTGTCGTTCTTGATCATGTCCTCGATGTCGGCGAGCGGCACGTCTTTCTTGAGCTTGAAGGTGAGCGATTGCGAATGGCAGCGCATCGAGCCGACGCGTACGCAGGTCGAGTCGATCGGAATCGGCGCGGCATTGCTGCCCAAAATCTTGTTGGCGATGCCCATGATTTTGTTGGTCTCTGCGCCGCCTTTCCATTCTTCAAGGCTGGTGCCGTCGCCGTTGTCGGCGTCGATCCACGGAATCAAGTTGCCGCCGAGCGGAACGCCACGGAAGTTCGCGGTTTCAGCGGGGGTGAACGCGCGCTGTTTCGCCGTGACTTTGCGGTCGATTTCGAGAATGGCGCTGGCCGGGTCGTCGAGCAAATCTTTGACTTCGGCGTAGAGCGCGCCGTATTGCGTCAACAGTTCGCGCATGTTCGGTGCGCCGCCGCCCGAGGCCGCCTGGTAGGTGGACGTTTGCATCCATTCCACGAGGCCCGCTTTGTAGAGTGCGCCGACGCCCATCAGCATGCAGCTCACGGTGCAGTTGCCGCCGACGTAATCCTTGATGCCTTTGGCCAGCGCCGATTGGATTACTGGCATGTTGATCGGGTCGAGAATAATGATCGAGTCGTCGTTCATCCGCAGCGTTTTCGCCGCATCAATCCAGTAACCTTTCCAGCCCGCAGCGCGCAGCGGCGCGTACACCGCTTTCGTGTAGTCGCCGCCTTGGCACGTAATGATCACGTCCATCGCCTTGAGCGCGGTAATGTCGTTGCCATCTTTCAGAATCGGATCAAACACCGTGCAGCCCGTAATCTTGGGCGCAGGAAAACCTGCCGAAGAGGTGCTGAAAAAGGTGGTTTCGATGGCGTCAAAGTCGCGCTCGGCGCTCATGCGTTGCATGAGAACGGAACCGACCATGCCGCGCCAGCCGACGAGACCGACGGAAAGCTTGGACAGGGACATGATTTCCTCGTTTTTTTGAGAGTACGGAACAATATTTGCTGCGGTGCAGCGAGCCCGGAAGAATAGCGTATTTCGGGCGCAAATGCCCGATTTCCGGGCAATTGACGCCGTTCTGTGCGCGCTTTTGCGCTGCACCGCTACAAAAGCGGCACCGCAATCAGATAAAATCTGTGGGTTGTCCGGTCCGCCCGTGTTTTGCAGCGATGCAAACTCAAGCCGTCGGACCCGGAAGACCCTTCAAGAAGCGCCACCAAAGCGCCTTCGGGATCGCGCGAAGTCAAAACTAGCCACACTAGCCACAAAAAGCCAATGAGCGAACCAATCAATACATCCAGACGTCGCACCGTGATCGCTGCGACCGCCGTGCCCGGTGCCCTCACCGGCGCCGCCATCGTCGCCCCGTTTGTTGCCACGCTGGCACCCTCAGAGCGAGCCAAGGCCGCCGGTGCCCCGGTCGAGGTCGATCTCTCCAATTTGAAGCCCGGCGAAAAGAAAACCGTCGAATGGCGCGGCAAAGTGGTGTGGATTCTCAAGCGCACGGCCGAGCAAATCGCCGCGCTCGACAAAATCCCAGCCTCGCAGCTATCGGACGCTGAATCGAAAAAATCGATTCAACCGGATTATGTGAACGCGAAAACGCGCTCGATTTCGCCTGATCTCGTGGTCATGCAAGGCGTCTGCACCCACTTGGGTTGCTCGCCTACCGAAAAGGCAACGCCAGGCGAGCTCGGCAACGATTGGCCCGGCGGCTTCTACTGCGCCTGCCACGGCTCGAAGTTCGACATGGCTGGCCGTGTGTTTACCGGTTCTCCAGCGCCGACGAATTTGGTGATTCCGCCGCACAAAATCGACGGAATGAAGCTCGTCATCGGCATTGGTCAAGACGGAAAAGAGGCGTAATCATGGCTGGCACACCTAGCAATCACCCCTCGATGTTCAAGAACCCAGTGCTGAACTGGGTCAATGATCGTTTCCCGCTCACGGCGTTGCTCAAAACGTCGGTCACCGATTACTACGCACCCAAAAACTTTAACTTTTGGTACTACTTCGGTTCACTCGCACTGCTCGTGCTCGTACTGCAAATCGTCACCGGCATCTTCCTGACGATGAATTACAAACCTGACGCGGCTTACGCGTTCGGTTCCGTTGAGTACATCATGCGCGACGTCGACTACGGTTGGCTGATTCGCTACATGCACTCGACCGGCGCGTCGATGTTCTTCGTGGTCGTGTACCTGCACATGTGTCGCGGCCTGATGTACGGCAGCTACCGCCAACCGCGTGAACTGACGTGGATTTTCGGCATGTTGATTTACCTGTGCCTGATGGCTGAGGCCTTCTTCGGCTATCTGCTCCCTTGGGGCCAGATGTCGTTCTGGGGCGCGCAGGTGATCGTGAACATCTTCTCGGCGATTCCCTTCATCGGGCCTGAACTCGCAGTCTGGATTCGCGGCGACTATTCGATTGGCGACGCAACTTTGAACCGTTTCTTCGCGTTCCACGTCATCGCGCTGCCGCTCGTGTTGCTTGGCCTCGTTGCTGCTCACCTGATCGCGCTGCATGAAACCGGTTCGAACAACCCTGACGGCGTTGAAATCAACAAAGGCCCGAAGGGCAATGCTTGGTCGAAAGACGCACCGGCTGACGGTATCCCGTTCCATCCGTATTACACGGTGAAGGACATTTTTGGCGTGGTCGTGTTTCTCATGATTTTCACGGCTATCGTGTTCTTCCTTCCGGAAATGGGCGGTTACTTCCTTGAGTACAACAACTTTGTACCGGCTGATCCGCTGAAAACCCCTGCGCACATCGCGCCGGTTTGGTATTTCACGCCGTACTACTCGATTCTCCGTGCTGTGCCACCGATGTTCGGTTCGCAGTTCCCCGGCGTCATCGGAATGGGCCTCTCGGTCATGATCTTCTTCGCATTGCCTTGGCTTGATCGCGGCGCGGTCAAATCGATTCGCTATCGTGGCAACTTGTACAAAGCGTTCTTCGCGATGTTCATCGTCTGCTTCATCGTTCTCGGCTACCTTGGCGTGAAGCCAACGAGCGTGTGGGGCCAATTCGGCGACTGGGCATCGTTCCTCGACACCCGCGACATTGCCACCTGGGGCGCTCGCGTATTGACCATCGGCTATTTCGCCTTCTTCTTCCTCATGCCTTGGTACACCAAGGCCGACAAGACCAAGCCGGAACCGGCTCGCGTCACGATGCACTAAGCGAGGAGAAAAAAACAATGAAAATTAAATCGCTTCTAGCCTCACTAGCTCTCGTTACCGTTTCGGCGTTCGCACCCTCTGCGTTCGCTTCGGGCGGCCCGGAAGTTAAGTTCGTCGGCCCATCGGCCAGCAGCACCGACCTCGAGTCGTTGCAGCGCGGTGCCCGCCTGTTTGTGAACTACTGCGTGAACTGCCACAGCGCACAGTACATGCGCTACAACCGTCTCAGCGATCTAAAGCTCAGCGAAGACCAGATCAAGCAAAACCTCATGTTCACCACCGACAAAATCGGTGACACCATGAAGGCTGCGATCACGCTTAACGATGCAAAAGAATGGTTCGGCGCGGCACCTCCTGATTTGTCGGTGATGGCGCGTAGTTACTCTGCTGCGGCAATCTCGGGCAGTACAGACGACCCGGCGGCGACGCTTGCCGCCTATTTGCGCGGCTTCTACCAAGACGATTCGCGCGATACCGGCTGGAATAATCTCGTGTCGCCTAACATCGGCATGCCGCACGCGCTGCATGAGCTCTCCGGCACCAACAAACTGGTCGAAACCGTGTTTGCGGCTGACGGCAAAGAAATCAAAGACGATCACGCCGCTGAGGCCAAAGCCAGAGGCGCGTTTATCGCCGCTACGACGATGTCGTCGTTCGAACATCACTCCGAAAAGAAAGACGGCAAAACCGTCAATCACTACGTCGTGAAATCGCTCGTGAATGCAGCCCCCGGCTCAATGACGCCTGTCCAGTTTGACGCAGCGATTGCAGATCTAGTGAACTTCATGAGCTACGTCGCCGAGCCACACAAAGCTAAGCGCATTCAGATCGGCATCTTGATGATGTTCTTGTTGGCATTTCTCTTAGCCGCCTCGGTGTGGTTGAAGAAGGAATACTGGAAAGACGTTCATTAGGAATCGTCTTTTAGTCTGAGCGGTTTGCCGCTCAGTACACAAAGGCAGGCCATGAGCCTGCCTTATGTCTTTTTATAGAACCCGGAAATAGCGCTGCTCCGCAGCCTCCGCGCGAAGGAAACCCGCCCCATGATGACCTTATATTCCGGCACGACCGACCCGTTCAGCCATCAGTGCCGCATCGTCTTGCACGAAAAAGGCATGGACTTCCAGATCATCGACGTGGATCTCGATAACAAGCCGGAAGATCTCGCGGTCATGAACCCGTACAACACGGTGCCGGTGCTCGTTGAACGTGATTTGATTCTGCATGAGTCAAACATCATCAACGAATACATCGACGAGCGTTTCCCGCATCCACAATTGATGCCTGCCGATCCGGCTACTCGCGGTCGCGCGCGCTTGTTCCTGCACCGCTTCAACCGCGAAATTTTTGTTCACGTTGAAGAGCTCGAAAAGAAAAACCCGAAAACGGCTGACAAAGCACGTGCCGCGGTTCGTGATCGTTTGACCGAAATTTCGGTCGTGTTCAACAAACAAAAACACATGTTGGGCGACGACTATTCGATGCTTGACGTGGCGCTTGCGCCGCTGTTGTGGCGTTTGTCGCACTACGAAATCGAACTGCCGAAGGCCGCTGCTCCGGTGCTTAAGTACGCCGAGCGTTTGTTCTCGCGTCAAGGCTTCATCGATGCACTTACGCCCGCTGAACGCGGCATGCGTCGTTAATCATTGTTTGCAGTAGCGTCAAGCGTTTCGGCCAATGAGTGAAGATTCCGCAAAGCCCTACCTAGTGCGCGCATTGCACGAGTGGTGTGTTGAGCAGGGTTACACGCCGCACATCGCGGTGCGTGTGAACGCACAAACGCGTGTGCCCGCAGCTTACGTGAAAGATGGCGAAATAGTGCTCAACGTGCATCCAGAAGCAACGCACATGCTCACGATGGACAACGAGTGGATTTTGTTCAACGCACGTTTCAACGGCATGTCGCAAGAAATTGCTGTGCCGTTCACAGCTGTCGTTGGAATCTTTAGTAAAGAGACGGGTTATGGCATGGGCTTTCAGCCCGCGCCGGAGCCTGTGGTCACGCCGCTGACAGCCGTCGCTGTTGCGCCCGAACTGGTCGCTCCGAGTGGCGATTCGGCTTCATCCGACGGCACCCCCAGCGACAAATCGACAGCGCCCACCGCAGCTCCTGCGAAGAGCAAAGTCAGTCATTTGAAGGTCGTCAAGTAGAATTTAGTTTCGCCGATTTAGCTCAGTGGTAGAGCAATCGCCTTGTAAGCGATAGGTCGTCAGTTCAATCCCGACAATCGGCACCACTTTCCCTCCCATCCCTTTCGCGCTTCGGTGCGCTAGCGTGATTGGGTCTTCAGGCCAGCGCACGGCCTTTGATGTGCGCGACTGGAGTCGCCGGTAATTCTTCCGGCTGACTCGTCCGCATCGCACGGGGCCGTCCGGCCTCATTCACAAGAAAAACTATGACTCAAAACTCCAACGGTGGCAACGCGCCCCGTCATCCTCGTTCGCCATTAGCCAAGCCCGCAGGCCGTCCTCAAGGCGGCGGCTCCGCGCTGTTCAACACTCCTCCTAAGAAGCAAGCCAACTGGCTCGATGATCGTTCGCTCGCTGCGCCGCGCCAGCCTCTTGCCGCACCAAAACCCATTTCCGTTCGCCCTGAGCAGCGCGAAGGGTTTGATCGCGAAACAACGATGCCAGCCGCGTCTGCAAACCCTTCGTTGCACTCAGGGCGAACGGTTGACGCCGCTCCCTCGCTCGCGGTCAGCGAAACGCATGCGCCAGCCACCACCGACAACGGCTTCGCCGAACTCGGCCTGCGCGACGAACTCGTGCGCGCTGTGCTCGCGCATGGCTACAGCACGCCCACCCCGATTCAAAAGCAAGCCATCCCGGCGGTTTTGCAAGGTGGTGACTTGCTCGGCGGCGCACAAACCGGCACCGGCAAAACGGCGGGTTTCGTGCTGCCGATGTTGCAGCGCTTGATGGCGTCGGCCAAGCCCGAGCGTCCGCCCGTCAACGGTCAGCGCGGTAAGCGTTTGCCACGCGCGTTGATCCTCGCGCCCACACGCGAACTTGCAGCGCAGGTCGAAGAAAGCGTTCGTATTTACGGCAAATTTTTGCCACTGACATCCACCTGCATTTTTGGCGGCGTCGGAATCAATCCGCAAATCGCCGCGCTGCGACATGGTGTAGACATCATCGTCGCTACGCCCGGTCGTTTGCTTGATTTGTTTGGCCAGCGCGCTGTTGATTTCTCGCAGATCGAAATTCTCGTGCTCGACGAAGCTGATCGCATGCTCGACATGGGCTTCATTCACGACATCAAAAAAGTGCTCGCGGTGCTGCCGCCAAAGCGCCAGAACTTGTTGTTTAGCGCAACGTTCTCCGACGAGATCAAAGCGCTCACCGATCGCCTTCTCAACAATCCGTTGATGATCGAAGTGGCGCGCCGCAACACCACGATTGAAGTGGTGCAGCAGTCGGTTGTGCTCGTCGACAAAGCGAACAAAGCGAAGCTTCTCGTTCACTTGATTCGCGAACAAAATTGGACGCAAACGCTCGTCTTCACGCGCACTAAACATGGCGCAAATCGCCTTGCCGAACAGCTCGAAAAGTCGGGCATTTCGGCGATGGCCATTCACGGCAATAAGAGCCAAGGCGCACGCACCAAAGCGCTCGCCGAGTTCAAGGCGGGTTCGCTTCGGGCGCTGGTCGCCACCGACATCGCCGCGCGCGGTATCGACATCGATCAACTGCCGCAAGTGGTGAACTACGAACTACCGAACGTGCCCGAGGACTACGTGCATCGCATTGGCCGCACGGGCCGCGCGGGTGCGAGCGGGCAAGCCATGTCGCTCGTGATGCAAGAAGAACTGCCGCTCCTGAAAGACATCGAACGCTTCAGCAAGCAAGTCATTCCACGCGTAAAGATCGACAGCTTCAACCCAGCCGCCATTGGTGAGCTAGTGTCCACAACAGCCGACGCACGCGACGCCGAATGGCAAGCCCGTGGTGGCCGTCCAGCGCCGCGCGGCGGTCGCCCTAGCGGCGGTGGTGGCGGACGCGCACCCGCAGGCGCGCCACGTGGTCGTGCACCGAGCGGCGGTGGTGGTGCAAGCAATGGCCAAGCGCCACGTCCACGCACGGGTGGTGGCGGCCGCGGTCGGTAACAACTTCAACGGCACTCATCGTAATTGAATGCCGGAAAGAAATAGGCGCATCCAATGGGTGCGCTTTTTTTTCGTGAAGTTTTCCGCGAAATTTTTTTAGGAAATCACGCTGCAATCGACTCATGATCGCGCGGCGATCGCATCAATGACTTGATTAGTGGCATTGCCCGTTAGCCATTTTCGAAACAACGGTAAGCTACCCCTATGAACTCACCCAACACCTCGCTCTCAGGCCGCGTCGCGCTCGTTACCGGCGCAAATACGGGCATTGGTTTTGTCGCAGCGCGAGAGCTGGCCGCACGTGGGGCGCACGTCTTTGTAGCGTGCCGTTCACTTGAACGCGGTCAAGCGGCGGTTGGCGAAATTCGTGCGGCGACTAGTAACGCAAACGTCGAATTTCTCGCGTTGGACCTGGGTGATTTTTCATCGGTGCGAGCCTGTGCCGCTGCGTTTTTAGCGCGCGATTTGCCGCTGCATCTGCTCATCAACAACGCGGGGCTCGCGGGCTCAGCAGGGCTGACGAAATCGGGTTTTGAGTTGGCGTTCGGCACCAATCATTTGGGCCATTTTTTGTTGACGCAATTGCTGCTTGATCGGCTCAAAGCGTCGGCACCTGCGCGTGTCGTCACGGTCGCGAGCCGCGCCCATACGCGCGTTGGCGGTATCAATTTTGAGGACGTGTGTCGCCCGACAAAAGGCCGCGCCGCGCTGCCGGAGTATGGCGTGTCGAAGCTCGCCAATGTGTTGTTCAGCGCGGAGTTAGGGCGACGGCTCGCAGGCACCGGCGTGACCACATACTCGTTGCATCCGGGCGTTGTTGCAACGGACGTGTGGCGCGAGCTGCCGCAGCCGTTTCGCGCGATTGCCAAGCTTTTCATGATCTCGACGGAAGAGGGCGCGGCGACCACGCTGTACTGCGCCACCGCGCCGGCAATCGCTGCGCAGACGAGCCTCTATTACGACAAGTGCGCAGTGAAATCGCCCAGCAAGGCAGGCCAAGACGACGCGCTCGCGGCGGAGCTTTGGCGACGTAGCGAAGCTTGGGTTGCGTAGGTTTTTTACGCACTCAATTAGATTTATGGCTTATTCGCTTTAGTGACCGCTAGGCGGTCGTTAGCGGTCTATTTATGTTGAAGTCGATATACACGAAATAATGCACGAAACGACCGCTGGCCGGTCGCTAGCGCGCAAAAGCCATATGTTCCAATCTCAATTGACGTGAATATGCGTGTTCCGGCGGCGCGTCACGACGACAAATGGCCTCGATTTCGCTTCGCTGCATCGAGGCTACGGGTTCAACGCCGTCCGCACATGTCCGCCGA
Source organism: Casimicrobium sp. (assembly GCA_040079845.1). GTDB lineage: Bacteria > Pseudomonadota > Gammaproteobacteria > Burkholderiales > Casimicrobiaceae > Casimicrobium. The sequence goes on along the minus strand of JBEBJR010000020.1, from coordinate 16,871 downwards.
ATCTCGAATTACTCGTCCACTTTTCCGCGCAACGCTTTGACCTGCCCGCGAATGCTTTTGCCTTCTAGCCGACGTTTTTTTGATCCGAGCGTCGGGCGTGTAGCGTATCGTTTTAGTGGCGGCGTGGCGACACTTTGCACGAGCGCGTGCAACCGCTCAATCGCCTCACGTTTGTTGGCGTCTTGCGTGCGCTGCGTTTGCGCTTTGATTACCAGTTCGCCGTCGGTCGTGATGCGTGAGTCAGCGAGCGCTAACAAGCGCGTCTTCACACCCTCCGGCAAACTCGACGCCGCCACGTTGAAGCGCAGCTGCACGGCCGACGACACTTTGTTCACGTTTTGCCCACCCGCACCTTGCGCGCGGATCGCGGTGATTTCTAGCTCGTGAGCGGGGATGAGAATGCGCGGCATGAGCGGAAACATGTTGAGGTGCGTTTGACGCGGAGGCGCAAATCTAACCCATCTTGATCGGCGCTCAATTTCGCAAACTCCTGCGACGCAATCATGGACAATCTGCTTTTAGTTTTGTGCTCGCCAAGCGTGTCTTTCGTCGCGATGGCAGTCTAGGATTGCATGTTGTACGCCAGATATTCCCGATCACTCTTCGTCGCGTCTGTCGCCACGACGCTGGCAGCCGTCGTTTCAGCCGCAACGCCCCCTGTTGCGCGGGTCACCGACACCAGCGACACGATTCACGGTGTCGTGGTGAAAGACCCGTATCGCTATTTTGAAAACAGCAAGTCTCCCGAAGTTCAGACGTGGCTCAAAGCGCAAGGCGCAGTGACGCGCGAAACGCTCGACAAAATTGCGCTGCGCGAACGCATTGAATCGCGCATCACTGAGATCACTGACGCCACCGGCGACGCGATTCGCGAAGTTGTGCGCATGCCGGGCGAGCGTTTGTATTACCTCAAGCGGGTCAAAGGTGGGAAGCAATACAAACTCGTTACGCGCACCGGTGTCTCGGGCGTTGAGCGTGTGTTGGTAGACCCGGAGGAGGACGCCAGGCGCACCGGGATTCCGCACGCGCTGAACTACTTTGAACCGTCGTGGGACGGCCGCTACGTCGCCTACGGTATGTCGGCGGGCGGTTCGGAAGACGCGTCTATGTACCTACTCGACATAAAGACCGGCAAGACCTTAGGCCAGCCGATTCCGCGCGTCTATGGCGAGGTTGTGAATTGGCTGCCAGATAGTCGTTCGCTCACCTACAACCAAACCCGCAAACTCGCACCGGGTGAGGCTGATTCCGAAACATTTCTCGACACGAAAGTGATGTGGCTGAAAGTAGGCGAGCCAGAAGCGAAAGCCAAGGCCGTGTTTGGCCCAACCGTGACGAAAAACCTGGGTCTCAATCGCCTCGATGTGGCCACGGTGTTTTTCTCGCCCGAGAGTAAATGGATGATCGCGCGCACGACGGACACCACGTTGCCCGAGGGCTTTCTCTTCGTTGCGCCAGTTGCGCAGCTGGGCAAGGCCACCATTAAATGGAAAAATATTTCTGGCTACGGCGATCACATTACGGCGGCGCAGTTACGTGGCAACGAGCTCTACCTGATGACGCGCCTCAACACGCCGCGCCACAAAGTCGTCAAACTTGACCTGCGCGCTCCTGACCTAAAGCGCGCCGTGGTCGTCGCCGTGCCGCCGGTCGACAGCGTGCTGGAACGCTTTCAGCTAACGCGCGATGGCGTGATTGGCAGTGTGCGTGTAGGCACCGATATTGTGTTGCGCCGATATGCAACCGGTAACGTTGGGGGCGAAGCGATTGCAATGCCATTCAAAGGCGCAGCGTACGTCGTTGTCGAGCCCGCACACTCTGCGAATGATGTGTTCTACACATCGAGCGAATGGACGCGCCCGTCGCGCGTGTTCGCACTCAAGGGGGCGATCTCAACGCAAGTGTCACTCGTCGCACCCGTGACTTCACCCGGCTTGCCCGAATTTGAAGTCGTGGACGTGAAGGTCGCGAGCCATGACGGTGCAATGGTGCCGATGACACTGCTCTTCAAAAAAGGGCTCAAGCGGGACGGCACGAACCCAACGCTGCTGAACGCTTATGCGGGCTACGGATTTTCCCAAACCGCGCGCTTTTCACCGGCGGATATGGTTTGGATAGAGCAGGGCGGCGTGCTCGCGATTGCCAATGTGCGGGGCAGCGGTGTGTACGGTGACGACTGGTATCGGGCAGGCCAGAAATCTACGAAAGCAAACACGTGGAAAGACGGTGTGGCTTGTGCGAAATGGCTGATTGCCGAAGGCTATGCGTCGCCGAAAACGCTAGGCGCGATGGGCACCAGCGCAGGCGGGATTTTCGTAGGGCGCACCGTGACGAGCGCGCCGGAACTCTTCGCGGCGGCGATCTTCAACGTGGGCGTGATGGACGCTGTGCGCGCCGAAGAAAGCGCCAATGGCATCACCAACATTTCTGAATTCGGCAGCTATAAAAACGCCGCAGAATTTCCCGCGCTGTTGGATATGAGCACGTATCACAACATCAAAGACAGCACCGCCTACCCGGCGGTGATGTTGGTGCACGGCATGAACGATCCGCGCGTGGACGTCTGGCACAGCGCGAAGACTACGGCGCGATTACAAGCGGCAACAACGAGCGGCAAGCCAATTTTGCTGCGACTAGATCTACAGGCGGGGCATGGCGTTGGCAGCACCATCAACCAGCGCAGCGCGCAGGCGGCGGACATCTTTAGCTTCTTGTTGTGGCAGATGGGGAAGACGCAATTGAAATGAGCGAAGCCGGTTAAGTTGATCGACAGGTGGCGCGCGCCGCCCTCATTGACAACCCAATCGCCCCCAACAACACGGCTGCGCCAACCACCGGCAACCAGCCATAACCCGCGCCGGCAATCACTGCGCCACCGACCGAAGTGCCGATGGCTTGCCCAAGATAAATCATGCTGGTGTTGAGCGCGATGCTCGCGCCAGCAAGCTCAGGCGAAGCGGCGACGAGTCTTGCTTGCTGCGACGAATTATTCGCAAACACGCCAGCGCCCCACGCCAGCGCACCGACGACAAACCCCGCCCACCACGAACCCACCGTCGCGAGCGTGACCATGCCCGCTGCCATCGCGATCAGCGAAACTTGCACGTTTGACGCGGCCCCCGTGCGAGCGATTCTTCGTGTTGCCCACACATTCCCAATCACGCCAGCAACGCCGAACAAAACCAACGCGAGTGAGAGCGTGTTGGGCGATGGATCGAGCTGGAAACCAACGAATGGTGCGATGTACGCAAAGGTGGTGAACTGACCGGACGCAGACGCAGCGGTCACCAACAAAATCGCCACCAACGCCGGGTGCCGAAATACGCGGCCCCATGCATCGCGAGAGAGCGAAGCGCCATGTAGCCCACGCGGCACCACACGAAGCATCCACACGACCGCAACCACGCACAGCAGCGAAAACAACCCAAACGTGGCGCGCCACCCAATGTGCGCGCCAAGCCATGCCGACAACGGCGCACCCGCGACCGAGGCGATGGACCAGCCCAGAAAGATCGCGGTAATGGCCCCTGCGCGGCGCTCTGGCGAGACCACCAGCCCGAGCGTGGCGGCTGCCTGCGGCGTGAACACCGCCGCCCCCAACATCGCCACCGAACGCACGGCGATCAAGCTCACCAAATTCGGTGCAAGGGCGCACAGCGCATGGCCCACTGCGTAAAACGTCAACGAACCCGCAAGCACCGTGCGGCGGTCAATGCGCGACGTGAGCGTGGCCAAAATCGGCGACCCGAAGCACATCATCACCGCCGCGACAGTGATGAGGAGCGCCGTCTGCGGCACCGTCGCAACCAAGTCGTTGGACAACACCACGAGCAAACCTGGGGCCATCATCACACCGGTGCCGATGACAAAGTTGCCGAACAGAAACGCGTGAACGTACGAGCGCTCGCTCGTAGTGATGGACTCAGCCGCGAGCGTGTTTGACAAAACGTCCCACCCACAACCCCGTCAAAATCGCAAACACCAATGCAACCGACGCCCCGGCAAACACGCCGCGCGGCATGTGGTGATCCATCAAGTAGCCAAACAGAAGCGGTGCGACCGCAAGGCCCACGTCAAGGCCAGAATACACCGCGCCATACACGCGCCCTGTCGCGCCCTTTGGCGTCGCGCGCTTGATGAGCAAATCACGCGACGGCGCGGCCATGCCCACGCCGAAGCCGGAGAGAACCACCAGCGCAACCAACACGTACGCGCTGAAATTTCCGACGAACGCGCTGGCCGCTAGCGCAAGTGTGAAGGCTGAAATCCCCAGCGCAATTGCCACGCCTTTGTCCGGGTCCCACCAGCCGCGGCTCACGGCGAAACCACCCAGCACTTGCCCCATCGCGCCCACAATCATGTAACCCGACAACGCCGCCGCAGCGGTTGTGAGCGGCACATTCGCAATGGCTTGTAGCGCCGGCGTCGAGAAATTTTGCACCGCACCTAGCGGAAACGTGAGCACAAAAAAGAATAACCAACACACCCACACAACGGGCAGCTTCAGAAAGGCCAGCGCGCTTTCGGGTTTCGCCGCATTGGCGGAATCCGCCGTGGCGCGCGTGGCGTGTACGGTCGGCGTCGAGAGCGAATCGCGAAACACAAAACACACGGCCAACACGACAAGCGCGTAAACGCCCGCCGACGCCACCGCCACACGCCACGTAAACGCTGACGCCAAGCCCACCAAAAACACTGCTGAGAACGCCCAGCCTAGATTTCCGCTGATGCCGTGCACGCTATACGCATGCCCGATGCGTTTCGACGATATGCGCTGATTCAAAATCGAAAAATCAATCGGATGAAACGGCGAATTGGCGAAACCCGCAATCGCCGACGCGATCACCAATCCCACGTAACTCTGCGCGGTCGCGGCGGTGAACGACGCGATGGCAAAGCCGAACAATCCCGCGAACATCACCGGGCGAGCGCCAATCCGATCCACCAAAAAGCCAGCCATCGCTTGCCCGGTCGCGGAGATCACAAAAAACACGGTGGCTACGGACCCAAGCTGCGCAAAAGTCAGCCCAAAATCTTTCGCCAGCCACGGAAAGACCGTGGGCAAAACAATTTGGAAAAAATGGGAGGTGCCGTGGGCGAGGGCAACGACGCCCATCGTCGTTGCATCGGCCCGAAAAGAGGATTCAGGCGCAGATAAGGTGTTGCTCATTAGGTAAGCTTACAGCTATGACACCTCCCAACCTGCTCCCCCGTTCCGGTGGCCAACTGGTCGCCGATGCTTTGATTACCCACGGCGTTGACACCGCCTTTGGCGTGCCCGGCGAAAGCTACCTCGCTGTGCTCGATGGCCTCTACACCCATCGCGAAGATTTTCGCTTTGTGATTTGTCGGCAAGAGGGCGGCGCGGCGTTCATGGCCGAGTCGTACGCGAAGCTCACCGGCAAGCCCGGCGTTTGTTTGGTCACGCGTGGTCCCGGCGCGACCAACGCCGCGATTGGCGTGCACACCGCGCATCAAGATTCGTCGCCGATGGTGCTGTTGATCGGGCAAGTGGGCAACGATTTTGTCGAGCGCGAAGCGTTTCAAGAGTTGGACTATCGACGCATGTTTGGCCCGATGGCGAAATGGGTGGCGCAGATTGACGACCCGGCGCGCGTTCCGGAGTACATGGCGCACGCCTTCCAAACGGCCACCAGTGGGCGTCCTGGACCTGTGGTGCTCGCGCTGCCGGAGGACATGCTCTCGGGCAGCGCAACGGTGGCCGATGCGCGTGCGTATCGCGCCGTGCAATCGAGTCCGTCGGTCGCGCAAATGACGGAAGTGAAATCGCTCCTCGCCAATGCAAAAAATCCGTTTGTGATTTTGGGTGGTTTCGGTTGGAGCAAAGACGCGGCACGGCAACTGCGTGAATTTGTTGAAGCCAACGATTTGCCCGTGGGCTGCGCCTTCCGCTTTCAAGATTGTTTCGACAACACGCATCCGAACTACGCGGGCGACGTGGGCATCGGCATCAACCCAAAGCTCGCGGCGCGTGTGAAAAACGCAGACGTGGTGCTATGCATTGGCGCGCGTTTGGGCGAGATGACGACCTCGGGCTACACCTTGTTTGATGTGCCCGTGCCGAAGCAAAAACTCATTCATGTACACAACGATCCGACCGAGCTTGGGCGCGTGTATCAAGCGGAGCTGATGATCGCGTCTGGCGTCAACGAGTTCTGCGCGATGTTGGGCACAACCACTTCTGCAAAAGGCGCGATGACGGCGACCGCCGTGAGCGCCGAAGTGAACGCGTGGCGCGGTGAGCCGCCGCTCTACAAAAATCGTGCGACCCCCGCGAAGCTCAACCTGTGGCAAGTCGTACAAACGCTACAGCGCCTAGCACCGGCCGATTCCATCATCACCAATGGCGCAGGAAATTTCGCGACATGGGCGCATCGCTTTTGGCCGTACGCGGGCATCGAGTCCTGTGGTAAATCGCAGCTCGCGCCGACCAGCGGCGCGATGGGCTACGGTGTGCCCGCAGCAGTGATGGCCGCTATCGTCGCGCCCGACCGCACGGTGATTAACTTCGCGGGTGACGGTGATTTTTTAATGACCGCGCAGGAACTAGCCACCGCCGTGCAATATGGCGGCGCGCCAATTTGCATCGTGTTTAACAACGGCATGTACGGCACCATTCGAATGCATCAGGAAAAAACATTTCCATCGCGCGTGTACGGCACGCAGCTCGCCAATCCCGACTTCGCGAAATACGGCGAAGCGTTTGGCGGCGCGGGTTTCACAGTCACGACGAATGCGGAGTTTGATAGTGCATTTGCCGCAGCGCTCGTGCATACACGTAACAAACGCAAGCCCGTTGTGATCGAGCTCAAAGTCGATCCACAAGACTTAACGCCCGGTGCAACGATGGACGCAATTACCGCAGCGGCGCAGAAGGCGTAGCCGTTTCGCGAGCAGGTAGGCGACGACTTGGCGTCGCTCGTTTGCCACGGGGGAGCGCGGCCAAGTCCGCGCCTACAACGTAATTTGCCCCGGCCAAATCCACAGCGCGCCTGCCGTCATGATGACGTAGCGTAAAAATTTCCCGAGCGCGCCGTAAAAAAAGCATTGCCAGAACGGCAGCTTGAGCCATCCCGCGACCGTCGCGAGTGGGTCGCCGATGATCGGAAGGAATGCGAAGAAGCAGGCCCTCGGGCCGAGTCGTTCCAACCACGCGAGCGCCTTGGCTTGCACCGACGAATGCTTGTAGTTTTCGTAGGCTTTCTTCGCGCCAAAACCCATCCACCAGTTGATTGCGCCGCCCAGTGCGTTGCCGCAAGTCGCCACCAAAATCGCAGGCCAGAATAAATCCGGATTGAGTTTGACCAATCCGAATACGGCGGGCTCCGAGCCGAGAGGCAACAACGTCGCTGAAACGAGCGCGACGACGAATACCGTCGACAAGCCGAACTTAGGCAACGCCAACCCCTGCAACACACCCAGAAACCAAGATTCGATCATCGCGCCATTTTGCCCTTTTGAGTTTGAACGACAGGGAGGTGTTTAGTTGCAACCGCAGCGTGCGCTCGAGGCGCGTATGCATCACTAGTTCGTGTCGGAAGCCGTTTCAGGTTGTAGGCGACGACTTGGCGTCGCTGCGTGTCGCGGAGGAGCGCGGTCAATTCCGCGCCTACCGTCGTGCGGCATATCAGCATTAAGGCTTAAACCACTGCCTGGCGGTTGTTCTAGCCGATTTTAATGATATGTCGATAAGCAATAAAAAGCTGCTGCAATCACCGCCAGGCGGTCGATAGAGGCAAAAAGCTAATGCCATAAACTAAGTATTCGCCGCTAACGCCTCGAGCGCGCACGTGAGTCGCGCTTCACCGACGCCCGTGACCACGGCCGCGCGCACGCCAGCCTCCGCCAGCGCAACGTCAATCGCGGCGTCCACGCGCTCTCGTGCGGCTTCGCCATCGCGCTGCCAATCGCGCGTCCACGCTACGTCGGTCGCGGTTTTTAGCGTCAGCGCGTAACGCGCATGCAGCGCATGGGCGCGCGGGTATAGACGTTCGTCGCCAAACACAACGTGGCTGTAAATGGCCGTGAGCAGCGGTGCGGTGTCGCAGAACACATACTTGGCACCGCGCTGCTGCGCATCGACCAGCGCCGCGTGCTCGTGAATGACCTGTGTTTCGAGAATCAGCGCTTGCTCATGTTGCGTGGGCGTGCGCTGATGCGCGTCGCAAAATTTGCGCAAATATTCGGGCACCCAAGGCGCATCGAAATGCGCAGCGAGCTGCTGCGCGAGTGTAGTTTTTCCGGTGCTTTCTGCGCCGATCAAACAAACGAGCTTAGGTGTTTTCATCGCGGCGTTAGCTAGCGACAACGGGTTGCAAGCGCCGCCGCCATCCAAACCAACCCCAGACGGCTAGCGCCAAAAAGATCACGTACAGCACTACGGTGAGGTGCAGTGATTTGTATGCAAACAAGGCCACGCTCGCCGCGTTCACGACAAGCCAAACGAGCCAGTTTTCGATGTACTTTCGCGCGAGCAATACGGTGCCGACCACACTACCCGACGTTACAAATCCATCGGCCCACGGCACGTCAGAATCGGTGATGAATCGCAGCAATGCAGCAACCGCGATCCACAGCAAAACCCACGCTACCACTGCCCAGCGCCAGCCCCTCGCGCCAAGTCTCGCGATGGCGAGCGGAGCAGTGGAATCGCCGCGATGACCATGCAACCACTGCCACCAACCCCACACCGCTGCGAACGCAAAAAACACATTCACACTCGCGTCGCCGTAAAGCTTGCTCGCGTAAAAAAGCCAAGCGTACAACGCACTCGCGACGATGGTCAGCGGCCAGCCCCAATGAATCTCGAACACGTTGCACGAGATGTTCGCCAGCGCAAGCGCGAAGGCGATCACTTCAAGCCAAGTGACTGCGCTGCCGAGCAAAGTGAAGGCTGTGGTCAGCATGGATTAGAAGTCGAGCGCCACACTCAAGCGCGTCGTGCGCGGCGTCGAAGGAAACAAATAAATACCGCCCCAATACTGCGTTGGTGCCTCGCGCCAATAGGTTCGGTTGGTCACGTTTTCCACATTCAGGCGCCACAGCGTGGACTTGCCTGCCAGCTTGATTTGATAACGCGCCCCGATATCGATCTGCCATGCGCTAGGTAGCGTCACGCTGCCGTCCGAGGTCGCCGTTTTGCCGGTCTCGTACGTGGCTAATGCGTTCAACGCAAAACCCGGCAATGCTGACACTTTATAGTCTGCAAACGCCGACGCCTTAGTGCGCGGCACGTTGGTGACGCGCTGTCCCACGAGCGATGGATCGATGGCTTTGATGAACTTCGCGTCGAGCAGCGTGAGGCTCGTTTGGACGGACAGCGCATCCGTTACTCGGCCAGTCGTAGCCAGTTCGAGACCACGATGTCGCGCCGCTTTTTCACCGGCGACGCGCGTGGGCAAAGCGCCGACGTAAACATCATCCGCGTAAGGCTTTTCGATGTTGAACAATGCCGCAGTGACCAGCGTGCGTGCGTTGGCTTGCCACTTCACGCCGACTTCGGTTTGCTCGCTTTTAAGCGCAGGCAAGCTTTGTCCGTAGTTCGTAAATCTCGATGCGCGGTTGGGCACCACTTCCAGCTCCGCGCCTTGGCCCCACGACGCATAAAGCATCGTCGAAGCTGACGGCGACCATGACACACCGGCCCACGGCGTGGTCACTGTTTGTTCATACGACACCGCGCGCGAACCATCGCTCCTCTCGCTGCTGCGATTGAGACGCGACACGCGCACGCCAGCGAACGATTGCACGCTCGTTGTGAGATTCGATTGCAGGCTCGCGTAGCCCTCAAGCGCGCGCTCGCGACTGTTGGTGTTTAGCTCCAACTGCGTACTATCCGACGGCAAAATCGTGGGAACGTAAATGTTGGTCGAGCCCACGTAGTTGTAGGCCTGAAGCGGCGGCAGATCGCTCGTCAGGCTGCGACCCGCCAGGCCGAAGCGCGCCGAGTGTTGCACGCCAGCGGTGTTGAATTTGCCATCCACATGCGCGTCCCAACTCGCCACTTTGCGCTTCTCGCCTTCGCTGCGGAAATCGTAAACATCGACGTCGCCATTGGCGCACAGACCGGGGTAAACGTAATTCACCGCATTGCTACAGCCATCAGGAAAGGCGAGACGATCATTGATGCGGCTGTGCTGCATGTTCGCCGAAACGCGGCCTTGCCAATCGGCGTTGAAGCGATGATTGACGGCGATTTCAGCGGAGGTCGTCGTCGCTTGAAAGGGCAGCGACCACGATTGATTGTTCAAGTTCAGACGTGAGTTGACGGCAGGCAGCGTATCGCCGACGCCATCGCCGTTGGCGTCCAGCAGACCAAGGCCCGGCACCGACGGCTGCGACTTGCGGTGATATTCGAAATCGGCCGATACCGATGTTTGCGATGACAACGCCGATGCGAGCGCGAGGCTCACAAATTGGCGCGAGCCATCTGCGTGATCAAACTGCGTATGAAGTCGTTCAGCCGCTGCGTTCAAACGTACGCCAACGCTTCCGAATTGTGTATTCGCGTCTACGTGCGCTTTTGCGCTGCCGCGCTCATCCACGCCGACATTCACCGTGGCGAACGATTCTTTGAGCGGCACTTTGGTAACGTAATTCACCAATCCGCCCGGCGCAGACACGCCGGACTGCATGCCCGCGACGCCCTTCAAAATCTCAATGCGCTCTTTGTTTTCAAGCGCAATCGGTGCGTAGTTCGACGTGGCCAAACCGTTGCGCCGAAAGTTTCCCGCTTGGTCGAGCAAAAAACCGCGAATCGACAGGCTCTCGATGTAGCCCGTCGTGTTGTACGCGTCCGCGAGCGAAGCGTCGAGCTTCAATACTTGCGATAGCGTTTGCGCGCCGGTGCTCGCCAGCAGGTCCGCGCCAATCACCGTGATGCTTTGTGGCGTCTTCGCGAGCGCCGCCCCAAAGCCACCGACGTCCGCGTTGTCCGCGTCGAGAATCGGTGCGGATTTCGCGGTGACGGTGATCGGTTCAACGCGCTGCGGAGTCGCAGGCGGCGCGCTTTGCGCGAACACGGTGGAGGCTGCGGACGCAGCAGAAATGGCCGCAAGCGCAGCCACAATTGGTTTCAGAGTCAGAGCCATCGAGATTTCCTTCAATCGACGGCAGGGGTGAGGCACAGACAAGTCCAACCATAGGTCGGATGAAATCAGCGACGCTTCCCTGCGCAAGTATTACCTTGATCAAGTTCCAGGGTGTTATCTCAGCCTAGACTCGCGTGGTTTACGCGAGCTTCAGCACCCCTAGCGTTTGGCACGTTTTTAGCGTGTTGCGAACGATTATAGAGGCGCGGCTTCGCTTAAACTCGCGGCTGTAAAAAATCTGCGCTTGGGGTGCACCCCAAGCGCGGGCGCTAAAAATTCAAACGGGAACGAGGGTTTCGCGATGTTGCTCGGTTTTGTATTTCTTTATTTGCTAGTCACGATTGGCATTGGTTTGTGGGCGGCGCGACGTGTCAAGAACACGGCGGACTACGCCATTGCGGGTCGCCATTTGCCGCTCATCATGATTGTCACCACCACGTTCGCGACGTGGTTTGGCAGCGAGACCGTGCTCGGCATCGGCGCGAAATTCGTGCAGGGCAATTTGGGCACGGTGGTGGAAGACCCGTTCGGCGCGTCGTTTTGCTTGATTTTTGTGGGCCTGTTTTTCGCCGCGAAGCTCTACAAAATGACGCTTTTAACGATCAGCGATTACTACCGCCAACGCTTCGGCAAAGCGGTGGAGATTTTGTGCTCGATCATCATCATGTTGTCGTATCTGGGCTGGGTCGCGGCACAGGTGACCGCGCTCGGGTTGGTGTTCAATATTCTGTCGGTGGGCAGCATCACGTTCGAGTGGGGCATGGTGATTGGCGTCGCGTCGATTCTGATCTACACCTTGTTTGGCGGCATGTGGAGCGTGGCGCTCACGGACTTCATCCAGATGATTGTGCTCGTCGTTGGCCTCTCGATCATTGCGGTGATGGCGGGCAATATGGCGGGCGGTGCCGACAAGGTGATTGCCTACGCGCAAAGCAAAGAAATGTTCCGTTTCTTCCCGGAGCCTTCTTTCAAGGACATGATGTTCTTCTTCGCGGCGTCGATCACCATGATGCTCGGCTCGATTCCACAGCAAGACGTGTTTCAACGCGTCATGTCGGCGAAGGATATTAAGGCCGCAACGCGCGGCCCGGTGATCGGCGGTATTTGCTATCTGCTGTTCGCGTTTGTGCCCATGTTTCTGGTCGTCGCAGCGCTCATCATCATGCCCGAGCAAACGGCGGAACTCTTAAAGGGCGACACGCAAAAAATATTGCCTACGTTGGTGTTGGAGCGCATGCCGTTTATCGCGCAAGTCATCTTCTTCGGTGCGTTGCTTTCCGCAATCAAGTCCACTGCATCGGCCACCCTTCTTGCACCGAGCATCACCTTCGTCGAGAACGTGTACAAACACTTTCGTCCGCACATGAGCGACGCGCAAACGCTACGCGCGATGCGTGTCTCGACACTCGTTTTTTCTCTGCTCGTGCTCGGCTACGCCATGGCCACGCGCGGCACAAAAATTTACGACATGGTGTCCGGCGCGTATCAAGTGACGCTGGTGGGCGCGTTTGTGCCGCTTGTCTTTGGCCTCTACTGGAAGCGCGCGACGACACAGGGGGCACTGGCCAGTGTGGTGCTTGGTTTGGGTACGTGGTTGCTGGTGTACCTAGTGCCCGGCTGGAGCGAAGCGTTTCCGCAGCAATTGGCCGGTTTGATTGCCTCGCTCGTGGGGATGCTCGTCGGTTCGCTCTCGCCGCAATTTATCGAAAACCATCGCGGGCATGTGCATCACTTCTTGGGCTCTGACGTTAAGGCATAGTGTGTCGGTGCCCGAAACATCAGTGCAACGCTCATAAAAAAACGCGCCGAAGGGCGCGTTTTTTTCGGGGCGCGATGCGCGAATTAGGCGCGGTGCGGTGCCTGCGATTGATACGCGGATTTCGCGGCTGACGATTTCGCACCAAAGAACGCGGCGATGCGCGTTGCGATTGCGAAATAGGTCTCGACGAACGACTCGGCGGCGGCCATCTCAGCTTCTGCGATGCGGCGGGTCGACGCGTTCATTTGGATGCTGTCGAACTGGGCTTTGGAGATCATGGTGACTTTCCTTTGACGCGGTGCGTCAAAAGCGACGCTCGCGTTGAGTTACTAGGCTACGGTGATGCTTTACCGTGTAAACATGTTATTTCGCCTGCTGCGCCGCAGCAAACGAGAAGTTATACTCCTAGCATTAGAAAAACTAGGCCTAAAAGCCCCGCACCTGTGAACTCACGCCTTCCTTCGGTAAACGCATTGCGCGCCTTCGTGGCCGCTGCTCGCCACAGCAGCTTCAAGAAAGCGGCGGCGGAGTTGCACGTCACGCCGGCGGCCGTTAGCCACCAAGTGAAAGCGCTGGAGGAGGAGTTGGGCATCACGTTGTTTCGGCGCTTTGCCAACGGTTTGGCGCTCTCGCCACAGGGCGCGAGCTTGCTGCCCGGACTTGAGCGCGGGTTTGAGCAGTTGGCGAGCGCGGTGGATGCGTTGCGCCAATCGGTACAGCCGAATCGGCTGGACGTGGCCGTCGCGCCATCGTTTGCAGCGCGATGGTTGCTGCCGCGCCTCCATGGTTTCATTGAGCGCCACCCTGAGATTGATGTGCGCATTTCGGCGACAGAGAGTTTGATTGAGCGCGACGCCGCCGGGCGCGGCGCGCCAACGGGCGCGGACGCCGTTGCGGAAGAGCAACACGGCGTAGCCATCGCGTTTGGTCGTGGCGACTATCCGGGTTACCGTGTGGAGCCGCTGATTTCGCCGCAGCTTGCGCTGTTCTGCGCGCCGAAATTACTCAAGGGCAAGCACCCGCTCAAGCATCCGGACGATCTGCGCCACCAAACGCTCCTGCACGACGACACGCCATTTTTCAGCGTTGACGCGTCGAACTGGAACGTGTGGTTCGAGCACGCGAGCCCTGGTGCGTTTGCGTCGGCCAAGCGGGTGGTGCACGTCAGCCACGCGGTGCTGGCGCTCGACGCCGCGGTCGACGGTTTGGGCGTGGCGCTCAGCCTCGCGCCGCTGGCCCTGCTCGACGTGCGCGCTGGGCGACTCGTGGTGCCGTTCGGCCCGTCGATCACTAGCGAATGGGGCTATTACTTGCTCACGCCCAACACGGCCGCCGGCAGCGGCGAGCGCACGCACGTCGCATTGTTTCGCGAATGGCTGCTGGAAGAAGCGCGCAAGGACGACGCGGAGCTAGCGGCGTTGCTGGGTGCGGTGAGCGGCGGTCGGTGAAAGGCGTGCGTAGGGCGGGCAGTGTCCGCCTTCACCTCGGCGCGAAGCGCAAATTGGGTCTGCTCGCGCGGAAGCACGAGGCCGGCAGTGCCCGCCCTACGCGTCGCATTCTCGCATTACAGCTTTTCTTGCTAAGCGACCGCCAGGCGGTGGTTACAGTCAATAAATATACATAGTTGATATGTGCATTTTTATGCCTGTAACGACCACCGGCTGGTCGCTAGCGCTAAAAAGCTGTATGAGCTCTTGGTGACGCCGTTAAACTTTAACGACGTATGGGCGCTTCTAGAAATTCGTTTTTCGGGATGAAGTGCTAGGCGCGCGGCGCGCAGCAACCGCAATGTACGCACTGGTACATGAGGATTGCGAGCACCGCGCAACGACGCAATTCGCCCGAACAACGGATTTATAGGAGTGCCCGCATGCAAATCACCCGCGAATCCCCCAACCAGCCCGACGTCATCGCGCTCATCGAAGCGCTCGATGCGTATCAATCCTCGCTCTATCCGGCCGAGAGCTGCTTCTTTCTCGACATCAACACGCTGACGCAACCGAACGTGCTGTTCGTCGTCGTCCGCGACGCGCCGGACGCGCCGGCCATCGGCTGCGGCGCGGTGGTGCTCATGGGCGATTACGGCGAAGTCAAGCGCATGTACGTGCACCCCGCCCAACGCGGCCGCGGCCTCGCCAAAGCGATCATGACCGCCATCGAAACCGAAGCCGCGCGCGTTTACTGCCCGTGCCTGCGCCTAGAAACCGGCATCCATCAGCACGAAGCCATCGCGCTTTACGAACGCTCAGGCTTCACCCGCTGCGGCCGCTACGGCGATTACCCCGATGATCCGCTGAGTGTGTTCATGGAGAAGCGGATAGCGGCTTAGGCCGTCGTACAGCACAGCGCACTACCGAAAGATGCGCCATTCTCTCGAAGCGTGAATCTCAGCCCGGTGCTAAAACAACCGCAACGAATTTCGCGTTCAACGTTCACACCAAAAAGGGGATACACATGAAGTTTTTCCGGTCGCTCGCACTCGCTGCAGCGCTCTCAATCGGTGCGCTCAACGCCGTGTCGGTTTAAGCGCAATCGCCGCTGATGACTGAGAAGAACATGTTCGAAATGCAGAGCTACACGACCTTCGGCTACAAACCCGCCGACGCGACGAAGCCACCGGCAGACGCCATCGGCGACCGCGTCGCCAGCGAAGACGCATTCACCAAAGCAGGCAACGCCCGCGCCGTCACCACCGACGCCAACAACAAGATTTACATGGCGAAGGCGAACCAACTCTTCAACGTAGAGGACGACGCCGCGAAGATCAAAGCGAAGTTCCTATTCATCCCCGCGCAGAGCGACCTGGTGTTCCCACCAGAAATGTCACAAAAAGCCGCAGCGAAATTGCGCGGGCTTGGCAAATCGGCGGATGTGTTTGTGATCGAAGGCGACGGCGGGCACTTGGATGGTGTGCTTGCCGTGAGCAAAGCGGCTGATGTTATTCGGGCGTTTTTGGCGAAGTAGCGAGTTTCGTAGGGTGGGCAACTTGTTGCCCACGCGCTCGCTGTGTTGATCATCCCAAGTTAAGGAAGATTCAGAACTATGTCTATTGATGGACCAGGAATCATTCAAAGCGATCTGGGCCACGACGTCTATAACAACGTGTTGGATCTATACGACGCTGGTGTACCCGTAGACGACATTCGCATCCGTATTTCCCAGTTCGAAGAAGCTCTGCGCGATGATCTGGACACTGAGATTTACTTGGCAGCATCGGCGAAAGCGTTCTGGGAAATCGGTGCACTCGACGACGCGTTGCGGAGGAAGTTTTCGGAACTCGTACAGAGCGGCAAGAGCCGAGCACTCTGGAAAGAAGCCGACAACGACAAGCTCGCGAAAGATCGGCAAATCGCACTAAGTCGTTTGCTTCGCCAGTTAGCCTCGCCGCGAGCGAAGCCAAGACCACGCAAAAAGTATTCGATCATTCGTCAAAAACTGTTTGAGGTCGGCGATTGCCTTGAGCTACCCCTCGACGGCGTGGCCTACCGTGGGGTAGTTTGCAAACTACTTGAGTATCGCGGGCGGCTTGAGTACGCGATGCTAATAATGTCCGGAGAAACTGCATCGTCGACTGCATCGTTTGCGTCAAGCAGTTATCTCGGACGTGGGATACACACGCACAACGGCAATTTAGCAGGGCCGCATGTAGTTCGCCCGGAGCATCGAATGATCGTGCGTTCCGGTAATCCCTTCGTTATCGTCGGACACGTAGAACTCGATACAACCAAGTTCATGCTGGGCAGTTTTGGTGGAGTGCTCGAAATATCTCATGTCGTTGAAGACTTCGAACGGCACTTGAAGCGAGCCGACGTTTTCGGCCTCGAACTCATGCCATTGAGAAATATTCTCAAGGACGATAGCGCGTAGGGTGCGATTCATCGCACCTCGTACGCTACGCGCGCAGCGCCGTAGATACCGTCTTGAAAGTCAACAGCTAGATCACGAGAGTGATCGGGCTGTGAGTGGACAAGTTCGAAATGGGCTGAAGGTTCAAACGTGTT
>JBEBJR010000041.1:0-27103 GCA_040079845.1 Casimicrobium sp. | reverse complement strand
ACAGCCAACGGGCCACGGCTGTTCAAGTCGCGCGCAGCGTCGCGTGCTGCAGCAGCGCGCGATTTGTACGGATCAAAACCGTCCACGCGAGCGGGCGGCAGGTTGAACGCGGGCAGTTTTTCATTGCCCGCGCCCGCGGTCGGTGCTGCGCTCGCGCCGTCCCCCGCGCGAGGGGACGGCAGCGTCACCACGGCGCGCGCGCCTGCGGCGCCGGGCGAACCTGCGGCTCCTGCCGACGCCGCAGCGGGGGCGGAGGCGGCGCCACTTGACGCAGCGCTCGGCGCGCTCGCTCCGGTAGCGGCAGGCGCTGAGGCGGGAGCGGCCGCAGGCGCGGCCGACGGCGTGGCAGCAGCACTCGACGACGGCGCGGCTTGGGTGAGCACCGGGGCAGCGGGTGCGGGCGACATGGGGGCGGCTGTCGGCGCGGGCGTGGCGACAGGCACGGCTGGCGCGGCCACGGGCGGCGTTGGCGCTGCCGCTGCCACTGGAGCTACGGGAGCAACGGGGGCGGCGGTTGGCGGAAGAGACGGCGCAACAGCGGGCACAGCTACGGGAGCCGCCTTGGCAGGTTCAGGGGCGGCGACAGGCGTTGGCGCGGGCGCTACGGGCACGGGCGGCTGCGTCGGTTGAGCCACAGGCGGCGGCGTGATGGCTTTTGGCTCTGGTGCGACCTCTTTCACTTCGGGCTTCGCGGGCGGTGCTTCAACGACCGGCGTGGGCGGCACCTGCGGCACGGGCGGCGGCGCAATCGGTGCTGGCACCAGCGCTTTTTGTTCGGCCTTGGTCGGCTTCACCAATTCCGCCTCTTTCGGCACCGGCGCGGGCACCGGTTTGGGCTCGGGTCGAACTTCAACTTTCGCAACCGGCGGAGGCATCAACGCTGGCCTATCCACAGGCGGCGGCACCGGCAGTTCCGCCTTCGGTTTGGGCGTATCCAGTTCCTCTGCGCGCGGGATTTTCGGCGGCGCGACGACTTGCACGCTCGCCACATTCGGCCGCACGGCACGTGTGATGGGGCCGGCCACGCTGGGCGTCACTTCCGGCGCGGGCGCTGGTTTCGGCGCGGGCTCAACGCGCGGCTCTAAGCGAGCCTTGATGCGCACACTCGTATCTTTGATCGCATCGCTCGCAGGCGCACGAAAGCCGAAGCTGTCGCCGCCCACTTGCACCATCATGAACCCCAAATGCACCAGCGCCGACACGCCGAGCGCCCACAACAAACCGCGCTGCGCACTGACAGCCATGTCGTGCGCAACGGCGCGGGTGTCGGTGATGGCGGCGGCGTTCATTTCAAGAGTGTATGCGGCGCGAGGGTATCCGACAGAGCTTAGTGCTAGCCTTAATTCATAGAACACAAGCGCAAACAGGAGTTTCAATTGGCCAACCGTGACGACGACCTAAACGACCCGAAATTCAAACGCCGCAGCCAGATTTGGTTCGGCAAGCACGATAAAGACGGCTTCGCGCATCGCTCGTGGATGAAAAATCAGGGCCATCCGAACGACTTGTTCGACGGTCGTCCGGTCATCGGCATCTGCAATACATGGAGCGAGCTGAACCCGTGCAACGCACACTTCCGCGAGATCGCGGAGTTCGTGAAAAAAGGCGTGTGGGAAGCCGGCGGCTGGCCGCTCGAATTTCCGGTGATGTCGCTCGGTGAGGTGCTGTTGCGGCCCACCGCGATGCTGTGGCGAAACCTCGCCAGCATGGACGTTGAAGAAAGCATTCGCGGCAACCCAATGGACGGCGTGGTGCTGCTCATGGGCTGCGATAAAACGACGCCGTCGCTCATCATGGGCGCAGCCTCGTGCGATTTGCCCACGATCGGTTTAAGCGGCGGGCCGATGCTCAATGGTCGCTACAAAAAAGAAATTCTCGGCAGCGGCACCGGCGTGTGGCAGATGAGCGAGAAAGTGCGCGGCGGCCACATGAAGATCGAAGAATTCATGGACGCCGAGGCCGGCATGCACCGAAGCAAGGGCCATTGCATGACGATGGGCACGGCAAGTACGATGGCCTCGATGGTCGAGTCGCTCGGCCTTTCGTTGCCGGGAAACGCCGCGATTCCGGCAGTCGACGCGCAGCGCTATCGCCTCGCGCAGCTCACGGGTCGGCGCATCGTTGAGATGGTGAAGCAAGACGTTCGCTTGAGCCACATCCTCACGCGCAAAGCTTTCGAAAACGCCATCAAAACGCTCGCCGCGATTGGTGGGTCGACCAACGCCGTCGTCCATCTCCTCGCGATGGCTGGACGCATCGGCGTCCCGTTGAAGCTCGACGATTTTGAGTTGGGTTCGAAGATGCCGGACCTCGTGGACATTCAGCCGAGCGGCAAGTATTTGATGGAAGATTTCTACTACGCCGGCGGCCTGCCCGCGGTGCTCAAAGAGATCGGCGATCACCTGCACAAAGACGCGATGACCGCCAACGGCAAAACCATTTGGGACAACGTCAAAGACGCCGAATGCTTCGACCGCAATGTGATTCGCGAACTGAACAACCCGTTCATGCCCAACGCCGGCATCACCATCCTGCGCGGCAATCTCGCACCGAACGGCGCAGTGATTAAGCCCAGCGCCGCCACCGCGCACCTGCTGCAACATCGCGGCAAAGCCGTCGTGTTCGAAACGATTGAAGAGCTACACGCGCGCATCAACGACGAGTCGTTAGACATCGACGAAAACAGCGTGATGGTGCTCAAAAACTGCGGGCCGAAAGGCTACCCCGGCATGGCCGAAGTGGGCAACATGCCGCTGCCGCCAAAAGTGCTGCGCAAAGGCATCAGCGACATGGTGCGCGTAAGCGACGCCCGCATGAGCGGTACCGCATACGGAACAGTGGTTCTACACGCCGCGCCAGAAGCGGCAGCAGGCGGCCCGTTGGCGTTCGTGCAGACGGGTGATTACGTTGAGCTCGACACCGCAGGACGCGCATTGAAACTCGAAGTGTCGGACGCGGATCTTGCGCGGCGCAAAGAAGGTTGGACGCCACCAAAGCCATGGCTTGATCGTGGCTATGTGCGGTTGTATGTGGATCACGTCATGGGCGCAGATACCGGTGCGGACTTGGATTTCCTAGTTGGGAAATCAGGGACGCCTGTACCGCGGGAGAGTCACTAGACGCCAACCGGCGTCATCCTCGGCGCAAGCCGGGGATCCAGTGCGTGAGCCACGCGAAGCGCAAACTTGCCGTTCGCCCTGAGCTTGTCGAAGGGTTTGATGGAATGATGGGGTTCGTGTGCCACGGCTTCGTTTCGCCCGTTGGGCGAGGTACTTTTGGCATTGCCCAAAAGTACCCAAAAGGCTAGCCCCGAACCCCGCTGTTCCCTGCGGTGCTCGCAACGGGCGGGACCCGCACAAATCGCCCGAAAGTTGCGCTAACGCGCAACCAGTGGGCTCATGGTGCGGGTCTACGACCGCCCGTTGCTCCGCTCCTCGGCGCGGGGTGACGGGGCGTTAAAAGCGACAAATGATCGCTTCGCGATTGGGTTACGGGAACCCGGATGCGAGCATCCGGGCTACGACATCGTTCCATTTATCACCGACGCTATCGATGAAACCATTTGATCCATCGTATTGGTCTTCGAGTCAATCGCAAGCTTGTCCGCGAGCGAGGGGCTATAGCGAAGAATATCGTCGCGCGCAATGCCATGCCAAATTGGAAGAATTACTTTTTCACCGACCATTTGTCGCGCGGTTAGTCCCTCAAGTTCGTACTGAGGCCAGTTCTTGGAGAAAAATGCTCGGGACAGGACGACGATCCCGTAAGACGAATTCGCCAGGCCATTGTCGATTGATTTGCTTAGGCTATCTCCGACCTTCAACTCGAACTCGTCGTACCAGACTTTGAACCCGTGCTTTACAAGCGCCGCGGCCAGTGGCCTCACAAGGGAATCCTTGTCTTCGCTCGCGTGGGATACGAAGACGTCGAACGCAGTGCGGCGCGCGTTCGTTCGAATTGAGCTGACGTCCGCTTTTTCCAACCAACGAGCGGCGTTCTTCCGCCAGTTTGCGTCGTTCTCGATCTCCAGCGTTACTACTACAGAGTCAATCGTCTCGTTCTGGTAGCCGCGCAGCAACGGTTCCACGCGGCGCAAAATGTCTGCCTCGATCACCTCACGTTCAGATTCAATCTGAGCATAGTGAGCCGCCTGAAGGCGGAGCGTCAGGGTGTAGCCATACGTTCCGCCATCCCACCGGTCGTAGTTAGTCTGCTCGACCTCGGCCTTCGACTTGGCCAACACTGCAACTTCTTTACGCGCACCTTGCATCGCGTAAATCTGCGCGAGCGTTCTTAAGATGCCTTCAATGTCGCCTGGAATCTTTGCCATGTCTACCTTCGCAATTTGTGTGCAATGTTTGCAGTTGCTGCCATTCTGCCGCACGGCAGCGTAGCCCGGATGCTCGCATCCGGGTTCCCGTAACCCAATCGCGAAGCGATCATTATTTGAAGTTAACGCCCCGTCACCCCGCGCCGAGGAGCGGAGCAACGGGCGGTCGTAGACCCGCACCATGAGCCCACCGCGCGCGGTCAGCGCGCCATCGGGCGATTTGTGCGGGTCCCGCCCGTTGCGAGCACCGCAGGGAACAGCGGGGTTCGGGGCGAGCTTTTTGGTTACTTTTTGGGCAATGTCAAAAAGTAACTCGCCGAAAGGCGAAACGAAGCCGTGGCAAACAAACCACCTCGAACCCTTCGCTGCGCTCAGAGCCTGCCCCAGCGAAGGCTGGGGGCGAACGGGGTTCGACAGGCCAGAGGAACGGCCAATTTGCGCTTCGCGCGGTTTACGCGCTGGATCCCCGCTTCGCGAGGATGACGGCATGTGAGACGCAAGCGGTGTCGCCCAATCGGAGTGGGTTGGTATCAATTTGGGTGCGGTGAACCGGCACCCTACGGGTTTACAACGCCTTCGGCGGGGCGCGCGCTGTTGCGCTTATTTCCCTGCGGCGATTTCTTTCTTGATGACGATTTCGTCTTCTTCGCGGAAGCGACGGTTGCCGCATTGCTCGCGCCAGGCGGCGACTTTTTTCTGTTGCGGTTCTACGCGATCATTGATCGGGCCTTGGCGTGCGTTCAAGGCGTCGATGCGGGCGTTGAGTGCGTTGATGCGGACGAGTTGCGCGTCTTGTGTTTCGCGCACTTTGGCGGCGTTTTGCTCGTACAGACGATTGCGTTCGATGAGCGCTTGGCGATCTTTTTCGTAGGCGGCCTTTTCTTCGTCGGTCTTCGCGTTTTGCGCGCGGTCAGAGAGCGCGGTGACGTCGGTGTTCATGGTGTTGCGCTCGGCCGTGAGCGCGGCGATTTTGGCGCGCAGTTCGTCGTTGCCCTTGTTGACTTCGGCTTGTTCGGCTTTAACGACGGTTTGGTCGCGCGTGAAGGATTGCTGGTCGTCGAGGATGGCGCGTGCCGAGGCGTCGTTGGCGTGCTGCATCTTCATGCACGCGCGAAGCTCGCTGATGGTCATGATTTTGTCGGAGCGAGCGGGCGTTTGGGCGACGGCGGGGGCGTGGACGAGCAAGACGGCGGCGGCGGAGAGCGCGACGTTGAGCGCTCGAAAGAGGTGTGTTTTCACGTGGACTACAAATTGAAAAAAGGAAGACGAAGCGGATGGACGGGTGGCGGCGGGAGCAACGAAGATGCGGGCCGCTTGCGTCGCGTCAGCGCGAGATTGTGCATGGAAATGTAGCACGGGTGATGCATTGGCTTTTTGCAGTTAGCCATCGCCAGGCGGTGCTTTCATGCGATTTATTGCGTTAGTCGACTTATAGGTTTTTGTTGCTGCAACGACCGCCTGGCGGTCGTTTCGCGCAAAAAGTCATAACGCACATAACTATGGCGCACGCCACTGACCTGTGTCGCGCAGCCTAGCCTCGTCTCGCGTATCGAGCGCGCGTGAGGCAATTTGTTTGACGATGCGCAGATGGAAGTTCGGGCGCTGCGGCAACACGGCAACGTAGTCGGGGATATAGGTTTCGAGCACGCGCTCGAAGACAGGAACACCGAGCACGGCGAGCGCGCTGGTGGCACCCATGAAGCGACCGGCGAGTTCGATGACGATGTGTTCACCCGCGGCGTTGCGCCTGGCTTGGATGCTGAACAATCCGCGCCAACCGTCGCGCCACGCGACCTCCGAGTAGCGCATGAGCACGTCTTTGAGCGCAGCGTCGTCGAGCAACATGGTGTCGATGGCGGAGCCGCGAACGTGGCGCGAGCACGAGGTGGAGATGAAACGACAGCCGTTGTCGTCGAGCAAACTGATGCCCAGCGGGCTGCCCGGTTGCACCGGCGCAAACCACAGCGGAACACCCTCGGCGAGCGCGTCGGGCGCGAGTGTGGGCGACGGGTCAATCGCTTCTTGCACGATGGTGTCGGGGCGGTTGAGCGCGACGTTGACGTGCGCGGGCGTCATCAAAATGCGAACGCCGTTGGAGCCGAACCCGAGCCGAGGTTTGGCCACCAGCGGCAGCCCGACATCGCGGTGCAACGCGGCGAGCGCGGGCGCGTCAATGGCGCTGCGCGCGAACGGCAAATCGTTGGCGCGCGCCCATTCGTAGCTCGCCCATTTGTCGCGAATGATTTCCGCCATCGCGACGCTGCCGACCATGATCGCAAGCTCCGGGCGCAGCGCGCGCCAATGCGCGAGCACCACGACGTCGTCGTCGCGCCCAGGAATCACTAGGTCCGGCGGATGCTGCGCCGCGAGTGCATCAAGCTGCGCGATCAGCGTCGCGCGCGCAGCGGTTGGCGAAGAAACATAGCAAACATCGCAGCGAAAATTGTTCACCGCGCTGGGGTCGGAATTGAGGCCAATGATCTCGAAACGATCACGGCCAATCAGGTCGATGGATTCGAGTACGCCGGTGCCCACGAGGCTGCCGACGCTCAAGATCATGAGGCGAAATTTGCGTGAAGTGGGCATATCAATCTACTGAAATATTGGCACGGTTTGCCACGCGTTGCCACTTGCGAATCTCGGATTCGATGTAGCGGCGAAATTCGGCGGGGCTGCTGCCGACGGGTTCGGCGGCGACCGCTTGCAGGCGCGCACGCACGTCCGGCAGCGCGAGAATGCGGGCGATTTCTTGATGCAGTTTTTGCAGCACCGGCGCGGGCGTTCCGCCGGGCGCAATCATGCCTTGCCACGAGCTGACCTCGAACGCGGGCATGCCGGCCTCAGCCATCGTGGGCACGTTGGGGATCACGGCGAAGCGTCGGTCACCGGTGACGGCGAGCGCGCGCAGTTTGCCGTCTTGAATCAACGTCATCGCCGACATTGGCGAGACGAACGCGCTCTCGACTTGGCCGCCGACCACCGCAGTTTGAGCCTGTGCCGCGCCAGAAAATGGAATGTGCGTGGTGGCGACGTTGGCGCTCTGCTCAAACAACGCGCCCGCAAAATGCGGCGCGGAGGCGACGCCGGAGGTGGCGTAGCTCAACGGCTGTGCACGCGACTTTGCCCACGCCACGAGCGTGCTCAGGTCGCGCGGAGGCAATGCGGGATTGACCACCAACACGAGCACCGTTGAGGTCAGTTGCGTCACGGGCGCAAAGTCGCGCAGCACGTCGTAGCCTAACTTTTTGTAGAGCACTTGGTTGGTCGCGGTTTGGATGCCGCTGACGAGCAAAGTGTGGCCGTCGGGCTCGCTGCGTGAGAGCGCTTCGAAAGCGATGCGCGATCCGGCACCGGGTTTGTTGTCAATCGAGACGGGCTGGCCCCAGGCTTCCTGCAATTTCGCCGCGACCTCGCGCGCGACGCGATCCGTCGGGCCGCCCGCCGTGAAGCCGACGATGATGCGAATGGGTTTGCTCGGAAACACAGACGCGGTGGAGGATGTGGCGGCAGCGGGCTGTGCGCCTGTCTGCGCAAATGATGTAGGCACAGAGCACGCGAGCAACGAACCCGTCAACAGCAGCAAGACGCGCAACGCAGTAAGCGGGTTTGAAATCACAATCCAGATCGCAACATTTGATCTGACGAATTTTGCATGATCGCTGTGCCCGCGCGAAGGCGCTAGCGCGGCGCGAAAAACGGGTGCTCTTTCGCGAGCCACTGCGCGCGTAGCGCCTCGGCGTTCGCGTTGGGCGGCGAGAAGGTGGCGAGCGCGAGCAACTGCCAATCGCGTGTGACCTGTGCATCTAGACCATCGGTCGCGTCGAGCGGCATGACACGCAGCACGTTAGGCGGAACACGCGTAAAAAAGTCAAACGCGAGCCAACGATCACGCAGCGCGGGAATCGCGGTAAGTGCAAGCGTCGACACGTTGGTGGTGGCGGTTTGTTGCTCGCTGTGAATGCGAAAACTTGAGAGCCGATCAGCCAGAAACACGACGTCGCCGCGCATTGCGAGCTGCGTCCACATCACCATGTCGACAATGCCACGCCCCATCACGCCGAGGAAGTGAAACATCTCAGCGCTCTCGCCCGTCACGGCGCTGCGCCGAAACATTGCGGTGGACGGTTCGCCGACGAAGTTCAAACCGAGCATCAACAGCGCGTTGATGAGACTCAGCCCATCGACGTAGATATCCGTCTTGGTGATCGGCACGGTGGCGAGCTGGTCGCTCAGCGGCGAGCCGCGCTCGTCGATGCGGCGGCGGTGCGAAGTGACCAGATGCGCGCTCGGGCAGCGCTCCAGTGCGCGCACCATGCGCTCGATGCACGGCGGATCCAACAAGTCGTCGTCGTTGAGAAACTTAACGTAGCGGCCGCTCGATTCACGCAAACAACGCTCGTAGTTGCGGCGCACACCGAGGCGCGTTTCGTTCTTGAAATAACGCACGCTACAGCGTGACGCAGCCGCAAAGCGATGTACAAGATCGGCAACGGCCGCGCCCGGATTGTCGTCGCACACAATAATTTCGATGTTTGG
The DNA here is from genome assembly GCA_040079845.1 of Casimicrobium sp. GTDB lineage: Bacteria > Pseudomonadota > Gammaproteobacteria > Burkholderiales > Casimicrobiaceae > Casimicrobium. The sequence goes on along the minus strand of JBEBJR010000041.1, from coordinate 18,237 downwards.
CCACGTCTGCTTCTCGACGCTTTGCAACGCGGCATTGAGGTAGCGTGGGTTGTGGCCCGCGATCAAGACCGAGACGAGCGCCGCAACGTCTGCACCTGCGTCCGCGTCGGGCGCGCGATCATCGTCGGCGGCGGCCGCGCGCAGCACGTCACCGCCCCCGGTCGATTCTCGAACCAATCCAACGAACGGCGCGAAATGGTCCACGGCGACACGGAGCGCCTCGCTCATCGGCGCAACGTCGCACATGCGAAGGTCGTTGGCGCGAAGCAATAGCGCGACCTGACGCAGCGCGGAGAGCACTGTGGTTTGCACGATGGCGTTGGCGGCGCTAGGTTCGGCCGGTTCAACGGCTGGAGCCATCGGCGCAGCGAGCGCGGCATTCATGGCACCAAGCGCGTCGGCATCGAGGTTGAGCACGAGCGTTAAATCAAGCAACGAATGCCCACGTGCGAGCGACGGCGACAGCGGTTCCGCGAGATGTTCGCGCGAGAGGGTTACGTCGTGACCGTTGCCGTCGCGCGCACGCAGCAGCAGGTACTCCGGCGATTGCGCATCCCATTCCAAAACACCACGACTCATTTTTTTCACGTTAATGTTGCGTTAATAATGGACGAGAGTTTAGGGCAGTTCAAGGGTGGTGCTTCTAGATACAAAGGGCTGTCATCTTTTTGTGCGCAACGACAGCTGAGTGGCGCCTAGCGGACTATATTTATAGAAGTCGATAACCGTATTTTTTAAGCTGTAACGACCACCTGATGGTCGTTAACGCTCTAAAGCTGTAATGGCGAAAAACTTGAATGGTAGGCGACGACTTGGCGTCGCTCGGTGCCACCGAAGCGCGGCCGAGTCCGCGCCTACAAACACGCCGTCGTCATGGATGCTTACCATCACCGCGTGCATCACCCCTCTGCAACCACGCGATCACGTCCCAATTTTTTCGCCGCATACAGACGACGATCAGCGAGTAGGTACATCGCTTTGATGACGTTGGGCTCGGTGGCGGTAATTTCGCTGTGTAGCCCTACGCCCGCGCTCGCCGTTACGGCATCGACCGCGCAGTGCTCACGCCAATTGAATGCACGCACCGCACCGAGCGCCCGCTCGGCGAGTTGGCGTGCCTGCGTCGCTTCGTGACAACGCATGAGCAACACAAATTCTTCGCCGCCTAGCCGCGCGACAAAATCGCCTTCGCGTGTCGAATGGTTCAGCGTTTGCGCCAGCGCGCGCAGCACCTGGTCGCCCGTTTGGTGGCCGTGTTCGTCGTTAACGCGCTTGAAGTGATCCACGTCGACGATGACCAGCGCGAGGTGTTCGTTCGCGTTCAATGCGTTGAGCGTTTGCACGATGCGTTGCTCGTAGGCACGACGATTGGGTAAGCCGGTGAGCGCGTCTTCTTCGGCGATGCGCGTCCAGTTCGCAGCGAGTCGGTCGATTTCAATTTTCTGTTCGGCCTTGGCGACGGCAAGCATCGCGGCCTGATCGTTGAATCGTTTTTCTGCAGCGAGCGCTTGGCGCAATGACCGCAGCGCTGCCGCAACATCGCCCGCGCTTTCTTGCAATTCAGACAGCTCGCGCCACGCGGTGGCGACTTCGCGCGGATTACTTTCGCCGTATTGCTCGATGCCGCGCTGGTACGACTGAATCGCCGCTGCCGTCTCGCCCACCTTGGCGTGCGCGGCACCGATTTGGCACAACGTAGCGGCGCTGTACGGGCCGAGCTGTAACGCGTTTTGGTGAACGAAGGCGTCGCGCAGTTGGGTGATCGCAATAGGCGTGTCGCCCAAGTGATTGGTCGCGATGGCGGCGTTGCCGACGGCCATCGCGTGCAGGCGGCCCATACCGTTGGCCTTCGCTTCGACAGCAAACGCGGACCAGCGCGCAGCAAGCTCGGCATAGTTCGGCAGTGCCGCGCCGCCGTCAGACGTCGCGGCACTCATCGCGCGACTCACGGCGTTGAGCAATAAATACTTGGCGTGCAATATTCGCGCGGTATACGGGCTGTGCGCTTCGAACAGGATGATGGCGGCTTGCAGTTTTTCAATCGCGGCGTCGTGTTGCCCCAGCACCGAGAGCGACACACCATGCGCGCGCATCGACCGCGCAACCAACTCCTGCGCATCGTGATCACGGCCAAATTGCTCGCATTCGACCGCGATTTCAATCGTGCGCGCATGCTCGTCGAGCGCCTGCAACGCGAACAACAATGCGTGGTCGGCCTCGGCGCGAAACATTGCCAGCTCAGGCTCCGGCGCGTTGACGCGTGCTTCGGTCGCGATGCGCAGTCCGAGCAGCGGCTCGCCCTTGAGAATATAGGCAATCGCATGAAAACTGCGCAGCACGATGCCTTCGCCACGATCCACTTCGCCTTCGTTGAAATGCGTTTCGGCGAGCGCGTCCTGAATCGCCCCGTTATCCAACATGGCCACCACGCGGCGCATGCGTTCTGAGTAGTCAACTTTGGGTAGGCGGGCGGGCGTGGGTGACATGACCGAAGCGTAGCGCATCGCTAAGCATGGCGCGACTGCGCGCAGATTATTCCCCGCTGCATGACAGAGAACCACAGCACTTTACGTCTTTGAAGGTAACGCGCACTATTTCGCCCATCTCCCGCAATTCCCAAGGCGCGCTGCGCCACTCCGAAGGACTAGTTATGTCAGCAAAGTTTTTTACTGTTCACGTCGCCTCGATAGCCGCGACCATGCTCGGCGTTGCCGTTTCGGTCAGTGCCGCACACGCCGCCGACCCAAGTTGCGCGGCGCTGATTAAAGCCACGATGCCTGACTTCAATGTCCCGTATCGGGTCAAGATGACGATGATGATGGACGGACAACCCAGCGTGACCGAATCTGTCGTCATCGGCGGAGATATGTACATCCTCCAGCCCAAAGCGACGCACTGGATGAAGGTGAAAATGCCGGACCCCAAAGTGGTCTTCGAGCAAGCGAGTCAAAGCTTGACCCGCTGCGCAGCGGGCGGCATTGAGCTGGTGGGCACCACGCCCGCGCGCACCTGGACGAGCAAGTCAGTCAATCCGTTCACCAAAGAGCCGATGGCGCACAAAGTCTGGATCGGCGTCGCCGACGGCCGCGTGTATCGACAAAAGGTGGACGATACCGAACAGTTAATTTCGTACAACAACGTGACAGTGCCGTCGCCGGTTCAGGCCGGCCGCAAGCGTTAGCGTTAGCGCTAGCGGCTCAGTACCGTTGCACGAAACAAAAAGGCTCCCGAAGGAGCCTTTTTTTGGTTTCAGAACGAGCAACCGTTAGTCGTTGCTGGTCAAGCCCAGCAAGCTCAGCAGATTGCTAAACACGTTAAACAGATTGATGTAGATCGAAAGTGTGGCGGTGATGTAGTTGGTTTCACCGCCGGTCATGATTTGGTTGATGTCGTAGACGATCCATGCGCTGAACAAGCCGATGAACAGCACGGAGCACGCAATCATGAGCGCAGGCATTTGCAGCACGATGCCGCCGATGGCTGCGAGCAGAATCACGCAGAAGCCGATCCACAAAAACTTACCCATGCCGGTGAGTTGCGTTTTGATGGTGCTGGCGATGGTGGCCATGCCCGCGAAGATCAGTGCAGTGCCGCCGAAGGCGTAGGCGATGAGCGTTGCGCCGTCTTTCATTGCCAAGACGCGACCCAGCAACACCGACAGCCAGAAGCCCATAAAGAATGTAAACGCGAGCAGCACAGCCACGCCCGCGCCGCTGTTTTTGGTGCGCTCGATGCCGTAAGTAAACGCCATCACTGCGCCGATCAAAATCATGAAGTTCATCCACCACGGCCCAAAACCTTTGAACCCAATCGACACGCCGAGCACAGCGCCAGCGACGGTAGGCACCATCGAGAGCGCGAGCAACATGTAGGTATTGCGCAAGACGCGGTTTTGCGACGACGCAAGCGCGCCGGTTTGGCCGTTGATCGACGTAACGTTGTTGGTATCCATAAGAACCTCCGGAAGCGATGAAATCGTGATGCGCGAAATGTAGGGGCAACGCGCGGCGATTGCAACCCCGCGCGCGGTACGGGCATGCATAACCGTCGTGGGTTGACTGTCGGTCGACACGAGAATTGATAGCCTTGTCACATGAGCGCACAATTTCATCCTCCGTTAGCCGCGCCGAGCGCTGCATCCATCAATCGTCGTCGGTTCGTCTTGGCGGGCTTTGGCGCGGCGCTTCCGCCTTGGCTCGCCGCGCAGACACCTGCCGTCGCAGAGTCATCCCCCGTCGCCACGGAAGCGGAGGTGCCGTACGTGCAAACGCCTCCGCTCTTAGTGCGTCGCATGCTTCAACTCGCGGAGGTGAAACGCGACGACGTGTTGTGGGATCTTGGCTCGGGTGACGGTCGAATCGTGATTGCAGCTGCGAAGCAATTCGGAGCGCGTGCGGTGGGGTACGAAATTGACCCGACGTTGATTCGCGAGAGTCGGCAGTTGGCGCGGCGAGCGGGGGTTGCCAACCGCACCCAGTTCCTTGAGCGTGATTTGTTCACGCTTAACTTCGCCGAACCGTCGGTGGTGACGCTCTATCTGCTGCCCGAGTTCAACCTGAAGCTACGGCCGCTGCTGCTTCAGCAAATGCGCCCCGGCTCACGGGTGGTATCGCACGAGTGGGACATGGGCGACTGGCGCGCCGACGAAACGCTGCTGTTTCCGTCGCCACAGAAGCCACATGGGACGAAAAAAGAACACACAGTGTTGCTTTGGATAATTCCAGCGAAGGTTGCGGGGCGTTGGCAAATACAGTTAGGCGGCCCCGACCGAAGTAAGTCCCGAACGCTCACGCTGACGCAACACTTCCAAAAGGTCAACGCCACGTTGGAGGACAGCGAAGTGCTGTGGACGCAGCTGCGTGGCACCGAGCTGTCGATGGCGATCAGACGCAGTACCGCGATAGAGCTCCTTCGTGGCACGGTCACCAACGCGCAGTGGACAGGACAGATCGAGAGGCTCGGACAATGGGGCAACTCAACCGGTGAGCTGATCGGCAAATTTAATGCTCGCCGTTTGGCCGACTAGGCATGCGTTATCAAGGAAAAATCGTCGAATGGAATGACGCGAAAGCGTTTGGTTTTGTGTTGCCCAATGCGGGTGGCCGCAAGATATTTGTGCATCTCAACGAGTTTTCCAACCGAGGCAAACGGCCGCAAGTGGGAACCTTGATCACATTTGAAATCGGGCTCGATGCGAGTCGGCGTAGCTGTGCGGTTAACGCAGAAATGGTGGAGTCGCGACGCGAAATCAAGGCTTCGCAGCAGTTGCGCGAGGCGCGTGAAGGCCGTTCGACCTTGAGCATTTGGCTTGCAGGCGCTTGGGTGCTTTCGGTGATTTCGCTGACGATTGCGTCGCTCTATCCTTGGAAAGCACTCGCTGTTTGGATCGCGATCAACGCCGTGACATTTGCGCTCTATGCTGCGGACAAAGCGGCTGCCAAGCGCGGCGGTTGGCGAACACCCGAAGCACACTTGCACTTACTCGCACTTGTCGGCGGATGGCCTGCCGCAGCGTACGCGCAGCGGGTTTTTCGTCACAAAACCAGCAAAGAATCTTTTCGGGCGACGTATTGGCTGACCGTGATCGCCAACATCGGCGGAATGCTGTGGTTGACGACTTCGTCGGGACGGAATTTTTTCACCGGCCTCGTTTGAACGAACGGTCGTTACGCTGAGGCAAATGCGGTGGACGCGGAAGTAAACTCGGTCGTACAGCTTTTTGGCATGAGCGACCGCTAGGCGGCGCATCCAGGTCAAAACGATGCAAGTCAACTTTACGACATTTACGTCGCAAACGACCGCCAGCTAGTCGTTCGCATTGAAAAGCTGTATTGCACTTTCCCTGCGCGCCGTTGCGGATTGGGTCAATCCACCAAACTTAACCAGAAATTCACGGCGCGAAGATTGGGGCTGGACTTGCCCTTGCTTCCGACGGACGATGGTTCAGTGCGGTGGCGAACGCGTTACACCGTCTCGCGGTCACGACGCGTTTCCGTCGCGTACCCGCTTGGCCTCAATCTTCGCTGCGTCGAACGCTTCGCGCCGCCGGGCAATCTCTTGCGGCGACAGGCGATCGACGTTGCTGTAGTCGAGCTTCCAGTCCGAGCTCTCGGCCCAAATGAGCGCTGATTGCAACGTGGTGCGCGGACCCGTCGCGTCGGCAAGTAGCTGCAACGCGCTGTCGAGCGTGTACGCCTGTGACGCCTTGTCGTTCGGCCGCCCGGCAGCGTTGCCCAGCGGAAAGTCAGAAAACAGCAAGCGCGGGACGCCGACGTGCTCCACGACGTCGCGCGCGCAGCCCATGACTACCGTAGCGATGCCGTTGGCCTCCAGCATTCTTGCGGCGAGACTCAACGTTTGATGGCACACCGGACAGTTCGCCACCAAGACTGCTGCGTCCGCGCCGTCCGCCTTGCAGCGCGCAACAAGCTCTGGGCAATCGACGTCGAGTGTTGTTTGTTGGCTGCGGTTGGTCGGCGCGCCATGAAAACGGGCGGTGACCGCACCGATGCGCCCGTTGTTGGCCGCTTCGCGTAGCGCGGGCAACGGAAAGTAGCTTCCGGCGTCTTCGGCGGTCGTGTGGTCGCGATCGATGGCGACATGCGAAATGCGCAAGTCGTGATCGCTTGCCGCGTCGCCGGAGTAGACGCTGTAGAACTTTGCGCTGGCGTTGTAGGGCGCGCGAGGCCCTTGGTCGCCCTTATCCGACTGGAACGGCGCGGCGGTGGTAATTAACGCGACGCGACAGTGCGACAACGGTTTATGAAGCCGATGAAACGGAACCTCATCGTAGTGCGCCCACACATAGGGCGCGCCGTAACCGAGCGCCTGATAGTAGGTGCGAATTCGCTCCAAATACGGGATAGGCGCACTGGACACAAACGACTCAGCCGGGTGCCGCCATTGTCGAACGGCGGCGCAGCCACTGCATCACCAGCACGGCGGCGGCGAGGCCAAATCCGATGATGTCCGCCATCATCGATGGATACACCAGCGCAAAACCCGCCACGATCAACATCGAGCGTTCAATGAGCGTTGTGCGCAGCAGCGCCCAGCCCTGAAAGCCACCCGCGAGCGCCGCGATACCTACGGCGGCGGTGAGCGTAACCTCGGCAATCGACCACCAATTCGCAGCCGCAAGCGCCTTGGTCGAGCCCATCAACAGCAAGCCCTGCCCGCTAGGATCAAGCACGAACATGAACGGCACCAAAAACGCGGGAATCGTGTATTTCCAGCATTGCAGCGTCGTCTTGTACGGGTCGCCACCCGTAATCGCAGCGGCGGCAAATGGCGACAGCGCCGTCGGCGGTGACACCTCGGACAACACGGCGTAATAAAAAATGAACATATGCGCCGCATAGTCCGGCACGCCGAGCTTGATGAGCGCCGGAGCCGCAATCACTGCGCAGATGATGTAGGAGGCCGTCACCGGAACGGCGAGCCCGACGATCCACACTACAAGTGACGTAAACACGGCAGTGAGCAGCAGCGAGCCACCGGCGTAGTCGATCACAATCGAGCTGAACTTTAAACCGAGCCCGGTGAGCGTCACCACGCCGACGATGATGCCCGCCCCCGCGCAGGTGGCGGCAACGTTGAGCACACCTACCGAGCCACCCTCTAGCGCCTTGACCAGTGGCGAGCGCAACAGCCCTGCGGCCAGGCCGATCTTGCCGGTGAATGTGTCGTACGAAATCAACGCGGTATCACGACGCAAAAAACTCGTCACCAGCGACACGACCGTGGCCCAGAACACCGAGAGCACCGGCGAGAAACCCCACATCATGAAAAAGATGATCGACACCAGCGACAGGAAGTGAAACCAGTATTTACGCGTGAGGTTCCACACGCTATCGGCCTTCTCGATCACCGTTTGGCCCATGCCGTATTTGCGCGCGTCGATCTCCACCATCAGGAACAGCGCTAGATAAAAAAGTAGCGTCGGAATCGCCGCCATCAGCAGCACATCGAGATAAGAAATTTTCAGGAATTCGGCGATCAAAAACGCGGCCGCGCCGAGCACCGGCGGCGAAATGATCGCACCAAGACCGCCCGCCGAGAGCAGCCCGCCTGCTGCATTTTTTTCATAGCCCGCCTTGGCGAGCATCGGGTAGGCCACCGCGCCAAGTGTGACCGTGGTGGCAACGCCCGAACCCGATGGACCGCCGAGCAGAAACGAAGCGAGGACGACGGTGCGTCCGGCGCCGGTCGGTTTGCCGCCCATCGCCGCAAACGAAAAATCGATGTAGAACTTGCCCGCGCCGGAGTACTGAAGGAACGCGCCAAAAATGGTGAACAAAATAATCAGCGACGAAGAGACGTCAACGGCGACGCCAAAAATTCCCTCTAGCGTCATGTACATCACGCCGATCAAGCGCCCGACTTCGTAGCCTTTGTGTGTCCAAGGTGCAGGTAAATACGGGCCGACCAGTGCGTAGACGATAAACACCGAAGTGACGACGGGCATGACCCAGCCCGTCGTGCGACGCATCGCTTCAAGCACCAAAGCGACCAGCGCCACGCCGAAAAAAATGTCCCAAGGCGCGGGCGACGTGTTGCGATCAGTGAAATCGTCACCGCCCTGAATCAGGTACGCGACGATGGCGATGGAGAGCAGTGCTGCGAGCCAGTCCCACCACATGATGCGGTGCCGAAACCGCGCCGCCACCGGAAACATAAGAAAGGTTAGGAAGAGCACGAACGCGACATGCACAGGACGCAGCGTTTGCGTCGGCACGATCGCGTAGGCGGTGTAGAGATGGAACAACGACATCGCCACCGCGACCACCGTCAGCAACACACCGAGCCAGCCGGTTAAACGGTTGGCCGCGCCCTCTTCTTCCTCAATGTAGCTTTCGGCCTTACGCAGTGCGTCATCGCTGACCACGGTATCAGACGTGGGAGACTTTCCGGCAGTTTCATTCATGCGACAAAGCGCCTTTCCGATTCGGTGCGCACGCGAACCGCAACCATTGTGGTGCGGACTACGTGCTGGAAGCGTGTGAGCGGCGCAGCAGCATCAGCCGCATCTGAGTCAGCGAGACCTACGCGGCCTCGCTTTGTGCTGCGATGCCTTGCAGCGCGCCGCGCTACGTCAATTAACTTTGATGCCTTTTTCGGCGAAGTATTTGACGGCACCGGGGTGATACGGAATCGGCGTGGCGGTGGCCTTTTGCGTTTCGAGCTTGAAGTTCTCTGCTTCTTTATGCACGGCGATCAAGTCGGCTCGTTTGTCAAAAATCGTTTTTACAATGTTGTACGCGGTCTTCTCGTCCATGTTTTGATGCGACACCAGAATATTCATCACGGTGGCTTGTTTGTTGTCGCTGTCCATTCCTTTGTAGACCGCTTTCGGGATGGAGTCTTCGACGTACAGATTGCCGTACTTTTTATTCATGACCGCGACCAGATTGGCGTGGTCGACCAGCTTCACCTTGGTGTTAGGCGTATTGGCCAGATCGGTCACCGCAGCTGTTGGCAAGCCGCCCACCCAGAAAAATGCGTCAATCTTTCCGTCTTTGACCGCATTGACCGATTCGGCGACGCCTAAGCGCTCACGCTTCATGTCGCGGTCTTTGTCGAGACCCGCCGCTTCAATCACGCGAAATGCCATGACCTCGGTCGCACTGCCCGGCGAACCGGTCGACACGCGTTTGCCCTTCAAGTCCGTCATCGAATTGATGCCGCGACCTTCAACGGTCACCACATGCATGCGGTTCGGATAAAGCACCATCAACGTGCGCAGCGGCACCGCGTTGCCCTTGAATTTATCCTCGCCTTTCATCGCGTCGAGGCTCGCGTCCGCCATCGAGAATCCGATGTAGGGCTTACCGCTGCCGATGAGTTTCAGGTTGTCGACCGAGCCGCCGGTGACCTCCGCCGTGGCCTGCATGCCGGGGACGAACTTGGACAGCGCCGCCGCCATGCCTCCGCCCAACGGGTAGTAAACGCCACCGGTTCCGCCGGTCGCAATCGAAATGTTCTGTGCGCCTGCGGTCGCCGCAAACAGTGCCGTGGTTGCGCACGCAAAAGCCGCCATGATTTTTCGCATAAATCCTCCTTGAATTGGGCGATACACCCGAGTGGCAGAGCGCACATCGGTATCACTCGCGGATTCTAACGGCGGCGATTGCATCCGAGATGCAGGGTATTCGTTATCTGCTCAAACGGCGCGACGTCTCGACAAGCGCCGTACCGAGACCATTGGCGTTTCGCTGCAAACAAATCTGGCGCGGTTTCGGGAAACGCCCCGGTCATCGGTGTTCGTCAAATTGGACGCAGCGATTGGGCCTGCGAGTGCGCGTCGGCTACGTCTATTGCGGAAATTCCCGTAACACCTTTATAGCTCCAACGACCGCCAGGCGGTCGTTTTAAGTGCTTTTTCTGCCTAGTCGATATATAGACAAATTCGCTGCTAACGACCGCCCATCAGTCGCTAGCGTCATAAAGCTGTTATCACAATAATCCGTCGCTCGAAAGAAAAAGACCGGCGGACGCCAGTCTCAAACTTTCGTGTCGCGCTGGCTGGGCGAGTCAATCCAACTATGCTTCTTTTTTGCATTTTGCACGGAATTTTGTGCGCTCTTTGCCGCGCAGTTTTTGTTCGTCCGCCTTTGCTGAGCAGGCTTTGGCTTTCGCCGATTGCGGCGAAAAGCTACGCTTCGACTTTTCAGCTTTTGCGGGCTGTTCGGTCTTCGCTGCGGTAGGTGCGGCGGACACAGGCGCAGCGACGGGAGCTGCTGGAGTGGCCGGTGCCTGCGCGAACGATGCACCGGAGAAGCACATGGCAGAAATGAAGAATGCGCTGATTAGCGAGGTGACTTTTTTCATGGAAGTTAAGACATGTTGAGTGAAAGACTCAAGCATTTTCGCATTCACACAAGCGATATGCACAGCACAGACTCACGGAAGGCGCGTTGTATTTGAGATTTCGCCGACCACTGCAAATCCCCGTCTAGTGCGGTGTCCCACTTAAACTCTACGCACTCATCGAAAGGCAATCCGCACATGCCGTTTACACGTTTTCGCCACACAATTCTGTGTGTGCTTTTCCAAGCACTCGCTGCAATCGCGTTGTCCGCCCATGCAGCCACACCACCGATGTTATTAGCCAATGTGCTCGGGCCGGACGTGGATGTGGCGCAGTATTTGGTCAGTGAAAAATACGACGGTGTACGCGCAATGTGGGATGGCACAACACTCAAGTTTCGCAGTGGGCGCACCGTCGCGGCGCCTGGGTGGTTCACAGAGAAGTTACCGGCCGAAGCGCTCGATGGCGAGCTGTGGATTGCGCGTGGTCGCTTCGACGAACTCTCGGGAATCGTCCGTAAAACTGAGCCCGTGGACAGCGAGTGGCGGCGCGTGAAGTACATGATTTTTGAACTACCGCAACCCGCCGGCGCGCCACCCATCACCTTCACTGAGCGAGCAGCGCGCATCAACGCAATCGTGGAGCGCGCAAACGTTGCGTCGCTCAAAGCAGTGCATCAATACGCAGTGAAGGATCGCACTGCGCTCAAGCGCGATTTGGATGCTGTCGTGAGAAGCGGCGGCGAAGGCCTGATGCTGCATCGCGCCGACGCCGCGTACGTAACGGGGCGAAGCGATGTGCTGCTCAAACTTAAACCCCTGTTGGATACCGAAGCCACGGTGATAGCGCACGTCGCCGGCAAAGGCAAACACACCGGGCGCATGGGCGCGCTGCTGGTTGAAACGAAGAGTGGCGTGCGCTTCAAACTAGGCACCGGTTTTAGCGATGCGGTTCGCGTCAATCCGCCGCCGATTGGCGCGCAAGTGACCTATCTTTATCGCGACATAACACCCAACGGAAAGCCCCGATTTGCGAGCTTTTTGCGGGTGCGCGACGATCCGTAGTGTGCGTGTGTTTGCAGCGCGCACAGAGCGGCGACACGCTTCGCTACGCAGCCGTCACTTCCGCCAACAACGCAACGCCTTCGGCGATCAAGTGCGTTGGAATTGCTGAGATTCCCATGCGAACGAACTGACCGTTCGTAGGCTGCCCAAAAAAGCCGGTGCCCGGCTCGATCACAATTTCGGCCGCCCGCGCTCGCGCCACCACGCTTTGAGCAGTGCATCCGTCAGGCAGTCGAATCCAAAGCGCAGAACCAACGCCTTGCGGACTTTGAATGTGCCATGTCGGCAACTGCGTAGCCAACGCTTCACGCAAAATTTTTAATCGCACCTGATACGCATGACCAAGCCTGCGTTGCAACGATTCAAAATGGCCTTGACCCAAAAATAAGGCGAGCGCACGCTCGTTGTTGCTCGCCACATGACGCAGCATGAGTCGCCGCAGCCGGCGCAGCGCAGCGATCGCTTCGCGCGGCGCGACGATGTAGCCAAGCCGCAATCCCGGTGCGAGCGTTTTCGACAAACTACCAACATAGAAAACACGACCATTGACGTCAATGCTTTTAAGCGCGGGGTTCGCACCAGAAGGCGAGGATGCGCTCGCGAGCTGCGGCTCATAGTCGTCTTCGACAATCAAAAAATCCTGATCGGCTGCAGCCGACAACAACGCACGACGACGATCATCACTCATGCGCACACCCGTCGGACAATGATGCGATGGCGTGACCACCGCAACATCGGGTCGAAGCGCCGAAACTTGCGACACGGTCACACCTTCGGCATCCAGCGGCACAGACGCTAACGTTGCGCCAGTCATGGAAAAAATAGCGCGAACGTCGGGGTAACACGGCTCTTCAACGACCACGCGTCGCCCGCTCCCGCCAAGCAACTGCCCGATCAGATAAAGCGCTTGCTGCGCGCCCACCGTCACCAAAATTTCATCGGCCGCCGCCCATACGCCTCGGCGCGGCAACACGCGTGTACGCAACTGCTCCAACAAATCTCGATCATCTTGATCGCCGCGATCCACCGTCCACGCCTCCACGCTTTCAAGCTTCATGGCGCGCTCGAAACAATCGCGCCAATCCGCGAGTGGAAACAGTTTCGGATCAATTTGGCCGTAGACAAACGGGTAGCGATAGCGATACCAATCGCTGGGATTTTTCACCGGCGCGTATTCAACATCTAACGCGCGAAAGTGGCGCGACCAATCGGGCGGCGGCAACAGCGAGAGTTGGTCGCTTTCGTGAAAATCCGCACGCTGCTGCGCGAACGCTGCGCTGACGAAAAAGCCTCGCCGTTCCCGTGATTCAATCGCGCCTTCGATTTGCAATCGCTCGTATGCAAGCGCAACAGTGGCGCGAGCGACGCCAAGCTCCGCAGCGAGCTCACGCGTAGAAGGCAGCGGCGCATCCAACGGTATCGCACGCTCTAAAACCGAAAGGCGCAACATACCCGCGATCCGCTGTTGCAGCGTTTCGGTGGCGTCACTCTGGGCAAACCGGGTTTGCCACAACTGGCCTAATCGTTGTCGCATATCTGGCTCTATTGTTGCAGCACTGCGCGCCCTACGCTGTCCACTTGACCAAATGCAGGATTTTCTATGGGCCACGCTGACCACCAACTATCGAACGCTGCCGCTCACGCGCAGGATTCACACGCGCTGGACAATTTTTGGATGCCGTTCTCGCCGAACAAAGAGTTCAAGGCGGAGCCGCGCATGTTCGTCAAAGGCGAAGGCATGCACTTGTGGACGCAGGACGGGCACAAACTGATCGACGCATCGTCCGGCCTCTTCTGCGTTGCGGCGGGCCACTGCCGTCCAGAAATTGCCGAAGCGGTTTACACGCAGTTAAAGACGCTCGACTACACGATGCCGTTCACGCGTGCGCATCCGAAGGGTTTTCAGCTCGCGCGCGAGGTCGCCGAGTTCACGCCCGCTGGGCTGGATCGCATTTTCTTTGTGTGTTCAGGCTCGGAGGCTGTCGACAGCGCGATGAAGATGGCGCTCGCGTATCACCGCGTGCGCGGCCAGGGTCACCGTCAGCTCTTCATCAGCCGCGAACGCGCGTATCACGGCGTAAATATGGGCGGCGTGGCGCTGGCGGGTATGGTGAACAATCGCAAATCGTTTGGCGTGGGGCTGCCCGGCGTTTATCACATGCGGCACACGGCGTTGCCGCAGAACAAATTTGTGAAAGGCCAACCCGAGGCCGGCGCGGATTTGGCCGAAGATTTACAGCGTTACTGTACGCTGTATGGCGGAGAAAACATCGCCGCAGTATTTGTGGAACCGACGGCGGGCTCATTTGGTTGCTTGCCAGCGCCGAAGGGCTACCTACAGCGTTTACGGGAAATTTGCGATCAGCATGGCATCTTGCTGGTGTTTGACGAAGTGATTACTGGCTGGGGCCGTATGGGCGCGAATTTTGCGGCGCAAGCGTTTGGCGTAACACCGGACTTGCTAACGATGGCCAAGGCCATTACCAACGGCGCGCAACCGCTCGGTGCCGTCGCTGCACGCACCGATATTTACGACACGATTACCAACGCGGGCCCCGCTAAAGGCATCGAATTTTTCCACGGCTACACCTACAGCGCGCACCCGGTATGCGTCGCGGCGGGACTCGCCATGCTCGAAATTTTTCGGAAAGAAAAACTCATTGAGCGTGCGGCGGATTTGTCGCCGTATTTCATCGACGCGATGTTCTCGTTGGCGGACTTGCCGGTGGTGGTGGATATTCGTGCTGTGGGCATGATGGCCGCGGTGGAAGTCGCGGCCGAGGGCACGCCGGGTGCACGCGGGCATGAGTTGCAAAAGCGTTTATTCGATGCCGGGGTAAACCTGAAAGCGACGGGCGACAATCTCATCGTTGCGCCACCGTTCGTCAGCGAAAAATCGCACATCGATCACATCGTTAGCGTGATGCGCGACGTTTTGTCGAAGGCATAGGCGAATAGGCTCTGCGTTGAATCGGTTGCTCTAAACAGCAATCCCGACGCAGAGCACGACGGCGATGGCGCACCCGATCGATACGGCGTCCCGGGTGGCAAACAGTACGGGGTCGTCATCCATGTTCCCGCTCATTGCCATGCGCCACACTCGCGCCAGCCACAATAAAATCACAATGACGACGCCCCACAATGCGAGCGGTTCGCGGTAAAGCGACGCCACTTGATCGCTAGAAACATACAGCGCCAGAACGAGGCACGCGGCAATTGCGCTCGCTACACCAAAGGTGCTCACGAACGCCTCATCGCGTCCGCTATAGCCGCGTCCCGGCAGCAACTCATCTGGCGCAAGACGAACGAGATCGGCGGACCGCTTGAGCAGCGCGAGACTCAGAAATGCGAACACCGAAAACGCCACCAGCCACGTTGAAATTGGTACTGATACTGCGGCACCGCCCGCCGCAATTCGCAGCGTGTAAAGCACTGCCAAACAAAACACATCGAACACCGGAATACGCTTGAGCACCGTCGTGTAGAACGCGTTAACGACTACATAAATCGACACAACCACCGCGACGGCCGGCCCCGCTGCTAACGCCAGCGCTAAGCCGCCTAGCAACAAAATAATCGCGACGCACAACGCCGACGACAACGGTAGTTCGCCCGCCGCTAACGGCCGTAAACGTTTGCTCGGATGCGCACGGTCCGATGCGAGATCGAATAAATCGTTGAACACATAAACGCCTGAACACACACAGCAAAACGCAGCGAAGGTGAGCGCGACGGCTTGCCACGCACCAGTAGCTGACCATTGATGCGCTGCAATCGGGGCAACGAAAACCAAAACGTTTTTCACCCAGTGTCGCGCACGCAGCAGGCGAAACCAGCGCGATAACGCACCACTTGAAGCATGCGAATTCTCGAGCGCAACAACGCCATCAGGCAGCAACGCCGAGGTCGAAAATTTCCCTGCGGCCTGCGCCCATACAGAAATGTCTGCGCGCGAATCGCCAATGTAATCAAACCCGTTTTGACCAAACTTGGAGACCAGCGCGTCGGCTTTAGCGTTCGCCTTCAAATTCGTCGTTGCGTCTGAAGCCATGACCTCGTCAAACACACCCAACTGCGCCGCACAAGCATTCGCTACGCGCTCGTTGGCCGCAGTCGCGAGAATGATTCGCCCGCCAGCGGTTCGTTGCACTTGAATTTTCGCCAACACCGCCACGCTCCACGGCAACATCGCAACATCGGGTAGCGCGCGCTCGGCCAGGCGCGCCTTCAGCACGCTACGCCCAGACAGCAACCAAAACACTACAGGAAACGGCAACCACCATTGCTGCCGCCATGCCGCGAAGAAACATTCCCACAACGTGTCGGTCTTGCAAAGCGTGCCGTCCAAATCGACGACCAAAGGCAGCGGCTTGGTCGTGGCGTGTGCGGGCGTTTGTGCGTTCGCGAGTGGTAATGCAGTACTCATCTTTTGGGTTTGGGCGGGCGGCGTTGCGAGATCAAAACGTCACCGACGATGCGCCTAGATGCGCACCGTCACCGCGCGATTTTTGCCTGCAAGTTTGGCACGGCGCAGCGCGGCATCCGCCCGCTTTATGAGATAAGGCAACGTTTCTAGCGCCTTGCTCTGCGCACAGGCCACTCCCATGCTCACGGTGACTGCGATCTCACGGCCTTCGTATCGAACGGGCTCTGTAGCGATGCCTTCCAACACGCGCCCAGCAATCGTCGCAGCGATGCGCGGCCCCACACCGGGGCAGAGCAGCAAGAATTCGTCGCCACCGAAGCGTCCGAGCAAATCGTTGGTGCGCAACGATTGGCGCAACCGTTCCACAATCTCGCCGAGCACCGCATCGCCCGCCAGATGCCCAAATTCGTGATTGATCGAACCAAAATCATCAATATCGAGCATCAGTAACGACACCGGCTGCGCACCACGGCTAGCGACACGCTGAACGCCGGTCTCAAAGGCGGTACGGTTGAGCGCGCCCGTCAATGGATCACGCGCCACCTGTCGCGCGATGCGTTGCGCTTCGGCTTGAGTCTCGATCAAACGTAACGTCAGCTCGTTAACCGCCGCCGATTCGCGGCGACCACGCGCTTCGTTGCGCTCAACTTCTTCGACAAACTGCGTAGCAATGCGCTGGCTTTCAAGCTCCACGCGTTTGGCGTCGTCACGAGCAGCGAGGTAATTTGTCAACGCTGCAAACGCGGCCTCGGGTTGCTTCGCCGCGCGTTCTAGCCGCACGCGCGTCAACGCGATTTCTTCTTGAACGTCGTGAAGCGATGGGTTTTTCGGGTAGCTCATCGCCTCAGTGAGACGCGCGCGGGCGGCTACGAAATCACCGGCTTCGAGCTGCCACTTGGCACTGTCCACCAACACGCGCAACAAAACAGGAATGTTCTTACGTTTTTTTAACGGCGTAATCGCCGATTCCGCGTCAGCAATCGCGGAATCCAAATCACCCGTGGTCGCGAAAATCTCGCCGCGTGTGTGCAGTAAATACGGCAACAAGTCTTTATTGCTAGACGCCTGTGCCAGATTCATGGCCATGCCGATGCGTGTTTGCGCCTGCTCAATGTCTCCCATCTGGCGATGCTGGCGTGCGATGTTATTCATCGCGCCTGCTTGTATGGACGGGAGCGAACTTTTCTCCGCCAGTGCGTATGCAAGCTCGAAGGTCGACAGCGCAAGGTCATTCAATTCGAGCTTTGAATAGAGCGGCCCGAGGCCTTGCAAAAGCTTCGCCTGATCTTCGACTAAATGTTCCTGCTCAGCGATGCTGATTGCCTCGCGAAACGCACGAATCGCCAAGTGAAAATTGCGCAAAAACGAATGAATATTGCCGGTAATCGCGAGCAGCGGAATCTTCTCGGCAAGCTTGTGATTTCGCGTCGCTAACTCAATGCCACGGCGCGCAACTTGCAAGCCCTCCAACCACCGACCCGCCGCCTGCGAACCCGACGCGCAAATGCGCAAAAGGTAAATCGTTTCGTCGACCGAAAGCTCGTCCTGGTAGCCGCTCAACAATGCTTCGCCACGCTCAAGCGAAGTAACGCTCTGCACCTGCGGCGCACTACGCAGCGCGGCGAGTTCAGCATCAATATGTTGACGGCGGGTACGAGGTCTTTCAGCCATAGGCGAGAGTGTACGTGCTCACGGCGATTGCTCGCGCTTCAAATAATGGGCAAAAACAAAGGCACCCGAAGGTGCCTTTGCTCTTGCAACAGGTCGCTGGAACAATCCAACGAGCGAGTATCCGGGATGCAGTGCAAGGCGGAGGTGCGCGACGTGTACGTTTTGTGTACACGAGCGCGACTCCAACGCGGCAATGCGCCCGGAGGCGCGGCTCGTTACATGCCCATGCCGCCGCCAGCCGATTCGTCGTTCGGCGCTTCAGCGAG
>JBEBJR010000040.1:0-27300 GCA_040079845.1 Casimicrobium sp. | reverse complement strand
GGTCTAGGGTGATGCAGTCGAGCATGCGAGCTTTCGAGGCGAATTGTGAAACCTCGATTTTAGAGGCGCGCCGCCGCGCCACCGCGCCGGGGACGATCAGCGGACGATCGCGCCCATCCGATCAATGGTGACGAAATCGACGTAGCTACTGCCACCGCGCTTCATGTCGGCGTAGTCGACCGAATATCCGCCAAAGTCCACGGCGCGTAGCGTTTTGAGAGCCTGCGTCATGCCTTCCGGCGTCGTCTTTCCGCCGCGTTGAAGCGCCGCGATGATGACGCGACCCGTAACGTAGCCCTCGAACGAACGAATCCCGTAATCAGCGGAAGGGAACGCTGCTTTTTGTTTCATGTACTCGCGTACAATGGGCAACGAGGTGCGCGTGTCGACCGGGCCAACGGTTGACGCCACGTAGCCGCGAAGCTGCTCTTTAGTGAGCTGCTTTTGCAGCACGGTAATGTCAACCGGGGACGGACCGATCAACATTGCGTTTCCACCGCGCTGTTTGTAAGACTTGATGAACTTTGCAGCGGGCACGGAGACGGCGGCTAGGAAAATAACCTGCGCGTCAATTTTCAATAGCGCGTTCACCGCGGGCTCGATGTCGCCGGTGATTCGGTCATAGGGCGTTTTAGCCACGAGCTCAATTTTGTGGCGAGCACTAAGTCCCGTCGCCGCGTCGAGCAAATCTTTGCCGTAGCCGTCGTCTTGATATAGCACCGCGACGCGCGAAAGCCCCATGCTGTTGAGCGTTGAGAAAAGTTGGTTCACTTCCTCGGCGTAGCTCGCTTTCACCGTAAAAATGCCCGGCTTTCCGATGACGCTACCCGCCCCCGAACTCGGGCCGATGAGCGGCACGCCCGACTCGGTGAGTACGCCGGCTTTTATCAATGCGTCAGCATTGGCCGTGCCCACGGTCGCAGCCAGCGCGACCGGCCGCTCTTTGGCAATCAGTTCGCGCGCCAGTCGCACCGTGTCTTCGGGTTTGTAGGCATCATCGGCCGTAACGAGTTTCAGCGTCCCGCCAGCAACGCCACCGGCGGCATTTTGCGTCGCGAACGCTAGTTTTATTCCTGCCGAGTACGCCTTACCCGCCCCTGCTTGAACGCCCGTGAAAGGCGCAATCTGCGCAACAACGATGTCCTTGCCGAACGACAACGTCGGATTGAGCGCCGCAACGGAGATCAAAGCTGCCGCGAAAAACTTCGAGAGGCAGCGAGGTGAACACTTGGCGATGGGAGGGATCATTTGGGACGCTTCGGTAGGTAGGAGGGCAATACCTCTTAAAGATATACCAACGGCATATTGTCGCGATCAAATTCGTCCGATTCTGACGCCTCGTAAAAATCGCCGCTACCCGCGTCAGAACGTCAGATGCACCTTCATGCTCTGCGACCGATCCGCAGCCATCGCAAACGCATCGTTCGCTGCCGTCATTTTGAACGTGTGCGTCAGGAGCGACGACACATCAATCAAACCATGTGCCAGCTCGTGCACGGCAGCGCCGTATTCGCTGTCGAAACGAAACGCGCCGAGCAAATCGACTTCACGCGAAACAAACCGATTCACCGGAATTTCCACCGACGGACCCGCGATCATTCCGACTTGCACCACGCAACCGCCGGATGCGGTCGCCTGAATCGCCGTGGCCATCGCCGCTGCGTTGCCCGAACACTCGAACGTAACGTCGAACGTGCCTTTGTTGGCGTACCAAGCTTCGACTTTGTCAGCGGCCGAAATGGCGTTCACTGCTTCATCAATACCCAACGCCTGCGCGCGGCGGAGCGCTGCGTCCGCCACGTCCGTCACCGCAATATGCGCCGCGCCTGCGCGCTTCGCGGCGAGCACACAAAGGCTACCTATTGGCCCCACGCCGGTGACGAGTACACGCTTGCCCACGAGCGAACCTGCGCGCTTCACCGCGTGTAGCGCCACAGCCAAAGGCTCGGCCATCGCAGCCGTGCGGAAGTCACAACTGTTCGGCACCGGGAAGCATTGCGCCTCAGTCGCCACGATGATTTCGCGGAACACGCCTTGGATGTGCGGGAAGATGGCCGCGCTGCCATAGAAATTCATCTTCAAACACAAATGGCCTTTGCCCGCCATGCACGTGCGGCACACGCGGCACGGCTGATTTGGGTTGATCGCCACGCGCTCGCCGACCTTCACGCGCGTCACGCCTTCGCCGATTTCGACGACTTCGCCTGACACTTCATGCCCGAGGCACAGCGGCTGCATCACCGCGAAATCGCCCACACGGCCCTTGCCGAAATACGACAAGTCGCTGCCGCAAATGCCACCCGCCCCGAAGCGCACTTTCACTTGCCCCGCGCCGGTTACCGGATCGTCGCCGCGTTCGAGGCGCAAATCTTTCGCACCGTAGAGCATTGCCATCAACATGTTTTTTCTTTCTGCGTTTGAACCCTAGATTGAATGTTAGCGGCGCTCGCTGTCTGCTCGCGGTTACGATTGCGTTATCCGAATACCTTCAATTGCGAGCCTTTCTGTCATGTCCATGCACCCTCTCTTCGATCTCAGCGGCAAGCGCGCGCTCATCACCGGTTCGTCGCAAGGCATCGGCCTCGCGCTCGCGGAGGCGCTCGCCAGCGCTGGCGCACACGTCATCATCAATGGGCGTGACGCTGCGAAATGCGAGCGCGTGGTGCAGCAATTCGCGGCACGCGGGCAAAAGGCTACAGCGAAGGCGTTTGACGTCACCGCCGCCGCTGCCGTCGCCGCGAACGTGGATGCGATTGAAAAAGACATCGGCGCGATTGACATTTTGGTTAACAACACCGGCATCCAAATTCGAAACGCGTTCACCGATTTTCCGCTCGCCGATTTTCAGCGTCTGATCGACACCAACCTAACGAGCGCATTCGCAATGAGCCAAGCCGTCGTGCGCCATATGATCCCGCGCGGTCGCGGCAAAATCGTGAACGTCTGCTCGGTCAACGCCGAGCTAGGCCGCGCCAGCATCGTGCCGTACACCGCATCCAAAGGCGCGCTGAAAATGATGACCAAAGGCATGTGCGTTGAGCTCGCCAAACACGGCATTCAGGTCAACGGGCTCGGCCCCGGCTACTTCGACACCGAACTCACGCAAGCGCTCGTGCAAAACACCGAATTCACCGCGTGGCTCAAACAGCGCACGCCCGCCGGTCGCTGGGGCAACGTCGAAGAACTCAAAGGCGCGATTATTTTCTTGTCGTCCGGCGCGAGCGATTTTGTGAATGGTCACATGCTCTACGTGGACGGCGGGATGACGGCGGGGGTTTAACCGTCGCTAGAGGCCCAGCGGCGCGACGCGCTCAATCTGCGCAATCCGCGCCCGCCACGCATCCGGAATCGGCATCGATTTTTTCTCATGCGCGTTGGCGTACACGTACACCAGCTCGCCGTCGATCAAATGCTCTTCGCCACGGAATATCGCGATGGCGATGGTCATGCTGCTGCGACCGAGCTTCGCGCAGCGCACGCCGATGTCGAGCTCGTCGTCGAACCCCGCCGAGCCGTGATATTCGAGCTGTGCTTTGCGAACGAAAAGCTCCACGCCTTCCTTCTGCTGCGCAATCGGATCGCGCAACCCGGTCGAACGCCAGTACTCGGTGAACGCCACATCGAAATACAGCAGGTAGTTCCCGTTGAACACCACACGCTGCAAATCCACCTCCGCCCAACGCACGCGCAGTCGGTGAAAGAACGAAAAATCAGTTTTTTTAGTCATGGTGCAATGGTAGTGAACCGTGGGTGCGTTCGTCGAATGCGAGGTTGGTGTTTAACAGCTTTTTGGCTTTAGCGGCTGCCGGGCCGGGGTTACAGCCTATTTGGCTATCTTTGAGTAAGCAACGAATGTGTAGATAACGTCCGCTTGACGGTCGCTACAGCTAAAAAGTCGTAGAACCTATTCAAGGGCTTTGCGTGACTGCCATCACTGGCGTTGTGGCCAAAGATGACGAAACGCTGCGGCGTGGATTCCGTATTCCAATCTGCGGCAATGTCGACCGGCGAGACTGAATGAATCAAGGTAGAGGCAATCGGTCTGCCGAAGGCAGCTACACCACAGTAAAAGGAGCCGCCTACCTCGCGGCGAGGGCACGAATACTTTTCTCATACTGCGCTATCGCGTCCGCCTCCTCCGCTTGCCAGAGCGGAGCCATCTGCGCAAGCACTGCAGCGTAAACCGTCGGGCTTTTCGTAGCAAACGAGCGGCCTTGCGGTGACGCTAGGAATGACAGCACTGCGTCAAGCTCGACCACGGTCAAGCGCGAGGCCCAAGCGTCCCTGTATGCCTCGACCAGTTGATCTAAAGTTTTCCCGCAGAAGCGTTGCTGGAACGCGAGGAAGGCCGCTTCCACCGCCGACCATTGAGTTGAGCTCGGTTTTAAGTTCTTGAACATCGCCGGATCCGAGTCGCGAAGGCGCGAAGGCCGGAACTCTTGTGCGCGCTCTTCGCACCTTGCAATAAACGAGCGAGCAGATTCGCGGTAGCCCATTGCGACGACCAATTCCTGTGCCTTGAGGCATCGCTGGTCCTTCGGCGCGCAAGGCCCGGCGATCGCCACCGCGGGCACCATAAGCGGGCAGAGTATTGCGGCTAAACGGAGGAGCACGCTGGTGGGTCTAACGGAATACATATCTCAAAACCCGCAAAATACTCTGGATGCAACTGGACGAAATGGATACACAAATTACTCCGAAACGCTTTTGAATAGAGGCTTGCGATAGTTTTTAGCAGATCACATTAGTTCAACAAAAGACCGCGAACCTCGGTGTCTGCCGCAAGCGCGCGAGACCAAATGTCGTGGCGAAGGGGGCGTGTGATGTGGGAGCGGGCTTGCCCGCGATGATGGCCTGCGCGGCACAGGCATGCAGAGGCTTTTCGCGGGCAAGCCCGCTCCTACAGCTTGAGAGCCATTTTCGTGGCGCGACGATGTGTGCCAGAAGCAATTTCGCGCCATTCGGTTGCAGACAAACCACCCAAAAACGGGTAAATTTCGGGTATTGCAAAAAGGTCAACACAATTGACCTATACGCCCCACATCAGGCGCACGACGGCGATCCCGTTTGCTGCGCCGCAACAAGGAGTGCCCGAGTATGTCCCAGAGCCCCCTCTCCCCCGACGCCACCGAAAATGCCGCCACGGCTACCTCGCTCCCCGCGGCTGTACAGCGCGCGATTGCTGACGTCGCGCTTGATGATCGGTTCACGCAACCGTCGGGCCGCTTCTACATGAACGGTTCGCATGCGCTCTTGCGGCTCATGATGTTGCAGCGGCAGATCGACGAGCGCGCGGGGCTCAATACGGGCGGCTTTGTCACCGGCTATCGTGGCTCACCGCTTGGTGCGATCGATCAGAACGCGTGGAAGGCGAAGAAGCATCTCGAAAAAGCACATATCAAATTTGTGCCCGGCGTGAACGAGGAGCTCGCGGCAACGGCGGTGTGGGGTACGCAGCAAGTGAATTTGCACGCCGACGCGAAGTACGACGGCGTGTTCGCCATGTGGTACGGCAAAGGCCCTGGCGTTGACCGATGCGGTGACGTGTTCAAACACGCGAATCATGCGGGCTCGAGCAAACACGGCGGCGTGTTGTTGATCGCAGGCGATGATCACGGCTCGAAGTCTTCGACCTTGCCGCATCAATCCGACCACGAATTTATCAGCGCCGTCGTGCCTGTGCTTTACCCGGCGGGCGTGCAGGAATATCTCGATCTCGGCGTGCATGGGTTCGCGATGAGCCGCTATTCCGGTTGCTATGTCGGCATCAAAGCGGTGACCGACACGGTGGAGTCCACCGCGAGTGTTGTAGTCGATCCAGACCGCATCAAGCCGATCATCCCTGACGACTTTCCGCTACCCGAAGGCGGCGTAAACATTCGCTGGCCACACACGCCGCTTGAGCAAGAAAAGCTCATGCACGATTACAAAATTTACATGGCGATTCACTACGCGCGAGTGAATAAACTCAATCGCATCGTGATCGACTCGCCGCGCCCACGGTTGGGCATCATGGCGGCGGGCAAGGCGTATCTCGATGTGCGGCAGGCCCTCGACGATTTGGGCATCGACGACGAGTTGGCGAAGGCTATCGGCCTGCGCGTTTACAAGGTCGGAATGGTGTGGCCGCTCGAGCCCGAAGGCGTGCAGGAATTCGCGTCCGGCCTAGAAGAAATTCTGGTGGTTGAAGAGAAACGCCAAGTCCTCGAATATCAGCTCAAAGAGCAGCTCTACAACTGGAAAGAAGCTGTGCGCCCGCAGGTCGTCGGCAAGTTCGATGCGAAGGGCGAATGGGTGCGCCCTCACGGTGATTGGCTGCTGCCGGCGCCGTTTGAGCTGACGCCCGCGATGATTGCGCGCGTGATCGCAGGCCGCATCGCGAAGTTTTATGTGAGCGACAAAGTCAAGAGTCGCGTGCAGTGGATTAACGACAAAGAACGCGCACTGGCTCGAACCAAAATCGACATTGCACGCGCGCCGTATTTCTGCTCGGGCTGCCCGCACAACACGAGCACCAAAGTGCCTGAAGGTTCACGAGCGGTGGCAGGCATTGGCTGTCACTACATGGCAATCTGGATGGATCGCGCGGAGACGTTCACGCAGATGGGTGGCGAGGGCGTGCCGTGGATCGGACAAGCGCCATTCACCAACGAGAAGCACATCTTCGCGAACTTGGGCGACGGCACGTATTACCACTCGGGCTTGCTCGCTATTCGCGCGAGCGTCGCTGCGGGCGTGAACATCACGTACAAAATTCTTTACAACGACGCCGTCGCGATGACCGGTGGACAGCCGCACGATGGACCGCTCTCGCCGCTCACTATCTTGAATCAAGTCGTGGCTGAGGGTGTGAAAAAAGTCTGCGTCATCACCGACGAGCCCGCGAAGTACGAAGGCATCGCGCTACCCGCGAATTGCCCGGTGTACCACCGCGAACGCCTCGACGAAATTCAGCGCGAATTCCGTGAAGAGCCGGGTTGCACAATCATCGTGTACGACCAAACCTGCGCCGCTGAAAAACGCCGCCGCCGCAAGATCGGCAAGTTCCCCGACCCCGCGAAACGCGTGGTCATCAACGAGGCCGTGTGCGAAGGTTGCGGCGATTGCGGCGTGAAATCGAACTGTGTTTCGGTGGTTCCGCTCGAAACCGAATTCGGCCGCAAACGCACCATCGATCAATCCAGTTGCAACAAAGATTTCTCCTGTGTGAACGGTTTCTGCCCGAGCTTTGTCACCATCGAAGGCGGCGCGCTGAAGAAACCTGCGAAAGTCGGTGAAGTTGAGTTTGGCGATTTACCTGAACCTATGATTGCCGCGCTCGATAAGCCTTACAACATTCTCGCCACGGGCATCGGCGGCACCGGTGTGTTGACAGTAGGTCAAGTGCTTGGCATGGCCGCTTTCCTCGAAGGCAAGGGGCTGACGATTCTCGACATGTCGGGCCTCGCGCAGAAAAATGGTTCGGTCATGAGCCATATTCGCATCGCTAATTCGCAGGAAGAATTGCACGCGACGCGCGTGGCCGCGGGTGAGGCAGATTTAGTACTGGGCTGCGATGTGCTCACGACGACCGCAGAAGATTCGCTCGCGAAAATGGCCGTCGGCGTGACCAAGGCGGTGATCAATTCGGCAGTCGTGATGCCTGCCAATTTCACGCGCAATGCGGACTTGAAGTTCCCGCTCGGCAGCATGGAAGGCGAAATCATCGAAGCCTGTGGCGCCGATGCAGCGTGGTTTTTAGATGCCACAAAAGTAGCAACGCGCCTCATGGGCGACTCGATCGCAACCAATCTATTTGTGCTTGGCTATGCATGGCAAAAAGGTTTGGTTCCGCTGCTCGAAGCCACGATTTTGCGCGCCATCGAAATCAACGGCGCAGCCGTAGCGATGAACAAAAACGCGTTCCTGTGGGGCCGTCGCGCTGCGGTCGATTTGAAGCGCGTCGAAGAAATCGCAACGCCAAAAATTGCCGCGCCCGTGTCGATGAAACTCAGCGAGTCGCTCGATGAAACGATCACACGACGCGTGGCATTCTTGACGGAGTATCAGGACGCGTCCTACGCAAAAACGTACAGCGATTTTGTCTCGTTCGTGCGCCAAGCCGAAACAGCGAAGCTCCCTGGCAAGACCGCACTCACAGAAGCCGTAGCCCGCTACTACTTCAAACTGCTCGCGGTGAAAGACGAATATGAAGTAGCGCGACTGCACAGCAACGGTGATTTCGAGAAACGCATTGCGGGGCAATTTGAAGGCGAATACACGCTGAACTTTCATCTCGCGCCACCTCTCTTCGCGAAGAAAGACCCGATCACAGGCGAACTAAAAAAGCGCCAGTATGGGCCGTGGATGATGAAAGCGTTTCGATTCCTCGCGTCGCGCAAATCGCTACGCGGCGGCGCGTTCGATCTGTTCAAAAACACTGACGAGCGTCGCATGGAAAGCCAACTCAAGGTTGATTATCGCCGCTTGATCGAAGAGGTAGTTACCAAGCTCGCGCCGCACAACCACGCGCTAGCTGTTCAACTCGCCAACATCCCCGAAGACATTCGAGGCTACGGCCACGTAAAAGAGCGCCACGTAAAAGCCGCGAAGGCGAATGAGGCGAAACTCAAAGCGGAGTTTGACGCGGCGAAAGTGGTGATTGGGATAGCGGCGGTGAGCGCTGGTCTCTCGCAGCAAGTGGCTTGAGCGTTGCTTTAGTCTCGCACGCAAAGTCGGCCACGCGTCGCATCCGCCGGCTGCAGCATGGGCACGCTGCGCGCGGGCATCGATAAGTCCGCGCGGCGTAGGATTTTTAGTTTTGTCCCAGTCACGCGATAAGCGACATACTTCGTCCGATCAAGTGCTGCGAATTCAGGGCAGCTGAAATCACGCTCAAAGACGATGACGGTGTCTGCCTGAAGCAGTTTTTCGCGCACTTCGGGTAGGCCGTCTTTCACGTCAAATAACCACTCTAGCCGACGAAAGTCTGATGGGGACTGTGACGCAGCTTGCATCGAAACCCAGACCACGCCGTAGAGCGGTCTCTCTGCGTGAAAAGCCGCGAAAAACGATTCATACGCGTTCACAGTGCGCATGTCGTGTTTATGCTCAAACGAGAAGAACTTGTACGCACGAACAAGTTCGCCTCTCGCGATATCGTGCATCGGTGCCGCGCACGCCAGCAAAAGCACGGCAAAGCAGCACAGCAAGGCCTGCAGTCGCTGCGAAGTATGTGTCAGCGTCACCTGACCGCCGGCAATCACCAGCAGAGGCCAGGTGATCGCGATGAGTACCGGGAAGTTGTAGTAGTACGACAGCGTTCCGCCCGTGTAGTGTGTGCACAGGTAGGTGTGTATCAATATCCAAGGCAGCACACCTACCGCGCCGATTGCGAGTACGCTTTGCCGAAACCATGTGGCCATTGCGAGCATTGCGAGCAGTGCGAGCCAGATGTGATTGTTTCTAAGGAAAAAGAACGCCGTTCGCTCCTCAAAGTGCTGAGCGGTCAAATGGGCGAACGGTGGGATTCCAATGTACGTCTCGCGAAACAGCCCGTAACCGCGAAAGACGAACGGAATGACAACGAAAAGTAGAAGTAACGTTGCTGCAATCCCTGCTGCGAGAAAAATCACACTGGTTCGCACCCGGCGCCAACGCTGCCACTGCCAAGCGATGTAGGGAACGAGAAAAAAACTTACGATGAAGCCCGCATCTTCGCGGACAAGAAATGCGCCAACGAAGGCGGCGGCGGCCCAGCGATAACGTTGTTGTAAGAAAAAATAGAAGAAGAGCAGCAGGAAACCAGTGTAGAAAATTTCAAAATGCGGCAATCCCGCATGCGCTGCCTGCAAAGTACCAAACGCGAACAACAACGTCATCACCACGGCTGCGGCGTGCTTTGCCCCAAAAGGGAGATTCAGTGCGTGCATCGCTCGCAGGCAGATTCGGCCAAAAATGCCCGTGGTAAACGCATGAAAAACTCCGATTGTTCCCGCGTAAAACGGAACCATCGAAACCTTCGGTAACAGCCAGCTGATGGCCATCGGTAGAACAAGTAGAGGCGAAAAATGCGCGCCGTAGTACGTTTGCTGTGTACTCCCCAAAAATAGAGGGCGCGGCAATCTGATGTCCGTACGCCACATCATGCCCGCAAACCAGCCCGCGTCGGTGGAGCCTCCTTGGTCAAAGAAATGGTTGATCGTCGCGGTGTAGTAGCAAACGAGCGTTGCGATGAGCAGTGTTGCCCAAGCAACTGCGGCGACTAATTGTGAGACGACCGTGGAAGTGCGCGTGAGTCGCGGAAGCATAGTGTGTGCACAGAGCGAGATTTTGGTGAGTATCGCTGTACACGGCGATTGCACCGGACGGCTCCCGATGAGCGGCATATCCGGTCAGGGGGCCATCGTCTTGCGAATATGTTCCAAATGTGCGCGTGCGGACTCAACATCGCGGCCGTATTCTGCGAGGTAGCGTTCGCGCTCTTCGCTGTTCCATTCGGCTTCTGAAAATGCGCTTAGTGGGTAGCTCTTGCTTAAGAGTACTTTACCCGGCAGTCGCGGCATGAGCGCGCGGTCGGGGTCTACGTCGGGCTTTAGCAGGAACGCATCGACGTCACGTAACGTGAGCGGGAATGCTGGTTTTTCGTCGACGAGCAACTTTCCGAATAAGTTCAGCTTGAATTCGCGTGGACCTGCGGCGACTTCATCGTTGAATGATATGAGCGCGAACGGTTGTCCTTTGGCGTCGTCGATACGGCCGGTGACGACATAGCGTCCGGCTTCGCGCACTTGCGCCTTCAAATAAAAATTGAGCGATCCGGCTTCTACGACCTCACGGGCAATGTTGCTCGTCGCCCAAACGGCCGGCGGGTTCGGCGTGAAAAAAATATCGAAAAAGGCAAAGCCAGTTTCTTCACCCACCTTAAGATTGACCGACACGCGAATGGTGCCCGCATGACCGGAGAAGCCTTGTGTTTCTGGGCTCAAGCGAACGCCGACTATGCCGTCGCCAGCGGCTACATCGCCGTTCGCACCATCGTCGTTGAAGCCGAGTGTGACTGAGTTTCGCTTCGACGGTTTGCCGTCTAGCGGCGGGTCTTCAGCGACTGCGCGCGTGACGGTCAGTGGCAGCACATTGCCTTCCCAGTCGAGTGCGGAGACGGTGAACAGCACGGTCTCGCTGCCGACAACGTAAATGCGTTCTTGCGAGGTTCGAATGCGCACGCCTGCGGAAGGCTTCTGACCGGGGTTAGTAAGGCGTCGCTCCTCGTTGACAAAGCGATTGGGGTACATCTGATCCGCGTGCTCTCTAGCGGGGCGTGACTCAAACGGATAGATGGTTTGTTTGCGATAGTTGTCGAGCACTTCTTCGGCCCGCGCCAGCCGCTGCGACCAGAGTGCGAGTTGCGCTTTTGGATCGGCGCTAGCGGCTATCTCAAGCGCATCGGCCTTTGAACCACCTACGGCGACCACACCGGGCTGGCGCGGCGTTAGCGCAACACCGTTGGCTGCGGCACTAGCGTCGACCGACGCGTTGAGCGCAGCGTTTCGCCGCTCGTTTGCAGCACTCGCGGCGTTGTCGTTGCCCATACCCGAAACCCACCAACTGCCGCATGCGCCCGCCACGACGAGCAGCGCAACAACCACCGGCCAGCGCACACGCCGAGTGCGTGGGCGTGGCGCGGTTGGTTTGTCGGTTTTATTGGGCATTCACCACCATATCGGCGACCGCACGCGACACGATGCCGCCCCAGTTGCCGTTGGTGTAGTGGTTGTACGACTCGTTGTTATCGCGGAACTTTACGTTGTGGCTGGTCCACTTGGCGCGACCGCCTTCGTTAGCCGCTGTGCCCATCGTCAAATCGTTGCAGAACCAATCCGAGCCATTGCAGTAGCTGGCACCACCCGTGCCAGATACGCCGCCGCTGGAGTGGTACGCAATGGCTTCGTCGTCTTGGCCGGGAAGGATGGCGGAATACAACGTGCCGCTGGCACCCGCAAACATGTAAAACGTCGCGCCACGCGTGGTGTTGTGGTTGTACATCGCACGCGCCGTCGCGGTTTTTAGGTCGCCCACCAATGGTTCTGAGAGCGCCCAGCTTCCCGCGTTGGCGAGTTCCGAGCCACCGCCTGCACCGCCAGCCACGTCAACCCACTTAATGTTCCAACCGGTTTGTGTGCCGGTGCCCGCACTGCCGCACACGCCACCGCTGTTCGGCACGCCGTTTTTCTTGGTGCGCGTAGACCCGCCGTAAAGCGAGAGCGCGTAGCCCACTTGCAGGTTGCCCGCGCTGTGCGCCGCGACGTAGCACCAGTTGTTGCCCGTGCAATAGCAATCGAGCGCGTCTCGTACGCCACCGTTGGTCGAGGCAATCGTGTTGTACCCGTCCCAATTGACCGATTTTTTGTTCACGCCAGCGGCCGTTGCGGCAGGTCCCCAATACGCGAAATCAGCGTGGTTGCCGACTTGCCCGCCTCCCGTTCGGCCATTTACCCACAACGAATAATTGGTCGCGTGCGCGAGTGCGGCAATACCCAAACCCACGACGGCAAACCCGAATACGCATTTGCGCCAGCTCAATGATCCCAGCTTCATAACTGCTCCCCCTAATAGATCTGTGACGATGAGAAATCTCAAACGGCACACCATTGCGGTGTGCCAATCAACGTCAAAAGGAACAGTATCAATACGTCAGCGATTCGCCCGCATCCTCCCTGATGCTTGCATCGCGCAACGTTCCCCTTTTGCACTGATGCGACGCACTATATCGGCGTTGCGCGGGGGCGTCAATTTCAAACGCGGCGTGATTTTTTTGAGTTACGCGTTGCGTTGACACGTCGTGCGCGACTGCACCGTTGCGGTCGTACCAAGCTTCAAAAAATCGCTGAGTGCGGCGGACCATTGTGGGGTGAAGCGCGTGGGAATATCGACGTGGCGCGCGCCATCAACGAGCAGCCAGCGCTTGGGTTCGGGCGCGGCGTCGAAAAGCTTTTTTGCCACGTCAATGGGGATGCGGTAATCGTTGCTGCCGTGCATGAATAGCGTGGGCATGCAAAGCGTTGGCGCCTTAGCGATTGAATCGAAATACTGCGTTTGCACAGCCGCAAGCGGTATCCACTTGTAGGCTGTGAACTGCTGCATTTCACGCACGCTGGTGAACGAGCTTTCCACCACCAGACCCGCCGCGTTTTTGGCTTCGGGTTTCGCGGCGAGGTCAATCGCAATCGCTCCACCGAGTGAATGGCCATAGATGTATTGCTTCGCTCCCGGTGCGCGACGCAAAAGTTCGGCCCACGCCGCGCTCGCGTCTTCTGCCGCCGATTGTTCAGACGGCAATTGCCCGTCGCTTTTTCCGAAGCCGCGGTAGTCAATCGCGAGCACCGAAAAGCCCTCGTCGCGCAGCTTCATGATTCGCGGCAAATTTGACGAGATACCGAACCCTGCGCCGTGCAAGTAAAGCGCGGCGGGCGCAGATTTTGACGCGCTGGACGGAGCCGGAATCCACCACGCGTGAACGCGATTTTCTTTGCCGTTGCCCACTTGCAGCCACACGTCTTCAAAGGCCGCATTGAACTCTGCCGGCGAACGGCCCACATCCTTGCTCGGGCGAAAAATGGCTTGTCGCTGGAAGGTGTCGAGCGACGCGCAGGCGGAGAGCGCCGCGACTGCCGCAACCACAAGTACGACCAGCGTCGGGATGCGTAAAACGCGGCGTAGCTTCAGGGGAATATCGATCATGTTCTTTCCGGTACAGTGGGACGCGGTCATGGGTTCAGCGTGGTGGCGCGTGTCGCTCGCCGTGGGCGGACTGAGAGAGCGTTGCTCACGGTCGTCTTCGCATGGACTACGGCAATTTGGGGCGACCGCGTCCGAGTCAACGACGGCGTTGCGTTTCAGCGGGCTTGACGGTTGGCAGTTTCTCATCAAGAAAGTTCCGTCGTGAGGTTTCGCGCACCTAGCTCTTCACGCAAGAACTATCAGCTTTATCAATCGAACGACTGCCCTGCCTTGATTTCAGCTCAATTTATTAATTTATCGACTTAAATGAAAAAATGCATGTATCGACCGCCTGACGGTCGTTAAACGCATAAAGTTGTTAGGCATCTGCAAAGCAAACAAAGGCGCGTTCGATTCGCCCGACCCATTCAACGCGCAATTGCGGACGTGACCGCGACGCGACGCGACGCATATATGCAGTCGTCAGACAGTTTTCGCATATGTATAGCGTGAAATTTCTCCGTTTTGGCAGCCAGACCAGACCTAGAATCGTCCTTGATCTTGACTCACATCAACGACGTACTCTGGAGGCCACCCTATGCATTTTCAATCTCGATTTCGTGTCCGCGCGCTAGCGTTGACCCTCGCCAGCTGCTTGCTGGCTGCCTCGCCTAGCGCTTTCGCGCAGGCACCTGTTAGCAAACACCTCGCCCGAAACCTCGCCGCACAGTGCGCGAATTGCCACGGCACCAACGGCAACAGCGTGGGCGAAGTCCCGTCGCTCGCAGGGGCCCGCGCTATCGACACGGTAAAAAAGATGAAGGACTACCGCGACGGAAAAATGCCCGGCACCATCATGCATCAGCTCGCCAAGGGCTACAACGACGAACAGATTGCACTGATCGCCGACTACTTCTCCAAACAAGCCAAATAAGAAGGGAGCGAACATGAACTCATTTAATCGTCGTGATTTTGTTAAGTCCGCAGGTGCGCTCTCCATCGTTGGAGCGAGTGCCGCCACGGGCATTTCTGGCTGCGCCAGCGTCGGCGGTGCGGCCAAACCCAAAGTCGTCATCGTGGGCGGCGGCTTCGGCGGCGCAACGGCGGCCAAATACATCGCCATGTGGAGCGAAGGCAAGATTGATGTCACGCTTGTCGAGCGTGGTGGTGCATTTGTCTCATGCCCACTGTCGAACCTCGTGCTCGGTGGCTCGAAAACCATCGGCGATATTTCCGTCGCGTACGGCGGTCTCGACAAATATGGCATCAAGCGCGTTCAGGGCGAAGCCACTGGCTTCGACGCCGACAAGAAAGTGCTCGCCTTGGCCGATGGCACACGCCTTCCGTACGACCGATTGATTCTCTCGCCGGGCATTGATTTCATGCTTGAGTCGTTGCCTGGTTTGGCCAGCGCGGAGGCGCGAGGCAAAGTGCTTTCCGCGTGGAAGGCGGGCCCCGAGACGGTGGCGCTGCGTAACCAACTCACGGCGATGAAGGACGGAGGCGTTTTTGCTATCCACATCCCCAAAGCGCCGTTTCGCTGCCCGCCCGGACCCTACGAACGCGCCTGCCAAGTCGCGTGGTATTTCCAGCAAGCGAAGCCGAAATCGAAAGTGCTCATTCTCGACGCCAACGAAGACGTGGTCTCGAAAAAAGGCCTATTCATGGCCGCGTGGAACGGTAAGTTCAAGGGCGTCGTTGAATACCGCAACAACCAAGAAATTCAAGATGTTGACGCCAAAACCAACACGCTGAAAATGACGTTCGGTGACGACCTGCGCGCCGACGTTCTCAACGTGCTGCCACCGATGCGTGCGGGCAATATCGCAACGCAAAACGGCTTGAACAACTCGAACAAGCGCTGGTGCCAAATTGATTGGCTCACGTACGAATCTACAGCCGTGAAAAACGTGCACATCCTCGGCGATGCGTTGCAAATCGCGCCGCTGATGCCGAAGTCCGGTCACATGGCCAATCAGCACGGCAAAGTCTGCGCAGCAGCTGTGGTCGCTCTGTTAACGGGTGACGTGGTCAACACCACGCCCATGGTCGCCAACACCTGCTACAGCTTCATCGACGACAAAAACGTGGTTCACGTCGCGTCCGTGCACCGTTACGATGCTGCGCAGAAAACGATGGTCACCGTCGCGGGCGCAGGTGGGCTGTCGCCATCGCCAAACCTTGCCGAGGGCGTATACGCCAACAGCTGGGCGAAAAACATTTGGGCAGACATGCTCACCTGACGTCGCGCTGCGCGCGTCTGGCTCAACCGGCCGAGTCGGTTGAGTCACCCGAGTCACCCAAAAAAGCCCGAACACGCAAGTGTCGGGCTTTTTTGTTGCACAGATGCGACACCTCAAGTCCTGCACGCTACGCCGTCGCCATTTTCCGTCTCGGCGGGCGCTGGTGCGCACGAGCACCTGTTCACGGCACGTAACCTTAAGCGCAGCACTTCAAGACACCATCGGAGTCAATTGAATTTCCAACACTTTTTTCCAAAAGAGGTGTTGTGCGGAAACGAATTTCAATTGGTGCAACGCGGGAAACAAAAAATGTTTTCACTATGCGGAATGTTTCATGGAATGAAAATGCTTTGCAAACCGTTGTTTTAATGAGCTTTTTTCAAATTGAAGATGCGCCTTCCATAAAAATAGACTATGCTGCGAAGCAACAACAAGATGCTTTGTGCGCTTCCGTCAGGTGGAAATCTAATAAACCACTGGAAGCGCAAAAAAGTGAGGAACGTTTTCAGGATACCGTTGAAAGGCAACCCACCATGACTCAATCTTCCAAAGTTCAGGCCCAAATGGCCGCCGCTACCGCCGCTCTCGAAAAGGACTGGGCGACCAATCCCCGTTGGAAAGGCGTCAAGCGCAACTACAGCGCGGCCGATGTCGTGCGTCTTCGTGGCACCGCAGGCGTTGAGCACACACTCGCCAAAAACGGCGCAGAAAAACTGTGGAATTCGCTGCACACCGAGCCGTTCGTCAACTCGCTGGGCGCGTTGACCGGCAACCAAGCCATGCAGCAAGTCAAGGCCGGTTTGAAGGCCATTTACCTGTCGGGCTGGCAAGTCGCAGGCGACGCCAACCTCGCTGGTGAGATGTATCCCGACCAATCGCTTTATCCAGTGAACTCGGTGCCAGCTGTTGTCAAACGCATCAACAACACCTTGTTGCGCGCCGACCAAATCCAGTGGATGGAAGGCAAAGACGACGTTGATTACATGCAACCAATCGTTGCCGACGCGGAAGCTGGCTTCGGCGGCGTGTTGAACGCGTTCGAGCTGATGAAGTCGATGATCGACGCGGGCGCTGCTGGCGTTCACTTCGAAGATCAACTCGCATCCGTCAAGAAATGCGGCCACATGGGTGGCAAAGTTCTAGTCCCAACGCGTGAAGCCGTTGAAAAACTCTACGCAGCGCGTTTCGCTGCGGACGTCATGGGCACGCCGACGGTGTTGCTTGCTCGTACCGATGCAGAAGCGGCTGACTTGCTGACCAGCGACGTGGATGAAAATGATCGCCCCCATTGCACCGGCGAGCGCACGGTTGAAGGTTTCTACAAAACCAAGCCGGGCTTCGAGCAAGCGCTTTCACGCGGCCTTGCGTATTCAGCCGTCGCCGACTTGATCTGGTGTGAAACTGGCAAGCCAGACCTCGAATTTGCGCGCAAATTCGCCGAAGGCATCCAGAAGCAATACCCAGGCAAAATGCTGGCGTACAACTGCTCGCCATCATTCAACTGGAAGAAAAATCTCGACGAATCGACGATTGCCAAATTCCAGCGCGAACTCGGCGCGATGGGCTACAAATTCCAGTTCATCACGTTGGCAGGCTTCCATAGCCTCAACTACTCGATGTTCAACCTTGCCCACGGCTATGCTCGCAACAACATGAGCGCATTCGTTGAATTGCAAGAAGCTGAATTCGCCGCGGCCGACAAAGGCTTTACCGCAGTGAAGCACCAACGCGAAGTTGGCACCGGCTATTTCGACGCTGTGACCCAAGTGATCCAAGGTGGCCAAAGCTCAACGACCGCGCTGCACGGCTCGACCGAAGACGAACAGTTCTTCGACGACAAGAAGCCAGCGTTGAAACTGGCTGTAGGCCAGAACGACTAACGAGTCGTCGCACCGAGCGACTATTCGCTCGGAGGGCTGCGTTCGCGCAGCCCACGAATTTGAGGCGGTTAAATAGGGCGAAGAGCACCAAAAAAGTGAAAAACGCACAAGATATGTCTTGCAACTCTTCTACATGACCTTATAATCTGCACTGATTTCCTCGAGGAGGAGGGAACCCTTCAGCCCGCGCCGCGCCGCCATAAAAAGTTGCGCCCCGCGGGCTTTTTTCTGTGCGATGCCGCAGTACGCATTTGGGAGCGGGGCTTATCCGTGATTGCACGCTCGCCAACGCTTATCGCGGGCAAGCCCGCCCCCACAATCCGCACGCGTCAGATCGGTTTTCAGGGATTAAAGCGCCGTCGACACCGGCACAATCGCCTTCAACCATCGCTCAAACGGCAATTTATACTCAGCGTGAAGCGCGCGCGCGCGGGCTTGCAGTGCGCGATTCGCAAGGTCCGGTAGCGGTGCCTTGCAGGCGATAACGGTCACGTTCTCTGTAGCGATGGCAGGCAACAACACAATATTGTTATCACCAAACACTGCGCGCAATCGACGAAGTCCACCGCGATAACGAGTGACGCTGCTCCACATGTTTGCGACGAACACACCTTTGGCTTTCAGGGCCGTGTGCGCGGCCGCGTAGAACTCCGCGGATTCGAGCGCACCGACACGACCGCGCCCGTCGTAACAATCCACCCACATCCAATCGACGCTAGACGCAGGCCGTTCGGTGATGACTTTCGCCGCGTCACCTAAGGTGAGCACTACGCGTTCATCGTCCTGCGGAATCGGGAATGCCGAGCGCGTAAGCGCCATCACGTCCGCGCGCAGCTCCACGATTTCCATGCGCTTGAGCGATTCCTCCCAATTCGCGATTCCCCAGCGCGGCAGCGAACCCACGCCTAGACCAGCCACGTACACATGCTTCGGCGGAGGCGCAAACAGCATGGCAGCGCACATGTCCTGTGCATATCCCAAAATCAGCTCAGCGGGCTTGCTGATGCGCATGCGCCCCTGCACCCACTCGGAGCCAAAGTGAAGCGTGCGGTAACCATTTTGTTCTGAGATCAGCAGTTCGGACATGTCAGACGAGAGCGCATTGCAGTGACGATTTAGCCCTCTATTGTCGCCGCAGAGCCCCCCATGTTCGCCCAAGCTGCGGAAGGCGGCTTAAAATAGTGGCTTCTCCTCAAGAGATTGCTCTTTCTCATGGCCACTTCTGCCAACTCCGCTTCGTCGTCCACTAAGCCCGCGCTGGCCGCCGTGCCCGCCACGCCCGCCGCGCCCACGCAAGCGGCCTCTGTGCTCTCATCCGTGCCTGAAATCATCGCCGACCTGAAAGCCGGTCGAATGGTGATTCTGGTCGACGAGGAAGATCGCGAAAACGAAGGTGATTTGGTGCTCGCCGCCGAATTCGTCACGCCGGATGCGATCAATTTCATGGCAAAACACGGGCGAGGGCTGATCTGCCTGACGCTCACACAAGAGCGCTGCGCCCAGCTCAACATTCCGCTCATGACATCGAGCAACCGTTCGGGCTTTGGCACGAACTTTACGCAGTCAATCGAAGCGGCCGAAGGCGTCACCAGCGGCATCTCTGCAGCGGATCGTGCGCACACCGTCAAGACCGCCGTGGCATTCAACGCGAAGCCATCTGACATCGTGCAGCCCGGCCACATTTTTCCGATCATGGCGCAGCCCGGCGGCGTGTTGATGCGCGCCGGCCACACCGAAGCGGGATGCGATCTGACCCGTATGGCGGGCCTAACGCCCGCCGCTGTGATTTGTGAAGTCATGAAAGATGACGGCACGATGGCGCGCCTGCCGGACTTGCTCGTTTTCGCCAAAGAACACAACCTCAAAATCGGCGCGATTACCGATCTAATTCAGTTCCGTGCTGCGCAAGAAAATTTGGTGGAGTGCGTCGGCGAACGCCCCTTGAACACAGCGCAAGGTGAATTTACGCTCAAGGTATTCCGTGAAAAGCTGACTGCCGCGACGCACCTTGCCATCGTCAAAGGCACGCCAACACCTGACACCGAAACCGTTGTTCGCGTGCACGAACCGCTGTCGGTGATTGACATGCTCGACGCTGGCAGCGCTGTCCATTCGTGGAGCGTGCCCAAAGCGCTGGAGCGGTTGCATCGCGCTGACGCTGGCGTATTGGTGTTGCTGCACCAAACCGAATCGGCTGATGATTTACGTGATCGTGCGCTAAATGTGAAGCCACTCAATGCGCACAAAATGGATTTGCGCACTTACGGCATTGGCGCGCAAATTTTGCGTGCGCTCAGCGTCGGAAAAATGCGAGTGCTCGCGAAGCCGCGCCGCATGCCGTCGATGACTGGTTTTGACCTTGAAGTGGTTGCGTACGAAGAGCGCTAGCGCTCGTGAGATCGCCTCAATCCTGAAAAGCAATTTAACGATCTGGATTTCCGCCTTTGCGGGAATGACAGAAAAAACACTACTGAACGCTGGATGAAAAATGTCGCTTAAACCCCTTATGCAACTTCGCGGCGCTGGTTTGCGCGTTGGCATTGTCACCGCGCGCTTCAACGCACCGATCTGCGAAAAACTCCTCGCTGGCGCAAAAAAAGCACTCGCCGAAATGGGCGTTGATGGAAGCGACATCGCCGAAGTCACGGTGCCCGGCGCGCTGGAAATCGCGTTGGCGTTGCAAGCGTTCGGTACGACTGAGCAGTTTGATGCGTTAATCGCCTTGGGCTGCGTGGTCAAGGGCGACACGTACCATTTTGAGATCGTGTGTAATGAGTCGGCTGCCGCAATCACTCGTGTCGGACTTGATCTCGACATCGCGATTGGCAACGGGGTATTGACCACCTACACCGATGAGCAGGCCATGAGCCGCGCGGAACAAAAAGGCTTTGAAGCGGCGCAGGCTGCGATTGAAATGGCGTTACTGCAAGAGTGGGCGCATTCAACTTTCAGCGAAGACTAGACCCTCGCGCACGCTTAATTTCATCGCGGCAAGCCGCTTTTACAGAATAAAAATATATCAACCGCATGACCGCTCCTCAAACGCCAGATTCTCCCGTCGCCGTCCCGGCCGCAAAACCGAAGCCAAAGTCGGCGCGTCGCTGGGCACGCGAATTCGCGCTGCAAGCGGCTTACGAGCTTTTTGTGGCTGACCACGATCCGGGCACTATTCGCATTCGCACCGAAGGCGACGAAAATTTCAAACGTGCGGACAAAGAGTTTTTCCGCGAACTGTGGGCTGGCTTGTCCGAAGGCCGTGCGCCGCTCGAAGCGCTGGTACAGACGTATGTGGATCGACCCTTTGCGCAGATCAGTCCAATTGAGCGCAGCATCATCCTCATTGGTGCATGGGAATTGCAATCTAGGCTCGACATTCCCTACCGCGTCGCTATCAACGAGTCGGTTGAGCTCGCGAAAAGCTTCGGTGGCACCGATGGGCACAAATGGGTCAACGGAGTGCTCGATAAGCTCGCGCCGATTTTGCGCGCGGACGAAGTGGCTGCGGCTCCGCGTCAGCGTCGGTAGACAGCGGTCTACTTCGACTAGATTTAATGATTGCCGCGCGTGGTGAGACTGTCGAGTTATGAACGAATTCGAGCTAATCAGCCGCTTCTTCACGCGGCGCACACCATCGGCAGTCGTTGGCAATGGCGACGACTGTGCGGTCATCGCGCCGTCGCCCGGCCAAGCGTTTGCCGTCACCACTGACACGCTCGTCGAAGGCCGACATTTTCTTTCTACGCTCGATCCGTGGAAACTCGGCCGTCGCGCGGTGCATGTGAATTTGAGCGATTTGGCCGCCATGGGCGCACTGCCGCGCTACGCGTTGCTCTCGCTCACGTTGCCGAGCATTGAGGAATCATGGGTTTCACGCTTCGCTGCCGGGCTTTGGAGTGCGTTCGACGAATTTAACGTGGAGTTGGTGGGCGGCAACACCACGCGCGGTCCACTCGCGATTGCAATCACCGCGTTTGGTGACGTGGCACCTGGTCAAGCGCTTCTGCGTAGCAGCGCGAAGCCTGGGGATGAGCTTTGGGTGAGCGGCCCGCTGGGCGACGCGGGCTGGGCTCTCTACTGCATGCTCGGCGACATCAAGGCCGAGGCCACAGCGGCGCAAATCGCGCGTTACGAATGCCCGACGGCGCGCGTGGCGCTTGGCGTCGCGTTGCGTGGTGTGGCAACGAGTTGCATTGATATTTCCGATGGCCTACTGAGCGAAGCGCAGCACATCGCGAACGCGTCGAACGTAGACATTAATATTGATTTCAATGCCATTCCGACCGGTCTCGGCGATGCGCTTTCTTCGGTTGAATCCGCGTTGCACGCGCAACATTGCCTGCTCGCGACGGGTGATGCATATGAGCTGCTCTTCACCGCGCCAGTGTCTCAACACAATCACATCGACGCGCTGTTCAAGCGTTTATCGCTCGATGGCGCATGCATCGGCCGCGTCGCTGCCGCAATTCCCGAAGATCGCACCAACGTCACCAACGTCACCAACGTCACCACCGCCCCAAATTCCAAACCTACCGTTCGCGTGTTAGATGCACAATCACGCATCGTCAACGTCGCCACGCAGGGCTGGGACCATTTCGCACATGACTGAAAATTCTGCGCCTTCGCCCGAATCATCGGTGCGCATGAAGCGCCCCACACTGCGCTTCATGCTGTCGCATCCGGCGCATGTGATTTCGCTAGGTTTCGGCTCGGGGTTAGCGCCATTTGCGCCGGGAACGTTCGGTACTTTGTTGGGCCTGTTTGCTGCGCGTTGGTTACAGCCAATGGTTGGCGACACCATTTTCTTTGCCGCGCTCGCCGTTGCGTTCGCGCTCTGCGTGTGGGCCGCAGGGGTTACCGGACGAGCCCTCGGCGAAAGTGATCACGGCGCAATCGTGTCTGACGAGGTGATTGCAATGGCACTAATTACGGCCATGTTGCCGGGGGCTGCATGGAAGCAGCTATGGGCATTTCTACTCTTTCGTCTGCTCGACATCTGGAAACCGGGGCCGATCGGCTGGGCGGATCGCAACGTGAAGGGTGCATTCGGCGTGATGCTTGATGATTTGATTGCTGCTCTACTCACGTTGCTGATTTTCGCGCTCTGGATTCGTTATTTTTAGAACCACCAAAACGATTGTGACGGCCGCTTAAACATGCATGCCCTATACGACGAATGGCTCAAACTAGCAGCACACATCGGCCAAGTCTGTATTTCAGCAGGGCGGGTAATCGCGGGTGCAGAAAGTTGCACTGGGGGCTTGGTTTCGGCGGTGCTTACCAGCGTGACCGGTTCGTCCGCATGGGTGGATCGCGGATTTGTGACTTATAGCAACGAAGCCAAAATGGAGCTGCTTGGCGTGTTGCCAGTAACGCTTGAGACGCATGGCGCAGTGAGCGAGGAAACAGCACGCGAAATGGCGCAAGGCGCGCTCGCACGCAGTCGGGGAACGATGGCGTATTCGGTCACGGGTGTGGCCGGTCCGACGGGTGGCACGCTGAACAAGCCGGTTGGCATGGTGTGTTTCGGTTTCGCTACCGCCTCTGACGTCGTTACGACCACCCAACACTTCTTGGGCGACCGAAACAGAGTGCGTGAGCAAAGCGTGAATTTCGTTTTGCAGCGGTTGGCGGAGCGAAGCTAAAAGTAGGTCAGCACTCGCGATTTTGCGTCGCCGCCTATACTGTCGAAAACCTTCGCTTCGTCCACTTTCTTGATAGCCCACGACCGAAAATGAAGTGCCCTTTCTGCGGCTCCCTTGACACCCAAGTGATTGATTCACGCGTCTCCGAAACGGGCGACGCGATTCGTCGTCGCCGTAAATGTTTGAGTTGCGACAAACGCTTCACCACCTTTGAGACCGTTGAAATGCGGATGCCGCAGGTCATCAAAGGCAACAGCACGCGCATTGATTTCAACGTCGAAAAAATTCGCACCGGCTTTAATCGCGCGCTGCACAAACGCTTCGTACCGACCGAGTTCGTCGATCAAGCGATTGCTCGAATCGTTGCCAACATTCACAGCCTTGGCGAACGCGAAATTCCGTCGCGCAGCATTGGCGAAATGGTCATGGCTGAGCTCTACAAGCTCGACAAAGTGGCCTACATTCGCTTTGCTTCTGTCTACAAATCGTTTCAGGACGTAGAAGATTTTCGTTCGGCACTTCACGAGGTGGATCGCCCTGCTAGCGTGAAAAAGCCCGCGGCGAAAAAAGCAAAAAATGTTTAGCGCGGCTGACGAAAAATTTATGCGTCGCGCGCTCGACCTCGCGGCGCTCGCCATGAATCACGCCACGCCCAATCCGCGGGTGGGATGCGTGATTGCGCGCGATGGAAACATCCTTGCCGAAGGCTTTACGCAGCGTCCGGGCGAGCCACATGCCGAAGCGCATGCGATCAAAAATGCGCGCGCCAAGGGCGTTAGTTTGAGCGGCGCAACAGCGTATGTCACGCTTGAGCCCTGTAACCATTTCGGCAAAACACCACCGTGTACCGAAGGGCTGATTAACGCTGGAGTCACGCGTGTCGTCGCTGCGATGGAGGACCCGAATCCGCTTGTTGGCGGCACAGGTTTTGCGCGTTTGCGCGACGCCGGTGTTGACGTTCGCGTGGGTCTTTTTTCGCGCGACGCGCTTGAACTGAATATCGGTTTCGTGAAGCGCATGACGACGGGCTTGCCTTGGGTGCGCTGTAAGGTTGCCGCGAGTATTGACGGCCGTACCGGTTTGTCCAATGGCGAGAGCCAATGGATCACCGGCGACGAGGCGCGACAAGACGGCCATCGCTGGCGCGCGCGCGCCTGTGCTGTGCTCACTGGCAGCGGCACGGTCAAATACGACGACCCCCAAATGACAGTGCGCGGCGTCAGCACCGCCTTGCCACTGCGGCAGCCGCTGCGCATCGTGTTCGATCATCTGGGTGAGGTGTCCGCCTCGGCCAAAGTGTTGCGTGGGGGCGCGTTGATTTACGGCTCGAATCACATGCCGCAAGGTCTCGGCCCAGAGGTTGAATTGGTGAGCTTGCCCGACGCTGCTAACTCGGGAAAAATTGACTTGCCCGCCGCGTTTAAAGACATCGCAAAGCGCGGTGTAAATGAATTGCACGTTGAAGCCGGCGCGCGGCTCATGGGGCCGATGATCGCAGCAGGTTTGGTCGACGAACTCCTCGTTTACCTCGCGCCAAAATTGCTCGGCCGCGACGCGAGGGAAATGTTCTCAATGCCCGAACCATTGAAACTAGCCGACGCCACTCAATTCGACCTACACGACGTAGCGCGCTTCGGCGACGACGTACGCGTCATCTTGCGCGCGAAGTAAGTCACGCCAAGCACTCCCCATTCACCGCTCACTTTCACAAAAAAATGTTCACCGGAATCATCACAGGCTTAGGCCGCGTCACCGCACACCAACCCATCGGCGATGGCCAGTGCATCACCGTTGCATGCGGTGATTGGCCGCTGGACGACATCGCGATTGGCGATTCGATCTCGCATTCGGGCTGCTGCCTCACGGTCGTCGAGAAGGCGCCAGGCGTGCTGCGTTCGGACGTGACCGCGCATTCGCTCACCATCGTGACGGGCCTCGAAATCGGCGCGTTAGTCAACCTCGAAAAATCCGCGACGCTCGCCGATAAGCTCGGCGGTCACCTCGTCACTGGACACGTAGACACCTCGGGCCTCGTGACCCAATGGAAAAATCTCGCCGAGAGCTGGCTGCTCGAAATTGAA
This sequence comes from Casimicrobium sp., assembly GCA_040079845.1. Lineage (GTDB taxonomy): Bacteria > Pseudomonadota > Gammaproteobacteria > Burkholderiales > Casimicrobiaceae > Casimicrobium. The sequence continues at coordinate 1,756 of JBEBJR010000040.1, read as the reverse complement.
GTGCCCGCAGAATTCGGCAAATTCATCGCAAAAAAAGGTTCGGTCACCGTCAACGGCGTGAGCCTCACGGTCAACGCTGTCGAAGACGTTGAGTCTGGCTGCCGTTTTCAGATCAACGTGATTCCTCACACGTTTCAAGTCACGAACTTTTCGCAACTCGCGCCGGGCCACCGCGTGAACATCGAGATCGACACCATCGCGCGCTACGTTGAGCGCATGGTGAGCGTAACGACGCGCTAGCCCGTTCGCCGACCACAACTCGGCCCATTTAACGCGAAACACCTGAACGGTTGGCGACCAATTTGCGTCGCCCAATGCACTGCGCATCTTTAAGTACGCGCCTGTACAGCCGCGCGAGCGCAGCAATAAACCAATGTTCCGCGTCCAATCCGCTGCACGCAGCGGAACTGCGCCCGCATTGACCTTGATTAAGACGTGCGCGCACCCCATCTACGAAAATTACCCTTCGACGAAACGTTTTTAACCAGTGATGTCATCCGATCCCACCACCTTGTTTTCCCCTATCCGCATCGGCGCGATTGACGCGACCAACCGCATCTTCATGGCGCCGCTCACGCGTTGCCGCGCCACGCCCGGCACTGATGCCCCCAACGCGTTGATTGCGGAGTATTACGGCCAACGCGCGAGCGCCGGGCTGATCGTTTCTGAAGCAACGCAGGTGCTCGCTACGGGCAAGGGCTACGTCGGCACGCCGGGCATCTATTCGCCGGAGCAAGAAGCGGGCTGGAAACTTGCGACGAAGGCCGTGCACGACAAGGGCGGAAAAATCATCGCGCAGCTTTGGCACGTCGGCGCGATTTCGCACACGGACTTACAGCCCGGCGGCGCACTGCCGGTCTCTGCGAGCGACGGCTTCAACCCCGGCGGCACGCTCTACACCCAAAACAGAAAAGCCGAGCGCGGCCCTTCGCGCGGGCTCACGCTTGCCGAGATTGATGATTACGTTGCGGCGTATCGGCACTCCTGCGAGCTGGCCAAGCGCGCCGGTTTCGACGGCGTCGAAATCCACAGCGCCAACGGCTATTTGTTAGAGCAATTTATTCGCGACAGTTCGAACCACCGCACCGATGCGTACGGTGGCTCGATTGAAAATCGTTTGCGCTTTGTGCTGCGCGTAGTGGATGCCGCGATTGACGTGTGGGGCAAAGATCGCGTTGGCATTCGTCTCTCGCCGGTTTCGGGTGCGAACAACTCAAAGCCCGACAGCCACGCACAGGCCACCTACGGCGCGCTCGTAGACGCGCTCGCCGCGCGCGGCATCGCGTTTGTGCATTTTGTCGAGGGCAACACGGGCGGGGCGCGCGACCTAACAGGCTTTGATTTTGTTGCCGCGAAAAAAACCCTGACCAAAGCTAACGTCGCCTACATCGCCAACAACAAATACGACCGCACGCTCGCGCTGCACGCCATTGCGCATGGCGCAGCCGACGCCGTGGCGTTTGGCGTGCCGTTCATCGCGAACCCCGACTTGCCCGAGCGACTGCGCCTCGACGCGCCGCTCAACCCCGCGCACCCAAAAACGTTTTACGGACCGGGTGCCGAGGGTTACACGGATTACCCGACGCTGTAGGCAGCGGAAGTTCGGCGCGAATTTCGCGAAGAGAATGTAGGCGCGAATTTAGCGGATGGAATGTAGTCGCGGACGGGGCGTTCCGAATGTAGGCGCGGACTTGGCCGCGCTTGTGTCCGGTTTATCGTCGTGCGACGAAGCGACGCCAAGTCGTCGCCTACAACT
>JBEBJR010000062.1:0-4797 GCA_040079845.1 Casimicrobium sp. | reverse complement strand
GGATCGGCGCGTGCGCGGCGAGGGCGTGCCGTTCCTCGGTATATGCGTTGGGATGCAATTGCTGGCGGATGCGGGTGTTGAGCACGGAACAACGCAAGGCCTCGGCTGGATCGGCGGCACGGTGCGAGCAATTGAGCCTGCGCCGGAGATTAAAGTCCCGCACATGGGTTGGAACGATGTTACGCTTGGAGGCGCACATCCTGTGCTTGTGGCGGGCGAAGCCTATTTCCTACACAGCTATCATTTTCAGGCCAACGATGCGGCGGACGTTTTGGCCACCACCCATCATGGCAGTGCTTTGACTGCGGCTGTCGGCCGCGACAATATCTTGGGCGTGCAATTCCACCCCGAAAAAAGCCAAGCCTATGGCATGGCCACTCTGAAACGCTTTCTTGAGTGGATGCCGTGATGTTCAGTTCAAACAATCTTTGTGGGTTTGTGGCTTCGTGTGAAAAAATTATCTCACACAAAGCCACGAAGCCACAAAAGGGATTTAATTAAAGATGATCGTATTCCCAGCAATCGACCTAAAAGCCGGCGAAGTTGTTCGGCTTGCCGAGGGCGATATGGATCGCGCCACCGTCTATGCCGATGACCCAGCGGCGCAGGCTTTGTTGTTTTCACAGCAAGGCGCCGAGTTTTTGCATGTCGTCGATCTTGACGGCGCGTTCGCGGGAAGGCCTGAAAACGCCGAGGCCGTCGAAGGGATTATCGAGAATTTCCCCGGCTATATCCAATTGGGCGGCGGCATCCGCAATGCGCAAACCGTCGAACGCTGGTTTGACATGGGCGTTGCGCGGCTGGTGATTGGCACTGCGGCGCTAAAAGACCCGCAATTTGTCAAAGACATGGCGCGCGAATTTGAAAACGGCATTGTCGTTGCCGTCGATGCCCGCGACGGCTTTGTCGCGACCGAGGGCTGGGCGGAGACATCCGACATGCCGGTGGTCGATCTTGCGCGGCGGTTTGAGGATGCAGGCGTCGCCTCGATCCTGTTCACCGATGTGGGCCGCGACGGAATGCTGACGGGGTGCAACATCGACGCGACGGTCGAGCTGGCGCGTTCGGTTCGCATTCCCGTAATCGCCAGCGGCGGGGTAAAGGGGCTGGACGATATCCACATCCTCAGCCTCCATGCGCAAGATGGCATTGAGGGTGTGATTACTGGCCGTGCGATTTATGACGGACGGCTGGATCTAGCCACGGCGATTGCGATGGCCAATAAAGCATGACCGTCCGCATCCGCGTTATCCCTTGCCTAGATGTCGCTAATGGCCGCGTCGTGAAGGGCGTCAACTTTGTCGACCTGATCGACGCAGGAGATCCGGTGGAACAGGCAAAGGCCTATGACGCGGCGGGGGCGGATGAGCTTTGTTTTCTGGATATCGGCGCGAGCCATGAGGGGCGCGAGACGATTATTGATGTGGTGCGGCGCACAGCCGAGGTCTGCTTTATGCCGCTGACCGTCGGTGGCGGGGTGCGCAGTGCCGATGACGCGCGGGCTTTGTTGCTCGCGGGTGCGGACAAAGTCGCGGTGAACAGCGCAGCGGTCGCGCGGCCCGAAGTCGTCGCCGATATCGCCGAACGGTTTGGTAGCCAATGTGTGGTTGCTTCGGTCGATGCCAAACGTGTTGGCGAGCGCTGGGAGATTTTTACTCATGGCGGTCGTAAACCCACCGGCATTGATGCGATCGAACATGCGCTGCGGCTCGCGGAACTTGGCGCAGGGGAATTACTCGTTACCAGCATGGACCGTGATGGGACCAAGGCTGGGTTTGACTTGGAACTAACCCGCGCAATAGCCGACGCCGTCAATGTGCCGGTCGTCGCCAGCGGCGGTGTAGGGACGCTCGATCATTTGGTCGAAGGCGTCACCATTGGCCATGCAAGCGCTGTCCTTGCGGCCTCAATCTTCCACTTTGGAACATACAGCATCGCCGAAGCCCATGCGGCGTTGAGGGCTGCGGGATTGCCAGCCCGCAGCTAGTTACCAGCGAATAAGTCTCGGCACCATCAAGCGCCCAAGCACGGCGCATAGCCCCACCGCCAGCGAATACCAAAGCCCGATATAGACCACATCGTTAAACGGGCAGTGCAGGCCATAGGTAAAGGCGCCAAGGCCTCCGGCAGCAACACCGGTCAGCCAGCCTGCGCGTTCGGGCGATGTTGGCGCACCGCGACGCAACCAAAGCACCATCGGGATTGCCGTTGCCAATCCCGATAATCCGCTAAACGCCATGCACTGCAACCCGAAATAGGCGTTCGAAGTGGCAATTTCGGCACGGCCGGTCAGTGCCACGATCATCGCCGCGAGTGGCAACAGCGCCGCCGCCGCTATCGCCATTTTCCAGCTTTGCCCTTGCTTGCCAACCGACGGGCTTGCCATGCTCAGCGCGGCCCAACCACAGCCGCCGCCGAGCAAGAGCAATAGCCCGGCCCGCAGCAGGAACATTGGGTTGGGATCAAAAGCGATAACATCGGCCCGCGCGCCTTTGACCAATACGACCAGCGCCGCTGCTGCGATCGCGATGGCCAGCACCGATGAAATCGCCTGCGACAATCGCAGCGGCTTTACCGGCTCCAATTCCGCAACCATCGCGTCCAGATCAAAAACTTGCTTCATCTTACTCACTCTCAACTAATGCGGATAACTTTTTCAAACCGCGATGAATATTTACCTTTACCAGCGACTCAGACTGGCCAGTATGCGCGCACGCTTCGTCGATGCTATGGCCCTCGATCTTCACATAGCGGATGACGTCGGCTTGCGCCGTGGGGATCAAGTCGAGCAAGCGATCAATGCTGATCCGTGCGCCAACGACTTCTTCATGGCTGTCCTCGGCCTTGTCATAATCCTCCAGCATTTGCGCCTCGTGCCGATAGGTTTGCCGCAGCCGATCGATCCAGCGATAGCGCGCGATGGCCGCCAGCCAGGGCAGAAAAGGCCGTGTGGGATCATAGCTCGCGCGCTTTCGGTGGAGCGAAATCAGCGTGTCCTGCACCAAATCATCGACGGTATCGGCGGCAATTTTCTGCCGGAAATACCGGGCAAGCCATTTTGCCGTTTGTTCAAGCAACACGGCATAGGCCTGTTTATCGCCAGTCAGCGACAGCCGCATCAATCGGCGCAGGCCTTCTTCATTTGCGATCATGGGCGACGGCCAATCAAGAGCCTGTCAAGCGTCAGGATGCCACCACCGCGCACGATCAGGACCATCGCCAGCGCAACCCATAGGATATGCACTTGCCACCACGCTTCGGGAAAAACGAAAAACTGGATCACCAATGTCATGCCCATTAACGCAAGCGCAGACAGGCGGGTGAACAGACCCAAGACGAGCAGGATCGGCAGGATATGTTCGGCGTACGTCGTGAGATAGGCGGCGATGTCCGATGGAAGCAACGGCACGTTGCTGAAAGGCTCTTCGCTGAACTGATAAATGGCGTTCTCGCTAACGGTCAGCAAGCTGCCCTCATCAACTTTAGTCCGCCCCGACATCCAGAATATTCCAGCCAGCGCCAAGCGCACAAAAACCAGAGCAATTGATTCCGCGACGCGACGAGAGAGCAACGCAACGATGTGGTCATAGCGACGGGTCAGAGATTGCAGCATGTTTCACTCCAGCAGTATCAACGCACCAGCGCCGATCAAGGTTAGGACCGGCCCGATGGGGTCGGTATCACTCGCTTGTTCGCCAGCATATGCGAGGAGGTTACCAATCGCTGTGGAATTTTTCGCAAGCATCGCAATTTGATGCGTCACCGGGTCAAGCGCGAGCAATCGCACATCGGCGTCGGGTCGGGCGATCAGAATTGCTGCGGCGTTCTCGCTGTCCAACTCAGGGAGTGCATCGGGCAACGCGCCTGATATTAGGACGATCCGTGTGGCGGGATGCCAGAGGACGATAAGTTCGAGCAAAGCGGCCTCTGATAATGTCGCCAAATCGTCCAGCGCAAGCGGCACAGCCTCGGCAGCGTGATAGCACTCCAGCCACGCCCATTCGATTATAGCGAGTTCTGTGATTGGTTGGTCGGCTTGCCGCGCTTGGAGGAAATCGGGAAATGGCTTTCCGATGGTATTGGCATCCGATGCTCGCGCTTCGGGCGTTTCAGCGTAAATACGCGACAACTGATTGAATTGCGCGTCGCCCAGCGCCTGCCGTGTCAACGGAAAGGTCTCCTCAAGCGCGACCAAGCGGGCGTGGTTGATCGTGTTTGCATGCGCTTTCAGGCCCAGCATCACGCGGTCGATAGGGCCACCAAATAACGACTGGTCGAGCGCATCCGGCCCATCATTAATCGTGGCGATAAAATTCGCCTGCGCAGCCTCAAGCGAAAGCATGGGCCGGTTCCCTCAACTCCGCATCAGCTTTACCGGCCTCTGCCATCAAAATCGCATAGTCCGGAACGTCCGTGTCCCATTCGATCAAAGTCGGTTTTGGACCTGCGCGCTGAATGAACGCTGCATAGAGCTCCCACACCCGCGCACTCACTGTGCTGCCATGATCGTCGATATACAGCGGCCCGCTGTCGTGCAGCTCGGTCGCATGTCCCGCGAGGTGGATTTCGCCAACCCAATCAGGATCGATCGCGGCAAGATAATCCTCCGCCGCGCCGCCAAGGTTTCCCGTGGTCACAACGATGTTGTTAATGTCGAGCAGCAACCCGCAGCCTGTGCGCTGGATCAATTCCGCCAAGAACGCCACCTCCGACATCTGGCTGTCGCGATAGGCGAGATAGCAGGACGGGTTCTCGATCAGCATTTGCCGCCCCAGCCGTTGTTGCACGCGGTCTACC
>JBEBJR010000039.1:0-28831 GCA_040079845.1 Casimicrobium sp. | reverse complement strand
GCGCTGCGGCACGGCCTTTCGGGGCGGAGTAGCTCAGCTGGTTAGAGCAGCGGAATCATAATCCGCGTGTCGGGGGTTCGAGTCCCTCCTCCGCTACCATCACCCAATTTCAGCCGATTTCACCGCGTCTCAGTTAGCACCAGTTTTTGGCAGTTTTCTGCGGGCTACAGGTGATTCGCATCCTCGCCGGTATCAGCCCGTTTCAGGCCATCCAGATTTGCGCTGGGGGTATCGTGGGGGTATCGTAAGGGACGAAAACGGAGACTTTGAGGGCGATACCCCCAAAATCTCTCCGATTGGACGGAGCGATACCCCCAATGGCGATCAAGGAATTACAGGTTCGCAGCGCGGCTCCTCGCGAAAAGCCATACAAGCTGGCCGACGGTGAAGGGCTGTTCCTGCTGGTGAAGCCGAACGGTGCGAAGCTCTGGCGGATGAAGTATCGCTTCGCTAGCAAGGAGAAGCTCCTGTCCTTTGGTGCCTATCCCGAAGTTGGCCTCTCAGCGGCGCGAGAACTACGCCTGAAGGCAAAGCACGCCATTGCTATGGGTGAAGACCCGATGGGCGAGATGGCGCGCCCGACGGCCAAAGAGGGCAAGACGTTCGAGCGGATTGCCAAACTTTGGCATGAAAACCGCATGGCCAGTTTGAACCCGGCGCACGCGACCCGCGTCTGGTCACGGCTGGAACGCGACGTGCTTCCTTTCCTTGGTGAAATGCACATCGAGGAAATCACAGCGCCCGACGTGTTGGCGATGATCCGCCAAATCGAAGCACGCGGTGCGCTCGATATCAGCCGCCGCGCCAAGCAGTGCGTCGGCCAGGTCTTTCAGTTCGCGATAGCCTCTGGGTGGGCCAAGGCCGATCCAACAACGCACCTGCGCGGGGCTTTGAAGCCAAAGCCTCGCGTGCAGCATATGACCCGCTTGCCTGTTGCGGACCTGCCGCATTTTCTTGCGAAGCTTGATCGATACACTGAGGAGAACCCGCGGCGTTCGGTAATCACGCGCAATGCGCTCCACTTTGCCCTGCTGACGTGGGTACGCACCAAAGAGTTGCGGTTTGCCGTGCGGTCCGAATTTGAGGGGTTGGGGACGCCAAATGCCATCTGGCGCATCCCTGCCGAGCGAATGAAAATGAAGCGCGAGCATATCGTCCCGCTGTCGCGGCAGGCCGAAGTGATCATTGCCGAAATGTTGGCAGCGATGAACGAGCCATATGTCTTTCCAGGTAACAAACCCGAAAGTCCGCTGTCCGAAAATACGATGATCTACGCCATCTACCGGATGGGTTATATCAGCCGTCAAACCGTCCACGGCTTTCGCAGCATCGCCAGCACCTGGGCCAACGAGCAACTCGTCGAGTATGGCGATCCGCCCATCTGGATGCGCCGCTATCACGCCGATTGGGTCGAAATGCAGCTCGCACACTCGGAGGAAAACGAAGTTCGCGGGGCCTACAACGCGGCTGAATATCTCACGCCGCGCCGCAGGATGTTGCAGGACTGGGCGGACTATTTAGACGCCCAGACTGCCGCAGGGATTGCCACGCTGAAACAGCACGAGGTTCCAGACACCCGACCGCAGCTTTATCTGGTGCGATAAGCGGCGGGATTGAGGCTTATTCCGCCACGTCAACCAATGGACGATAGGCAGCCGGATTTGCGATCCAGCGGTTGAGTTCGGATTCGCGCCAACCGACGCCGTTTAGACTCAGCTTCACTTTCGGCGGAAAAGTGCCTTCGCTTATTTTGCGATAGACCGTTGAGCGAGATAAACCGCTACGGTTGATGACGGTCTTAAGGCGGATGATACGGTCTGGCTCGGGCATTTTGAATTCTCGTCAATAGTCACGGAACGAGATGAGATTTTATTGTCGAACTTCAGTTCTGCAACGTGGTTCGATACCAAGAGTTGTGTGTCGTATTTACAAGTTCAATGGCGCAGAGCCTGCGGCATTTTGCGCGCATTAGTTTCATGGCGAAACGGGATGAATGGCAGTCTGCTATGTGATTGAAGTGAAGTTTGAGATCGGAAACCTGTGCCAACCAAACCGATCATCCAAAATGCATACCAACCGATATTTTCCGAAAGCGCCGGTCAACCTCTTCCCAGTTAAGGTTCGCCATGAAAGCATCGACATATTTCGCCGCTGCTGTGCCGTAATCTATATGGAAGGCATGTTCGTACATATCGAGCGTCAGCAACGGAACGCTTGCGGCGGGCTGGTGCATGTGATCCCACGCCCAATAATTGTGCAGGCTGTTCGTATGGAGGTTGAACGCAAGCACGCACCAGCCGGAGCCGCCTGCCAGTGCCATCGCGGTGCGGCGAAACTCGGCCTCCCATGCTTCGTGGCTTCCGAACGCTGCGCCAAGTGCCGTGCGGATGTCGCCCGCTGCCACGCCGTTACCTCCCAGCGCGCCGAAGTAGAGTTCGTGAAGGATGACCGATCCGGTGCGGTGAAGTTCCTCGCGTTTCAGTCCGCCATAGACGACCGGCGGCAAGTCCATGTCGGCCATTGCTGCCGCCAGTCGCCCTTCGATCATATTGAGCGTTTTCACCGAGCCGATATAGTTATTGTCATAGTGAGACCGGATCAGCTTTTCAGAAAGGCCGGTCAGCTTGGCCGGATCGAATTTGAGCGGTTGAGGTTGATGCCCACCTGAGAAGGCAGGCGGTAAGGCGGGCGGAAGGTCGGCGGCTTTGGCTTGGCCGATAGCCGCAGCGCCTGCGATACCCATACCCATTGCACCGATGGCATTGCGGCGGTTCATATTGGTCATCATCAAAACTCCTTTCAAAAACTGCCAAGCGCCAAGCCCAGGGCGGCAAGGATCGCCAGCATCCGGAACACGCTCCATTTGAGACCGAACAGGATGAGTGCGGCAAGGACGGACAATAAGCCCGCGCGCCAGTCAAAGCTGATCCAGTCGGGCAGGCTCAACCGCATCGGGCCGACGTCCACTGTGCCCACCCGTGCAAAGAGGACATGGAGCGCGAACCAGACCGACAGGTTGGCAATCACACCAACCACCGCCGCCGTAAGTGCCGCCAAACCGCCCTTGAGCCGTGTCGCGTGCTGCAACCGCTCGATCCACGGTGCAAAGGTGAATATCCATAAGAAGCACGGCGCAAACGTCACCCAAGTTGTCAGGCCTGCACCGAGAAGTCCCGCAACCAGCGGAGAGAAGGGCTCTGGCGACCGGAAGGCCGCGAGAAAGCCGACATGCTGGGTGACAAGGATCAGCGGCCCCGGTGTGGTTTCGGCAAGCCCCAGACCGTCGGCCATTTCTCCGGCCTGCATCCAGCCGTAGGATTGCACGGCCTCCTGCGCCATATAAGCGAGCACCGCATAGGCCCCGCCGAACGTGACCACGGCAAGCTGCGAAAAGAACACGCCAATGTCCCACAGCACATGGCTTTGACCAAGCGTCACCAGCACCAACGCCATCGGCACCGCCCAGATCACGACCCATAGAAGAACCGTGCGCACCATCGCCATGATCGGAGGTCGCGACGGCAGCAAGGCATTGGGATTGGCCTTGAGCGCCAACCATTCAGGTCTTTGTGCGGCAACCAAGATGCCGATCACGCCCGCGGCTAGCACCACCAACGGAAAGGGCAGATTGAACAGGAACAGCCCAAGGAACGCCGCCACAGCCAGCGCCTGTTTGAAGCGCGTATTGAGCGCCCGCCCGCCAATGCGGATCAGCGCTTGCACCACAATCGCCAGCACCGCTGCCTTGATTCCCAAAAACAGCGCCGCAAACCAGTCGAGATTGGCAGCGAGCGCGTAGAGCGTGGAGAGCGCCAACATGACCAGCGCACCGGGAATGACGAACAACAGCCCCGCCGCAAGACCACCCTTCAGACCGTGCAGCCGCCAGCCAATCCATGTGGCCAGTTGCTGCGCTTCGGGTCCGGGCAGCAAATGGCAGAAATTGAGCGCATGGAGATATTGCTCCTCGTCCACCCATTGATGCTTCTCAACGATCTCGCCGTGCATCAGCGCGATTTGCCCCGCCGGGCCGCCAAAGCTCAAACAGCCGATGCGCGCGAACACGCGCACCAGTTCGCCAAATTCAGGACTATTTGTTGGTTCATTCACGGCCACAAACACATCTCCTCAGCGCAGTCCCGCGCAAGTGCGAGACCAGCCAGAGGCAACGCTTGGGCACGAATTGCCTGACCGGGAGGTTGCTTCAATCCCGACATAGCCTTCTTAACAAAAGCACATCGTCGGCGTCAACGCGTTGGTGTCCGTAGACCGGGCGCATCGCGATCACTAGCCCGGTTTTCCATCCAGTCGCAGTGTCCCATAAATCTTCGCGTGGCGCAGCAACCAAGGGAGCAGGCCGACAAAAAAGGCACCAGCCGCTGAGATCAGCAGATACCCATGTTCATCGGCAATCGCCGCACTTACCCGCAAAATAGCGGCAATCTGGATAGAGAAGAAGGCAATCCACGCCGCCGCAGACATTTCAAGCGGGCGACCTGAATGGCCATGTGTCACGCGCGTGACCATGGCTACCAACAGGCTGCACGAAAAGCCAATCATCAAGGCATGATCGGGTGCGCGGCCCAAATTGAACCCAAATGCTTTGAATGCCGAAAGGGAGAACCCGACAGGTGCCCAGACAAAGCCCCAGATCAGCACCTTGAATAGGCCTGGAGCGTAGCCACGCGGCCACCATTTCCAGGCCATAAACCCAGAGAGTGCTGCGAGCGCGGTTGAGGCAAAGAGGTCAAATGCTAGCCAGCGCCCAAGGTCAGCGGCCAACTTGGCGGCCAGCAGAATCCAAAGTGCACCGATCAGCCAATCAGGCCGCCAGCGGACATAATCCTTCACTACACTGCCTGCGAAAAATGGGACCATGCGGTGACATACCGTCAAAAAGACGGGCAGCAGGAATAGGACAATGCCGATCCGGTTTGCGAACTTCAAGACCTCGGCAGAGGCTGTAGCAAAGAAGGCAAGGGCAGCGAGTAGCCCGATCAGGCCTAAGGTCAGGGCGGCCGAAGCGGAAACCGCGTGCCAGCAGATTGCTTTAGCATCAGACGCATTTTGCCGGATCAGTTGCCCCAGGACCAGCAACGCTAGCGCCCATCCCGTCCCAAAGACAGTGAAGCCGGACATGAGGATGGCGTCGATGCCAAGCCACAGACCAGAATGAGCCAAAAGACTTCCAGCAGCGAGCAGTACAGCAACAGGCCCGTATTGGCCAGCCGCAAGGTCGGGATAGCCCATCCAGCGCGGGAAGACCGTCATCAGAAAGCCGAAGATGAAGGGCGGGAGCAGCAGATACAGCATAACAGGACCGTGCAGCAGCGTGGGCGGCAGGTTGCCCGATGGCAGATTGAGTGGAATCAGGTGCAGTCCGGCCAGTTGCGCGAGCCACCAGAGCGCAAGTGCTGTGACATTGAGCGTTCCCACAAGAAAAGCCAGTCGATGCGGGGCTGCAAGCAGGATGCGTGGAAAACGTGCGCTTCGATCAGAAGAGGCCATGCGCACCGCTCATCGCTCCAAACACCGTCAGCAGTGCGATAACGGACAAGACCCGATGCATGGCCACCATGCGTAGGAAGTCGGCTTGTGGAGTCTGCGATTCAGCCATGCGCTTATGAAGAAACAACGGCTCGATGACGAAAAGCATCAGCGCAAATCCCGTCCAGAGCGCCAGCATAGCGTGCATCCACCAGAAGTGCAGATCAGCAAAGCGGGACCAAATATCTGCGCGGTGCGTCATCCAGAAGCCGGATGCACCGGCCAGTAGCACCCAAATTCTAGCCTGCGGGGCAAACCCGCTTTCGATGCGGTGAAATGCGGCAAGCCGGGTTTCGGGTGCTTCGCTCCGCGACAGGGCTGGCATCACGACAAAGGTTACAAACCACACGCCTCCGATCCAGCCGACGATGGCGATCACATGGAGTATCCGGGCCAAGGTCATGTCGTCGAATGTCATGGTTTTGCTGCGCTATCAACCTGAGGTGAGAATAATTTGATATATGTCAAACCAAAACGTCTATATTGAGATATTGGACAAATATGAATCAATTAAAATATATAGTCGGTTGCCTCGCTTTATCCGCAAGTGTGACTGGTCTGGCATCCGCTCAAGAGGTCGAACCCTTCGCGATCACCCCTTATGCCGACGTTCGCTACCGTTTGGAACTGGTCGACCAGGACGGATTGGCTGAGGATGCGACAGCGTCCACATTGCGCGTGCGAGCGGGACTTCGTTCAGCAGAATGGAATGGTTTTAGCGGGGTCATTGAGGGAGAGGCGATCCTCCGTCTGGGCAAGCCGCGCTATAACGATACGGTAAATGGCTTGACCGCCTATCCGGTGGTTGCAGACCCTTCGGACGTCCTGCTCAATCAAGCCTATATTCGTTGGAAGACGGATGCTGCGGTTGAGGTGACCGCAGGGCGGCAAGCGGTCAATCTTGATAACCAGCGCTGGATCGGATCAGTTGGCTGGCGCCAGAATGATCAAACCCTTGATGCCGCGCGCGTGACGCTGAAGCCGCTCAAGAGCATGACTTTCGATTACCTCTATGCTTGGCGCGTCAATCGCGTTTTTGGCCCGGATTCATCGCAAGGGATCTGGCGTGGGACGGCAATCAATGGCGTGCGCGCTGGCTACACAATCGATGGGATCGGCACGATCTTGGGTTACGGTTACTGGCTGGACATTCCTTCCCAATCTTCGGCCAGTTCGCGGACCCTCGGTGTGCGGATCGCTGGCGAGCGACCTGTCGGCAAGGGGCTGAAATTCCTCTACGCCGCCGAGTATGCTCGCCAGCAAGATTTCGCGGCCAATCCGCGCAGTTTCGCCTTGGATTATCTGCTCCTTGAGCCGGGGCTGAGCTACGGCCCTTTTACGTTAAGGGGGGGACTGGAGCGCTTGGAGGGAGATGGTACGGCAGCCGTTCAAACACCGCTTGCCACGCTTCATGCATTCAATGGCTGGGCAGACAAGTTCCTGGCGACCCCGGCCAACGGGCTGCGCGACATTTATCTCGATGCGAGCTACAGAATACCTGCCAACAAGCCCCTAGCGGGCCTCATTTTGCGCGGAGTCTTGCATGATTACCGCTCGACGCGCGCAGGTCTGCATTACGGAAGTGAATGGAATGCGCATGTTTCGTATCCCGTGACAAAGAAGCTGACCGTTTCTGCCAAATTTGCGCGCTACGATGCAGATGTTTTCTCGACGGATACAACCAAAATTTGGCTGGCGCTCGACGCAAAGTTTTAATTGGGGATGCCGACGTTGCTTTGGAGAGCTTGACATTTATCAGGCCATATTTGCCGTACCAATGCAAGAAAGATAGTGACTAATTACTATCAAAATGTTATGGCAACTCATGTCCCGCACAAAACTTCCTGCCAATGCGCGCCGGGCCGCAACCGTTGAAGCGGTGATTGCACTGGCGGCTACGACCAATCCCGCCGACATCACCACTGCACAGATTGCAGCGCGTATGGGGGTAACCCAAGGTGCGCTATTCCGTCATTTCCCTGACAAGCAGGCCGTCTGGTTGGCCGTGATGGACTGGACGAGCGATACACTGCTGGCGCGGATTGATGGAGTTGCTGGAGCAACGCCGACAGATCGATTGCAGGCCATCTTCGTTGCCCATATCGATTTTGTTGTAGAGCATGTCGGAGTCCCAAGAATCCTGTTCGGAGAGTTGCAGCGCGATGCCGACGCCCCTGGCAAGGCGAAAGTGCGGGCGCTGATGAGCGGGTATCGTAGTCGTGTGCTTGGCCTGCTCGAACTTGCCAAGGCGCAAGGCCAAATAGACGAAAACGCTGATTGCGCCGCAGCTGCCACCATGTTCCTGGGCATGGTGCAGGGGTTGGTGATGCAGGCGATGGCAGCCGATGATTTCACCAATATGTCAGCGATTTCGTCGAGGCTTTTCGAAGTCTTCCTGAATGGACTGCAAGGGACCACATGACCTTACCGTTCACGATGAGCCGCCGTGGCTGGACATTGCTGGCAGTGCTTGTGCCATTGCTGTTGCTTTTTGCATGGGTGGCCTTTCGATCCGGCCCATTGGCCCCGACCAATGTGACAGTCGCCGAGGTCGAAGAGCGCAGCGTTTCCCCGGCAATGTTCGGTATCGGCACCGTCGAAGCCCGTTACACGCAGAAAGTCGGGCCGACCACTGCGGGCCGGGTGACAATGGTCGCCGTGGATGTGGGCGACACCGTAGTCGCCGGGCAGTTACTAGCGCAGATTGATCCCATCGACCTCGACCAGCGGATTGATGCAGCGGCTGGCGGGACGGCGCGGTCAGCGGCGCTGGAACAGGCCGCCGTAGCTCAGATTGCGGATGCGAACGCCCGGGTCGTTCTCGCCCGATCCGTGGCCGCACGGACGGAAGAGCTGAAACGGGGCGGATGGGTCACCGATGCGATGGTCGATCAACGTCGGCAAGAACTGGCCGCTGCGCAGGCAGGACTTGCGGCTGCACAGGCCAATCGCAGTGCTGCCGCTATGGATCGCGGACGATTGGGCGCGGAGCGCGCGGCGCTGGTCGAACAACGTGCAAACCTGCGCCTCGTCGCACCGCACGCAGGACTGGTGGTGCGCCGAGCCGTGGAACCCGGTACGACCGTGGTGGCCGGCCAGGCTGTGATTGAGATCATCGATCCATCGCAATTGTGGATCAATGTACGCTTCGATCAGACCCAATCGGCCGGTCTGGCTGCGGGTCAAGTGGCGCGGATCGCTTTGCGGTCAAGGCCAGACGCGCCTCTAACAGGGACAATCGAACGCGTTGAACCCATGGCGGATGCGTTGACCGAGGAAGTACTGGCCAAGGCACGATTCGGTGTAACCGGCGGATTGCCTTCGATCGGTGAGTTGGCGGAGGTAACTGTGGCCCTGCCTGCACAGGAACGATCTCTGGCCATTCCCAATGCAGCTGTCCACCGGATCGATGGACAGGTTGGCGTTTGGGTGATCCGCGATGGGGAACTCGTCTTCGCACCAGTCAGGCTTGGTGCCGAGGATCTCGGAGGCTGGGTGCAGGTTCTGAGCGGCCTCGCCAAGGGCGAGAGAATCGTGCTGCATAGCGCGAAGGCACTCTCCACCAACAGTCGGTTCAGTATCGTCGACGCGTTGCCATGATCAGTCTGGCGGGGCGCGACATCCTGCATGGCTGGGGCAAATTTGTGCTCACCGGAATAGGATTGGGATTGCTGATCGGCGTCACCCTGTCGATGGCCGGGGTTTATCGCGGAATGGTCGATGACGCGCAGGCCTTGCTCGACAACAGCAGGGCTGACTTGTGGGTTGTGCAGAAGGACACGCTTGGCCCCTATGCCGAGCCCTCCAGCCTGACCGAGGATAGCGAGCGGCCAATCCAGGCGATGCGCGGTGTCGCCCAGGCAGCTGGCGTTACTTACCTGACGATGCAGATCGCACACGGGGACAAGGATGTGCGGGTGATGGTCGTCGGGGCGGAAATGGGCCAACCTGGATTGCCTGGCCAGCCCACCCATCTGATCTCAGGGCGCCAGATCGTGCGTGGCCACTATGAAGCTGTGGCTGATGTGAAGACCGGCTTCGCGATTGGTGACCGCGTCAAAGTGCGCCGCAATTTTTATACGATTGTCGGGCTGACCAGCCGGATGGTGTCATCGGGCGGAGATCCGATGCTGTTCTTGTCTTTGAAGGATGCGCAGGTGGCCCAATTCCAGAAGGACAGTGACGCCATTGTCCGTCAGCGCGCGCGCACGGCTGCCAATCCGCAACTGAACCCACCGGGCAATCCGGCGGTGGCGCAAGCAGTAAACGCCGTTCAATCGGGCAATACAAACGTCAATGCCATTCTGGTCACCATCACGCCGGATGCCAATCCCGATGAAGTCGCCGCCGCCATCCGCCGCTGGCAACGCCTGACGGTTTATACCCGAGCTCAGATGGAAGAAATCCTGGTTCAGAAGCTGATCGCCAACTCGGCCCGGCAAATCGCAATGTTTCTGGTCATTCTGTCGATTGTCAGCGCCGCCATCGTGGCCTTCATCATCTACACCATGACTATCGGCAAGATCCGTGAAATTGCAGTGCTGAAGCTGATCGGCACACGCAATCGCACGATCTCTTGGATGATCCTGCAACAGGCGTTGGGATTGGGCCTGATCGGCTTCGTCGTTGGCAAGATAGCGGCAAGTCTGTGGGCACCCTTCTTCCCCAAATACGTCCTACTGCTGCCATCAGATTCGATCCTGGGCTTCGTGGCGGTGATGCTGATCTGCACAATGGCAAGCTTCCTGGCGATCCAGGCTGCGATCAAGGTCGATCCGGCGGAGGCGATCGGTGGCTGAAGGCATCACCCTTGAGAATGTCGTCAAGACCTACGGCAGCGGCGAGACGGCGGTTCAGGCCCTGCGCGGAGTCGATATGGCGGTGGCCAAGGGTGAAGTCGTAGGGCTGATCGGGCCATCTGGGTCAGGTAAGAGTACGCTGCTCAAATGCCTTGGGGCGGTGATTGAGCCTACGTCAGGCAAGATGACAATTGGTGACCAGTGCATTTATGACAATGGCTGGAAGGTCCGCGATCTACGCGCGCTGCGGCGCGATATGATCGGCTTCATTTTTCAGGCCCCTTACCTGATCCCATTCCTTGATGTGACCGACAATGTTGCGTTGCTGCCGATGCTGGCCGGAAAGCCGAATGCAGAGGCCCGAAAGCTGGCGCGCGATCTGCTTGATGCGCTTGATGTCGGCCACCGCGCCGCCGCCATGCCCTCTCAGCTTTCGGGGGGGGAGCAGCAGCGCGTGGCAATAGCCCGCGCCCTGATCAATCGTCCGCCAGTGATCCTCGCCGATGAACCAACAGCGCCGCTGGATGGCCAGCGTGCTCTTGCTGTGGTGGGGTTGCTCAATGATATGGCCTGCCAGTTCGATACCGCGATCATCATCGTCACCCATGATGAAAAGATCATCCCGACCTTCAAGCGGCTTTACAATATCCGTGACGGGCGGACGGTTGAAGAGCTGCAAGGTCAAACGGAGTAGCACCCGATTTTCTGAATTTGGTTCGGATCCATTTTGCGGACATACATCTTGGGGACCACTATCGTCTTTAGGTGGCTCGAAAGGATGAACGCCTTAGACGCCGCTTCCGCGATCCTGTCCGCGCCAAAGGCTGGCAAGCAAGTCCGTTTGGGTGACCAAACCCGCCAAGCTGCCATTGGCCCAGACGATCACTGCCTGATGATGAACGCCATCCGAAAGTACAGGCGCAAGTGCTGCGGCAGCGCTATCCGCTGCGGCGATGCAAGCGCCGGTTTGCATAACTTCGGAAATGTTGCGTCCCTGTTCGCCTGCCAAAACGCCGCGCGTTGCAAGGCCAACGACCCTCTCGTCTCGATCCAGAACCGGTAAGGCAGAAACATGGCGGCGATCCATTTTTGCCAGCGCATCTTCGGTCCAATCATCTGCCTGACACGTCACCACATCGCGCGACATGATGTCGAGGCATAGCGGAACAGGCCGTGTCCGTGAAAAAGCGGCAGATTCGACTGACCGCAGTAGAAATTCAACATCGGCAACGTCAATGACAGGCCGATCGATCAGTTGATCAAGCGCTGCCTCCACATCAGCGCGAGTGAAGCCACTTCTGTCTATGGTTGCCGCATCTTCGGTGTCAGGCTGTGTCTTCTGGCTGATTTCTGGGCGGTGCGGATAGCGGCTGCCGGCCAGATTGTTGAAGATGATGCCTGCGCCAACCAAAAGCACGGAATTCAGTCCGACCGGCAAGAGCGCGAAATAGAATCCTGCCTCACGCACAGCGTCTCCACCAAAAACGGCGACAAGCGCAATGGCTCCGCCGGGCGGGTGCAGACAACGGCAAAGCTGCATCAGCAAGATAGCCAGTGCCGCTGCTGCTGGTCCAGCCAACATGGATTCCGCTATAAGCTGAGCCACTGTCACGCCGCACAATGCCGAAAGGATGTTCCCGCCTATCACAGCGCGGGGCTGGGCCAGTGGCGCAGCGGGCAATGCAAATACGAGTGCGGCTGAAGCGCCGAGGGGAGCCACAAGATAGGGAAGGCCAGACGTGTCCGCGATGACGGCGAATGTAGTGAATGCGGCAATCCCAAGGCCGAGCATTGAACCCAAACTGGCGCGAAGCGGATGCATTCCGGGTTGTCGCCAAAAGGCCCGGGAGGTCAGCCTGTCAAAGAGCCTCATGCAGGATGATCATGCAAATTGGCATCCGGCTTTGCGAACTGAGCCAGCGCATCTGCGTCGATAATCTGCACTTTCGGTCCGTCCATTGTCACTCCGTGGCCTGCAAGCTGGCCGAAGGCGCGCGATAGGTTTTCAGGCGTCATGCCGAGTAACGAGGCCAGAACACGCTTCTCTCCGCGCAGATCAAACGTCCGGGCAGACCCGTGCCGTTCGCTTCGCGCGAGCAGATAATTGCCCAGCCTTTCGGTGGATTGGCGGAGCTTGATGTCCGCCAGCGCCCGGACAAGATCGCGATAGCCAAGCGCCAACTCGCGCATGGTCGCCTGCATCAAGGCGGTGTCCTGCTTGATGATTTCACGCACCAAAGCGGCTGGGACCAGCAAAATACGCGACGATGCGAGCGTCCTCGCGGACATCAGGTAAGGCATGTCGGTCACAACGGCGGCGAGAATGAAACTGCTCACCTGTTCGACTATGCGCATGGTCGTGTCGCGCCCGGCTCCGTGGGCGTAAAGCTCGACCAGCCCATCGACCAATACGTGCAGGAAATCTGCCCGCTGACCTTGTTCGAACAGGGTGAGTTGCGGCGGGAAAACCTGCAGGAACGATCCTGAAAATACGCGCTCCCGCTCTTCGTCCTGCATTTCAGCGAACAACGGCAACTGAGCAATTTCTGGCTTTTCACCGGCGCGCACGGAACAGGTATCTCCTCATTGATCGCGCAATCTCTACAGTCACACTTGATGTACATCAATCATAACCTTGATCGATCAACTGCCAAGAATATGGCTAGATCAAGCCATTTTCACTTTGATCACCGCACGTCGCGTTCTTTGATCTGGATCAACCAGGCCACCAGCCTCTTGTCCATGGTCGCGCTCAACAGAGCAAAAGGAAGACGGGAGTCTATCATGCCATTACGGGACGCGGTGAGCGCGGGACAGCAGAACAGGGCACTAGGCCTGAGTACCTTTGCGTTTACAATCTGCTTTGCTGTGTGGACGCTGTTTGCGATCACAGGGATAGCCATCAAGGACGATCTTGGGCTTAACGATACGCAATTCGGATTGTTGGTCGGCACGCCGATCCTGACGGGATCGCTCGTGCGTCTGTTGCTGGGTGTCTGGACCGACCAATATGGCGGCCGCATCGTCTTTCCGTTGACAATGCTGGCATCGGCGCTGTCGACCTTCCTGCTCTCTTATGCCGACAGTTACATCATGATGTTGATCGCGGCCCTTGGTCTGGGTCTGGCGGGCGGCGGCTTTGCCGTGGGCGTTGCCTATGTCTCCAAATGGTACCCACAGGAAAAGCAAGGCTCCGCGCTTGGCTTTTTCGGCATGGGCAATGTTGGCGCAGCCGTCACCAAATTCGTCGCTCCCTGGATCATGGTAGCAGCAGGATGGCAGGTCGTCGCACAGATCTGGGCAGCGGTTCTCGCTGTCACCTCACTCGTCTTTTTCTTGTTTGCCAAGGACGATCCAGAGCTAACCGCAAGAAAGAAGAACGGAGCAAAGCCGCGCGGCTTGAAGGAGCAACTGGAGCCGCTCAGGAACGAACAGGTCTGGCGCTTTTCACTGTACTATTTCTTCGTTTTCGGGGCCTTCGTTGCGCTGGCACTGTGGTTGCCGAAATATCTGATCGGTGTTTACGGCGTGGACGTGAAAGTTGCTGGCATGCTGGCGGCAACCTTTAGTCTCTCCGCCAGTCTGTTCCGCGCTTATGGCGGAATCCTCTCCGACAAATATGGCGCGCGCAAGATCATGTACGCTACCTTCGGTGTTTCGATGCTGTGCCTGTTCATGCTCTCATACCCGGCAACCGATTACACGATCCACGGTATCAAAGGGGACATCAACCTATCAACCTCGATGAGCCTCGTGCCGTTTGTCTTGACGATCTTCGTGCTCGGCTTCTTCATGTCGCTGGGCAAGGCAGCGGTCTACAAGCACATTCCGGTCTATTATCCTGAGAATGTTGGCTCGGTAGGCGGCCTGGTCGGTCTGGTTGGCGGGTTGGGCGGCTTTGTACTTCCCATCGTCTTTGGTGCCGTCAGTGATCTGACCGGCATCTGGACAAGCTGTTTCATGGTATTGTTCGCTTTGGTCGCAATTGCGCTCGGCTGGATGCATATCGCGATCCGCCAGATGGAACAGAAGGCCAGCGGCATCGATGTCCGCTCTCTGCCGCAATTCCCCGAAATGGCGGGCATGCACGATGAAGCCAAACATGGGCGCATCGAGCCTTCAAAGGTGCTGACCGAGTGGAAGCCCGAAGATCCCGCCTTTTGGGAGGAAACCGGTCAGAGGGTCGCGCGGCGCAACCTCATCATCTCCATCCCGGCCCTTTTGCTCGCTTTTGCGGTCTGGATGGTCTGGTCCGTGGTCGTGGCGAAGCTTCCCCTCATTGGCTTTGCCTATACCACGGACCAGTTGTTTTGGCTGGCAGCATTGCCGGGCCTGTCTGGCGCAACATTCCGCATCTTCTACAGCTTCATGGTGCCGATCTTTGGCGGACGGCTTTGGACGACGCTCAGCACAGCGTCACTCCTGATCCCGGCCTTTGGCATCGGCTATGCGGTGCAGAACCCGGATACACCTTACGTCATCTTCCTCGTTCTGGCGCTGCTGTGCGGTTTTGGCGGCGGAAATTTCGCCTCCTCCATGTCGAATATCGGCTTCTTCTTTCCGAAGGCACAAAAGGGCAATGCACTGGCGCTCAATGGCGGGCTGGGCAACCTCGGCGTGTCCGTGATGCAATTTGCTGTGCCGCTGGTCATTACCGCCAGCGTGTTTGGGGCAATGGGCGGCGATCCGCTGCCGAACAAGGAAGGTGGACAGCTCTGGCTTCAAAATGCGGGCTTCATCTGGGTGCCCTTCATCATCGCATCGAGCCTGCTCGCTTGGTTCGGCATGAACGATATTGCCGATGCCAAGGCAAGTTTTGCCGAACAGTCCGTGATTTTCCAGCGCAAGCACAACTGGCTGATGTGCTGGCTCTACACGGGAACGTTCGGTTCATTCATCGGATTTTCGGCGGGCCTTCCGCTGCTGGCGAAGAACCAGTTCCCTGACGTTGATGTGCTCAAATATGTATTCTTGGCGCCCTTGGTTGGCGCGATCAGTCGGGCAGCGACGGGCTGGGTGTCTGACAAGTTTGGCGGTGCACGCGTCACCTTCTGGGTGTTCATCGGCATGATGATCGGCACGCTGGGTGTGATCCACTTCCTTCAGGCGGGCAATTTCACCGGCTTCCTCGCCATGTTCATCTTCATGTTCTTCGTGACAGGCGTAGGCAATGCCTCCACCTTCCAGATGATCCCCGTTATCATGCGGAGCGAAGTGCCGCGCCTGATGCCGCAGCTCGCCGGAGCGGAGGCCACGCGGCAGGCCGAAAAGGAATCGGCGGCGATTGTCGGCTTTACATCTGCGATTGCGGCTTACGGTGCCTTTTTCATCCCCAAGGCGTTCGGCAGTTCGATCACCAATACCGGATCGCCGATGACCGCGCTGTGGGCCTTCCTCATCTTCTACGCCAGTTGCGCCGCGCTCACTTGGTTTATCTACACCCGCAAGGGCGGCCTGCTGCACGACATTGAGCGAGGTAGCACACCAGCCCCAAAATCCACACCCGCCGCCATTTCAGGAGCATCCGCATGAGCCATCTGCTCGACCGACTAACCTTCTTCCGTCAGAAGAAGGAAGGCTTTTCCGACGGCCATGGCGTCACCACCGGGGAGGCGCGGGATTGGGAGGATGGCTACCGCAAGCGCTGGCAGCACGACAAGATTGTGCGTTCGACGCATGGCGTGAACTGCACCGGTTCCTGCTCATGGAAAATCTACGTCAAAGGCGGGATCATCACCTGGGAAACACAGCAGACCGATTATCCGCGCACCCGGCCAGAGCTTCCCAACCACGAACCACGCGGCTGTCCGCGCGGAGCAAGCTATAGCTGGTACATCTATTCTGCGCAGCGGCTGAAATATCCGATGGTGCGCAAGCGGCTGGTGAAGCTGTGGCGCGCAGCGCGGGCAACATTGCCGCCGGTTGCGGCATGGGCCTCAATCCAGAACGATCCCGCCAAACGCAAAAGCTATACCGCGATCCGGGGGCATGGCGGATTCGTTCGTTCGACCTGGGATGAAGTTAACGAGATCATTGCAGCAGCCAATGCCTATACCGCAAAGACATACGGGCCAGATCGGGTAATCGGATTCAGCCCCATCCCGGCAATGTCGATGGTCAGCTATGCAGCAGGATCACGCTATCTTTCGCTGCTTGGTGGCACCTGCATGTCGTTCTACGACTGGTATTGCGATCTACCGCCCGCCAGCCCGATGACCTGGGGCGAACAGACCGACGTTCCCGAAAGCGCAGACTGGTACAATGCCGGGTTCCTGATGATGTGGGGATCGAATGTGCCGCAAACGCGCACACCCGACGCCCATTTCATGACTGAGGCGCGCTACCGTGGCACCAAAGTGGCAGTGGTCAGCCCTGATTATGCTGAAGCGACCAAGTTCGCCGATTTGTGGCTCAACCCCAAACAGGGCACCGATGCCGCGCTCGCGCTGGCGATGGGGCATGTCATCCTCCGCGAATTCCACCTCGACCGGCAGGTCCCCTATTTCGAGGATTATTGCCGCCGCTATTCGGACATGCCGATGCTGGTGCGTTTGGTGGAAAAGGATGGGCGCTTCGTGCCGGACCGGTTGTTGCGCGCCTCCGACTTCAAGGGCGGGCTGGGTGAAAAGGCCAATCCCGAATGGAAGAGCGTCGCCTTTGATGATTTGAGCGGCAAAATTGTCGCGCCCAATGGTTCGGCAGGTCATCGTTGGGGCGATCAGGGCAAATGGAATCTGGAGGAGAAAGACGGCAAGGGCACGGACGTCAAACTGCGCATGACCTCGATCCTCGATACGGACCACGACGAAATTCTGGACGTTGCCTTCCCCTATTTCGGCAATCGCGAGCATGATCATTTCGAAGGCACCGATCACCCCGATGTGCTGATGAAGCGTGTGCCCGTCCGCGAGGTCAAGCTGGCGGAGGGCAAGGCTTTCGTTGCGACGGTTTTTGATCTGTTGTGCGCCAATTACGGCCTGGATCGAGGCTTGGGCGGCGAACATGTCGCGCGCGATTATGCCGATGCCAGCCCATATACGCCGGCATGGGGTGAGAAGATTACCGGTATTCCCGCCGAGCAGATCATTACTGTCGCCCGTGAGTTTGCCGCGAACGCAGAGGCAACCAACGGCAAGTCGATGGTGATCTTGGGGGCGGGCCTCAACCATTGGTATCATATGGACATGAATTATCGCGGCATCATCAACTTGCTGGTGATGTGCGGTTGCGTAGGCCAGTCGGGCGGCGGCTGGGCACACTATGTCGGGCAGGAAAAGCTGCGTCCGCAAACCGGGTGGTTGCCGCTGGCCTTCGCGCTCGACTGGAGCCGTCCACCACGGCAGATGAATTCGACCAGCTTCTTTTACGCGCACACCGATCAGTGGCGCTACGAGACGCTGAAGGTCGATGAAATTCTCTCGCCCACCGCCCCTGCGGGTGACTGGGACGCAAGCCTGATTGATTATAACGCCCGCGCAGAACGCATGGGCTGGCTGCCGTCCGCGCCGCAGCTCAAATCCAATCCGCTGGACGTGGGTAAGGCGATCAAGGCATCGGGTAAAAATGCGGGAGACTATGTTTCAGCCGCGCTAAAATCCGGGGAACTGGAAATGTCCTGCTTCGATCCGGACGATCCAGCCAACTGGCCGCGCAATATGTTTGTCTGGCGCTCGAACCTGCTCGGATCATCAGGGAAGGGGCATGAGTATTTCCTAAAGCACCTGTTGGGCACGGCGCACGGCGTTCAAGGCAAGGATCTTGGCGAAATAGGCCATCAGAAGCCCAAGGATGTGAAGTGGCACGACGAGGCTCCGAGAGGAAAGCTCGACCTTCTGGTCACGCTCGATTTCCGCATGTCTACAACCTGTGTCTACTCCGATATCGTTCTGCCAACCGCCAGTTGGTATGAGAAAGACGATCTCAACACGTCTGATATGCACCCCTTCATCCACCCGCTGTCTGCGGCGGTTGATCCGGTTTGGGAATCGCGCAGCGATTGGGACATTTACAAGGGGATCGCCAAGACCTTCTCTGAAATTGCACCCGAAGTCTTGGGGGTGGAACAGGACGTGGTGCTTGTGCCGATCCAGCACGATACCGCCAACGAAATTGCTCAGCCTTTTGATGTGGTGGACTGGGGCGAAGGGCAGGTGGAGCCCATTCCTGGCAAGACCATGGCCAATGTCGCCTTGGTGGAGCGGGACTATCCGAACCTGTACAAGCGCTTCACGGCACTGGGTCCGTTGCTCGACAAGCTCGGCAATGGCGGCAAGGGCATTGGCTGGAACACCGAACATGAGGTGGAAGGCCTGCGCAAGCTCAACGGCGTCGTGACACAGGACGGCCCGACCAAGGGCATGGCCAAAATCGAATCCGCGATCGACGCGGCAGAGGTCGTCCTGATGCTGGCCCCGGAAACCAACGGCGAAGTCGCTGTAAAAGCGTGGAACGCCTTGTCCAAATTCACTGGGCAAGACCATGCCCATCTGGCGTTGCCGAAGGAAGACGAAAAAATCCGCTTCCGCGACATTCAGGCGCAGCCGCGCAAGATCATCTCTTCACCCACCTGGTCGGGCATCGAAAGCGAGCATGTATGCTACAATGCCGGCTACACCAACGTCCACGAACTGATCCCTTGGCGCACGCTCACCGGGCGGCAGCAGCTCTATCAGGATCACAAATGGATGCTGGCCTTTGGCGAAGCGCTGTGTGTCTATCGACCGCCGATTGATACCAAAGCGGTCAAACCGATGCTTGATCGGGCGGCGGGGCAAAAGCATGTCGTTTTGAACTTCATCACACCGCACCAGAAATGGGGAATCCATTCCACCTATACCGACAATCAGCTGATGCTCACCTTGTCTCGCGGCGGGCCGATTGTCTGGCTGTCGGAAGTGGACGCAGCCAAGGCCGGCATTGTCGATAATGACTGGGTGGAAAGCTTCAATTCCAACGGCGCTTTAGTCGCCCGGGCTGTCGTCTCGCAGCGGATGAAGGAAGGCACGTTATTCATGTATCACGCGCAGGAAAAGATTGTGAATGTGCCCGGATCGCCGCTCACCGGACAGCGCGGCGGCATCCACAACTCGGTGACCCGCGCGATCCTGAAGCCGACGCACATGATCGGTGGCTATGTCCAGCAAAGCTATGGCTTCAACTATTATGGCACCGTTGGGTCCAACCGCGACGAATTTGTCATCGTCCGCAAACTTGAAAAGGTCGACTGGCTCGAAGGCCCGCTCGCCGAAGGGGAGACCGCAGCATGAAAGTTCGCGCGCAAATCGGCAAGGTGCTCAACCTCGATAAATGCATCGGCTGTCACACCTGTTCTGTTACCTGCAAGAATGTTTGGACCAGCCGCGAAGGCATGGAATACGCTTGGTTCAACAATGTGGAGACAAAGCCCGGCATCGGCTATCCCAAAGATTGGGAAAACCAGAAGCGCTGGAATGGTGGTTGGGACCTGAAACACGGTCGCCTCCAGCCGCGCATGGGCGGAAAATGGCGGGTTCTGGCGAAGATTTTCGCGAATCCCGACCTGCCCGAAATTGACGACTATTATGAGCCGTTCACGTTCGACTACGGCCATCTGCAACAGGCGGGCGAGAGCAAGGCGTTTCCAACCGCACGTCCGCGCAGCCTGATTTCGGGCAAGCGGATGGAAAAGATCGAAGGTGGACCGAATTGGGAGGAAATTCTCGGCGGCGAATATTCCAAACGCTCGGCTGATTACAATTTCGAAGGCGTGCAGAAGGACATTTACGGCCAGTTCGAAAACACGTTCATGATGTATCTTCCGCGCCTGTGCGAGCACTGCCTTAACCCCACTTGTGTCGCAGCGTGCCCGTCGGGTTCGATCTACAAGCGGGAGGAGGATGGCATCGTCCTGATCGATCAGGAAAAATGCCGGGGCTGGCGCATGTGTGTGTCAGGCTGCCCGTACAAGAAGATCTATTACAACTGGAAAACCGGGAAGAGTGAAAAATGCATCTTCTGTTATCCAAGGATCGAGGCGGGGCAGCCGACGGTATGTTCGGAAACCTGCGTGGGCCGCATCCGCTATCTCGGCGTGATGCTCTATGATGCTGACCGGATCGAAGAGGCCGCTTCCGCCGAAAACGTCGAGGACCTCTATCAAGCACAGCTCGATATCTTCCTTGATCCCAATGATCCGGAAATCATCGCGCAGGCCCGCAAAGACGGCGTGCCCGAAGCCTGGCTGGAGGCCGCGCGCCATTCGCCGGTGTGGAAGATGGCGATGGAATGGAAGGTCGCGTTCCCGCTCCATCCTGAATACCGTACCCTGCCGATGGTCTGGTATGTCCCACCGCTTTCACCGATCAGTGCTGCGGCCAATTCAGGCCAGATTTCCGCAAATAACGGTATGCCCGATGTGCGGTCCCTGCGCATCCCGATGAAGTATCTCGCCAACCTGCTGACTGCAGGGGATGAGGAACCAGTGGCGGTATGTCTGGAGCGCATGCTGGCGATGCGCGCCTATATGCGCGCCAAGACGGTGGAGGGCGTAATAGCAGCCGACATCGCCGAGGCCGTGGGGCTGACGCCGGTACAGATTGAAGAGATGTATCACGTCATGGCCATTGCCAATTATGAAGATCGTTTCGTCATCCCGACCGGCCACCGCGAGGATGCCGAAGACATGTATGAAGAGCGCGGCGGCTGTGGCTTCTCGTTCGGCAATGGCTGTTCGGGTGGCACCGGAACGCCCAATCTGTTTGGCGCGCCCAACCGCAAGAAACTCCAAACCCCGACGCCTCAAATTGCAGGGGAGGTTTTCTAATGCGCACGACACTTCGTATTCTGTCCGCCTTGCTCCGCTACCCTGACAAAGATGTGCAGCAGGTGGTCCCCGAATTGGCGTCAACGCTTGCTCAGGATGGCGTACTGTCTCCTGCCCAATGCCGGTCGCTGGAGCCACTCATCACTGCGCTGGCGAGCGATGACCTGCTCGACAGCCAGGAGGCCTATGTCGCATTGTTCGACCGCGGACGTGCGGTTTCGCTCCATCTGTTCGAACATGTTCATGGTGAAAGCCGGGATCGCGGGCAGGCGATGGTCGATCTTCGGGACCGGTATGAGCGTCAGGGACTTGAAATTACAGCAAGCGAGCTTCCGGACTATCTGCCGCTGTTTCTGGAGTATCTCTCTATCCTGCCGCCAGAACAGGGCCGCGAGGAACTCGCTCAACCCGGCGTCATCATTGCTGCAATTGCCGAACGGTTGACAGAACGTGGCAGCCTCTATGCCGGCCCCATGCAAGTGCTGGCTGAACTGGCAGGCGTCGAGGGCGAAAGTTTCGTGATCGCGCCGCCGGACAATCCGGACGATCTCGAGGCGCTCGACGCGGCTTGGGCAGAAGAGCAAATCCGTTTCGATGCCCCGGCTGCGCCCAATGCGCCTGCTGCCTGCCCGCAAGCGGCCGAAATGGTTGCGCGTTTCAACATCCCAGCATCTGTCAGGAGCCCGGCCCATGGCTGAATTCATCAACACGCTGCTATTCGGCATATATCCCTATATTGCGCTGGCGGTGCTCGCGGTGGGGTCTGTCATCCGCTATGATCGGGAACCATATTCATGGCGCGCTGGGTCAAGCCAGTTGCTGCGTCGCAAGCAATTGATCGCCGGCTCGGTGATGTTCCATGTCGGAGTGCTGATGATCTTTGCGGGGCACGTTGTTGGCCTGCTGACGCCGATTGCGCTGTTTGATGCGCTCGGTATTCCGCACGTTGCGAAACAGATGCTGGCGATTGTCGCTGGCGGTGTCGCGGGAGTGATCGCGATTATCGGCGCAACCTTGCTGATCCACCGCCGCTTCTTTGATCCGCGTGTACGGGCGGCCTCCAATTTCAGCGACAATATGGTCATCCTGCTTTTGTGGGCGCAGTTGGCCCTTGGTCTCGCCACCATTCCCTATTCGATGCAACATCTGGATGGGCATGAGATGGTCAAGTTCATGGACTGGGCGCAAGGCATTTTCACCTTCCGCAGCGGCGCGGCAGGCAGGATTCAGGATGTGGCGTTGGTGTTCAAATTGCACCTGACGCTGGGGCTGACGATCCTGCTGCTCTTCCCCTTCACCCGGCTGGTCCACATGTTGTCCGCGCCGGTGCGCTATCTCTGGCGCTCGGGCTATCAAGTTGTGCGGTCGCGCAAACTGGCGGCGCGTCATGGCTGATGTGTTGGAACGCGTGCCGGTTTTCGTGAACGGCAGAGAGATTGCGCCCGAAGCCATCGCTGCCGAGGCGCAGCATCATCCGGCACCGGATGCTGATGCAGCCTGGCAAGCAGCCGCAGAAGCGCTGGTCGTGCGCCAGCTGCTGCTCGATGAAGCCGAGCGGTTGGCCATCGACGGGGCGTCACTGACCGATGCCGAGGGCCGTCCGCTGGCCGCAGAGGAAGCGCTGATTGAGGCGCTACTGGCTGATCAGGTCAAAACGCCCAAGGCCGATGAAGCCGTGACGCGACGCTTTTACGATGCCAATCAGGCTCGTTTCATGTCGGCCCCGATGGTCGAAGCAGCGCATATCTTGTTTGCGGCAACACCGGAAGACGATCTGGCCTATGGCCTTGCCACCGGCGATGCGCGCATGGCGATCCGCCGTTTGCAGAATGATCCATCGGCCTTTGCCGAAATCGCGCGGGAGCGTTCGGCTTGTCCCTCGAAAGAGCAAGGTGGCAATCTGGGACAAGTCGGCCCCGGAGACATGGTCGCGGAATTTGAGCAAGCGTTGTTCGCGCTGGAGGCGGGTGCCTTGTGTCTTGAGCCAGTCAAGACCCGCTTTGGCGTCCATGTCGTTCGCGCCGGTCGCCGGGAAGAACCCCAACTGCTTCCGTATGAACTCGTCTCTGCAAAGATTGCCGACTATCTTGAAGAAGCGAGCTGGCGACGAGCAGTGGCCCAATATCTCTCTATCCTTGCATCCAATGCCAGTCTGGGAGGGGTAGAGATTGCCGGGCCTGAGGGACCGCTGGTCCAGTGAACGCTCCATTCCACATTCTGCGCGATGGTCATGGTCGCAGCTTCGAATATCTGCGGCTTTCGCTGACCGATGTTTGCAATTTCCGCTGTGCTTATTGTTTGCCGGATGGCTATCGCAAACTGCAGGGAGCACCGTCAAACCTCTGTGTAGACGAAATCCGAAGGCTCGTGACAGCTTTTGCCCAGTTGGGCCTTTGGAAAGTTCGGCTGACAGGCGGGGAGCCAAGCCTTCGCACTGAGCTGCTGGAGATTGCCCGGACCGTTGCAGCGGTGCCGGGTATCCGCACTTTGGCCATGACCACAAACGGTTACCGTTTGGCGGAGCGTGCTGCAGATTATGCACAGGCGGGCATTTCCGCCCTCAACATCAGCGTTGATTCGCTTGATCCGGCCCGCTTTGCTACGATAACTGGCCATGATCGGCTTGACGAGATTTTGAAGGGGATCGAAGCAGCACGCGCTGCCGGGATCGGCACGGTCAAGCTCAACAGCGTATTGATGCGCGGCGTGAATGATGATGAGCTCGAAGTGTTCATCGCCTTTGTCCGAGCACATGATCTTTCACTGCGATTCATCGAAGTCATGCGGACAAATGACAATAGCGCGTTCTTTGAGCGCCACCACACGCCGGGTGCAGCGGTTGCGGCAAAACTGAAGGCCATGGGATGGCTGCCGATGTTGCGTCCCTCAGGTGCCGGACCTGCGATCGACTATGCCCAACCGAATGCTCCAGGCCGGATCGGTATCATTGCGCCTTATGGCAAGGATTTTTGCGCGACCTGCAACCGGCTGCGTGTCAGTGCAATCG
The DNA here is from genome assembly GCA_040079845.1 of Casimicrobium sp. Lineage (GTDB taxonomy): Bacteria > Pseudomonadota > Gammaproteobacteria > Burkholderiales > Casimicrobiaceae > Casimicrobium. The sequence continues at coordinate 4,677 of JBEBJR010000039.1, read as the reverse complement.
GTAAGTTCCACCTTTGCCTGTTTGGCGAGCACGGTATTGACCTTCGTCCGCTGTTGCAGGCCGACAGCCAGTTGGACGCGCTTGTTGCGCGCATCGCCAAGTTGACCGGCACAAAGCCCTTTGCGCACCATTTGCACGACGGGATCAGCGGCGGCACCCCTCATCTAGCCTCTATCGGAGGATGACACTTGCCTGGCATTGACGAAAATTTGGCTTTTTATCCGCTTGACATCGCGGTCTTGACCATTTCCGATACGCGAACCTTGGATACCGATACGTCCGGTGGTTATTTGGCAGAACGACTGACAGCGGCTGGGCACAAATTACTCGACCGTGCACTGGTCAAAGATGACATTCCCGCCATCCGCGCCCAAGTGCAGTGCTGGCTTAAAAAGCCCGAAATCGAAATCATCCTTACAACCGGTGGGACGGGTTTCTCTCCGCGTGACAATACGCCCGAAGCGATCAAACCGCTCTTGCGCCGCGAAATGGATGGCTTTTCGGTCGCTTTTCACCAAAAGAGCCTGCAAACAGTGGGCGTTGCATCGATGCAATCGCGGGCTTTCGCAGGGCAGGCCCGTGACGCTTTCATCTTTTGCATTCCTGGCTCAACCGGTGCTTGTCGAGATGCGTGGGAAGGTCTGTTGGAACTCGAATTTGACAGCCGTCACAAGCCATGTTCGATAGCCGGAGCATTGCCCCGTTTGCGCGACGTTTGCGCATGATCTCATTTGATGATGCGCAGGCACTCCTTGTTGAATTCGTAAAGCCGCTTGGCACGGAGTATCTTCCCTTAGAAGATTGCCGTCGGCGCGTTCTTGCAGAGGATGTTCACGCGCTGGTTGCGTCACCCAGACGCGACGTTTCAGCCATGGATGGCTATGCGCTGCGAGATGCTGACGCGGAGGTCGGTGCGCACTTCCGCGTGGTAGGCGAGAGCTTCGCCGGAGGCGAATTGCCGCCCGAAATCGGTACGGGTGACGCCGTTCGAATCTTTACGGGGGCAAGTCTTCCAAAAGGCGCCAATCGTGTGGTGATGCAGGAAAACTGCCGCGCTGATGGATCTGCAATGGAGATCGTCGCACCCTTTGGTCCGGGCTGGCATGTCCGAAAGGCAGGCAGCGATTTCGGCAAAGGCGAGCTGCTTTTGGCCAAAGGGCATTTGCTTGATCCGCAAGCGATGGTGACTCTTGCCGCAGCTGATCGTCACAGCGCGCGGGTATACAAAAGAGCGCGCGTTACAATCATCGCGACAGGCGATGAGCTTGTTCCCCCCGGAATGGCGCAGGATCAGCCTTTGTCCATCCCAGAGTCTGTCTCGTTTGGTGTTTCTGCATTGGCTGAAGACTATGGGGCCGATGTAAAGGGGACATGTCGAGGGGCGGATGATCTTCCGTCCCTGGAACGGCAAGCCAGGGAGTCGCTGAAAGGATCGGATGTCATTGTCGTAACTGGAGGGGCTTCGGTTGGCGAGCGAGATTTTGCCAAAGCCATGTTCGCGCCATCGGGACTGGAACTTCTGTTTGCCAAAGTCGCGATCAAGCCCGGAAAACCAGTCTGGTTGGGGATGGCTGAGGGAAAGTGGGTGATTGGCTTGCCCGGAAATCCGACCTCTGCGATGGTCACAGCACGATTGTTTCTGGCTCCGTTGCTAGCACTCTTGCACGGACGCCAAGCAGACGAAGTACTCCAGTGGAAGCTGCATCTGCTCAGTACCGCGTTGCCCGCATCCGGCGACCGCCTGACCTTTATGCGAGCTGACGAAACTGCTGGTCGGATCACTCCGATTTGCAATCAGGATTCGGGAGCGCAGGCTGCTTTGCGACTTTCGCGGTTTCTGATCCGGCGTGACGCCGGGGAAACTGAATTAGTTGCCGGAGAACAAGTTCAAGTCCTCGCGTTTTGAAAGCTCAATCGGTCATTCGCGTGGCTGTTCAAACGCACGTTTGCCCCGTCGTCGCCATAGCAGTCTTGCGTTCTCGCTGTCGTCGCCGCGTAGCTTGTCAGCCACCGCTAGTAATCCGCCGAGGATCACTGCCCGATCATCGTTGGTAAGTTCAACCAGTCCGGCCTTCACAACCAGCCCACCCAACTCGATCAAGTGGCGCGTACGTTCGTGACGATGCATGACCCATTCCCTCTTGTTGGTGCGGCGGATACTGGCTTCAAGCCGGTTCGTCAGCGCTTGGCTGTGCCGGATCGCTTTGAACGTTACCCTGAGATCGGCTGCGAGTTTGGCGTGACCGGCTCTGAAAAAACTCGACGCCCTTCTTGCGCCAAGCCTCCCTTCGCGGTGCGTCGTTCGCTTCGAGCATCTTGAGCAATGCACCGGCTAGCGTTTCAGGATCGAGCGCATCGGCTCCAGTGGCGATGACCAGTTCGCCCAGTTGCAGCACTTTACGTTGTTTGAGCGCGTTGGCCTTGTCCTGAAGTGCCTTCAGCTCAGCATCGTAATCACGGGGTTTTCGCATTGTCGCATCTCCTGTTTCGGGTGATGCTGTAATCATAATCCGGCTCGTCGCGATTGGCTGCAATGTCGTCGGAACGTGCTGGGACGCGGCGGTCCCGAACAGGATTTATTCTGTGAGGGCGCGCTTATACGTCGTTCCGACGTGGCTTGCTCAGGACTATGTGGAAGGTCGTCATGGCGATCTACCACCTCTCGATCAAAGTCATCAGCCGCGCCAACGGATCGAGCGCGCTGGCGTCGGCTGCCTATCGCTCGGCAACGCGGTTGCACGACCAGCGGCTGGATCGCGACCATGACTTCACCAGTAAATCGGGCGTCGTGCATTCCGAAGTGATGTTGCCGGAGAATGCGCCCGACACATGGCGTGACCGCGAGCGGCTATGGAATGATGTTGAAGCCGCCGAACTGCGCAAAGACGCGCAGCTTTCGCGCGAGGTGGAGTTTGCGATCCCGCGCGAGATGAATGTCGAACAGAGCATCGCGCTCGCGCGGGACTTTGTGCAGACCGAGTTTGTGGATCGGGGCATGTGCGCCGACCTCAATCTGCATTGGGATATTGGCGCAGACGGCCTCGCCAAACCCCATGCCCATGTCATGCTAACCATGCGCGATGTGAACGAGGACGGCTTTGGCGCGAAGGTGCGCGATTGGAACAAGAGCGAGCTGGTTTGTGAATGGCGCGAACGATGGGAGACCCACGTCAACGAACGCCTTGCCGAACTCGACATCGATGCGCGAATCGATCACCGCAGTCTTGAAGCCCAAGGCATCGGCCTGGAGCCGCAAAGCAAGATCGGCGCACCTGCCCAGCGCATGGGGCCAGATGCCGAACGGTTGATCGAGCATCACGCCGTCGCCCGCGAGAATGGCGAACGGATCATCGCCAATCCTGACATCGCGCTTGACGCGATAACCAAGCAGCAGGCGACCTTCACGCGCCGCGATCTGGCGATGTTCATCCACCGCCACAGCGACGGCAAGGAGCAGTACGATCTGGCGCTGAGCGCGGTGCAGAGATATGACCAAGTGGTAGTGTTAGGACTGGACGGGCGCGGGAACGAACGCTTCACGAGCCGCGATATGCTCGATGTCGAAGCACGGTTGCATCAGGCTTCACAAGCGCTCGCCGGACGCGAGCTGCATCAGGTCAGTGACCGCGACCGGGAGAGCGCACTGGCATCTGCCGAAGCGCGGGGGCTGATCTTGTCAGGCGAACAAAGCGATGCGTTCGATCGCCTCACTCAGGGCAAAGATGTCAGCGTCGTTGTCGGCTACGCAGGCACCGGCAAATCGGCGATGCTGGGCGTTGCGCGCGAGGCATGGGAGCAATCGGGTTACAGCGTTCGGGGCGTCGCGCTATCGGGCATTGCCGCAGAAAATCTTGAAGCCGGCTCGGGCATTCAATCACGGACCATCGCCAGCATGGAGCATGGCTGGGAACAGGGCCGCGACTTGCTGACATCACGCGATGTGCTGGTGATCGACGAAGCGGGCATGGTCGGGACGCGCCAGATGGAGCGCGTCCTGTCCCATGCCCGCGAAGCCGGGGCAAAGGTCATCCTGGTTGGCGACCCGCAACAGTTGCAGGCCATTGAAGCGGGCGCAGCTTTCCGTTCGATTGCCGAAGAGGTCGGCAGCGTCGAGATTACCGATATTCGCCGCCAGCGCGAGGACTGGCAGCGCGATGCAACCCGGCAGCTTGCAACGGGCAGGACCGGCGAAGCGCTAGAAGCCTATCGCGATCATGACATGCTTCATGCAGCCGACACGCGCGACCTCGCGCGCGAGCAGCTAATCGGCCGCTGGGAGAGTGAGCGCATCGCCAGCCCCAATGACAGCCGCATCATTCTCACGCACACCAATGACGAGGTGCGCGCACTCAACGACGCCGCGCGCGACCGGCTTCGGGCCAATGGCGAACTGGGAATAGACATCAGGCTGCAAGTCGAACGCGGCGAGCGGACGTTTGCTACCAGCGACCGGGTCATGCTTTTACGCAATGACCGTGCGCTCGATGTAAAGAATGGCAGCATCGGCACCATTGAACAGGTCAGCCCGCACTCCATGCGTGTGCGTCTCGACACGGGCCGGTCCATTGCGTTTGATCTCAAAGACTATGCCCATATCGATCACGGCTATGCCGCGACGATCCACAAGTCGCAGGGCGTTACGGTGGACCGCACCCATGTGCTCGCTACACCGGGCGT
>JBEBJR010000019.1:0-102398 GCA_040079845.1 Casimicrobium sp. | reverse complement strand
CCTCTACGGCCGCACCTAGCGCTGGAGCCGCGCCCGCGAAAACCGCAGACGGTGCGGCGAAATCTCCTGCGCCAGCTTCCGGAGCCGCCCCCGTCGCTGCGTCCGGTTCTGGTTCGCCTGCGCCTGCGGCGGGTGCGGCCCGTGCAGCGGGTGCCGCTGGGCCTGGCGGCCCGATTGCGGTTGAAATGGGAAAGCCAGAAAAGCTCGATTGGCCGAAGACGGTGATGGCGGTCGGTAGCCTGCGCTCGGATGAGTCGGTGATGATTCGGGCGGAACAATCCGGTCGAATTACGGCGCTCAATTTCAAGGAAGGCCAACCCGTGCGCATGGGGCAGCTGTTGGTGCAACTCGACGATTCGCTCGCGCGCGCCGAGCTTGAACAGGCCAAAGCCAACCAAAAACTCGGCAAGGCGAAGTTTGATCGCGCGGTTGAGTTGCAACAGAAAAATTTCATTTCAGGCCAAGCGCGCGACGAAGCAGAAAACACAATGCGCGTGGCGGACGCAACGGTGTCGCTGGCGCAGGCCAAGCTGACAAAACTCTTCATCAAAGCGCCGTTCTCCGGCACCGTGGGCCTGCGCTCTGCGGGCGTGGGCGACTACGTGAAAGACGGGCAAGACATCGTGAATCTCGAGAAGACCGATCCGATTAAGGTGGACTTCAAAGTGCCTGAAGTGTTTCAGTCGAAGATTCGCGTGGGGCAATCGTTGTCGGTAGATTTGGACGCGTTGCCAGGCAAGCCTTTCACCGGCTCGGTGTACGCGGTGAACCCGCAGCTTGATACCGCCGGTCGCGCCGTGGTGCTGCGCGCGCAGATGGTCAATCGCGGTGGCGAACTTAAACCGGGCATGTTCGCGCGGGTGCGTCTCACACTGGCGGACACGGGCGAGACGCTGGTGGTGCCCGAGCAGTCGGTGGCGATGCAGGGCGACGAGCAGGTCATGTACAAGGTCGTCGACGGTCGAGCGCTGCGCACCAAAGTCGTGGTGGGACAGCGCCGCGAAGGGAAGGCCGAGATTCTTGAGGGGCTCGCTGCGAGCGACGTCATTGTGTTGGCGGGCTGGCAGAAATTGCGCGATGGCGCGGCCGTGCGCACCGCAGGCGGTGGCGGGCCCGCAGCCGGGGCGTCACCCGCTGGCGCTAGCAAGGGTGAGCCAAAGGGCGAAGCTGCGAAGGGAGAAGCTGCGAAGGGTGACGCAGCGAAGGCAGGCGATGGCAAGCGCGGCGACGCCAAGGCAGGTGTAAGTCCGAACGCGCCGGTGACCGCGCAACCTGAGAAAAAGAGTTAACAGCTTTATGCGTTAAGCGACAGCCTGGCGGTCGTTGCGGCGCTATTTTTGTAATAGTCGACTAAGTTGTTTTATTCGCTGAAAGCGCCACTAGGCGGTCGGCGCAGCGTAAAAGCTGAACGGTAGTAAAGTGAGGCAGTATCCATGAATCTTTTCGATCTTTGCATTAAACGCCCCGTGCTCGCCACGGTGCTCTCGCTCGTGGTGGTGCTCTTGGGCCTGATCGGCTATCAGCGCTTGTCGGTGCGTGAGTATCCGAAGATCGACGAGCCGATTGTCAGCGTGAGCACCGGCTACAAGGGCGCGTCGCCCGAAGTCATCGAATCGCAAATCACCAAAACGCTTGAAGATTCGCTCTCCGGCATTGAGGGCGTGAGCCTGATTACGTCGAACTCGCGCTCGGAGCGCAGCGACATCACGGTCACCTTCAAAATCACCAAAGACCCGGACGTCGGTGCCGCCGAAGTCCGCGACAAAGTGGCGCGCGTGCGGGCGCGGCTGCCCGAGGCGGCAGACGAGCCGATCATCGCCAAGGTCGACGCCGACGCATTCCCCGTGATGTGGTTCGCGTTGACCTCCGAAAAACACACACAACTGCAACTTTCCGATACGGTTAATCGATTCATCAAACCGCGCCTGCTGGTGTTGCCCGGCGCGGCGGATTTGCGCGTTTTCGGCGAACGAAAAACGTCGATGCGAATTTTTGTTGAACCTGCCAAGCTCGCTGCGTATCGGCTCACGGTGTCGGACGTTGAAACCGCGCTGCGTTCACAAAACGTAGAAATTCCAGCCGGTCGTATCGAGAGCCGTCTGCGTGAATTCAACGTGCTCACGCAAACTGATTTGCAAACGCCGGAGGAATTTGGCGCGATTGTGGTCGCACAATCCGGCGGCTACCCGATTCGCATTCGCGACGTCGCCAAGGTCGAAGTGGCCGCCGCCGAAGAGCGTGGTTTTCAGCGCTTTATGGGCAAAACAGCCGTGGGCTTCGGCATCATCCGGCAATCCACCGGCAACCCGCTGGAGCTCTCGAAAGCGGCGATTGCGGAGATTCCGCGCATTCAAGAAACGCTGCCGAAAGGCATGAAGATTGAGCTCAACTACGACAGCTCGGTGTTCATCGCGCAATCAATCAAAGCCGTGTTTTCCACCATCGGTGAAGCGGTGATTTTGGTGGCCTTGGTGATTTTCTTTTTCTTGCGCAGCTTCCGCGCAACGATCATTCCTTTGATCACGATTCCGGTATCGCTGACCGGTGCGTTTTTCATCATGTACATGTTCGGTTTCACCATCAACACGCTGACGTTGTTGGCGATGGTGCTGGCCGTGGGCCTGGTGGTGGACGACGCCATCGTGGTGCTCGAAAACATTTTCCGAAACATCGAAAACGGCATGGGCCGCATCCAAGCTGCGTTGGTGGGCACACGCGAAATTGGATTCGCCGTTGTCGCGATGACGCTCACATTGGCGGCGGTGTTTGCGCCGTTATCTTTCGCCACGGGGCGTACGGGGCGACTCTTCATCGAGTTCGCGCTCGCGCTGGCCGGCGCGGTGGTCGTGTCCGGGTTCGTCGCGCTTACGTTGTCACCCATGATGTGTTCGCTGCTGCTGAAGCACGAGCCGAAACACTCAAAACTTTATCTCTTAATTGAGCGTGGATTTGATGCATTCACGCGCGGCTACAAACGCATGCTCGGTGCTGCGTTGGACAATCGGTTGATTGTGGTGATGGTGGTATTGATCGTTGCGGGTGCGGCGGGCGTGCTGTTCAAAATGATTAAGACGGAGCTCTCGCCGCTCGAAGATCGCGGCGTGATTTTTGGGTTTGTTTCCGCGCCTGAAGGTTCCAATTCGGATTACCTCGGCAAATACATTCAACAGGTAGAAAACATCTACAAGACGCTTCCAGAAATGCAAGCGTACGGCGGCAACGGCGGCTTTCCCAACGTGGCCGACGGTACCGCCATTTTGCGCTTGAAAGATTGGAGCGAACGGCAACGCTCGCAAAATGAAATCGCTAAAGAACTGTTTCCGAAATTTCAAGGCATTGCCGGGGTTCAGGCGTTCCCATCGCAACCGGGATCGCTCGGACAAAGCCCGCGCGCGAAACCGATTGAGTTTGTGGTTCTCGCCGCCGTGCCGTACGAGCAGATGCAAAGTTTTGTGCGTGCGATGCAAGCCGAAATGCAAAAGAATCCCGGCTTTCAAAACATCGACACCGACTTGCGCATGAACACGCCGGAGCTGCGTGTGCGCGTGAATCGCGACAAGGTGATTGACGTCGGAGCCAACGTGGATGTCGTGGGGCGTACGCTGGAGACGATGTTGGGCGGGCGCTTAGTCACTCGCTTCAAGCAAGACGGCGAGCAATACGACGTGATCGTGCAAGTGGCGCGCGACGGCCGCGACACGCCGGAGCGCATCAGCGAAATTAACGTACGCAGCCGCAACGGCGATATGGTGCCGTTGTCGAATCTGGTCACCGTGCGCGAGGGCGTGAGTCCGCGCGGCATCGGTCACTTCCAGCGTGTACGTTCGGCCACAGTAAACGCCAACCTCGCGCCCGGATACACACAAGGTGAAGCCTTAGCGTTCATGGACGCCACAGCAAAGCGCGTGTTGCCTGCGACGGTGCAAACTGACCTGACGGGGCAGTCGCGCGAGTTCCGCGATTCGTCGAGTGATATTTACTTCGTGTTCCTGCTGGCGCTTGGCTTCATCTATCTTGTGCTTGCCGCGCAGTTCGAGAGCTTTGTTGATCCGTTGATCATCATGCTGACTGTCCCGCTATCGATGACAGGCGCGCTCCTTGCGCTGCATCTCACCGGCAACACGCTCAATATTTACTCGCAGATCGGACTCATCACGTTGGTGGGTTTGATTACCAAGCACGGCATTTTGTTGGTGGAGTTTACGAACCAACTACGCGATCAGGGGCGTAGTGTGCGTGAGGCTGTGATTGAGGCGGCCGAGCTTCGTTTGCGACCTATTTTGATGACGACGGGCGCGATGGTGCTCGGCGCAATTCCATTGGCGCGCGCGGTGGGCGCCGGTGCGGAGAGCCGTCAGGTGATTGGCTGGGTGATTGTGGGCGGGATGACGCTGGGCACGTTGCTCACGTTATTCGTGGTGCCCACGGCCTACACGATCTTTGCGCGTGAGGGGCGCGGCGCGCGCGTACGTGAAGTTGCGCGGGCCGAGCAAATGGCGCAACATCCTCAGCCAGTGGCCGGTGAATAGGAAAAACCATGAACGGAGCGGACGTAGGCATCTCAATCAAACGCTTGGCGCAAAGTGACGGCGGGCTGTACCGTTCGCTGATGCTGCGTGCGTACAGCGAACACGACACCGCGTTTACGTCGACGTTTGAAGAGCGCGCGGGCAAACCCGTCGAATGGTGGATACGTCGTTTGCAAGACCCGACAACAGTCACGTTAGGAGCCTATGACGTGGGCGGCACCTTGATTGGAACGGTAAGGTTGGAGAGTTTTCAGCGCCGTCGTGAGCGACATAAAGTGCAGCTCACGGCAATGTACGTCTTGAAAGACTACGCCGGGCACGGACTTGGCCGACGCTTGCTTGAGGAGGCACTATCCCACGCACGCAAGATGGAGTCGGTGGAATTGGTCAACCTAACGGTCACTGCGGACAACCTACCGGCGGTTCGTCTCTACTCAACCCTGGGATTCCAAACATTTGGTCGCGAAGCGCGCGCCGTGAAAACCGCGCAGTCGTACCTCGACAAGCTCCATATGTGGCGGCCTGTAAGTGCGGATTACATTGCGCCGAGCTGATTTTTTGCTTCACTTCTGCGCGACTTGTATAGCGAAGCGATGAAATAAAAAAGGGGCCGAGGCCCCTTTATTTATTGCGTGTTCGATCCCGAATCAGGCTTCGAGCACTTTCCACAGCAGCTGCGACAAAAGCGCTTGTTGATCCTCGTCCAGCACATGGTTCACGCGCTGCTCCAACGCGCTGCTGAGCGCCGGTGGGTACGGCAAGACCTCCATCGAACGCTCCGTCAGTGCGTATTTTGAAGGGCGCGCATCAATTTCTCGCACCCAACCTCGGCTCGCGAGGCGATTCAAAAGCACCGTGGCTTGCGACGGCGAGCGATACAGGCGTCGCGATATTTGGGCAATCGTAGGTTCGCCCAACACGAGAATTGCGTTCATGGCCTGCCATTCAAGCATGCTCAACTGGTGCTTTGACAGCGCGCTGTCGAGTGCGACAAAACACGCATGGCCGAATCGCGCTAGCGCCGGACTGAGCGCCGAAACTGTGGCGGTTGAGGCTTCCATCGGCGCAGCATGAGTGGAAGCGGGCGCGCGCGCGCGCGGTGGGCGCATCAACGTGGGATCGGTATCGAGTTGTAGCATCAACATTGCTCCTGAATCTCAATCAATGAAACCACGAATTCCTTGGTGTCCGCCGACTCGCCTCATTCAATGCTGTGAGACGTAAAGTCAGCTGGCGCTAGGCTCATCGCAGTCCGCGTGGTGAATACTGCGGCGACCCTTTGAATGCTCGCCTTAAAAAGGGGGCAACACTGGTCGTCACGGTGGCGGTTCCGCCTACGACGCGCCAACAATAATCCGATGGAAGGTCGCTTACCCGCTTAGTGTAGGGTATCGCCGAGTTCGTGTCGCTGCGTCGAACCGATACTGCCCGGACACTAGATGGCGATGCTTCGCCCACCATCGACGTTAATGGTTTGGCCAGTGACGTAGGTCGCGTCGCAAATCAAATACTTCACGGCTTCTGCGATTTGTGCTGCACCGCCTTCACGCTGCAGCGGAACATGCGCCAGAATTCGTTCCCGTTCGCCCGCGGCTATCTGTCCGTCGTCTGGCCATTCAATCGCGCCCGGTGCAACGGCGTTTACACGTATGTTCGGCGCAAGATCGCGCGCTAGGGCATGGGTCAAACCGCGTAGACCCGCCTTGGCGATGTTGTAGACGACGTAACCGGCCATCGGACGCTCGGCGTGAATGTCGGTGATGTTGATGATGCAGCTGCCGCCCAAAGCGGCGGTTGCGCTGCGCAACAAATGCGGCGCGGCCGCTTGTGACAAAAAAAGCGGCGCTTGCAAATTGCTGCCCATCAGCTGGGACCAATCGTTCGCTGTGACATCGCACAATGCCGTCGGGTAAAAGGTCGATGCGTTGTTTACCAAGGCATCGAGTCGACCGAAGTGTTCGACCACGTCTGCAACCAACAAAGGAAGTGCCGCGATGTCGTTCAAGTCGGCCGAAAACGACAGTGCGCTTCCGTGCCGTAGTGCGTTAAGCGTATCAACGAGCTCTGTGGCAGCGGAAGCCGATGCGCGATAATGAATTGCGACGCGCCAGCCTTCTGAATGCAAGCGCTTCACAATGGCCGCACCGACGCGTTTTGCACCGCCGGTGACGAGCACCACACGATTTTCCTTTTCGGTCATGATGGCCGACCGTTGCATCGATATGCCTGCATCCGATTCCGTGAACAATACGCGCGCCGCGCACCCGCTTCAGCATGCCAAACCACCTGCGTTGCCCGCGCCGTCGCCTGATGCAGTAGCGCACGGGACGGCAGTTCGCGAATATCTGCGCGCGCTAATCGAAGCCGCGCCAGCGGACGCGGCACATCAGAACATACGGTCAATTTCATTCGCTGATTTTATGCGCGAGGCGCTCTATGCGCCGGGGTTGGGCTATTACACGGCGGGCGCGACCAAGCTGGGACAAGACGGCGACTTCGTGACCGCCCCCGAGTTATCATCTTTTTTTGGCGCGACGCTTTCGCAGGTGTTTCGCTCGCAGGCTCGCGCAGGAATTTTGGAGCTAGGCGCGGGCTCCGGTAAGTTAGCGGCTGACGTACTTGATGCGTGCACGCAACCCCCGCCCTATTCGATTCTCGAAGTCAGTGCTGATCTGCGCCACCGCCAACAAGACAAGCTGGCTGGCCGCGTCGTTTCGTGGTGCGACCGCTTGCCAGAACGAATTGACGGTATCGTTTTGGCGAATGAAGTGCTCGACGCCGTACCTTGCGAAATCGTCCGATTTAGCCATGGCGAGTACCAGCAAGCCTACGTTACATGCGACCCAGCTGATGCCGCAGACGCTGCCGAGGCGTCTTTTACGTGGTGCTGGAAACCGCTGGCGCACGGTGCGCTTTTTGACGCCGCTGTTGCGCGCATTCCAGAGATCGAAGGCTACACGACGGAAATCAACCTTGAGGCCGAGGCGCTTGTGTCGACGCTCACCGAACGGCTCGGCGACAACGCAGCGATGTGTTTTATTGACTACGGCTTTCCGCGGCGTGGCTACTATGTACAAGATCGTGTGAGTGGAACACTTGCGTGCCACTACAAACATCGCGTTCACTTCGATCCGCTGATTTTGGTCGGCCTGCAAGACATTACGGCGCATGTCGATTTCACTGCCATCGCTGAGGCCGCCGTCGAGGCTGGTGCCGAGGTGATTTGTTATGCGACGCAAGCGCAATTTCTGTTGGCGGCGGGAATCTTGACGCAGTTGGAAGCGCACACGTTTTCGAGTGAGGCGGCGCGCATTGCCGCGTTTGGTGCGGTGCAGAAGCTCTTGTCGCCCAGCGAAATGGGTGAACTATTTAAGGTGTTGGTGGTTGGGAACGGCGACGCGGCGCAGCTCCTTGCGGATCTGGCACGGGTAGATCAGAGCTATCGCTTGTAGCGTCGCACAGTACACTCAACGACGATGTACGCACGCACCGTTGACGTAAGTCGCCGCAATTGCTCGATCATCGCCCAACGTCATTAGCGCGAAAAACGTATCAAGCGGGTCGTTGCGTAACGCGGTACGACGCGTGAGTAGCGGCGTGGCAGCCGGATCGAGCAGCGCGAAATCGGCTTCCTTGCCTGGCGTGATCGAGCCCAACTTGTCGTCGAGTGACAGCGCTTTGGCACCACCCAATGTGGCCAGATAAAGCGCATACGCAGGCGACAGCGAAATCCCTTGAAGTTGCTGCACTTTGTACGCTTCGCCGAGCGTGCGCAACATGGAGTAGCTGGTGCCGCCGCCAACATCGGTGCCGATGCTGACGCGGTTACCGGCTGCGAGCGCTTGCTTCAAATCGTAGAGCCCGCTGCCGATGAAAAGATTTGAGGTTGGGCAAAACGAAGGCGTCGCTCCGGCAGCGCTCATGCGAGCACGATCTACATCGTCTAGATAAATGCAGTGTGCATAGATCGATTTGTCGCGCAGCAAACCGAAATGATCGTACACGTCCAGATAGCTGCGGTGGCCGGGGAAGAGGTCGTTCACCCACGCGATTTCAGTGCGGTTTTCGGCGACATGCGATTGGATGTACGCATCGGGATGCTCGCGCGCGAGCGCGCGCATCGTCTCCATTTGCGCCAACGACGACGTGGGTGCAAAGCGCGGCGTGATGGCGTAGAGCGAGCGCGCGTGACCATGCCAGCGTTCGATCAGCGTTTTGCTATCGTGGTAGCCGGTCTCTACGGTGTCGCGCAAGCCATCGGGCGCGTGCTGGTCCATGAGACATTTGCCGGCGATCATCCGCAGGCCACGCGCTTCGGATGCCGTAAAGAAAGCGTCCACTGACTGCGGATGGACGGTGCAGAAAACACTCGCGGTGGTGGTGCCGTTTTCGAGCAAGCGATCAAGAAAGAACTCGGCTGCTGCATCCGCATGTGCGCGATCCGCAAACGCAATTTCGGCAGGAAACGTGTAGCGATTGAGCCAGTCAAGCAACTGCGCGCCATAGCTCGCGATCACATCAACTTGTGGGTAATGCACATGCGTGTCGATAAATCCCGGCACCAAAATCTTGCCGCGCTGATCGTCGATCACCACATCGGCACCGAGCAGGGGCAACAACGATTGTGCTGCCTCCACCCGCTCAATGCGGCCATCGCGTACCAGCGTAACGGCATCATTCATGAACTCAATAGCGGACGCGTCGCCAGCGAGACCGGGGTCGCGCAGACAATGCAGCAGAGACGAGCGAATCGCGGTGAGAGTCATGCTTCAATGTTATGTTTGATTGACCGCTCGTGATATTGCATTCACGATATGCCCAGCATGGCTGTCGGCGAATAGTCTGGAAATGGGGAACACGGTAGACAATCGTCCGACGTGGCGCGTTTCTTGAATACGCCGTTACCGAATGACAAGAAGAAATACTCTGAGCACCACAAAACAAAAACAACTTGACCGATTGAAGCGTTTTCGTGATCGCCTGCGCGGCTTGATTACGCGCGTCAAACCTACGCAGTCAGCGCCGCCTGCGCCGCCAGCGCAAGTAATGCCGTCTACGCCTGCATCACCGACTTTGCCGCCCGTTGCGGAGATTCTGGCACCGTCTCCCGCCATCGCGCTACAACCCGCTCGAACGTTCGAAGGCAGTGCACGTAGCGAGCACGGCGCGACCTCACCGTGGTTGCTGTTGCCGCCCGAACGAAACTACCGACTGTATGTGCCGGCGCACGCGCGAGATGCCCATGCCTTGCCATTGGTGGTGATGATTCACGGCTGCAAAGAAACGGCAGATGAATTCGCGCAGGGCACGCGCATGAACGCCATCGCTGATCGTGAAGGCTTCGCGGTGCTCTACCCGGACCAGGCGAGCTTTGCGAACATGCGCCGCTGCTGGAACTGGTTTGAACCGAATACGGCGGCGGGATTCGGTGAATGCGCGATCATTCTTGAAATGATTCGTGAGGCGTTCAAGCTCACGTCCATCGATTCGAAGCGCGTGTCCGTCGCGGGTATGTCCTCGGGCGCGGCGCTGGCGGGATTGCTCGCTTATCACCACCCCGATGTGTTCGCGGCGGCGGCTGTGCATTCGGGGTTACCGCCGATGAATCCGCCGTCGGCTGCTGCCGCGCTGTCGGCAATGGAAAAAGGCGTGCGTGTCGATGCAGATATGCTCGCTGGTGCCTACTGGAAAGCGCATGAAGTGCTGCCGCCCACGCTTTTGGTGGTGCATGGCGACGCAGATACACGCGTGACCGAGAAAAACGCCACCTCGATGACCAAACTTTGGGAAAAGCTCTTCGAGTCTGCGCACGAAGCGCATCCGCTAGTGCGCGAGGACAAAGATGTGCCGAGCACCGACGCCGCTCGGTCGTATTCACAGATTGACTGGCTCAACGGCGGTCGCATCGTCATTCGCGGTGTTCGAATTCACGGCCTCGCACACGCATGGAGCGGCGGCGATCCGGCGTTTGCGTATAACGACGCAAAGGGGCCTGACGCGTCCGCGATGATTTGGCGCTTTTTTGAGCGACAGTCGCGGTGAGTGGCTGAGGCCACACGACGCCGCGATGGCGTTTTGAGATTTCGGTCGACGCTGCGCGAACACGGCCGCACAACCAAACGTCCCGTGTACAGCTTTTTAGCGCAAACGACCGACGGATGGTCGATAGCGCTTATTTTATTGCTACATCGACAGTGCTATAAAAACTGCTGAAACGACCAACTAGCTGTCGCTAGAGGCCAAAAGCTGTTCAATTTGAACCTCATTGAGTCGTAACTGAAAGCGCGGGTCCGAGGCGCGACCGGGCGTGCGCACCACAATGCGCATCGGCCAATCGCCGTCGATGATTTCCAGTTGAGTTCCGCCATCGCGCGTTTGATGCGGCTCAAACTCCACGCCCAGCTCAATGAGCCGGTACTCGAGCGCTTTCGGATTGTCTGGTGCGACCTCGATGCGAATTTCGCTTCCGGCATGCGCCCAGCCTTCGGCAACCGGACCGACCAACTTCGGCTTGAACGCGCGCAATTCCCTCATCGCTTCGAGCGCAAACTCGCGCTGCGCACGCAGTTGCGCGCTCCACGCCTCACCGCCGAATAGCGCGTGATACGCCTTAATTTCGCTGATGATTTGCGCGTCAGATGGCAGTGGCGCGCCATGCGCCGCCAAGCCAAGTTCGGCGGCGGCCTTGCGCCGCGCAAGCGCCCAGTCGGTCAGTTCCGACTCCACGATGATGCGCGCCGCGACGGCGGCCAACGACTCGCGCTCGGTACTCATCGCGGGCGCGTCAGAACAACTGCTGCCGCACTTCGTCGTCCTGCTTGTTGCGCGTGCCGGCATTGCCGGTCAGTGGGTCAACGAATTGTTTGGGCGGGAATTCGGCGTAGAACCAATCGGCCACACCTGCGGACTCGGTTAACCCGCTCGGGTCGCCGCCGGTGGTGGCGCTGACCACGCCCGACGGCGGTTTGAGCGCGATTTCCGGCACGCCTTTTAGCGCGGTTCGCATGTAATTGATCCAAATCGGGAGCGCAACGCCGCCGCCCGTTTCACGTTCACCCAACGATTTCGGTTGGTCAAATCCGACCCACGCCACGCCGACGAGCGAGGCATTGAATCCCGCGAACCACGCGTCGTGGCTGTCGTTGGTGGTGCCCGTCTTGCCGGCGAGGTCGCCGCGTCCAAGCGCAAGCGCTTTGGTCGCTGTTCCCGCACGCACAACGTCGCGCATTAGCGTGGTCATGATGAACGCGTTTCGCGGGTCGATCGCCTGCTCGGCATCCTTACCAGCAACGGCGGGGGTTTCCTCAAAAACGACCGTGCCCTTCGCATCCACCACTTTCTTGATGAAGTAGGGCTTTACACGGTAACCGCCATTGGCGAACACGGAATACGCGCTGGCCATTTGCATCGGATTGGTTTGTCCCGCACCGAGCGCAAGCGTCAAGTACGCCGGATGCTGCTTCGCGTCGAAACCGAATTTGGTGATGTAGTCCTGCGCGTAGCTCGGGCCAATAGAGCGCAAAATTCGGATAGACACCATGTTTTTTGACTTGGCCAACGCGCTTCGGACGCGCATGGGGCCGTCAAATTTGCCGTCGTAGTTCTTGGGTTCCCACTCGTCGCCGCCGGTCTGAGCCGCGGAGAAAAACAGCGGCGCGTCGTTGATCACGGTACTGGTCGTGATTCCCTTTTCCAGCGCCGCTGAGTAGATGAACGGCTTAAACGACGAACCCGGCTGGCGGCTGGCCTGCGTGACGTGGTTGTATTGGTTTTTCCCGAAATCGAAACCACCGACCAAGCTGCGAACTGCGCCGTCCCGAGGGTCCATCGCTACAAGCGCCGCTTCCACCTGCGGCATTTGGGTGATTCGGAACACGCCTTTTTCATCTTGCGTAATGCGCAAGACCGCGCCCCGGCGCAGACGCTCGCCGGATGGGGCTGTGTCCGCGATCGCGTTGCGCACGAAGCGGATGCTCTCGCCTTCAAGCGTGTACACCTCGTCTTCACCTCGGGTAACGATGACGCGTTTGGCATTCGCGTCCAACACGACAGCGGTCAGAAGATCGTCGGCGTCGGGGAATTGCGTAAACGCGGGCTCCAGCGCTTCGGCGAGCGCCTCTTTTTGCTCTTTCCCCTTCACTTGGGACGGCAGCTCAATGTAGCTCTCCGGGCCGCGAAAGCTTTGTCGGCGCTCGTAATCAAGAACACCACGGCGAACGGCCTGGTACGCCGCCTCTTGATCTCGCGGCTTGATTGTTGTGGTCACGGCAAGGCCGCGGGTGTACGCCGACTCGCCGACTAAATCAAACACAAACTGACGAACCATCTCGTTGAGGTAAGCCGAATGCACGGTGGGGCCACCGTCGGCCTTCACCGTCGACGGCGCTGCTTGCGCGGCTTTGTAATCATTGTCGTTGAGGTAATCGAGCTCGTGCATGCGCCGCAGCACGTACTGCTGGCGCAACGCCGCGCGCTTGGGATTGACCAGCGGGTTGAACGTGGACGGGGCTTTCGGCAGTCCCGCCAGCATCGCCGCCTCCGGAACCGTGACCGCGTCGAGCGGCTTACCGTAATAGGTGCGCGCAGCCGACGCAAAACCAAACGAGCGCTCGCCCAGGTAAATCTGATTTATGTACAGCTCAAGGATTTGATCCTTAGTCAGTTCCTGCTCAATTTTGAAAGTGAGCGCTACCTCATTGGCTTTTCGGAGCAATGTTTTTTCGCGGGTCAGGAAGAAGTTGCGAGCCACCTGCATCGTGATCGTACTCGCGCCGATGCGAGAACCTGTCACGGTATTGGTGTAGAGCACGCGCAGAGCTGCCAGCCAGTCGACGCCAGAATGTTCGTAAAAATTGGCGTCCTCGGCGGCCAAAATGGCCTGTCGAACGTGCAACGGCACTTGCGCAAGCTTCACGATGCTGCGCCGCTCTTCGCCGAACTCCGCCAGCGTGGTGCCATCTTCGGCCAAAACACGCAGCGGCAACTTCGGCTGATAGTCAGTCAGCACGTCCAAAGACGGCAAACGGGCGCTAATTAGCGCCCAAACGAGCGCTCCCAGAACGCCGCCCACCAACAACAATCCACCCAAAAGGGAGGAGAGATAAACCACCCAACGCTTGAACATCGATGTCCTTATTCCCCCGGTGCGCCCGTTGCGGCTCGTGCTTCCGCCACAGCGCCGGTGATGACTCCGAGTATGCCAATGTTGTTTTTTCGACGATTATAGGGGGCAAAATTCGGTCACGGCTTGCCACGGCGCGAGCCTTATGCAACACTCCTTACCCAACTTAAAGTTTCAGGCGACATATGTGGCCTAAACTCTCAATGCAAAAAGATTTTTTGGGTTCGCTCCGGGGTGCGTTTGGGGCAAAAAGCACCCCGCTCATCGGCATCGACATCAGCAGCACAGCGGTGAAGCTGGTCGAATTGGCTGGCACCCGTCAAAAGCCTGAACTCAGTCGTTATACGATTGAGCCGTTGCCGCGTGACGCGGTAACCGACGGCAATGTCGCCAACATCGAGGCGGTGGGTGCTGCCATTGAGCGCGCGCTTCGCAAATTGGGCTCGCGCACCAAAGCTGCCGCCGCCGCGCTCCCCACGAGTATGGTGATCACCAAGCGCATCACGCTGCCCGCCACCGAGCGAGAAGACGACCTAGAGCAAGCAGTGGAAGGGGAGGCCAACCAGTACATCCCATTCGCGCTTGACGAGGTGAATCTGGATTTCGCCGTCATTGGGGCTGTCCCGAACGACGACACGCAGGTGGAAGTATTGATCGCCGCCGCCCGCCGTGAAAAAGTTGAAGATCGCGTGGCCGCGCTTGAGTCGGCAGGGCTCAAGCCGGCGGTCATGGACGTCGAAGCCATGGCAGTGATGGGCGCCTACGAACTCATGGCCGAGGCGCTTCCCGGCAAAGGCATCGACCAGAACATTGGTGTGTTGGACGTGGGCGCAACATCAACGCGTTTCTACGTATTCAGAAACGATGAACAGATTTTCATGCGTGAAAGTCCGTTTGGCGGCAATCAGCTTACGCAAGAAATCCAGCGCGCTTACAACATGACCGGTGACGAAGCCGAAGCGGCGAAGCGCTCCGGCAATTTGCCCGCGAACTACGACAACGACGTCTTGCGCCCCTACGTAGACACCTTGGCGATTGAAGCTGCGCGCGCATTGCAGTTTTTCTTGACATCCAGCGCACAAGGTCAGCTTGACTACATGTTGCTCGGCGGTGGCTGCGCCTCGTTACCCGGTTTATCCGATGCGGTGTCACGCCGCACTAATGTGATCGCATCCGTGGCCAATCCGTTTTCGGAAATGACGCTCAGCCCCGGCGTGAAATCGCGTCAACTCGCCGCGGACGCGCCTTCGCTCCTTGTCGCGTGTGGGCTAGCGATGCGGAGGTTTGACGCATGATTCGCATTAACCTGCTGCCTCACCGCGAGGCCAAACGCGCGCTTAAAAAGCGCGAGTTCAACTTTATTCTTCTGGGCGCCGTTTTTGGTGCCGCCGCACTTTGGTATCTTGGCAAGTTAATTCTCGATGAGAGCATTACTAATCAACAACGCCGTAACGACATCCTCGTTTCTGAGAACAAGAAGCTCTCCGAGCAAATCGAGGAGATCAAGAAGCTGAAAGATCAGACGTCGGCGCTGATCGCGCGGAAACAGGTTGTGGAGACGCTTCAAGTTAATCGCGGCGCGTCGGTAAAGTTGATGGATCAACTGGTTCGCCAGCTACCAGACGGCGTTTTTCTCAAGTCGGTGAAACAAACCGGACAAACCGTCAACATCGTCGGATTAGCACAGTCGAACGCCCGTGTTTCTACGTTGATGCGAAACCTAGACGCATCGCCGTATCTACAAAATGCGCAACTGGTCGAAATTAAAAACGTGAACGACAAGAATCAACAGCGTATCAACGAGTTCAGCCTCAATGTGTCGCTCAAAGGGCTTGAAGTCGCGCCGACCGTCAAACGACCTGTTGCCGGAGCTCCTGCGGCCGCGCCTGCACCTGATGCGCGCACGAAGGTCATGCAAGCTATTACGAAATAAGGCGAATAATGACTTGGGACGAATTAAAACGCCTGAATCCCAAAGATATTGGGATCTGGCCCGCGCCAGCAAAATACGGTGCAGTGGCGCTGTTGTTTTTGTTGCTGACTGGGCTTGCCGCCTACTTGGGATGGATGCCGCAGTACGACGAGCTTGAAGCCAAGAAAAAACAGGAAGAGACGCTGCGTCAAGAGTACACCGCCAAAAAAGGGCAAGCTATCAATCTTGACCTCTACGTGCAGCAGCTCAAGGAAGTTGAGCAGCAGTTCGGCGCTTTGTTACGGCAGTTGCCGAGTAAGCTTGAAATGGATGCATTGCTGTCCGACATCAACCAAGCTGGGCTTGGGCGCGGTCTGCAATTTGATCTTTTCAAGCCAAGCGCCGAACGGCTGCAGGACTTCTACGCGGAACAACCCGTTGACGTACGCGTAACCGGTAGCTACCACGACATTGCGGCGTTTACGAGCGACGTTTCGCAGTTATCGCGAATCGTGACGCTTAACGATATTGCCATCATCAATAAAGATGCGAAAGATCAAACCTTGACGATGGAGGCCGTGGCCAAGACCTTCCGCTACTTGGACGACGACGAAGTCGCGGCCCAGCGCAAGGCAAAAGAAGCGGCGAAGGTGGCAAAGTGAAGCACCTTAAATCTAAGTTCGGCGCGCTGGTCGCAGTTTGTGTCGTAACGTTCTTGACTGGATGCGCTGCGTCGGGCGACGAAGATTTACGCAGTTGGATGGCTGAGCAAGGTGCAAACGCGCGCGGGAAAATCGATGTGATTCCCGCCATGCGCCCGTATGAGCCATTTGCGTACAACGCATTCGACCAAGCTGATCCGTTCAAGCCACGCAAGATAGAGACCGGCAAGGGGGCGAATGCGCCGGATACAACGCGTCGCAAGGAAGCGTTGGAGGCTTTTCCGCTTGAGTCGTTGGCGATGGTTGGAACGCTTCAGCGTGGACGCACCGTCGTTGCGCTCATCAAGACCAGCGATAACAGAGTGTTTCAGGCGCGACAGGGCAACCACGCGGGCCAAAATTTCGGTGTCATCACGGCGATCAGCGACAGTGAAGTCACGATGAAAGAACTATTTCAGGATGGTGCAGGCGATTGGGCCGAACGCCAAACCAAGATGATGCTGCAAGAGCGGGAGCAAAGTAAATGAACGTCCACCAACTATTGCGTGTTATTCGCGAGAGGAGTCGAACGTCGTTCGTCGCAGGCGTGCTAGGCGGCATTCTGATTGCCAGTCCGTCATTTGGGCAAAACGTCATTGAGGACGTAGCGGTTGCAAAGGGTGCAGCGGGACGAACCACGCTGACCTTTTCCTTAAAAGAAGCGCCAGCGGCCGTTCCGTCGGTGTTCGCCATCGCAACACCGCCTCGCTTGGTGTTGGATTTCCCAAACACCACAAGCGTTGGCAAAGCGACCAACGAAGTGACGGACTCCGTGCTGCGCAGCTACAACGTCGTTCAGGCGCAGGGCCGTACGCGCGTCGTGCTCAACCTCACAAAGTCGCAAGCGTATGACGTTAAATCCGACGGGAAGAAGCTTTCGGTCGCGCTGTTTGATGCGCCGGGTACGGCGGTTGCAGAATCTGCACCCGAAGCGGGGCGTTTCACTGGGGCAACAAAAACTGAGGGCGTGACCTTTGGTTTACGTGATGTCGATTTCCGGCGCGGCCCTGGTGGCGAAGGCCGAATCATAGTCGACTTATCTGATCCCAATGCGGGCGTGGACATCAAGCCGCAAGGAAAGACGCTTGTCGTGGACTTCCTGCGGACGCAGGTTCCTCGCAATCTCGAACGTAAGTTAGACGTGTCTGATTTCGGAACGCCCGTTGTGCAGATTGATACGTTTGCACAAGGAAGCAATACGCGAATGGTCATCGAGCCGCGCGGGCTCTGGGAGCACTCGGCCTACCAAACCGACAATCGCTTGATTATTGAAGTCAAACCGATTGTTGAGGACCCTAACAAACTGACGCAAGGCACACGGGTTGGTTACAAAGGCGAGAAGCTTTCGCTCAATTTCCAAGATATCGCCGTTCGGTCGGTGCTCCAAGTGATTGGCGATTTCACGGGACTGAACATCATTGTTTCCGACACCGTTACCGGAAACGTGACGCTTCGCCTGAAAGATGTGCCTTGGGATCAGGCGCTCGATTTAGTGATGCAAGCGCGCTCCCTTGATATGCGCAAAAACGGAAACGTGGTCTGGATCGCGCCTAAGGAAGAGTTGGCGCTCAAAGAAAAGCAGGAACTCGAAGCCAAGGCGCAGGTGGCAGACATCGAGCCGCTACGCACCGAAATCTTCCAGCTCAACTATCAGAAGGCAGAAGACGTTCGACTGATGCTCAAGCCTAGCGGCGGAGGAGCCGGAGCCGCTGGTGCAGGGGCCACGGGTGGTGTATTGTCGAAGCGCGGCAACGTTTCAGTCGACGCACGCACCAACATCCTAGTCGTACAAGACACGCCGTCGAAGCTCGCGGAGGTACGTGCGTTGATTCAGCGGATCGACATTTCTGTCAAGCAGGTGTTGATTGAAGCGCGTGTGGTCATCGCAGACGATAAATTTAGTCGACAACTCGGCGCTCGTTTCGGTGTTGGCGCTGGCATTTACAACAACGGTCGAAACATCGGCATCTCTGGAACACCTTCTGGCGACCCGAATCAAGCCAATATTCCCGGCACGGGCATTGCGACAGGTTTCTCGCCATCGAGTTACTACTGGCGCATTAAGCCCGACACTACGACTGGTGGTGTGACTGGCGAATACATCAATTCCGTGCCGTACAACGTCAATCTGCCGGTCACGAATCCTGCCGGTACGCTCGCGATGACGTTTCTTAACCTTGGCAACGGCAATCTGGTGAATCTTGAATTGTCCGCCGCCGAAGCGGCTAACCGCGGCAAGGTGATTTCGAGCCCGCGCGTCGTGACCGCTAACAATCAGAAAGCGTCCATTTCGCAGGGCCAGGAGTACACGTTGCGTGTTTCTGGTGGCGTGGGCGGCCAGTCGTCCGCGATTACTATCAAAGCAGTATTGGGCCTTGACGTAACGCCGCAGGTCACGCCTGACGGCCGCGTTATTCTCGACGTTGAAGTGAAAAAAGACTCAATCGCAGGTTTCCAAGACGGTAGCCCCATCGTTAACACGCGTCGAATCTCAACTAAAGTCATCGTAAACAACGGCGACACGGCTGTGCTCGGTGGCGTCTACGAAGAGACGATTACTGATTCGACCGACAAAGTACCCGTCCTCGGCGATCTGCCAGGCGTGGGCAATCTGTTTAAGCGTACCAATCGCGGCAGCGACAAGCAGGAGTTGCTGATCTTCCTGACGCCTAAGGTTATTGCCGATACTGCTGGGACAGTAAACTAGCATTTAGCGGGTTCACCGCTCCTAAAAACGCGGCGGTTGCCGCGTTTTTTTTGGTCAATAGTGAGTCGACGTGAGCGTTAAGAAAATATTTCTAATTGGACTGATGGGGTCGGGCAAGACGACCATTGGCCAGCTGCTCGCCAAGCGCGTTGCTTTGCCGTTCATCGACTCCGATCACGAGCTTGAGCAGCGCACGGGCGTGAGCGTAGCGACCATTTTTGAAATCGAAGGTGAGGCCGCGTTCCGCGCCCGCGAGGCCGCGATGATTGAGGAGTTGACGCAGCGCGACGGAATCATTCTGGGCACAGGCGGTGGGGCGGTATTAGACGAAAACAGTCGGCGCTTCCTCCATTCACGCGGAACGACCATTTATCTACACTCAACGCCAGAAACTTCGTACGAACGCGTGCGCCGCAACCGCGACCGGCCACTATTGATGGTGACTGATCCGCTGGCGAGACTGCGACAACTCTACGAACTGCGACACCCGCTCTACACCGAAACAGCTCACCATATCGTCGAGTCTTATCGCGACCGCCCCAATGCCGTCGTGGGAGAGATACTTAACCTTCTGGGGGCCGCTGGGTCAACACACCCAACGCACATCGCCGACGACGCTACTGACCATTAGGTTTGAGCTGATCGTTACGCCGCGGCTCAAGCGCGCCGCTAGCTAAATGAACTTACCGGCGATGTGCGATTTTGCAGTCCACAGCGTCCTCGTGCGCCGCGCCAGAAAAGCCACCGAGAAGATAGATTGTCGCCGCGGTCGACTTTAAGGTTTTTTGGCGTCTAACGACCGCCGGGCGGTCGTTAGAGCGTGTTTTTGCATATAAGCTGTATGTGCAGCCTTGTCAGAGCACCGCCGACGATCACGGCAAGTTCATTTCGCAGTGCGTCACCAAGAAATTGCGAATCGCGGTCCAGTTCGTTCGCGTCGCGGCGGCCGGCAAGGTAATGCCAGTGGTTACCGCCGTGCCGGTCAAGCCCAGCATCACGCGCGTGCTGATGAGGCCGTCGATGGTGGCCGTCGTCACGCCGTCTCCGTCCATATCTAGCGAACATGCGCGGTAGCTCAGCGGCCCGCCAATAAAGCGCATGCCGGTTTTATCGGTGGGTGTCACGGTTGCACCTGCGACAAGAATTTTGCTGTCGCGTTGCACTACGGCACCACCGTCGGCCGTCGCCGCAAGCGTGGCTGCCGGGTTGGGTGCCTCTGCGAGCGAATCATCGAATGCGCCGGTGGGCCAATAGCGGCGCACGCACACGGTCTCGGCGAGCGTCATGGAAAATTCCGGGAACTCGCGACAGGTGCCCGCCAACACGATCCGCCCGTCCCCTTGCAGCGCAACGTGGACGGGCTTGTTCGGGAGCAAGGAGTTGTGCGCGCTCAACACCAGCGCGAAATCCACCCACGGGATATTGTTCAACGGGTCGCCGTTTTGCGTGGCGCGCGCCATGCAAAATTTGAAGTTGCCGTCGTTGGCTGTTGATTCACAACGCCCCGCCATCACGACCTTATCGTCCGGCTGCAGCGCGACCGAGAAAACGGAGTTTGAGCCGTTCGACATGGCCGGAACGAGATGCCCAGGACCGAACATCACATTGCCGTATGAGCTGTCTACGGTGCCGTTGGCGAGGAACCGCGCCAGATTGAAGCGGCTCGGAGAGGCGTTAAAAGTGTCCACGTCGTTGCTGGCGATGAGAAATCGCCCGTCGTTCAGCACGACGATGCGGCGAGCCGTCAACACATGAAATGGGTAGCCCGAGTAGGCTAATCCGCCCGAGGTCCACGGCACGTCTTGGGTACCGTCGGCGTTGACGCGAATGGCGCAAACACCGGCGTCAGAGGCCGAACTGGTGCATGTACCCGCGACCAATAGCTTGCCCGATTGCACCGCAACTGCCGCCGCTGAGCTCGACTGCCCCGCGCCGGTGTACACCGCGAAATACGCTTTCCCACCCGAGCCGAAGCTCGCGTCCATCGTCCCGTCGGGCATGAGGCGCGCGACACACCAGCGCGGCGCGGAGCTCACCGTGCAATTGCCAGCAACAACAATCTTCCCGTCAGGTTGCACAACCACCGATTCGAGGGTCGAGCTGGAGCCGCCCATCGTCAAGAACGCTTTGCCTGTACCGTTAAATGACGTGTCTACGGTGCCCGCCGCAGTGAGCCGCGTCACGCAAAACGAAGTCGCTGGAAGCACCGAGCCGCAGTTGCCAGCGAGGATGGATTTGCCATCGCTTTGCAGCGCCAACGCGCGCACCGAATCGCTCAGCGCGACGCCCGAAACGTACGAGCCGCCGCTACCGAAACTGGTGTCGAGCAAACCGGGCTGGGCGTGGGCCGTGCCCAAAAAAGTCATCGCAACGAACACGACAATCGCTGCCCAATTTCGACTTGGGTTGTAGGCTGCAACAAACATTTTTACCTCGCTTTCTTTGGTGTTTTTTGAAATAGTCCGTCTCACGAAAGACGCAACACACGACCAAATCGCGCCGTTTTGGTCGGATTTTTCTTGGAAATTGGCTGCCAAATGTGCCGTCCCGGCATCGTCGCCCCACTCCATCCGACGCGCCTTCGCACACAAATGCTTACAAAGCATTCCGCCAAAATCGTGATCTTTTGGGCGCTGGCGCGTTCTAATCTTTACATGGCGCAAACGGCAACAAAGCCACCACCGCCCTGTTCCCTCCCAAAAAGATTGAATCAGACTAGACCGAAAGAGAGACTGCTATGAAACTTATCAAAACCGCTGTTGCTGTCGCCATGTTCGTCGCTGCGGGTGCCGCTTTTGCGGGCCCCGGCATGGGCCACGGCAACCACCAACCCGGCGAGCGCATCGTCAAAGCGCTAAACCTCGACGCCACCCGCGGCGCACAAGTCACGGCCATCATGACCGAAGCGAAAAGCCAGCGCCAAGCGGTGTTCGCGTCGATGAAAGACAAACGTGGTGACGCTGCCGCACGCGAAGCCGCGCACGCGCAGATGAAGGCCATCGGCGAAGCGACGAAGGCCAAGCTCGCCAGCGTGCTCACGCCCGATGAGCAAGCCAAACTCAAAGACATGCGTAAAGGCATGGGGCGTGGCCACGGTATGGGCCACGGCCCAGCGCGCGGCTAAAAAGCGCTCGTCGTCCAGAAAAAAGCCCCGCTCGCGGGGCTTTTTTTGTTGTGCCGATTTCGAAAAATCAAGAGGTCGGCAAACACGCTACGCCATGCGTTTGCTGAATCCACGTCACGATTTGCGCCGCGTTGCGCGTTGCGGATGGCGCGTTGGTGACGCCTTGCGTGAGTGCGCTACCCGTGAGCCCCAGCATGGCGCGAAGTAGCAGCACGCCGTCGGTCGCGGCGCGCGCTGGGCCGCCGTCGCCGTCCGCATCAAGGTCGAGTCCGGCGATCCATGCCTCAAGCGTTGCGCCCGTGCGTGCCGGACTTCCACCGAGCGCGCCAGTGGTGAGCGCGCTCCCACGAAACCCGAGCAAATAGCGGACGATTAACGCCCCGTCAGTCGCCGCGTCGACAAAGCCGTTGCCATCGACGTTGAGTGTGCACGCTGGTGGAACGAATGGCCCGCCGGTGAACCGCGCCACGCAAAATGCGTCCGGCGCGCCGCGAAAACAATTGCCCGCGAGCACCAAGTCACCGTCGGGTTGCAACATCGCTGCGTAGGTCAGGTCGCGCTCGTTGGCGATGCTGGGTTGAATTGCTTTCCCCGCCGCGCCCCACGACGCGTCGAGACTGCCGTCAGTGAGCAACCGCGCGCTGCAAAACACACCCGTCCCCGTCATCGGGTCGGCGCGACAACGGCCGGCCAACATAATCTTGCCATCGGGCTGCACGAACACTGCGTTCACGCCGTCGTAATCCGAGTCGAACGCAAACATTTGCTTGCCGCGATCCGCCACCACCGGTGCCGCTGCGTTGAAACCCGCCGTGTCGAGGGTGCCATTCGTGTTGTAGCGCGCTACGCAAAACTTTGTCGCGCCGTTGCTGCTAAACACGCCGCCCGACGAACATGCGCCTGCGACCACGATTTTGCCGTCGGGCTGGATCGCCACCGATGTGGCGGCGTCCTCATCGGTGTTGAGCGCGGTGATGACTTTGCCGCCGGTGCCGCTGGTTCCGAAGCTCGTGGTGTCGAGCACGCCCGTGTCCGACAAGCGAATCAGGCAAAACTCGCTGTTGCTGTTGTTGACGCAGGTGCCAGCCACCACGAGTTTGCCGTCGCTTTGTCGCGCTGCCGACATCGCATACGAGTCGTTGCTGTTACCGATAGTCTCGATACGCGTCCCCGGCACCGCGCCGCCGGGGTTGAAGCTCGTATCGAGCGTGCCGTTGGCGTTGTGGCGCGAGATGCACATCGCGGTGGCCACAATCGTTGCGCCGCAGGAGCCGACAAGCACGATCTTGCCGTCGGGCTGGAGCATCAGGCCGCGTGCAACGTTGTAGAAATTGCCCGGCGCGACAGTCGCGATCCCCGGCGTCACGCCCGCTGCGTTGAAGCTGGTGTCGATGCTCGCGTCCGGGTGCAGCCGCACGAGGCAAAAATCGAAGTAACCGCTGGTCAAATTGCTGCACGTGCCGCCCACGATGATCTTCTGATCCGCCTGCACCGCAACCATACCGAACAAGCTTTGGCTCGGCGTGATTTCGATGATGAGCTCGCCCGCCTGCAAATCGGGTTGCGTGCCGCCTTGGGTCGCGTCGGGATTGAAGGTCAGGTCCGGCGTGCCGTTGGCATTGAAGCGCACCACGCAAAGCTTCGATGTCAACAGCCCACTGCAACTTCCCGCCACTAGGAGCTTGCCGTCCGCTTGCCGCGCCACGCCGCGCCCGTTGTCCACCGCCGCGTTTGAGCGTCCGGGCCGCGCCAACGCTTTGCCGCGATGGGTGACAACCGGATCAGCGGCGTTAAAGCCCGCGATGTCCAGGTCGCCTGGCGCGGCGACGACGAGCGCGGAGGCACCCAGCCACGCGCTCACTGCCATCACGCGACTCAGTTTCGCCCACCCGTTTCGTTCTGTTTGCTTCACTTGAAATCTCTCGGGATGTTTTGCAATCTCACGTACTGCATTACGCAATGCGCACGCGAATTGCGACACGCGCAGATTATTGCGCATCCTAAAACCTATAGCTTTTGAGTGCTATCGACAGTCGGGTGGTCGCTACAGCACTATTTATTGCTATGTCGACTTATTAATAAAATTTCTTGTATCGACCACCTGGATGTCGATTCAGCTTGAAAATGCATAAAAGCTGTTAGTCGATTGGATGCAAAGTTCGGCGGCTTTCTTCCGCGATGGCGTGACTGCGCACAGGACGCGCTACCCGCAACCGGCTATCCAAGCCACGCAGGACTGGACGCCGCTAACCTATCGAGCTGATCGACGGCACGTTGTGCCTCCGCAGAGCTTTTCCGCCAGATCATCGCAACGGGCGTCGCATTCAGGCTCACTTCAACGGGAAGTATCGAGAAGTTCTTGTCGTTCTCCAACCCTGGTGAGCTGGCGCAGCACGTCAGCAAATCGGAGTCGGCCAGCAACGACAGGCCGTAAAAATAAGATGGTGCCTCCACCACGGGAACGGGCGGCGTGAGTCCTTGCCGCAGGAATGCGTCCATGACGGCGACGCGAGTGGTGGACTGCTCCGGGGGCAGAACCCACGGCCAGTCCAGCAGCGCCGCCAGCGGCAGCGGACGTTGACGCACCAGCGGATGTTTGCGTCGACTCACAACGGCGAGGCTTCCTTCGTAGAGCACGCGTTGCGTCAAGTCGGCGACAAAATTGCTGCTGGCCGCTCGTCTTGGGAGTCGGCCCAGCATTAAATCAATCTCCCCGGCAAGCAGGCGCTCCAACAAATCCTCTGCACTTTGCTCGAAAAGCTGAAGCCGCCAAGCGGGCGCGCCGGAGATCAGGTCTCTCACGATTTTTGGTAGCACCGTCGTGGTGGTGTGTGGAAACGCCCCGATGCGCAACAACGGCGCTTCCGCGCCCTGTAGCGACGCGCGCATGGCCCCGACCTCGCCCAACACGGTCTGGCATCGCGGTAGCAGCGCGCGCCCGTGTTCGGTCAGGGTCATGCCTCGTCCCTGCCGTCGAAACAGCTTGACGTTAAAGATGCCTTCGATTTCTTTGAGCATCATGCTCGCCGCCGATGCCGTCATCGACAGATGCTCAGCCGTTGCCGCGAGCGAGCCGAGTGACGCCAGTAAACCAACGAATTTCAGCTGCTTAATACGTAGATGATCTAGCCGCGACGAACTCATTCTGAACTCTCAATACTTCAGCATTTGCTGATGTTACTGTCAGTAAGACTGTGCATTCGTTGATGTTAAGACAATAGACTGCGGGTTACACACAAGGATTTGTCATGCCATCGCACCGCTTTTTTCATTTGCGCCGCAGCGCCTGTTTGTTTTTGGGTGTCCTCGCGCTGTTGCCAGCGTCCGGATTTGCGCAAGACTGGCCGTCGAAGTCGCTGACCTTCGTCGTACCGTTCCCTGCAGGCGGTTCGAACGACGTGGCCGCGCGTCTGGTCGCCGACGGCGTTCGCCATCGGTTGGGGCAATCGGTATTGGTGGACAACAAGCCCGGCGCCAACGGCGCGGTGGGCGTTGAGGCGATGCTGCGGGCGCCGAAAGATCAACACACTTTTTTGGTGGCTTCTGACTCGGTGTCACTGATTCCGCTTTTTAGAACCACGAGCTGGGACTTGACCAAGTCGTTCACGCCCGTCGCGGTCTTGTCTTATCAGCCCATCGTCGTCGTGACGTCGCCCGCGTCGGGGCTTAAGACGATGAAAGATCTCACCGCACTTGCGCGCAGCAAGCCCAATCAAGTGCCCTACGCAAGCTCCGGACAAGGCTCCATCCAACACTTGCTTGGCGAACAGTTTTCCCGCGCAATGGGCATTGATCTCCTGCATGTTCCGTACAAAGGTGGCGGGCAAGCGGTCAACGACGTCATCGCGGGCCAAGTGACGGTAGCGGTGCTCGGCGCGGCTACGGTGATGCCGCACATCAAGTCGGGTCGATTGGTCGCACTCGCGGTGAGTACGCGTGCGCGCTCGCCGATGCTTCCCGAGGTTCCCACGCTGGCCGAAAGCGGTGCCGGAGAGCTCGATGTGCCCCAGTGGTCCGCGCTGTTTGCCGTCGAAGGAACGCCGCCCGCCGTGTTGGCGCGCCTACGCCGCGTGGTCGAGGAGTCGTTGGCTGAGCCTTCGCTCAAGCAGCGTTTCGCGGGTGCCTCGATGGACATCGTGGCAACGCCGCCGGACGTGTTTCAAAAACGGATGCTTCAGGATCGTGAACGCTTAGCGAAAATCATCAAGGAACGCCAGATTTCGCTGGACTGAACATGACTACCGAAAAACGCCACAACATTGTTCTCGTCTTGGCCGACAACTTAGGCTGGGGCGAGCTCGGCTGCTATGGTGGCGGCGCGTTGCGCGGCGCACCGACGCCACGCATCGACGCGCTGGCGCTGCAAGGCATGCGCTTTCAAAACTTCAATGTCGAAAGCGACTGCGTACCCACCCGCTCCGCGCTGATGACCGGGCGACACCCGATTCGCACTGGCGCAGTCCAATCGGTTCCGGCCGGGCTGCCTCAAGGCATTCACCCGTGGGAGCGCACGCTACCGCAAATTTTGAAGGAAGCGGGTTACGCAACGGGCATGTTCGGTAAGTGGCACCTCGGAGACCGCGACGGCCGGTTCCCGCACCAGCGCGGCTTTGATGAGTGGTACGGCATTCCTCGCACCACCAATGAGTCGATGTTCACCAGCGCCCACGGCTTCGACCCGACCGTTGTCGATGTGCCGTACGTGATGGAAGGCTTTGCAGGGCAGCCCGCGAAGAACGTCGCACCATACGACCTCGCAAAACGTCGTTTGATTGACAGCGAGTTGACCGACAAAACCATCGATTTCATGCGTCGACAAGCGGCCAGCAAGCAGCCATTTTTCGCCTACGTACCGCTCACCCACCTGCACTTCCCGACGTTGCCGCACCCTGACTTCGCGGGACGAAGCGCTGTCGGCGACTTTGCGGACTCGATGATCGAAATGGATCACCGGGTGGGGCAAATAATTGATGCGGTTGATGCGTTGGGCATTGCCGATGAAACGCTATTCATTTTCGCCAGCGACAACGGCCCCGAATTTCGAAAGCCGTGGCGCGGCACGGCCGGCCCGTGGACCGGGACGTATCACACCGCGATGGAGGGTGGCCTGCGCGTGCCACTGATCGTTCGCTGGCCGGGGCGCGTTGCGCAGGGGCGGGTGACCGACGAAACGATTCATGTGACCGATCTGTTTTCGACGGTCATTCGCGCCGGTGGCGGCGAACTGCCGTCCGACCGTCCGATCGACGGCGTCGATCAACTGGATTTGTGGACCGGAGAGTCTGACCATTCAGCGCGCGAAGGTTTTCTCTTCTACATCAAAAGCGAGCTAAGAGCGGTCAAGTGGCGACACTGGAAGCTGCACATGATTTTCGAAAAAGAACCCAACGACGGCACACGCCATCTTGAAACGCCGTGGCTCTTCAACATCAAGCGTGACCCGAAAGAAGAAACCGACGTCGCAATGGAAGACGGCTGGGTTCGCGGGCCAATGCGCAAGATGATTCGCGCCTTCGAGCAGTCGTTGCGCGAACACCCACCCATTGCGCCTGGCGCGGGAGATCACGTTAACCCCGCAGCTCGCGCAGATGCGACGCATTGAGCGTCAGCGCAGCTCCACTTCTTTCAAAATCTTTTTTGTTACGTACTTCAAACCTTACGCACCTTCGTGCCCAACCCATCATCAAGGACTACTTCATGCTTCTCCGCTCTCCACTGGCATTGACCGCGCTCACCTGCCTGAGCCTGACCGCTGTAACGAGTAACGCTCAGACCGTCACCCTGTACGGTCGCCTCGCGCTAACCGTCAACCAAATCGACACCGCCGGTAGCGGCAAGTTGCTTGAAGTAAGGGACAACGCGTCACGCTTCGGAATGCGCGGCGTAGAAGATTTGGGGGGCGGAATGCAGGCATTGTTTGGGATGGAGATGGGCCTGAACGCTGATACGGGCGCTGCGACAAATCCAGCGTATCGCAACACTTACGTCGGGTTGCGTGGCAATTGGGGTACGGTGGCGATTGGACGCCTTGACTCGGCCAACCCAACCGGCTCGCCGCTGTACTCGCAAATCGTCTCACTCACCCACTTTGCACCGAACGACGCGGGCGCCACGGCTACTAGCACCTCAATGCAAAATGCGCGCAATCGCACTTCAAACAGTCTCGGTTACGCGAGCCCCGATTGGTCTGGCCTGAGTCTGCGAACGCGCGTCTACTTGGGCGGTGCGGGCACTGCTACCGAGGCTGAGGACGCGCTGCGTTCGTGGGACACGGGTTTGAACTACCAAGCTGGAAAGTTCAAGGCCGCATTGGGCTACGCCAAGGACAGCCGAAAGGGCGGCTTGACCAACAACTCGTTTGAAGACAAATGGCAGGCGGGGTTGAATTACGAAGCCTTGCCCGGACTAGAGCTTTACGTGCTCGGCGGCGTAGACCGCTACAAAAACACAGCGACAACCCGGCGCGATGTGCAGTACTCCATGCTGGGTGCCGCGTACACAGTAGGCCCTCACAAATTAGTGCTGAACCTGATGCAACGTGACGTGCAGTCATCGCTGACCGGTGACCGCAAGCGCCAGCAACTAAGCTACCAGTATTTCTTGTCGAAGCGTACGGATCTGCAACTGTTCTTTGACAACGACGGCATCGATTCCAGCCGCAGCAACGTTCGCGTGCGTGCTATTGGCGCGGGCGTGCGGCACAATTTCTAATCCGTAGCGCTTAACCGAAACCGGCTCGCTATGATGAACGATAGTTACGCGCGGGGGTGGCCTCGCACCGTGCGCTGCAAAGTCTTTGCAGCGCTACTGTTGACTTTGCCGAGCGTGGCGCTTGCGCAGTTCGAGCCTAGCAAGGTCGTTGTCGAAGCTGAGGCCGTAGCGCGCCAGTTTCCCGACCCAGCAAAGCCGTTTACGTCGCCAGCGTTCGCGTCCGGTCGTCAGGACTTCACGTCTCACGCGGAAGTTTTCAAGTTCATCGACGAATTGGCGCTGCGCTCTGAGCGGGTGTCGGTTGAAATCGTTGGTCGATCACAGCAAGGTCGCGCGATGGCGTTGGCGGTGCTGACGGGGCCGCGTGGCTTCGACGCCAACTTGCCAACCGTGTTGCTACTCGCGCAGCAGCATGGCAACGAGCCGGCGGGCGGCGAGGCAGCACTGGTGCTTGTGCAGCGCTTAGCTACCGAACGCGCCGCCTTGCTAGATCGCGTCAATGTGTTGGTCATGCCGCGTGCAAACCCGGACGCCGCGGAGCGCTTTGGGCGTGAATCAGCCATTGGTATCGATGTCAATCGCGACCATCTGCTCATTCGCACCCCAGAAGTGCAGGCCATCACCAACGCTGTGCTGCGATATGCGCCACAGGTGGTGCTCGATCTTCACGAGTTCACGGTGGCGGGCCGTTGGGTCAGCAAGTTCGGTGCCGTTATGCGCGCCGACGCCTTATTGCAGGCGGCGACGGTGGGCAACTTGAGTCCATCGGTGCAGGTCGCACAGGGCCGCTATCTCACAGCTGCCCGCACCGCGCTCGAAGCAGCGGGCCATCGCGTGGACGACTATCACACGTCATCGACGGACGCTAAAGACTTGTCGGTGGCGATGGGTGGCGTCAATGTCGATACGGGCCGCAATGTGGGCGGTCTGCGCAACGCCATCAGCCTGTTGTTAGAGACGCGCGGCGTGGGTATTGGCCGCGCCCATCTCGCGCGACGCGTTGAGTCGCATGTGCTGGCATCAATGGCTGTCATCGAAACCGCCGCTGCGGAAGGCGCGTCCCTCGTGCGCTTGCAGCGAGACGCCGGCGCAGGCGCAGCGGCGCAAGCTTGCACGGGCAACCTCGCGGTGGTAGTGCGGCAGACGGCACAGCGTCGTAACCTGAACTTTCTCGACGCTAAAACGGGCGAGCCTCGTGATGTGGATGTGCTCTGGCGATCATCTCACCAGCTAGAAATTGAGCGCGAACGCGCGAGGCCCTGTGGTTACCTTATCGGTGCCGAGCAACACGCGGCGGTACGCCGGTTGCGCGCTCTGGGTATTGAAGTGACTAAGGTCGGAATCGGTGTCGACTCGGCTCAGCCATTGTGGGACGTGGAAGACTACGTTGTCGAAACAGAGCAGAGCGGAAAGCGCCAAGATGCACGCGGCGCAATCGCCGACGACCAAGGCGGTATCCGCGTGCTGCGAGTGCAAACAAAACCACGACAACTGACGCCGACGTCCGGCGCGTTCTACGTGACGATGAATCAACCGCTAGCTGCGTTGGTCAGTGCCGCGCTGGAGCCAGACTCGCAAAACAGCTTCGCAGCGAATCGTCTGCTGAACATCGCCGACGGTCAACTGCGTCGTGTCATGCGACCACCGCCCGTGGGCGCGACTAGTAAGTAGCTTCACAACACCGCTCTGCAACCGAGTTCACATCAACCGACCGTCGTCATCGCCACCGGAATCCATACCCTTCGTTTAACCAAGTTGTACGCGCGGACTCGGTCGCGCTTGCCTAGCGCACCGAGCGACGACAAGTCGTCGCCTACACTCCGGGCGAACAACATTGCCCCCCAACACCTAACCTGCCAGTCAATATGAAACATCCACTGCGTGTTCGATTAGCCCTAATGGGTGCCTCGGTTCTGGTCTTCGCGGGTTGCGCCAGCACAGCACCCGCACCGTCGGCTCCGACCGAAGCTGCGCCACAAGCACTTGCCTGCCCGGCGGGAGTACCCGACGGCGCGCGATGTCTGCGCGGCAAAGACTCCGCGGCCTCGCATTACCTGATCGTGATGCCCGCGAAGTGGAGCGGCGTGTTGGTCGTGCACGCGCATGGCGGCCCACCACTGGGCACGCCGAAGGCCGAGCGGGCTGACGAGGACATCAAGCGCTGGGCCATCACCGTGCGCGAGGGCCATGCGTGGGCAGGCTCAGTGTTCCGCCAAGGCGGTTTTGCAGTCACCACCGCAGCCGAAGACACCGAGCGGGTGCGCAAAATCTTTGTCACGCATGTGGCCAAGCCTCGCGTCACCTTGCTGCATGGGCAGTCGTGGGGCGGCATGGTCGCTACGCGCACAGCCGAGCTGTTCCCAAAATCGTGGGACGGTATGTTGCTCACCAGTGGCGTCGTGGCTGGCCCGGCCACTTACGATTTCAGGCTCGACCTGCGCGCCATTTACCAGCACTTGTGCAACAACCACCCACGCCCGGACGAGCCGCAATACGCGCTCGCGCTGGGCCTGCCGAGCGATAGCAAACTGACGGCGGCAGAACTGGCAAATCGCGCCGACGAATGCCTAGCCGTACGTAAACCCGCCGCCCAGCGCACCCCCGCGCAAGCGCAGCGGCTCAAGACCATCGTCGACGTTCTAAAAATCCCGGAACGGTCCGTCATCAGCCACCTCAACTGGGCGACCTTCACCCTACGCGACGTGGTTTCGAAAAATGGCGGTGTCAGCCCGTTTGGTAACGACGGTGTGCGCTACGTGGGCTCAGCCAACGACGTCGCGCTCAACGCCGCCGTGCCGCGATTCAAAGCCGACGCGGCGGCAGTGGCGCGGTTTGCCGCGGACGTTGACCACAGCGGTCGCTTCGTCATGCCGGTCATCAGCGGGCACGGCATCGGCGACGCCACGGTATTCGTCGAAGGCAACGACACCCTGCGAAAGCGCATGGCCGCATCCGGAAACGGCGCGCGCTTGGTGCAAACCTTCGTTGACTCCAGCGAGCACAGCTATTGGGGCGACGCACACTATCCGCCGTTGTTTGAAGCGTTGTTGAACTGGGTCGAAAAAGGCCAGAAACCCACCCCTGCGGGCATCAGCGATCGTTGCGTGCGGCTGCGTAAGTCGCCGTCGGACGAATGCCGCTTCCTGCCGGACTACGCGCCCAAACCGCTGGCTTCAAGGGTGTTTCCGCGCTGACGCATCGTCGCAGACGACGCGTCGTCCTGCCGCGCCTTCGCGTGCGTGTGTACGCGTCCCATTACTTTTCGTTTAAGGCCTGTAGGCGACGACTTGGCGTCGCTCGGTGCCAAGGCGAAGCGCGGCCGAGTCCGCGCCTACAGTCAGCGCAAAAGCAGGATCGAATCCTAAGCGTCGAACACCGAAGCTGATCGAATAAAAAGCGCTCGAATGGAGCGCTTTTTTTGGTGCGGCGGCAACCCACTGCTACGGCAAACACGCCACGCCGTGCGTCGATTCAATCCATGTCAAAACTTGCTGCGCGTCGCGCACGTTCAGATGCGAAGTGTTCGTTGCGCCATTGATCAACGCCGTCCCCGAAAGCCCCAGCATCGCGCGGATCAAAAGCAAACCATCCGTCATCGCCAAGGATAGCCCGTCGCTATCGATCCCAGACCGCGCACGGAGCGCGCGCGTTTTGCGTCGATCCCCGCCGCGATTCACTTGTAAACTGCTGAAGTCATGAATGAACTTGAATGCCGCTTCAAAGCTTTTATGGCCTCGCTTCCCGATGCTGAGGAAATCGATTCGATCAAGCTTCCGGAGCGATTCCGAGGCGCGAGGAGAGCGGACTATTTTTTGGGAGAGAGGAAAATAGTTGTAGAGCTGAAAAGCTTGGAAGTCGATCCTTCCGAGAAAATTGAGAGCGTGCTTGAAGCTCGTAGGAAAGACGAAGACTTTCCGCAATTTTTCGGCGAGTCGGAATTGGGCAAGGTGCTTGCTAAGTTGCCTGATGGCGACGCGTTGCGTCAGCGTATCCACACGCGGCTAACACGATCCATTGAAGGGGCGATTCGATCAGCGAAGGAGCAAATTGCGTCGACTCGTAAGATCTTTGATTGCCCTGATGCTGATGGCGTCGTCGTGCTTCTCAATGCAGATGTAGAGGTACTTGATCCAAAGCTCGTCGGCCGCAAGTGCCACGAACTGCTACGCAACATCGACAATGCACAAGAACGAATCAATTTGATTTGGTACGTTCAAGCGACGCATCGCCGAAGGTCGAGCGGCACTCTTGCGGTTATTCCTTCATTCATCGCTGCATCGCAGCGATGGCCCATCTCGCCGTCCGCCAAACTGCGGATCGATAGATTAATCCCTGAACGTGCATCCTTTGGCGGTGTGCCGTTTCTAGGACATGAATCGGCACACGTCATTGAACAGTTGATCTCGAACCGTACGGAGGCTCGACTGAATGCTACCGAGAAGAAGCGCTACGGTTGGTGGCAGGACGAATACCGCGCAACGCCCTACCTGCGGCGGCTGTCCGACGACGCTGTGCTAGAGCACGCGGCCCGCATCGTTACCGCCGCGCAGGACTTCTTTGTGATTGATCCCAAAGAAGGTAAGACAAAGCGTAGCGCTCAAAATGAGCCGCACACTTTGTCAGAAATAATGCGCGGCTTTACCCACTGCCAAATTGAAATGACGGATCGAGTGCTTGACGTACGGCGTCTGCGCGAAGTCTTGGCAGCATTACGGTCGGCTACTGATTCAGCCACACGTGACTAACGCGCTTGGAGCCCTCACCACGGCGCGTTTCCGAAGATTCAAATTCTCACGATTGAGGGATTGCTGTCGGGCAAAGCGCGCCCGCAGTTCCCCGACATGTCACGCGGCGAACAAACCTTCAAGAAGGCGAAGAAGGAAAACGTCGCCGCTTCTGGCACACAGGGAACGCTGATTTAGGCGTTCGTGTTTTCCTTGTCCGTCGCCACGGTCATCGACTTCAACGAAAAATACGCTCGAAGCTGTTCCCATTTTGCTATCTGGCGTCATTCTCGCGAACCGGGAATCCAGAAAGGTGGCTGGGGAAGTGATGCTTGACGCGCCGCGTCGGGTCACGAACTGGATCCCCGCTGCGCGAGGATGACGGCGGGAGGTCGGACGACAAGCCTTCGGCGTGCTCAGGGCGAACGGAAAATTCGGACGCGTCGGCTGTTACTCCAAACGCATTCACGCATAAAAAAGCCCACCAAACGGTGGGCTTTTTCACGATCAAGCGGTGACGCCGAAGCGCCACGGCGACGTATCGATTTACTTCAACAGCGCCTTGAGCAATTTACCCATTTCGGCTGGGTTGCGCGTGATTTTGAATCCGCACTCTTCCATGATGGCGAGCTTGGCGTCTGCTGTGTCTGCGCCGGCGGAGATGAGGGCGCCTGCATGGCCCATGCGTTTGCCTGGAGGGGCGGTCACGCCTGCGATGAAGCCGACTACTGGCTTCTTCATGTTGGCTTTCACCCACATCGCGGCTTCGGCTTCTTCCTAAGCGCCGATCTAGCCTCGTGAGTTCCTAGTGCGACCAGCTATCACTCACCAGATGAAGCGGTAGAGTTGGCGAAGCGCCGCACCGAGCCAACAACCAAAAGCGACGTAAGAACGAACCAAAACGCGAGACCACCAGTTGGTACCGAGTGCGCGTCGTCCTCGAGAAGACGTGCAACGCAAAACTCAACTCGATCCGGAACGTCGCAGTAGCCAGTCACTACCGCCTTCCCATCTCGTTGCAGCGCGACACCCGTCGCAACATTCAACGATCCACCGAATCGAACAAAAGTCCACCCGGCGATCCCGAAAGTAGGGTCGATAGAGCCGTCGACGTCAAAGCGTGCGATGCAATATTCGATAAGGCTACCGACCTGACCGGGGCACTGACCAGCCAGCAAAACCTTTCCGTCCGGCTGAGCAACAGCTGCGCGCACGAGTTCGCCTGCGTTGCCAATACTACGTTGCATTCCGTTCAGATTAAAAGCCAAATCTGAGGATCCGTTCGGGTCGTGACGACTAAGGCAAAAGTAGTCCTGCATGCCATCGTGACAAGTGCCGAATTGCACTAGCCTTCCGTCGGACAACACGACGATGCCTGCACTCTCAACGTTCGCCTCTGTGCTTGGCGACGTAGACACACGGCCACTTTTGCCGAAGGTGATGTCGGCGTCCCCAGATGGGTTCAATCGCGTCATACATAAGACTAGATTCGTCCCATCCGTGCAATGCCCCGACAACAATATTTTCCCGTTGGGCAGAACTGCGACACCAGCACCATACCCAGTCAAGTATCCTAAAGATGTCACAAGCACTTCGCCACCGTTGAACGTTGCGTCCGCAACGCCGTCAACGCCGTAGCGAGCCACGCACAACCCGGAGTTGCTAATGTTCCGGCAGCTCCCTGCGACGATGATCTTTCCATCCGACTGAAGCGTCACGGCCGCGGCGACATCGTCTCCGGCCGCAATGCGACCGCTCACCACGCCTGCGCCACCAAACGAGGCGTCCAACGCGCCGTATGCGTGGTAACGCGCAGTGCAAAAGAAATAGCTAAATGTCGAGTAACTGAAGCATGTTCCAGCGACCACGATCTTTCCGTCTGGTTGAAGCGCGATTCCACCGAGGTGGTCGCTCGCCATTTCGACGGTGACGACCTTGCCGGCAATCCCAAACTCATTGTCTAGGCTACCGTCGGGGTTGTAGCGCACGAGGCAGAAGTGGTTGGCACCAAACTCACACTGCCCGGCTACGACTATTTTTCCATCATGTTGAATCGCGGTCGCGGTCGCAAACGCGCGGCTTCGACCGATGGCGGTGGTGACCTTA
Organism: Casimicrobium sp.; assembly: GCA_040079845.1. Classification (GTDB taxonomy): domain Bacteria; phylum Pseudomonadota; class Gammaproteobacteria; order Burkholderiales; family Casimicrobiaceae; genus Casimicrobium. The sequence continues at coordinate 66,763 of JBEBJR010000019.1, read as the reverse complement.
CCGCCGTCGACGCCAAAACTCGGGTCGAGTTGCCCAGCTGTTGCATACGCCGATTCACTCGGCATGAAGACAAGTATGGCCAGAAGCGTGGCGGTAAGCTGTCGCGCGGACGAAGAGAGAGCACGTCGAAACATCAGAAGTCTTGTCATCGCATAACCACGCGTCAGATTGCTGGGGGGCACAGTTTAGCTTTGCTCATTCAACGGCAACGCTTTCATCGCTGCAATCCCTGACCGCTAGGTGAGGGAAGTCACATCATGAGCTAGCACCTTTTGGGCGTCCGTCCAGACTGACTAAGCCCTCCTTTGCCTAGTTGACGACATCCTCGCAAAGCGGGACTCCAGAGACGACCTGACGGCACCCGTCGCAATAGCATTCGGTTCGGGACTTTAGGTGGTGAGTTAGCGTCGCTTCGCACCAAGCGCTCCCATGTCCTCGCCTACACATCGCTCGAACGAGAGGTATTGCTACTGCTCCTCTACCCCTCTCTCGCGTGACGAGAGCGGACTACCGGCGACTGCCGCCAGCGTTCTAAAGCATCCATCAATAAAAAAGCCCACCAAGCGGTGGGCTTTTTCACGATCAAGCCGTAACGCCGAAGCGCCACGGCGACGTATCGATTTACTTCAACAGCGCCTTGAGCAGTTTGCCCATTTCGGCTGGGTTGCGCGTGATTTTGAAGCCGCACTCTTCCATGATGGCGAGCTTGGCGTCGGCTGTGTCTGCGCCGCCGGAGATGAGGGCACCTGCATGGCCCATGCGTTTGCCTGGTGGGGCGGTGACGCCTGCGATGAAGCCGACTACTGGCTTCTTCATGTTGGCTTTCACCCACATCGCGGCTTCGGCTTCGTCCGGTCCGCCGATTTCGCCGATCATGATGACGGCGTCGGTTTCAGGATCGTCGTTGAACATGCGCATGATGTCGATGTGCTTCAACCCGTTGATCGGGTCGCCGCCGATGCCGACAGCGCTCGATTGGCCGAGGCCGAGTTCGGTGAGCTGACCCACGGCTTCATACGTCAAGGTGCCCGAACGGCTGACAACGCCGATGCGGCCTTTCTTGTGAATGTGGCCCGGCATGATGCCGATTTTGATTTCTTCCGGCGTGATGAGGCCGGGGCAGTTCGGTCCGAGCAAGAGCGTTTTTTTGCCTTGCATTTTGTAGCGCGTCTTCAGCATGTCGAGGACTGGAATGCCCTCGGTGATGCAGACGACGAGATCGAGTTCGGCTTCAACAGCCTCGTCAATCGCTGCGGCCGCGCCTGAAGGCGGTACGTAGATCACGCTGACCGTCGCGCCAGTTTGCGCTTTGGCTTCTTTGACGCTCGAGTAAATCGGAATGCCTTCGAAATTTTCGCCGGCTTTCTTTGGGTTCACGCCTGCGACAAACGCGTTCTTGCCATTCGCATACGCGGCACAGCCGTGCGTGTGGAACTGGCCCGTTTTGCCGGTGATGCCCTGGGTGATGACTTTGGTGTCTTTATTGATGAGGATGCTCATTGCTTTTTCTCCAGGGTTACTGCGCGACGAACTCAACGCGGCGATTGCGTTGTTTGTTCTCAGGGGTATCGTTAGCGGCGATGGCTTTACTGTCGCCGTAGCCTTTGGCGGTGAGCACGTCTTTCGGAACGCCCTTGGCGATCAGATACGCGACAACGCTTTCAGCACGTGATTGCGATAGCTTATGGTTGGCTTCGGGTACGCCGACGTTGTCGGTGTGGCCGCCAATTTCGCCTTTGGTTTTGCCGTCTTTAATCAGCTCAGCCAGATCGTTCAAATCTTTCACGGCGTCGCCGCGAAGTTTCGCGCTGCCGGTGTCGAATTCGACGTCAAGCTTGAACGATTTTGCGCCCGCTTTGAACGCGTCAGCCGCGGCCATTGCTTTGGCTTTCAGCTCGCTCGTCCAATCCACGCCTTCGCCGAGCGCCGCTTTGAGCTTCGCTTCTGCGTCTTTCAATACGGCGTCGCCCATTTCGCCAGAGACTTTCACGCCTTTGCCGTCGAACGCGAGACCCGCCGTATTTCCTTTGAGCCAACCGAAGAGGTCAGGCCACTCGCCACCGAACGCGAACGCTGGCAGCGCAGCGTCGAGCGTGAGCTTGTCGGTCACGTTGGCGTCGCCGAATGCAGCTTTGGCCGCACCGAGCACCGCGTCTTTCGCGCCTTGATCTTTCACTGCGCCTTCGAGTATGAGCTTGTCGCCAGCAGCGGTCGCGGCCCATTTGCCGAATGATGGCAATACTGCTTTCGGGGCCTCAACGACCTTGGGCGCTTCTGCGGCTTTTGGAGCCTCGGCGACTTTCGGCGCGTCTTTCGCTGCGCCGCATTGCTTGAGCAATAGCGCCGCGAGAATCGCGGCGACGATCAGCGCGAGCCACTTCATCCAACCCGAAGCTGGCTCCGAAGGTTGCAGCGGCTTGGCCGCAGCGGTACCAGCCGTGGTTGTAGCGGCAACGGCAGGCGCAGCCGTCTTCGCTGCACCGGCCAGCGCGGCTGCACCCGCAACCGCAGCACCAGCAACTGCCGCACCGGGGTTGTAAGCCTTAGCAGCAGCTACCACTTTCTCAGCCGCTTCGCCCATGTTGTTTGCCGTGATGATCGGCAAGCCAGACTTCGCGAGAATTTCTTTGCCCAAATCTTCGTTGGTGCCCTTCATGCGCACGACGAGCGGCACTTTGAGGCCCACGGCTTTCGATGCAGCAACCACACCTTCGGCGATGGTGTCGCACTTCATGATGCCGCCGAAAATGTTCACCAGAATCGCTTTCAGATTCGGGTTTTTCAGCATGATCTTGAATGCTTCGGTCACTTTCTCGGTGGTGGCACCGCCGCCCACATCGAGGAAGTTGGCTGGTTCGCCGCCGTAGAGCTTGATGGTGTCCATCGTGCTCATCGCGAGGCCTGCGCCGTTGACCAAGCAACCGATGTCGCCGTCGAGCGAGATGTACGCGAGGTCAAATTTGCTGGCTTCGATTTCGGCAGGATCTTCTTCATCCAGATCGCGCATCGCGACGATGTCTGGGTGGCGGAACAGCGCGTTGCTGTCGAAGTTGAATTTCGCGTCGAGCGCGATCACGCTGCCGTTGCCGGTAACGACCAACGGGTTGATCTCGGCGAGCGCTGCGTCTTTGTCGATGAATGCCTTGTAGAGGCCTTGCAAGCACTTGCGCGACTCGGCGAACGATGCGGCGGGGATGCCGATTGCGCCCGAGACTTCGTCGCACTGCGCATCGGTCAAACCGAGGCCCGGATCAATGAATACTTTCTTGATCGCGTCAGGGTTTTTGTGCGCAACTTCCTCGATGTCCATGCCGCCCTCAGACGAGGCGAGGAGCGCAACGCGCTGCGTGCCACGGTCGAGCACCATCGAAACGTAGAGTTCCTTTTTGATGTCGGCACCGTCTTCGATGAACAGGCGGCGAACTTTTTGGCCCGTCGCGCCAGTTTGATGCGTGATGAGCTGCATGCCGAGAATTTGGCCTGCATATTCGCGCACTTGCTCGATCGACTTGGCAACTTTCACGCCACCGCCTTTTCCGCGACCGCCTGCGTGGATCTGCGCCTTAACGACCCAAACCGGGCCGCCCAGCTCTTGCGCCGCTTTCACGGCCTCATCAACGGTAAACGCCGGAATGCCGCGTGGCACTGGAACGCCAAATTCGCGCAGGATTTGTTTGCCTTGGTACTCGTGAATTTTCACGCTAACCCCTTTTTGTTATCAATCAAAAAATCGTCGTCATCACACTGTAGGAGCGGCTTGCCGCGACCTCTCGCGGCAAGCCGCTCCTACAAAATCTGTTACGTCACGTCCGCCGTCAGTTCCACGCTGGCGCGAACAAACCACTTCGGGTAATACAAGCGCACTGCTTCGCCGTTAGTGGCAAGCGCGTGGCAGCTATCAAGCTGGAACGGCTTGCGGCCGTCGTCAATCGTTTCGCGCCGCTCGCCAGCGAAGGTTTGCACCGCCGCCGTCGGCAAATAGCCCAACAGTTCCGACAAGTGCGTACAGCCTTTTACACCGCCCATTTTTTCAGCAATTGACTTACGGAACCCTTTCAAAAGGTTCGCTCCGATCAATTGCTTGTATTCCGGCGTGATTTGGTCACAGTGGCCCGGATACGGCATATCTTCAGTGGACGCCTCAATATCGACCACCTCAAAGCGGCGATCAATCGTGACGCGGATCACCATTTGGTGCACCGGCAGGTCTTTGCTTCGGGTGCCCGTGGACAGCGGGTAGTCGTAATCTTTTGTGTCCACGAGGCGTGCCTCGATGTCAAATAACCCGTCATCGCGACGAAAACCTTCGTAGCTCACACGGCGCAAGTGGAGACGTTGACGAGTGGCCGGAGCAGACAACGGCATGGGCGATTCGGTTAAAGGTTGTCTCGGGCGAAATTCGCCAAGCGACCTTGTAGACTGTGTTGGGACTGTGATTCTAGCGCGCCGGGGGATCGTTTCGTTGTGCAGTGCAGCGAAGCGAAACCCTCGCAAATAAAGGGCTGTAACGGCATAAGGAGGCACCTTGAACGGCATAAAGTACATCCTCGCGCTCGATCAGGGCACCACCAGTTCGCGCGCCATCGTCTACAACCACGCAGGCAATGCCGTTGCCACCGCGCAAAAAGAGTTTCGCCAGCATTTTCCGCAACCGGGCTGGGTGGAGCACGACGCGAACGAAATTTGGGCGTCGCAACACGAAGTATTGCTCGCCGCCATCGCCAAAGCGGGCATCAGCGCGCGCGACATCGCCGCGATCGGCATTACCAACCAGCGTGAAACCACGGTGCTCTGGGATCGCGCCACGGGCAAGCCCGTCGCCAACGCTATCGTGTGGCAAGACCGGCGCACGGCAAGTTTGTGCGACCAGCTCAAAACCGATGGCAAAGCCGCGCTTATTCAACAAAAAACCGGCCTCGTACTCGATGCGTACTTTTCCGGCACCAAACTGAAATGGCTGCTCGACAACGTGCCCGGCGCTCGCGCGCGTGCCGAAAAGGGCGAACTCGCGTTCGGCACGATTGACGCGTGGCTCATTTGGAACCTGACCGGCGGCAAGACGCACGCCACTGACCCATCAAACGCGAGCCGTACGCTGCTCTTCAATATCCACACCAACGCGTGGGACGACGAACTGCTGACGCTCTTGAACATCCCGCGTGCGGTCCTGCCCCAGGTGTGGCCTTCGTCCGGCGCGTTTGGCAACGCGGTCATTGATGGGGCAGAAGTTCCCATTGCGGGCAACGCGGGCGACCAGCAAGCCGCGCTCTTCGGCCAAGCCTGTCACTCGCCCGGCATGGCGAAGAACACCTATGGCACGGGTTGCTTCTTGCTACTCAACACCGGCGCGCAGGCCGTAACGTCGACCAACAATCTACTGACGACGACAGCGTGGCAACTCTCCGGCGGCAAGCCGCAATACGCCCTCGAAGGCAGCGTCTTTATCGGCGGTGCGGTTGTGCAGTGGCTGCGGGACGGTTTGCGCGCGATCAAAACCGCAGCCGACGTGGAGGCGCTGGCCGCCGAAGTGCCCGACTCTGGCGGCGTGTACCTCGTGCCTGCATTCGCCGGCCTCGGTGCACCGCATTGGGATCAATACGCGCGCGGCGCGATGTTTGGCCTCACTCGCGGCAGCAACATCGCGCACATTGCACGCGCGGCGCTCGAATCCATCGCGTTTCAGTCGGCCGAGGTGCTGCACGCAATGGAAAAAGATGCGGGCTTAAAGCTCACGGAACTACGCGTCGACGGCGGTGCGACCGCGAACAATTTGCTCATGCAAATTCAAGCAGACTTGCTCTGCGTGCCAGTCGTTCGCCCGAAGGTGTTCGAAACTACGGCGCTCGGCGCGGCGTATCTCGCGGGCCTCGCGGTCGAGTTCTGGCAAGACGCGGGTGACATCGCGCGCAACTGGCAAGTCGATCGCATTTTCGAGCCCACCTTGCCGCGCGATCGCGCGGCCGAAATGATGGCGAATTGGGCCAAAGCCGTAGATAGGAGTAAGCGATGGGCAGAGTAATTCGTTCCGCACTGGCGGCTGTAGGCGTGTGTGCTGCGAGCGCAGTTTTATGCGCCGAGCCGTATCCAGTGTTCGACGCACACATGCACTACAACATCGAGGCAAGGGCGCCGTATCCGCCAGCCGCAGTCATCGAGATTTTTCGCAAAAACAATGTGCGCGGCATTCTCGCTAACTCGCGCCCGAACGATGGCTCGGCATTGTTGATGCAGGCAGCGCCCGCATCACTCACCGTAGTGCCGTTCATCCGTGTGTATCGTGATCGCGCCGACTACGGCACGTGGCATCGCAACCCTGAAATCGTGGCGATGATCGAACGTGAATATGCCGAAGGCGCGATGAAGGGCAAGGTGCGCGGCATTGGTGAATTTCACCTGTACGGCGACGAGGCAAAATCAAAAGAGTTCGCACAGATTGTCGCCTTCGCGCAGAAGCACGATTTGTGGCTACACGCCCATAGCGACGAAGCCGCGCTCACGCACATTTTTACGCTAAATCCAAATGCAAAAGTGATCTGGGCGCACACTGGCTTCAGCGTCGCCACTGAGCGCGTTGCGGCACTCATGAAGCAGCACGCGGGCCTGATGGGCGAGCTCTCCTACCGCAACGACATCACCGAAGACGGCAAGCTGTCGAAGCCGTGGCGCGCGTTGTTCACCGCGTATCCGGATCGTTTTTTGTTGGGATCAGATTGCTGGGTTACTGAGCGGTGGGCGCAGTACGGCGAGATCATGAGTTACTACCAGCGCTGGCTCGCGGAATTGCCACGCGATGTTGCGCTCAAAGTCTCGCATCGCAATGCGGAGCGAATGTTCGGCATCACATTGAAATAGCAACGTGTCTATCTCGACTTCGCTCTCGTCTAGTTCTGATGAAACTTGTTGGCGTCGAAGCGAATCTGTAGGCGCGGACTCGGCCGCGCTCGCTCGTTGCCACGAGCGACATCAAGTCGTCCCTCACGATTTAAGTACTTCGCAAATCACTCCTGACACAATGCTGTCAGTAGCAGGCGCAAACAATTCATCCGTCAATAACGACCTTGAAGGAAAGTACAAATGATCGGCAATGCAGTTTGGTTTGAAATCCCCGCGACGAACTTTGAACGCGCGGTGAAGTTTTACGAGAGCGTGTTTCAGGTCACGCTACGCCGTGAAAATATCGGTGGTGATCTGGCGGTATTCCCCGGCAGCGACAGCACCGTTTACGGCGCGGTCGTGAGCCAAGAAGGCTACGTACCCGCCGCTAACGGCGCGGTGGTTTATCTGAGCGCAGGCAACGATTTGACGCCGTTTTTGGATCGTGCCGTGGCGGCGGGCGGCACTGTCATCACGCCAAAAACGGCGCTGCCACCGGGCATGGGCCACTTCGCGCATTTCGGCGATAGCGAAGGTAATCGCGTTGGTTTGCATTCGGACAACTAGCCCGAGATGAACCCCAGCCGCGTTGTTCGTGAGCGAGTGGCGCGGTTGACGGATCTTCCGAATATCGGGCCTGCGAGCGCTGCGGATTTGCACCTGCTTGGCATTGACAATCCCAGCCAATTGGTCGGGCAGTGTCCGTATGACATGTACTACGCGCTGTGCGAAAAAACCGGTGTGCGCCATGATCCTTGTGTCATTGATGTGTTCATCTCCGTCACGCAATTCATGAAGGGAGAAGACGCTCGCCCATGGTGGGATTACACGACGGAGCGTAAACTGGTTCTCTCGCGAACTCTGTCGTTGTGGTGATCTATCACGCCGGAGAATCTGTGGGAGCGGCCTTGGCCGCGATACGCGACGGCAATCGCGGCCAAGGCCGCTCCCACAAGTGCAGTTAACTATGGTCGCCGTGCCGTCCCATGCGCCGCGCTGATCGCCTTTTTCGCATCGTGCAATATCTGCGCGGGCGTCGCTTGACGACCGCGAGCCAGTTGGCGAAATGGCTCGAAGTCAGCGAGCGCACAATCTATCGTGACGTCCGCGATCTCTCGCTCACCGGCACGCCCATTGAAGGCGAGGCGGGCGTCGGCTATCGATTGCGTGGCGGGTTTGAATTGCCGCCACTCATGTTTGAACTTGAAGAAATCGAAGCGCTCACGCTCGGCGCGCGCATGGTCGAAGCGTGGAGCTCGCCGCAGCTTGGGGCTGCCGCGCTTTCAGCGATAGCAAAGATCGCCACCGCGCTGCCCAGCGAGCGACGACAGTGGCTCGAAGAGAGTCGCACCTTCGTGCCACAGTTTCACATTCCCAAACAATTGGGCGAGCGTTTCGAACTGCTGCGTGGGGCGATTCGCGAACGCTCAATCGTGCATTTCGTATATGCGGACGCCGCAAAAAAACTCAGCGAACGCCGCGTGCGCCCGCTCTCGCTTTACTTTTGGGGCGAACATTGGACGCTCGCCGCATGGTGCGAAGCGCGCAACGATTTCCGCAGTTTTCGCATTGATCGCGTCATTCGACTGCAAATCACCGACGAAAAATTTCGCGATGAAACGGGCAAACGTCTTGCAGACTTCGTGCGCGCGCAGAATGCCGCTCACGGCTCGTAGCGGCGGTTCAATTTCATAGCCGCTCGTTTACGCGATTTGTAGGCGCGAACTCGGCCGCGCTCCTCGGGTCACCCAGCGACGCCAAGTCGTCGCCACCCTGCGCGGAAGCCGTTTGGGTTCGAGACGTTTCGTTCTCGCGTGAACGCAGCGAAGCGAATTCATCGCAAAGGCTAGACTCGAACGAACGCATGGGGAGCCGCGATGAATGGCGCAAAAAGTCTCGTTGAAACACTGCTCAAATCTGGCATTGACACCTGCTTCGCCAACCCTGGCACCAGCGAAATGCATTTCGTTGCGGCACTCGATCAAAGCGTTGGCATGCGCTGCGTGCTGGGCTTGCAGGAGAACGTTGTTACTGGCATGGCCGACGGCTACTTCCGCATGGCTGGAAAGCCCGCCTGCACGCTCTTGCACTGCGGACCGGGCCTCGCCAACGGATTAGCGAACTTGCACAACGCTCGTCGCGCGAGGAGCGGCATCGTCAATATCGTCGGCGATCAGGCGACGTATCACCGCACGCTTGACGCGCCGTTAACCGCCGACACCGACAGCCTCGCGCGCGCCGTGTCCGCGTGGGTGCGCACCAGTTCGCAAGCGGCGGATGTCGGTCGCGATGCCGCCGACGCGGTGCAAGCCGCGCGCACGCTGCCGGGGCAAATCGCCACGCTGATATTGCCGTCCGATACGTCGTGGGATGAAGGCGGCGTTGTCGCCGATGCTCTTACGCTTCCCGCGCCGCCCGCGGTGGATCAGTTCGCGGTACAGAACGCCGCGCGGGTTTTGCGCACGCATAAAAACGTGCTGATTCTGCTGGCGAGCCGCGCAGTGCTAGACCAGTCGCAAGCGCTCGCGTGGCGCATCGTGCAGGCAGCCGGTGCGACGCTCATGGCGGATTACCTGACCGGCCACATGCAGCGCGGACGCGGTCGTTTGCAGCTGGAGCGCGTGCCGTACAACACCGATTTGGCGGTGCAGGTGCTGAGTCGCTTTGAGCACATCATTTTGGTCTGCGCCAAGCCCCCGATCGGCTTCTTCGCCTATCCTGGCAAACCATCGAAGCAGTACGCCGAGCGTGCGCAATTGCATGTGCTCGCGCGTGACGATCAGGATGGTGAGGCCGCGTTGCAGGCGCTAGTGACCGAACTCAACGCACCGAGCGCAGCAATGCCCGATCCCGGGCCGCGGCCCGGCGCAATAACCGGCGCGCCGACGCCGGAAGGCCTCGCGCAAACACTCGCCGCCGTGATGCCAGACAACGCAATCGTGTCCGACGAGAGTGTGTCTTACGGCCGCGGTTTCTACAAGAACACGCACGCCGCACCGGCGCACGACTGGTTGCACCTGGTGGGCGGCGCTATTGGCTCGGGCTTGCCGATGGCAACGGGTGCCGCCATCGGGAGCGGCGGGCAACGCCGCGTAGTTGCGCTGCAGGCCGACGGCTCGGCCATGTATTCGCTGCAAGCACTGTGGACCCAAGCTCGCGAACGCTTGCCCGTCACCACTATCCTGCTGAGCAATCGCAAATACAGCATCCTAATCGGCGAATACCACGCCGTCGGTGCAACACCAGGGCCAACGGCTATGAGCATGCTCGACCTCAGCAACCCGAACCTAGATTGGGTGAAACTAGCCAATGGCATGGGCGTGGAGGCCGCGCGCGCGACCACTTTGGAAGAGTGCGCCGATTTGATGAAGCAGAGCTTTCGGCAGAGCGGGCCGTTTTTGATTGAACTCATCATCTGAGCCGTTAGCGAGCCAGTAAGGGCTAGACGGTGACGAGATCGGACGCGAGCAACGCCAGTGATGTGGCGTGGATTTCGTATGCATATTCATTGAACAACCGCTTGTCGCAACACGCATTGGAAACAGGTACGCGATTCTGGTCGACTTGTCGAAAAAACGGCCTGCAACGACCGCCTGCTGGTCGTTTATGCGGAAAAGCTATTGATATCGACCTGCGTGGGCGGAGACTTGCCCAGCGATCACATCAACTAGCGCAAAATCGTTCGCCGCGCGCGGGCAGCGTAGCCATGATCGCGCGACGCTCAGTCGGCGAGTAACCGCCCCACATAGCGATTTCATCCAATGTGCGGAAACAGCCGCAGCACAAGCCGCTGGCCGCATCGATTGTGCAATTTTTAACGCATGGCGTCTCCATTTTCGCGGGCGACCAAGCGGGTTGAAACGACGGCGGATAGGATGCGCTCATCTACGTATTATCTCAGCGTCAAAATGCGGCGCACGCTCGCGCTGGTCATCGCTGCGAACTCTTCCGGCGTAACACCGCGAACCTCGGCGAGCACTGCGCCAATGTGCGGTAAATACGCGGGCGAATTGCGCACGCCGGAGCTCATTGTTCCAAGAAAACTCGGCGGAATGTCGGGTGCGTCCGTCTCGATGACGACATTCTCAAACGGCACGTCGCGCAATAGCGCCCGGATGCGCTGCGCCTGCGGAAAAGTGGCTGTGCCGCCGAAACCCAGGCAAAATCCCAGCTTGATAAATTCGACGGCTTGCTGCGCACTGCCATTAAATGCATGCGCAAATCCGCCGCGCACTTTGATGCGACGCAGGTGCTTCAACACCTGATCTTGGCTCCGACGAATATGCAGCGAAACCGGCAAATCGAAATCACGCGCCATTTTCAATTGCTCGGAGAAAAACCACTCTTGCTCGGTCTGATCGAAATTCGGCACGAAAAAATCGAGGCCAATTTCGCCGATCAGTTCTGGCTTTTCACGATCAACCCATTCACGAAGAATCGCGATGTGGTCGCGGTGCGATTGCCCTGACGGTCCCGCCACCCACATCGGATGGATGCCATAGCCCGTCAAGCAGCCATAACGGGCACGCGAGCGCTTCGCCGCATCGAAATGATCCACATGTCCCGCCAGATTGATGATTGCCGCCACACCCGTATCACGCGCCGCCGCAACCACCTCATCACGGTCAGCATCAAACTCAGGCGCGTCGAGATGGCAGTGGCTATCGATCCACATTGGGACGGCGGCGCGGGTTAAGCCGCTCGTTTCGCTGCCAGCGCCCGATTCACACGCGAGTGTGGCGCGCGGCCGAGCGCTTGCGAAATGAACTGCCCCGCGTCACACACTTTATCGAGATCGATACCCGTGCTGATGCCCATGCCGTGCAGCATGTAAAGCACGTCTTCCGTCGCGACGTTACCGGTCGCGCCTTTCGCGTACGGGCAGCCGCCTAAGCCCGCCACGCTCGTGTCAAACGTGCTCACGCCCAACTCCAGGCAGGCCAACACGTTCGCGCAGGCCTGGCCGTAGGTATCGTGGAAGTGCCCTGAAATTTGGTCTATCGGGAAAGCGCGTGCCGCCGCCTCGAACACCGCCGATACTCGCGCAGGCGTACCCACACCAATGGTGTCGGCCACGCCAATGTCGTCGCATCCCAAATCGGCAAAGCGTCGAACGCAATCCACGACCGACTCAATCGACACTTCGCCCTGATACGGGCAACCGAGCGCGCACGAGACCGCCGCGCGCACGCGCATGCCGTTGGCCTTCGCAGCCTCAGCCACAGGCCGGAAGCGCTCGATGCTCTCGACGATGCTGCAATTGATGTTCTTCTGCGAAAACGCTTCGGATGCGGCACCGAAAATCACGACCTCGTTTGCGCCGGACGCAAGGGCGCCCTCGAAGCCCTTCATGTTCGGCGTTAACACCGAATAAATCACGCTGGGTTTGCGCGTAATGCCCGCCATTACTTCCGCGGAGGTTGCCATTTGCGGCACCCACTTGGGCGACACGAACGAACCTGATTCAACGTTGCGAAATCCAGCCTCACTCAAGCGATTGACCAGTTCGATTTTGATCGCCGCAGGAATTTCCTGCTTTTCGTTTTGCAATCCATCACGCGGGCCGACTTCGACAAGACTGACGTGTTTTGGGAATTTCATAAACGCCTCTCAATAACCCACATTCGGATCAACAATGCCGGAAACGGCCTCATTGCGCTCCATCGCAGAAATCTTGGCTACGATCTGCGCGCATGCATCGCGAATCGGCGTGGTGGCCGCGATGTGCGGCGTGACGATCACGTTGGCGTGCGTCCAATACGGATGATCCTTCGGCAAGGGTTCTTCGTGGAACACATCCAACATTGCGCCGCCAAGCTGACCACTCTCAAGCGCCGCCACGACATCGGCGTCGACCAAATGACCGCCGCGCCCAGCGTTAATCAAAAACGCCCCACGCGGCAGATGCGCAAGCGTTGCTGCATTCAAAATACCACGCGTTGAATCGGTCAGTGGAAGCATAGAGACCAGCACATCACAGCCCGACAGAAACAACGGCAGCGTGTCGTGGCCCGCAAAACACAGCACGCTCTCGATCTCGTGTTGCGATCGTGACCAACCACGCACGGCATAACCAAACGCAGAGAGTCTCGTCGCCACCGCGCCACCCATTTCGCCGAGCCCCATCACGCCCACCGTGGGGCGCTTTACGTTGCCGCGATCTTCGTGTTGTTCCCAATGCAGCGCGCGTTGTTGCGCGTGATAAATCTGCATATGACGGTGATGATGAATCACGCCATAAATCGCATACTCCGCCATTTGTTGCGCCATGCCCGCGTCCTCAAGTCGCACGATGGGCATATGCGCAGGCACTGCGTGCATCGCCAAAATCGCGTCCACTCCAGCACCGTAATTGATGACCGCTTTGAGCGTGGGTTGTCGCGAAAACAGCTCTGCAGGCGGCTTCCAACCCACCACGTAATCGCAAGGCTCGTCCGTCGGCCACGCGAAATATTGCCAATTCGGCTGGTGCGTTTTAAGTTCGGCGATGATGCCTGGAACGACATCAAGGCCGGTAGATTGAACGAGAATTTTCATACGAAGTAATTTTTGGAACTCAATGTGGGAGCGGGCTTGCCCGCGATAAACCTTCATTCATGGCGAAGATTACGACAAAGCAAATCGCGGGCAAGCCCGCTCCCACAAGCTTCGATTACGCGGTCTGCGAGGCCGCCAGCGCCACCAATTCCGCCCCCTCTTTCACTTGTTCTTTTGCCGCGAAATAAATCGCCTCGACCACGCCGTCCAACGGCGCGACGATCGTGTGCTCCATCTTCATGGCTTCCATGATGATGAGAGGCTGCCCCTTCTTCACTGTGTCACCCACCGCAACCAAGACGCTCACAACGGAGCCCGGCATCGGTGCCGTGAGGTGGCCGCCGTGCCCTTCTTCGGTCTCCGGAGGCGCGTAAACATCCACCGCATCAAACTCGAAACGCTCACCCGCAAAAAGCACCACACGATGCACGCCACTGCGTAACACTCGCGCACGACACCGCGTTTCGCCAAGCGTCAACGCAATGCACTCGTCGTCAATTTCTGAGGCAGCGCAAACTACGCCGCTCGGCAACGTCAGCATGAATCCCGCACCACGCGGTATCACGCCGACGCTAAATCGCGCGTCACCTTGCGAGTAGACAAAATCAACACTGCTGTCTGGCTGGTTCGGCCAAAACGCATCATTCATCGCCCAAGGCGTTGCGGGCTCGCCCACCTTAGCGGACACAGCGCGACTAGCGTCACGCGCTGTCGACCATTCAACCAACGCGCACGCCGCCAGCGCAGAGTCAGACGGCGCGGGCCGCGCGGGGAGCAAATCATCCGCGTATCGTGCGATAAAACCCGTATCAATTTCCGCTGCAACAAACGCCGGATGTCGTGCAACCCGCTGCAAAAACTCGACGTTGTTGGTGAAGCCCACGACCGCGTATTCGTCGAACGCCAGCGCAAGCCTTTGTAACGCCTGTTCGCGGTTCTCACCATGCACGATGAGCTTGGCAATCATCGGGTCGTAGTTCGGCGTGATGGCGTCGCCCTGCCGTACGCCGGTATCGATGCGTAAATCAGATCCCACAACAGGCGTGCGTAGCAAGTTGATAGGCCCCGTCGCAGGCAAAAACTGGTTGCGCGGATTCTCGGCGTACACACGCGCTTCGAACGCGTGGCCGTTGATCCTTAATTCGTCTTGCAGCTTTGGCAGGCGCTCGCCAGACGCAACGCGAAGCTGCCACTCGACGAGATCGAGCCCCGTGATCATCTCTGTCACCGGATGCTCCACTTGCAAGCGCGTGTTCATTTCCATGAAATAGAAGCGGCCGGAGGTCGCAAAATCATGCTCTGCGATGAACTCCACTGTGCCCGCGCCGACGTAGCCCACCGCATGCGCCGCCGCCACAGCCGCTTCGCCCATCTGCCGACGCCGCGCCTCCGTCATGCCGGGCGCGGGTGCTTCTTCCATCACCTTTTGGTGACGACGTTGCAACGAGCAATCGCGCTCGAACAAATAAACGCAATGACCTAGTTCATCCGCAAACACCTGAATTTCAATGTGGCGTGGGCGTTGCAAATACCGCTCAATCAAAACATTGTCGTCGCCGAACGAATTTTTGGCTTCACGCTTCGCCGACGCAAGCGCCGCGAGAAACTCCGACTCGCTTTCGGCGACTTTCATGCCCTTACCGCCGCCACCCGCGCTGGCTTTAATCAGCACCGGAAAACCAATGCGAACGGCCTCTGCCAACAAGACTGCTTCCGACTGATCCGTGCCGTGGTAGCCCGGAACTAGCGGCACGCCGGCTCGTTCCATTAGGCGCTTGGATTCGGCTTTGAGCCCCATCGCTTGAATTGCAGCCGGTGGCGGTCCGATGAACACAATGCCCGCGTCCGCGCACTGCTGCGCAAACGCTTCATTTTCGGAAAGAAACCCATAGCCCGGATGAATCGCCTGCGCGCCGGTGCGCTTGGCAATCTCCAGCACCTTATCGCCGCGCAAATACGAGTCTTTCGGCGCGGCACCGCCGAGGTAATGCGCTTCGTCACACGCCTCAACATGCATCGCGTCACGATCAGCATCGGAGTAAACGGCGACCGTTTGAATACCCATGCGCTTCGCAGTGCGCGCGACACGAACTGCGATTTCGCCACGGTTGGCTATTAGGATTTTTGAGAACATCGCGTTAGCTCCTAATCCAGTTGGGCCTGCGCTTTTCAAGAAACGCGCCGATGCCTTCTTTGGCTTCTGGCGTTGAGCGAATTTGCGCGATGCGCTCCACCGTGTCTTCCATCAACTCATCGTCGATAGATTTTTGTGACACCGCTTGGATGAGATTTTTCGCCGCTTCAATCGCCTTAGGGCCATTCGCGAGCAAGATCGTGCACAGCTGCGCAATCATGTCGTCCATCACTTCCACGCTCGGTGCGATATCGTGGAGCAGCCCAATGCGATAAGCCTCGGCGGCAGTGAATCGTTCTGCCGTGATGAAGTAGCGATGCGCGTAACGCGCGCCGATTGCCTCAATGACGTAGGGCGAAATCACGGCGGGAATGATGCCGAGCTTTACTTCCGACAGCGAGAAGTGCGCGTCTGCCACGCCAATGGCAATGTCCGCCGCGGCGATCACGCCGACGCCTCCGCCATAGGCATTGCCCTGCACGCACGCGATCACCGGCTTCGGGCAGGCGTAAATGGCGTTCAACATCAGCGCAAGTTCGCCGCCGTCCTCACGGTTTTTTTCCTCGTCATATTGTGCCGCGCGCTTCATCCAATTCAGGTCCGCGCCCGCGCAAAAGCTTTTGCCTTCTGCGGCAATGATGATCACGCGCACGTCGTTGTCTGCGCCCAAGTCGCGAAACGCTTCGATGATTTCGCGAATCATCGTCTCGTCAAATGCGTTGTGCACTTCGGGGCGATTCAGCGCCAAGAGCGCCACGCCGCGTTCGTCTCGTTCGATGCGTAAAGTTTTCATCATTACATCCGGAACACACCAAATTTAGTTTCAGGAATTGGCGCGTTTAAGCTCGCCGAAATGCCAAGGCCCAACACGCGGCGCGTGTCCGCCGGGTCGATGATGCCGTCGTCCCAGAGGCGTGCCGTGGCGTAATACGGATGACCTTCGCGCTCGTATTTGTCGCGAATCGGGGCTTTGAACGCTTCTTCTTCGTCCTTCGACCACGCGCCACCTTTGGCTTCGATATTGTCGCGGCGCACCGTGGAGAGCACACTCGCGGCTTGCTCGCCGCCCATCACGCTGATGCGCGCGTTCGGCCACATCCATAAGAATCGCGGTGAATACGCGCGACCGCACATGCCGTAATTGCCCGCGCCAAAACTGCCGCCGATGATGACAGTAAATTTCGGCACGCTCGCGCAGGCCACCGCCGTCACCATCTTCGCTCCGTTTCGCGCAATGCCCTCGTTTTCGTACTTGCGACCGACCATAAAACCGGTGATGTTCTGCAAGAAAACGAGCGGAATTTTTCGCTGGCAACACAGCTCAATAAAGTGCGCGCCTTTGAGCGCCGACTCGGAAAACAGCACGCCGTTGTTGGCAATTATGCCCACAGGCATGCCGTAGATTCGAGCAAAACCTGTCACCAGTGTTGTGCCGTAACGCGGCTTGAATTCATCAAATTCACTGCCGTCTACGATGCGCGCAATCACTTCGCGCACATCGAACGGCTTGCGCGTGTCGGTGGGAATCACGCCGTAGAGCTCATGCGGATCGAACAGCGGCTCTACGTTTTCGGTCATTGAAAGTTGCGCCAGCTTCACCGTATTCAGATTTGCCACGGCTTGCCGCGCAAGGCCCAGCGCGTGCGCATCGTTCTGCGCGAGCTGATCGGCGACACCGGAGAGGCGCGTGTGCACATCGCCGCCGCCCAAATCTTCGGCGGTCACCACTTCGCCAGTAGCTGCCTTCACGAGCGGCGGTCCCGCCAGAAAGATCGTGCCTTGGTTTTTCACGATGATCGACTCATCGCTCATCGCGGGGACGTACGCACCGCCCGCCGTGCACGAGCCCATCACCACGGCGATCTGCGAAATGCCCGCCGCGCTCATTGTGGCTTGGTTGAAGAAGATGCGACCAAAGTGCTCGCGATCTGCAAACACATCGTCTTGGTTCGGCAAATTTGCGCCGCCGGAATCGACAAGATAAATGCACGGCATGCGATTCTGCGACGCAATTTCTTGTGCGCGCAAATGCTTCTTCACGGTCATCGGGTAATAGGTGCCGCCCTTAACCGTCGCGTCGTTGGCGACGATCACACATTCGCGGCCGCTCACCCGGCCGATGCCAGTGATGATGCCCGCGCCGGGCGACTCGTTGTTGTACATCTCGAACGCAGCGAGCGCTGAGAGCTCCAAGAACGGTGAGCCCGGATCGAGGAGTTGTTTCACGCGGTCTCGCGGCAGCAACTTGGCTCTCGCTGTGTGTTTCGCGCGTGCCGCTTCGCCGCCACCTAATGCTGCCGCAGCGTGTTTCGCACGAAGGTCATCAACGAGTGCTTGCATCGCGGCCGTTGAGGCAACGACGTTGGCGTCGCGCGGATTGAGTTTTGATTCGATTATTGGCATGACGTTATCCCTCGCACCGTTCGCTCTGAGGCAACGCCGAAGGGTTTGATTTAGCGCCACCGGCGGAAAGTATCGAACCCTTCGCTGCGCTCAGGGCGAACGGTAACGGAAGACTTGCTTCAGGATTCATTAGTATTTCCACGCACCTTGTTTGAGCCACCGCTCCATCATCGGCAGGCGGTCTGCACCCCAGAACGGTTCATCATCGACGATGAAATACGGTGAGCCAAAAATGCCTTTCGCGATGGCCGCTTCGACGTTCACTTTGAGTTTCGCCTTGATGTCATCGCTCTGCGCAGCGGCAATCACTTCTTCTGCGCTGTAGCCAAGGCCCGCGGCGATGTCGCCGAGCACATCAAGCTTGCCGATGTCGCGGTCACCGCGAAAGAACGTACGGTAGAGCTCAAGCGCAAATTTCTTGGCGTGCGCCGGGTGCTTTTCTTGCATCCACAACACGGCGCGCGCTGGGTTTTGTGTGGCGATAGGAAAGGTCGTTGGCGCGTTGTACGGAATGCCGTAGAACGCTGCGCTGCGCCGGAAATCGCGCTCGGAATATGGCCCCTTCATCGGCGCCATCGTGAGCGGTTGTCCGCCGGTCGTCTTAAACACGACGCCGAGCAAAATCGGATGCCAATTCACTGTGCGACCATAGCGTTGTCCAATCTCCTCGATCATCTCCGCCGCGAGATAGCCGTAGGGTGACGAGAAGTCGAAGTAGAAATCGATGGGAGATGCCATGGAGGAAACCTGTTGTTAAAAAAGGGCGTCATTCTCGCGAAGCGGGAATCCAGTTTGTGCAAAACGCGAAGCGCAACTTTCGATGCTACGCATGGGGTTACCCACTGGATTCCCGCTTCGCGAGAATGACGACAGGGGAGGTGTGGCGTATCTAGGAGGCATACGCACCAGACGCCAACCCGCGTCCGATCAAAATTTTCTGAATGTCGCTCGTGCCTTCGTAAATCTGGCACACACGAACGTCGCGGTAAATGCGCTCGACCGGAAAGTCCGTCACGTAGCCGTAGCCGCCGTGAATTTGGATCGCGTCTGAGCAAATACGCTCGGCCATTTCGCTCGCGAACAGCTTCGCCATCGCGGCTTGCGTGAGACACGGCACGCCGGCGTCTTTGAGGCTCGCGGCGTGGTGAATGAGCGACCGGGCCGCTTCGATTTGCGTCGCCATGTCGGCGAGCTTGAATTGCACGGCTTGGTGCTCGAAGATCGGTTTGCCGAAGGCTTCGCGCTCTTTCGCATACCGGAGCGCTGCTTCGAAGGCCGCGCGCGCCATGCCGACGCTTTGTGACGCGATGCCGATGCGCCCGCCTTCGAGGCCAGCGAGCGCAATCTTGTACCCAGCGCCTTCTTCGCCGATCATGAGCGAGGCCGGCACGCGGCAGTTTTCAAACAAAATTTGCGCGGTGTCGCTGGAGTGTTGCCCGAGTTTGTCTTCGATGCGCGCGACCGTGTAGCCCGACGTTTTCGTCGGGACCAGAAACGCGCTGATGCCGCGTTTGCCTGCGGCTTTGTCGGTGACAGCCATCACGATGGCAACGTCTGCGTTTTTGCCCGAGGTGATGAATTGCTTGACGCCATTCAATACGAAATGGTCGCCGTCGCGCGTTGCTGTGGTGCGCAGTCCCGACGCGTCCGAGCCTACATGCGGCTCGGTCAAACAAAACGCGCCGAGCATCTCGCCGCGCGCGAGCGGCACGAGCCAATCGCGCTTTTGCTGTTCGTTCGCGAAGCTCATCATGATCGAACACACGGGGCAGTTGTTCACCGAAATGACCGTGCTCACTCCGCCGTCGCCCGCCGCGATTTCTTCGAGGATGATCGCGAGCGAGGTGTAATCCATCCCGGCGCCGCCGTATTCGTCTGGCACCGCGATGCCGTAGCAACCCATCTCAGCGAGCCCCTTGAGTTCAGCCGCCGGGAACGTGTGCGCCTTGTCCCAAGCTGCCGCCTTTGGCGCGATATGGTCTTGCACATACGCGCGCACACTGTCGCGCACCATGCGTTGGTCTTCAGTGAGCAACATTGTGCTGCGTCCTTTTTTTGTCGTCGCTAATGCTCGTTCGTTTGGCCAGATTCATCGCGCCGCGCCCTCGCCGCCTTGCGGCCCCCAGAACACGACCCAGGTGGCGAAGTCGTCGCTGAAATCTGTGAAGCGGTGTTCCGCGCCTGCCGGCACGAACAGCGCGTCGCCAGCAGCGCATGCGATGCGCTCGCCTTCGAGCGTGAAAGTCGCGCTACCCGCGTGAACAAAATAGAGTTCGTCTTGCGCATGCGGCGTTTGCGGATCGGTGCCGCGTGGCGCGTAGAGTTCGACCGACATCGTGCCGTTGGCGAGCGCGGCCGCGAAGCGTTCGCCCTGCGGCCACTTTGTCGAGACAGGGCCGGGCAATTGTTTAAGTAGTTCCGCAGCGCGCGCATGCTTCATGACTTGCGCTCGACAGTTTCAATGGGCATGCCAGCCGCTTTCCATGCGGTAAATCCGCCGGCCATGTGCGCAACGTTGCTGAGCCCCATGTCTTGAAACATCTTTGCTTCGAGCGCCGAGCGCCACGCGCCAGCGCAATAGAGCACGAAGCGTTTGCCGCTTGCGTAGATCGGCTTGTGATACGGGCTTTGCGGGTCGATCCAAAATTCGTTCATGCCGCGCGGGCAATGAAGCGCGCCGGGAATTTTTCCTTCGCGCCAGAGTTCGCGTACGTCGCGGATGTCGATGATTTGCGTGTTCGGATCATCCATCGCCGCGCGCGTCGCTTCGAGCGAGAGCGTGACGATTTCCGCTTCGGCGCCGCGAACGAGATCCATCGCGCTACGCATGCCTACCACCAGAAAATGCTAGATACAGCTTTATGGCGCAACCGACAGCCAGGCGGTCATTCAAGGCACATTTATGCGAATATCGACTTAATAGATAAATGGCATGCAACGACCGCTGGGCTGTCGTTTCTGGCAAAAAGCTATTAAGCGCATTCACAATCAAAAATCCATCACCACGGAATCGTCGCGCCTGTGTTGTCGAAGAAGCCGCCGTGTTTGTCGGAGGCGTTTTCGATCACGTGACGCATACCCGCGACACTCTCCGTTGGCGTAAGCATCGCTTGCGGGCCGCCCATGTCGGTGCGCACCCAGCCCGGATGCAGCGCCATGACGCGCACGCCTTTCTTGCCGAGTTCGAGTGACGTTGCCTTCACCACCGCGTTGAGCGCCGCCTTGCTCGCACGATACGCGATGCCCGACGACGAGCTCATGCCCGAAATCGAACCCATGCGTGACGAGAGAAAGACCATTGCGCCACGCGCCTTCGCCACGTTGTGCGCGAACGCGAGCGTCAGGCGCAGCGGCCCGAGCACGTTGGTGCGCATCACGAGATCGAAGTCTTCGGTGGGCATATCGGTCAAACCGTCGCTTCGCGGGCCGTACACACCGGCGTTGCAAATCATCACGTCGATGGAATCGTCTTTGAGTTTTTCTGCAAGCGCCTCAATCGACGACGATGTGCTCGTGTCGAGCGCCTCGATACGCACGCCGACCCGGCGAAGTTCCGCCGCTTCAGCAGGACGGCGACAGGTAGCGATCACCTCAAAACCGTCGGCAACGTATTGCTTCGCGAATTCAAGGCCGAGGCCGCGGTTGGCACCGATGATGAGTACTGTTTTTGCCATGATCTCTTCTCAGTTTGCTGTGCTAGATGGCGCCTATGCCACCAGCAATGACCATAGTTTACTTAGCGACACGCATCCTAGGCCGGCGGCCACGACCACTTCGGACCAGAATCGGATCGGCGAAAATTCGCGCGTGATGGTTGGGCGGTTCAAAGTGAATCCATCCTTGTACGCCAGCAACGCGAACATAAAGCCTCCAGCAGCCCATGTGCCGTACAAAATTCCCTCGGCAAGCTTCTCTGTGAACGGGTTAGCGTACTCAAAGGAACTGCCGATCATCGCGGCGAACATCGCAGCGAAAATCAGAATTGCTCGCACATCTGGCATGTCCAGCTACATCATCTCAATCGCAACAGCCACGGCCTCACCGCCACCGATACAGAGCGACGCCACGCCCTTTTTGCCGCCAGTCTTCTTGAGTGCGCCGATGAGCGTCACGATGATCCGTGCGCCGGACGCGCCAATCGGATGGCCCAGCGCCGTTGCGCCGCCGTGAATGTTCACCTTGCTATGGGGCAGGTCGAAGTCCTTCATCGCAGCCATGGTCACGTTGGCGAAGGCTTCGTTGATCTCGTAAAGATCCACGTCGGCCGCAGTCCAGCCGGTCTTCTTGAACAAAATCTTGATCGCGCCAGCCGGAGCCGTGGCGAACCATGCAGGCTCTTGGCTGAATTCTGCGTGCGCCGCGATACGCGCTAGCGGTGTGAGGCCCAATTCTTTTGCCTTAGACGCTTTCATCAGCACCAGCGCCGCCGCGCCGTCGGAGATGCTCGACGCATTTGCGGCAGTCACCGTACCGTCTTTGATAAACGCGCTCTTGAGCGTCGGGATTTTGTCGGGCTTGGCCTTGGGCGGTTGCTCGTCGTGTTCGATCACGGTGTCGCCGCTGCGGCCTTTGATCGTCACCGGTGCGATTTCCCAAACGAAGGTGCCGTCTTTGATCGCCGTTTGCGCGCGCTTCAACGATTCGAGCGCGTAGGCATCCTGTGCCTCACGCGTGAAGCCATATTTCGCAGCGCATTGTTCGGCGTAAACGCCCATCGCTTTGTGCTCGTATGCGTCCTCCAAGCCGTCCATCGCCATGTGGTCGTACATCGTCGAATGTCCGTAGCGATAGCCCTGTCGCGCCTTCGGAAGCAAGTGGGGCGCATTGGTCATCGACTCCATACCGCCAGCGATCATGATTTCGCGGCTGCCCGCGAGGATCGCATCGTGCGCGAGCATCGCGGCCTTCATGCCGGAGCCGCACATTTTGGTGATGGTCAGCGCGCCAACTTCCTTTGGCAATCCGGCCTTCAACGTCGCTTGTCGCGCAGGCGCTTGACCCTGGCCCGCCATCAGGCAATTGCCGAGAATCACCTCGTCGATTTGCTCGGGCTTCAATCCCGCGCGTTCGACCGCGGCCTTGACGGCTACCGCACCCAAATCGCTCGCAGAAAGCGACGCGAAATCGCCCAACATTCCACCCATCGGGGTGCGAGTGGCGCTGACAATGACTACGGGGTCTGACATGATTTTTCTCCGACGTTCCAACTAAGCAACTAAGACGTAGGGCGGGCAGTGCCCGCCGATTGTTCACGAGGCGGGCAATGCCCGCCCTACCGTTCTTCTAGGTTTGCGCGCGACCTGAAATCCATCGCGTCCACAGTGGCGCAAACGAGCCCATCACGCCACCCAAGAAGATGGCGACCATCATGAGCGGCATCGACAGCGACGTGACGGTCATCGCGATGCCCAGCGCGCCTGCGCCAAACAGCGCCTGCACAACCAATTTCGGAAGCGTGGGCCAAGCACGACGTTCTACCGCCACTGCGATACCCAGCCACGCCAAGACCACACCGACCCACACGACCACGCGGCCGATGACGGGCGCGAGCAAGTAGACAAACATGCCCACGATCACGAGCAAGAACCCGAGCATCATCCAGTGATTACGCGTCATGGGGAGCAATCTGTTCGCCAGCACGCGATTCAATGGCTGCGAACGCTCGCGCCGACACTGTTCGCACTTCGTCGGGTCGGGTTAAGTTGATGTCGAGATTGCGAAGCAGGCCGTCTTCAATGCCGTACACACATCCGTGAATCGTCAGCTCCTGGCCGCGCGCCCATGCATCTTGCACGACAGTTGTGCGCGCCACATTCACCACTTGTTCGGCCACATGCAATTCGCAGAGACGACGCAGGCGTGCATCGCGCGAGGTGATTGCATCAAGCGAGCGCCGATGCGCCTCGATGGTGTCGCGCACATGTTGCAGCCAGTTGTCCGACACGCCAAGCCGCGCGCCATCAAACGCTGCCGCGATACCGCCGCAGCCGTAGTGGCCGACGAGCAGCACATGCTTCACCTTCAAGATTTCCACCGCAAAATGCAGCACCGACAAGCAATTCAAATCGCTGTGCGCCACCACGTTCGCCACATTGCGGTGAACGAAAACGTCCCCCGGCGGCAAGCCAATAATTTGGTTCGCAGGCACGCGCGAGTCGGAGCAACCAATCCACAAATACTGCGGCGCTTGTTGATGCTTCAGACGCTCGAAAAAATCGGCGTCGTCACGCAGCACCGAGGCGACCCAGGCGCGATTGTTAGCGAACAGTTGTTTTAGTGAATCCATTGTGTGGCGCGAAAATTACTTCGTTTCGTTATACAGCTCCCGCCCGATCAGCATGCGACGAATCTCGCTAGTGCCCGCACCAATTTCGTAGAGTTTGGCGTCGCGCCAGAGGCGGCCCGTGGCGTAGTCGTTAATGTAGCCGTTACCGCCCAAGGCTTGGATCGCTTCGCCTGCCATCCACGTTGCTTTTTCTGCGCATTGCAGAATCACGCCCGCCGCGTCTTTGCGCGTGACTTCATTGCGATCACACGCTTGCGCCACGGCGTAAAGGTACGCGCGGCACGCGGAGTAGGTCGAATACATGTCGGCGAGCTTGCCCTGCATGAGCTGAAATTCGCCAATCGACTGATTGAACTGTTTGCGCTCATGCACGTACGGCAGCACAACATCAAGACAGGCCGCCATGATCCCGACCGAACCACCGGCGAGCACCGCGCGCTCGTAGTCGAGCCCGCTCATCAATACGTTTACGCCCTTGCCCACTTCGCGAAGGACGTTCTCTTCGGGCACTTCGCAGTCCTGAAACACGAGTTCGCAGGTGTTGCTGCCACGCATGCCGAGCTTGTCGAGTTTTTGTGCGGTCGAGAAGCCCTTGTAACCTTTTTCGATGATGAACGCCGTGATGCCGCGCGGCCCCAAACCCGGATCGGTCTTGGCGTAGACGACTAACGTGTCGGCATCGGGGCCATTGGTGATCCACATCTTGTTGCCGTTCAGCACATAACGATCGCCCTTGTGCTCCGCGCGCAGCTTCATGCTCACCACGTCCGAGCCCGAGCCCGGCTCGCTCATCGCCAGCGCGCCGACGTGTTCGCCGGAAATCAGTTTCGGCAGGTACTTTTTCTTTTGTGCGTCGCTCGCGTTGATCTTGAGCTGATTCACGCACAAATTCGAGTGCGCGCCATATGACAAGCCAACCGATCCGCTGGCGCGGCTGATTTCTTCCATCGCCACGACATGCGCCAAATAGCCCATGCCTGCGCCACCGTACTCTTCTGGAACGGTAATGCCCAAAATGCCCAGATCGCCCATCTTCTTCCAAAGCGGCATCGGAAACTGGTTGCTACTGTCAATCTCCGCAGCTTGCGGCGCGATCTCGGCTTGCGCGAACGCATGCACGGTGTCGCGAAGCATCTCAATATCTTCGCCGAGATTGAATTTCAGTTGCGGGAACTGCATAGTGGCCTCCTTGCGTCTCTCATTCTGGGGGCGGCTCGCCGCGCCAGGTGCATTTGCATCAGAGGCGCGATGAATCGCTACGACAAAACACTACTTTTTCGGCATTGCAATGAGCGTCTGCTGCATGAGTGCACAGAGCGTCTCCTTGCCATCCTTCGTCACAAAAACTTTGCCCTGCGTAATCGTCAACGTGCGCCCCGACTTAACCACCTCGCCACGCGCGCGCAGCTTCTCGCCATCCGCCGGTGCGAGCAGATTGACTTTGAACTCCACGGTCAACACACCGCTGCCCGGTGGCATCAACGTCGCGCCCGCGCAACCGCCCGCCGTGTCGATCAATGTGCTCACAATGCCCGCGTGGAAAAAACCATTCTGCTGCGAAAGCTCAGGCCGAAAATCTACTTCGAATTCCGCCACGCCCTCGTCGACTTCCGTCAAACGCGCGCCAAGCAGACGCATCGCGCCCTGAGCAGCGACGATGGAAAGAATGTCAGCAGTTTTTTGTGCGGTCAGCATGGTGGCGGTGATTGTAATGGTTAAGTTGACGTTTACGTCAACGTAAATTCAAGATTGTGGGTTTGGGCGGTCTGCGGAGCGTGATGCGCCTTTTGGAGCGTGATACGCCTTTTGGTCTGAATGCCGTCATCCTCGGCGCAGCCGGGGATCCAGAAAGTTGAGCGCTGCAACCCTGCAAATTCTGAAGAACCTCGCCACTGCTCGGCCTTGATGACACCCACATCGCAACGCTTGAGCGCCGCGTAATCGAGCCATTTGGGCGTCAAGCCAACGTTCCCTCGATTCCACTTCGTTGCATCGAGGCTACAAATCTCGCGATTCGGCCTTACGCCGCGTTCTTCAGCCGCCGCCGACAGTCCTTCTCAATCGTCGAAATTTCTTCGAGCACAACATCAATGTCCTCGCGCTGCTGCTCCAGCAAGTTGCGCCGACTGCCAAGCACTTCGAGAAACTTCTCAAGCTGCGAGCGTTCGCTATTGTCAGCTTGATAGAGATCGAGAATATCCGCGATCTCCGCGAGACTCATGCCCAGCCGCTTGCCGCGCAACACAAGCTTCAACCGCACGCGCTCGCGCTGCCCGTAAATGCGCCGCGTCCCGCGCCGCTCAGGCGACAAAAGCCCCTGATCTTCGTAGAAGCGAATTGCGCGCGTGGTCAGCGCGAATTCGTCCGCAAGATCGGCAATGGTGAAGGTGTCCGGACGCACCTTGGCGCTGGACTTGGCGGCGGATTTGGCGGTTGCTTCTGACATGCGGCGAGAGTTTAGCGGGACGGGAGGGGCGGCGGCGAGGTGGGCGACTATTTCCCGCATCCCCGTTCGTGGTGAGCTTGTCGAACCACGAACTCGTGGGAAGTCGAAGGTTGGGTTTCAACCCGCCACAAATTGATACCCACCAAGGTTGTTCTTCGCAAGACGGGTTCGTCTGCCACCAGCGCGCTCCATGGCCGCGCGGGGCCAGTCACTTTTGGCATTGCCCCAAAAGTAACCAAAAACGCTAGCCCCTGCACCCCGCTGTTCCCTGTGGTGCTCGCAACGAGCGGGACCCGCACAAATCGCCCGATGGCGCGCTAACCGCGCGCAGTGGGCTCATGGTGCGGGTCTACGACCGCCCGTTGCTCCGCTCCTCGGCGCGGGCTGAAGGGGCGGTCGGAGCCGATGTTTGATCGCTTCGCGATTGTGGCTATGCGAGCCCGGATGCGATCCCTGGGCAACACGTGAGCGTTTGAATTAAGGGGACAGCCGTAGGCGGGTCCGCTCGACGGAACGGTGATGCATCATTTGGCCGAAAGGTACTCTTGCGTGGCCATGCCTACCTGGGCAAAGAGAGCTTGCTCTTCGACATTGAACTGCTCTTTTTGGAGACGCGCGACGCAGGCCCGTAGGGCAAGCAGGACTTGGCTGCACAAGTAGACTTTGAACTCTTCGGCGGACATTGGCGTCCAGACCGCCTCCGGTATCTGAATATCGACGGCGACGTACCTGCGAGTCTTAGCCAAACGTAGGTTTGCCAAGCCTTCCTTACCGAACTGGGCGAATCGACCGTCCACGCGCAAGACGAGTGCATATTCGTCAATAGCGGCGCAGTGCGTCGAAATGACCCACTTGGAAAGCAGCCGGGACAGAGGAATTTTTAGATCCGCGAACACTTTTGCTTCAGGTTCGCCTAGATCAGCACCGATCGAAATGAAGGAGCGTGCGGAGTTTTGCATGACGCCTAACGTTCGAATTAACAGGTGCCGCTAGGCGTCCCGTTGAATGAGGGGTTTGGCCCTGGACTGACCACCAAAGACCGAATCGAAAGAAGAGACTGAACAAGCTTTGTTCGCTTTCGAGGCGCTTTTAGGCGGGCGGGAAGGCGGCTAAGCCAATGACCATTGGGCCCAAAGGGCAGACCTCGGCGAGCGGACAACTGGCGAGTCGTTGGTAGAGGCTTGGACGAAAGAACTTCGATGAAGTGATCCAGCTGCGCTGGCGCACTGAATTGGAGATCGAATTCTTCGAACTCAACATGTAGAAACAAATAGCCCTTGTGTGGCACGCTTTGCGGAGCCGGGGGATCACAGAGTAGATCAGAGCCGAGCACAGGAACGTGAACCCAGAACGCTACTGGCGCAGTACGCCAATCTGGTTCAAAGCTGAATCGAAAGCCTGCGCTCATTGCTCGGTGCCTAACGTGTTTTATGCGCGCTTCGCGCGTATAGCTTTTTAATGGTCCATATCATCACTTGCATTTTGGCTACGTAATCCATTGATATATCGAAGACACTTCCGTTTTATCTCGTTAGCGTTGAACTAACAACGCACGGAACGTGGCCCAGATGCTCGCATGCGGGTTCTCGTAGCACTGATCGCGAAGCGATCAAATATCAGTTCGAATGCCCCTTCAGCCCGCGCCGAGGAGCGGAGCAACGGGCGGTCGTAGACCCGCACCATGAGCCCACCAGCGCGCGGTTAGCGCGCCATCGGGCGATTTGTGCGGGTCCCGCCCGTTGCGAGCACCGGAGGATAAAGCGGGGTGCAGGGGCTAGCGTTTTTGGTTACTTTTGGGGCGATGCCAAAAGTGACTGGCCCCGCGCGGCCATGGAGCGCGCTGGTGGCAAGGATCACCGCTAAACCCGTCAGAGCCTTCGCTTCGCTCAGGGCGAACGGAGATTTGCGCTTCGCGTAGTTTCACGCATTGGATCCCCGGCTGCGCCGAGGATGACGCCGGTTGGACATGCACCTCGCCCTCAAGGAAAGGGCGCAACTCGTCGCCGGCACGATCTATACAGCTTTCTGGCGGTAACGACAGCTGGGTGGTCGCCACAGCGTGGTTTTGCACTTTATCGACAGTAGGACAAATACGGCCCAAATCCACACCTGGCAGTCGTTAGCGCGAAAAAGCTGCTAAAGATTCTCGCTTCGCTAAAAAAGACACGAACTGCACAGACGCTACCGCAAACAAACACATCGCAGGCTCACGCAAGCGCGCGCCTCGGTGCGATTTTCGCCACGGCCTCAACCATCGCACCGATGTGTGCCGGCGTGGTGCCGCAACAGCCGCCAACGATATTGACGAGCCCGCTTTGCGCGAATTCTTTGAGGAAGCCCGACGTCATTTCCGGTGTTTCGTCGTAGCCTGTTTCCGAGAGCGGATTGGGTAGCCCGGCGTTGGGATACACGCTGATGAATGTCTCCGGCGCGATCTTGGCGAGCTCTTCGATATGCGGGCGCATCGCGACCGCACCGAGCGCGCAGTTGATGCCGACCGACAACGGCCGCGCGTGACGTACGCTGTTCCAAAACGCGGCGACCGTTTGGCCGGACAACGTGCGGCCAGAATTGTCGGTGATCGTGCCTGAAATCATGAGTGGCGGTGGGTCGATCTCGTTCTCAAAAACGCTTGAATACGCAAACAGCGCAGCCTTGGCATTGAGTGTGTCGAAAATGGTTTCGACCAGGATGAGATCAACGCCGCCTTCCATCAAACCTTCGATCTGCTCGGTGTAGGCGACGACCAATTCGTCAAAACTCACGTTGCGCTTTGACGCGTCGTTCACGTCCGGTGAAATGCTCGCGGTGCGGTTGGTTGGGCCAAGCGCGCCTGCCACGAAGCGCGGCTTGTTCGGCGTTTTCTTCGACCATTCGGCGCAACATTCGCGCGCAAGCTTGGCGGCCTCGCGGTTCAAAGCGCGCACCATGTGCTCAAGCTTGTAATCGGCCATCGCAATCGACGTGCCATTAAAGGTGTTGGTCTCAATGATGTCTGCGCCAGCCTCAAGATATTGATTGTGAATTTCACGAATCACTTCCGGCTTGGTGAGCACCAGCAAATCGTTGTTGCCCTTCACATCGCACACGTGATCGCGGCACAAATGACCACGATAATCCGTTTCGCCCAGCTTGTACTGCTGCACCATCGTGCCCATGCCGCCATCGAGAATGAGGATGCGTTGGCGGAGCAGTTCAGCGATGTGTTGGCGGCGATTCATGGGGGAAATTCAGAAGCTAGCCCGCTATTTTCTCACGTTGGGTGCGACCAGCCGCGGGCGTCTTGGTGGTGACGCGTTTACGCGGTGGCGCAACGCGCAAACCGGCGATCAAGGTTTGCACGAACGACTCGGCGTGTTTGGCGAGGTCGTAGGCGGAGGGATCAAGCAACCATTCGTGCATGAGCCCGGTCATGTAGGCGTGTAGTGCATGCACCGCGAGTGCGGTGTTGGTTTCTGCGGGCAATTGACCCAGCTTCACCGCTTGCTTAAACAACACTTCAATCTGGCTGTGACACTCGCCACGACTCTGTCGCTCGCGTTCGAACATCGGTGCCATTTCGCCGGTTTTTTCGCACTTGTGAAAAAGGATGTCGAAAACGGTTTGCTGCTGCGGCGATTGCGCGACTTGCGTGAGCGCATGCACTGTGAGCTTCTGAATCGAACCCAATGGATCGTCGCCAACCACGGCCGTCACTTCATTAAACATCGCCTCCATAGGCAACGTCGCGCGCTCACACATGGCGTGCACAAGCTCGCTCTTGTCTTTGAAATGCCAGTAAATCGCGCCACGCGTCATACCCGCCGATTTCGCGATGTCGTTTAGCGTGGCGCTGGCCACACCTTTTTCTTTGAACATGGCCTCCGCGGCGTCAAGTAACGCGGTGTAGGTTTGCTCGGTGTCGGCTTTGGTTTTGCGTACCAACGGGTGCTCCTTATTACGTTCGACGATTGCTTCAATGGTGCCGCAACATTTGCAAAGCGCATCTCACAATTCAAATTTTTTACAAACATTCATGTATGTTTATGTTACGCTTTGTGCCTCAAGATTGCAAATACCACGCGCTTAATGGTGCCCATAAACATGCCTCAATCCACATCGGTCGATTCCAAATTTATGCAACATCGTCCTTTGGCGGCGGCCCTGCTGCTCTCATCACTAGCACTCGCCGCGTGCGGAAAATCCGATGGCCCCGGCGCTGCGGGCGGGCCGCCTGCCATGCCACCACCGCAGGTAAGCGTCGTCACAGTGCAGCCGAAAGACACGCCCGTGACCTACGAATACACGGGGCAGACCGCTGGCTCGCGCGAGACCGAGGTGCGCGCGCGCGTTGCGGGGATATTGCAGCGACGGTTGTTTGAAGAAGGCTCGACCGTTAAAGCGGGCGCGGCGCTATTCCAGATTGATCCCGCGAATTTGCAAACGCAGGTAGCGTCGACAGAAGCGACGATTGCTGTTGCCGAAGCGCGATTGAACCAGACCAAACGCGACATGGCGCGGCTCGCTCCGTTGATCGCAGAAAAGGCAATCAGCCAGAAAGAATTTGACGACAGTAAGTCAGCGGTTGAGTCCGCCGAGGCAACGCTCAAGCAAGCACGCGCGCAAAACAACGAAGCGAAATTGAATCTCGGTTACACCCGCGTAATCGCGCCGATCAGCGGCGTCACCGGCACCGCTGCCAAGGCCGACGGCAGCCTCGTGAACTCGGCCGACATGCTCACCACCATCGTGCAGGTGAATCCGATTTACGTGAACTTCAGCGTGTCGGAAGGTGACATGTTGAAGCTCAACAAACAGATGGCGAGCGGACAAGTCGCAGTACCTGGCAAGCAGTCGAACAACGGCAGCGTCGCGTTCGGAGTAACGGTGAAATTGAGCGATGG
Source organism: Casimicrobium sp. (assembly GCA_040079845.1). Classification (GTDB taxonomy): domain Bacteria; phylum Pseudomonadota; class Gammaproteobacteria; order Burkholderiales; family Casimicrobiaceae; genus Casimicrobium. Next base: position 35,201 of record JBEBJR010000019.1, on the reverse strand, counting down.
CAGCACGTACCCGCGTCAGGGCAAGATGAATTTTTCGAGCCAAAAATTGAATTCAACGACGGGCAGTTTTGACGCCCGCGCCGAAATAGCAAACCCGGATGGTGCGCTGCGTCCGGGGCAATTTGTTCGTGTCATTCTTGGTGGCGCGAGCCGCACGCAGTCGATCACTGTGCCGCAACGCGCGATTCTCGATGGGCCGATGGGCAAGATGGTGTTTAAGGTCACGCCCGACAACAAACTCGCGCCACAGCCGGTAGAAATCGACGGTTGGTCGAATGGCGAATGGATCGTGACCAAAGGGTTAAAAGCGGGAGATCGTGTCATGGCGGATGGCGTGATCAAAGCACACGATCCGGGCATGACAGTGACGCCGGTGCCGTTCGTCGCAGGAGCGGCACAAGCAGGTGTGCCCGCTGCGCCGCCAGTGGCCAAACCGGCCGAGGGCAAGCCGTCGGCCGAAGGCAACGTCAAACCCGCAGCGCCGGTAGCCAAGCAGTAAGCCATCATGTTTTCAAAATTCTTTATTGACCGTCCGATTTTCGCGACGGTGCTCTCGCTACTCCTCGTACTGGCCGGACTCGCGTCGCTGCGTGTTTTGCCCATCTCGCGCTACCCTGAAATCGCGCCGCCTGTGGTGACGGTTCGGGCGATTTATCCGGGCGCATCCGCTGAAGTGATTGAAAGCACGGTCGCCGCGCCGATTGAAGAGCAGATCAATGGCGTTGAAAAGATGCTCTACATCAGCTCGGTTTCATCGGGCGACGGTGTGGTGTCAATCAACATCACGTTCGAGGTTGGCACCGATCTCGACATCGCAGCGGTGAACGTGAGTAATCGCGTGAATCAGGCGTTGTCGCGGTTGCCGCAGGAAGTGCAACGACAGGGTGTCACGGTGGCGAAAAGCTCGGCGAATTTCCTCGTGGTCGCCGCTTTCTACGCAGCCGACGATCGCTATGACACGCTGTTCATTTCGAACTATCTGAGCCAGAACGTACTCGACGCGATCAAGCGCGTGCCGGGCACGACCAACGTGCAGATTTTTGGCGCGAAAGACTACGCGATGCGCATCTGGCTCAAGCCGGATCGCATGGCGCAGATGGGCATTACGGTTGCCGACATTGGCGCTGCAATCACCGAGCAAAACGCGCAGTACGCCGCAGGAAAAATCGGCGCGCCACCGAACAACACCGAGGAGCTGACGCTCACAGTCACTGCGCGCGGACGTTTGCTTGAACCCGAGCAATTTGCAAACATCATTTTGCGCACCGGCGACAAGGGCGCGAACGTGCGGCTCAAGGACGTGGCGCGCATTGAATTGGGGTCGAAAGACTACAACTTTTACGGTCGTGTGAATGGTCATCCGGCGGTGCCAATTGGTATCTTTTTGCAGACTGGTGCCAATGCACTCGACACGCGTGCGGCGGTCGAAAAAGCGCTCGTCGAATTGAAGTCGAAATTCCCTGAGGGCTTGACCTATTCGACGCCATACGACACCACACCTTTCGTCACGGAATCCATCAAAGAGGTCATGAAAACGCTGGCCGAAGCGATGCTGCTCGTGTTCCTCGTCGTCTACCTGTTCCTGCAAAGCTGGCGTGCCACGATCATTCCCCTGCTCGCGGTGCCGGTGTCGTTAATCGGTACGATGGCAGGATTGAAACTACTCGGTTACAGCATCAATACATTGACGTTGTTCGGTATGGTGCTCGCAATAGGTATCGTGGTGGATGACGCGATTGTGGTGCTCGAAAACGTCGAGCGACTGATGCATGAAGAAGGCTTGAGCCCGCGCGATGCGGCGGTTGAGGCCATGCAGGAAGTGACTGGCCCCGTGGTGGCCATTGTGCTCGTTTTGTGTGCGGCGTTCGTACCTATCGCCTTCCTCGGCGGACTCGCAGGAGAGTTGTATCGACAGTTCTCAGTGACGATTTCGATTGCCGTCGTACTCTCGGGCTTCGTTGCGTTGACGCTCACACCAGCATTGTGCGCTGTGCTGTTGAAACCGGGTGCTGAACGCAAAAACGCGTTCTTCAACGGGTTCAACAATGCCTTCGGCTGGATTACTAAGCGCTACTCACATGGTGTCGCTTTTTTCCTGAAACGTGGCGCGCTCGGATTGGTACTTTTCGCCGTGATGCTTGGTCTGATTGGCGTGTTGTTCAAGGCAGTGCCCGGCGGTCTCGTGCCCGATGAAGATCAGGGCTACTACCTCGGCGCAGCGATCCTACCCGAGGGTTCTGCGCTCGCGCGCACGGACGCGGTCGTAAAGGAGATCGAAGCCACAGCCGGGCAAGACAAAGATATTCATTCCGTGTTCAGCTTAGTCGGTCTTAACTTTCTCGGTGGCGGCGGACTGAAATCTTCTGCGGCCACGATGTTCTTTCCGCTTAAACCGTGGGAAGAACGCACGAAGTCGGCGCAGCAACTGGTCGGACAGAGTTACTACAAAACTGGCGGCATCAAAGAAGGTTTGCCACTCTTCTTCGCGCCACCGGCCATTCAGGGACTCGGCCAGACGGGCGGCTTTGAGTTTTATCTACAAAACAAGGGTGACGGCGGCGTGCGGCGCCTCGCGCAGATGCTGCCGCAGTTCTTGGCTGAAGCGAATAAGCAGCCCGAGCTACAAGGCGTGAAAACTTTGTGGCAAGCCAACTCACCGCAGCTCTTTGTGAATGTGGACAACGAAAAGGCACGTTCGCTGAATGTGTCGGTCGCCGACATTTACAACACACTTGCGGCAACGCTCGGCAGTTACTACGTGAACGACTTCAATAAGAGCGGGCGCATCTATCAAGTGCTGTTGCAGGCGGAGGGAAATTTCCGTGCGAAGCCCGATGACATCGGGGCGCTCTTCGTGCGTTCGCGCACGGGGCAGATGGTTCCGATCCGATCAATGGCGGATGTGCAGTTTGCGTCGGGTCCCGACTCGGTGGAGCGCTTTAATGCGCTGCCGTCGATCAAGATTTTGGGCGAACCGAAACCGGGGTTTAGCTCCGGGCAGGCCATTGCCGCGATGGAACGCGTTTCCAAACAAATGCTGCCAGCCGACATGGGCTACGACTGGGGCGGCGAATCATTCCAGCAAAAGCGCACCAGCAGCGCTGCGGGAATTGCGCTCGGCGCGGGTATTTTGATGATCTTTTTGATCCTCGCTGCGCAGTACGAAAAGTGGACACTGCCTTTCTCGGTGCTGCTCGCGATGTTCTTCGGAATCTTTGGCGCGCTTGCGGCGGTGTGGATTCGCCGCGCGTTCGGCGGCGCGTTCGCCAATGACGTTTACTTCCAGATAGGACTGGTGACGCTCTTGGGGCTCGCAGCGAAAAACGCGATTTTGATTGTGGAGTTTGCGACGGTAAAAGTGCATGAAGGCATGACGCCGGTTGCGGCCGCACTGGAGGCCGCACGCTTGCGCTTCCGTCCGATTTTGATGACCTCGCTCGCGTTTATTCTGGGTGTGGTGCCGCTTGCGTTCTCCACCGGAGCAGGCGCTGCGGCGCGTCAATCCATCGGCACTGGCGTGATGGGCGGCATGATTGCGGCGACCTTTCTCGCCATCTTTTTGGTGCCGCTGTTCTTCAAGCTGGTGAATGACTGGAACCTGCGCAGCAAGCCGGAGGACTACGACTACGTTGGCAAAGTCGCGCCACACGCGCCGATTCCAGTGACCTCGCCGCGTAAGCCGCACGTACATATTCCGGCGGCAGGAGAGTAAAGATGACGAAATTTTCATACTCACTTTCTGCCGTTGCCCTTGCCCTGACGCTCGCGGGTTGCGGCGCGCTGGGCCCGAATTACGAGCGGCCTGCGCAGTCGCTCCCAACCGCTTCGATTAAGCCGCAAAGCACACACACGGTGGCCAGTGTGGATTGGCTCGTGTGGTGGAAATCGTTTCAAGACCCAGCGCTGAATGCGCTGCTTGATGAAGCGACGGCGAATAGCCAAGACCTAGCGCTCGCTGCCGCCCGCATCGACGAATCTCGCGCTTCGCTGGCGCTTACGCATTCAAGTCGCTTCCCGACGGTGGATGCGACCGTCAACGCCAGCCGTTCGCAGGTCAGCGAAAACGCGGGCAAATTGCAGCCCGGTGCAAATCCGCGGTACAACGTTTTTCAGCCGGGTCTATCAAGCTCATTCGAGATTGATTTCTGGGGAAAATTTCAGCGTGCTGATGAAGCTGCGCGCGCGCGCTTGTTGTCCATTGAGGCCAATCGTGGAACAGTGCTCGCGAGCCTGTATGCCAACGTAGCGCAGAGCTACTTCGCATTGCGCTCGTTCGATGCGCAAGTTGCGTTAGCCGAGCAAACCTTCACGACGCGCAAAGAAAATTTGCGCCTGCAAACCAAGCGTTTTGAAGGCGGTGTGGTCGGTGAGTTGGACGTGCAACAGGCTGTCGCTGAGGCCGCTGGTATCGAGGCAACTCTATTGCAGGCGCAGCAAAATCGCCGCGCGATGGAGGCCACACTTGCGGTGCTGATAGGCCGCAATCCGGTGGCTATTGTGCAACCAAATATTGTGCGCGGCGCAGCGATTGACGTGCTGTTCAGCCGCGCCACCGTGCCTGGCGAATTGCCATCAGACATTCTGAATCGACGCCCCGATTTGATCGCCGCCGAGCAGCAACTCGTCGCCGCGAATGCGGACATCGGTCAGGCCAAAGCAGCGTATTACCCGACGATCAAACTCACCGCGAGTTTGGGCTTTGAGTCGCGCCAGTTGAGTGAGTTGTTTAACCCAAGTTCACTGTTTTGGAACCTGGCGTCCGGCATCACGCAACCGTTGTTCCGCGCGGGTTCGATTGACGCCGTCGTCGCCGGTGCGAACGCACGCAAAGCGCAGGCAACCGCGCAATACGCGTTGGCGGTTCAGGGCGCATTCAAGGACGTGCATGACGCGTTAAACGTGATCGCGTCGAGCGAGGCGTTGGTCGCGACCGCCAACAAGCGTATTGCTGCGTTACGTGAGGTGTTGCGCCTCGCCAATTTGCGCTACACCAACGGCTATTCGAGCTACCTTGAAGTGCTCAACGCACAACGCGATTTGTCGCAGGCAGAATCCGCGGTGATCGATGCCAAGCGCGCGCAACTCGCCGGTGTAGTGGCGCTATACAAAGCGGTCGGCGGCGGTTGGGATGCGCGAGCGAACGCAAAGTAGGAGGGCGCCCGGATTCACCATCACCGCACGTGACGCGATGGGGCCTCGTTTGCCACCCTACACCTGCGTCGCCACCCAACTCGAAATCGCCGAGCGAATGGAGTCGATTTCGCCGATGGGCGGCGCTACGGAAAATCGAACATCGGCGTGCGCGCCCTGCGCGGTTTCGATGAGCGCGGTTAGGTCGTGGCGGGTGTGTGCGCCGGCTGCGAGAAACAACGGGATTACGCGAATTTGCTTCGCGCCGCGCTCGATGAGCGATGCGACGCTCTCCGCGAAGTTGGGTTGCATGAATTCTAGAAACGAAAGCTCGGCGAGTTTCGTTGCGTGCATCGCCCGAAAATCGGCGAGGATGGCGTCGAACGGTACGCGCCAATTCGGATCGCGTGAGCCGTGAGCAAAAAATAAAATCGCGGTCATGGCGTGCCTTGTGCGGTGAACGTTACAACGATGTTCAACGCACTCGGCGATGAATCCTCAAGCGCAGATTATGCGACTACGCGCCTAATCGATGCACGATCATTCGCGCGAGGTGTCGCCTCTCCTGCGTCTGCCGCCAACTGCATCGCACGCGCAGCCATCGCCTCGCCGATCACCAACACGGCTGGGCTTTTGAGTGATTGCGCCGCGAATTCGTGCACCATTGTGGCGACCGTTGCGCACACTTTGCGCGCATCGAGTCGTGAGGCGTTTTCGACCGCGATGACTGGCGTATTACCGGGCAAGCCGCCGTCGAGCAAACTCTGTTGCAACGACGCCGCGCGCGCCACGCCCATGTAAACGACCAACGTGAGCGCGCTTTGCGCCAACGATTGCCACGGAATCTCTGCGCCTTCTGCGCCGTGTGCTGTGATGAAGGCCACGCCGTGCGCGTGATCGCGGTGCGTGAGCGATGCTCGAAGCTCAGCGGCAGCGGCGATGCCTGCGGTGACGCCGGGCACGATCTCGAACTCGATGCCCGCCGCTTCCAGCGCTGCCATTTCTTCGCTGCTGCGGCCGAACAGCGACACGTCGCCGCCCTTCAAGCGCACAACGGTGTGACCGGCAAGCGCCTCGCGCACGAGGAGCTTTTCGATGAAGGATTGCGGTGTGCTTTTGCAGCCGCCGCGTTTGCCGACGTGAATCACGCGCGCTTGCGGGCAAAGCGCGAGCACGTCGTCGCCCGCCAAGTCGTCGATCAACACGACGTCAGCCGACGCGAGCAACCGCGCGGCTTTGAGCGTTAATAATTCGACGTCTCCGGGCCCTGCGCCTACGAGAAAAACTTTGCCGGGACTACGGGTGATCGATGTGGACTTCATGCGTGAGGTGATGCACTTCCTGTGCCAGCGCGTCGATCCACGGCGGCATGGGGTGCGCGCCTCGGATGACGGACTCTATGTAGGCGACGGTTGTCGCAATGTCATGAGTGTCAGGCAGATCATGCTCGCCCACACCGGGCCATTCATGCATAACGGTTGTGCCGTTTCGGAATATGTGTAACGGCACGGCGCGCTTGGGATGCAACACGGGTTCACCTTCGCAGCCGCGAAACACGAGCGCCGAGGCGTCGGGCTGCGCCGCGAAGTAGGCGGACATGCGCTCGATGTAATCGCCATGCGTGAGGGCGACTACGCGCACCGCCGCACCGTCAATCGGCTGCAAAAGCTTGGCAACCGTGTGTGGCGTGGAGCGCACGCCAATCTGCCAACGACGGCCCAGCAACGCGGCCAGCGGCGGGTGAATCGCGTCCAGCGGCGCAAACGCCATGCCCACCGATGTGAGCGCACGCTCTGCGTCAGATGCATGCTCTGTAACGGGGAAGCCTAGTGCAGCGAATAGTTCGCAGGTGGTGACGCGCGTTGGATCGCTGCGCACACCGTGCAAGATGACGCCCATGCCGCGCTGAGCCAACGCCCACGCCAGTAGAGGCGTGAGGTTCGGCAATTGGCGTGCGCCGTTGTAGCAGGGCAACACGGCCGAGGGTTTGTCGGATCGAACGCGCCATGCGAGCGACGCCTGCATCGCATCAACAAACGCGGCCAGCTCCACCGGTGTTTCGCCCTTAATACGCATGGCGAGCCACCACGCGCCGATCTGAATATCGGTCACCTCACCCGCGAGCAACGCGGCAAACGCTTCACGCGCCGCGTCCGCGTCAAGGCCTCGCGCACCGCGCGCACCGCGACCGACTTCTTTGATGACGGGCGTGAAATTCATTCGATCAATGGCTTTTCGTTGCTAACGACAGCCAGGCGGTCGTTATAGGCAATTTTTATGTGAAGTCGACAATTAACAAAAATAGTGCGTAACGACCGCCAGGCTGTCGATTGAACGAAAAATCTGTCAACACAAGCGCAAAACGCGAGGACGCGCTCAGCGCATTCCGGGGAAGCGGCCTTTCATGCCCGGCATGCCGGAGAGTCCCTTCATCAATTTGCCCAGACCGCCCTGCGAAAACTTTTTCATCATGGTCTGCGTCTGCTCGAATTGATTGAGCAAACGATTGACTTCCTGCACTTGCACGCCCGCGCCCGCAGCGATGCGGCGTTTGCGCGTGGCTTTGATGAGATCGGGCTTTCGGCGCTCTAGCGGCGTCATCGAATTGATGATGCCTTCCATGCGCGCCACTTGCTTTTCGTCCACGCCGCCGGACTTCGCGGCGGCTTGCTGCAATTCGTGCGGCATCTTGTCCAACAGCCCTTGCATGCCCCCCATTTTTTTCATTTGGCCGATTTGGCTCTTGAAATCTTCAAGATCAAAACCTTTGCCGCTCTTCACCTTGGCCGCAAGCTTTTGCGCGGCTTCCATGTCGACGGCTTTGGCCGTGGCTTCCACCAAGGAAAGCACGTCGCCCATGCCCAAAATGCGGCTAGCCATCCGCTCCGCGTGAAACACTTCCAGGCCGTCGAGCTTTTCGCTGACACCGGCAAATTTAATCGGCACGCCCGTGATTTCGCGCACCGAGAGCGCCGCACCACCGCGCGAATCGCCGTCGAGCTTGGTGAGGATGACGCCGGTGAGCGTGAGGCGTTCGTTGAACGCTTTCGCGGTGTTCACCGCGTCTTGGCCCTGCATCGCGTCAACCACGAACAACGTCTCAGCGGGCTTCACCGCCGCGCTGATCGCTGCGGCCTCGGCCATCATTGCTTCATCAATCGCCAAACGGCCGGCGGTATCGACAATCACAACGTCGAAATAGCGTGCCCGCGCCCATTCCACGGCAGAACGCGCAATCACCACCGGATCGGTCGCTGCGCCGGGCTCCGGCGTATAGAACTCCACTTCGACCTGCGCGGCCAAAGTTTTTAGCTGCTCGGTGGCCGCAGGGCGATACACGTCGCACGGCACCAACAACACTTTTTTCTTTTGGTCGTTTTTCAGAACGCGCGCCAGCTTACCGGCGGTGGTCGTTTTACCCGCGCCTTGCAAGCCCGCCAACAAAATGACCGCGGGCGGCGTCACCGCCAGGTTAAGCCCCGGCGTGGCCGAGTCCATGAGCGCGATGAGTTCGCGGTGAACGATGCCCACAAAGACTTGGCCCGGCGTCAGCGAGGTGGCGACGTCCGCACCGACGGCCGCCGCCTTAACACGCTCGATAAACGCCTTGACCACGGGCAACGCAACGTCGGCCTCGATCAACGCGAGGCGCACTTCGCGCAGCGCGTCCTGCAAATTGGCGTCGGTTAAGCGGGCTTCGCCGCGCACGGTTTTGACGAGTCGTGCGAAGCGTTCGGTGAGTTGGTTAGCCATATTCGATCTATTCGGTGAATGCGCCCAATTTTAGGCGTTTGCGGCGAGTAACCATTGGTCGGTAGAAATGCGCCGCAAGGGCAAATTTCGCTTTACAACCAAATGCTTACGCGGCAAACTGCCGAACTTACCTGAAACCGCAGTTTTGCCGTGGCCACCTCGTCCGCCTCCGTTCTACTCTCCGGCCTTGGCCGCGCGCTCGTTCAACACGATGTGCTGCGCCAAAGTGACGCCGAGCAAACCCAGACTCAAGCCAACGCCGCCTCGATGACATTCGTCGAGCAGTTGATTACCTCCAAGCGCATCTCGTCGTCCGAATTGGCCAAGTTCGCGTCGACGACTTTTGGTGTGCCGCTGTTCGATTTGAATGCGTTCGACACCACGCAAATCAGCAAAGAGTGGATCGACATCAAACTCATGACAGCGCGGCGCGCGCTGCCGATGCACAAACGTGGGAATCGATTGTTTGTTGCGGTGTCAGACCCGACAAACTTACAAGCCCTCGAAGAATTTCGCTTCAAAACGAGCCTGATCGCGGAGCCGGTTGTTGTTGAAGATGACAAGCTTGCGCGTGCGATTGCAACGGTAACGACCGCGAGCGATACCTCGATGGCGTCGATGGATACCTCGGGTACCGATGGCATCGACTTCACGATGGACGACGGCAGTTCGGAAGCGCTGGAAGACGATACAGCCGAGGTCGACGACGCGCCCGTCGTGCGCTACATCCAAAAGATTTTCATCGACGCGATCAACGCGGGCGTATCCGATATCCACTTCGAGCCTTACGAAAAGTTTTATCGCATTCGCTACCGACTCGACGGCGCACTTGTGGAAGTCGGCAAACCGCCGCTCGCGCTAAAAGACAAAATCGCGTCTCGCATCAAAGTGATCTCGAAGCTCGATATTTCTGAAAAGCGCATCCCGCAAGACGGTCGCATGAAGTTGGCTCTGAACAAAAATCGATCGATCGATTTTCGTGTGAGCACACTGCCTACGCTTTACGGCGAAAAGATCGTGATGCGTATTCTCGATTCATCAAATGCGCTCTTGGGTATTGACGCGCTGGGCTATGACGCGGATCAGAAAGCGGCGCTGCTCGACGCCATTGGCCGTCCATACGGCATGGTGTTGGTCACCGGGCCTACAGGCTCAGGCAAGACGATTTCGCTCTACACCTGCCTAGGGATTCTGAACAAGCCAGGCATCAACATCTGCACCGCCGAAGACCCGGCTGAGATCAACTTACCCGGCGTCAATCAGGTGAACGTCAACGACAAAGCAGGCCTGACTTTCGCCGCTGCGCTCAAGTCGTTTTTGCGCCAAGATCCCGACATCATCATGGTCGGCGAGATTCGTGACTTAGAAACCGCTGACATTGCAATCAAAGCGGCGCAAACCGGCCACTTGGTGTTGTCAACGCTGCACACGAACGATGCGCCTGCGACGTTGGTACGCCTCGCCAACATGGGCGTAGCCGCTTTCAACATCGCGTCGAGCGTCCTCATCATCACTGCACAACGCCTCGCGCGCCGACTTTGCAGTTGCAAGCAACCCATGGATATTCCAGCCAGCGTTTTGCTCGCGGCCGGGTTCAAAGAATCGGACATCGACGGCACCTGGTCGCCGTACAAGCCCGTCGGCTGCGACGTGTGCAAGGGCACGGGCTACAAAGGCCGCGTTGGTATTTACGAGGTTATGCCGATCACCGAAGATATGCAGCGCCTCATTATGACCAATGCCAATACGCTGGACATTGCTGCGCAAGCCAAACGCGAAGGCGTGAAGAACCTGCGAGAATCAGGTTTAATCAAGGTTCGCAAGGGCATGACCTCGCTGGAAGAAATTGAAGCAGTGACTAACTCCTGATTGCGGCGTTTCGCCACTGCACAATACGCAACTGAAAGACACAAGAGGAAACCGGAATGGCAACGGCCGCCAAAACTCCCGCTCGCCCGCTACGCACCGCACAAGCGGACGTTAAAGTTCACACCTTCTCTTGGGAAGGTACCGACCGTGCTGGAAAAAAAGTACGGGGCGAGATGCGTGCGGCGTCTGACGCCATCGTTTCGAGTTCGCTGCGACGCCAAGGCGTCAAAATTCTCAAGATTAAGAAGCAGACCTTCAAGGGTGGCGGCTCAATCAAAGAAAAAGAAATCGCGCTCTTCACACGCCAACTGGCAACGATGACGCGCGCGGGTGTGCCGTTGTTGCAGTCGTTTGACATCGCAGCGCGAAGCACCGGTAACAATCGCTTGTCGCGACTGCTTCTGGAAGTTAAGGGCGATATTGAAACAGGTAACAGCTTGGCTGTTTCGTTCAAACGCCATCCTGCTTATTTCGACGAACTGTTTTGCAATCTCGTCGCCGCAGGCGAACAAGCCGGTATTTTGGATGCCATTCTTGATCGATTGGCCGTTTACAAAGAGAAGACGCTTGCGCTGAAGGGCAAGATTAAGTCGGCGATGTTTTATCCGACATCGGTGATCGTGATCGCGACGTTGGTGGTCGCCGTGATCATGTGGTTTGTGATCCCAGCGTTCAAGCAAGTGTTCGCGAGTTTCGGCGCGGACTTGCCGTGGCTGACACTCATCATCGTTGCGATGTCCGATTGGTTCGTTCAATTCTGGTACATCGTTGTGCTCGTGCCGGTAGCGGTGTTCATGGTGATTGCGTACTTCTGGAAGCGAAACCCAGGGTTCAAGCACGCAGTGGATCGCATTTCGTTGAAAATTCCAGTCTTGGGCGAAATCCTTGAGAAAGGTGCCGTTGCACGCTGGACAAGAACACTGGCGACCATGTTTGCGGCCGGCGTCCCACTGGTGGACGCGTTGACCGCCGTCGGCGGTGCCGCGGGTAACCAAGTGTTCGCTGACGCGACGAAACGCATCCAAACCAGCGTGTCGACCGGCACAGCGCTCACGGTGGCGATGGAAGATACCAACGTCTTTCCAAACATGGCGTTGCAGATGACGCGTATTGGCGAGGAGACCGGCGCCTTGGACAATATGCTTTCGAAAGTCGCAGACTTTTACGAGCGCGAAGTGGATGATGCTGTGACCGCATTGTCGTCGTTGATTGAGCCGATCATGATCGTGTTCTTGGGCGTTGTGATCGGCACGATTGTGGTCGCGATGTACCTACCGATCTTCAAACTCGGCGCAGTGGTGTAGGCACGATTTTGCAGGCGATTTTCTCGCAGGAACCGTGGTTTTTTTTGGCATGTGCTGCTGTCTTGGGTGCGCTCATCGGCAGCTTCCTCAATGTAGTCATTTACCGCTTACCCGTGATGATGGAGCGCGCGTGGCAGGATGAAATTGAGGCGGCACAAGATAAAGCGCCTGAAGTTCGACCTGCGTTTAACCTGATGACGCCGCGCTCGCGCTGCGGCCAATGCGGTCATGCCATTACTGCTCTGGAGAACATACCGGTCGTTTCGTGGCTGGCGCTGCGGGGTCGTTGCAGCGCCTGCGGCACTGCCATCAGCCCGCGCTATCCCCTTGTTGAACTCGCCACGGCATTGCTCTTCGCTGCGTGTGCATTGGCGTTTGGGCCCACGCTGCAAGCAGCGGCGTCGATGCTGTTTTGCGCAGTCTTGATCGCGCTCACCGGCATCGATTTAGATACGCAGCTTTTGCCGGATCAACTGACCTTGCCGCTGTTGTGGATTGGACTGCTGCTCAACGTGGGCGGCGTTTTCACGCGATTGCCGGATGCGGTGGTTGGCGCTGCCGTGGGTTACATGATCCTGTGGAGCATTTACTGGTTATTCAAACTCGTCACGGGCCGTGAAGGCATGGGCTACGGTGATTTCAAATTGCTTGGGGCGTTGGGGGCGTGGTTCGGCTGGCAGGCGTTGCCGACGATGCTGCTGATTTCGTCCGTCGTCGGAGCCGTCATTGGTATCGCGATTTTGGTGGTTCAGAAAAAAGGACGTCAGACAGCCATTGCCTTCGGCCCGTATTTGGCGGTAGCGGGTCTGATCACGCTATTTTTCGGCACGCAAATACAGAGACTTCTGTAGCGTTCATGGCCACTGCTCCTCGAAAATTCATTGTGGGCCTCACCGGTGGCATTGGCTCCGGTAAATCGAGTGCCGCAGCGTGTTTCGTGAAACATGGTGCGTTTGTTGTTGATGCCGACGCAATTTCTCACGACCTGACGGTGCCACACGGTCCGGCCATCTCCGCGATTGATGCGGCGTTTCCCGGCGTGGTCGAAGGCGGCGTGCTTGATCGCGCGCGCCTGCGCGAACGGGTGTTCGCAGCACCGGCCGAGCGAAAGAAACTCGAAGCCATTGTGCATCCGATGGTGCGTCAGCGTACTTCCGAGGCGATGACCTGCGAGGAAGCTTTGCGCGCCGATTACGTCATTCACATGGTGCCGCTGCTCTTCGAATCGAAGGACTACGCACAACGTATCGACTGCGCGGTCGTCGTCGATGTGGATGAGGCTACGCAGATCGCGCGTGTATGCGCCACGCGCGATGTACCGGAGGCAACCGTGCGACACATTATCAACGCGCAAATGTCACGCACAGAGCGACTGAAACGCACTCAGTTCGTGATCGACAACGGCGGCGACATCGCCTCCCTTGAGCAACAGGTCGCGAAGCTGCATAGCGTTTTTGTCGCCAATGCGACGCGTCTGGCTGGAGTCAGTGCATGAATCTCGTCGAAACACCGGCCACGACACTCTCGAACACGACGCTACTCACGTTTGAATGTCCACTCAGTGAGCGCGGGCGCACTTGGCTGCGCCTTGAGGAGCTGTTCGAGCAAACGCGAACCTTTGCCGCTCGCAAAGACGCGATTGATCACCGAAGTGCGCTCTTGGGTCTGTTTCACATTGTCGAGACTGCGGGTCGCAGCGATTTGAAGACGGACCTGCTGCAGGAACTCGACCGACAGCGCAGTACCTGGAGCACACAGCTCGATAACCCGGACGTTGCCCGCGAAGCGCTGACCGAATTTTTGAGCGACATGGACGCAGTCATCCATGATTTGCATGCGCAGATGGGGAAAATTGGGCAGCATTTGCGCGAGAGCGAATGGCTGCAAGCGGTGCGGCAACGTGCTGCGAGCCCCGGCGGTGCCTGCGCGTTTGAACTGCCGATGTTGCATAGCTGGTTGCAACGCTCCGAATTCGACCGCCGCCAAGAACTCAAAAGCTGGCTCGACCCGCTCGCGCCTCTGGAAGAGGCCGTCATTCTGGTGCTTCGGTTGCTGCGCGAATCGAGCCAAACGACAGCGGAAATGGCGCATCACGGCAATTTTCAGCGTGCGCTCACGAACGCGCGTCCGCCGCTGCTTGCTCGGATCGAGCTCGACACCGGCCACGCGGTCGTACCCGAAGTCAGTGCGAATAAATACACAGTGAATGTGCGTTTTCTCGATCACGGCGGGCAATTCCAAACCAGCGGCCGCGCGAGCGTTGCGATGCGCAACATACCGTTCCGGCTCTCGCTCTGTAGTTTGTAACTCTGCCAAAAGCGAAATTCACACCCGCACTATGAAATCAGTCGCCTGTCCCCGATGTGAAACGCCCGTTGTATGGGGCCCCGAGAGTAAATTTCGTCCGTTTTGTTCCGAACGCTGCAAGATAATGGACTTTGGCGCGTGGGCTAACGAGGAATATCGAATCGCGAATGCCACGCCACCGGACAGCGAAAGCGCATTGGATTTGTTTGGCGACAAGGGTGCGCAATAGTCGCGGAACCGTGCGTTATAGCTTTATCGGCCCAGGAACAGTCACATGGGGCTTTCAGCCCATTTATTAATCATGTCGACATCACGATTTATACGACGCAAAACGCCGTAGACTGGACGCTCCACGCATAAAGTCGTTGCGCCCACACTGAGGTCGGTCCGTGGCTCACGCGTTTCTCATCGTGAGCGCAATGAGCCTTAGCCCTTCCAGCACACCACTTTCGGGCGCGTGGAGCGCTGGCAAAAGCGGGCTGAGCGCAATGGCAATCGGTGAGCCCCACGCGAAGGCTTGCCCCTCAAGGCCCTGTGGTTCACCGTGCCAATCATCGCTGCGGCAAAAATTAAGTTCGACGTGCGCGTGCTCGTAACTAAATCGCTCGGTGCGCCACAGCGTGGCGGTGCGCACCTGAATTCCCAGTTCCTCGTCGATCTCACGGATCAGCGCCTCCACAACCGATTCGCCGACTTCTATTTTTCCGCCGGGAAATTCCCAATAGCCCGCGTACGCCTTGCCCAAGGGACGTTGCGCAAACAGCACCTGATAGTCACCGCCCATCGAGCGTTCAAGTATCGCCACCGCAACACGCGTCAGCGGACGTGCATCAGTCGGATCAAAACGCGGCGCACTCATCACGGTTCACCGCTCACTTTTTCGAAGCAGTACGCCCCGCAAAATCGCGTGCGAACTGATACGCCACACGCCCCGAACGCGAGCCGCGTTGCAGCGCCCAATTGAGCGCGTCACGCTCGAACGTTTCGTGTTTTTTCGGGTCTGTGGGGGCCACCGCACCCAGTTCGCGCACCCACGACGCGACTGCGGCGAGGTAGTCGTCCTGCGCAAACGGGTAGAACGAAATCCACAGCCCAAAACGCTCGGACAGCGAGACCTTTTCCTCGATGCTTTCGCCGAAATGCACCTCTTCACCCACGTATTTCGTCTCTTCGTTTTCGTGGAAATATTCGGGCAACAAATGGCGGCGGTTTGACGTCGCGTACAAGAGTACGTTGGGCGTGGCAGCCGCGATCGAGCCGTCGAGAATCGCCTTGAGCGCTTTGTAACTGCCGTCGCCCGCGTCGAATGACAAATCGTCGCAAAAAAGAATGAATTGGTACGGTTCGTTGGCAATCAAATCAACGATATCGGGCATGTCGTTGAGGTGTTCTTTTTCCACTTCGATCAGACGCAGGCCGCGCTTGGCGTACCGCGACAGCATCGCCTTCACCAGCGAACTTTTACCGGTGCCACGCGAACCCGTGAGCAGCACATTGTTCGCCGCTTTTCCGGTAACGAATTGCTTCGTGTTGCGGTCAATCAACGCATGTTGCGCCTCGACGCCGACCAACGAATCAGCGTTCATGTGATGCACGTGCTGCACCGCTTCAAGATATTTCAACGTACCGGAGACTCGCCAACGCGCAGCAATGTGGCGTGAGAAATCAGGCTTCTCCCGCGCGGGCGGTGCGATGCGTTCCAGCGCGTTGGCAATGCGCGCCAGTGTGGCGAGAAATTCGTGGCTAGATTGGCTCATAGAAATAGGAGGGCGGGCACTGCCCGTCTTGTGTTTACTAGGAGGGCAATGCCCGCCCTACGAAAAATGCTCGCTCGCTGCGCTGCCGCAGCACTCAGCTACGGTATTCCGCGTTGATTTTCACGTAGTCGTACGAGAAATCGCAGGTGTAAATGGTTTGCGCTGCGCTGCCACGACCCAGATCAATGGCGACTGTGATGTCAGCGTTTTTCATGGTGCGTGCGCCGTCTTCTTCGCGATAACTCGCGGCACGGCCACCCTTTTCAGCGACGAGCACTTCATTGAGATGAACCGTCACTTTTGACGGATCAAGATCGGCTGGGGCGCCATAACCCACTGCCGCAAGAATGCGACCGAGGTTAGGGTCGCTGGCGAAAAATGCCGTCTTCACGAGCGGCGAATGCGCCACAGCACGCGCAATGCGGTCACACTCGGCGACGTCTTTGCCAGACTTCACAGCAATGGTCATGAATTTCGTCGCACCTTCGCCATCGCGCACGATGGCCTGCGCGAGTTCAAGACTCACCTTTTCCAATGCGGCCGCTAGCGCCATGCCGTCTGCGCTTTCGAGCGACGTTACAGTGGCGTTGCCCGCCTTGCCAGTGGCCGCAATGATGTAACTGTCGTTGGTTGACGTATCGCCGTCAACCGTCACGCGGTTAAAGCTCGCGTCGGCCGTGCGTTTAGCGAGCGGTTGCAGCAGCTCAGCGGCAATCGCGGCGTCTGTGAAAACGAACGAGAGCATCGTCGCCATGTTCGGCTGAATCATGCCCGCGCCCTTAGCGATGCCCGTCACGTTCACCGTCTTGCCGTCGATGACAGTCTGCGCGCTGGCAAGCTTGTAGACCGTGTCCGTCGTCATGATCGTCTGCGCGACGCGATCCCACGCGGCGAGCTGGCCCGCTTTGATTTCGGCGGCTGCTGCATTGATGCCCGCATTGATGCGATCCATTGGCAAGTGCTCAAGAATCACGCCCGTCGAAAACGGCAACACTTGCACGTCTTTGATGCCCAGCGCGTTGGCAACGGTGAGGCAGCTGGCCTGCGCGTTGGTGAGACCTAGTTCACCCGTGGCCGCATTCGCGATCCCGGTGTTCACGACCAACGCACGAATCGCCGATGTTCGCGACAAATGCGTGCGACACACCTGCACCGGTGCCGCGGCAAAACGGCTCTGCGTGAACACACCGCCGACTGTCGTGCCCTCAGCGAATTCCGCGACCAGCATGTCGTAACGATTGGGTTTGCGGACATGCGCTTGCACAGCGGCGAAGCGAACGCCTGCAACGGCAAAGGCCTTAGCGGGATCGAGGGGAGCGTAGGAAACGGTCATAGCAAATTGCGATTGCGAAGTGTGAAAGAAAAAGGCCCGCTGCACATGCTACGCGGGCCTTGTTTGTAACTGCAAATAAATCAGTCGAGTTGCCCGTGGCAATGTTTATATTTTTTGCCGGAGCCGCACCAGCACGGATCGTTACGACCGAGCTTTTGGCCTTGATTGACCGTGGGTTGGTTGCCACTTGCGCTACTCGCGCCTGGCGACTCTTCGCCGGTTAAACCATCAACGCCGGCGTGCTGATACGCCGCGTTTTGCGACACCGGCGTGGGTTCAACGGCCTGAGCGTCGGCCTCCGTGCGCACCTGTACGGTAAGCAGCACGCGCACGACTTCGCCACGGAAGCGATCGAGCATGCCACCGAACATTTCGAACGACTCACGCTTGTATTCTTGCTTCGGATTCTTTTGGGCGTAACCGCGCAGGTGAATGCCTTGGCGCAATAGATCAAGGTTCGAGAGATGTTCGCGCCACTGCGTGTCCATCATCTGCAACAAAATATTGCGCTCGAACTGGCTAAACACCGCATCGCCCGCGATCTCACGTTTCGTGTTGTACGCATCAAGCGCTTCTTTTTTGCAGCGCTCGCGAATGTCTTTGTCGTCGAGGCTGGAATCTGCTTTGAGCCAATCGCCCACGTGCGCATGAACATGCACGTCGTGCAGCGCTGCTTCAAGTGCTGGAATGTCCCACTGCTCTTCGACGCTTTCCACGGGCACGTAAAGATTGACGGTATCTTCAACCCAACCTTCAACCATGTCACGCACGGTGTCGCTGACGTTTGCATGCTCGAGCAAATGATTGCGCTGTTCGTAAATCGCTTTGCGCTGATCGTTGGCAACGTCGTCGTACTCGAGGAGTTGCTTACGGATATCAAAGTTGCGCGACTCAACTTTGAGCTGCGCTTTTTCGATTTGACGCGTCATGATGCCTGCCTCAATCGGCTCGCCATCGGGAATGCGTAGACGCGTCATGATGTTTTTCATGCGGTCGCCGCCGAAAATGCGAATCAGCGGATCTTCGGCTGATAAGTAGAAACGGCTCGAACCGGCGTCGCCCTGACGACCCGCACGACCGCGCAGCTGATTGTCAATACGACGCGATTCGTGACGCTCGGTGCCCACAATGCGCAATCCACCGGCAGCAAGCACTTCATCATGCAGCTTCTGCCAGTCGGCTTGCACTTCCGCCATGCGTTTCTGGCGCGCATCCGACGTGAGTGATTCGTCTTCGCGAATGGCGCGCAGCTGCGGCTCCAGAGCGCCACCCAGCACGATGTCGGTGCCGCGACCGGCCATGTTGGTAGCAATCGTAATGATCTTCGGCAAACCGGCTTGCGCCACGATGTGCGCTTCGCGCTCGTGCTGCTTGGCGTTCAACACCTGATGTGGCAGCTTTTCCTTGGTGAGCATCGCCGCGATGAGCTCGGAGTTCTCAATCGAAGTCGTGCCGACGAGCACCGGCTGACCGCGCGTGTAGCAATCGCGGATGTCATGCACAGCAGCAGCGTATTTCTCCGCGGTTGATTTGAAGAACAAGTCGTTTTCGTCGCGGCGAACCATGCTGCGGTTCGGCGGAATGATGACGGTTTCTAGGTTGTAAATCTGCTGGAATTCGTAGGCTTCGGTGTCGGCTGTTCCCGTCATACCGGCGAGCTTGCCGTACATGCGGAAGTAGTTTTGGAACGTGATCGACGCCAGTGTTTGGTTTTCGCGCTGAATCGGAACGCCCTCTTTGGCCTCAACGGCTTGGTGCAAGCCATCGCTCCAACGGCGACCCGACATCAAGCGTCCGGTGAATTCGTCGACGATTACAACTTCACCGTCTTGCACAACGTAGTGCTCGTCGCGGTTGTAGAGCGCGTGCGCTCTGAGCGATGCGTACACGTGATGCATCAGCGAAATGTTCGCCGCGTCATACAAGCTCGAACCGCTCGGCAACAAGCCCATTTGCTCAAGGAGTTGCTCGGCGTGGATGTGGCCCTCTTCCGACAAATGAACCTGGCGGCCCTTTTCGTCGACGTGGTAGTCACCCGTGGCCTCTTCGCTGGCCTGACGCGTGAGCTTCGGCGCGAGCTCGTTAATTTGGTAATACACATCAACGTTGTCTTCGGCTTGGCCGGAGATGATGAGCGGCGTGCGTGCCTCGTCGATCAGAATCGAGTCAACCTCGTCAACGATAGCGTAATTCAGTCCACGCTGGCGACGGTCCGCCACCGCGTACTCCATATTGTCACGCAGGTAGTCAAAGCCGAATTCGTTGTTGGTGCCGTATGTAATGTCGGCGGCGTACGCGGCAATCTTTGAGGCGTTATCTTGTTGCGTCAAAATCGTGCCAACGCTCATGCCGAGGAATCGGTACACGCGCCCCATCCAGTCGGCGTCGCGGCTTGCCAAGTAATCGTTCACCGTGACTACATGCACGCCCTTACCGGCCAGTGCATTGAGGTAGACCGGCAGCGTCGCCATCAGCGTTTTGCCTTCGCCGGTACGCATCTCGGCAATCTTGCCTTGATGCAACGCCATGCCGCCAATGAGCTGCACGTCGAAGTGACGCATTTCCAGTACACGACGGCTCGCTTCACGCACCACGGCAAACGCTTCGGGCAGCAGCGCGTCGAGCGTTTCGCCCTTCGCGATACGCTCTTTGAAGGCGGCGGTTTTGCCTCGGAGTTCGTCGTCCGAGAGGGCCTTGATGCCGTCTTCGAGCGCGTTAATTTTGGTAACTTGTGCGCGGAACTGCTTGAGCAGGCGGTCGTTACGACTGCCGAAAATCGTTTTTAGAAATTTATCGATCATGATGATGAACCGCGCGTTGTTTGAACGCGACGAATGTGGCAAGGCCCACTCGATCTCTGGCGCATCGCTGATGCGCCGAGGATGAAGCGGGCGAAACCCTAGATTTTAAGCGGAGCGGCGCTTTCCGGCTCGCCAAAGGCGAAACAAGCGACCGAGACGGGTGCGCGAGCGCGCCGAAACGACTAATTAACGGCGAGGAAGCGGGCCGGGTTTTGCGGCGCGCCGTTGAGACGAACTTCAAAGTGAAGGTGCGGCCCGGTTGAACGGCCGGTCGAGCCCACGCGCGCGATGCGCTGTCCGCGCACGACCAAATCGCCTTCTTTGACCAGTAGCTCGGAGCCATGCGCGTAGCGCGTGACAAGGCCGTTGCCGTGGTCGATTTCAACGCTTTTTCCGTACGCTGCATGGGTGTCCGCATAAATAACTTTGCCGCTGGCGGCCGCATTGATCGGCGTTCCGGTCTCGGCCGCGAAATCCACGCCTTCGTGGAACGTCTGGTGGCCGTTGAACGGATCGATCCTGTAACCGAAGTTCGAGGTGTAATTGATGTTTTCAATGGGCGGCAACGTGGGCAGAAATTTGCGCTGAGCGCTGCCCTCGACCAGCAACGCCTCCAGCACGGAGAGCTGATCGGCTTTCACGTCTACGCTTTTGGTCAATTCGCTGAGCTGCTTAGAAAACTCGTTGATCGACAGCGGCGAGCCAACGACCGCCGCACCGCCGCGACCGGCGTTGGCGGTGGCACTGGGCAATTCTTGTGGCTTTAAGCCCGCGACTTTGGCGAGCTTTTCGCCGAGGCCGTCCAGTCGAAGCATGTGCGCCTGCACCTCGCCGAGCTTTACGGCGAGATTGTTGATGTTGTCTTGAATCTGCTGTTGACGCTGCTTCGCCTCGGCATGCTGATCGGCGAGCAAAACGCCACGAATCAGCGGATGGTCGCTGGTGACCGCGTATTTAAGCGAGAGGTAATTAGCGAGCGTGGCCGTCAGCGCGAGCGCGATGAGACCGCCCACGACCAAACCCACGATCTGCGGCACACCAATATGGAGCGTCTTTTTTGTTCGAAAATCACTCGAAACAACGATAATCTGCACGTGAAATTCCTCAAATCTTCGGGCGCCGGTAAGACGCTGTATCCCCGCCCGCAAGGGCTAGCCCAGTATCTGGACCGTATGCCGGCGCTGGGCGCGGCATTGATGCATGCCCGTGAGGGCTCGCGTCAATTCGATGTGTTGATCGAGGCGGTGCCGCAGCGTCTGAAGCGCTTCGTCGTATCGGTCACGGCCTCTGGGTCCACACTGTCTCTCACGGTCAGCTCTGTCGAGGCGGCACACATGGCGCGCTTACTCAGCAATGAAACGCTGGCAAATCTCGACCGTAAGGGGCTGAAATTTAACGAAGTTTCGGTTAGAACGCAATCCAGCGCGCCCGTGAAGCAACGCCCACGCGTACTTCCAACCGCGGCAGCGCAACGCGAAATGAGCACCACAGCCGATCGCTTGCGCAGTGAGCACATGCAAACCAGCTTGCGACGCCTCGCGAAAACAATGGCGAATCGGTAGCGATAACAGCTTTTAGCGCCCAACGACCGCCTGACGGTCGTTTAACGTTGTTTTTTAATAGTATCGATAAGTCAATTTATCGCGCCGAAATCACCACCAGGCGGTCGGTAGACCGCGAAAGCTGTTACTGAAGGAACGATTCAAGCATTCGGTTGAGAAATCGCTGCCCAAGCGCGGTGGGTTTCACCGTTTCGTGAGTACGCTCCAAGAGCTTTTCTTGCTCGGCAAGGTCGAGCGCGCGGCTCACCAGCGAGATCGGATAGCCCGTGCGCTCGGCGAACCACGCGACGGGAAACCCGTCGTTTAGACGCAGTGCGTTGAGCATGAATTCGAAGCCCACTTCATCGCGCTTCACAACGCGCCGCTCAAACACGCAACTCGCCGGATCGCTAGAGAGCGCTTTTTGCATGTAATCGCGCGGTTGCTTCACGCGTTCGGTTCGCGTGATCGCAGCACTCGCACCATGCCCGCCCGGCGTTGAAATTTTGCCGTGTGCGCCCGCGCCAATCGCGACGTAATCGCCGAAGCCCCAGTAATTCAAATTGTGCTGGCACTGCCGTCCCGACTGCGCGTACGCCGAAGTTTCGTAATGCACATAGCCCGCGCTTTGCAACATCGCTTCAACGCGCTCTTGCATGTCCGCCGCTTGGTCGTGATCGGGCAGCGCCGGCGGCTTCTTGGCGAAGACGGTGTTGGGCTCTAGCGTGAGTTGGTAGAACGACAAGTGCGGCGTGTGAAACGCAATGGCCTCGCGCACGTCCTGCTCACATTCGGCCATCGTTTGCGCCGTGCCTCCGGCGCGCGAAGCCGGCAGAGCGAACATCAGATCAAGATTCACGTTGCCGACCGTAGCGAGCCCAATCTCAACAGCCCGCCGCGCCTCCTTGCTGTCGTGCACACGCCCGAGCGCGGCCAAGTGCGCGTCGTTGAAGCTTTGGATACCAATCGAGAGTCGTGTCACGCCTGCCGCTTTGAATTCTGCGAATTTCTGCATCTCAAAAGTGCCGGGGTTCGCCTCAAGCGTGATTTCGGCTTGCGGCGAGAGCCGCGTTCGCGCCCGCACCCCCGCCAAAATATCCGCAATCGCGCGCGCCGAAAACAAGCTCGGCGTACCGCCACCGATAAACACCGTATGAATCGTTCGCCCCCAAAATTCCGGAAGCTGCACTTCCAAGTCAGACATCAACGCGTTGATGTACTCCTGCTCCGGCAACCCGCCGCCCGCACCGCTGTGTTCATGCGAATTAAAATCGCAATATGGACATTTGCGAAGACACCACGGGATGTGGATATAGAGCGAGAGAGGCGGGAGAACGGTGAAGTGAGGGCCAAGCATGACGTGCGATCAATACCCGTGCAACGTATTGTCCGGAAACCGCTTCGCCTTTACGTCTGCGACGTAAGTTTTGATCGCTTCGTCGATACTCGTTGCGCCAATCATGAAGTTCTTCACAAAGCGCGGAAGCTCGCCGCGCGTGAGGCCGAGCATGTCGGGGAGCACGAGCACTTGGCCCGAGCAGTCCACGCCCGCGCCGATGCCGATCGTTGGAATCGGCAAGCTGCGCGTCATGTCGGCTGCGACAGTTGAGGGCATAAGTTCGAACACGACCATCGCAGCGCCCGCGTCGGCAAGCGCATGTGCGTGCTGGCGCAAAGTGGCCGCGGCTTCATCCGATTTGCCTTGAATGCGATAGCCGCCAAGTGCGTGCACCGATTGCGGCGTGAGGCCGAGATGCGCGCACACGGGTACGCCGCGCTCTGTGAGGAAACGCACTGTCTCCGTCGTCCAACCACCCCCTTCGAGCTTCACCATTTGTGCGCCGGCTTGCATCAGCACGGTCGCAGACGCCATCGCTTGCGCGGGTGATTGCTGATAACTACCAAACGGCATGTCACCAATCACCCATGCGGTTTTGTTGCCCGCGACCACCGCGCGAACGTGATACGCCATCTCGTCGAGCGTCACGGGCACGGTGCTAGAGCGCCCCTGCAAAACCATGCCCAACGAATCTCCGACGAGCAGCATTTCAACGCCCGCTTCGTCCGCCACGCGCGCAAACGTTGCGTCGTACGCGGTGAGCATGGTGAGCTTTTCGCCGGACGAATACAACTCGCGCAGACGGTGCAACGTGATGGGTTTGCGGGTGGCGGTTGATTCGGGCGTGGTGTGCGAGGACATGGGTGGAATAAGCAAAGCGCGACGTGCAATACGGGCGGCAATTATGCCCGCGCGTCGGCGCGCTCGTCGTGTAGCAATTGATGAATGCGATTCGCGCAAGACCCGTTGCGCGTTGGATATGTCGCGATTCACACTCACGCCGCGTCTATTCAATCACCTGCGCAGATTGAATCTTTTGGAGGCTCTATGCAAGTTCGTTTGACTCATCACGCTCACAGCCGCGACTCAACGTTGCTTCCGATCACCGACGAACAGTTGGGCCTGATCTTGCAATACAAAATCCAGCTGATCCGCTGCGAGCCCACGACACACTTCAACGCGGCCGGTACGTATTGC
Source organism: Casimicrobium sp. (assembly GCA_040079845.1). Classification (GTDB taxonomy): domain Bacteria; phylum Pseudomonadota; class Gammaproteobacteria; order Burkholderiales; family Casimicrobiaceae; genus Casimicrobium. The sequence goes on along the minus strand of JBEBJR010000019.1, from coordinate 10,870 downwards.
ACCGGCAACGGCATCTTGCATGACGAATTTGGTCGCTTTCATCTTGAGGCATGGTCGGACGCAGAATGGACGGAATTTCGCAATCAGTTCGCCAACATCGTCACGCGCCATTGGGACGACAAATTTGAGTTGACACCAAACCAAGCGTGGTATCCCGCCCGTGGGCCAACCAACGTTACGGCTGCCGCCGTGAAGTGCCATCTCTCGCTAGAACTCGTGAATACGGCTGCGACCGCGCATCATCGCTACTTCATTATCAAGCCTCGCGAAACCAACTTCCGTTCGTTCGCAGCAGCAGATCGAAGGCTCGGCTTGTTCACGCATCGTGACCTCGCGCTCGGCTGGAACGACCGCCGCACGCGGGTCGGCCACGAGCGGCACAGCGTTAGCTATTTACAAAGCACAGTGCTACATGAATTCGGCCACACGCTAGGCTTAGGGCACGTTAACGGCGCGGGAAACAGCGATGCAAACTACGGCACCACCTTGGAGCAGCGCGACGACATGATGGGAATGGGCGACCATTTGACCGCGCGGCACGCGAGTCCTTGGCGTTCGCAGCTGCGGCATCATCTTGTTCCCGGCCACAATCGGCACGACGCCGCACTTCGGTTCACCGCGCGGGTGACTGCGCCACAGTTGATCACGTATTGGGATAACGATTGGCGGCCCACCGCTGCGGCTCCCGCCGCGGGTGCAGCGGCGCATCCTTAACACGCGCCTTTAGACAGACGGCGCCTCGCCGAGCTGCATGCGAAGCGCACGCAACGCATCTTCCAAATCCGCCACCTTCGCTTCGAGCGACGTCACACGTTCGGCGAGCGCGAGTTCCCGATCCGCTTTTGACGGCGGCAATGCTGGAGATTCGCCCGTAGGGACCTCACCGCCAAAGAGCATGTGCTGCCATTTGGCGGCGCGCGCACCTGCCTCGCGCGGTAGCTGGACGACGAGTGGTGGCGTGAGTTCGCTCATCGCTTTGAGCGTTGTTTCCACTTCCGCCAAATCAGCGAATGCGTGCATGCGCTCTGCACGGGAACGCAGCTCGCCTGGCATTTGCGCTCCGCGCAACATCAGTTCACACAACAGCGCCGTTTCACCTGCCTGCAAGCCGAGCCGCTCGCCAAAACGCTCGGCATACTTCGGCACGCGCGTCGCTGCACCCGTGAACAATCCCGTGAAGCCACGATCGCGCAAACGCTCAACAGCGCTAGCGACTTCACCTTCCGAAAGCGAAGTGACCGGCGCACGATTGTTCATTTGGTTGCACCCGTTCACCAGCGAATTGATGGTGAGCGGATACGAATCGGGCACGGTGATGCGCTTTTCGATCATAGTGCCGAGCACACGGGCTTCGATAGGGTCTAGAACGGCTTGCATAGTCTCTCTACGTTAGGTGCGGCTAGTCAGTTCAGCGACCAATTTAGCAAACGCTCTCCCACGATGCGAGCGGGCGCCTTTTTGGTCAATCGGCATTTCAGCACCAGTCAGCCCTAATTCCGGATCGAGAAAGTACGGGTCGTAACCGAAGCCGCCGGTGCCGCGTGGCGTATCGATAATTTCGCCGTACCACCTACCTTCGGCGATGATCGGCTCCGGATCGTTCTCGGTGAGCACGAGGGCGAGCACCGCCGTGTAATGCGCGCCGCGATCACTGACGCCTTGCAGATCGTTGATCAATTTTGCGTTGTTGTCGGCATCGCTCTTTTGTGGCCCAGCGTAATACGCGGAGTTCACGCCAGGGTCGCCGCCAAGCGCATGCACACAAATGCCCGAATCATCCGCGAGCGCAGGCAACCCCGTGTGACGCGCTGCGTTGCGGGCTTTGGCGAGCGCGTTTTCTATGAACGTGCAATGCGGTTCGGGCGCTTCTGGTACGTTGAATTCGCTTTGCGCCACGACCGCAATGCCCAGCGGCGCGAGCAGCCGCTCAAACTCTTTGAGCTTTTTGAGATTGCCCGTGGCAATGACCAGTTTTTCAATCTTCATGGGCGCCAATGTTAATGAAACGGGTCGCTGGCTCGGTTTGGCGGACGAAATGCGCCGGCATTTCACTCCGCGCCTAATGCATTTGGCGAACACGCCGTGCATTACGTCTCAGCGCTGCTGCGCGTCCGTGCTCGGCTCCCTACATTTCGCTCCACGCAATCGTCACTTCACCAAGGAGCACCCTATGTCCGCTAAATTTCTCTGCACACGCATCGCTTCCGTCGCTGCCGCGCTCTCCCTGTCCGTCAGCGCTTGGGCGGTGCCCGACGCACAGTTCCTACCTCTCTTCGAGCAATTCGAAGTGATCAATAACGGCGACACCAGCAAACTTGAGACAGTTTCCGAAGGCTTTGCGGCGCTGTTAAAAACCGCGCCGACTAACCCGGTGCTCATGGCGTACACCGGCACGACCACCGCGATGAAATCGAACACCACGATGCTGCCGTGGAAGAAGATGAGCTACGCAGAGGACGGCATGGCGATGCTCGACAAAGCCATCGCCATGCTGACCCCGCAGCACGATAAACCGATCCAGCACGACACGCCTGGTTCGCTCGAAGTTAAGCTGCTCGCGGCCAATACCTTCCTCAAAGTACCCGGCTTCATGAACAAGGGGCCTCGTGGCGTCAAACTCGCAAACGAACTAATCGCAAGTCCTCTGCTTGCCACGTCCCCGGTGGCGTTTCAAGGCGTGGTTTGGATGACGGCCGGCGAGGCGGCGGTCAGCGAAAAGCGTACCAACGATGCCCGCAAGCACTTCAACAAAGTGATCGAACTCAAAGCGCCACAGTCTGACGCCGCTCGCGCGCACCTCGCGAAGCTCGCACAATGAACAACACACACGCAACGCCCGTGGTCGAGCTGCGTGGCGTGCACAAGACCTACCGCCTCGGGGAGCACGTGATCCGCGCGCTGCAGGGCGTTGATCTAAGCGTGCAGCGTGGCGAACTACTCGCACTCACCGGGCCGTCGGGTAGCGGCAAGAGCACGATTTTGAATCTCGCCGGATTGATCGACACGCCCGATTCGGGCGACATCGTATTGAACGGACAAACCGTCAACGCGCTGAATGAAGAAGCGCGGACGCTGTTGCGCCGCGACTCGTTGGGGTTCGTGTTTCAAAGCTTCAACCTTGTGCCGGTCATGACCGTCGCTGAGAACGTCGATTACCCGTTGTTCATCGCGGGTGTCGCTCCGGCCGAACGAAAGGAGCGCGTCGCCGCGCAGCTTGCCGCCGTTGGTTTGCAAGAGCACGCACATCATCGACCCGACGCGCTCTCTGGCGGGCAACGGCAGCGCGTGGCCATCGCGCGTGCGTTGGTGAAACGGCCCCGTCTAGTGATTGCCGACGAACCGACCGCAAGCCTTGATTCGCATACCGCAGATCAAGTGCTTGACCTAATGCGTGAACGTGGTCATGCCGAGGGCGCGGCCTTCGTCATCGCCACGCACGACAGCCGATTGACGAGCCGCTGCGACCGAGTGGTTTCGTTGCTGGATGGGAGATTGCAATGAACTGGATGTGGCTGAAATTTGCGATTGCCAACACGCTGCGAAATCGGCGACGTTCGCTAGTCACGGTGACTATTGCGGCACTGGGCACGGCAGCGCTATTGCTGGCCGGTGGCTTCGCGCTCTTCACCTATGAATCGCTCGCAGAAGCGCAGGCGCGCGAGTCTGGTCATCTAGTGATCGGTAAGCCCGAGCAATTCGTGAAGGACGAGGAAACGCCGTTGCAATATGGACTCGACGACGTGGCGAAACTGCGTGCACAGCTTCTTGCCGACTCGCAGGTGCGCGCCGTTTTGCCGCGAGTGGATTTCAGTGGTCTTGTCAGCAACGGCGACAAGTCCGTGGTGATGATCGGTCTTGGCGTAGAGCCCGATGCTGAGTTTTCGGTGAAAGGACCGTTCCTCACTATCACCGGGGGCGAAGTGCTCGGCAACGGCGCCAAGGGGCCAGAGATCATGCTCGGTGACGCGCTGGCACGCAACCTCAAGGCCAAACCCGGCAGCAGCCTAACGTTGCTCGCGAGCACGACGGAAGGTTCGCTCAACGCGATGGACGTCACGGTGAAGGCGGTGTTCTCCACGGGTGTTCCGGAAGTGGACAAGCGCCTGATCTACACCGACATCGCCACGTCGCAAAAACTGCTGAACACGCAGAAAGTATCGAGCTTAGGCATCTTCCTCTCGCGCATGGAACACACCGACGGCGCGCAAGCGCGCATCGCCGCCGCCGCGCCCCAACTCAAGGTACTCACGTGGCAAGACCGGGCCGTGTTCTACCGCGCGGTGAAGGATCTCTACAACCGCATCTTTGGCGCGCTGGGGCTCATCATCGGAGTGATCGTCGTTTTTGTCGTCACCAACGCGATGTCAATGGCGATCATCGAGCGCACCCGGGAAATCGGAACGCTGCGCGCGATGGGTACGCTTCCACGCCAGTTGCTGCGTACGCTTTCGCTCGAAGGTATGGTGCTTGGCGGCGGCGGCGCAATTGTTGGCATTCTGGTTGCGCTTGCGGTTTCGATTTTTCTTTACACCGCGAACATTCAGATGCCACCACCGCCCGGTCGTTCGGTTGGGTATCCGTTGTACGTCAACATCGACGCGGCGCTCTACATCGGCACGGCGCTGATGATGGTGTCGTTGACCATGCTCGCCTCGGCCTTCGTCGCGCGCAAAACCGTGCACATGCCAGTCGTTGATGCGCTGGCGCATACCTGACAGGAATTCACCATGAAATTCATTTCATCTCTCGTGATAGCGACGCTTGCCGCATGTGCCCTGGGCGTACAGGCTCAAGACGTCGCCGCCATTCTGAAAGCGTCGGACAAATTCCGCATGAGCGCGGACAACCTTCAGGTCGAGACGCAGATCAACATCGTCAACGCTGACGGCACGCCGGACAAAGAACGCAAATACAAGGTGTTCGCGCAACAAAACCGGCAATCGCTCGTCATCATGCAAAGCCCTTCCGAGAAAGGTCAGAAGGTACTTATGTCTGGTGATGATTTTTGGCTCGTGATGCCTGATAGTCAGCGCCCTTTGCGCATCACGCCGATGCAAAAGCTGCTCGGTGATGCCTCGACGGGCGACGTCTCGACGCTTAGTTGGGCCGAGGACTACACCGGAAAGCTGGTGGGCGAAGAAGCGTGCGACACGCGAGCTGGCGCGCGCCCGCAAACCTGCCTACATCTCACCCTCACGGCCGCGCGCAAGGGCGTGACCTATCAGCGCATCGAGTTGTGGGTCGGCAAAGCACGGTACGAGCCGCACCGCGCCGACCTCTACGTGTTGTCGGAAAAATTAGCGAAGCAGGCGTCGTTCGTCTTTGACAAACCGGACGCGCCGACCACCGTCGTGGAGATGGTGCTGACCGACAAAGTCAGCAACAACAAAACCACGCACATCAAATACGTCAGTCGCAAGGAGCGCCAGATTCCCAAAGAGTGGCTAAACCCGCAATTCCTCGTGCGCGGCGGCACGTTTGAGTAACGGAGTCATCGCTGTGCGCGTTTCACGACATCTGGTCATCGGTTTCGTCGGTACCTCGGCGTTGTTGTTGCTGCTCGCTTTGAGTTCGGCGTGGGCGCAGTCTGCACCAACCGCATCAAACGACGAGGGTGCGAGCGCCGATTTCGCGTTGCCCGCTGTGACCGGACAAGTACGTCTGCTGGGTAACGATTTCCATCCATCGACGCGTGGTCCGCTGGCGGCGGCCAATGCGTTGCAGCCAGGCATCGCCACGCAGACGACAGCAAGCGCGAGCGTGGAAATAGAACTACGCACGAGCGGCAAAGGCTGGAACATCACCGGCACACTGCAACAGCAAGCGCTGCCTGGCGGTTCACACCCGAATCGCGCGTGGTTCAACGAAGCGGCAGTGACGCGCGACGTCGCCGGTTGGTCGTTGAGCGCGGGCAAGAAAATCGTGGCGTGGGACGTGGCGTACGGCTTTCGCCCGAATGATGTCGTGCAGCAAGAAACGCGGCGCTTGCTTGTGAGCACACTCGCCGAGGGCCGCCCGGTGATCATGGCGGAACACTTCGACGCCGACACCGCATGGTCCCTCGTGTTCGCGAACGCGGGGCGTGCCCGAAGCGAACTCGGAGTGCGTGAGCCCGCGTTCGCTGCGCGCGTGTATCAACGTCAGGGCTCGGCGGATTGGCACGGCTTCGTGCGCTACGGCGCACATACGGGCGCAAGCGTCGGGGGGTCGCTGGCGTGGGTTGCCACCGACGCGCTCGAAGTGCATGCCTCCGCGCGTTACGTCTCGCGCGCGGACAGCAAAGCGTTCGACACGCGTTCGCCGCTCATTGCCGCCGTGAGTCCGTGGCAAACAAGCACCGTGCATCGCGCGACACAGGCAATCGTCGGCGGCACGTGGACACACGAATCACAACTGAGCCTCATGATGGAAGCATGGTGGGACGGCACTGCGCTCTCCCCAAGGCAGTGGGACGCGTGGCGTGCGCGCAACGTGGCACTTAATGCGCTACCACGCAACGCCGTACCCGCTGCCGCCGTCGCTGGCAACCTTGCGTGGCAAAGCGAAGCGTTCTCCGCAGCAAGCAACCTGCATCGCAGCAACATCTATCTGCGCGCCAGCTGGGAACATGAAGGCTGGACGCCCAGCGTCGACCTCCTCTACCACCCGGCAGATGGTGGCCGCATGATCACCGCGGCGCTCCTGTGGAAAGGCGACCGCGTGCAAGTGCAAGGCGGCGTCCGCGTCAACGCCGGACCAGCGGCGTCGGTGCTACGCCAATTGCCGACGCAACGGCAGACGTTTCTGGTGGGGACGTGGGCGTTTTGAGCCGTGCATACTGCAACAACTTTGCATGCGTTTGTCCCCGCAGCGGCCAGCGGGTGGTGCTTTCGTCAACTCATCTCCGCAAGTCGAGTTCGCGTTAAAAGTACGCGTAAGCGCCGCCAAATAGTCGTTATCGCTAGAAAGCTGATGGCAACAACGGCGTCGCCTACATCGCCTTAAACAAATTGCCGTATGAGCGGCTCACGGCGAGGCGTTCGCGTCGTCCGCGTACCTGCACGAACATCTTGCCTGTTTCGTCGCGTGTGAACGATTCGATGGCGTTGGCGCGCGCGACGGTGCTGCGGTGAATTTGCCAGAAGGGGTTGGATCGAGCTGAAGCGTTAAGTCCTTAAGCGGCATGCGAATCAACGCTTCGCGCTCGCATGTGAGCACACGCACGTGCTTATCCCTCGCCTCGAAGTAAGCGTCCTCGTCGGTCGACACCATCAGAGGGTTACCGCAACCAAACAAAAATTTCGCTCGGCGTTAGCCTCTCATAGCTCGGAGAGTCGCGGCATCGCCAAACTGGCGCGCCATTTCCAATGCAGTCGTACCACCGAGCTTTACCTTTGAAAAGTCAATGCCATGGTCCCGGAGAATTTTGATGCCCTCTATGTCGCGATTCATTACCGGGATCAGGACGACCGGGTATTCGCCGTAAACGGCTTTTGTGTTCACGTTGCAACCCAATCGAAGCAATCGACGAGCGGCAGCGTGGTTTTTTTCTGACAGCGCGAGCGCAAACGCAGTCATACCGGAGTTGTCGGCTTGGTCTAGGCTCAGTCCGTTCGAGACGAGCTTCTTGATCACTGGCACACCTCGCTCGTGTCGCGCAAGCTCGAATAGAAGGGTCGCGCCCTCTGGAAAGGAAACTCGCGCCTTTGTTCGCTCAGCCTGTGCCGCATCGCCCTCTAAACCGCTCCAAACGTAATACTGGGCCAAACCCAACGCTTGCCTAGCTACGTCCCGGTTACATCCATTCGTTAGCGCGGATTGGGCACGCTCCACACCACCGATCAAATCGCCTTTCGCGGTAGTGAGGAACACAGAGTATGCCGCTAAATGACACGGTCGCTCCGGGAAGTCCGCTACTCGCCTCTTGTGCAATGCTTCTAATTGTTCCAACATGCCAGTCTTCTCGTAGAGCGATACAAGTTTCTTGTAACCATCTTCGCGGGCGCGATCAAATGGCCCACGCTCGCGTGGTTCGCGCAGCCCCATCAGATACTTTTCGATGCCGCCTTTAGTGTCTCCCTGCATGACGCGCAGTTCGCCCCAGTTGACCCAAAGCCATTGGTTTTTCGTACCGAGTGCGTTCGCTCTGTCTAGCGCCTGCTCAGCCTCAGAATATCGTTTCTGGTGCGCGAAAATGTACCCTTGAAGTACTTTTGCGTTTGCACTGTTCGGTTCGTACTCAAGTGCTGTCGCGACGAATTGCTCTGCCTGAAGAAGGCCTTCGGGGCCCCAATTGGACTTCATCGCTATCCGAGCTAACTCGATATGCGCTCGAGAATCTCGGGCGGAATCCTTTAGGACCAATTCAAGTCGGTGTTTCGCACCGGAGAGTTCCCGTGCCGATCCGTCGTCGATCATGGCAACAGCTTCTTCAAAGAGTTGCTGAGATGATTTCCCGAGCAGCACTCTGTTCTCGTAGTACACGTGGGATGGCGGCCAGACAATCTCGATGGGCCTCGACGCAACAGCCAACTTGGCTCTAGTAGACTCAATCAAAGAGGCAACTACCATATTCGTAGCGACAGATTGGTCCTGTGCAGTCTTTCCTATCGGTCGATAGGGGTACCCGAGTTCTACTTCCAGAGTTTCATGCCCAGGCTTGAGAATCCGGCTGACGCTGGACGTGTCGTTTTCGTCACCAGATCGTAGCGCAGCGACCGTCAAGAATGCGCGTTCCGGCTCTCCCGTAAAGTAGTACTTGATCTTCGCCTTGTAGGTGCCATCTCGTTGCTTTTGGACGTCGAGCAATTCCACCGAATTTTCACCCGCCAACTTTGGGGTGAACTTTTTCGCAATCCCTTTTCCGACTGAATAGAAGGGGGAAGTAGGCGTCGCTAACATGTAATACGTCAATGCAGCCAGAAGAACCGCCGCCAGAATTGTCGTACGTTTAGAAGATGTCATTCTTAGCCTCTACATAGTGATCGAGTTCGCACCTCTTTGGCAGGCGGAAGCCAGCCCCACACGGGGAGGTCGCGAATGAGTTGTAGCACAGGCGTTGCCAATGAAGAACTGACTACATTGCCTTAAACAAATGCCCGTACAAGCGGCTCACGGCGAGGCGTTCGCGTCGTCCGCGTACCTGCACGAACATCTTGCCTGCTTCGTCGCGTGTGAACGATTCGATGGCGTTGGCGCGCACGACGGTGCTGCGGTGAATTTGCCAGAAGCGACCGGGGTCCAATTGCAGTAACAAGTCTTTGAGCGGCGTGCGAATCAATACTTCGCGCTCCGCCGTGAGCACGCGCACGTATTTGTCGGCGGCCTCGAAGTAGACGACCTCTTCCACCGGCACCATCACCAGCGCCGAGCCTGCGGCACTTGTGAGGCTCGCTTGAATCACGGTGAGCGCGCCGGCGATCGGCGCGGCGCTTAGCGACGTCGACGCAGCGGGCGCAAGCAGGTGTCGCAATTGCGCGAGTGTTTGCTCAAGCGCGACTTCCTTCGCCGTTGCGCTCGCTACGGGCGCTCGCTGCGCGAGCGTCGCCTCAAGCTTTGCAACTGTCTTCTGTAGACGCTGTGGTTGCACGGGCTTGACGATGTAATCGACGGCCTGCGTCTCGAACGCTTGCAGCGCATACTCGTCGTACGCCGACACGAACACGAGCAACGGAAACGGCCGCGCATCGGCGGTCTGAGTCTCCCACGCGTCGGCGAGCGCTGCAGCAGCTTCAAGGCCCGTCATCACGGGCATGTTGATGTCGAAAAACAAAACGTCAGGGCGAAGCGCGAGCGCTTTGTTCACCGCCGCACCGCCATCGGTCGCAACGTCTGCGACGTCAAGTTCCGGCCACGCCGCAGCCAGTTCCGCGCGCAACGCCCGCGCGAGGAGCGGTTCGTCTTCGGCGATAAGCGCCGTGATCGCCGTCGTCGTGTTCATGCGGCGGTCGCTGGAATGGTGATGCGCACGACGGTGCCTTGCGGCGAGTTCGGCGCTATTCCGAGCGTCGCTGCGTCGCCGTATGCAGTCGCGAGGCGTTCGCGCACTTGCGCGAGCCCGAAACCTGTAGTGGGCGTGGACGCGCCTGCATCGCTGCCCAAACCGACGCCCGTGTCGATGACTTCAAGTGCCAGTGACGCACCGCTTTGTAGTGCGCGAATCGTGATGACGCCGCCTTGAGGCGCAGGCGTGAGGCCGTGCTTGATGCTGTTTTCTACGATAGGTTGCAACAGCAGAGTGGGTACGGACCACGTGCGCAGGTCAGCGGGCAAGTCGAAGTGGACCTGCAAGCGATCGGCCATACGCACGCCCATCAACGCGAGGTAGTCGCGCAAGCGATCAAATTCGCTCTCAAGCGAATGCGTCGGTCGTCTGGAAGCCGAAAGCGTGGCTCGCAGATAGTCGTTCAGGCGATCAAGCATCGCGATGGCTTGCGGCGGATCCGTCGCGATCAGCGCACGCAGGTTGGCAAGCGTGTTGAACAGCATGTGCGGTTCTAGCTGCGATTGCAGAAGCGTCAGACGGGCTTCGGCGACCTGTCGCTCGCTTTGGGCGAGTGCGGCGGCGAGCTCTGCCTCACGACTCTCGGCGTAAAAGTGATAGGTCGCGCCGACGCCCACCGCAACGGTGAGAAGGAACATCGCGGCCATAAGCCGCGGGTTGCCGCTGGACACAAACGCCGCGTCGGAACCGGCGTAGGCGTTGCCGATTCGCGTGCCGATCAAAAAGCCGCCTACGATAGCCACTACCATGATTGCAAGGAGCAACGCGCCCTTGGGCAATCCGCGCTGCCCCGTACGCAAACTCCAGACAATGGCCGACGAGTTAATCAACGCCCAAATCGACAGACCAATACCTTGTGAGTACACCATCTGCTGGTCGAATGAACCC
>JBEBJR010000061.1:0-4965 GCA_040079845.1 Casimicrobium sp. | reverse complement strand
CCGGCTGGCCACTGGCGTTCAGGGCGAGCGAGGTGTACTGGCCCACAAGGCCGCCACTATCAACCGTCACAATCAGCGGCGCAGCATGAAGCGCGGGCGCGAGCAAGACAAGTGCAAACAGCGCGAGGGTTGTGGTGATGCTGCCGCGAATCAGGCGGGGAAAAACGTGCGACATGGGGCCTCCGGTTACGTCGTTGCGGCCCGCTGCGCGCATGCGTCGCGTAAGCCCGTGTTTTGCGCGATTTTGGCGTAGCGAACAGCGTATGGCAAGCACCGGCAAACGGCGCACCGCGCGGTCAACTCAGGACTCAAGCGGACAGATTCAGGTGGCGACACGAGGGCGGTACCGCAAGGCTGGGCGGGCGACGTAACGCGTGTGTTCGCGCAGTGCAGTAACCTGTACGTACTAGGCAGCGCCACAATAGCGCGGCTGATGCCGCGCCTACACGTTACAAGTTGATCTGCGCCAAGTCGACCGCAGTAAGCCATCGCCACTCCCCGAGCGCGAGCGTAGGGTCGAGCTTGAGGCCGCCGATTTGCGAGCGGTGCAGCGCCTCCACGCGATTGCTCACCGCTGCGAGCATGCGTTTGACTTGGTGATACTTTCCTTCGGTCAACGTGAGGCGAATGTGCGTTTCACTTACGCGCTCGCACGCCGCTGCAGCCACGGGCTCGGGGTCGTCGTTGAGCAACACGCCGGTGAGCAACGCCTGCACCGCTGCGTCGTCGACGGCGTGCTTCGTCGTGACTTCGTAGACCTTGTTCACATGATGTTTCGGCGAGGCCATTCGGTGAATGAATTGGCCGTCGTCTGAGAGTAGCAATAAGCCTGTCGTGTCCTGATCCAACCGCCCCACGGCTTGCACGCCATTCACTGATGATTTCGTCGGGCGCGTGCGTAGCGGCATGGGCAATAGTTCATACACGCTCGGCCAGTGTTTCGGCGCTTGCGAGCACTCGTACCCCGCCGATTTGTTGAGCATAATGTACGCGCGTTCGACGAAAATCCACGGCTCGCCGTTGACCGCAAATTGCAATCCTTCCGTCGCAAATTCTGCATCCGGCTTGCGCGCCGTTTCAGCTGCAATCGCCACTGCGCCGCGCTCGATCAACGCGGTGCATTCGCGCCGCGTGCCGAAGCCTTGGGTGTAGAGGATTTGTTGGAGTTTCAACGGAAATTCCGCGTGTGACGTAACGCGACCTTCGTAGGGCGGGCACTGCCCGCCGCGTGAACAAGGCGGGCAGTGCCCGCCCTACGCGAAAAGTCTCGCGTCACTTCGCAGTCATGCGAATCGCGCCATCGAGTCGAATCACTTCGCCGTTGAGCATCACGTTGTCAAAAATGTGCATCGCCATCGCGGCGAATTCGGCGGGACGACCGAGACGCGGCGGGAACGGCACCGACGCGCCGAGGCTTGCCTGCACTTCGGCGGGGAGCGAGGCCATCATCGGCGTTTCGAACAATCCTGGCGCAATGGTCATCACACGAATGCCGAAGCGCGCCATCTCGCGCGCGATCGGCAAGGTCATGCCGACCACGCCCGCCTTCGACGCGCTGTACGCCGCTTGGCCGATCTGGCCGTCGAACGCCGCGACCGAGGCCGTGTTGACGATCACGCCGCGCTCGCCTTCGGCCAACGCGGGGAGCGCCTGCATCGCGGCTGCGGCTTGGTTGATGAGGTTGTAGGTGCCGATCAAATTGATCGCAACGACTTTGCTGAACGCCGCGATGCCGCTCGGGCCTTCCTTGCCCACGACCTTCTGCGGCGAACCCACGCCTGCGCAGTTGATGAGGCCGCGCAGCTCGCCCATCGCGGTGGCCGCAGCCACCACGGCCTTCGCGTCCGCTTCGTTGGTGACGTCGCACTTCACGTACTGGCCGCCCAATTCCGCAGCCACCGCCGTGCCGTCCTGAATGTCAGCGAGCAACACTTTCGCGCCTTTAGCCGCAGCCGCACGCGCCGTAGCCGCGCCCAACCCCGACGCACCGCCGGTGATGATGATGACCTTGCCAGATAAATCCATGTTTGCCTCTCGCGATTCAGTGATGAAGTTGACGTAAACGTTAGGTGTAATTATCGGCGAGATGAGATTTGGGGTCACCGCGACACTGATCGCATAGGTTCTGGATTCCCGGCTGCGCCGAGAATGACGCCTTTTTGCGTTAGCCGGCTTGCTGGTCTGGTCGCAACGGCAAGGCGATGAACCGAATCAGCTGTCTTCGTTACACGCAGCAAGTCTCACTTGGCATGTATTCCGCAATCGCGACAAAAATCACACAAGAACCGTGCATATAGCTTTTCATGTTTAACCACCGCCAGGTGGTGTATTCAGGCACTTTTTCCTTATTATCGATAAGTACCTAAAAATAGCTGTAACGACCACCTGGCGGTCGTTTGACGTATAAAGCTGTTAGTGGTGTGTGTGACGCGGTACAAACTCCGCACCATTGCGCGAACGATTCGCCTCGGGCGTACGCAGCGCCATCGCGCCACCCACCCACCACGCACTGCTGTCTATAAAATCAGGCGATGACGTCCAAGCTCCTCGCGAACCTTAATGAACCGCAGCTCACTGCCGTTACTCTTCCACACACTTCTGCGTTGATTCTCGCGGGCGCGGGCTCGGGCAAGACGCGCGTGCTGACCACGCGCATCGCGTGGCTGCTCTCGACCGGACAGGTGAGCGCGTCCGGCGTGCTCGCGGTGACGTTCACCAACAAAGCGGCCAAGGAGATGCTCACAAGGCTCTCGTCGATGGTGCCGGTGAATGTGCGGGCGATGTGGATCGGTACGTTTCACGGGCTGTGCAATCGTTTTTTGCGCATGCATTGGCGCGAAGCCGGGTTGCCGCAAACGTTCACGATCATGGATACGCAAGATCAGCTCTCGCTGATTAAGCGAATCTTGAAGCAAAACAATATCGACGACGAAAAATTTCCGGCCAAGCAATTGGCGTGGTTCATCGGCAGCGCGAAGGAAGAAGGTTTGCGCCCGAACGCGGTGGAAGCGTTTGACGATTACACGCGAAAGCAGGTGGAGCTGTACCAACTCTACGAGGCAACGTGTCAGCGCGAAGGCGTGGTCGATTTCTCGGAACTGCTGCTGCGTTCGTACGAAGTGCTGAGCAAATTCGAAGCCCTGCGCGAGCACTACAACGCGCGCTTCCGGCATATGTTGGTTGACGAATTTCAAGACACCAATACGCTTCAATACAAATGGCTGCGCCTTTTGGCGGGCCGCGATACGGCGGTGCTTGCGGTGGGTGATGACGATCAATCGATATACGCATTTCGCGGAGCGAAAGTTGCGAATATGCAGCGCTTCGAGCATGACTTTGCGCCTGCGAAAATCATCAAGCTTGAGCAAAACTATCGAAGCCACGGCAGTATTCTTGATGCCGCGAATGCGCTGATTCGCAACAACAATGGCCGCCTTGGAAAAGAGCTGTGGACCGATCAAGGACACGGTGAGCAGATTCGGGTGTTTCAGGGCTATAGCGACGGCGAGGAAGCTTCGTTTGTGATCGACACGGTGAAGGCCGCGATGAGCGACGGCGTCCCGCTCGATGAAATCGCGATTTTGTATCGCTCGAACGCACAGTCGCGCATGTTTGAACATGGTCTCTTCAACGCGCGCATTCCGTATCGCGTCTATGGCGGGTTGCGCTTTTTTGAGCGCGCCGAGATTAAGCACGCGATGGCGTATTTGCGGCTCATCAACAACCCGGAAGACGACAACGCGTTTTTACGCGTCGTGAACTTTCCGGCGCGCGGCATCGGCGCAAAATCGATTGAGAATTTGCAACAAGTGGCGCAGGGCACCGGCGCGACGTTGTGGCAAGCCGCGTGCAGCGGCGGCGCGGGCGGCCGTGCGGCGGTGGCGATGGCGCAGTTCATTGGCGCGATTGAAGGCATGCGCATTGCCACTAAAGGCCAAGCGTTACCGGAAATCGTGCGTCATCTACTCGACGCGAGCACGCTCAAAGCGCATTACGCCGCCGAGAAAGACGGCCAAGATCGCGTTGAAAACTTAGAAGAATTGATCAACGCGGCGGACAATTTTTTGCGCGAAACCGGTGGTGTCGTGCACGTCGAAAATCTCGATGGCACGATGACCGAGAGCGACGATCCGGTGACGGCGTTTTTATCGCATGCATCGTTGGAGGCGGGCGATACGCAAGCGGCGGAAGGCCGCGCGGCGTTGCAGATGATGACGGTGCATTCGGCCAAAGGATTGGAGTTTGAATACGTGTTTATGACGGGCCTAGAAGAAGGCCTGTTTCCGCACGACAACTCGCTAAACGACGACGGTGGGCTCGAAGAAGAGCGTCGTCTGATGTACGTCGCAATCACGCGGGCTAAGAAGCGCTTGCATTTCAGCTACGCGCAAATGCGCATGTTGCACGGACAAACGCGCTACAACGTGCCGTCGCGCTTTCTTGATGAAGTGCCGGCGGAGCTTTTGAAATGGCTCTCAGCCAAGCCGAAAAATCTTCTGGCGATGGATCCGCACGAGCCGTTTTCTGGCGATGGTTCGAGCAACGCTAATCTCTCGAAATTCGCTGCGTCCATCGGGAGCAATACGCGTACCGATTCAGGCTTCCGCATTGGGCAACAGGTGTCACACACCAAGTTCGGCCAGGGCGTGATTATCAATGCCGACGGCAGCGGAAAAAACGTGCAAGTCGAAGTGAATTTCCGCGATCACGGCATCAAGCGCTTGGCGCTTGAGTATGCGAAATTGACGGCGATTTGAGCGTCGTAGCGCACACATTCGATCTCACGAGGCAAGTCGTGGGCGGGCATTGCCCGCCTGGTGATGTTCGCCAAAGGTGCGAATTTCATGCGCTGCGCGCGGAGGTGAGGGCGGGCAGTGCCCGCCCTTGTATCTTTAGAACTGTAGTGGATAGCGTCTGCTACAAGAAGCGAAGAGAGCTTGATTCCGCCCTTAGGATCTAATCCTG
>JBEBJR010000018.1:0-102589 GCA_040079845.1 Casimicrobium sp. | reverse complement strand
ACCCGAGATCATCGTGGAGGCCGGGATCCTGCTCGTCGACGACGTCGGTCCCGACCTCCTGACGATGTTGCACGAGGGCCAGCCCGTCCGGGTGCACGACGGCGAGCTCTGGGTCGACGACCACGTCGTCGGCAAGGGGACCCAGCAGGACGCGGGCTCGATCGGGCGCTCCATGGACGAGGCGCGAGCAGGGATGGCGGTGCAACTCGAGGCGTTCGTGGCGAACACGATGGAGTACATGCTGCGCGACCGCGCGCTGCTCTTCGACGGCGTCGGTGTGCCCGACGTCCGGACCCGGATCGACGGCCGGCAGGCGTTGATCGTCGTCCGCGGGTACCACTACAAGGAGGACCTCGCCACGCTACGGCCCTACATCCGGGAGTACCGGCCGGTGCTGATCGCGGTCGACGGCGGCGCGGACGCGATCCTCGACGCGGGCTACACCCCCGACATGATCGTCGGCGACATGGACTCGGTCTCGGACCGGGCGCTGCAGCTCAAGCCCGAGCAGCATCCGGCCGCGCTGCTCGACGGGCTGCGCAAGGCGGGTCTGATCGGGGTCACCGGTGACGTCACCGGAATGGCCACCGAGGCGGTGCTGATCGCCCCCAGCGTCGTCACCACGGCCGACAAACCGACCGCGACGGCGTCCGGCAGCGATCCCACCCCCGCCTGGGCGGCGCTCGCCGCCTTACGCGGCGAACTTCAGAACCCCAGCCGCAGGCGTTTTCAACACCTCCATCGCGGCCGTCACGCCGCTGCCCTTGAGCGCAACGCCCGCAACCGCGAGGCCCATTTCCACAGCGCACAGTGTGCCCATGAGTGACACGTCGTTGCATTCGCCCAAATGCCCAATGCGAAACATTTTGCCTTTCACTTTGCCGAGCCCCATGCCTAGCGACGTGTCGTAGCGCTCGTAAATCACTTTGCGAACTGTGTCGGCGTCGACGCCTTCGGGCATCATCGCGCCGGTCAGCACCGGCGAATACAGCGCCGCGTCAGCGCACTGAATCTCTAAGCCCCAGCCCGTCACCGCCGCACGGCACGCCGCAGCCAATCGCTGATGGCGCGCGAAGACCGCATCGAGCCCCTCGGCGAAAATCATATCGAGCGCTTCGTGCAGCCCGTAGAGCAAATTGGTGTTCGGCGTGTACGGAAAATAGCCCGTTTTATTCATCTCCAACATTTCATCCCACGCCCAAAACGAGCGCGGTAAGGTCGCCAATTTGCTGATTTCAATCGCTTTAGGCGACAGCGCGTTAAACGAAATACCCGGCGGCATCATCAAGCCTTTTTGCGAACCGCCGACAGCGACGTCAACGCCCCATTCGTCATGCCGATAATCCGCCGCGCCAAGGCCAGAAACGGTGTCCACCATCAAAAGCGCAGGGTGCTTCGCGGCGTCCATCGCCGCACGCACCGCCGCGATGTTGCTCGTCACGCCCGTCGAGGTTTCATTGTGGACGACGCACACGGCCTTGATGCTGTGCGCGGTGTCGGCTTTCAGGCGCGCTTCAATCAAGTCGGCCTGCACACCACGACGCCAACCGTCCATGCCCGGCAAACCTAAGAATTCGCTTTTGATGCCGAGGCGATCCGCGACCTTCTTCCACAGCGTGGCGAATTGGCCCGTCTCGAACATGATGACGTGATCGCCGGCTGAAAGCGTGTTGGCAAGTGCCGCCTCCCACGCGCCGGTGCCCGATGCCGGATAAATCACGACCGGATGCTGCGTCTTGAAAATTTTCTTAATGTCGGTGAGCACCTTGAGACCCA
Organism: Casimicrobium sp.; assembly: GCA_040079845.1. GTDB lineage: Bacteria > Pseudomonadota > Gammaproteobacteria > Burkholderiales > Casimicrobiaceae > Casimicrobium. Next base: position 100,813 of record JBEBJR010000018.1, on the reverse strand, counting down.
GCGGGCCAAACTCAGGGCCACGATGGTCAATCGTGGGCAAGCTCATGGCGCGAAGAATGCGATCCGGCACCGGCGATGGGCCGGGAATGGCGAGTTGATGACGGCCAGCGGGATGAAAATTAAGTTGCAACATAGAAGACTCCGAGCAGCGAAAGCACCGTTTTGCCAGACGATGCGGATAATTGTGAGAACGATTCTTGCACGGGAAGCGACGCGCTTAGTCTCTCGATTTCAGTCGCGCTGCTACGCTTCACATATATGCAGACCTCCAAGCCCCTAGCCGACCGCCTTCGCAAACACACGCAGGGCGAAGTACTCTTCACCGACGCCGACCGCGCCCGCTACGCGACCGACGCCTCGATCTACCAACAAATTCCGCTCGGTGTTTTCGTTCCGAAAACGGCAGACGACGTCAAAGCTGCCATCGACATCGCCCGCGACGTAAAGGCCCCCGTGCTCGCTCGCGGCGGCGGTACCAGCCAGTGCGGCCAAACGACCGGTGTTGCGCTCGTCATTGACACGTCGAAATATCTGCGCAACGTGCTGAATTTCGACGCTGCGAACCACACGGTCACCGTCGAGCCTGGCATGGTGCTTGACCACCTCAACGCGTACCTGAAGCCGCATGGATTGTGGTTTCCGGTCGACGTATCGACGAGCGCGCAAGCCACACTCGGTGGCATGGCGGGCAACAATTCTTGCGGCTCACGTTCCATCGCCTACGGCAACATGGTTCACAACGTGCTCGGCGCGGAGGCGTGGCTTGCGGACGGCAGCATTGCCTCGTTCGGCCCGCTCTCCACGGCAACCGGCGCTGCGAAGCGCATCGGCGACATTGCGCAATCGCTCGCAGCAACACACCAGAGCGAAATTGAGCGGATGTGGCCCACGGTCATGCGTCGTGTGGGCGGCTACAACCTTGATATTTTTTGCAATCAAAGCGAACGCCCCTACACGCAAGACGGTAGCGTGAATCTGGCGCATCTGCTCGTGGGTTCCGAAGGCACGCTGGCGTTCACCAAATCGCTGACACTCGCGCTCTCGCCGTTGCCCAAAACGAAAGTGCTGGGCGTCGTGAATTTCCCGACGTTTCATCAGGCAATGGAATCGGCGCAACACATCGTGAAGCTCGGCCCGACCGCCGTCGAATTGGTGGATCGCACGATGATCGAGCTCTCGCTCGCTAATCCGGCATTCGCGCCGACAGTGCGCACGGCGTTGGTCGGCCAACCCGAGGCGATTTTGTTGGTGGAATTTTCGGGAGACGACAAAGCCGCACTCGCGCGAAAACTTAAAGACCTCGTAGATTTGGTTGCGAGTCTCGGATTGCCAGATGTCGTCGTGCAGATGACCGAAGACGCGCCGCAGAAAAATCTATGGGAAGTGCGCAAAGCGGGTCTCAACATCATGATGAGCTTGAAGGGCGATGGCAAGCCCGTGAGCTTCATCGAGGACTGCGCCGTACCGCTCGAACACTTGGCGGAATACACCGCAAACCTCACCGAAGTCTTCGCTCGGCATGGCACACGCGGCACGTGGTACGCACACGCCAGCGTGGGCACGCTGCACGTTCGCCCGATTCTCGACATGCGCCGCGATGGCGCAACGAAGATGCGCGCGATCGCTGAAGAAGCGAGCGCGCTAGTACGCAAATTTAAGGGTGCGTACAGCGGCGAACACGGCGACGGACTCTGTCGCGGCGAGTGGATTTCGTGGCAGTTTGGCCCCGCGATCAGCGGCGCGTTCCGTGACATCAAACACGCCTTCGACCCGAACAACTTGTTCAATCCGGGCAAGATGATTGATCCGCCTAAGATGGACGACGCGTCCCTCTTCCGGTTCAAACCCGGCTACAAAACCATTCCGATCAACACCGCGCTCGACTGGAGCGCGTGGAACGTGCAAAACGATGCGGTGACCGAAGCGACCACCGCGCCGGGCACGGGTGGCGACGATGCACAGGGCTTCGCCAAGGCCGTGGAAATGTGCAACAACAACGGCCATTGCCGCAAGTTCGACGCAGGCACGATGTGCCCAAGCTACCGCGTCACACGGGACGAGTCCGCCAGCACGCGTGGCCGCGCCAATACGTTGCGCATGGCAATCTCCGGGCAGTTGGGTGCCGACGGCATTGCGAGCGAAGCGGTGCATGAAGCGCTCGAACTGTGCGTAAGCTGCAAGGGCTGCAAACGCGATTGTCCGACCGGTGTGGACATGGCGAAGATGAAGATTGAGCATCTGTATCAATACAAGAGAAAGCACGGTTTTTCGGTGCTCGACAACTTAATCGCTCGCTTGCCGGTCGCCGCGAACTTTGCGTCCAAGCACCCTAAGCTTTTCAATCTGCGCAATCGTTCGCCGTTTCTCGCAAAGTTGGGCGAGAAATTGTTCGGCATTTCGGCAAAGCGCTCATTGCCCGAGTGGCGCGCTGACACCGCGTGGCGCAAGCTGCCGATTGATCCGTCGGTACTCAAGTTTCTTGACGCCCATAAACGCGGCGAGCCTTGTGTAGTGTTGTTTGTCGACACCTTTAGCGGCGCATTCGAGCCTGAAAATGTGGACGCGGCGATGACTGTCCTGACAGCGGCGGGTTACCGCGTGCATGTGCCGCGTTGGGTTCGCGAAGGCAATCGCGATGATCGCAATTTGTGCTGCGGCCGCACCTACTTAGCCGTGGGCATGATGGGTGAGGCGCAGCGGCAGGCAGACCGTTTGCTTTCGGCGCTCGCACCACTCGCCGATGCGGGCATTGACATTGTGGGCCTTGAACCGAGCTGCTTGTTCACGCTGAAAGACGAAATCCCTGCAATGCGACTGGGCGCAGACGCCGACGTGGTCGCGCCGCGCGCGATGATGATCGAAACGTTTTTGGAGCGCGAAGCGAAAGCCGGAAAGCTTACGGCGCTCACTGCGCGCTTGAAGCCCGCATCTGCGCCGATCATGGTGCATGGCCACTGTCACCAAAAAGCGTTCGGCGAGATCACGCCAACGCTTGCTGTGCTCGGGTTAATTCCTGATGCGAAACCGAGTCTGATCGAAAGCTCTTGCTGCGGCATGGCCGGGGCGTTTGGCTACGAAGCGAAGCACTTTGACATCTCGATGAAAATGGCCGAAGCCTCGCTTTTACCGGCGATTCGCAACGCACCAGACGCGATCATCGTCGCCGACGGCACCAGCTGCCGCCACCAAATTCACGACGGCGCAGCCCGCGAAGCCAAGCATGCGATACGGGTGTTGGCAGAGCATTTGCAGTAATCGACCCGCCGTTCGTGATGCGAATGGCAGGATGGCAATCAGCGCGCAGCCTTTGCAGAGCAATGACGCGCGTGGTCGGAGACGACGTTAAGGCCGCACCAATTCGGGCCCAAGCTTGTCGCCGAGACCCATCGCCACCAATCCCGCGCGAAGTTGCTCATACGCCGGTGCCACTGCCTCCGGCGCACCTTTCACCCCGAGGTCGATATGACGACCATATTGGGGGTGGTCGACGCTTGGTAGGCTGAACACTTTCACGCCCGCGTGATCGCGCTCAATGGCCTCCATCAGCGGCGTGAGCGTTGCCTCCATCGCGCCGAACACAATCACCGACCGCTCGACCCACGCATCAAACTGAAACAGATGCGCGTACTTCGTGTCGAGCACCCATTCCATCATCGGCCACGCCATCACCGGAAAGCCCGGCACGAAATGCACGTCGCGGATACTAAAGCCCGCGATTTTGTTGTATGGGTTCGGGATGATCGTCGCGCCGTGCGGAAATACGCCCATATTCAAGCGATGCACGTTATCCGCACGATCCGGGTCGTACGCGACGCCCTGCTCGCGCGCCACGTCCTGCATGCGCTCACGAATGAGCGCTGCCGCTTCTGGGTGTAGCACCAAAGGCACGCCTAGCGCCGCAGCCGCACATTGTCGTGTGTGATCGTCAGGCGTTGCGCCAATGCCGCCCGTAGAGAACACCACATCGCCCGAAGCGAATGCGCGTGCCAGCGCTGCGGTAATCCGCGCAGGATCGTCACCAACATATTCAGCCCAGCCCAACGGCAAGCCGCGCGCCGCCAAGAGCGCGATCACCTTTGCCAGATGTTTGTCTTGACGTTTGCCAGAAAGGATTTCGTCCCCGACGATAATCACGCCAAAGGATTTCGACGGGCTTGACTCAACGGTGTTGGTAATTACGTGCTCCATAGCGCATGAGCATAGCGAAACCCACGAGCGACCGTAGCGGGCGTTTAATTTCGGCGCCGAAACCTCATCACTCGCCGCGGCACGAGCGCTAGCAAAACGTCATGTCGTGTCAAGTTTGAGTTGGCAACACATCGCACGGCAATCGCTGAGCATGGCGCGGAATGGCTCAGCAATGCGACGAGCGACCATCACAACAACTTTATCGACTTATCGACCACAATACGGCGATTAGAGCATGTTTCGCGGAATCCCAAACGAAGTGCAACGAAACTGGAGTTTTAGGAAAGGCTAGAGGCGCGTGAGCTTCGGCGGATAGTCTTTCGGTTATTCGAAGACTGAAAGAGCCGACCGATGAAGCGTTACACACACCTCCAGCCCGATCAATTCTCCGCTATTAGCGCACTGAGTAAAGCGGGCTTGAGTTGCGCAGCCATTGCCGCGCAACTCAAGCGCGGTCCTAGCACCGTTTGGCGCGAACTGCGCCGCGCCCGCGCCTTTGCAGGTGCGCCCTACTGTCTTCGAAGCGCAAAGAAGGATCGGCCAAGAAACAGCGCGCCAGCGCGATCAACGCGCGCTGCTACGCTTGCGATCACCCCGATTTGGGCGCACTGCATGCTCGCCTGACTCAGCAGCACTCGTTGGCTCAGGCTCTGGGCGCGCTCACCCGCGAGCGCTTGGACTTTGGTCCCATCAAAGCTCTGCCCAGCCGCTCCACGCTCTATCGAGTCGCCGACGCCTTGGGTTGGGTCAACCGTGAGCGCTATCCGAGCATACGGCTGCGCAACTATCACACGAAAGCGAGCAAGCGCGCACGCGCACAGCGCGCGCCTAACGCTTGGGTGGCCCAATGTCCGGGCGTGGCCCAACGCCCGCTGGAGCTGACGCTGCGTCTACGGCCCCTGTGCATGGAGATCGATACCATCGTCGGACGTAAAACCGACAGCGCGCGGCTCGTCGTGGCCGTCTGCCGCCATACCCGCTACACCATGATCGGTCTACTCAAGCACTGCACCGCGCGCGCCGTGGAGAAGTGGCTTAGACACCGCATGCGCGAACAAAAATTGCCGCTGGTGTGCTTAATCCCCGATCAGGGCAGCGAGTTCGCTCGCCTGCCCAACATCAAGTCGCTGACCGTCTACCCATGTCAGCCCCATCGTCCTTGGCAAAAACCCACCGTGGAGAACACCAACGGTTTGATCAGACACTACGTGCCAAAAGGGCAGATGATTAGCCATCTCACCCCTGAATTTGTCTCCTACATCGAACAGCAGCTCAATCACAGACCTCGCCTTTGCCTGAATTGGGAAACCCCGCGAGCGCTACTATCCCGCCTACTCCCCGCCGTCGTGCACTTCGTTTGAGAATCCGCCTTCTGGCCAGAATGCCCACGAAACAGTCGTTCGCGCCAAGAAGCTATAAAGATGATCAGCGCGCGGAAGTGCTAGGCGACCGTCGGGAAGACGATCTTTACGCGAAGCCCTCGCCCGGACGATGCTACGGCCACGCTAGCGTCGCCACCGAGGCGCATGGCCGCCGCCTTGACAATCGCCAAGCCCAATCCGCTCCCCGCGTGCGCATCCGAGCGACTGCCACGCTGAAATCGTTTGAACGCGCAATCAAAGTCGGATACGTTGAATCCTGGACCGTCGTCTTCCACGACTAAGTACCCGTCACGGGCTTCGCGTCCGACGGTCAACGAGATATTGGCACCGGCCCCGGCGTAGTTAATCGCATTGTCGAGTAAGTTGTCGACGACGATGACCAGATCCGCACGACTAAAGAACCCGACGATCGAACCCGCATCGTTGAGAGCAAGGGTTTGCCTGTTCGCGTAGGCACGTGGCGCATGTAGCGCCGAGCAATCGACGACGACGTGACCGACATCGACGCGGCCTCGCTCGTCATCGCGCAGAACGGAGTCGAGTCGAGCGAGCTGCAGAATGCGGCCCAACGCGTTTGCGGCACGGTCAACGCCGCGCTGCAAATCGGCCTCCCGCTCCTCGCGCAGCGCGTTGGTGTTCGCTCGTGTGATCGCATGCGCCTGCGCTTTGATCACCGCCAGTGGCGTTCGCAGCTCGTGCGCAGCGTTCGAGAAAAAGGTGCGCTCAGATTCGAGCTGCGCCTTCAGTGCGTTGGTTCGATCATTGATCGCGGCAACCAGCGGCTCAAGCTCGGCAAATGATGTGGTCGGTTGCAATGGTTGCAATGTTGACAGGCGCACGTCGCGCAGTCGTTGCGTGATCGCGAGCACGGGTTCAATCGCGAATCGTGAACTCACCAGCGATGCGACAAGCGCAACGAGCAGGTAGCTGATGATCGCCGTCGTCGATCCGCTCAACACTTGGTCACGGAGCACATTACGCGTGTAACCATCGGCGATGGCAAACCCCGCGCGCGTGTTGGAATTGGGCGCCCTTGCGCTGAGCATGGTCCAACCCGGCGCGGCAACAGCAGTTTCGGTGTTACCGCGGATGGCGTCGACCAAGGCGTCCGGCGCGGCGTCGGACTTGATCAGCGTCTTGCCGTCAAGCATGACCGCAAACTGCAAATCAGCCGCAGTGGGCATGGGTCGCAAATTGCGGGCGTACGTCTCGCGAAGCTGATGCGCAGCGCGCAGCGCTACATCTGGGTCACGCCCGTCGGTTGCAAGCGCGAGCGCTGCCGTGCCAATCGCGAGATCGTTTTCGAACATCTCAGGCGTTGGCGCCGAGTTCCAGTAATAAAGGCCAGCACCAAACAAGAGCCCGAACGCCAGAAGTGTATTGGTCAGAAAGTAACGCCGAAAAAGCGAGGGTTGTCGCAGTAGTTTCATGATGCCGCCAACATGTAGCCAATACCGCGCACGGTTTTCAACTGGTCACCGCCCACTTTCTTGCGCAGGCTGTGAACGAGGACGTCCAGCGACGCATCGCTCGGTGCCTCGTGAATCGGCCACACCGATTCAAGCAAGACGCCGCGAGTCACCACGCGATCCGGCGCGCGGATCAAGTGCTCAAGCAGCGCGAGTTCCATCGGAGTGAGTGCCACTTCCACGCCGCGGATCCGCGCAACACGTTGCGCCGGATCAAACTCAATCTCGCCATGCGACCACGTCGTTTCGCAATAACCGGATGCGCGTCGAATTACCGCAGCCACGCGAGCCAAGAGTTCCGGCACCGCAAACGGCTTGATCACGTAGTCGTCGGCCCCGCTGCCAAACGCCACGAGGCGGTCATCTAACGCCTCGCGCGCAGTCATCACGATCACAGGAATGGTGTGTTTCGCAACGCGCAGCGATCGCAACAAATCAAACCCCTCGCCATCCGGGAGATTGATGTCCAAGATCAAACAGGCGAACACATCCCGTCCGAGTTGCGCGCGCGCGTCCGCGAGATTGCGCACCCACACGACCTCATAGCGTTCGTCGCGCAATGCGCGAAGCAGCGCATTGCCAAGGTCCATGTCGTCCTCAACCAGAAGTAGTCGCATGAAGTTCACTCTTTTGAAAGAAATAGTGATGGCGAGATGAGCACCGCGCTAGGGGTAGCGGCCCATGATCGCCATCGGCACGAGTAGCAGCAAAAATATTGCATCAAAGCCGTGCACGATAGCAGGCATCCAAAATGACCGATAGCGCTTCCCGACCCACGCGTACACCCAGTCGCGAAAGAGTATCTGCGAAGGCAATTGCCAAATCATGTGTACATGGTAGAGGGCAAACAAAACACCGTTGGCTATCCAATCGAACCGCCCAAATGCTCCGTTCATTTTCGGTAAAAGAATGCCACGAAAAAGTAGCTCTTCACCCAACAAATAGTTAAACACGATGAGCACCAATATCACGACCAAGAGCCACCACTGCCCTTCAACAATGGCCGCCAGATTTCTAATCTGTGCGTAGTCCGGCGGTGCAAAAAACGGAATCGCTTCGATCCACCGTTGATCTAGCGTCGAGAAGATACCGATATCGTCCCATGCCCATAAAAATAAGGCGATGGGAACGGTAAGCCATAGACGATTTATCGCTGGCGCGTTACTGACCGGATGCAGCGGCGCATTCAGCCACAGGCGAGCCTTTACGCCGGTCCAAGTTAACGGCCGCACTTCGCGTCGGACGATCAATAGGCAAAGCACCCCCTGCCACACGAGCGACGCTGTTGCGAGAATCAAATAGATGAAACCAGGCGGCATCGCCACCCGAGGTATCAGCCACGGCGTTATCACCCAAATATTGAGCCCCATCGGTAGCGTTGCGAGCACCCAAATGCCCAACACTTTTCCCACCGTGTACTGATCGGTGTCGATCGATTTGTCTTTCACGCGAAGAGACTCAGAAGTTGTACGCGATCATCAGGCCCGCTGTGGGCTGCAATTTCTTTTGGGTGATCGGACTCTTGGCCGCGTCGCCCGCAAGGCGATCAATCCCTGCGAAACCGCGCAAAACCGTGGACTTGGCGAGCGGATACTCGGCTGCGATGGACATGCCGTAACTGACCAAACCGGCGCTCGCCTTGAACACGGGAAGCTTCGATGCGACGGCCTGAGCCTGCGTGACACCAAAGAATGCCTGCGTGTATTTTGAGTCACCGTACTTCAGTGTGGTGCCAACTTTCACACCCATCGCGCCCACCATGAACGGGACGTCCGCGCTGTACTCTCCGTGTGCTCCGTTGTGTCCCTTCTTCGTGCCCTTCAGCACACTAGCAGTCATTTCAACGCCCACGACATTGACCGAGCCGAACAGGCCAGCCTCGGGCGCGACACGAACTCTCCCCAGTCCTTTGAGTTGGGGAATGACGGCGTTGCGATTTAGCCCACTCCCCTTTTCATCGCGACCTTCGCCGACAGCGAGCAGCGCGCCAAACGAGTAGCGCTCAGTAGCGACGGGCGCCCAACGCAACCCGCGTGCTCCGATATCGACGGTGCCGAAGGCCTGTGACTTGTACTCAAGCGAGAGCTCTGGAATGGGCGCAGCGCGCAATTTCTTTGCTCCGTTGTATTGTGGCGAGACAGCAATGCCGCCGCCAATGCTGCCGGAGAATCCGTATTCAGTCTGCGCGGTCGCAGGCGATTGTGCGGAAGCACCGACCGAGAGAAGAGATGACGCGAGCGCTGTTGCGATACGAATTCTGAGAGCTATGTGGACCATTGTATGAATCATTGTTAAGTTGAGTTTGAGAGACCGCTTTCGCGGTTATTACGACACGGTGCCGCGACTAACTGCATCTTAGAAATACAACCTAAGAATTCGCTAAAGTGCCACAGTCTGTTGAGAAATTTCCAATTGCACTCGCCAACCACCAGGAATCTTTCGCGCCCCGGTGGAAGCGCATCATCCCGCGTGGGCGTATATGAAGTAGAGGTGCAAGACTGCAAATCCGCTAACGACAAACGCCAGCACTATATGGATCGCCAGCATCGAGCGTCGCCATTCGGTACGACTGGATAGTTGTGTCCAAACGATGCCTGCACCCAATCCGCAGAGGGTTAACAGGAACATCGTTTGTAGCGCCAAAAAGCCCGATCGCGCGACGTTGGCGTGAAACAGGAATATCAAAAGACTGACCACGCCCATCCATTGATGAATGAGTTTGATGATGTCGATTTGCTTCGGCTTAGAAAACCACTGCCGCAACGAATGCGGCAGCCACAGACCAATCATGAGGGTGAGCAACAGATAACCACTAATCGTCTTGACGTCAGAGCGCGACTGCCAATGTGCAATTGCCCGCCACTGCGGTTGCAGCGCAAATAGCAGTATGGCAAGGGCGATCAGTGCGAAGGCGAGCGCGAGGCTAGCGCGGTGCGCGAGTAGACGTTTTTTCATGTTCAGGTGCGGTTTGGGTATTAAGCAGCGCCGTGAGAGTTAGCGCGGAATTTCGCTCCTCGACGGCCTTGGTGAAACTCGCCACATCGGGCAGATAATTTCCAGTCTTTGGCCACTGATCACCGATCTTGGGCTGGTCTTGCTCGGGGAATTTCTTCACTTTTTCGAGGTACATGGCGTAGGTCGCAACCACCGCACGACGGTACGCTTGCAGCGCTTGCACAGCGTCCGGCATGGGAACAGTCTTGCGCGGATACAGCCAGGTCGTCGCGCCCATGACATCGTTGAGCACCCAGTCTTTCTTGGGCGTGTTTGCATGTTCGTTGTGACACGTAACGCATGGCTTCGCTGATGCAAAATCGGGAAACATTGCCGTGTAGAGCTTGGTCGATGGGTCTTGGAAATATTGCGCCTCTCCCCTTTCGCGCAACTTCTTGAAGTACTCAACCTGCAAGCCTTTGAACGCGTTGGCCGACACAATGGGATAGTCCGAACCCAAGAACAGGTTCAGGCCTGGCGCGTCACGCTGCAGCATGGCGGATGTTTCGCGCAAGAACAGCGCTGGCAATGGGCCAGCATTGACATCTCGTTTCTTCCAGTCTTCGTGAAATTTCAGGCCATTCTTTTGACCTGCACCTACGATGTCAGCGGTGTACATAGCGCGAACTGATGCGTTCTCCGTTGCCAGCATTTGAAAGAACTGTTCAACCGGAATGCCCTTGCCTTGCGCATCGCTGTTCGTCTCCGGCAGTTTTGGCGGCGCGCTGGCAAATAAGTAGGCACTCAACGCAATCAGTGCCAACAGCGACAGGAAAAATTTCTTGTGATCTAGTAGTTTCATAGAGAAAGTTCGCGACTTATCACGGGGTGGTGGGGGTTGGATATGCAAGTGGCGCCTTTGCTTTTTCTTTGACGTCGCCATAAGGTGAGCCGCCACTGGAAAAGTAGTCGCGAATTCGCTCAGGCGCGATCGCGTCGCTTAGTCGTTCAGGCTCCTTCCAGGCGTGGTTGTTATGGAAATCGTGGCAGCCCAAACAACTCTCCCAGCGGCCGTCGCGAATGAGCTCCGCGTGCGTGGGTGTGACGCGGTCTTGCTTGACGTTTAGCTCCTTGTGACAGGCGGCGCAAAACTGCGTGTCCGGTAATGTGACGCGTAAATTTTCGTGTTCGCGGTGACAACTGACGCAATGCTGCGGAGCCAGACTCGCACGAACATCTTGAAACCTCGGCTCCATAAATCGATGTGGCGGATGTCGATCGTCGGCCCGCTGGTGGCAGCCTTCACACACTCGATTTGTGACCGGCTCGTAAACAAACGCGGCGGGCAATTCACGTCGCCCTCTCAGGTGATCGACCTTTGCTTGCAGTTGCTGGCGCAACGTGCCCGGCGCGGATTTATGGCAATCGACGCACTCTAATTTTTCGTGCCCAACGGTGGGTTGGTGATGCGGCACAGAAGCTTGTAGCGTCGGCAGTAACCACAGACTTGGCAACAACGCAGCGACCGCGCCGATGCGATAGCCGTACCACTTCCAGCCACGCGCTTGTGGTCGCTGCGTTTGCGCAATAAAAAATTTCTCGATGTGAATATTGTGGCTCGGCACTCCGGTTTTCAGCAACGCATCGTGTACGTTTTTCACGTAAGCGGGCGGGCCGCAGAGCACATACTTGGCCGTGAAAAAACGCGCAGCCGTCGCGTCCACATCCTTAATCGGGCTCCCGTCAACATCATCTGTTCGGCACTGCACGCTCAGGCTGGTGTTCTGTTCGCACAGCGTCTGCAGTTCGTCGCTGAACACTTGGTCCGACTTCGAACGCGCGCTGTAATCCAAATGAAAGCGAACACTTGCCGGGAGTTGCGCGAGCAGCGACATCGCAACCGTGATACCGATGCCACCCACGAAACACACCGTGTGGCGTTGGCTTGCTTGCCAGTAAGGCTCGCCCAAAGGTACAGAGACGCGCAGACGCTTGGGCGCGTCAACGTCGTCAAGTAACCAAGGGGAAAATTGTCCGCGTGGTACGCGCCGCACGGCGATGCGAATGACCCCGTTTGTCGCGCCCGGATTAATGACCGTGTACGTTCGAGAAACCCAACGCCCGCCAATCAGGCCTTGGATCGTGACGTGTTGGCCCGCGCAGGGCATGGGGTACTGCGCCGCGGCGGGAAGCAGCAGATCAACCTGCGCGATACGAGTGGCTGCACGCGGGTCTTGCGTGAGCGGGCGCACTGTCGCACTCACTTCGGTCCACGCCGTCGGGTCGCCCAACATCTCCTTGAGCATCGGCGCGCAGGATCCACATTCGGCACCCGCGCCTGTAAGTTGCGTAATCTCGGCCACCTGCGTGCACTTTGATCGCTGCATGACAGTATTCAGATCACCGCGCGTGAGGCCGCGACATGCGCAAATGACTTCATCGAGGTCATCGCATCGTGCGCCTGGCGGAGAGGAGGATTCGGTCCGGTTCATAGCTTCATCGAGCGCGCCACATCGGCGCGAGTAAGTTAATTTCAGGAAAAACGGATCCTCGTCCGGGTTAAACCCCGCACTGAGGAAAGCGACTTAGACGTCAGCTACGCGCCTTGCGCTACCGCGTAAGGCGAGACGACGCGTGCTACGACACTGCAAATGACGATTGGAATTTAGCGGTCAACAGCGGAACATTGGGTTAATGGCTTTTATGCCTCGATGCACATTCAGCGGTCGTTAGGTGCGCATTTTCTTGTTTATCGACTTACGCATTTTCTAAGCTGTAATCACCACCTGGCAGTCGTTCGCACTAAAAAGCCAATGGCGTGCAATCCCAACGCTGTCGTGGACGCGGCGCCCACTCACGATCGCACACTGAAGCGAGCAAGAAATTTCGCGTAGGTCTCAGCACTAGTCTTCGCAGCCTCCATCATGGGCAGGTGGCCGACGTCCGGCAGCGCGTGAACGTCAGTTCGCAGCAACCGTTGCCGCAACACGTTGGCTCCGGAAACATCGAAGACCCTGTCTTGCTCACCCCAAAGCACCAGCGTCGGGTGCTGTATCGCCTCGATGTGCTCATCAAGTAAATAGCGATCCTTGAGCTGCTCGTTCCAAATACGCGCGTTCGACGTTGCGTCCGCAAGCGCACGCGTACGGGCGACGTGAGCAATCGGATACGGGAGCCACGGTCGATGTTGAAACAGAAGATCAAGGACGTCCTCAAACTCGGCCCCGTTGCGCGCAATCAGCGGGCTCGGTTTGCCCGCGTCAATCGCAAAATCCATGTCGCTACGTGTCGTAGTTTTGATGCCGTGTGGCGCGCCGATGAAAGCCACGCTCAGCACGCGCTCTGGATAGCGAACCGCGAAGAGCGCCGCGAGCGTTCCACCCATCGAACTACCCGCGAGATGCGCACGCTCAATTCCGAGCGCGTCGAGAAAAGACTTCACGCGTTCGATCTGAGCATCGTAGTTGTAGCGCTGGTCATCGAAGCGTCCGCTCTCACCAAAACCCGGAAGGTCGGGGGCGTAAACCGCGTACGGACCGTCCAACGCACGCACAAAATCCACCCAGTGATCCTTCTCCGCGAAGATGCCGTGTAACAGCAGCACCGGCGCTCCTCGCCCGCCGCTCAAATAGCGCACACTGTGCGGTCCCATCGTCACCGCCCCTACAGAAAGGCCCGAGACTTTCCGATTGAGTGCGATGAGCGCTCGCGCAGAGGATTGTGGCGAAAAATAGTACGCCGCAGACGCACACAGCAAAACCGCTGCCAGCGAAAGCATGATCGTTTTGGTCATGGTGATCGTTGCGTTCGAGTGCGCGCGAACGCTTTAGAAATCGAACCGCGACAATACGCTACCACTAGTCGTCTGTTGGTCAATAAACGCACCTTGGCTGAATGCTTGAACCCTGATTTCACGGTCAGACAAAACCTCGATTCGAAGTGGAAACTCATAACCCGTTTTCAGTCCAGTCTCACTGGGACATGCGGTTATGATGATTGGTGGCGCGTTCAAACCACACACCCCCACCCACGTCGGGCGCTCCGAAACCATCGGCGCAATAGTTGCGAGGTAGACTTTTGGATTGTCAGTGCGGCGACTGCTGTGGAAAAGCATCGGAATCGCTCTTCCGGAATAATCAAACAAGGTCCACGTCCCCACCAGCGCATCAGGATTCGTTTGGCTGTGACTCACCATCAGCAAGGACTTCGCCGTTGGAGACTCGAACCACGCGCCGGTGAGATTTACTGCCGCCAGCGCATCGTCCTTGCTCACCGTCGTCATGCGTCCCTCCGCGACCTTTTGGCCGCCACTGGTGACCACCACAACCGGCAATACACCCGGTACACGCGGCGTGTAGTTCACCTCGTAAGTGAACGGCGTGATGACCTGTGCACACGCTGCGAAAGTAAAAATTTCATTGAGTCGAACTGTCAATTGCGCGGGCGTTGGGCTCGTGTCGGCGACGATCTCCGCCGTCGACGGCGGACATGCGTTGGCCCAGTTACCGCGAATCACAATGCGACGCGCAGTGTCAACGACCGCAATCGCGGGCGTGACGGTCACGCTGCCGTTGCTGCTACCTTGTGCGACGGCAACTCCGGTGCGTGCGGCCACCAAGGCTACGCTAGCAATTACCCACGCCGCTGCCGCACGCCGAGATTGCGCGAGCATTCGAATAGATATGTTTCTGAGCTTTTCCATACTAAGTTTTCCTTTCACGAGTACACACAAAAAAAGTGACTCCCCCGAGTAGCTTTTGTCGACATCAACACGCGTTACGGCGCCGAAGCTAGAGCGCAGCGGTAATGAAGATAGGCCGCAATGTCCGGCCACGTCGAACGTCGCGCGTATGAAGCAAACGTGATGTCTTGCAACACCGCAGCGCTGTTGAACCCGAGCATGCGCCGGAGCAGCAACATACCATCGCGTGACGCATTCAAAGCGCCATCGCCGTCAATGTCGTAACCGTACCCGGCGGGTACATTGACGTTCGTTGTCACTCCCAGCATGCGGCGAACGATCGTAAGCCCATCGCCGGTCGCTGTGACTTTGCCATCACCGTCCACATCGAGCGTGCACGGCCCGATATCGAGCGCGCCATCAGCACGGAACTTGTATACGCACATCTGGTTGTCACATTCGCCGACGATGAAAAATTCACCGCTCCCGTTGCGACTAGCGGCAATCTCGCGCACCTCGTTGCCAAGCGTGTTTGAGCTGAACGCAGTGCTCATCACAAACGTCCCCGCGGCATCCCCATTGGGACCTATGAACGTCGAATCAATCGTGCCGTCGACGTTTGGCGGTGTGCCAGTCCCGTTGCGAATCGCAGTCACGCAAATGCGCATCGTGCCGCTGTAACCGCCAACGCCGCTGCAATTTCCAAGCGCAAGAATGCGATTGGCGAAGGGGCCAGCGGGAGTAATCGCGAAGCTCACTGCACTGCCGACGTTGTTGTAGACGACGCGGCCAGGCTCGCTCGGATACGGCAGTCCGCTGCTGAAACTCGTGGCAATCGTGCCCCCGCTGTTGATGCGGTACGTGCACTGACTCGCACTTGAATTGCGGAAGTACTCGCATTGAATGAGAAAACGGCCGTCGGCCTGCATGCGCACAGTCCGGCCCACTTCATTGACGTGAAGGTTGTTCTCGTTGACCGTGTTCATGACCAATCGCCCGCCGCTGCCGATCGGCAACGACTCACCGCGAAAGTCGTCATCGAAGGTACCGTCACGATTGAACTTCGTCATGCAAATCTGTGACGGACCGCCGACGCTCAAGAAGCCGCACGTTCCGACCAAGAGCGTCTTGCCCTCAGCCGTCGTCTCGACGCTCGCCACGTAGCCTTGCCCGTCACTATTGAAGTAACTCGGCACACGAAAGATGCCGCGACCATTGGTGTCCGGGTCAATACTCGCGCGGGCATGCGTTGGTGGCTTCAGAAAACCAAAGTCGGTGCTGTTGTCATCGAAGCTGCCGTCGGTCGCGCGCAAACGCGCAATGCAACTGTAGTTTCCGCATTCACCGACCAACACGATGCGCCCATCAATGCGTTGCAGCGTCAAATCAAACAAGCGCTCATTGCTACTGTTGCCGCCCATCGAAATTGGCACGATGAACGCGCCATTGCCGGGACTCGCGGCGGTTGGCCCGTCGAAGCTCGCATCAAGCGCGCCATTGGCGAGTAGTCTCGCCAGACAAAAACGTCGAAGCCCCGTTACAGGTTCATCACATGTGCTGGCGACAAGAACGCGCCCGAGGTCATCAATGGCAAGTTTTACCGCGCGACTACTTACGCCCAGCGACACTTTCAGCGTGGGGACGATAATTTTTCCTACAACCGTCTGCGCTGCGCCACCGCCATCAAACGAAGCGTCTGCGCTGCCGTCGGCATTGAGCCGCGCGACGCAAAGGCGGTATTCAGGATTGCCGCCAATACAGCGCCCTGCAACGACGATGCGCCCGTCGTCTTGCTGCGCGATGGCCAAGCCCTCGTCGTTGGTCGCGACGTTGGGAATGCGTGCGACGCCTGTGCCGTTGGCAAACGCGGCGAAGCTTGTGGGAGCGAACACCAGCACGAACGCAGCAAGTGTTGCTGCGATCATGCGGCGCACCTTAATTATCTGTTCAGCGACGAACAGGTTTGGTTCAGTGCGTGAATCGTGTGCGCGGTCAATCATGGGCACCTCAAACAATAAAAAGCTCAATGTTGAAGATTCGACGGCCGTTAGGCGAGGAGCGAGCGACGAATTGCGGGTGACGCAACTTGAAGTGAGGCCGCTTTCGCGTTGTGGTGTGCATTCGCTGCGATTTCAATGGACACATTTGTTAGCTCCCCAAACAACAAGCGCTAAGGCGCAGTCACTTGCGAACGAGGAATACGGCAGCGCTTGCGCAAGTAAGCCTCGATGTCGGTCCACGTGGCACGACGTGCGTGCTGCGCGAAGGTCACGCTTTGCATCAGCGAAGCATCGGTGAACCCCAGCATTCGTCGCACCAACAGCAGTCCGTCCCGTGATGCATTCAATACGCCATCACCATCGATGTCATAACCATGCCCTGCGGGCACGTTGGCGTTGGTCGGCACGCCCAGCATGCTGCGCATGATTGCGAGGCCGTCGGAGGCGGCTGACACTTTGCCGTCGCCGTCCACGTCGTCGAGACACAGCCCGGTATCGAGCGCGCCGTCCAGTCGGAATTTGTAGACGCACATTTGGCCGTCGCATTCGCCAACGATGAAGAATTCGCCATCGGCATTGGCGACGATTTCCCTTGCGCGGTTAAACCGACTGGATGGCCCACGCGTGCTGAAGAAAAATGTGCCCGCTTGGTCGCCGTTTGGCCCTGTCAGTGCGACGTCAATCGTGCCGTCTGCCGAACCGGTACCATTTCGAATCGCGGTCACACAAAACGCGCGGATGAATCCGTTTTCGCCGTCACAGTCGCCCAAGGCCAGAATGCCATTCGCGGACGGACCGACCGGTGGCACGATGGCAAACGCGAGAGCCTTGCCTAAGGCGTTGTAGACCACGCGACCGGGTTCGCTGGGGAACGGGAGACCGCTGCTGAAGCTTGTCGCAACATCACCTCCGCTGTTGATGCGATACAGGCATTGCTGGTGCGCATTGGCGGGGTAATCGTAACTACACTGAACCAAAAAGCGACCATCTGCCTGCATCTTTATGTCGACCGCTTCTTGCACCACGGCGCTGCCCGATGCATCGGTTGCAAGAATCAGTACGCGCCCCCCTTGCCCAATCGGCAAAGAATTTCCACGAAAATCCGAGTCAAAAGTCCCGTCACGATTGAATTTTGTAAGGCATAGTTCGCGCGCGGCGCCGTTCGGCCCACAGTTTCCCGCGATGACAATCTTGCCTTCGTTCGTCGTCTCCACCGCAATCGCGTTACCACCGCCCGCGCTATTGGCGCTGCTTGGAAAGCGATAGACGAACCGTCCGTTAATGCCTGGATCAAGCGCGCGATCTGCATCCGACGGCCCCATGAGGCCGAAATTTGCGCTGTCGGTGTCGTAACTTCCGTCGCTGGTTTTGAGTCGCACGACGCAGTGAAAGTGCCAACACTGTCCCACCAACAAAATGCGGCCATCGATGCGTTGCAGCGTAGCGTCTGAGAGCGCTTCGCCGACCACCGAATCAGTGGAAACGGGAAGGATGAATCGCCCGTTGCCCGGATTGGCTGCGTCTGGACCATCAAATGTGTCGTCGAGACTGCCGTCGGCGTTGAGGCGCGCAATGCAGAAGCGATCACGATTCGAAACGTCGCACGTGGAGGCGACGACGACCTTCCCGTCCGCCGCAACCAATACTTTTGCGCTGCGCAAAAAACTCGACGTATGCAGCGCGAGACCGCTAATGACGTGCTTTCCCGGAACTGGTCCAGCAGCGTTGAACGTCGGATCCATGCTGCCGTCGGCGTTAAGCCGCGCCACACAAAGTTTTGCACCGCTCTCACCGCAGCGCCCCGCCACGACGATTTTGCCGTCGCTTTGCAGTGCGATCCCATACCCTTGGTCGCTGCTCGTGGGATTTGGCACCCGCGCGACGCCGGTGCCGTTGGCGAAAGCGGCAAATGTTGGACTGGGGAGCACAAGTGATGTAAGCGTGATCACCGCGAAAAGCACAGCGCGCAATAGTTGTGCAGCACGTCGAGGACGTTCAAAACAAACTGACGACATGAATCTATCCTTCGACTGCATGAATGGGGGCGTACGCGTTCGGGTTGTGCCGCTCCATGAAACTGTGTGGTGCAGCCAACGGCCGAAAACCAATCTTTGTGTAGAGCTCATGCGCGTCGCGCGTCGCCAACAACATTCGGCGCAAGCCTTGCAGTTCCGGCAGCGCCGTGAGAGCGGTCATCATGCGTAGCGCGATGCCGTGACCGCGATGTGCCTCGAGCACGTGCACGTCAGCGAAGTACGCGAACGTCGCGCAGTCCGTAATGGCTCGCGCAAAACCAACTTGCAGTGCGCCCGAGTACGCGCCGACGACGATTGAGTTGCGAACGGCGGTTTCTACCGTTTCTCGGGGAACGTTCGGCGACCAGTAGCTTTGCGTGAGAAACGCGTGAATCGCCGCCACGTCCAAGCGCTGGCGATCGGTTGATACTTCGTAGGCGTTCATTGGTCTACCGCAATCGTCGAATGTTTGGTCACAGCGAAACGCCTGAGCCACGTCCACGCACTCCACACGATGCTCAGCATGAGCACGGTTTCGATCCCCCCCAGAGATTGGCAGAAGCTCCATTCACCGATGATCGTGATGACCATGATGGCCGTGAACACGATTCCGAAGAAGTTGTTCGCGACGTGATTGACAGTTGGCGCGAGCTGCAGAGAAAGCGCCACCATCACGCTAAGGAACGCGATGAGCGACGCCGTGCCCAGCAGAACGCCTTGCGATGTCGAGGTCCAGAGCGCCGCGAGCTTGAGGTTAATGGTGATATTCATCCGCAGATCTATGTAATGGGTCAGTGTGGTTTGACACTACGACGTATCCGGCATGGTGTGGCGCGAATCTAAGAATTGGCTAAAGAGCGGCACCTGACTCGCTTGCCGCGACCGCAGGTCGGTCCCGATCAGCCGCTGCGATCGTGATGAGCGAGACGATGAGCGCGAGGCTGTACTCGACGCCGCCGGTGCCGTGCTCGCCGACGAACCAACCCAGCTTGGCGTGAATGAGGACGATGCCCATCACGTCGATGAATAGCAATGCAGCGACGCCCCAGCGCACGAAACGGCCCGTGATGAGCAACAGGCCCGACACGAGTTCGGTCACGGTGATCGCCCATACCAACGCAGAAGCGAGTGGCCATCCCTGCGACGATAGAAAGTGTGCGAAATTGGGAATCGTGTTCTGGTAGATGCGCACTGAGGCGTGCGCCATGAAGAACACCGCCGTCGCGACCCGCAACAGTGCGAGGGACTGCGAAAACGTCAGCCATGGAAACGTGTGGACGAGAGAGCGCATAGGGTGGCGTGTGACGCGTCTTGTTAGCTCGACAGCGCGCGCGCGAGGATGGCGAATGCGGCGACCAGTTGCAGCGCGACGCTCACGATATGTGAAAGTTGGCGCAGACGCAGTTGGCGCGCAAAGAGGGCCAACGCATGGGTGATGCGCGCTATGACAAATGTCGTCGCCAGCGGTACAAGCAGCCCGTTGGACGAAGCGAGGCCCTCGAGCGTGATGAGCAATAGCGCGAAAAGTGTCGTTTGTTCGAGCGCGTTGCCGTGGGCGCGCACGGCCATGTGCAGGTCTTTGTGCTCACCATGCCCGAAGCTAACGCGATGCTTAAGGCGCAGACGCGAAACATTCAGCGACAAAGCAGTCAGCACGAGCGCCATGATTGCAACGGTGTAAGCGGTAACAGGCAACATATTGGCCTCGGTCATAGGAAATTGAAGGGGCGACGGGTAGCATCGCGGCACAGGCTTTGGCTTGAAACACACCGCGACACAAAAGCAGTAACGAACTACAACGACGAACCGGACGATCTTACGACGTAAGTCTAATGCAATTTCTTACGACATAAGTTAATTTCGAGCATCTGCTTAATTTATGAGCGACAAAAAACCCTCCAAACGCTTTGCGGAGATCACCAAACCCAAGCGCGCAGCGCTCAGCCGTGAGCGTATTGAAGTCGAGGCACTGTCGTTGATTGATGCGGAAGGAATCGATGCCTTTAGCACCCGAAAACTAGGGGCCCGCCTCGGCTGCGAGGCGATGAGCATCTATCACCACTTCCCGAGCAAGGCGCACATCCTTGACGCGTTGGTTGACCGCACTTTGGGAGGTATGCCGGTCCCGGACAAATCGCTCACCCCTGCCCAGCGCCTGCGCGCGTTCGCGCAAAGCTGGCGTGAACTGGCGTTGCAACATCCGCGCTTCTATTTGTGGCTGTCGGTGTACCAATGGAATTCGACGACTGGCACCCGATTCTTGAGCGAAATGCTCGCCTGTTTTTACGACGCGGGGTTGTCGCCGGAGCGCGCCGCGTACGGCTTTCGGGGGCTGGGCTATTACGTACAGGGCGTGGCCACCGACGAGAGCAGCGGCTACGCGACTGGACCATCGTCGCTCAACCCCGTACCGCTGGACGTGTTGGAGCGTGACTTCCCACAGGTCGCACAGTCGCGGCAATACTTCACACCGGATCACTTTGATCGGATCTTCGAGATTGGCTTCGGCGCGTTGCTGCGTGAGCTGGGACTCGAATAGCCCGTCGCGTCTCGTGCGCACCGACAGACACGGGTAACGGCTTTTTCGCTCGAACGACAGCTGCACGGCGTATTCAGCCGGTTTTGCTAATAAGTCGAGTTTTCGCAAAAAGCTGCTGCAGCGACCGCCCGCCGGTCGCTCATGCGAGAAAGCTGTTATCGCCAACAGTGAATTCGTTCGTCGCAAACGTCGCATCGCGTTACACCTTCGCCCGCAATGCGTCAGTCGTCTCGCCTGCGCCGTCCGGACGCCACCCCGGTGGCCCGAACAAGTATCCGATCATCGCACGCAGACTTCGCGCCCCGCGTAAGTCCCGAAACAGGCTCAGCCACTCGCGCGTTTCGACGCGCAGCGGGTTGTAACTGGTCTGCGGTTTCACGAGTCCATAACGAATGGGCAGATCCGAGCGCTCGGCAACGTAGGTACCGAACATCCGATCAAACACGATTAGGACGCCGCCGTAGTTGGCGTCCAGATACTCCACATTCGCGGCGTGATGTACGCGATGCGCAGACGGCGTATTGAGCACGCACTCCAAGACGCCGAGTTTGGGAATCCACTTCGCGTGAACCCAGAATTGATAAAGCAAATTGATCGCCAGGGCCGCTAACACCACGCGCGGAGAAAAACCAAGCCATACGAGGGGCAAGAAAAACACGGTTGCGCCGATCAGTTTGCCAAACACCCCAATTCGCAGCGCCGCCGCCAAAGTAAGGTCGTTAGGCGAATGGTGCACTGAATGATTCGTCCAAAACCATCGAATCCGGTGCGATGCGCGGTGATACCAGTAGTAGCAAAACTCTTGGCCGATGAACAACGCAAACAGCGCGAACGCACTGTTCAGTGGCACAGTGAACACGCGTTGCTCCCAAGCGAGCGCAAACAGCGGTGAAGCCAACGACACGGGCAACACCACCCCCACCGCGAGTCGCGCCACAAGGTTCGCCATCGTCGCGCCAAATTCACGCCAATCGTAGCCATGTTTGCTGCGCATCAGCACTACCGCCTCTACCAACGCCACCAGCAAAATGACGCCAAGCGCAAACACAAGAAAACGTCTATCCATTGCAAAACCTCTCAGCACAAAGCTAGGCACACACACCATGTGCGTCACCCATTTACTACGCACATCTTACTATTATTCTGCTATATTTCAAGAGCAACTTGGTATATTTGCAGGATATTTACTGCGCACCGCTTAGCGATATGGCTCAACCCGTCACATCACAGCATGAGGCTGACTCTTCTGCGCTTGGCCGTGGCGTGCTGCGTCTCGCACGCCGCCTGCGGACCGAACGTCAAGACAATGGTCTCGGCATTAACGCGCTAGGTGTGCTCACCCACCTGTATCTTCAAGGCGCGATGACGCCGGGTGCCATCGCTGCCGCCGAACAGCAACAGCCGCAGTCCCTCACGCGCGTGTTTGCTGACCTCGAGCGCGCCGGCTTGATCCTGCGGCAAAAAAGCGAAACCGATCAACGCCAACACGTACTCAAGATCACGGCTGCAGGACGCGGAACCGTCCAACAAGACTTGAAAAGTCGCGACGCGTGGCTAGCTGCGGCCCTCGCCGAACTCAATCCCACCGAACGCCAGGTGCTGAGCCTTGCAGCCACGCTCATGAACCAGCTCGCATCGCGGCGCTAAAAAAACTCTATGTCGTAGCGACCTCGGTGCATCTTCGATTGATGAAGCGAAATTAGCCGGAGCTGGGTTCACGCACCAGGGCCGTGACGCACACCCGTGGCGTGCGAAACCAGCGCCACGGTTCCAACACGACAGTGTGCATGCAGATGACCAATCCGCTCCGAATGAACATCCGAGCTGAACTATTTCTGCACCCGACTTGACCTCAGAGGTTCGGACTGAGATCGCTCAGGTATGTGCGGCCGCATACGAGGAAGCATTTGACGACCATTCTGATTTGCTCGTTAACACGACTTACGTGCGGGCCGCCAATGATGGAGCGCTGACCTCGCACGCCGCGTAGATTGAGCGCGCCCTGCGGACTCCGTCTTTCGAACCGCCGCCGAGTGCCGCGCATATTGAATCGATTGCTACCGCCCCGCGTTGTCAAGGGCATGGGTTTGGCTCCGCGGTGAGGCAAGAAGCTCGTCTGCTCTCCGCGAAAGTGTGCTCCAGACTCCGGAGGAAGAAGTCATGATACCGAGACGGTACAGAGCACAGTTGTCACTGCGCATTGATCTCGCGTTAGCAACGGATTCGCGACCTGCGATCTGTGGTGAAGCACTCGTCGTTAACGGTTAACGTAATCGCCAAAACGTCAGCCGGAGGCACCGCGGCATGGATGGTTACGCGAGCAAGTACTAGACGCTCAGGACAATCACTCGCGGCAACGGTTTTCCATCAAGCCACGCGATCAAGGACTCGACGACGTCGCCGTAGAACTTGCAAAAAACTGGGTCACACACAAACCCAAGATGCGGACTGAGGACGACGTTATTCAATCCGAATAGCGGGTGCGTGCACGGTATTGGTTCCTCACTGAAAACGTCGAGCGCAGCGGCCGCTGGACACCCGCTCCGCAGCGCCGCGGCGAGTGCATGTTCGTCGGCAAGCCCAGTGCGGGAGGTGTTGACGAAGATGGCGTCGCATCGCAGAGAACTGCGCGGCGCCGAATAGGTTTCGCGTGCTCGGACCGAGCACGAGGTGCGCGGTAATGATGTGCGACGTGGCCACGAGCTCTTCGAATGAGACGGCTGTGACGCTCTTGTTTGCCGCTCGAGCTTGCGTCATGTTCGGCGACCATGTCACCACTTCCATGCCAAACGCTTGGGCGACGTTCGCAACGCGACCACCAATCTCGCCAAGCCCGACGATGCCGATGCGCTGGCCATACAGCACTGGCGAAAGCGTATCGCTGGGGCGCCACCTACCGTGCAGCACCGCGTTGTGATGGCTCACCAACCGCTTTTGCGCGGCGAGGATCAGCGCCCACGTCATTTCAGTCGTCGCGTCATTGTTTGGGCCCCACCCGGTGTGCAGCACCGGGATTCCGCGCGCCGCGAGCGCTTTGGTGTCGAGCGCCCCATTGCGCGTTCCGGTGAATTGCACAAGTTTGAGGTTTGGAAGCTTCTCGATGAGGTCGGCAAGAAAAGGCGTCCGGTCGCGCATCAACACGATGGCACTAGCTGGCAGTAGCGCGTCGAGCAACGCTTGGTCGCGTAGCGCTTCGCGATACACGCGAACTTCGGCTTTCGCGTCCACAGCGGACCAGTCAGCGTATTGACGTGCGACGCGTTCGAAGTCGTCGAGCACGACGATGATGGGTAATTTCATATACGTCTCGCAGATTTACTATTGATTGGATTGGGTTGTGCCGCCGTCTTCGCGTCTATTCCAAGCAGCCAGCGTCTCGCAAGAGCGCTGCGAGTTAACCAGTGAAAACTCGAAAGACACAGAGCCACGGTAGTCGTCACGGCAACGAGTATCTTGCTCGGCCAACCCCAATCAAGGTCAATAAGCGCGTACTGCACCGTGAGCAAGACTGGAAAGTGAGCGACGTACAGCCAAAAAGAAGTGTCGGCGAAATATCGGAGCAATCTGCTCTCGCGAGATAGCAGACGCTGACACCATCCTAGGCTTGCGAGTGTCATGGACACACTAACAACGGCCGCACAACCTGCTTGAAGCCAGGTGGTCTCGTACGATGTCCGCACGATTGCTTGCGAATCTATGGCGTTGAGGAAGGCTGCGTACGCAAGTAATCCTATCGCTAGGGTTGTCCCCGCGTGAACGCGGCAGCTCTCGAGCAACTCCATGTGACTTCTCGCCAGGTAGCCCAACGCGAAGAAGGAACCAAAGAAACTGAGCGCCCAAAGCTTAGGCAACAATCCGTCTGGGGCCGGAAATGGCGTGGAAACGCTAATCAGTCCGACGGTCAGCACTGGTATCAACACGAAGGCAACTCTTGCCGCAGTGAGGTTTCCGCAACGCACCGCTGCCGTCCAACGACTGGGAGTAAGTGTGATGCCAATCCATAGAAGCGCATAGAAATACAGCAAGTAATACAGAAACCACAGATGGTTTGTGGTCAGCCGGGACACGGCGGCGCCTTGAGCCTGCGCGGCGTGAATGAACTGCAGCACTTGCGATGGATGGGCAACGACCGCCGCCGCGTACTCGGTACTCCACGCCATAAACAAATGGGTACTCGGCCACAAAAGAATGAACGGCACCGCGACGCGTCGCAAACGGTTACGCAACAGTCCTGCGAATCCGTCGCGCTCGACGAGGAGCGCAGCGAAGTAGCCCGAGACTGCGAAGAAGAGCGGCATGCGGAACTGGTGCGGCAACCAGATAAGAATGTCAATGACGGGCGACTGCGCTCGATCAGCCGCCGGATAGAACCGCTCCATCATTGGACTATGCGCCAGCGCTGCGTGAAATAAGACGCCCGTGAACATGGCCAACGCGCGCAAATTGTCTAGCGCGTGCACTCGATTGGGCGAATCTCTGTTCATCGCGTAGCGCGCGTGTCTAGTAGAACGCTTTTTTGCGACAGTGCACCCACCCTGTCACGACGAGAACGGCCAAGCTTAACGTGACTTGCGCAAACAGGATCGCCACAGTCCACGCGCTCCAGACGACGATATCGCCTTGCAGGGAATTCGCGACAGATGGCATCTGATTCACCGCTGCGATCAGTGGGTTAATCAGCACCATACTGCCGATCATTGTGAATACGTTCCAACCTTCGGACTCCACTGCCATTGCGATCGACAGGGAAATGCAATAGGCGAGAAGAATGTGTCCTAGAACTAGCAAGGAAAGCACGAGCAACCCATCCGGGATGGGTGTAGTCAAGATGACTGCTACCGTGCCGAGCGTTAAGAACAAATAGGGCACACCGAAAGTCGCTAGGTTTCCCAGCAGCTTTGCGAGGAAGAAATCTAAGGGTGAGACGGGCAGGCTCATTACGAAGGCGAGCGTTTGCTGTTTGCGCTCATTAATTAGAGAGCTTGAAATGGCAAAGCACGCCGCCGCGACCAAAACCACAATCAACATCAACGACCCCAAGTAGAAAGTCCACTTCTTAGCCATTCCGAGCAACACCAGCGCGACGATGCCAGCGGCAACATACGCTGCGAGTTGCTTTTCAAACAGCTTCCAGTCCTTGGCGATCAGAAGCCGAATCACTGGGACGTTGAGTTCGATTTGAGTTTTCATTGCTGCGCAGCCCCGCGAATTGTGGTGATAAATATCTCCTCTAAGCTCATTGGGTAAATCGCGTCGATTTCAAAGCCCTGTGCCGCTAGGCGCTCATTCAGTGCGATGCCGTAACTCTTGAACGTGATCTCCGTTGTCGCGCCGCTGCGGCGAACTTGCGCCACTTCAGGCCAGTCAGTGACTTCGTCTGCCAAAGTGCCGTGACCGAGAACACGCCTCCACGCGGACAAATAGCTTTCAGTGTCCAAATTCGCGATCAACCGTCCGCCATGAATAAAGGTGATCGTGTCGGCCAAGCGCTCAATGTCGTGCGCGTTGTGAGAGGAGAAGAGCACGCTTCGCGCGCCATCCAACAGGACATCCGACAATGCGTCGAGTACTTCCGCGCGCGCTACCGGGTCAAGCCCGGTGGTCGGTTCGTCTAGGAGTAGTAACCGTGGGCGACGCGCGAAATTGAGAAGCAGCAACCCCTTTACGCGCTGACCGTGAGAAAAACTTGCTACTGGCTGGTTTTCGTTCAGGTCGAAACGTCGGAGCAGTTTCGTCGCGTACGCCTCGTCCCAGCTACCGTACACCTTCGCCATGAAATCCATATGCCAGCGTAGCGTTTGGCTTCCGTACAGGCGCATGTCTTCCGACGCGAGACCAATTTGTCGCTTGATCTCCACTTGATCGGCTGGAAGTTGAAGACCAAGAACTTGTACCTCGCCACTGTCGGCTAACGATAGTCCTGCAAGAATTCGAAGCAAGGTTGATTTTCCTGCTCCGTTCACTCCGATCAGCCCCATGATTTCGCCCTCCGGTAAGCAGAGATTGATTTTTTCCATTGCGAAGTGTTCGTATCGCTTAGATACGTTCGTAAGTCGAAATGCGTTGGTCATTCGGTATTTCCTTGCTGCGTTTCATCACGCGACTCAGCGGCTTGGTCATCGAGCATGCTCTTTAAGTCGTTGATACTGAGTTCGAGTTTTGCCGCACATCTAAGCGCCGCAGCGACATACCCGCGTAGTTCACCGTACATAAGCTGACGGGGCAAATCTGTCGACGGTCCCACGAAGGAACCTTTGCCGTGCTGCGTCACGATGACCTTGGCGAGCTCGAGTTCGAGGTAGGCACGCTTTACAGTAATGACGCTCACGCTATTCGCTGCGGCGAGTTCGCGAATTGACGGTAGCGCTGTTCCGGCCACCCACTCGCGAGTTGCGACTTTGGTTGTTATTCGCTCGACGATCTGCCTGTACATCGGCTGACTGCCGTCTTGCGACAAGAAGAGTTGCGCGTTCATCACACTTCCAAATTCGGCACACCCGGATCGCGTCCGACGTGCATGTCTGTTCGAGAAACTTTACTGTGCGTATACAATATACACAGTATACATTGATCCTACGATCAGAACCTGCACGAATTTGCGGAGGAGGTATTAGCCGAAGTTTCGACGCCGCGACCGCTCGCACGACCGGGGTCTCGCGCAGGATCGACCCTAGTGCGTTCTATTCATTTGTGGGCGGCACTCACTTCGCACAGAAGTCCGACGCACCCACGCAAGCGCGTGCACCAGTAAAGGTCGGCATCTGATCAGAGAGTTTTCTATGCGGTAAGTGACACCTCGCAACCACCAAGACGGCGTCGGCGAACGATGCGACTAGCGTACGACACCAGCATGCGCTAGAGCGCGAGACACCAATGACCGAACGACATCCATCAATGCCTCAGCAGCAAAACACATTTGATGCTGCGTCGATTCACCCACGACGCTCGTCGTCACAAGACAGACCGCTTACAAGGAAGTAGCCCGCCAGATGGCAGACATAACTCGAAACGATCGTCAGTACTTTGTTGATTGGGTCCGGATCGGCGCCTTTGCGATTCTGGTGCTCTACCACGTCGGCATGTACTACGTGAGCTGGGACTGGCATATCAAGTCGCCATATGCGTCAAACGCGTTGGAGCCGCTCATGAGGCTCTCCAACCCGTGGAGGATGGGATTGCTGTTTCTAATTTCAGGAGCGGCCATGGGTTGGAGCTTGAGACGAGGCGCGAGAAACCTGCTCGTCGACCGTTCCGTGCGGCTCCTTCTACCGCTGCTCACGGGCATGTTTCTCATCGTGCCTCCGCAATCCTACTTCGAGGTAGTAAATAAGTTTAGTTATGACGGAAGTTTCGTCCACTTTCTATCGCTCTACTTCTCGGGTTACGAGGGTTTTTGCAAGGAGTCCAAGTGCGTACATTTGCCAACTTGGAATCATCTTTGGTTCCTGCCGTACGTTTGGTTCTACAGCATGGTGATTCTGCTGATCGGAAGCTTGTCGCCGATGCGATGGAAAATTGGCGCGGCAAATTGGTTCTCGGCGCGACCGTTATGGCAGCTTTGGCTGCTGCCCATCGTTGCACTCGCAGTAGTGCGCCTACTCTTGCTGTCGCGCTACCCCTCCACGCACGCACTGATTGGCGACAGGTTCAATCACGCGACTTACGGGCTGCTCTTCATTCTTGGTGTCGCTTTCGCCGTGCGGCCGAAACAATTCGAACGCCTACAGAAGTTGCGCTGGGCATCATTGCTTTTGGCGCTGCTTTCATGGGCGTTTATCAATTGGTATTTGGAGTACGTCGCGGCGTTGGCGACGGTGCCTGAAGGCCTACGCGCTGTTCAACGCGTTGTTTACGCTACTTTTCAGTGGAGCGCGATCATCACAGTTCTCGCGTTCGCCCACAAGTACCTCAATCGTGACCACCGATGGCGCAGTGCATTGAGCGAGGCCGTGTTCCCTCTCTATCTACTGCACCAAACCGCCATCATTGTCTTTGCGGCAGCGTTGGCTCCGTTAAGGATGAATCCGGTCGCCGAGGGCATGCTCTTGGTACTCCTGACGTTTGCGGCATGCTTTGTGTTTTGGCGCGGCGCACGATGGACTGGCGCTTTTAGGCCATGGTTCGGTCTACAGCGCAAATGACAGTCTCGAAGAATCGCGACAGACCGCGCAGCTCCGCTTGTGCTCGTGTTGACTTACGTGCGCGCTTGAGTGGCGAGCGCATCGAAACCGAAGCGTTGGCACTGATCGACAAAGACGGGGTTCACGCCCTCACCATGCGAAAACTTTGCAACCGGCTCGGCTTCGGCAAAGCAAGTATGAATCTCCTCTTTCCAAGCAAAGGGCACATCCTTGACGCACTGGATGATCGAGTCCTACGAGACATACCGATCCCCGACAAGTCATTGGCCCGCGCCCAACGTCTGCGCGCGTTCGCACGAAGTTGGCGCGTAATTGCAGTGCGCCACCCATTGTTCTACCGGTGGCTATCACAGCATCAAAAGAACTCGCCGGTTGGCATACGTTTACACACTGAAGTACTAGCCTTTTTCTATGACGCAGGACTTTCACCCGAACACGCAGCCTTAGGTTTTCGCGTACTCGGTTGCTACGTACGAGGCGCGGCTATACACGAGAGTTGCTGCAACGCGATCAGCCCGTCCTCGCTCAATCCCTTACCACCTGACCTGCTCGGCTGCGAATTCCCCGTAGTGGCTCGATCACAGCAATACTCAACTCCCGATCCCCTCGACCGCGCTTTCGAAATCGGATTCTGCGTACTGCTGCGCCAGCTCGGCCTTGACGTTGCTCCGCTTGCGATGGCTGCAATAACAAGTGAACACCAAGGCGCGTGTGTTTGGGAAAACTCTCTAGATTCTTAACGACTGAAGTATCGACGTGAACAGCACTGACCGCCTCCCCGGCCTTGACCTTCTTCGCAGCATCGCCATTATCTGGGTCATGCTGTTTCACTCGTTCGTCGTCGGCGGCCTTGGCCCGTCGTGGTCGTGGTTGTCACGCTATGGTTGGATGGGCGTGGATCTGTTCTTTGTCCTAAGTGGCTTTCTCATTGGTACACAGGTGCTGAAGCCTCTGGCGAGCGGCGTGCGACTGTCGTTCACGGACTTTTATTTGCGTCGCGCGTTTCGCATCTTGCCCGCGTATTGGGCAGTGCTCCTGATCTACCTGCTGTGGCCGGGGTTTCGCGAGGCACCGGGCATGGAACCCTGGTGGAAGTTCCTGACCTTCACAATGAACCTGAGCATCGACTACATGGAGAACACCGCGTTCTCGCACGCGTGGTCGCTGTGCGTGGAAGAGCATTTTTACTGGGCGTTTCCATTGCTGGCAGTTTGGTTGATGCGGCGGCCAACAGCGTGGAGCTTTGCCGCATTGGCGGTGCTTCTCGTCACTTTGGGTATTTCATTACGGAGCGCTGCGTGGCTGCACAACGCCGCAATCGATCCGCAGATGGACAGCCGCAACTGGTTTGTTGAGGACATTTACTACCCTACCTGGGCGCGACTGGATGGCCTGCTCTGCGGTGTAGCACTTGCTGTGTGGAAGACGATGCGGCCCGAACACTGGGCCCGAGCACGACGCTATGCAAATGCGAGTCTGCTCGCAGGGCTCGCGGTAATGACTTTGTCATTCTGGCTATTCAACAATCGCACTGGGCTGGCGGCAAACGCCATCGGCTGGCCATTGCTCTCGTTCGGTCTCGCACTATTGGTCTTTGCGGGCGCAGGGCGCGACGGCATCATGGGCGATCGCGCCCTGCCCGGCGCTGCCTGGCTGGCAGCGATTTCATACAGCCTGTATCTAGTGCACAAAGCACTCTATCACGTCGTGCAATCGATCTGGGGCGACCAATTGCAGGGGGCTGGTCTGATCGCGTTCGCGGTATATGGCTTAGCCGCGATTGCCGGTGGCGCGGCGTTGCACTTTGCGGTTGAACGACCCTTCCTGCGATGGCGTGACCGGATGCCACGTGTTTCGCGCAAGCTCTAGCCATGTCACGCGGTCGCATGCCGATTTCCGAGAAAACGATGACGCGCACGCCACTCCTGCGCGCATTTGAGCTAAGTGGGTACAAACTGGCGAAGTACGCCGTCCGCAGCTTTTTCTAAGTTTGTCGGTGTACCGGCGCATTTCGCTTACCCGCACACGTGACATGAGCGAGATGTTGAGCTGCTTCTACGATGCCGGACTGGCAACGGAAATGGCCGCGTACGCTTTCCGCGTGCCTGCGTCTTTCGGACAGGATGTGACGACCGACGAAAGCATCGGATACGCCATAGGCCGTCGTCGCTCAATCCAGCGCCGCCGGATGTATTGATGCGCGACTTTGCCCGAGTCGCATGGTCGCAGATCTGATTTACGCGGGAACACTTTGATCGAATATTCGAGATTGGCTATGACGCGCTGCTGCGCGAACTGACCCTCGAGTTGATCGCCGTCCGCGGTGCGCACGGCAATGAGGTCGTAACGGCTTTTTCGCTCGAACGACACACAGATGGAGGCCCCAGCTATTTTTTCCGCTGAGTCGACTTTGGAAAAAACATGGTCACAACTACCATTGGCTAGTCGCTCATGCGTGAAAGCCGTTAGCGCGAGAAATGAAATTGCTCCGGCCACACAAATCGCATCGCATCAACTCTTCGCCCGCTCCGCTTCGGTCGTTTCGCCTGCGCCGTGCCGTCGCCCTCCCGGGGGCGTACACAAGAAGCCGACGAAAGCACGCGCTGCACGACGCGGAAGAGCTGCGCTGGCCGTCTCTGTGATCCAGTCAGCCACCGATTGCGTGCCGAACGCTAGCGGTTGAGCCTTGCAGCAACGCTCCGGAACAAACGCGCGTCGCGTGCACGCAGATGATCGTCACCGCGGCAGCGCGGCCGACGTTTGTCGTTCCCGTACGCCCAAGACTAAGAGCCACAGGCAGATGCCCACTTCGCCGAGTGCAGCCGGTCGTGTGGCGTATTCGGCGAGCATGGTCTCGGCATATCCAGCAACCAGCACGCGACCAAAGAAGTCGATGACATAGCCGATGCAGCCAACCATCAACAAGAGCCCGAGCAGTTTTGGGAGTACACCCGACCTAAACACAAGGATTCCAAAAGGCAACAGCCACAGGCCCCAAAACACTTTGGACAGCAGCAATCCGTTGCGATATGCCGTGTGCGAAAGCAGTATTTCGCGCCCGAGATGTTCCGCCGACAATGCAATCCCCGACACAGCGGCGTTAAGCATCGAAAGCATATCGAGCAAATGATGCAAATTCGCAAACGACAGTGGAGCGCTGACCACAGCAAACGCCGCCATCAGGACGGCAAGGTTCTTGCCGAACGGACTCAGCAATTTGTAAAGCACGAGCGGAAGCAACAGGAACGCAACGTAGCAAACGACTCCCGCCGCGATTGCGAAGCGGAGCAGCGCCTCATGCGCAGACAGGTGCTTCGCCACCATTGCAGCATCGCCGGGCATAGCAAGCTGGGACGGGAAATACCCGAGCACAAAGGTGCCGGTGAGTACAACGATTACGTACGGCGCACCAGCAGCCCTTGCGATTTGGTTCGGTGTCATGCGTTCGCTTTGCATCATCACATCCTCGGCCACCACATCATCATGAACGCGCCGAAGATTCCGGCGCCCATGGCGAGCGTCAACGCGACGACACCTACCGCTACGGCGTAGCGTACGCTTGGCTTCACGCTCGCTTGCGCGCGCAAGTAAATTTCCAACACCGCGAGCGGGATCAGCGTCTGTGCAAACACTAGGAACGTGAGAAATGGCCCCGTAAACGTATCTGGGTCAAACCCCACCGGCGCTTGGTGAATGAGTAGCCAAAGCATCAAACCAACGCGGAAAAACCAGACGCCGCTCACCACAAGAAAAAGGCGCAGCGCCCAGCGCCGATGCGTCGCGAAATCGCGGGCACGCGCGAAGCGCCAAGCAAGCGTTGCACACAGCAGAATCAGAAACGCGTTGAGTGTGCTTCCCCAGTGCTGCGACGTGTCGCCCACAGTTCCGCGCACCCACACCAGGTACAGACTGCCTAAGCTGATCGTGATCGCGATCACCATGTAGAGCCGCCCATTCCAGCGATGCAGGACCGGCACGCGAGCGCGCACCGCAGGCAAGAGCTGCAACAGTCCGCCGAAGGTAATGATCGCCGCCATGAGTAAGTGCGTCGCGAGCAAGAAATTGCCCGTGCTATCGCCCTCTATCATGCCGCGCGGAAGCACTTTGCGCCACGCATCAAAATCACCACGCACGGTTGAGCCACCGTAAAAGATTACGATGTACGCGAAGAAAAGTAACTGCCCAATTGCAGCAACTAAGAACCAGAATCTGCCAGCGTTGTTGAGCGCGGATTTCGCGATGGAATCCCAGTCGCGCGGTGAGGTATGGGCGTGTGTGTTCATAAGGCTCCTGGTGATTGCCTACATTCGTTGGTAGCAGTGGAAACGCCTGTCGTTCGCGTGCGGCATTCCGCACGCTATACAACCGCCTACAGCACTCGGCTAAATCAAATCGGGTCGCGCAGACGCCGCATGCGTATCGTCGCGATGAGCAAAGCAGCGGCGATCAAAAGGCCGATCCAGAATTCGCCGCTCGACAACAGTTTGGCGGGATCGGGAACGGTCTCGATGTAGAAGAAAGGTTCGGTTGAACCGTTAGGAAACTTTTGAGCAGCTCGCGCTGAAAATGATGCCGCTGCCGCGCCGTTCAATCGCGACGTGATGAGGTCACTGAAGAACGACGCCTTGAACGCAATTCGCTCCAACGCGATAACTGCGATGGGCGGCACAACGGCCCAGACAAACGCACCGCGTTTGGCCCAAACAGAAATGAACATTAACCACGCGAAGACTGGCGCGTACCAAAGCGTTGTAGCGACGATGAAATACAGCAGCGCGACCAACATCTCGGTCAACGGCAGTTGCGCCCACAATTGACTAACGCTTACGCCCTCCATCGCGCTCATCGAAACCGTTGTCGCACTTGCACCGAGCATGAACATGTGCGCGCAGAGAGCGATCAAAAACGTCAGCGCCGGCAGAACAACCATCGGAACAAAAAATTTTGCGACGACCATTACCGCATCAGAAACAGGCAGCGATTTCCAAAACACGATACTGCGGTCACGGCGTTCCGCATAAAGCGTTTCGACGCAATAGAAACCTCCCACGAGAATCATCGTTGCCATCAGAATCATCGACGAAACGCTGTACGGAAGATGAATGGGGGCACGCGTCGTTAAATCTCCCCACACGCGCTGGCCTCGCAGCGATGCCGGCACATCAAACGCCGCGACTAACAAACCTACCACCACGAACGCGGCAACAACCAGCGGCACCCAATAAATCGAGCGGTGCTCCCAAAGCTCTTTGCGCAGCGACCAGACGAAGCACCGCAGCAACGAAATTCTGTGATCAATACGCGCGACCGAAGTGCCGGTTTCGAGTTGGCTCATGGTTGTGCTCCCTGAATGTTGTCGCCCTGATTCCCAACGACCGCCAAAAACACGTCCTCAACACTCGGCGTGCGAATCTCACCGAGCGCTACGAGGGTTTCAGCGTCCACATCGCGGAACAAAAACACGCTGCGGCCGAAGCTTGTTCGTTCGTAGATTGGCCGGAGCGCACGAGCCGCGTTCACCGCGCTGGGCATCGCGGAGAGCTCGAAAAAGCGCGACTCGAATTCGTCCGCTTCATAACTGAAAACGACGCGACCGCCATCCACGAACATCACGTCGGTGAGCACATGTTGAACCTCGTCAATCTGATGCGTGGTGATGAGAATCGTGCGCTCTTGGTCGTAGTAATCGTTGAGCAGCGATTCATAAAACTGCTTTCGATAGATCACGTCGAGACCGAGCGTTGGTTCGTCAAG
Source organism: Casimicrobium sp. (assembly GCA_040079845.1). Classification (GTDB taxonomy): domain Bacteria; phylum Pseudomonadota; class Gammaproteobacteria; order Burkholderiales; family Casimicrobiaceae; genus Casimicrobium. The sequence continues at coordinate 65,710 of JBEBJR010000018.1, read as the reverse complement.
CACCATGAGCTTGGCTTCGATCGACATCACTAGCGCAAGGTGCAACTGCGTGACCATGCCTTTCGAAAGTTCGCCGATTTTCGCGGTGCGCTTGATGCTCGTTTTGGCGAGAAATGCGTCGATGGTTGCGCGGTTAAATCGCGGGTGAACGCCCTCCACATAATCAATCGCCTGCGAAACACGCAGCCACGTGGGCAGCACCGAAACGTCTGCGATAAAACTCACGTCGCGCATAAGCACGTCGCGCTCAGTACGCGGGTTGCGGCCAAGCACGGTGAGTTCGCCGTCGAACGAGGTCAACCCCAAGATCGCCTTTAACAGCGTCGTTTTCCCGGCACCGTTAGGACCGATCAGCCCGACGATGCGACCTGGCGCAACGGTCAGATCGACGTTGTTCAGTGCGAGAGTGTTGCCGAATTTTTTGGTCAATCCGCGCGCTTCGATGCAATGCATGGTGTTAGTCGCTCCGCTTTTCGTTAGTCGCATCCGGCGCAATGGGCACTAGTCCCGGCAGCTCGTCAGCCTTGATCCCTAGCCGCTCAATCGTCGCTCGAATCTTTGGCCAGTCTTGGTTCAGAAATCGCTGACGCTCGCCCTGCAAAAGCAATGCGCGCGCGTCCGCCTTCACGAACATGCCCACGCCGCGCCTTGACTCCACAATGCCCACGTCAACGAGCTGTTGGTATGCCTTCAATACGGTCAGGTGATTCACCCGGCTCTCGGTGGCGACCGCGCGGACGGAAGGCAGTGCATCGCCCGCGTTCAGCACGTTGTCCAGAATCATGACGATCACCCGCTCCCGAATTTGTCGGTAGATCGGTTGGCCGTCATTCCAGTCGGTGTTCATGCTGTTTGAGCTTTCGAGGGCACTTCTGCAGCGTACTGCGATATGGTGTTGTATTTAACTATAGCGTAAGATTAGTGTCAACCGAGAGCCTCTACACTCGAACTTCGTGACTTTCTCGAGTAACGAAAACCATCTACCGATCCAACGGAGTCTTCATGCGCGTACTTTTTTCTATCCTTGTTGTCTGGTCGACGCTCATCGGTTTGCCCAGTCAGGCGCAACCCACGAAGGCTTCGGGTCTGTATGGCGTTTGGGCGGTCGATGTATCGCGCCTCCCGCAGCCTCCACAGGCGCGGCCCAAGAGCGTGAGCATCTCGTTCTCACAAGCTCGAAACGGTGGTTTGACGACGCGCGTAGACGTGTCCGACGCTGCAGCCGCGCAAACCTACGCCGAAAGCACCACGACGCTCGACGGCACACCGTCACCGGTGCAAGGCAATCTTGAGGCGAACGTCGCCGCGACCACGATGCCCGTGCCGGGCGTCCTCGTGATGCAGCTCGCGCGCGGCGGAACGCCAGCGTCCACGCGCATTTACGCCGTGTCCGACGATGGCAAGTCAATGGTCGAGACGGTGGCGTATTTCGGGTCAGATGGCACGCCCATTTTGCGCACGCACTACTTTGCGCGCGTCGCGCCTCGCTAAATGGCCCCCACACTCACGCTCAATAGACTCGCCCGCTTGGCGCTCGTTGCTTTGCTTGCCACGCTGGCCGCGTGCGCGACAACCTCTGTCGAAATCACCGGTACACCGTCAAGAGAGACGCTGTGCCAGTCGCCTCGCCCGACTGAAAAAACGCTCGTTGTATGGTCGACTCGATGGCGCGCCGATCAAAAAGACAAAGAACAGCGCGAAGCGGCCGCCGAGCAAGGCTTGCAGGCGTATGTTGCGCAATCCACCTGCTTTTTGGGTGCAGGCCTTCGCAAAGCAAACGTTGCGCCGCCAGTCCCTACGCACGAGCTCGCGAAACTGATGTTGAGCGCGAATGGTGCAGAGCGCGTCGTCATAGTCGTCGTTCGTGAACTTGGTCCCGTTGTCAAACTGCTCTCCTCGAGTGCGCTCGTTGAGGGTGGAACGGAAGTGGTACTCGACATCACGACGTACAACACCAGCACCGCCGCGCGGCCAACGGAATTCTCGGTGCACTGGAAAAACGGCGGCTCAGGCGTGGTGAAGGGAGTCTCGACGCTGCCACACGACATGCGCGAGGCACTGACTGCCGCATTCGAGCCGCACGAACGCAAAAAATAGCCACGCACCCAAAACGAATCGAAACATCTTTTCGCCATTAAGCGCCGCTCTACGGTCGGTCAAGGAGAATTTTTCTCTATGTCGAGTAACATCGTTTTTGACCTGTATCGACCGTACAGCTGCCGTTTGCGCAGGTAAGCTGTACCGCAATCAAGAGTGAGCGCGCGGACCAAGTCGCCCCAATTCAGGGCGCGCATGGAAACGCACCAATTTCTAGCGCACCGCCCGTCCAGAACGAGCAGATTGCTCCATTTTGGTGCGCACACGCTTGTACCTGCCGCATCTCAGGCAGCAGCGTACTTTTTTTGGCGACGCACCCTGCTCACGCGGATCACACGCGATTGACGCGCGGCAAACGCGCTGCGACGGGACGGTTTAGCATAATGGGCTGTTTGTCGTGCTGATGGCATGTTTTCTGCATCGTATGACCAATTGGAGCGCGTGGAAACGAACCCTGATGGGAAAACCCAACCGCGCTCTGCTGATTTCTGACCTCGATTCACGTTTCATTTCTAACCTCACCGCTCTTTAGGAGAAATTGCATGGCCACTGGAGCCGACGTACTCAAAAAAATCAAAGACGAAGAAGTCCGCTTCGTTGACCTTCGTTTCACCGACTTCCGCGGCAAAGAGCAGCACGTTCAAGTGCCGCATCACCAGTTCACGAACGACAAGTTCGTAGAAGGTCACGCGTTTGACGGCTCGTCTATCGCCGGTTGGAAAGGCATTGAAGCCTCCGACATGCTGCTGATGCCCGATCCAAGCACCGCTGTGATCGATCCGTTCATCGAAGAGACGACGCTCAACATCACTTGCGACGTCATCGAACCAGCCACCGGCAAGGGCTACGACCGTGATCCACGCTCGCTCGCGAAGCGCGCTGAGGCGTACCTCAAAACCTCCGGCATCGGCGACGTTGCTTACTTCGGCCCAGAGCCAGAATTCTTCATTTTTGATTCGGTCGAATGGAAAACGGACATGTCCGGTTCCTTCTCGAAGATTTACTCGGAAGAAGCTGCGTGGGAATCCGACGCGAAGCACGAAGGCGGCAACAAAGGCCATCGTCCTGTCGTTAAGGGCGGCTACTTCCCCGTTCCCCCAGTTGACCAACTGCAAGACCTGCGCAACGCAATGGTGCTCGCCGCTGAAGAAATGGGCGTTCCGGTTGAAGTGTTCCACCACGAAGTAGCCAACGCGGGCCAATGCGAAATCGGCACCCGTTTCTCGTCGCTCGTACAACGCGCCGACTGGACTCAGCTCCTGAAATACGCTGTTTGGAACACCGCTGCGCTCTACGGCAAAACGGCCACCTTCATGCCGAAGCCAATCGTTGGCGACAACGGTTCGGGCATGCACGTTCACCAATCGATTTGGAAAGACGGCAAAAACCTTTTCGCAGGCAACGGCTACGCCGGTCTCTCCGAAATGGCCCTCTACTACATCGGCGGCATCATCAAACATGCGCGCGCTTTGAACGCCATCACCAACCCTGGTACAAACTCGTACAAGCGCTTGGTTCCACACTTCGAAGCACCGGTCAAACTCGCGTACTCTGCGCGTAACCGTTCCGCGTCGATTCGTATTCCTTACGTGCAGTCCGACAAAGCCCGCCGCATCGAAGTGCGCTTCCCGGATCCATTGGCCAACAGCTACCTCGCCTTCTCGGCAATGATGATGGCCGGTATCGACGGCATCCAAAACAAGATTCACCCAGGTGAGCCGTCTGACAAAAACCTCTACGACTTGTCGCCAGAGGAAGATGCGAAGATCCCAACCGTATGCCATTCGCTCGACCAAGCGCTGGAGCATCTGGACAAAGACCGCGAGTTCCTGACCCGCGGTGGCGTGTTCAGCAACGACATGATCGACGCCTACATCGCGCTCAAAATGGAAGAGGTCACCCGCTTCCGCGCGACGACGCACCCGATCGAGTTCGAGATGTACTACTCGCTGTAATCGGCGATTGCGCGCGGCGACGGAACCACTTCCGCCGCCGCGACTCTAAAAAAGGCAGGGTTTCCTGCCTTTTTTGTTTTTTGACGCCGCGATTTGCGCGAAATGACGGCAATTCGGACGAGCTTCATTGCCCTAAGTATCTGTTTTGATTACACTTTCCCTATGAAATTTGCCCGACTCCTCGCCTACTCGATCGCCGCGTCCCTTGCGTGGACGCTGCCTATGGGGCAGGCGAGCGCGCAGATCTACAAATACGTTGATCCGGTGACCGGCGCGGTTGAGTACACGAATCAACCGAAAAAAGGTGCCTCGCGCATGGACAGCGCAGACACACTTTCGGAAATTCCGACGGGAAACAAACCCGCCAAAAGTAAAGTCGGTGCCGGCGCTAACGTCGCGCCGCGCGCCGTCAACACCAGCACCAACAGTAGCGCTGGCAGCACCTCCGCGGTGGTCGACGCCAGCACGCAAAAAACGCGCGACGGCACACGCCGCCAAGTGCTCAGCGACGAGCTTTCGAACGAAGAAAAAGCGCTCAACGAAACTCGCCAAGCGTTTAACGGCGGCAAGCCATTGCCGATGGCCGATGAAGGAGTGGGTTCGCCCAAGTACATCGACCGTACGAAACAGCTAGAACAAACGCTGCGCCATCACGAGCGCAACGTTGCGGCGCTCAAGCAAGAGCTGTCGAACCTGAAGCTATAGCCGCGCCGTACGAGGCGACGCGAGCCCCCCACGCTGCGACGGCTCACTACTCACCGTTCACTGCTCACTGCATCTAGGCCCGCTTCTTGCTAAAACGTCTGCATGACGGCCGCTACGGACACCGCAGGACTCGAACTCATTTCAACAGCAGTGCTGTTGCTCGGCCACGACCATCGCATCCTTTACGCAAACCCCGCTGCGGAACATTTACTCGCGCAGTCGAAGCGTCAGCTGGAGAGCGCGCGCCTATCTGACATCATCCGCGATAGCGAACGCCTCGCCCCTGCGCTTGCGTTAGCGCTAGCGCATCGCGCAAGCTACACCGAGCAGGAGCTTGAGCTTCATCTCGCGAGCAAACAAAACGGCGCGTCGCGTTTGCTCGTCAATTGCACCGTGAGTTTTCTGGAAGGTCAGTTCGCGAATGACGCGGAGCTCATCGTTGAACTGCGACACATAGATCAGCAACTAAAAATCGCACGCGAAGCAAAAATCGCAGAGCAAAATCAAGCCAACCGCGAACTGGTGCGAAACCTCGCGCACGAAATTAAGAATCCGTTAGGCGGCATTCGCGGCGCGGCGCAATTGCTCGAAGCGGAGCTGTCGTCACCGCAGTTAGCGGAATACACGCAGGTCATCATCGCCGAGGCAGATCGGCTGCAAAATTTGGTGAACAAACTTCTTACGCCGCACAAACTGCCGCGCTACATTCGCACCGATATTCACCGCGTGCTCGATCATGTGTTGCAGCTTCTGAAAAACGAATTCGGCGCAACGCACATACTCACGCCAGACTTCGACGTGAGCTTGCCCGAAGTCGAATGCGATGGCGAACAAATTACGCAAGTGCTTTTGAACATCGCCCGCAACGCGTGTCAATCCACAGCGGCGGTTCGCTCACCACATGTCACGTTGCGCTCGCGCGTTGCACGACAGGTCGTACTGTCGAAACGCCGCTATCGTATGGCGTTAGAAATTGCCGTGATTGATAACGGCACCGGCATCCCACACGATATCCGCGACCGAATTTTTTATCCGCTGTTCACCACACGTAACGATGGCCAAGGCTCCGGCTTAGGTCTTTCGATTGCGCAGACTTTTGTTGCCCAACACTATGGCGCGATTGAAGTGGACAGCGAACCGGGACACACCGAGTTCCGGGTCATCCTGCCGTTCACTCACCCAACTGAGCACCCCACGGACGGCAGTCACGTTGAAAGCAAAGCACTATGAAAAACGTCTGGATCGTTGACGACGACCGCTCCATCCGCTGGGTTCTCGAAAAGGCCCTAGCCCGCGAAGGCATCCCTCATCGCAGCTTTGATAATGCCCTCGACGTGCAGCGCGCCATCGAAACTGAAACGCCGTCGGTGTTGGTGAGCGACGTGCGTATGCCCGGCGAGTCGGGCTTGTCGCTACTCAAGAAAATCAAGGCTGCGCATCCGCAAGTGCCTGTGATTGTGATGACAGCGTTCTCCGATCTCGACACAGCGGTGCAAGCGTTTCAAGGCGGCGCTTTTGAGTATTTGCCTAAGCCCTTCGACGTTGAGCAAGCGCTTGCGTTAATCCGCCGCGCCGCAGCCACAGTCGAAGCCGCGCCGAGCGAAGCCGTTGCCGCAGCGGGCGAGCGCGAAATGCTCGGCCAAGCCGCTGCGATGCAAGACGTTTTCCGCGCGATTGGCCGGTTGTCGCAGTCGCATGTGACGGTGCTCATCACTGGCGAGTCCGGCACTGGCAAGGAACTCGTGGCACGTGCGTTGCATGAGCACAGTCTGCGTAAAGGAAAACCGTTCATCGCGATTAACACCGCTGCGATTCCGAAAGATTTGCTCGAATCAGAATTGTTTGGTCACGAGCGCGGCTCGTTTACCGGCGCGGCTGCGACGCGTCAAGGCCGCTTCCAGCAAGCCGAAGGCGGCACGCTTTTCTTAGACGAAATCGGCGACATGCCGTCCGATTTGCAAGTGCGCTTACTCCGCGTTTTGCAGGACGGCGAGTACTACCGCGTAGGCGGTCAGGCGCCAATGAAATCGAACGTACGCATCATCGCAGCAACGCATCAAAACCTCGACGAGCGCGTGAAACAAGGCATGTTTCGCGAAGACTTGCTGCATCGCCTGAACGTCGTGCGACTGCGATTACCTCCACTACGAGAGCGGCGCGAAGATGTGCCTCTGCTGATGAAACATTTCCTGGGCAAAAGCGCGCAATCTTTGGGCGGCGAAGTCAAAGCGCTGACCGCTGGTGCGCTTCAGATTTTGCAAGCGTTCCCTTTCCCCGGCAACGTTCGCCAGCTGGAGAACATTTGCCACTGGATCACGGTGATGGCACCGGGCTCGACTGTGGATGTGGAAGATCTGCCACCCGAAGTTCGTGTTGCCGCGCCGGAGACAACGCCCCCGGTGCCTGTCGCAACCGCTGCGCGTGCGCCAGTCGAATACTCGCCGCCCGCCACCAGTGCGGGTACCGCGTATCCATCCGCTTACACGCCAGCATCCGCAGCGGGGACCTACGCCGCACCGGCTCGCCCATATGCTCCGGCGGCGTATGCACCGGACGCAAATTCAAGTGCTAGCGGCGACTGGCAAAACGCGCTGGCGGCGACATTGGCCGGTGCGATTCAGCAGGGCGAAAAGGCGCCGGGCGAACGCCTCACGCGCGAATTTGAAGCCACGATGATTCGCTCTGCGTTACTGCAAACCAAAGGTCGCCGCATCGAAGCCAGCGAATGGCTAGGCTGGGGCCGCAACACGCTCACGCGCAAGATCCACGAACTGGGGCTCGACGGCGAGGTGTAGCACGTGAAGCCTATCGCTTTGCGTGCGTTGCGCGCAAAGTAGCGGCTCCCATCAAGAACAAACTACCCAAGAGCGCCCAAAACGCAAACGGGGATCCTGTTGTGGGTACTTGCCGTGGAGCAACGCACGCATTAATGATGACGTCGTCCAAGGCGATTTCAGCCGACAGACCTGTGACGCTATTCAACACCGTAGTCGAGTGTCCCCAGTTCAAGAAACGCACAGTCGTCGCGGCTTGTTTGGCCGTGAACTCAATTGTGTAATAGCGTCCGTCTTGTTGGCTAAACACGTTGTCGTAACCGCCGACCTGCAAGTACTCACGCGCATAGCCACTGATGTCCAGCCCGAAAAATCCGTCGATAGTGGAGTGATTGGAACGGGTCTGGCTCGCTTCCGCAACGACGTAAAACGACATACGATACTTGCGTCCCGGCGTCAGCGTCACCGCCTGTTCAATCGCAACCGGCCCCGTCGAACGACCGAAAAAATTATCGTTGATCGAAACCGGCCCCGGCGGCACCACACGGCCCTGCGCGGTCGCAGCGTAAGGCGCTGGATAGTGAACGCCGTTGGCATACACATTCTGGGCGCCGATACCGGTGTAGATATAGCCTGGGCCGCCTGCCGACGGCGTAGATGCCAGTAGCGACGAGTTATCACTGTGCCAAATATAGGAGAACGTGTTTCCACCCGTCACGATCCAGTTTGGTACGGTTGAAATGCGTGTGACGAACGATGCGTAGACGCCTGGCTGCGCGAATTGTCCGACCAACACCGCGTGGTAAGGGCCTTCGAGCAAAGTCCTATTTGTGAAGGTCTCAAAGTCACCGTTCGCGACCAAGTTGGACGGCTGGGCACGCACAAAGTACGGCGCTGGTCCACTTGCGCCAAGACGTGGGTTAGCAAGGCTCAGCTCGCCCGCGGCATCGGACTGAACCTTGACCCCGAGCGGCGTCGAGCAGTCGATTTCAGCGACACCCACCTGCTGTGCGGCCAACGGGAGCGTCAGGAAGGCGGCGACAACTAATCCGAATTTTTTTGGGTCGATATGTGGTGACATTTGCGTGATTTCCCCGTGTCTTGTTGAGCGGTGTGGAAACTGCCTCGACAAAAAAACTGAGCAGCAATTTACATTAATGAATTCTACGTCACGCATCCATGCCTTGCAACGCAAAACGCGCTCAACACGCAGATATCACAATGGCATACAACACCGCCCGCTTGGTCCGCAGACTCACAGACCGGTTATCGCTTAAACACCCAAGGCGCAGCGTTTGCTGGCTTTGCGCCAAGATTCCCCAAGTCACGATAGAACGCATCGATCGCGGCAAGATCGGTGTCAACGTTGCCGCTCGGTGTGAAAAACGCGTTCACATTCACGCGCTTGCGCGGGAAATCAAACGAGCCCAACGCGATGGGCACGCCCGCAGCAACGGCCACGTAATAAAAACTTGATCGCATGTACGGCACGTAGCTTCGTGTGCCCTCGGGCGCGATCACAAAGCGTAAGCGTGGCACCGCAGCGAAGCGCTCCGTCATTTGTTTGGCGAACCCGGTCGCACCGCTGCGATCCACGGGAAAACCGCCGACGGCACGAAAGAACCCACCCCACGGCCATTTGAACAAGCTCTCTTTGCCTGCAAAACTCAGCGCTTCGCCCTTTACGGTGAGACCGATAGCCCACTTTGAAAGCAGCCCAATCGGAAAATCCCAATTGCTGGTGTGCGGATACATCACGATGACGCACTTGGGCGGAAGCGCTTCGGCCACAGATAGCTGCCAACCGAGCGCGCGTAAGATCACCGCCGACACGCGGGATAGGAAGCCGTATTGACCCGGCTCGCGGCACTTCGTATCAACAAATACATTCGGTTCCAAGCACGCTCCTCCGCGTAAACATGGAGGCGTCGCGCGATACCTAGCCGCGCAATCACACATTCCACGATAATTTGATAGATGTTAGCGCCTCCTTTTCGCCCCAGTATTGACGCAATCGATGCGTTGTTGCCGCAGACGCAATGCCAGCGTTGCAGCTATGCCGATTGCCGAGCGTATGCCGAGGCGATGCACGCAGGCGAGGCGGATATCAACCGTTGCCCGCCAGGCGGCGACTCAACACGCGAAGCGCTCGCCGCATTACTGGCCCGCCCCTTGGTGCGGTTGGCCGATGATGTGGACGGATACGCACCGGAACACGTAGCCGTGATCGACGAGGCGGCGTGCATTGGCTGCGCAGCCTGCTTGCCGCCCTGCCCCACCGACGCCATCATCGGTGCTTCTAAGCGCATGCACACGGTCATCAATGCCGAATGTACCGGCTGCGAACTGTGCATCATCGCGTGTCCCGTGGACTGCATTTCGCTCGCCCCAACAACCACAATCGCGAACCGGGTGCATGTGTCGCTTGCAGCGCGCGCGCCACAAGCCACTTTGTTGCGCGCGCGGTACGACGCACACAAGCTGCGCTTGCTCGAACGCGTGGAGGCTAAAGTTGAAGCGCACGCGCCAAAAGTGGCACCCGACAAAAAAATCCTGCTCGCCGACATACTTGCGCGAGCCAAGGCTCGCGCATGAACGCGGAGAAGCGCCATCGCATTTTCGCGACGTTGGCGAAGGCCAATCCAAACCCGAAAACCGAGTTGGAATTCGGCAACGCATTTCAGCTGTTGATCGCAGTGTTGCTTTCCGCCCAAGCTACAGATAAATCAGTTAACGCCGCGACGAGACGATTTTTCCCAACGGTCAAAACCCCCGCGGATTTGCTGGCGATGGGCGAAGCCAACCTCGCTGATGCAATCAAAACGATAGGTCTCTTTCGCAACAAAGCAAAAAACGCAATCGCCACCGCACAGCAGCTCATCACCTTACACAACGGTGAAGTGCCGCACAACCGCGCCGCGCTCGAAGCCTTGCCCGGCGTGGGCAGGAAAACGGCGAACGTCGTACTCAACGAAGCCTTCGGAGAGGCCACGCTTGCGGTTGACACCCATGTTTTCCGCGTGGCTAACCGCATGAAACTCGCGCCGGGGAAAACCGTCGATGAAGTCGAGCGCAAGCTCTTGAAATTCACACCACCGGAGTTTTTACGGGGCGCGCACCATTGGCTCATCTTGCATGGACGCTACACCTGCGTCGCGAGGAGTCCCAAATGCGGAGTTTGCCCGGTGTTTGAGGACTGTGAGTTCCCTTCGAAAGGTGGGAAATGAGCAGTAAGTGTCCGTGTTTTTAGCTATGGGCAACGCCCGAAGAGAGATGCCACTTCGTGGTTTACGAAACTAGGGACTCACGAAGGCCCACTCATACAATCAAGTCATGAACGAAGCATCCCCTCTCCCCGTCACGCTCGCGGATGTGCAAGCCGCGCGCCACAACATCGCTGGCGCTGTGCAGCGCACGCCGTGCTTGCATTCACAAACACTCTCGCGCATTTTCGGTTGTGAGGTATGGCTCAAGTTTGAAAATTTGCAGTTCACAGCGAGCTTCAAAGAGCGCGGCGCGTTGAACAAATTGCTCTCGCTAAGTGCCTCAGAAAAAGCGCGTGGCGTGATCGCGATGAGCGCAGGCAACCACGCGCAAGGTGTGGCGTATCACGCGGGTCGACTTGGCATTCCGGCGACGATTGTGATGCCCGCGTACACACCGTTCGTGAAGGTGCGCAACACCGAGGGCCACGGGGCGAAGGTGGTGCTCTTCGGCAATACGCTGGCGGAAGCTTCGCAGCATGCGCGCGCGTTGGCCGCTGAACATCAATTTGTGTTCGTACATCCATACGACGATCCGTACATCATTGCCGGACAAGGCACGCTTGCCCTCGAAATGTTGGAAGCCGCACCACAGCTAGACACGCTGATCATTCCGGTCGGCGGCGGTGGACTTATCGCCGGTTGCGCGGTAGCGGCGCGAGGTGTGAAGCCGAGCATTGAGATCATCGGCGTCGAATCGAAAACTTTTCCGGCGATGTCACAGCGATTGCGTGGCGAGGCGGTGAACGTGGGCACCGAAACGATTGCCGAAGGCTTGGCCGTGCGCGACACGGGCGAAATGCCGATGACGATTGCGCGGGCGTTGGTGAAAGACGTGTTGCTGGTTGACGAATCGACGATTGAAGAGGCGATTGCGCTTTTGATCGAAATCGAAAAAACGGTGACCGAAGGCGCAGGTGCGACTGGCGTCGCTGCACTGTTACAACACCGCGAGCGATTCGTGGGCAAAATCGTGGGTATCGTGCTTTGCGGTGGCAATATCGACACGCGCATTTTGGCGAGCATTCTCATGCGCAACCTGGTGCGTGAAGGCAGACTGATTCGCGTGCGCGTGAAAGTGCCGGATGTGGCCGGTTCGCTTGCGAAGCTCACCAAGGCGGTAGGTGACGCCGGCGCGAACGTGGTTGACGTTGAGCATCAGCGCTTGTTCGGCGTGTTCAGCGTGAAGTCTACGGAAATTGAACTGACGCTAGAAACGCGTGACCGCGAGCATGTGAATCATTTGCTGCGCGAGCTTGAACGCGAGGGCTTTGCCGCGCATTTGTTGGGCTCTGGAGAATGAGCCTCGTGCTTCCCGAGGCGATCCGATTCATCGAGCGAGATTGGCTTGCTGCAAATCACATAATCTTTCGCGACGGCGACAGCGCAACACTCGTCGACACCGGCTACGGAAAATTTAACGACGTGACGTTGGCAAAAGTGGGCGATGTGCTGGCCGCATGGAGCGATGCACCGCTTGAACGCATCATCAACACACACATTCACAGCGACCATATTGGCGGCAACGCCGCGCTTCAACGCGCGCATCCCGGTTGTTCAATCACGATTCCGTTGGATGAGCAACCTGCCCTCGTGAACTGGGACGCACCAGACCAAATGCTGTCGTACGCGGATCAAGAGGCCGAACGGTTCGCGTGGGACGCGGTGATTGCACCGGGCGAAGCGGTGAAGCTAGGTGGTCAATCGTGGGAAGCGATTGCGACGCCGGGGCATGACATGGGATCGCTAGTTTTTTATTCCGCGAAGTTACGCACTCTGATTTCCGCCGATGCAGTGTGGGAAAACGGATTTGGATTCGTTGTGCCGCAGGCCATTGATCCCAAGCCGTTGGCCGCGCAACGCGCGACGTTCAAGCGTTTGTCCGAGCTGGACGTGGCGTTAGTCATTCCCGGTCACGGCCCGATGTTTACTGATTTCTCTGGTGCGCTCAAACGTGCGAATGACAAACTTGAAGCGTTCGCAGCCGACGATATGCGAATCGCCCGCAATGTGGTCAAAGGCATGTTTATTTATTCGCTGATGTGGCGCGAAACAATGTTCCTCCCCGACTTGCCAGATTACGTCAAACGCATCGGCGTGCACCGCGATTACAACGCGCAGTTTTTCAAAATGAGCGATGAGGCGTTTTCGGATTGGTTGGTGACCGAATCGGTGCGTGCGGGTAAAGCGCGAGTGGACGGCGAGCGGTTGATTGCTTTGTAGGCGACGACTCGGCATCGCTCGGTAGCGCGGCTTAAGCGCGGCCGGATCCGTGGCTACGAGGCATTGCTACGTGGCGCGTTTGATCGCTGCGATCTTTTGTTTGACTGCGAAAACTTCACCGTCGGATGTATGCTCCGGTCCCTGCGAGAATTCGACAATTTCGAAATCAAGCGATACATGCGCGATGAGCTCTTCCGATCGCAACAAAAAGTCGGGACGCGACGGTTTGCCCCACTTTTGGTTGCCGTCCATGAATGTTTCGTAAAGCAAAACGCCGCCGGGACGAATGCAGTCAAGAAGCGTCGCGATTGTTGGTCGCCACAGGTAGTTGCAAACGACAACCGCGTCGAACGAATCAGCGGCGTACGGCCACGGATCGTTCTCTAAATCGCGCAGCTCCGTCGCAATGTTGGGCACATCAGTAAACGACGCGAGGGCCGCCGCGTCGCGATCAACGGCAGTGACGTGTGCGCCGCGTGCTGCGAAAAACTTCGCATGACGGCCATAGCCGGAAGCGACGTCAAGTAGCGTCGCACCTGCGGGCACGAGATGCGCGTGTTGCTGCATCCAAAGGCTAGGCGAATCTTGGCTGTGCACAGCTCAGGCTATGTGTTGTGGGAGCGGGCTTGCCCGCGATTAACAAGACGCGCTTATCGCGGGCAGACCCTCTCCCAAATAGCACGGCTGCTAGCGCGCGTTGTTCGCGTCAACCACCGCAAGCGCCGCCATATTCACGATGCGGCGCACGGTGGCGCTTGGCGTAAGAATGTGCACGGGCTTTGCGCAGCCCAACAAAATCGGGCCGATGGCAACGTTGTTGCCTGCGCCAGTTTTCAGAAGGTTGTACGAGATATTGGCAGCGTCGATGTTCGGGAACACCAGCAAATTGGCCGAACCCGTCAATGGCGAATCGTACATGCCTTTGCGGCTGTCTTCGTCGAGCGCAGAATCGCCATGCATTTCGCCATCCACTTCCAGCTTGGGCTCGCGTGCACGAATGAGCGCAAGTGCTTCGCGCATCTTCACGGCCGATGGCGCGTTCGACGTGCCGAAATTGGAGTGCGACAGCAGCGCGACTTTCGGCGTGATGCCAAAGCGACGCAACTCTTCGGCAGCCATCACGGTGATCTCGGCCAATTGCTCTGCGGTCGGGTCGTAGTTGACATGTGTATCGACAAGGAACAGCAAGCGGCCAGGCAGCATCAAGCCGTTCATCGCTGCATATTCGTGCGCACCTTTACGTAAGCCGAGCACTTCATTTATGTAGCGAAGGTGGATGTCGTGCGTCCCGTAGGTGCCGCAAATCATCGCGTCGGCATCGCCTCGGCGCACCATCATCGCGCCAATCAACGACAAGCGACGACGCATTTCGATCTTGGCGAGCTGTTCGTTCACGCCTGCACGGTGCGTGAGCTGGTGATATTCCTTCCAGTAATCGCGGTAGCGTGAATCGCTTTCTGGATTGATCAATTCGATGTCGACGCCCGGTCGCATGCGCAGACCGAAGCGCTCAAGGCGTTTCTCAAAAACCGCGGGGCGCGCGATAACGATGGGCTTGCAGATACGCTCGTCGATGATGACCTGCACGGCGCGCATGACGCGCTCTTCCTCGCCTTCGCAGAACACAACGCGGCGCGGCTGCTTACGCGCCGCATCAAAAATCGGCTTCATAACCGCGCCCGAGTGATACACAAACTGCGCGAGTTGCTGCTTGTACGCTTCGAAATCTTTGATCGGACGCGCGGCCACGCCGGAGTCCATTGCGGCCTTGGCCACCGCAGGCGCGATGCGCACGATGAGGCGCGGGTCGAAGGGTTTCGGAATCAGGTATTCAGGGCCAAACGAGAGTGCGGTGGTGTCGCCATAGGCTGCGGCAACTTGATCGTTTTGCTCGGCCATCGCTAGATCAGCAATCGCCTTGACCGCTGCGACTTTCATCGCTTCGTTTACGGTAGTCGCACCCACGTCGAGCGCGCCACGGAAGATGAACGGAAAGCAGAGAACATTGTTCACCTGATTCGGGTAATCGCTACGACCGGTCGCGATAATCGCGTCAGGGCGCGCAGCCTTGGCGAGGTCCGGCATGATTTCAGGCTCAGGGTTTGCGAGCGCGAGGATCAATGGATCTTTCGCCATCTTGCCGAGCCATTCTGGCTTGAGCACCTTCGCAGCCGAGAGCCCGAGGAATACGTCGGCACCGTCAAGCAGCTGATCGACCGTGCGCAACGCTGTCTTCTTGGCGTACCGCGCTTTGTTGTCGTCCATCTCCTCGACACGGCCTTCGTAGACCACGCCTTTGATGTCCGATACCCAAATGTTTTCGATCTTGATGCCGATGGCGACGAGCATGTCCAAGCACGCCAGCGCCGCAGCACCGGCACCGGAACACACCAGCTTGACCTCTTCCGGCTTTTTGCCCACCACGCGCAGACCGTTAGTCACTGCCGCGCCGACGATGATCGCGGTGCCGTGCTGATCGTCATGGAAGACCGGAATCTTCATGCGCTCACGCAGTTTTTTCTCAACGTAGAAACATTCTGGTGCCTTGATGTCCTCAAGGTTGATGCCGCCAAACGTGGGTTCGAGCGCGGCGATGTGTTCGACGAGTTTGTCGGGGTCGGATTCATTCATTTCGATATCGAAGCAGTCGATACCAGCGAACTTCTTAAACAGAACGGCCTTGCCTTCCATCACCGGCTTTGCCGCGAGCGGCCCGATGTTGCCAAGGCCCAGCACCGCTGTACCGTTAGTCACCACGCCCACCAGATTGCCACGCGCGGTGAGGTTGTACGACTCCGCTGGGTCGCGCACGATCTCTTCACAGGCGAACGCCACACCGGGCGAATAGGCCAGCGCCAAATCGCGCTGGTTGGTCATCGTTTTGGTGGCCGAAATCTCCAGCTTGCCCGGACGCGGGCTGCGGTGATATTCGAGCGCGGCTTCTTTGAGCGTTTGCGTCGCTTTGGTGATGTCTGGCATGGGTGGGTCCGCCTTATTTATCTTTTAATTTCATATCGTGGAAGTTATTTCCGAATTTTATTATTTTTAGCTGTCGGATTGCTAACGGCACTTTGCATTTGCGGGTAGCTCGACACAATGTTCACGCAAGTGTCGCTCAATTTTGAGCACGGGCAAGGCCATACCCTTCATAAAGCGCGAAAATTAAGGAATCAGCAGCGCGCCTGCAACCCTTCCGCCACGTCGCAACAGACAACACAGTTCCGAAAGCCATCATGAGTAACCTCTCCAAGCATCTCTCCAACGCCAACGTCGGCCACTATATCGGCGGAGCAGCCGTGGACGGTCACTCCGGTCGCTTCCAGGATGTGTACAACCCCGCCACGGGAGCCGTCGCCCGCAAAGTTGCGCTCGCAGACGAAGCCGAAGTTGACGCCGCCGTGAAGGCCGCTTCGGCCGCATTCCCCGCGTGGGCCGACACGCCGCCGATTCGCCGCGCCCGCGTCATTTTCAAATTTCTGGAGCTGATGAATCAGCACAAAGACGCGCTCGCGGCTGCGATTACCGCCGAACACGGCAAAGTATTTACCGACGCGCAGGGGGAGGTCTCGCGCGCGATCGACGTGGTTGAGTTCGCATGCGGCATTCCGCAGCTGTTGAAAGGCGACTTCACCGATCAAGTCTCCACTGGCATTGACAACTGGACCATGCGCCAGCCGCTTGGCGTAGTCGCGGGCATCACGCCATTTAACTTCCCCTGCATGGTGCCGGGCTGGATGTTTCCGGTGGCGATTGCCTGCGGCAACGCGTTTATTTTGAAACCGTCGCCGACCGATCCGACGCCCGCGCTGATGATGGCGGATTTGTGGAAACAAGCCGGCTTGCCCGATGGCATTTTTAACGTCGTACAGGGTGACAAAGTAGCCGTCGACGCGCTGCTCGCGCACCCTGATGTGCGCGCGATTTCGTTCGTCGGTTCGACGCCGATTGCAAACTACATCTACGAGACGGGCGCACGCAATGGCAAGCGCGTACAGGCGCTCGGCGGTGCGAAAAATCACATGGTCGTAATGCCCGACGCCGACATCGACCAAGTCGTCGACGCACTCGTGGGCTCGGCCTACGGTTCCGCAGGCGAGCGCTGCATGGCCATTAGCGTAGCGGTACTGGTGGGCGACGCGGCCGACAAAATCATGCCGAAGCTCATCGAGCGCACGAAGACGTTGAAGATCAAAAACGGTGTTGAGCTCGACGCCGAAATGGGCCCGATTGTTACCGGTGCCGCGCTCGCCCGCATCACCGGCTACATCGAAGACGGCGTGAAGTCCGGCGCGAAATTACTCGTAGACGGACGCGGCTTCAAAGTGCCCGGCCACGATGAAGGCTTCTGGCTCGGCGGCACGTTGTTTGACCACGTCACACCCGACATGCGCATCTACAAAGAAGAGATTTTTGGCCCAGTGCTGTCGTGCGTTCGCGTGCCAGATTTCGCGGCCGCAGTGAAGCTCATCAACGCGCATGAATTCGGCAACGGCGTGAGCTGCTTCACGCGCGACGGCAACGTGGCCCGTGAATTTGCGCGCCGCATTGAAGTGGGGATGGTCGGCATCAACGTGCCGATTCCCGTACCGATGGCGTGGCATGGCTTTGGCGGTTGGAAGCGTTCGTTGTTCGGCGATATGCACGCGTACGGCGAAGAAGGCGTTCGCTTTTACACCAAGCAAAAGAGCATCATGCAGCGCTGGCCCGAGAGCATCGGCAAGGGCGCGGAATTTGTGATGCCAACGGCAAAGTAGCGCCGACCGCCAAAGGGCTTGCGTCGACGCTTGCATGTGCGGCGCAGATAGGTAATAATTGTTTTATTACCAAATATCGGAGCCCTGCATGACCACCACCGTAAAGCTGCCCACCGCGCTCGAAATGACGCTGCGGCAGCACTGCGCCGTTTCGGGCGAGAGCATTAGCGACGTCATTCGCATTGCGCTCGAAGCCCATCTGTCGTCGCATGTCTCGGAACAGGCCACCACGCCTTGGTCGCTTGGCGAGGAATACTTTGGCCGCTACGCAGGTGCCACCGGTTTGTCCGAAACATTCCGCGAAGCGCGTGGCTCGGTGTGGGACGATGTGGCGGCTGATAAATCTACGCGCCGCGCACGCGCGCCGAAATCGCCGCGATGAGCGCAAGCACCAAGCGCGCCGCGGCGACGTCGTCCGCGCCCCGCGCAACAACGCTCAAAGTCAGCGAAGCCAGTCCGCCCGCCTACCTCCCAAGCGGCCCCGCAGCAGCGCATGTGCTCGTCGATAGCGGACCGCTGCTCGCCCTCTTCAACCGCGCGGATAAATGGCATTGCGCCGTCGCAGATTGGCTGAAAACAAATCCGCGCATCAAGCTCGTCACGACGTGGTGCGTGCTTACCGAAGTCTGCGCGATGCTCTCAAGGCGAGTACACAACGATGCAGCGTTGGACGTGCTGCGCTGGGCGTTGCGGGGTGGAATTAGCGTTGACGGCGCACCACAAGACGCGCTTGTTTCCGTTCTGGCCATAAGCGAGCGCTTCGCCGATTTGCCGTTTGATCTCGCCGACGCGTCCATTGCGGAAGCCGCCGAGCGCATGCGCATCCGACGAATTCTGAGCATCGATTCCGACTTCGACGTGTACCGCGATCACGCTGGGCGTCCATTACAAAACGTATTGCTTCGTTGAGCGATCCTGATCGTGAACCGTTTTATCCAAACGCAACAGCTTTTCGGCATTAACGACCGGCGGGCGGTCACTGCAAACGCTTTTTCGGTAGTGGGTGTTTTTCAAGCTGTAGCTTGTTACAACTTGTCGCAGCGCAGTAGCGTTTTTGCTACTCTACAAGCATGAGCAGAAAAGACGTAAACCAGACCGCGTTTTCCATCGTTCAACAAGCAACGGGCGAAGTTGTACCCGAGCCAATCGACGAGAAGAAAAAAGCCGCCCAAGAATCGGGGCGGCGTGGTGGTTTGAAGGGCGGCACTGCGCGTGCCGCAACCCTTACTCCTGAGCAGCGCTCAGAGATAGCTAAGAAAGCTGCTGCGAAGCGCTGGGGCACGGCTAAGTAGCCGTCCGAAATCTGCCCATCACTACGACGTTCCCCCCGTCCTGCTCAGATGCATCAGCGCGTACCTTTTTTAAAGTCGGCAGCGATACGACATCCGCTTTAGGCGCTGACAGGTAACCCTTCGGCAAGCTTGAAAGCGATTCAATCTCTCCTACGGGAAATGGAAGCGCTGCGCGCATCTCTTCTCTCGTAAGAATTCGTTGCTCAAGTAGCGTGTCAAAGCATCGCCCAATCAGGCGAGGAGTCTCTGATGCAACTAAGTCGTCACCCGGCTCTCCGTCTTTAAATCGACGGGTGTAGTTAATCATCATGCGACCGTATTGCTCATAGCCAATCATTCCGATTTGATGGGCGCGCACAATCATGCCTTTTATCGACACCTTCCAGTAGCTCTTTTGTGCTCGGAATGCATCTAGTGTGGGGGCCCAAATAGACTGCGAAAAGGCAACGTCAGGCAACAAAAAAGCTGCGGCAAACCTATGAGCTTGCTGCTCCAAAAGCTTAAAGTCTTTAGGCGCGTTGAAGGAGCCGGAGCGAGCGTTGCGATGCAGAATAATATGCCCGAGCTCATGCGCGGCATCGAATCGCGAACGCGCAGGAACGCCTTTGTCGTCGCCGAGAAATGCGTAGGCCCAATCTCCCGGAAGCTGCTCAGAAAAAGCATCAAGATCGGTGGAGCCCAACGCTCCGCGAGCAACGATGATTCCGTTGCTCTCCATGGCCAAAACTACGTTCTCGATTGGGCGATCACCAAAACCCCATAATTTCCGACAAGCCGACGCAGCGGCTTCAATCTGCTCGCGAGTTAGTTGTTTGTAATCCGCAGGCAGGTCTACTTTCGGCAGATTGAGTACGGGATAGTCAAAGTATTCCGACAGGAATTCGACAATCTCGCGAAACCACTCGAATCTAACTTCTGCGCGGTCCCTAGCCGTTTTAGTGGCGACACTTTGGGACCGATACATGATGTTTCGCTCGCCACGGTCCCGGACGGCTGACATAAAAAACGTGGGCGGGAACTTGAACAGCTCGCACAGGCGTGTCATTACTTCAGGACGCGGCGTTTGTTTGCCCTTCTCGTATTGAGAAATTGTTGTAGGAGTTACATCAAGCAATTCGGCCAAAGCCATGCCGGTGAGTCCGAAAGACTTACGGGCCTGTGTCAGCCGCTGCCCTACGAATCCAGGAGTGTTCGCTCTCATGCTCCACCTTTTCCAGTCTTCCGAGTTTTAAGTTTTGCATGCGCCGCATCAACTTGCGTGATGACGGTACGTGCGCGAGCCGCGACAACTAACTCGTCAAGCGAGAAAATATCTACGTAACGCTTGTTATTGTGATCTGGGAACGCCCAGTCGACGAAACCAAGTTTCGATCTGTCGTCGGACGATGGCCCGTGCAACATAATGCAATAGACCGCGCCGTCGGTGTAGCTGAGCATTTCACTCGTATCAATCCCCTCGATTGGCATTTGACTAAGGAGTCTGTTTAGGGCGCAGTAGTCTTGACGAAACTTCGCGTACCTAACGCGCGTGGACGGCTGGCTTACGTACGATTCTGTGATAACAAAATTGGCGGCCTTGATCGCGGTGAATTCAGCGCTACGTGCTGAATTGGGCTGTACCGTTGCGGCAAGCCCGGCCTTTTCTGCCTCTTGGCGCAACCGGGTTTCGATAAGCGCCCTGCGATAGTGCGGTGTGGAGTAAGCCGCTTCGGACTTCCCTAGCAATGGGTCTTGATGCATCGCGTGGTGCGCTTCGCCGTATAGCTGAGGCATGACCGATTTGACGCCCTCCAAGAATGAAAGCGGCATCGCCGCGACGAACGTGTCGAACAAGTCATGGTTCACGCGGCGCAGTTTTTTCATTTCTTCATCCAACCATTGAATTACGAATAACGGTCATTCTACATGAAATAATTACGCAAAGCGCTTGCTTTGAATATATTTCTAAAGTAGCATTCTATCTAGACGTAATGCTTGAGGGTTAGGAAATGAACGTACTGGACATCAAACGCAAAGCATCAATCCTCTCCCTTCTGTGCGAGGGCAACAGCATTGCCAGTACATGCCGCATCACAGGCGCAGCGAAGAACACGGTTATCAAGTTGTTGCTTGAAGTGGGCGAAGCTTGCGACCAATATCAAGATCGCGTGTTGCGTAACCTGAATTGCCAGCGCGTTCAGTGCGACGAAATCTGGTCGTTCGTTGGCTCAAAAGAAAAGAACACAACGAAAGCCGCGAAGAAAGACGGTATGGGCGATGCGTGGACGTGGACAGCAATTGATGCTGATTCAAAGCTCATCGTTTCGTGGCTTGTAGGCGGTCGCGATGCTGGTTACGCGCATGACTTCATGCAAGACGTTGCCGCGCGCTTGGCGACCCGTGTACAGCTCACTGTTGACGGTCATCGCCCCTACTTGCAAGCGGTCGCTTCGGCATTCGGCAACAACATTGATTTCGCCCAACTTATCAAGCACTACGGCCAACCAGCAGACAGCACTGATCGCCGTCGCTACAGCCCCGCAGAGTGCAGCGGCACGTCGATTGGTAAGGTTGTTGGCAATCCAGACTTAGCGCACGTTTCAACGTCCTACGTTGAGCGCCAAAATCTCACGATGCGTATGTCAATGCGTCGCTTTACTCGTCTGACAAACGCATTCAGCAAGAAGCTTGCAAACCATGAAGCCGCCGTAGCGCTTCACTTCATGTACTACAACTTCTGCCGCCAACATAAAACGCTTCGCGTAACACCAGCTATGCAAGCCGGCATCTGCGACTACATCTGGTCAATGGAAGATGTGTTGATGATGGTTGAGACGATGGATCGCGGAGTTGTAACAAAATGAACTCTGAAAAACACCCACTACCGCTTTTTTTTGCAAGTCAACAACACGACAAAATGACCTATTAGCCAGCACTGACAGTCGCTGGTGCATAAAAGCTGTTAGTGCACCGGTGACGACGTCGATGAGGGCCGCCAAGCGTCAACAAGCCGCAACCTAAGAATATTCTTGACATCACCGCTTGCAGCCGGGCAAGCTTCGGTCTCGTGCGGCGCTCGCTAATCCATGGCCAAGGCGTCGCACATCACGCAACCCACCGAAGCGGAGCTGCACATGAACGTCACCGAACTCGTCGGCGCAAGCTACAACTATTACCCCAACACGGCGGTCGCGCTCTGCGTCATCTCCTACAGTGACATCGGCACTATCGCCCCCGCTGTGGCACAACAAACCGATTTGACCGTCGCGTGGGGCCCGGCGCAATGTGTCTCGTCCATAACGGGTGTGCCGTACAGTCTGATGTATGTTGCAAAGCGAGCGAGCACCGGCGAATATTTCGTGGTCATTCGTGGCACCGATTTTTTGAGCCTCAGCACTTGGCTGTTGCAAGACTTTGACGTCGCCACGTCAAAGCCACTCAGCGCACTGCCCGGCAACCCCAAAAACATTCCCACGACAGCGCTCGTTTCGCAGGGCACCTTCAACGGCATGTCAGATTTACTCAATCTCGCCGACCCCACGACCGGGCAATCGCTCGTTCAGTTTCTCGCCCAAGTGAAACCGCGCTATCTCTACGTCACCGGCCACAGCCTCGGCGGCACCCTCACGCCTCCGATGTTCGCGTACCTCAATGCCGTGCTCTATGGCGGTAGCGCGATGAGCAGTACGGCGCTTTGGTCGTTCGCGGGTCTCACGCCCGGCGGCACCGGCTTCAACAATTACCTCAACAGCATCATCCCGAACAACCAGGGCTTTCTCTGGCGCATTCAAAACAGCCTCGACATCGCGCCGCTGATGTGGGGGTCGCAATCCGGCGTGCAGAACATCTACGCATCAAACGGCTTAACGTGGGGCTTCCCCGAAAGCGATCTGATCAAAGATTTGTTCAGCGATGCCGCAGGCGCCAACATTGGCTACGCGCAACCGCAGGCGGGCTTGCTGCTGCCGGGCACCTTCGACAACTCCATCATTGACCGCGACATCTGGGCCGCGCAAGCATTGCAACAGCACCACTCGACGACCTACCAAACGATGGTGAATGCGAAGTATCGATAAACCTGATTGATCACACTGGCTTGGCGCGGTGCCAATGCGCACCGGGCGTCGCCTTGCATTCGTGCCGCGCTGCGGCGAGGACTTTGCAACAGACGCAGCCTCAATTAGACTAGGAGTTATCCGAGTTTCACGTGCTGCGGTTGTGATTTTGGTTGTGATGGCACCGCGAGATTCGAGCTAACGAAAAATTCAAAAAATCGCAAAACAGGGAATCACAATGAACACGTCAACGTCTGGTTCGTCTTTCGACCCACAGCCTCGTTCCACCTCCGTCGCGACTCGCGCTGCGAATATCGTCACGCGGCGTTTCGGTGCGACGCTCGCCGCGCTCGTCGGCGCAGTCTCACTCGCATCCGCCCAGCCCGTCCCCGAAATCCTGCACTACAAATTTAACGAAACGGGCACCAGCGTAACCAACAACGCCTCAGCCCCGCCCGTTGGCACGGCGACCGGAACAATCAACGGCGGCATCACGCAGAACGCCACGATGGGCACCACGGCGCTTAAAGCGGCTGTCGGCTCGGGCGTCTCCTCTACATCAGATTACATCAACACCGGCTGGGCGACGAGCTTGTCCGGTTCGTGGTCGATCTCGTTTTTCACCAGTGACATCGGCCCGTCGTCGACCCTTTTCTACATCATGGGCGACGTCAATGCGAGCTCATTTCGTATCTTTACCAACGGTGTTGCCGGCGCTAACAACTGGATCCTGCGCATGACGGGGATGACCGACGTGCTTCTGACTGGCGCGGTGGGTCCCACACCAGCGATGGCCACGTTCGTATACGACAGCACAGCCAACGAAATTCGCGCGTACAAAGACGGTGTGTTGTTGAATACCGTAGCGCAGGGGGCCGGACTAGCAGTGTCAGGCACCGGCCCGTTCAAAGTGATTGGCTACAGCGCCAACGTCGGCCTCAACGCAGGCGGCAAACTCGCCGACGTGCGAATCTATAGCAAGGCCTTGAGCCAGACTGAAATCACGGCGATCTACGACGCCAGGCTCTTGTTGCCACAAACGATCACCTTCGGCACAGCACCGACAGTCGTCGTCAACGGCACCGGCAACGTCTCCGCGACAAGCGCCACGCCCAATTCCGGCAACACCATCACCTACTCAACCACATCAACCGATTGCTCGGTCACCGCAGCAGGCGTCGTCACGGGCATTCACGCGGGCACCAACAACTGTGTGATCACCGCCACCCAAGCCGCGAACGCAACTTACGACGTCGGCACCGCAACGCAGACGTTCAACATCGGTAAAGCCAACCAAACGTTGACGCTCACGGCTCAATCGCCAGCGAGCCGAGTCTTCGCAGCAGGCGCGACCTTCGCAGTAAATCCAGTCGCGACCAGCGCCAGCCCGAACTCCGGTGTCGCCATCGTCTACTCGTCGCTCACCACGGGCGTGTGTACGGTCGGCGGTACAGTGGTCACCATGGTGTCGGTCGGCACCTGCACAATCGCCGCCGATCAAGCGGGCGATGCAGACTACAACGCAGCAACGCAAGTCTCGCAGAACGTTCAATTGCTCGGCAGCGGGACGGTCGGCGGCACGGTGAGCGGCCTCGCAGGAACCGGCCTTGTGCTCTCGCTCAACAGCGGCGCACAAACTGTAAGCGTTCCGACCAACGGTGGCTTCACCTTCCCGTCCGCCATCACCGCAGGCAACGCCTACGCCGTCACCGTGCAAACGCAGCCGAGCGCACCGGGCCAGACGTGCGTTGTTGCCAACGGCAACGGCACGATGGGCAACAGCGCGGTAACCAACGTCAACGTGACCTGCACGACGAACACCTTCGCGGTAAGCGTGAACCTTGGCATCGGCGTAGCCGCCTCGCCTGCGGGCCCACAAAACATCACCCAAGGCTCCACGCTGTCAATCACTCTGACACCACAAAACGGCTTCAGCATCATCGGTGCCTCTGGTTGTGGCGGCTCGCTTGTTGGCAACGTGTTCACCACCGGGCCAATCAACGGCGCGTGCACCATCACGGTGGCGACGGTAGCCGACAGCATCCCCGTGCCAACGCTTGGCGCGTGGCTGCAACTGCTGCTCGCGGGTCTGTTGTTTGCGGGTGCGGGTGTTTACTTGACGAAGTCGCGCCGCGCATAAAGCGGCTACCGGCATAAAGCACGGTGCGCATCACAATGCGCACCGAACGCTCTGGCTTTACTCCGCCTTCATCCCGATCTGCTTAACGATCTCGCCCCACTTCGCGTGCTCGGCGCGGATTTGTGTGGCGAACGCCTCCATCGTGTCGGCCCCTGTGCTCAAGCCGAGCGCGGTGAAATGCTCTTTCGCGTCATTGCTGCTGAGGATCTTGCTGATTTCGTTGTGCAGTCTTGCAACGATGGGACGCGGCGTAGCGGCCGGTAGCGCAAGGCCAGTCCACGCCGTGAACTCGTAGCCCGGCACGCCCGCCTCAACCATTGTCGGCACGTCCGGCATCACCGCAACGCGCGTGCTCCCCGTCACCGCCAACGCGCGAAGGCGACCGGCCTTAATTAAGGGCAACTGCACCGTCGCACCGTCGAACGTCCAGTTCACCTGCCCTGCGATTAGGTCAATCGCGGCTTGCCCGCCGCCTTTGTACGGCACGTGAATCGCGTCGATCCCTGCTTGTCGCTTGAAAAGCTCGCCCGCCATGTGCGGCGGCGTACCGATGCCCGACGAGCCGAAACTCAAGCGACCGGGCTTTTCTTTCGCCATGCGCACCAGATCGTTCACGTCTTTTGCAGGACTATCAGCGGCAACCGCCAACACCATCGGCGTGCCACCGCCGACGCGCGTTAAGGCAACGAAATCCACCAACGGATCGTATCCAGTGCGCGCATAAAGATGCGGATTGACCGTCATCGTGCCGTGATGGATCAGCGTGAGCGTGTAGCCATCCGGCGCGCTTTTCGCGCCAGCTTCGGTGCCAATGTTTCCGCCGGCGCCGGCTTTGTTCTCAACCACAACGCTCTGCCCCAATGCCGCAGCCAAGCGCGGGGCCAACCAACGCGCGCGAATGTCGGTGACACTGCCCGCGACAGCCGGCACGATGATTCGCAGCGGCTTCGTCGGCCACGGTGCGTCTTGCGCGAGCGACGCGCTTGACGAGAGTGCCGCCGCACAGGTGAGAAGGCCGAGAGAAATGAGTTTGCGCATGGTGTCGTTCGTTGAGCGTTATGGATGGATCGAACTTTATGCGCCGACACCCAATGGTGCAATACTAAGCCGGTTGCCGAGCGCTTCAACTTTTGGTTGAGACCGTTGGCTTGCACTGGGGAAACACATGGACAAACTTCGCGCACTCGAATACTTCGCGGCTGCCGCCCACGAAAAGAGTTTTTCTGGCGCGGCACGACGGCTTGAAGTGAGCGTCAACGCCGTCGCCAAACTCGTTGCAACGCTTGAGAAAACATTAGGCGTGCCGCTGTTCGAGCGCAGCTCGCACGGACTCATTCTCACGGCGGCGGGCGAGAACTATTTGAACGCTTGCCTGCCCGCGCTTGCGCAGCTCACCGAGGCCGACGAGCAAACCCGCGCCAGCGTCGCCCGCGCGCCGGGCACAGTGGTCGTGGGCGTGCAACACGTAATCGCCGACGGTCGCCTCACGCGCGCGCTGCCGCGCTTTCATGCGCGCTATCCCGAAATCACGCTCGATATTCGTGAGTTTCAACGCATCACCGAAGAAGAAACCGCAGGCATCGACGTCTTCCTCGTTATGGGTTGGCCCAATCTGCCGCATCTCGTGCAACGGCGCATCGCGGCGAAGCGCTTCATCGTGCTCGCCTCGCCCGACTATTGGGCGCGACACGGCATGCCGACGCGCCCCAAAGATCTTGAGCGCCACAACTGCATGACCATCCGCGCGCTCGGCGGCACCGTGATGGATCTATGGACGTTTCGGCGCGGCGACGAAGAAGAAGCGGTCACCGCGCGCGGCCGCCTGCAAGTGAGCAATGCACACCGCGAAATGGCGATCAGCCTCGCATTGGCGGGCGAAGGCATCGTGCGCGTACCGGAATGGACGAACCTGCACGACATGGCCTCGGGCACGCTCGTACAAGCGCTGACCGATTGGGAATCCACCGAAGTGCCGCCAGTCAACCTGCTCTACCGCGCCAGTGTCCGCCGCATCCCCCGCGTTCGCCTGTTTATAGATTTCGTCACCGCGCTCTTCCAAGAACTAGAAACTACACGCGAGGCGCAAGTCAGCGCAAGCGAACGGCCAAACTGGTTGGCAAGGCATTACGGACGATCGTCTGCGACGCAGACGCGGGGGCGGTGAGGCCACGCGAGGACTATTGGATTTCACTGGAAACAGCTTTTATGCGGTATCGACCGGCAGGTGGTCATTTCAGCCATATTTATTAGGTTATCGACTCTGGCGATTTTGTGGTGCCAACGACCGCCCCGCTGTCGTTGTGCATGAAAAGCCAATAAACAAGTAGGCTGAGCTGAAAACCAGGGACCGCGCAACCCAATGCGGCCGAAAGCGCGGGAGCGAACCAGCTTACGGATACTTCCTGCGCGAATGAAGCACTCGCAAAATTTCAACCACGTCACCGCGCACGCGGTAAAACGCGGTGTAGTTTTCGTGCAAAACCAACTCACGCGTTAGCGGCACAACGCCTGCGCGTCCGAGCAACGGAAACTCCGTTAGCTGTTCAAGCTGTTGCAGCGTGTCCGCAAGAAAGCGCTGCGCCGCCATCGGCCGCTCATGGGCGATGCTGGCAAGAATTGTTTCAAGGTTGTTGGCCGCGCGCTTGGTCCATTTAATTCGCATATTTCGCGAAAATCGCCTTCATCTCAGCGTCGCTCGCAAACTCGCCGCGATCAGCCTCGGCAAGGCCCGCTCTCACTTCCGCAATCTGCCAGCTTTGCTGCTCCAGATACGCGTCAAGCGCTTCGACCGTCAGGAAGCTTTTCGTTCGTCCCGTTGCTTTCGTAAGCTGCGCCAATTTGGCGTGCGTTTCCTCGGGCAGGCGAACGTTCAGAACTTTTTCGAGTGTGGACATAGTGTTTCATCTCGCTGTAATACAGAATATTTTATGTATTACAGCATGAAAATCAAGCGAACGCGATGAAGCGTCGCGTGTGCAATCTCTACGCGACACGTAGCGCAAACCAGATTCCGCGCACGCAAGTCGGTGATTTGAGGAAGATATGCAATGGCGACAATGCGTAAGTACAACAGCGACGCGTTCGAGGCGATTCACGCCTCAGCTGGCGCGTTACATCGCGTCGGTGCGATCAGCAAAACTACGCTGCGCGAATTCGACGAAACTTGTCTGACAGCAGCCGAAGAAATCGCGCCGCAACAGATCAAAAAAATTCGCGAAAACAATCGCGTAAGCCAACCGATTTTCGCGCGTTACCTCAACACCAGCCAATCAACCGTATAGAAATGGGAGACAGGCGCAAAGCGCCCTAGCGGCATGGCGCTTCGCCTGCTTCAGGTGGTGAAGAAACATGGTTTGACGGTTTTGTCGTAGCAAATCGTAGGGTGGGCACGCCGTGCCCACCGAGCGTGAGAGACGCAATCTACTGGCCCTCGCAACGGCATGGTGGGCAGAGGTTGCCCCGACCTGGCCGGTTGAGCCCTGTGGCCCGCAAACATCGTGCGAACTAATCTAGTCGCGGTTGAGCGCAATAATGGCTCCCCACACATTAAATGGCCTTCGCACAATGAAGTATCTCGTTCGTAAGCTCGTACTGGCACCCGTACCGGAGTATGAAATTTCCGCTCAAGATTTCGCCAAGGTTCGTCGCGCACAATTTGTTCTCGCGAACTCTCTTGCCATCGAAGAGAAGTACGAGATCCTAATCTCGAACTTCATCGACTTCGAAAGAACCACCGTGAGCTTGGCATTGACCGATTCAATACGTGACATTGCAACACACACTGAAATGTTTGAGAACCGGGTGGCCTTGAACACGAGGTTAGCCAACGTTCTGTCGGCGGCACGGCTGTACCTGGACCAGTTGCCACAGCATATGGCCGACGGTTTGGCCAACGAATTGGCTGACCAGAAAAAGCAGTTAAAAGACAAATGCTCACAAGAATACGATCAACATTTTGAGTATCGCTTCATGGAAGCGTTGCGCAACCACGCTCAGCACAGAGGAACTCCTGTGCATCGGACCACATATCTATCAGCGTGGAAATCTGCAGATTCAGATCGATTCATGGAGTTCTCGATTCGCGCGATAGCAACGCGCGAAAAATTGAGCGAAGACGAAACGTTCAAAAAAACCGTATTAAAAGAAATGCCTAATGAGGTCGATCTAGCTAGCGCGTTGCGGCGCTACCTTGAATCGATCAGCAATATTCATAGCTGGGCGCGATCGGTTCTTCAAGATAAGGCAGGAGAAGCGAGAACCTTCATCGAATCCCTACGGACACGGTATTCTCAGATGTATCGTGAAAACCTCGCGGGGCTAGCGGCAATTCAGGTTGAAGATAACGGACTACGGAGTGTTTCGGGCCGCTGGGACTTGATTGGGATGATGTACGAATCACCTTACAGAATCGCAACAAGAAACTAGTCAACTTGAGTAAGCGATCAGTCGTCACTCGCCCTCAGCAATCCGGCTGCTAGGGCAAAACGCTGTCGTTTCCTGCTTTTGCCACCGCCTACGCGTCCACCGACATGGGAATCACCACCGCATTCGGCGGCACCGCCAGCGTGCCGCCCTACCTCGCTGAAACGATCTTCACAATCCCCTCCCCAAACCGCGCCAACTTACTCTCGCCAATGCCGCTAATCCGCGAAAGCGCATCTTTGTCTTTCGGCCGCGATCGCGCGATTTCTCGTAGCACGCTGTCGTGCAGGATCACAAACGCGGGGACGTTTTCTTCTCTGGCTGTGTCGATTCGCCAGGCCTTTAGCGCGTCGTAGAGCGCTTCGTCGGCGGCGGTGAGTTCGGCCTCGGGTTTGCCGTCTTTGCCTACTTTGCCTTTTGCGCCGCGCTTGGCTTTGGCGGCTTTTGCGCTTGCCGTGACGGCGAGTTGTTTGCGCAGCATCGCGGGCACTTCGCCGCGTAGCACAGGGCGGGCGGCGGGCGTTAGATGCAGCGCGCCGTAGGCGGTGACGTCGATCTCGGCCCAACCGTGGGTGACGATTTGGCGGAAAACGTTGCGCCACGCAGCGTCGTCATGGTCTTTGCCGATGCCGTGCACGGGCGATTGGTCGTGGCCGCGTTGCTGAATTTGCGTGGTGGTTTTGCCTTGCAACACTTCGATCACGTACGTCGCGCCGTAGCGCTGGCCAGTGCGATAAATCGCGGAGAGCGCCATGCGCACAAGCTCGGTGGCGTCCCACGTTTGTGGCGGGCTTAAGCACGTGTCGCAGTTGCCGCAGGCGTAGCCTTCGGGTTGCAATTCGCCGAAGTACGACAGCAGCCGCCCGCGACGACAGGCGGTGGTTTCGCACAGGCCCAAGAGGGCGTCGAGCTTGGTCCGGCCCGCGCGTTTGAAGTCGTCGTTGGCCTCAGATTGTTCGATGAAACGCCGCTGTTGCACGACGTCCGCGAGGCCGTAAATCATCATCGCTTCGGAGTCGTCGCCGTCGCGTCCGGCGCGGCCAGTTTCTTGGTAGTAACCTTCGACGCTTTTCGGCAAATCGAGGTGCACGACGAAGCGCACGTCCGGCTTGTCGATGCCCATCCCGAACGCAATCGTGGCGACCATCACGATGCCCTCTTCGCGCAGAAAACGCGACTGATTTCGGCGCCGCACGTCTTGATCCATGCCCGCGTGGTACGGCAGCGCCTTGGTCATTTCGGCGTTGAGCCATTCGGCGGTGGCGTCCACTTTCTTGCGCGACAAACAGTAAACAATGCCCGACTCGCCCGCGTGCTCACGCAGGAACGCGCGCAGTTGCTCGCGCTCGTCCACGCGCTCGGTGATGAGGTAGCGAATGTTCGGACGATCAAAACTCGACACGAATTCGCGTGCGTCTTGCATGTGCAAACGCAGGCGAATTTCGGTTCGCGTGAGCGCGTCGGCTGTGGCCGTAAGCGCTACGCGCGGCACGCCGGGAAAGCGCTCGGCGAGCACGGCAAGCGCCAAGTAATCCGAGCGGAAATCGTGGCCCCACTGCGAGACGCAGTGCGCTTCGTCGATGGCGAATAGCGCGAGCTGATCGTTGTCGCGCAGCTCATCAAGCAATTCAAGAAAACGCTCGGTCAACAGCCGTTCCGGCGCAACATACAGAAGTTTGATTTCGCCATCGCGCAAACGGCGCTCGGTCTCGTTGGCTTGTTGCCCGGTGAGCGACGAGTTCAGAAAAGATGCAGCAACGCCGAGTTCGTGCAGCGCATCGACTTGATCTTGCATCAGCGCGATCAACGGCGAAATGACGATGCCGACACCGTTGCGTGTTAACGCCGGGATTTGGTAGCACAGCGATTTGCCACCGCCAGTGGGCATAAGCACCAGCGCATCGTTGCCCGCTTCGACATGCGCGATGATGTCGGCCTGTGGGCCGCGAAACGACGGGTAACCGAAAGTGGTGTTAAGGACTTGAAGCGCGGAGAGCGGAGACGACACAGAGACGAACCTAGGGTGGAATGTTGTCATTATGCGGGCGATGCACTGTGTTGCGTGAGTTACCGATCGATACAGGCTTGCCTGCCAGTTCAAGACTGTGCCTTCTCGCCAAACGCCGTTGAAACGCAGTCATAGTTCATCAAACGAATGTCTGCACTGCGCTGATCAGGTCCACACAGCTCAACGCTTCGCGCACTAAGCCCATCGAACCTCGACCCATGCGCGACGACTAAGCGACAAACGGTCAGCGCGTTGACAAGCCGGTTAACGCCCTAGACCACGAACCTGTCGCGCGGCGCAAAGGACGCTAATTTCGCAGGGCTGATCCGCAGCGAGAGATCGCAAACCCATAGATGGAGGAGGCATCGATTCGTGTCCCGGACGGATCGATCGCGCCTTCCGTCAAACTTGTCCCTTGCAGTCCCAACATCATCCTCAGCAGAAGCAATCCATCCGTCAGCGGTAGAACCTTACCATCTCCGTCGAAATCCCAATCCAGACTTTGTATAGCTTGGTCGATCCTAGAGGTCGCTTGCGCGTAGCTTGCCGAGGCACAAGAATGCGCAAGAGATAAGTAATCTGCGTCCGTATCCATGGCAAACAATCGTTTCAGAATAAGGACGCCGTCTAGATCTAGATCAACGCTTCCATCACCGTTCACGTCTGGCGTGCATAAAGTACTAGTGCCCATCCAGTACACGGACGGTTGCTCAACCGCAGTTAGCGGCCCGATAGGGTTCGCCTCCACTCTATACCGCTGGCCGACCTGCTTGACGTAAAGCAAACCACGCCAGTTCGGCGGTGCCACACAATCGAACCGGGCAGTGGTCGTTTCAAGGACTGAGGTATTGCAACTAGGTCCGGGTGGCACAAAGCAAAAATCAGGAATTTGCCCCGCGATCGGAAGGAATAGACTGCCCTCAATACCGTAGGCAGCTGTAACTACTAGCGGAATGCTCAGGGTTGCACCCAATATTTGGTCAGTTGCGTCAACAACGAGTGCGAGCGGATCCGAACCAACACGTGTTTCTCGAGTTGTGCAGCGATGAAAGCCCGTCGCTGTGTCGCCGTTATTGGCACTCATTGGCAACGACGCGCAAAGTACAGCGTTCGCGCCGTTTTTTAACGAAATACCACCTGTGTTGGGCCAAACATCTTTTCCATCGGGAAGCAAAATGACGGCTTCAACGGAAAAAAGTGCCCCAGCTTTCACGTTAGACGGAACGGTTGGCAGAAGGCTAATCTGAATCGGCGAGCGCGCAACGCTGGCGGTCAGCGACCCGCTGGAGGATTGGTATGCACCTGTGCTTGAGGCGAACGCATAGCTGAACGAAGCAGACGGTGCCCGCACGGGCGCACTGCACCTGAAACGACGCACACTATTCGGAGTCGAAATCGCGATACAGCCACCAGGGGTAGCCACAAACACGCTGGCATCTTCAAGAGAATTTTGGGCAGTCACGTCAATCGAATAGCGCATTTCGCTCAGCGCGCGCAGTGGCTGCGACGACAGAATGGTAATTGAGACGTTGGTTGGTGCAGGTGAAACTGCGAACGCCGCACTAACGAGCGTTCCATACCCATCAGCACTGATTCGTAACCGCGCCGTAACTGGCCCCGTCGGCCCTGCTGGATGCGCCCGAATAGATGAGAACGTACATTGACTTTGACCGATTTCAATGGTGCACACACCATCGGACACCATCCCGCCTGTGGCTTCCCTCGTTACCCTTACGATCACGGGTCGCGTCGCCGTCACCACGTCGCCCAATGGCGTGCGCAAACCAACCGTCACGTCAAACGGAATGTCATAGCGGCTATTCGTCGGTAGCGCACTGAGCAGCCGCAACTGCGCTGTAGTCACCTCAAGCGAGTCAATCTTGATCAGAAATGCCGACGGTAGTGCTTTTACGGCGTCGTATCCATACCCGAGCGCGACTGCTCCATTGCTGTCGGTGAGAATGTCGGAGAATCGAAAGTTCTGGAGACCGGTCAGCGACCGAAACGGCTCGACGAATCGGGCGCGCTCAGTACCGTTGAGATCGTACGTCCGAAGCATCGATGGCGCCAACGACCCCGGCGTGTCGTTGTCAAGACCAATGACCAACTCGCCATTCGGACGTTCCGCAACCGCGCTGACTGTGTGCGACGTGGGCTCAACACCGCTGCCCGCAAAGCTCGTGATGCTTACTCTATGTCGCATCGTACCGCCAGGCAGAATGCGTGCGAAGAAACCGCGCTGCCCGGAACCTACCAGCGAGTATTCGCTTCCCGCCACGACGATATCGCCATTGGCTGCCTCAAACAACTGCGAACTTCCATAGATACCATAATTGGCAATGCCAATGTCCAGCGTCCACTGCAGCGAGCCATCGGCCGCATACTTCATCGCCTGCCGCGCCTTCACTGCGATCACACCGCCCGCTCGTAGCGGCAGGAGGTTTGTCCCTGCGCTCAGTTGCGCGTTGATCTGTTCCACAACTCCTGTTTGCGATATTCTTAGCAACCCGCTCAGCACGTCGGCCGACCAACCGACGCCCGCACCGTCAAATCGGCCTGAACGTTCGTAAACACCGGAGTACGTCACCCAACGCAGGGCCCCCGTTGCACGGTCATGCAATCGCAGCTGTCGACCATACTCGGCAGCGACCGAATCTGCACCCACTAGGACCGTACGAAGCGGCTTTGAAGTGCTCGCGGACAACTCAGAGACGTCGGCTCGCCACTTCGTCGTTCCATCCGAACGCATCGCATGCAACTGCCCCGCACTCTGATCAAGCCAGTATTCTGTTCCCTCAGCGTCACGCGCCGGAATACAGTGATTGTTGTTCGAGTTCGTACTCGCCGAAACAAACGCACCGGCGTCACTGATGCGCTGCGTGGAATACGTCTCACTAACGATAGGATTCGACGTCGTCGGGTACTTAAGCTTCACCACCGAAACGTCGTACGACGAACCTACACCGCGAAGGCGTGCACCTTCACAGAAAACGTGTTCGTAGTTGCCTGTCATAGTCGGTGCAGGAGTTAACAACGTGCTGCTCTGCCAAACCACCTCGCCGCCGGTTGTGACGCGGCGCACAAACGGCGCTTCGCCCTGCGGCGTAGCAGTGCCAACTAAAATCAAGTCCGCGCCGACTACCGCCATTGCGTCAACGTCAGACGCGTCTATTGCGCTCATCACGGCCGCGCCCCCTGTCACTGGATCGAGCGAGTAGACGCCTGAGCGCGGGCCCAGAAAAACGCTTCCGTCAGCCGACACAGAACGCGCCTCGGATCGAGACGCCATTCGATGGAATAGCAGACTGCCCGCCGCGGACACGCCGTACAAGTTGGTATCCGAAGGGTTCCCAGGGCCTTCGTAGATCAACCAAGTGCCATTGCTCAACTCCACTATCCGATTTTCTACACCAGACGTCCAGTTGACGAGACCCGGGAGGGGGACCGTCCACTGCGTCGCGCCGCTCGGCGAAGTTTTGCTCAGGCCGCGCTGAGTAAGTAATACCGCGCCACCATCTCGCGCCGGCGCCATCGCGCGAAGTCGATCGCTCAGACGCGTCCACGCATTAGTCGATTCGAGCGTCGCTGGGTCTAGGTGAGAAAGCACATTGGTCGTCAGCTGCGCAAGCAGACGTCCACTGACGTCAAATTTCGGTTTTGGCGACTCGCCTACGATGGAAATCGCCTTGGCGTCCAGAATTCGTCCATTCGGCGCGATACGGTGGACGCTCGTATCCTGTGCAATCAGTACATCATCGTTTGGCAACCGAAACGCATCAAAACTGTCAAGCAGTCCTATTTGATTTTGCGAAAGACTCCAAACCACGCTTCCATCAGCGCGCAGACGAATCAGTCGCCGCTGCCAGCCATCTGTTAAGCGCATTACTACGTCGCCCCCCCCTTGGAGCGTTACGACAGTGTGAATCGAAAGTCGGTTGTCAAATTCGTTTGACGTCATCACGCGCATGCTCTGGGCATACTTTGTGCCTCCGTCAAGCGCGAAGCCACGCACGTTGCCATCATCATGGAACGGAATGTGCACGGTACCACCATGCACCACGGGCCGCAAAAGTCTCCCGCGGCTCTCCGTCTGAACTTGTTGAAAACTGTGCGTCCAGCCTGCGAACGCGGTAGGCACCAACAAAAACAGGCACACAACTAACGAGAGAACTTGGAACATCGGAGTCATCCGTATTTTCTGGTTGGATCAGTGTATCTCTGGCAGGAACAATCACGTAATTCCATCATCTCCGCTCATACACGCGGTTACCACCCGGCCGTTCCTCGCGAATTTGACGATGAAATCGCGTGACATTCGCAGCCCATGCCAAACATTCGACGTATCAACTCAGAGCCTTGGTCGCGATCAACGGCGAAATGACGATGCCGACACCGTTGCGCGTTAACGCGGGGATTTGGTAGCACAGCGATTTACCGCCGCCCGTGGGCATGAGCACCAACGCGTCGTTGCCCGCTTCGACATGCGCGATGATGTCGGCCTGTGGGCCGCGAAACGACGGGTAACCGAAAGTGGTGTTGAGGACTTGAAGCGCGGAGAGCGATTGCGGCACGGAAACTAACCAAACGAAAGATTGGCTTAATTATCGGGGTTATGACGCCGGGCATCGCGCAGCCCACGGCACAAGGTGCTAAAAGAAATTTGGCACTCAACACACGCGCCGCTTGCAACGCGAAACGCGCAAAGGAAAACATCATGGCCAAAGGTCAAATTCGCAGCAACAAAGAGAAGAAGAAACCGAAGGGCGACAAAGTGCCAAGCACGGGCGCGACGACCACCAAGAGTGGATTGCCACCAATAAAATTGCCGGGCGGTAAGGGCTAGTTTCCTCGTTGCGTTATTTATTAGTCGACAAAATCTGCCGTACGCGGTTCATGGTTCGACAAGCTCACCACGAACGGTGGTGAGCGCGGCCTTTAGGGCTGAGCTTGACGAAGCCTCACCACGAACGGGAAACCGGGTCTATTTCGTTAGCTGATTGGTAGTTGCATCCGACCGAAAACACTTCGGTCGTGTGCTGCGCGTTTGTCTGCGATTTCGGCCCCGCCAGCCATGCGTATGTGACGTTTTTGTTACGCTCCCATCGTGCTGTCCCGTTTCCCGCCTTTCCTCCTTCCGCTCATCCTGATTAACCTGACTGGCCACATGGCGCTGTCGGGCGGTCGCGTTACGGGCTCGCTGTTTATTCTTAAAACAGGCGGCGCCGAATATTTGGTCGGCGTGTTTATGGCGCTGTTTTCGATCATCGGCGCGCTTACTGCGCTGTCCATTGGCCGGTGGGTAGATCGCACGGGCGCAGCGCGCGTGATGCGACTCGGGATGGCGTTGGTGCTGGTCGGCGCGTGGATGCCGGTTGTGTATTTGTCGCTGTCGACGCTCTTGGTGATGGCGGTGACGATTGGGTTTGGTTTCAATGTTTTGTCAGTCGCGGCGCAACACACCGTGGGCCATTTGGTGACCAACGCGAGCCCGAAAGAGCGGCTGGCGAACTTCGGTTGGTTTGCGTTGGGGCATTCAGCGTCGAGCACGATTGGGCCGTTTATCGCCGGCGTCTTGATTGATCTGGTGAGCTTTCGCGTGGCGTTCGCGGCATTGGCATTAGTGGCCTGTATCGCGGCGTGGTTGGTGGCAACGCGCACGCGCGGTTTGCCTGGCCCGCATGCCGACCCCGAAGCCGAAACCGCGACCGATGACGAGAACGAGATCCGCGAAGTGCCGCAAAAGCCGCGCGCGCTTGATTTGTTCGCTACACCCACGATGCGCCGTATCTACTGGGTGAACATGATCATGGCCTCCGCGTGGGACTTGTTCATCGTGATGCTGCCGGTGTTGGGGCATCGGCTGGGCTACTCGGCGTCCGTGATTGGCACCGTGTTTTCGTTGTTCGCGCTGGGCACGTTCATCGCGCGCGCGACGATGCCGTGGCTTTCGCAACGCGCCAACGAGTGGCAAATTTTGCGTGTCGCAATTTTCGTGGTGTCGTTGGTCTTCATGGCGCTGCCGTGGGCGAGTGTTGCTCCGCTTTTGATGGCGATGGGTTTGCTGTTTGGCTGCTCGGTCGGGATGAGCCAGCCGAATATGCTGTCGCTACTCCATGCGGCCTCCCCGCCAGGGCGTGGCGGTGAAGCCGTGGGGTTGCGCTCGGTGTTGAGTAACAGCTGTTCGGTGGCGGTGCCGTTGGCGTTTGGCGCGGCGGTGGTGCCGCTTGGGATATCGGCGTTGCTGGTCGGTGGCGGCGCGGTTTTTGCAACCGGGCTTTTTCCGGCGCATCGTGGAGTGCAGTCGTTGGCCAATTCCGCGCGCTAATCGCTTCCGCAGCAGCCAAATTCATAGCCGCGATTGTGTGGCGTTCGGCGTGTCTCCAAAAAATGAACCCAGAACCGACCCGTAATGGTGCATCCGGCTACTATTTACAAAGGTAAATAAGCCTTATAACAATCGTTGCGCGACACGACAGCCTGACATCTCCACAACACCAAGCGGGGCATGCGGCGTCTAATCGCACCAGGACCGGGGAAACAATGCAAGTCACATCTTCCAAGATCAAGCCGATCTTGTGCGTCGGCGCATGCGCGTGGACCACGATTTTTCGGGTGTCACACCTTCCACAGGGTTCGGCAAAACTGCTGCCAGACGACGCAGTGCAGCTAGGCGATGGGTTGAGTGCGTCGGCGGGTTGCGCGGTTGTGCAACTGGGTGGCCGCGCGGAATTTTGGACGCGCGTTGGGGATGACGCGAACGCGTGTTACGCCATCGCCTCACTGGTCGAAGCCGGGCTTGATTGCAGCGCCGTGACGTTTGTCGAGGGGGCGCGCGGCGCGTTTCGCTCGGTGATCGTAGAGCCTTCGGGCGAGCGCTTCGTGATTTCGCAGACCGATCACGCGTTGCAAGCGGACATCGGTGCGTTGCCGCTGGAGCGAATCGCGCGCGGCGAGTTTTCTGCGGTAGTGACCGAGTTGACGTGGCCCGAGACCGCCGCCGCGGTGCTTGATGCAGCGCGTACAGCACGCATTCCGGGGATTTTGGCTGTCGACGGAAGCGAGCCGAATGCGTTGCAGGACGTTGCCGCGCGTGCGTCGCACGTTCTGTACAGCCAGTCAGGCCTCACGGCGCACGTGGGCGCCGGGACTGCATCGGCTCAACTTGAGCGCGCGCAGCGCGCATCGCCGAACGCGTTCGTCGGCGTCACGCGCGGTGCTGAAGGCTTCTACTGGCAGGCCAACGGTGAAACTCGACACGCGGACGCCGTAGACGTCGCGGCGATTGACACACTCGCCGCCGGCGACGTGTTTCGCGGCGCGTTCGCGTTCGCGGTGACCGAGGGCATGGACATCGACGCGGGTGCGCAGTTTGCGTGCATTGCAGCGAGCTTGAAGTGCACCGTATTCGGCGGCCGTCTCGGCGCGCCGGATACGGACACCATGACGCGCGCAATGTCGCTCGCCGACGAGCTAGCGCCGGCGTAGGCTCCGGGAAGCGCCACGCCTATGCCGCGGCGATCAGCACGCCGGAGACACGCTGCAATTCGTCGATCGTGAGACCCGCAACCGCTTCGACCAGCAAGAAGCCGCCAGGCGTGATGTCCATGACCGCAAGATCGGTGTACACGCGCGTAACGCAACGCACGCCGGTGAGCGGATAGCTGCAAGCGCCCACGATTTTGCTCACGCCTTGATGCGTGAAATGTTCCATCATCACCCACGTTTGCTTCGCGCCGACGGCCAAGTCCATCGCGCCTCCGACGGCCGGAATATCTCCCGCGCGGCCCGTGTGCCAGTTCGCTAAATCGCCGTTGGCCGCCACCTGAAACGCGCCGAGCACGGAGATGTCCAAGTGTCCGCCGCGCATCATCGAAAACGATTCTGCGCTATCGAAGTATGAGCCGCCCGCAACGAGCGTGACCGGTGATTTTCCGGCGTTGATCAAATCCAGATCTTCTTGCCCCGGCGTCGGCGCGGGCCCCATGCCGAGGATGCCGTTTTCGCTCTGCAACACAATCTCACGATGCGCCGGCAGATGGTTTGCAACGAGCGTCGGCATGCCAATGCCGAGGTTCACGTACGCGCCTTCGGGAATGTCCTGCGCGATGCGCGCTGCGAGTTGGTCGCGCGTGAGGCGCTGATAAGTTGTAGCGGTGGTCGTGCTCATGTGGCTAGTGCTTCCTGCTCGACGAGCACAACGCGTTGCACGAAGATTCCCGGCGTCACAACGTGCTCCGGCTCGATCTCACCGAGCGTGACGATCTTGTGAACCGACGCGACCGCGACGCTCGCCGCCATCGCCATCACCGGGCCGAAGTTACGCGCGGATTTGCTGAACGTCAGATTGCCCCAACGGTCGCCCTGCTCCGCTTTCACCAACGCAAAGTCCGCGCGAATCGGCGTCTCGTAGACATACATATGCCCATCAATCTCGCGCACTTCTTTGCCCTTCGCAAGCTCAGTGCCAAAGCCCACGCGCGTGAAAAATCCGCCGATGCCCGCGCCCGCCGCGCGGATGCGCTCGGCGAGGTTACCTTGTGGCACCAGCTCAAGCTCCACCTTTCCCGCGCGATACAGCGCGTCGAAGTGATGCGAATCGGCTTGGCGCGGGAAGGAGCAAATCACCTTGCGCACCTTGCCCGCAGCGAGCAGCGCGGCGATACCCGTCTCGCCGTTGCCTGCGTTGTTGGCGACGATGGTGAGGTCGCGCGCGCCCTGCGCGATGAGTCCGTCGACGAGCGCCACGGGCATGCCCGCGCCGCCGAAGCCGCCGATCATGATCGTCGCGCCGTCACGCACATCGGCGAGCGCGTCGGCAATCGTTGGAAAAATTTTGTTGATCAAAGTGCGAAGGTGCGCGCGAGGCGCGAATAAAAAAATCGGTGCGAAATATTCTTCGTAAATGCCGCAGGCGACGACGCGGCGTCGCTCACACGGGAGGCGACGACTTGGCGTCACCCAAACTGTAGGCGACGACTTGGCGTCGCTGGGTGCCACGGCCAAGCGCGGCCAAGTCCGCGCCTACAAGTCACTCAAACGAAGAGCATTGAATCAGCGCTATTTTGCACTGCCCGCGCCCCCACGCCGTCGCACCAAACTGTCACAATCCACACATAGCTTTTCCGCTCTAGCGACAGCCATGCGGTCGTTCTATGCACTTTTTAACGATAGTCGACTTAATACCAAATAACACTGCAACGTCCGCCCGGCTGTCGCTTGACGCATAAAGCTGTAAAGCAAGCCACAGGGCAATCCGACGCGCCCGCGCGTCACCGCGCGACGGTTAGCATTGATGCATGACCTCCTCTACCGAAGCAGCAAACATCCCGTCGAACGACGGCCCCGAATCAAACGAAAACACGGCGATAAAAGAGCCACGCCTCTGGCGCGACGACGGCTGGACCGCGAAGGTCGTGAAGAACCAAGACGACGAAGGCTGGGCCGTGGAGATGTACATCGACGGCCAAGCCGAACCCGCG
The DNA here is from genome assembly GCA_040079845.1 of Casimicrobium sp. GTDB lineage: Bacteria > Pseudomonadota > Gammaproteobacteria > Burkholderiales > Casimicrobiaceae > Casimicrobium. Next base: position 24,564 of record JBEBJR010000018.1, on the reverse strand, counting down.
TTGGTCGGTCCGTGGACAATGGGCCGCGACAAGAAAAATCCAAAACCGCTCGATGTGTCGGCGTTTCACACGCTAATCAAAACCGCCTCGGAAGTCATCACGCGCCACGAGCAAGCGCTGCACGCGTCGCTCAACAAAACGGTGACGGTGGACACTGAAGAGGCGCGCTGGACCGTCGCCCTAAAAATCGTACCCGACGAAGACGACCCGCACGGCCTGCTCTCCGCCGAAAACGCGTTTGGAGAACGAGTGGAGGCGGTGCGTGTGCGGGCGGATTTCAAACTTAGCGTGTCGTCCGCCAACGCATGGGTCGCGGATGAGTTTCGCAAACCGCGGTGATCGAATCGCAATCGGATTCGCATGTAGGCGCGACATCAGTCGCGCTAATTCCTCGCCTCAATCCGCGGTTACATAGCGAGACCAATGCCGCGCCTTCCACTTCGCGCGCTTCAAGAGTATGGGCAACAGCCGTTGGAGCGCAAAAGCTCGTCATCGAAACTCACGCGAATCGTTCGTAGACATACCGGCGCACTATTCACTATCTCTGCGTTACGGGCCGGAGCGCTGATCGCTCGCCGATTCGGCACTTCGTTGTCGCGCGCGATGTGCCGCCACTTTCATCCGATTGCCGCAGACGGACATCGAGCACCAGCGTCGTACGGACCCTCGTTTGTTGTCTGCAAACAGCACAGTGCAGGCAGGGTTCTCGCACTTGCGCACGTTTTCGAAGGGTTGCTGCGCAAGAAGCTCAGCGCAGATTGTGGCGATTTGCCCCAACAGTGCGCTCGTCCCGGCGCGAATCGGCTGCGCTCGCAGCACGACGCCTTCCGGTTCGCGCTCCAGAACTTCGACGGTTGGACTTTGAGCCATTAACGCATTGAGATGTGCAATGTCAGTCGCACGAATCGCGCGAACGCCGACGGCACTCCACCGCAACACTAGCTGACGAAACCACTCGCGCAACGAACGCATGTCGGCAGCCAGCCGGTCTCGTTGCTTGGGCGTTAGCGATTGCGTCGTTGCAATCGCCGTTGCTGAAGCGATTTTCACGCCCTCCAGCCATCGCATTAGCGCGTCGCCGTCGTAACAGAAGTCGAACGTTTCTCCGCTGGGGGCGACGACGCTATTCAAAAAGTCGAGCGCGGCATGTTCGCCGATCCGCATCGGCGCGAAGTCTGCGGGTGGCGAGCGAGTCTCGGTGTTGTCGGGCTTCATAGTGAATCTGTACGCGCGCTTTGGAGCGGCTCGGTGCGGTTAGATCGCCAAAGGTTATCACCTCGGACGAACTTTATGTAACTTGTAAGGAGTTTTAATACGGTTACGACTATCAAGTAACCTTGTTACATGCTCAATAAGGTTACTCAATTTTTCATCAACTTTATTCCCTTTTCTTCTGGAGTTACCGTGGCCCCCATAAATACCGCCCCTTTCGTCAAAATTATTCCCCGTGTTTTGGCAGCGCTCGTCTGCGTCGCGCTTCAGTACTCCGGCTCGGCGAACGCGCAGATGTCCGCTATGGGCAACAGCGCTCACGCCGCCGCAGCACACGTGGAATCCCACGCGATTCCCAATGTATTCAGCCGCACCGCGACGGTGAACGGACAAAAGGTGTTCTACCGCGAGGCCGGGGATACGACGGCGCCAACCATCGTACTGCTGCACGGCTTCCCGTCCTCTTCGCACATGTTTCGCGATCTGATTCCACGCCTGGCGGATCGCTTTCACGTCGTGGCGCCGGATTACGTCGGTTTCGGTCATTCCGCTGCGCCGACGCCGAGCGAATTTAGCTACACCTTTGACAATCTGGCACAGACAACGCAAGGGTTGCTTGACCAAATCGGAGTGCGCGAGGCGATCTTCTACATGCACGACTACGGCGGTCCGATTGGCTTACGACTCGCTGCTGCGCACCCGGAGCGCGTGAAAGGACTGATCGTGCAAAACGCCAACGCCTACATGGAAGGCGTTGGCAAGCCGGTCGCCGATGTATTTCTTCCGTTGTGGAAAGAGCGCAATGCTGAAACCGAGGCCGCAGCGCGCGGCTTTCTGAAAGCCGAAACTACCGTCTTCCAATACACGGCCGGCGCACGGAGCGCTGCGGCATTGAATCCTGACGCGTGGACGCACGACCAGGCGCTGCTGGATCGCAAAGGTAACGACGCTATTCAGTTGGCGCTATTCGTTGACTACCAAAAAAACGTGGGCCTATTCGATGCGTGGCACAGCTACCTGAATAAGCATCAGCCTAAGACGCTGATTGTCTGGGGCAAGGGAGATCCGTTGTTCGTCCCTGCGGGCGCACAGGCGTATCTCAACGATTTGCCGAAGGCGGAACTTGTTTGGTTGGACGGGGGGCACTTTGCCTTGGAAGAGAACTCAGGTGCAGTTGCCAATCACATCAAACAGTTCTTTCACCCCATGAAACCGGTCGCCGCTGCGCCGCTCATGCCGCGCCAGAACAATTTCTTTTGAGCGCAGACAGAAACTAATCATGCAACTAACTACCTCGCAACGACTCCTGTTCGTCAAGGGCTCTCCACGCGGAGCGCAATCAACCTCGGCGCGCGTAGCCGACACTTTTCTGCGCGCGTACCGAGCCAGATATCCGGACGCAGTGATCGACGAAATTGACCTGTGGTGCGACCCTTTGCCCGAATTTGACGGCGACAAAGCGGCCGCAAAGATGACTTTTTTTGGCGAAGGCTCTCTCGACGGCGCGCGTAGAACTGCGTGGGATCAAATCGTAGAAATCACTCAGCGCTTCATGAGCGCGAATGATTATTTGTTCACCGTTCCAATGTGGAACGGTGGCATTCCCTACCGCCTGAAACTCTACATCGACCTCCTGACGCAACCCGGTTTGCTCTTTGGATTCGACCCGACGCTGGGGTATTCCGGCTTGCTGAAAGGTAAACGCGCCACCGCGATTTACACGAGTGGTGTCTATGCGCCCGGTGTACCCGCGGCGTTTGGCACCGATCACCATGCAACCTACTTCGACGCGTGGCTGCGATCCGTCGGCATCACCGATATCGCCGCGGTGCGCTATCAACCGACATTGCTAACCGCCGACCCAGTCGCCGGTCTGAACCTCGCCCAACAAGAAGCTCTCGACGCGTGTCAACGCTAGTGCAACTCCCCAACGCCAACCCATTTCTCGGCTCAACCAACTCAATCAGTGAAACCATGAACAAAACCATTCTCATCACCGGCGCATCTAGTGGCTTCGGCCGCGATACCGCTGAAACGCTTGCTGCCGCAGGCCACACGGTATTTGCTGGCGTGCGCGACATCACCGGCCGCAACCTAGCGGTTGCTGGCGCTTTGCGCGCCAAAGGTGTCCAGCCCGTCGAACTCGATGTCACCATTGATGCCAGCGTTAGCTCGGCGATCGACGCGCTACTTGCAAAATCTGGCGGCAAACTGGACGTCGTGATCAACAACGCCGGTGTTGCCTCCGCAGGCGTGTCAGAAAGTTTCACACCCGAGCAAATCAGGGATCTTTTTGAGATCAATGTCTTCGGTTTGCAGCGCGTGTTGCGCGCCACCCTGCCCACTTTGCGCCGCCAAGGCAACGGGCTGATCATTAACGTGGGCTCGATTCTGGGACGGGTGACATTTCCATTCTTCGGACTCTATGGTGCGTCGAAGTTCGCAGTCGAAGCGCTGTCCGACAGTTATCGGTATGAGTTGTCACAATTGGGGGTCGATGTCGTTCTGGTTCAACCCAGCGCGTACCCCACCAATATGTACGCATCAGCGCAACAACCTGCGGACACTGCGCGCGCTGGGGCTTACGGCGAAATTGGAGCCATTCCCGGCAAAATGTTCGAGACCTTCATGGGAATGTTCGCCGCTGACAATGCGCCCAATCCACATGACATCGCCGTTGCCATGACAAAACTTGTTGCGACCCAACGGGGGCAGCGTCCAGACCGGGTGGTGGTCGGGCAGGCGTTTGGCGCGGATGCTGTGAACGCAGCGACCGCACCGGTGCAGCGTCAGGTTGTTGAGGGATTAGGTTTGGGTGTGCTTGCGACAATTGCGGCTTGACACTGACCGATGCAACAATCAATCCGGCGGCGCGTTCTACGTCTCTGCCGGATTCACCATTTGGACAAGTAGCAGCATGAAACTTCAATACCTCGGCGACTCGAAAGACAGTTTCAAGTGGGACTACCACCATTTCCTGATGGAAGCACTCAACTACAGCAGCCTCCAAATCGTGTGGATGATGACTCCTGACGATGGGGGACCGGATGGACGGAGCGCCCCCGAGTTATTTCCCGCATGCCCCGAGATACTGCAACTGTGTCGTCAGTTACGGTCGACCCGAGACCCTGCGCTGATTGTCGATTTGCCGACGGCGGGGCGCACGTCTTATTCGGTGAGCGTTCATCAAACCGAGAAAGTTGCGGCCAACGACGCGCAGCGCTGTTTCTTCTCGGGCGTTGAAACGACTCCGAATCAGGTGACTTTTCTCGATCCAGACAATGGATTTGAACCAGAGAGCAGCTCAAGCGACAAACATGTTCGGTATGCCGACCTTGATCGTCTCATCAACGCGATGCCGCCTGAGTCGGTGGTCACAGTATTTCAGCATCAGCGTCGGAAAAAATTCCCTAACGACTTTGCCCGAATTCGTGAACGACTCATCAGCGGCGACTCGTGCGCGATCTACTGGCAGTCCCTCATGTTTGCGTGCGTATCCCGATCACAAGATGTTATCGGACGAGTCCGCGACATCCACCTTGAATACGCACAACATCGGCCGGTTCACGTCCTTGCCGGCACGCCCTAGGAAACAGTAGCCGTCCATGACGTGAGCGGACCGCAAAGGTCATGAGGAACCAAGACGACGAAGGCTGGGCGGTCGAGATGTACGTCGAGGGCCAAGCCGAACCCGCGTTGGTCGGTCCGTGGACGATGGGACGGGACAAGAAAAATCCAAAGCCGCTCGATGTGTCCGCGTTTCACACGCTAATCAAAACCGCATCCGAAGTCATCACGCGCCACGAGCAAGCGCTGCACGCGTCGCTCAACAAAACGGTGACGGTAGACACTGACGAAGCGCGCTGGACCGTCGCCCTAAAAATCGTACCCGACGAAGACGCCCCGCACGGCCTGCTCTCCGCAGAAAACGCATTTGGCGAACGCGTGAAGGCGGTGCGCGAGAGGGCAGACTTCAAACTCAACGTAGTGTCTACCAACGCGTGGGTCGCGGATGGATTTCGCAAGCCTCGTTAACTGAATTGCGCGCGGATTAGCGTGGAAGGCGCGAGATCCGTTCGCTTTTGAGTCGGGTGGCAATATTGCTAATGGTGGAGCTAAGCTGGCCCGCGGTAGGGCCGCTGCAAAGCGCTGTTAGGCCCCGCCAAAGGTCGCTTTGCAAGATGGGCAACCATGGCTGCCGAAGTCCGTGAATCGCCCGAAGAGCTTAGTAAGCCGGATAGTTTTGCCATTCCCGTCGTAGCAACCGGGGCAGAAAGGGCCATCTCCAGATGCGGAGTAGTATGCAAATTCTTTGAACTCCAATTCTGCTGTTTGCTTTTTAGCAACTTGCCGTTTGAGTTGGTCATTTTCCTCGAGGAGGCCAGCAACCTTAATCTTCAGCTCTGAAAGTTCAATGGCGAGGTCGGCCAGTGCCTTTGCGAACTCCGCGTTTGCAATGCTCTTATTGATCTCGCGCAGGCGTCCAACAAGCTGGATCGCGGAAGAGGCCGTGCTAATCAAGTCTGTCATGAGCGCTCCATTGAGGCGAACGTTAAGTTGAGGGGCGCACGCGTACTGCTTCGCGGCAGTTCCGCTCGAACAATCGAGTTAGGTGTCGCTGGCTCCAGGTTCAGTGGAGATTAACTCGATGCGATTCTCTGACATTTCTACTTCGTCTGGACTCTGCCACATGTCGCTGGCGATCTCAAAGATGCGCTCCGGGACAACCATGGAAAATGTTACCCCCTTCTCTACGTTCCTGCGCTGTACGCGCTTACGTCTTACTTCCCGTGAAGCCTCAAGTACGTAGACTTTGAGTTCAATACCTGCGTCGCGTGCCCGTTGGTAGAACTCCTCGCGACTCTGCCGCTGCACAAGACCGAGTTCCAAAATGGGAGATGCTCCTGACGCGACCAGGCTTTGGGCATGGCTCCAGATATGGTTAAGAAGGCGCTCTTTTCGGTGAAGATACCAAGGAACAACATCCGAAGTTGGACGATCTGGGCTGAAGAGCCTCGCGAACCACTCATCTAAGGCGATGTGAACACCGCTTCTGCGAGTTGCGAGCGACATACAGTAAGTGGACTTCCCGGCACCGACTGGGCCTTCGACAAGGTGAATCTGCGGTGTGGCCATGACTTAGTTTGTAACGCCTACGTGATTTGACAAACACATGGAAGTCTAACGATTCCCCATTAGCAAGGTCGCGTTGAAATTTGTCGTCCCCGCGAAGGCGGGGACCCAGACCTAGATAGCTCCAGCGTGATCGCTCAACGAACGACTGCGAAGCGCACGGTCTGGATTCCCGCCTTCGCGGGAATGGCAGCGGCTCAGAGGCTAATTTCAGATAGCTCGCAAACCCGGTAACGATTGAGGGCGCGTTTTGCAATTTCCTAAAACTACTCATAGCTCCAAAGAAAAAGCCCTCCGAAGTGGGCTTTTTTCATTGAGGCGAACTCAATGAAAACGCGACTAGCGCTTGTTGAGCATCGGTAGCATGGCCGTTACTTCTTGCTTGCCATTTTTGACTTCTACGAGGAAGCTTTTGCGATCAATGTCGCCTTTATCGTCGAAGCACACGTCGATCAGGATGCCTGGGCGGTCTTTGACTTTGAAGCAGGCGTCTTCATCGCAGCGGCATCGCTTTGCCGTCAGTGCTCTTGGCTTTTTCGATAGCCGCTTTCAGCATGTAAGCCGAGAAGTAGCCTTTAATGCCGTTGTGGTCGGATTTCGCTTTGTACTCTTTTTCGTACTTCGCGCCGAACTCTTTGAACGCAGGCGCATCAGCGGTCAGGCCGACGTGACCGCGAACGCCGTTGGCCACCGAGCCCGCGAACTCAATGTCCGTCGCTCTAAAAATCGTACCCGACGAAGACGATCCGCACGGCCTGCTCTCCGCCGAAAACGCATTTGGCGAACGTGTGGAGGCGGTGCGTGTGCGCGCGGCATTCAAGCTCAACGTGTCGTCGGCCAACGCGTGGGTCGCGGATGAGTTTCGCAGACCTCGATAGTCCAAACAATTGCGCGCTACGTCTCGATACCAGTCAACGCTAGTTAATGCGGATGCGCGTGATGTACGTCGGGCACGTGTGCATGCGCATGCCGCAGTGGCTCATGGCGGTGCCGGTGACTGTGCGCGCCTACAGGCAGGGGCGCGTCATCCGCGTGTAGGTGCTCGTGGTGCCCGTCGTCGTGCGTGTGCGCGTGTTCGTGTTCAAGCGCGTCATGCGTGTGCTCGTGGTGATGGGTCTCCGCCAGATGCAACGCAACGCCCAGCAACATGAGCAACCCGCCGACGGCCATTACCAAGCTCGCTGAACGATCCCCCAACGCAAACGCGAGCACAGCGCCAATAAACGGGGCGAAGGCGAACACCGACCCGGTGCGGCCCGCGCCGAATGCGCGCTGCGCCAAAAGATAAAAACGCAAACTCAGGCCATAGCCGGTGGCACCGATAGCCATCAGCGCAAGCACGGCCTGCCACGGCGGTACGCGTTCGCCAAATACGACCGCCAGCAACGTCGTCGCACTCACGCCAAGCGCGGCTTTCAGCATCACCACCTGACTGGGGTCACGCTCGGCGAGGGCGCGAGACAGCGTGTTGTCCATGCCCCATGCCGCAGTTGCTAACAACACAGCGAGCATGCCCCAAAGCTCAATACCGCCACCGCGACCTTGATCCAGCACCAGTATCGCACCGCCCGCGAGCAGTAGAAACATCGCTGTCCAGACGCGACGATCCATCGTCTCACCATAGAGTTTCCACGACAGTAGCGCCGTGAATAACGCCTCCAACGTGAGCATCAACGACGCGCTCGTGCCGCTCGTGTGTTGCAGACCCCACGCGAGCGCCACCGGCCCGATCACGGCACCAAACAACGCCACAGCGATCAGACGAGGCGTGTCGGCTCGGGTTACACGTGCCTCCCGTTCGACACGTTTTCGCGATACGGCACCCACCATCACTGCCCCGGTGTAGAGCAGCGCAGCCGTGCTGAACGCACCGATGCCTTCGCCAAATTTCTGCACGAGTGGCGTGCTTACCCCGAAGAGCGCGGCCGCTAGCAAAGCCAGCAAACCGCCTCGAAATGCGGGGTGAGTGGGGGTTGAGTGAAGCATCAAATAGAACCTTAGCGGTGCGAAGTAGCGATCAAACCGAATCGCGAGGCGCGGATAAACCGATCAACGCAAGTTCAGTCGCGCTTCTAAGTGGCCTCGATGCTATTGACCTAGCGCGGCATGAGTCGCTAATTCTGCGCAACGTACTCATGCGCCTCTGTAATGTGGTGGTGAACCCGCCCGCTAAAGTAGCGCGCAAGTATTGAATTCGTAGCCGCCACCGCCAAAGCGCGCTGAGGACTGGCGAGCGCCACATCAACAGCCGCTCTGTCGGGGTAACTGATCGCCAGGATGAGCGGAAACTCAGGCGCGCCGTCATCACGCTCATTGGAGAAGCAAACTCGTACAGCGAGGACTCCGGGGAAGGAATTCCAATGCGGGAGAACTTCCGCCAAAACAGCAGCGCGAAATGCCTCCATGTCGCTGGGTTTGACGTGGCCGTCGAAAAGAGCAAATCGAGTGATCATGCGGCGGGGCTTTCGATGTGGGTGAACTGAGTGGGACGAGAAGCTTCTTAGGAGCTGAGCGTGATGCCTAACGAGCTAGTTGAGCGGCGTGCGCCGGCGCGCGGACTGCAAGTTCAACAGAGTAAGTCCCACCGGCGCGTGTCCGCTCGAACGAACGGTTAGGCCACGACGAGTGAGCCTTTAATTGAGCCTCGAAGAAACGCTCAAGATTCGACTGGTGAGACGCGCCACGTTGGCAGCGACGGCGTCGACGATCGCGAACAGTCCCCACTCCCACTGGCCCGCAAGCGCAACCGCGCGAGGGAGAACCGGCCCAAAGACGCCGAAGTCGGACCATGGCGACTCTTCGGGCTCAAGGACGGTGTAGACGACGTCTTCCGAGGTCTGATGAGCGGAGAGGACAGCGACTCCACCACCCTCGACAGGTTCTCCGTCGTTACCGCGAGGGCAAATGGCAAGACAGAAGCGACCCTCGTGACCATCAGTCCATTGGTACCAGTAGTCCGCAACCGCGCGCGCCTCGGCACGAAGCTCTCCAGCACCGGTGTACGTGGGGCGACCACAGCAAACGCATGCGCCTGTCGCTTCGTCGCCAAATGGGATAGCAGTCACTGGGACGGATTGCATTGCGGATCCAAACATGTTTTAACGGACACATGGAAGTCTAACGATTCCAGATTAGCAAGGTCGCGTGAAATTTGTCGTCCCCGCGAAGGCGGGGACCCAGACCGAAATAGCGCCAGCGTGATCGCTCAACGAACGCCTGCGAAGCGCACGGTCTGGATTCCCGCCTTCGCGGGAATGACAGCGGCTCAGGGCAAACTTCAGGTAGCTCGCTAACCCAGTAACGATTGAATAGTGGATTTTGCAATTTCCTAAAACTACTCATAGCCCCAAAGAAAAAGCCCGCCGAAGCGGGCTTTTTTCATTGAGTCGAACTCAACGCATGCGTGATTAGCGCTTATTGAGCATCGGCAACATGGCCGTTACTTCTTGCTTGCCGTTTTTGACTTCCACGAGGAAGCTTTCGCGGTCAATGTCACCCTTGTCATCGAAACACACGTCGAGCATGATGCCTGGGTTGTCTTTGACTCGGAAGCACGAATTTTTCATCGCAGCTGCAATTGCTTTGCCGTCGGTGCTCTTGGCCTTTTCGATCGCTGCTTTCAGCATGTACGCCGAGAAGTAGCCTTTGATGCCGTTGTGGTCGGACTTCGCTTTGTACTCTTTCTCGTACTTCGCGCCGAACTCTTTGAACGCGGGCGCATCAGCGGTGAGGCCGACGTGACCGCGAACGCCGTTGGCTGCGGAGCCTGCCAGCTCGATAACCTTCGCGCCCATGAGCGTGGTCTCGCCGACCATAGGCTTGTCGTAGCCCTGTTTACGCAGCTCTTTGAGCAAACGCGCTGACTCTTCTTCGTTCAGGTATGCGAACAACGCGTCTGCGCCAGCTTGCTTGATGCGCAACACAGCAGAAGACATGTCCACTTGACCCGGATCGGTCGAAATGTCAGCGGCAACTTTAACGCCACGCGCGGTGAGTTCTTTGATGATTGCGTCACGACCGCCTTTGCCGAAGTCGTTGTTAACGAATGCAACGGTAACGCTCTTGGCCTTCAGGTCGGTTGCCAAGTAGTTCGCCACTTTGGGCATACCCATGGATTGATTAAACGACGAGCGGAAAATGTACGGATTGCCTTGCGCCGTTACGTTCGATGCTTCACCGCCGGTGAAGTTTGGAATCGCAGCCTTTTGGCTTTCGGTTTGGCTGACGAGAATCGAGCCGGAGAACACAGGCCCGAAAATCGCGGTGACTTTCTCGTCGATGGCTTTGACCGTCATCGCTTTGGCGATTGCGGGCTGCGACTGCGTGTCCATTTCGAGCACTTCGAGCTTCTTGCCCATGATGCCGCCAGCAGCGTTGATTTCGGCGATGGCGAGTTTGGCGCCGTTGCGGTATTGCGTGCCCGCAGCGGTGCCGCCGCCGGAAAGCTCAACGACTTGCGCCACTTTGATGGCTTGGGCGAACGAAGAAGCTGCAAACAACGCAGCGGCGATTGTCGTGGTGACGCCAATGGTTTTGGCGATTTGGGTTTTCATGGTTTTTCCTCCAGTAGAAAACGATGGTTTACAAAAATAATAGCGGGACTCGCACTTACTTCGCGTGCCCGCCCAAGAACAGACGGTTGAGATTCGGGTCATCTAGCAATTCAGCGGCAGGCTTGTCAACGGCCAAACGGCCCATCTCCAACGCCAACGCACGGTCAGAATATTTAAGCGCAGTGCGAACGTTTTGCTCCACCATCAACACGCTCTTGCCCGAATCGGCGAGCGTGCGCAGTAGTTTCATCACGTCTTGCACAATAATCGGTGCGAGGCCAATCGACGGCTCGTCAATCAAAAGTACCTCCGGCTTCACGAGCAACGCACGGCCGACTTCGAGCTGCTTTTGCTCGCCGCCCGAGAGCGACGCAGCGCGCGAATCCACGCGTTGCTTCAAGCGAGGAAACATTTCCATGACTTCAGCGATACGCTCACGCAGCAAACGCTTTTCAAGGTGCAAACCGCCCAGCTCAAGGTTGTGCAACACGGAAAGCGAACCGAACAGATTGCGCCCTTGCGGCACAAACGCGATGCCGTCGGCGAGCAACTGGCGCGGGGTGCGGCCGTTAATCACTTGGCCGTTAAAGCGCACTTGACCCGAGCGTGGCGTGAGCATGCCGAATAGCGTTTTGAGCACGGTTGATTTGCCCGCACCGTTAGGACCAATCAGCAGAGTGATTTCGCCTTTGCGAGCATCAAGCGTCATTTCGTTCAACACCGTGAGGTGCGTGTAGCCCGCGACCACTTTGTCGAACTCAATCAATGCGCCGCTAGATTTTGGGGTGTTAGTTTCCAAGGTATGCCTCCAGCACGGCGCGGTTGCCCTGAATCTCTTCTGGTTTGCCAACAGCCAACACTTTGCCTTCCACCATGCACACCACGCGGTGGCAGAGCTTCATCACGAAGTCCATGTTGTGTTCGATGACGACGAAACTGCCGCCCTGTTTTTTGTTCAACTCAACCAACAGTTCGCGCAGCCCATCAACGAGCGAAGGGTTCACACCCGCGCAAGGTTCGTCGAGCAACACCAAACGCGGCGCAGGCATAAAAGCCATCGCGATGTCGACCAACTTTTGTTGGCCGTACGACAGCGAACCCGCGGGCAAATCGGCTACGTGATTCAAGCGGAACATGTCGAGCATTTCTTGCGCGCGATCCGACAATCCGTTGTCCGGTTTGGCAAACATGCGGCCCCAAAACGTGCCGTGATGTTCTTGCGCGGCAACGATCAAATTTTCGCGCAACGACAGCTTGCCAAACACCTGCAAGTTTTGAAACGTGCGGCCGATACCGAGACGCGACATTTCGAGCGGCGAATTGCCGGAAATATCAACGCCTTCAAATTCCACCTTACCGCTATCCGGGCGAATCTGGCCGAGAATCGAATTGAACAGCGTAGTTTTGCCGCTACCGTTCGGGCCGATCACGCCAAGAATTTCACCCGGCTTCACGTCGAAGCTCACACCGCCTACCGCCTGAATTGCGCCGTAGCTTTTCTTAATGTCATGGACGGACAGAATGCTCATGCTGCACCTCCAGCTTGTTCAAGTTCCTTTTGTTTGGCTGCGCGCTTCGCTTGCGAAAGCTGCCAAGATTCTTTCATCGATAGCAATCCGCCCGGCAACCAGATCATCATGGCTACGGCTGTGAAACCAAACACCGCGAGATACCAGTCTTTCAGGAAGCGCAAGTACTCGGGCAACAGCAACGCAATCGCTGCACCCAGCACCGGGCCGTAGAAGCGTCCAGAACCACCAATCACGACCATCATCAAAAACAGCAGCGAGTTGGAAATGCCAAAAGGCGCCGGCTCGATGAAATTCACCAGCGGCGCAAATAACGCGCCCGCGATCCCCGCGTAGGCCGCGCCAATCGCGAACGACATGAGCGTGTAAGCGGTGATATTCACGCCCGTGCTTTCCGCGCGAATCGGGTTGTCGCGCAAGGCGGCAAATGCGCGCCCCCATGGCGAGCGCAACAGCAGCGCCAGCAGAACGGCGAAGAGGATGGTTATCGCGAGGACGAGGTAATAAAAATTCGTATTGCTTTCCAACGCAATGCCCATGAAATCTGGGCGCTTGATGTTTTGGATGCCAAACGTACCGCCGGTGAGCCATTCTTCATTGCGGAAGAAAAGCACCAGCAGAAGATTAAAACCCAAGGTCGCAAAACCGAGGTAATGCAATTGCACGCGTAGCGCCGGAAAGCCAATCACCAAGCCCAAGATGAAGCAGATAACGATGGCGGCTGGTGCAGCCAACCAAAACGAGAAACCCGCTTTCATCATGATCGCAACGGTGTATGCGCCAACACCCATGAAGCCGGCATGACACAGCGATTTCAAGCCTGCGTAGCCCACGGTAAGGTTGAGCCCCATCGCCGCGATCACGTAGACCAACCATAGCGAGAGTAAATACAACCCGTAGGTTTTTAGCATTGCCGGAGCAACGGCCAGCGCCGCGAGCGCAACGGCCAGCGCCACCATGTGCTGCGTCGAGAGAAGTTTGGTCGTTTTCATACTTTCCTCTCTTGTGCTGTGCCAAGCAAACCGTCAGGCTTCACAAGAATGACGGCGAGGAACAGCACCAGCGCTACGCCGTCTTTGTAAGCGGGTGAAAGATACGCGCCAGCCAAGTTTTCGAGCACGCCGACAAGCACGCCGCCAAGCAGCGCGCCACGCGAGTTATTGAAGCCACCGATGATGGCGGCGAAGAAGGCTTTCAAACCGATGTTGTCGCCCATATCGAATTTGGCGAGGTAGGTTGGCGTGATGAGGAGCGCCGTCACCGCCACCAAAATCGCGTTGATCGCAAACGTATAAAAAATCATGCGCTTCACGTTGATGCCGAGCGCTTCGGCTGAAAACGTGTTTTGCGCAACGGCCTGCATGGCGCGGCCGGTTATCGTTTTGTTCAAAAACGTTTGCAGACCTAGCACCATGAGGCCCGCGAAAACGAGCGCACCTACATCGCTATACGAAATTGTCACGCCCGCGAGCTTGAACACTTCGTCACCAAAAATGCTTGGGAACGGATGCGGCTCGGCACTGTAGGCCGCTTTGACGAACGACTTGAGGCCGATCGACAAACCCAGCGTAGCCACCACCACGGCGACAACGCCGGTGCCGCGCATCGGGTCCACAATCCATTTTTTGAATGCGGCACCAAGCACGAGAATGGAGAGCACCACCGCCACGATGAACGAAGCCCATAGCGGCAAGCCAAATGACATGCCGATCAGCATGGCGAAGGCTGGCAGCATGACGAACTCGCCCTGCGCAAAGTTAATGGTGCCCGCCGCTTGCCACAGCAGCGTAAAGCCCAGAGCGGCCATCGCGTAGATGGCCCCCGTGGCTACGCCGCTCAACAAGAGCTGCAGAAAATCAGTCATGGCGGTTGCCTCCCCTTTTTATAAACACAATCAATTTAGTTACGGACGAATAGTTGTACGCGGCAGGCTGCGCCGTGTGCTCTGCGAGGCCACCCACATCGCGGCGTCACGCGCACGGGCAGCGACCGCCTCACCCGGCATCTGCACGTAGTCGTCGTTGAATACTTCAAAGCTCCAGTCGCCGCGGTATCCCGACTGATCGATCATGCGAATCATGCGCGAGAGCTCTGCGCTGTGCACGCCCTCGCCCGGAAACACACGCAGATGGCGCGCGGTTTCGATGCGCTCCTCGGGCGTGCGCACCGCTTTCCACAAAAAGTCCGAGAGCTGCACAAACGCGATACGTTCGCCTGGAATCGAAGCCAACGCGTCGAAGTTGGTGCCGTTGAGCCCGCAATTGGCCAACAGATGAAACGAATCGATACACACGCCCAGATTGGCGCGATCCGCACGCTGCACAATTTCCCACGACAGCTCAAAGTCGCTCACGTGCCGCCCCCACGAGAGCGCCTCGTAGCCAACGCGAATGCCAAGCGGCGTGGCTAGCATCGCCACTTTGCGCAAATCCGCAGCGATGTGATCGATGTCGCCAGAGGCATGCGCGGAAGTCGATGAGCAAATCAGCAAGCGCTCTGCACCAACGGATTCACACAGCCGAAGCATCGTTTTAACGGTTTCGATCTTGTAGCGATGCAGCGGCCCAGACAGCCCTTCGTAATCGCGCATCACCTGAATGGCGTTTACGCGCAAACCGGAGAGTCGCACTTCGTTGAGCGCCGCTTCATAGCCATCGGGGTGCCCCACCAAATCTTTCGCCCAGAGCGTGATCTGGCTAAAGCCCGCGCCCGCCGCCGCGTCGAGCTTGCTCTCTAGCGAGCCTGCGAGAGTGATGGTGTCGAGTGAGAAATCAGCGAGATTCACAGCACCCCCAACGCACGAAACTCTGCGGCCGTACTGCCCGGCCAACCGAAACGATCCATGTAGAGCGGCGCTTGCTCGAAAAGCATTTCTTTGCCTTTCTGCACGCGCAAACCGCGCGCAGCAGCCAAGCGCAACAGCTCGGTGTCTTCCGTCTTCATGCCGCAATCGGCAACCACTGCGGACACCTTTGCGTTGGCAACAGAAAACGGCATCGCGTCGCCCGCGTTCATACCTAGCGGCGTGCCGTTCACCAGCAAATCGTACTGTGATTCATCAGCCTGCCCGACCGAGAAACACTGAACGCGCACGTTGGAATAACGCGACGCAATGCGATCAGCCAAAGCTGCGGTCACGTCCGGATCAATATCCACGAGCGCGAGATTTGCAATGCCACGCCCCGCGAGTGAAACTGCAATGGCGCTGCCCACACCGCCACATCCAACGACCAGTGCGGCGTTGTTTGAGTAATCAAAACCAATGTCCATCGTCGTGCGGTCAAGCGCGCGCACGAAGCCTTCTCCGTCGATCAAGTCCGCCACGATGCGACCATCGTCAGCCCGAAAGATTGCGTTGGCAGCCCCCGAGGCGATGGCGGCGTCCGTTGCGAAGTCGCCAATATCGACCGTCGCGGGTTTGTGTGGAATCGTCACACATACGCCGCCCACATTCGGCACGCGCATCAAACCACGCACAAACTCCGGGTAATCCGCAGGCGAGACACGCATCGGTACACACACCGCGTCGATGCCGTGTTTAGCGAAGTACGCGTTGTAAATCGCCGGTGCTTTGGCTTGCTCAACGGGCCAGCCAATCACCGGGAAAATTTTTGTCGTGCCGGAGATTGCAATCACAAGCCAGCAGAGCCTTCTGTCAGGTGGCTCTTGACGAATTCGAACGACGTGCCGCCGAGATAACTCACTGCACCACGATCACTAGTGTGCACGCTGTTGCTCTCGATGAACTTAACGCCCCGCGCGGTGAGCGCAGCCACCAACGCAGGAATGTCGGGTGCGCCAAAACCAACCCGTGTGAGCTTTTCTTGCCACGAAAGCACGGCAGCCTGCTCCGGCGGCTCAACCAGTTGCAGATAGAACTTGCAACACGGGCTTTCAAGCAACGTGCCTTTTGGCAACACGCCAAAGTACTGCCCCTGCGGCAACACGGTAAAGCCGAAAAGCTCTTTGTAGAAATCGGTCCACTCTTTGGTGCGTGACTCTTCAATGGCCTGAACGATTCCGAAAAAATGCATTCCTTCAATCGCCGGGTTCGCAACCGATGCAGCGGGCAATTTTTTAAAATCGACGTCGTAAATCGAAAATTCTTTGTAGCGATCCACAAAGTAAATCACGCTATCGCCCACGCCCAACACGCCAGGAATGTTGAGCTCCATCGCACCCACGCGTGGCGCAGGATCACCGCCCAATGGCCACGCGCCTTTTTCGATGCAGTGCGAATACGCAGCGGCGGCATCATGTACACGAAGCGCGAAGGCTTTGAGGCGCGGAGCCTGCGCGCCGTCGTCTGTGCTGCCGGCAACGGCCGGATCGGCGTTCACAATCACGTTCATGCCGCCGGCACGGTAAAGCACGATTTCGCGACTGCGGTGGCGGGCGACGGCGACAAAGCCAAGGCGCTCTAACGCAGCACCGAATGCCTGTGGTTCGGTGGTTGCGTATTCCACATATTCAATGCCGTCGACTCCGAGAGGATTGGTCATGCGAGCGCCTTTGTTTTTCGAGTTGGAAGGGTCATCAAATGTAGCGCGCTCATTGCCCGAGCGCGTTGCACTTTTGCCGTTCCGCAGAAATCTATTTACAAACTTTTGTGCGATTATCGAACTTATGTGCGATAATAGAACACATTCAAAACGACATGTCAAGCAAAAGCTCTAACACGCATGAACGCAAAACCTCGTTCACCTATAGAAGCTCATAACGCCTCAGCGGGCGCACACACAGCGTTTCCCGCCGACGCGCACAAGGCCGACATGATCGACGGCTTGCGTAAAGGGCTGGAAGTAATCTGCGCGTTTGACGACGCCACGCCGCGCCTTTCGCAAAGCGAGCTCGCCGCCCGACTAGACCTCAGCCGCGCTGCCGCCCGTCGGTACTTGATGACGCTCACGGCGCTGGGCTACATGGCCACCGACGGCAAGGCGTTTTGGCTTACGCCAAAGGTGATGCAATTGGGGCACTCGTACGTAGCGTCTTCGCGTTTACCGCGCACCGTGCTTCCGGTGCTACAAAAGCTCACCGACGCCCTAGGCGAAGGCACAAACCTCGCGGTATTGCAGGACGCAAACGCCGTGTACATCAGCCGCGTGAGCGCCGCAAAACTGTTGTCGACGCTTATCGAACCGGGCACCCGCCTACCTGCGCATACGGCGGCTGCGGGCCGCGTGCTGCTGAGCCGATTGACCGAGCCCGCACTTGAACGGTGGTTGGCCGAGCATCCGCTAATCGCCTACACGCAGCAAACCATCACCGATAAGGCCGCCCTGCGTCGCGTCTTGGCGAAGGTGCGCGAACAGGGCTACAGCGTGACGGAAGGGCAGTTCGAATCGGGTCTGCGCGGCATCGCCGTACCGCTCTTAGACAACAACGACCAGTTGGTCGGCTCAATTGGCGTATCGATGGCGATTTCGTCAATGACCGCCAGCGCGGCGATGAAGCGCTGCGTGCCAGCGCTAAAGGCGGCGGCGGAGCAGTTGCGCGGGCAGCTTTGATGTGTACGGTCGCGCGCGCGCATTAGGTCGCCGATGCAATCCGAGGCTACGGACAAAACCGTCTCTTGATCGCTTTCGAAGCGCCCTTTGCACGAACTCGGTCGCCGAAAATGATGGCCGCACTTGGCGAAAAATGCCGATCAATCGGCGTTAGGCTCACCAAGCCATAAGGCGCTACGTCCGTCGGCACACGCCAATCCATTGCCAACCGTCCGCACTCGACAGTCGTCGCCTGCTACAGCGCAACTTGGCGATCAACGCGACCTTCGCGCAATGCGGGACGTCCCACGCTGACCGAGTTTCACGCAAAAAAGGCCAGCTTAGACGATCGCGGCTAAGGCTAAGCCACTGAGCGCTAGCTCGCAACTTGACTCTGGGCGAACCGGTAAATGTGGTTCAAGCAGGTTTTGCTTTCCGCTAGTAAGGCCGGCACTCGTCAGTCGACTCGTTGCAGCTCATTAAAAGCCGATGAGTTCACGGGCGGTCTTGGCCAGCACGTCTCCTCGCAGGGGGAAAAAATAAATCACCACAGCGTGAGCCACTTTCAGTCCATTTCTTGCGATTGTGAATACGAAGTGATCGGCAGGCGTCCGCTTTTCGACTCTGCTGCCCGACGACGTCCATTCAACACCCAACGTAACGCAATCGAAGGTAGTCATGTCAAGCCACAACATTGCACTTAAGCCGGTGATGCTTCATCCAGTGAGGTTGACGCGGCGAATGAAAAATAGAGTTCCACTGGCTTGTGCGCTGTTTTTGGCGTGCCTTTCGTCTACGAGTCGTGCCGCAGCAGTCTCAGTGACTCAGCACAATTTTGCGACAACAACGCTTGAACCGACCTCAACACTAACTCTGAACTTCTCGGAGAGTGCAGAGGCGCTCACCGGGCGCATCGCGGTTTTTGTCGGTGCCACTGACGTTACGGCTGCGCTACAACTTAGCGGTACCGCTGCGACTTATGGCCCCAGTCCGCTAGGACTACCGGTGGGCTCTCACGACGTTGTCGTCATGTTCTACGACGGTGCCGCTTGGACAGCGGTTGCTCGTCTTCCGCTAGTAGTTGCGTCGCCGGAAACTGCAGGGCTAACGTCAACTTCGGCCGCCACGCAGCGCAGTTTCAAGCCAAAAATCGATTTGACCGGCGCGCTCGGCCACACGCGCGCCGCTTCGGTCGGCAAGGAAAGTACCTCGATCAACACTCACACAGGCGGTCTGCAAGGAAGTCTCGCCGACGACTGGAGTGGTGATGCCCATGGCGGCTGGACGCTGCGAGCACAAGTGAACGCTGCGGGAAGCAGTGTTCGCAGCCAAGCGTTACGGTTCGCTCAACGCGCGAGTGCCGCCGAAAAAGTAGACCTTGCAAGCTATTTAGTAGAAGGCAATCTGGGCGCGGCTAAGTTTGGGCTGGGCCACATTAACGCTGGATCACATCCGCTGTTGATGAACGGTCTGTCATTTCGGGGAGCAACACTCAGCTACCCGGTGAGCCCGCAGTTTGACGTCACGCTCAATGCGCACAATGGTTCGGCGGTAGTGGGCGCGGATCGATTGTTAGGGGTATACGATGATACCCACCACTTCGCCGGTGCAACGTTGGGGTTCGAAGCGTACCCGGAGGCAAAAGGACGCCTTCGCTTCGAGGCGGCAGTGCTCGACGCAGCAGTCGCGCGAACGCAGCCTGGCATCAATACCTCGGCAGCAACGTCAACGCAAGAAAGTGCCGGGATCGGCCTACGCATTTTGGCGGCTACCGAAGATGCACGAGGGCGCTTTGATGCAGCGTACGCTAGCAGTCAATACCGCTCGATCGGCGACGGTTTTTCGCCCACCACATTAGCTGCGCGCAAGAACGCATACCTGTTCGACGGTAGCTATCAAGTTGTGCGCGACCTTTCCTTCGGCGAGCGGTGGCCGATCACATCAACCGTCACCTTCAAACACGAGTACGCCGATCCCTTGTACAAAAGCTTGGGCGCAGGTTGGGCTGCGGATTATCAGCAAACGTCGCTCGGCGTAATAACGAGCGTCGGGCCACTCAACATCCAGCTGGCAACATCGGCACGCAACGACAACGTGCGACGTGTTGCAACGGCTCTCGTCAATAAGGTGGAGAACTCCCAGTTCACGCTCTCGGGTCATGCGGCTCAGCTATTCAACTTGACGCCGTCGCCTGAAATACCCGCTATCAACCTGTCACTGACGCGCTCTCATCAATGGGGTACCCACGCGCCTACGACGCTTGATTCGACGCTAATTCCAAATATCGCGACCTACGCGGTGACCGGTGGGCTCAACTGGTCCGGTGCCGCATGGACATTTGCGCTCACTGGCGGTCACAACAAACAAGATAACAAGCAGCTTGGTTCAGAGCGTAAAGACATCGCAACAACCACGTACGGGGCACAACTTGGTTGGCGGCTCAGCGACACATCAATGCTCAATCTTGGAATCACGCCGAACATTAACCGTCAGTCCGACACGGGGCTGCGACGCACGACGTGGAACCCGAACGCGAGCGTGTCTTGGCAATTACCGTTCGACATTGCGCTGACCTCTTCCGCCAACTTTGACCGCAGCTACGACAGCTTGGCAACCACCGGCACGCGCAACTGGGGATTTGCCAATCAGCTGACCAAAACTTTCAAATTGCCCGTCGCATGGGGCTCCGGCTCGCAAGCCATTCAGCTCAGCCTGCGACAGTTCGTCAGTTACGCCAATAACAGGACGCTGCAAGGGCTAATCGACACACAGACGTCGACACGAAACGCTGGCGTCACGCTCAATATCTCGATCGCGCTGTTTTGAAGGGACGACAAATGAACTACAACAACCCGCCCTCGCCGCTGATGCTATTCATCGGGACTTTAAAGCGAATTCGGAGTGTCTGCGGACAAGCCGTCAAGCTCGCGTTGGCGCTAGCCATCAGCATGCTGACGCTGCCTGCATGGTCCACGCTTACCAGCGTCACACCGACCCAAATACCAATCAACGTCGCAACAGGAGGTGTCTACAGTTTCTCCGTCATCGGATCAATCGGTGAAACAGTGTCCTCTCAAAGCCTATTTTGCTCCAGCGTGGGCGTGCCGGTGCCAGCCAACGGGATCATATTCCCCGCCGCCGGCGGATGCTCACCTTCAAGCGTTACACCCGTCAATCCGGTCGCCGCAGCCGGCACACTCTACGGATTCACTGGCACGATTACGCCTACACAAGCCGCAAGCTTGTTGGCCGACGCCGTCGCCGCGGGGCAGCCCGCTGGCAATCGATTCATGTACTGGCGACAGGGTTTCGGCACCTCTGGTTTTGCCATAGTTCGCGTCAATCTCATTGAGCCAACGTCGGCTCCGCCCACGCTGCTACCTGCCAACATCAACTTCGGCAACGTGCAAGTGGGTCAAACCTCACCAAGCCAATCCGTGACCTTCTCTACTGGATTCACCAGTACCAACCCTCCGCTCTCGATCTCACACCCTTCGTGGACTGTCGCAACCTCCAACTGTCCAGCGCTGGTGGCGTCCAACTTGTCTTGCCAAATCACGATGACCTGCGTACCGACGGCTGTAGGCGCGTTGTCCGGTACCGCAAGCGTCACGGTCGGCACTTTCACGGCTTCGTCCAACGTCACCTGCAACGGTGTCGCCGCACCCGCCAGTGCAAGCCCTACCTTACTACCGGGCAGCGCTAACTTCGGGGCGGTGGCCATTGGCGCCGCTGCGGTGACTCAGTCCTTCACCTTGACGAACTCCAGCGCTACGGCGCTCTCCGGTTTGACCTTAAGCGTACCGGTCGGCTTTAGTCAGACATCCAACTGTGGAACGCTGCTTGCGGCCAACGCGAGCTGCCAAATCAACGTTTCGTTTAGCCCGCCGGCCGCACAGACATACATCGGAGACCTGAGAGTCACAGCCGGGGCCGTTACTTTGAGCAGCGCATTGTCAGGTCTCGGGACGACCGCACCCGTGATCGCGGGGCCATCAACGCTCACTGACGTTTCGCCAAAGCGTCTGGTGGGCAACATCAGCAGCGATCTCACGCAAGTGTTGACATATGCATTTACCGGCAATACATCAAACGTGACCCCAGGGGAGGGCGTGTTCTGTCTCGATTTAATCGCAACGCTGCCAGCGGGCAACACGACGACGGGCAATCCGTGCACTAGCAGCAGTCAGTTCGCACGCCATCCAACCCTTGCCGGTTCGTTTCAAAGCACACGAATTGGCACCTACATTCGATCCGTGCGCGAGACGATTCGTGTGCCCTCGGCGGTATCGCGATTTGTAAGGGAGAGCGGACGCAACCGATACTATTTCGCACGCCAATTCTCTCCTAACCAGTATGGCGTAGTCGCAATCGAGTTGCTTGGCAATGTGGCGAACCAGCCCATCGCGATCACTGATATGCGCATGTACTTCAAGCAAGGCGGCGAACAACCCATCGTGTTTCTAAAGCGCGGTGACGCACTGCCGATGATCGAGGCAAAGCTTGCTTTCACGGGCAGCGGCTGGTTACGAGGTGCATGGGAAGTAGTTCAACCAGGTGACGCCGAGCCCACCGAGAGCGACTTAATCCCCGATGCAAGTCTTCCGCTGTCGCAGCGAGGCCTGCAACGCCGATATGCCGTGGTTGGCACGTTTCAGCATTACCAGACAGCAGTTGGCCAGGTAACGCTAACTCCGCCGGATTTGTCGCGCTTCCCAGTACGTGTCGATGGTGCGTATCGCGTGGTGCTACGACTATTTGCGGATGCGGCGATCGGCGCAGACAACGACAGCGGGTTCGCTTCCGGCGCGGCGGGCTTCGCGCTTCCGACGGCGCGCTATTTTGTCGGCAGCTTTGCAAGCCACGGGTCAACGAGCGCGCTGGCGCCAATTACGCTTAGTCAGCCTTCGGTAAACCATAAGTTCGCCGTCAACGAGGCGGTCAACTTCCGTTGGCAAGCAACACCTGACGCTGCTGTGTACCTGCTTGAAGCTACTGATGCAAGTGGTCACCTGATGGCAGCCGCGCAAGTGCCCGCCTCAGCGATCGATCTCAACGCCGGATATCGTGCGCCGCAACCGTGGCGCACCAAGGCATCTTTTGGTGCCGGTGCAGTCCGTTGGCGCGTCACCGCCATCAGCCGAGACGGTGAAGCAATTGCGCGTAGCGAGTGGCGTGGCGTCCGCTTTTAACGTTTTCTGATCTCTATGAATCCTCACCTCCCGAAAGGAGTGCATTGATGAAATTCTTTCTCTTTAAATACGTCATTTTGTTCTTGGCTGGCGTTGGGCTGCTGGCAAGCGCAGCACATGGCACAGTGTTTGTATCCGCCCACGCCCCCGGTATGTGTCTCGGGAACAGTAACGGCGTCGCAGACATCGACTACTGCGGCCCGGATAACAAGGTGGACTTCAACAACTATGGCCCCATCAAATTGCGTGGACTGTGCCTAGGTACCGACGACAACAACCCAGAGGGGCGTGGCTTGCGCTGGGAAACCTGTCGCCCTCAAGCGAACGCGTCAGCGCGGGACCCGTGTAAATATCAGCCCGACCAGTGCTGGAAGTTGCAATCGTCCGGGCAGCTCAACAACGAGCAGGGTTGGTCGGCTGACATCGAGGGCGAGTCGCGAAGCAACGGTGCGCGCGTGATCGCATACAAATATTCTGGACGTAGCAACCAAAATTGGGGTGAAGGGTTTCTGTACACCACCGAGTCATACGCCAGCGCGAGCAACATGAATCTCGTGGGCAGAGCGCAATTGAAGGCGTTCGACACTTACGTCACCAATAATCGTGCGACTCTCGTCGCGGCGGGCGGTGGCAATGTAATCGCCGCGTCGAGCGGAAACATCGTCGCAGCTGGTGGTGGTAACTTCGTGCAAGTTACGACTGGCGCGTTAGTCGCTGCCGGGGCCGGCAATCTCGTTGCTGCGGGCGGTGGCAACCTTGTCGCTGCGGGCGGCGGCAACTTGGTCGCAGCTGGAGGTGGCAACCTGATCGCGACGAGGCCAGGCAACCTCATTAATCTGAATGCCGCAACGCTCGCTAAATTAGGCGGCGGGCAACAGTACATCACGCGAATAGCGTCACTTATCGGAAACGACGGATCGACACTTGTAGGTAACGATGGCGCGTCTTTGACGCGAGGGCTCGCCAACTACTTCGCTAGTGTGAGCAACTTGGTGCTGGCGGTGGACGCAGCCAGACTGGTTGCGGCCGGAGGAGGCAATCTTGTCGCGGCAGGCTCGCTCAACTTTACGGCGAACGATGTCATGAGCATGATGCGCAGCGCACAAAGCATGACAGGTTCCCGATCCCTGATGGCAGCCCCCGATCTGCCGAGCACGCTCAACACGGATATGCTCGCAGCGCTCTTGCGCATCAAAACCAAAGCGGATCCTGTGTTCGCGAAATACGAAAAATTGATCGCTGCCAACGCCACGATTTCGCAGGATGTTCGCACTAGGGCAACTCAGCTGCGAACACTATTACTGACACTGGTGACGCGCAATCAGGCAATTTCAGCGCAGGAAGAAGCATCAGTCGTGCAACAAATTCAGGGCGTGGACAATGCGCTATCGACTCCGGCCAGTGTCGCGCCGCAGCCCACACCGCCATCGCCTCCGGCAGCGCCGCCAGCCCCACC